>NZ_JAEHJZ010000035.1 GCF_016469035.1 Gelidibacter salicanalis | reverse complement strand
AGCCTGATTAATCATAAAGCCTCTTTTTAAGGGTCGACTATTTAGGACTAAAGATTGTGAAAAAAGATATAGGTTTATAAATTAGAACATCTCTAGAGTTGATTGTTCGTAACACATCATAATGATATAAATTGATTCATTATAATATGTGCGTTTTATCAAAAAAAAACAATTATTTGTTTCTGTTTAGCGTAAATCTGCGAGATCAGCGTGGGTAATTTTTCCCTACGCTTATTTTTGTTTCCCGCTGATTACGGAGATGTTCGCGGATTTTTTACCTGTATAACAAAAAACGGATATACAATTCTCTATAAATGCGTTAGAGTTTATTCCTCAAATATCCGTAATCTGTTTTTTGCAGCGATCAATTCATTTTGCAGCGTATTGATTTTTTCCAAAAGGTTCATCACGGTGTCAATGCCTTCAAAATTAATATGTAAATCTTGATGTAATCGGATTATCGATTCTAAATTTTTAATATGGTCATGATGGACGCAAGGTGCATGTTCAATGGTTGTTATTTCAATTAAGCCATACTCATTTAAACCTTGAAAAAAGGAGGTTTCCACTTTGTAGTGCGTGCATAAGGTTTTTAAGGGGATATAAGTTTCTGTACTCATGATTTTAAATTTTTAAGTTCAGTGAACAACTCTTTTTCTTTAGAAGATAGATTGGTTGGCATGACAATATCATAGGTAATATAAAGATCGCCATACTGCCCCTCCTTTTTATATACAGGGAATCCTTTACCCTTAAGTTTTACTTTAGTGCCGTTTTGGGTTTCTGGCTTGACCTTTAGCTTTACTTTACCATCAAAAGTGTCTACGGTCACATCGCCACCTAAAATTGCTGTATAAAGATCAATGGTTTCTGTTGCATATAGATTAGAGCCATCACGTTTAAATTCCGTACTGTTGCTGATGTTAAATTCAATCAACAAATCGCCATGTGGTCCGCCATTTACGCCCGGGCCTCCTTTTCCGGTTATCTTAATAACCTGGCCATTTTCAACCCCCGCAGGAATGGTCAATCTGATGTTTTTCCCATTTACGGTCAGTACTCTTTTTTGTGTTTCATAAACATCTTTTAAGTCTAACTGTAGTTGAGCGTTGAAATCCTGACCTCTAAACCCTGTCCCTCTTCCACGGCCTCTAGAGGCGCCACCGCCCCCAAACATAGACTCAAAAAAATCTGAAAATTCGCCATCTGAGAAATTGCCCCCACCAAAATTACCAGAACCCTGTTGCTGATACTGCCTTTGCGATTGGTACTGGCGTTGTGCTTGTTCCTGTGCTTCGCCGTGTTGCCAATCTTTGCCATATTTATCATATTTTTTGCGCTTATCAGCGTCACTCAATACTTCATTGGCCTCATTGATTTCCTTGAACTTTTTCTCAGCTGTTTTATCGTTTGGATTGACATCCGGATGGTGTTTGCGTGCCAACTTGCGGTAGGCCTTCTTTATCTCAGCTGTTGTGGCCGATTTGTCAATGCCCAAAATTTTGTAATAATCTATAAATGCCATGTAATGTCAGTTGTTATATATAAGATGTGAGTATTTTTAATTCTAAGTTGCTGGGTTTTGCTCTACACCCACTTTGTCAATAAAGATAACCATTGCGCAGTGGACTAACTTTAATTATATGGTAAACTTTTGTTGCCTAAAATTACAAAATTCTTTACACATTATGCCCAAATCTCGTATTTTTGCCCCCATGCACAATACGCTTCAAGAATACATTCCGTATCAGGCAATCCCTGATGTTATCGAGCTTTTAAAGCATGATAACTTGGTGGTGAAAATCAAAAAAGAACGCAAGACCCGACATGGCGATTACAGGAAATTGCCAAATAATAAACATCAAATAACCATCAATTCTAATCTCAATCATTATCGATTCTTGATAACTTTAATTCATGAAATAGCTCATTTTGAGGCTTTTAATGATTACGGGAGATACATTAAGCCACACGGGAAAGAGTGGAAGCATACCTTTCAACGCTTAATGTTGCCTTTTTTGAATCCGAATGTGTTTCCGATTGAATTGTTGCCGCTTTTGGCACGGCATTTTAAAAATCCGAAGGCCAGTAGTGATACTGATGTTAAATTAGCATTGGCTTTAAAACACTATGATCCGCCCAATGATAAAACGTATATTTTTGAAGTTCCGTTGGGAGCGGAATTTAAACTTTACAATGGACGAATTTTTCGAAAAGGAGTTAAAAGACGTACGCGCCATGAAGGTGTTGAAGTAACGTCAGGAAAGTTGTATCTTTTCAACCCAAATGCGGAGGTGGAGCTTATTCCGGCACAGACAGAAGTTTAATGGGTTAGAGTATTGTTTTAAAACAAGGTTCTAAAATGTTGAAAGTTTTCTTTTTTAAAAATGGAATATTAGAATATAGATTAATGATTCCGAAGTTTCGGAATTGCATTAACAACATAATGATATGAAAAATAAAAATTATTACGCCATTTTGATGGCGGGTGGCGTAGGATCACGATTCTGGCCTATGAGCACACAGGATTTTCCAAAGCAATTTCATGATATGTTGGGCACTGGAGATACCCTTATCCAAAAAACATTCCAGCGGCTCTCAAAATTAATCCCAAATGAGAATATTTTTATTCTCACCAATGCGATGTATAAGGATTTGGTGTTTGAGCAACTACCAGGAGTTACGGAACGTCAGGTATTATTGGAACCTGCAATGCGTAATACAGCACCTTGCATTTTATACGCCTCTTTAAAAATACAAAAGGAAAATCCTGATGCGGTAATGATTGTTGCTCCAAGTGATCATTGGATTGAAGATGAATCCAAATTCACCCAAAACGTACAACAAGCTTTTGAGTTTTGTGAAAAAAATGATGCCTTGATGACCTTGGGGATTCAGCCCACATTCCCAAATACGGGTTACGGGTATATAGAATATGACAAAAACACTAATGATACTATAAAACCGGTACGACAATTCAGGGAGAAACCAGATTATGACACCGCAAAAACCTTTATCAGCCAAGGTAATTTTTTATGGAATGCGGGCATATTTATGTGGAGTGCTACTAGTGTAATTAAGGCCTTTCAATTTCATCAACCTCAATTGTTTGAGGTCTTTGAAAAAGGAATTAATATTTATAACACGGATGATGAAGATCTCTTTATTGCCGAGAACTACGGAAAGTCAGAAAATATTTCAGTGGATTATGCCATTATGGAATCTTCTGAAAATGTCTACGTCTTACCCGCGGAATTTGATTGGAATGATTTGGGTACTTGGGGTAGTTTGTATGATAAATTGAATAAAGATGAGCATCAAAATGCCGTGGTAAATGCCAGAGCTTTGACTGAGGATGCTTCAGGTAATATGATCAGAACTAAAAGCGATAAGATTGTAGTGGTTGACGGGCTTAAAGATTATATCATAGTTGACAAAGACGAAGTTTTGCTTATATTTCCGAAATCTAAAGAGCAGGATATTAAACAAGTGCTACAAAAAGTGAAACAAGAATTTGGAGAAAATTACGGGTAATCACTTCAATACTTAAAATGCGCATTGAGTAACCTAGACGATATACCACTAGATTATATTTTGGTTTATTAGTAAAACCCAATAACTGAATTGATGGAAGAAAATAAGTTCAATTTTTCAGAAGAAGAAAAATCAAAAGAACAGGATAAAGCAGTTGAAGCGACTAAAGACGCTGTAAAAAAGGATGCTCAAGGGTTATGGGTAAGCATTAAAAAGTTTTTTAGCGAGTTGTTGGATTTTCGTGAAGACACTGACAGAGATGCAACTTTGGCAGCCATTAAAGGCGATATCCCATTTAAAGGCGCCACCGCTTGGATTCTTATTTGCTCTATTTTCGTGGCTTCTATCGGGTTGAACGCCAATTCTGCTGCAGTTGTTATTGGTGCCATGCTAATTTCTCCCTTAATGGGGCCAATACTTGGGGTTGGACTTTCCATAGCTATCAATGATATTGATACTTTAAGACGCTCATTGATAAATTTGGTCATCATGATTGTCTTGAGTTTGACCACGGCATTTTTATTCTTCAAGTTTTTTCCACTAAGTGAAGATACTTCCGAATTATTAGGACGTGTAAAACCTGATATTCGGGACGTCATGATTGCGTTTTTTGGTGGTTTGGCGCTGATTATTGCCAGAACTAAAAAAGGCACAATTGCCTCAGTAATTTTTGGTGTAGCCATTGCAACAGCATTAATGCCGCCTCTATGTACAGCCGGTTACGGATTGGCAAAAGGTAATTTCCCTTACTTTTTTGGTGCGATGTATTTATTTACCATCAATACTATTTTTATTGCGTTGGCAACCTTTCTAGTGGTCAAAATATTGGGTTTTCCGATGTTGAAATATGCCAATTCAGCAAAGCGTAAGCGTACGTCCAGAATAGCCACAGCAGTTGCAGTTGTCGTGATGATTCCTGCCATCATTACGTTTATTGATGTGTGGAGACAAAGTAAGTTTGAAAATGCTGCACAAGCGTATATAAAAAATGAATTGGAAGGCTTACCCCATGCTGATTATATTAAATCTAATGCGGTGTACAAGTATTCAGGGATTGAAGGCAAGCAATCCATTTTAGAATTTAATAGTTTTGGATTAGATCAAATACCAGAAAGTACGATTTCTGTTTTAAGAAGTCGTTTAAAGGATTACCCTTCACTGTTCAATACAAAATTGGAATTTAATCAAAACAGATCTAAAAATTTGGATAATTTGAGATACATGTCGCAGTTGCGATATCGCGATTCTTTGGATTTGTTGTCTCAAAACGAGAAGATAATTTTTTTAGAAGACAAAGTTCGAAAATTATCAAAATACGAAGCACTTCAAATTCCTTTTGAAGAATTGACCAAAGAAGTGAAAATCAACTATGAGAATATTGATAGGCTGTCATACTCCAGTGTCATTTCATCCAATTTTAAAAAGCTAGATACAATATCAGAATTTACAGTGAAATGGAATAAAGATGTCAAAGAAGATGATATTGCTAAGGAACAAGCAAAATTGAAGCGTTGGTTAAAGCAGAAGTATAAAATGGACTCTTTGGTGGTAAGGCGTCAAAGTTAGGTGCTACTCTAATTAATCATGCAATTTGATGAGTTTACGAAAACGTGTAGCGAAGAAACGCTCTATAGATCTTCTTCTAAATACATTTTTTGTACTCTCTTAAATAAATCGGACGAATACACAAAGCCGGTCACTGCTTCATTATCTGTTTTAAATATGTTTTTATTGGAGCCTTCCCATTCTTTAAGTCCATCTTTTAAGAACACAATTTTTTCCCCAATTTCCATTACGGAGTTCATATCATGCGTGTTGATGATGGTTGTGATATCATATTCTTGAGTAATTTCTTGAATGAGGTTGTCAATAACCGTCGCTGTTCTTGGGTCTAATCCAGAGTTCGGTTCATCACAAAATAAATATTTTGGTTTATTTACAATAGCTCTAGCAATAGCGACACGTTTTTGCATCCCACCCGAAGCTTCACTTGGTAATTTGTTATGGGCATCATCAAGATTGACTCTTTTTAACACAAAATTGACTCGATCTTCCATTTCGCTTTTGCTCTGTTTTGTGAACATCCGCAACGGAAACTTAACATTTTCTGCAATGGTCATAGAGTCAAAGAGTGCACTACCTTGAAAAACCATGCCCATTTCTGCTCTCAATTCACTTTTTTCGTCAGAAGACAAATCAGAGTACTTTCTGCCATCATAAGAAATTGAGCCTTTTTCAGGAGTAAATAAGCCGAGCAATGTCTTTAGAAATACTGTCTTTCCAGAGCCACTCTGTCCGATAACAAGGTTGGTTTTTCCCTTTTCGAAAGTGGTGGAGAT
Organism: Gelidibacter salicanalis; assembly: GCF_016469035.1. GTDB lineage: Bacteria > Bacteroidota > Bacteroidia > Flavobacteriales > Flavobacteriaceae > Gelidibacter > Gelidibacter salicanalis_A. The sequence continues at coordinate 102,009 of NZ_JAEHJZ010000035.1, read as the reverse complement.
GCCTTTTAATATTTCAGAACCACCAAAAGATTTATGGATATCATTGACTTCAATCATTAGCTTAACATCATTTGGGTTAAAATATAGTTTAGTAGAATAATTGCCACACTCGTCCATACAAAAGAGGTGGTACTAGCTTTACCAACTTCCAATGCCCCACCCGTCATGTAAAATCCATGGTAGGAAGGAATAGTTGCCAATAAAAAAGCAAAAACAAAAGTTTTAATAAATGCATATAGCATATGAAATGGTATAAAGTCCATTTGTATCCCTGCAATATAGTCATCTAAAGAAGCAAAGCCTCCAAAAACACAAGCGGCCATTCCGCCAAGAATTCCTAAAAACATAGCAATAGAAATCAAAAACGGATAGAGCATTAGCGCAATGAATTTAGGAAACACCAAATAATTGATGGCATTGATCCCCATAACTTCTAAAGCATCAATTTGCTCAGTAACGCGCATCGTTCCAATGCTTGAGGTGATAAAAGACCCAACCTTTCCTGCCATAATAATGGAGATAAAGGTGGGGGCAAACTCTAAAATAACCGACTGCCGTGTTGCGAAACCCACCAGTGTTTTTGGAATGAGCGGATTGGTCATATTCAGAGCGGTTTGAATGGTTACAACACCTCCAACAAAAAACGCAATAAAGGATACAATACCTATGGAATTAATAATTAAATCATCAATATCCTTAAATACTAGACGCCGCATCACAGACCATTTTGTGGGCTTGCGGAATATTTCCTTTATCATCAAAAAATATTGACCAATACTATGTAGGTAGCTCATATTAAATTTTATTACTGCTAAAGTAAAAAAAACTGCGACGTATTTAACCTTAATTTAAAATTATCATATTTTAAAAAGCTGTATTTTTGATATTTAAACTCAACCTAAATATCATGAAAATTTCTCTTTACAGCATTATCCTCACATTGTTTTTTGTTTCCTCTTTTCAAGCACAACAAAATAATACTAAAAGCAAGGCGAGCAAAGATAATACTATTAGTACGCAACCAAAACTAATTGTGGGCATTGTTGTGGATCAAATGCGTTATGATTATTTAACTCGTTTTTATGATAAATATGGTGATGGAGGTTTTAAGCGAATGATGACTGAGGGCTTTGATTGTAAGAATCATCACTTTAATTATGTACCAACCTACACAGGTCCTGGACACACTTCAGTGTATACCGGAACAACTCCAAAATATCACGGCATCATTGGCAATAATTGGTATGATAAAGAAATTAAAAAATCAGTTTATTGTACAGAGGATAGTACTGTAACATCCATAGGTACTACTCACGATGCAGGGAAGATGTCACCAAGACGAATGAAAACCACCACATTTGGAGATGAGAATAGACTTTTTACTCAAATGAGAGGGAAAACAATTGGGATTGCCCTTAAAGATAGAGGCGCTATTCTTCCTGCGGGACATACGGCAAATGCCGCGTATTGGTTCCACGGTGCGGACGAAGGGCGTTGGATTACAAGTACCTATTATATGAGTGAAATGCCACAATGGGTTCAGAAATTTAATACGTCAAATCAAGCCCAATCCTATTTAAAGGAATGGAATACCTTATATGATATTGCAACCTACACGGAAAGTGGTTCTGACGAAAACACATTTGAAGGCGGTTTTAATGGTAAGGAAACTGCTACCTTTCCTTATGACTTAATGGCTCTGAACGATAAAAATATGGGCTTTGACATCATAAAAGCAACACCTTATGGAAACAGTATTACTACCGATTTTGCTTTGGCAGCCATTGATGGTGAAGCATTGGGTAAAGATGAGTTTACTGATGTCTTGGCCATTAGTTATTCCAGTCCAGATTATATAGGACATAATTTTGGCGTCAACTCTAAAGAAGTTCAAGATACCTATTTACGACTTGATAAAGATTTGGAACGCTTATTTAAAGGTTTGGACGCGAAAGTGGGCAAAGGTAATTATACAGTTTTTCTTACCGCAGATCATGCCGCGGTAGAGGTGCCGGCATATTTGAAAAGTGTGAATATTCCCGCAGGTTATTTTGATGGAAGAGTATTTAAAGAGCAATTGTACGCCTTTTTAAAAGCGAAATATAAAACTGAAGATCTTGTTGAAACAATCAGTAATAACCAAATATTCTTAAACAGATCAAAACTTTCAGAGATGGACTTGGATCTCTATGAGGTTCAGAATGCTATTGTAAATGAAATAATAGCCTATACACATATCGATAAAGCCTACTCAGGAATATCCATGTCACAAACATCATTTACAACCGGTATAGAGGAATTGATTCAAAATGGCTATAATCAAAAACGTTCTGGAGATGTGATTTATATTCTAGATCCGGCAGTTATCTCATACAGTCAAACGGGTTCAACGCATGGGTCGTCGTTTAATTATGACACACACGTACCGCTATTGTTATTTGGACATGGTATTACCCATGGCAGTACTTATAAAAAAACACATATCACTGACATTGCACCTACAATGTCTGCCATTTTGGGCATTAGCTTTCCTAATGCAGCTACGGGTCAGCCTTTAGAATTTGTATTGGATTAAATTTTGAGAAAAAGAAAACTTTACGGAATTCTCGCGATACTTCTTGTTATAGGCGTATATGGCTATGAGCATTTTATTAATGAAAAAGATGTCGCGGAAAGTGTAAGGGAAGGGGCAAGTGTCAAGTCAGAAAGCAGAACTTTTTATTTGCCCACAAGTACAACCGGTCAAGTGGTCCATCACAACGGCTATTCCTTATCTTATAGTGAGCCCCATGAACAGGCAGAATGGGTGGCCTATGAACTTAAGAAATCGCACCTTTCCAAATCAAACTTTAAGCGGCCGTATTTTGAAGTTGATCTAGCGGTCAAAACAGGAGCCGCAAGTTGGCGTAATTATAAAAATTCTGGTTATGACCGCGGACATCTCTGTCCTGCAGGAGACAAAAGCTATACTAAGGAGGCCTATGACGAAACGTTCTTGACAAGTAACATTAGCCCCCAGACCCATGACTTTAATTCGGGCATTTGGAATACCTTAGAACAAAAAGTGCGTTATTGGGCTCGCAAATATGATGGTGTATTTGTGGTTACGGGTGGTGTTTTAAAAGGCGATTTGGAAACCATAGGAAACGAGAGGGTTGCCGTGCCTAATCAGTTTTATAAAGTAATTTATGATGCAGAACATGAAAAAATGATTGCGTTTTTAATGCCACATCGCGATTCTGAGGAACCCTTATACAATTTTGTGGTGCCTGTAGATTCTGTAGAGGTGTTAACGGGTATTGATTTCTTTCCTGAGTTGGAAGATGCACTTGAAGATAAATTGGAAGCCTCAAGCAGCTATAAAGGCTGGAGTTTTAATTAAGTTCTTTATAAATGTTTAAAAATTGTCGGTCTGTTTTGTTTTCATAAAGGGCAAGCAATTTTTTCTTACCATTGGCCCCAAGTTCTGCACGTAAAGATTTACTTGTTATCAATTCATGCACTGCCTGCTTAAATTCTTCTTTGGTGCTGTAAAGTAATCCAGATGCTGAACTTTCTATGAGTTGCTGCTGTGCCTTGCACTTGGTGGCCAATATCGGGATTTCACCATACATATACTGAAATAATTTATTGGCAACGCCCGAATCGTGTTGGGCATTAACTTGAAATGGCGCTAAACCAATCGATATTTTCTTCAGGTAGGCAGGAAGGTATTTTACATCTGCCCAAGGAATATACGTGATATAATCCTTTAACACCGGGTGATCAATAAAGCTTTGGAACCTGCTTTTATCAGCCTTATCCGTTGGTCCAATAATAAGTGTGTGAAACTGCGTTCCTTCTTCCAGAAGCTCAATAATCCAAGGTAAAACATCCATGATTCCTCTGCGTTTGGCAACCACCCCAAAGTAAAACAGGGTTGGTAAATCAGAATCGAAAGCTACAGCATAATCTGTTTTTTCAAAGGCTTGATAGCTTTCAAAATCCGGCATGTTGGGATGCACATAAATGGTGTTAGATTCTAAAAACGGAAACCGCTGGGTCAGATCCTGTTTAAAAGAATCGCTCAAAACAATCAGATGGTCAGCGTATTTTAAATAGTCGCCTTCTTTGTGATACCATTTTTGAGGCTGCACTACATATTTTCGCCATCCTTTAATAGCCCATTCATAAGAGTTAATGGCAGCAGGGTAGTTTTCGTGTAAATCTAAAGTGAGCGGAATATCGTGTTGTGAGTGTTGAATTCCTTTGCTGGCCGCTTTAGCTAAATAAAGGTCGTGCACATGTAAAGCGTCCAACTTATGTTTACTGATAAATGTAGTAATATGTTTTTGCCACAACGCTTCGTAAAAGTTGAAATTTGTGCTTAATAGTACAAGTAAGTCGCGTACTTTTCGGGGAATTCTAACCCTTTCTACAATAAGATTAGGATAAGTTTTATAGGTTTTTTTGAAATCAAAACAGAGTACAGAAATGCTGTGGCCTTCTTGTTGCAACAAACGTATTTCTTTTTGAACACGGTGGTCATGGTCAAATTCATTATCTACAACAACACCAATTTTCATTTTAGTATTGATAAACTATGGTATTGATATGCATGCCTCCACCAACACTGGCAAACATGATAATATCACCTTTATTCACGCTCTGGTTTGCTATCTTATTGTTTCTGACCAGATCAAAAAGGGTAGGAATTGTGGCCACAGAACTGTTTCCTAATTCCTGAATACTCATAGGCATAATGCCTTCAGGAATTTCAGCATCGTAAAGTTTGTAGAAGCGTTTCAGAATGGCTTCATCCATCTTTTCATTGGCTTGGTGAATGAATATTTTTTTAACATCTTTGATATCAAGATTGGCTTTATCCAGACAGGTTTTCATGGCTAGTGGCACATGCTTTAGAGCGAATTCGTAAATTTTACGGCCATCCATTTTAATATAGCGCGTGTCAGGGCACAACTCTTTATTATTGGAATTTCCGAAAAACAGGTAATAGGCTTCATCATACGTATAGCTTCCAGTTTCATGGGCTAAGATACCCCCTTCTTCATCTGTAGCTTCAATAACTGTCGCGCCAGCGCCATCACTATAAATCATCGAATCACGATCGTGTTTATCTACCACCCGGGATAACGTTTCAGAACCAATTACCAAACACTTTTTAGCGATACCTGCTTTTATAAACGCATTAGCTTGGATAACACCTTCAATCCAACCAGGACATCCAAAAAGAATATCATAAGCAACACATTTAGGGTTTTTGATCCTTAAACTGTGCTTAACCCTTGAGGCTAAACATGGCAAGACGTCGGTTTGCACCGTATTGTGTTTGACATCACCAAAATTATGTGCCATGATGATATAATCCAATTCTTCCGGATCAATACCCGCATTAGCGATTGCTTTTTCTGCAGCAAAAAATGCCAAGTCAGAAGACGTTAAATGATCAAAAGCGTAACGGCGTTCGTTAATTCCTGTAATAGCCTTAAATTTCTCAATAATTACAGAATTGGGATGTGTTAAACTAGAGCCGTCAACATTTAAAAATTGATGGTTATGAAAGTCTTCATTTTTTTCGATACTTTCTGGGATATAGCTACCGGTACCAGTAATCTTTGTTGCCATTGTCTTTAAATTTGTTCAATTTACTAATGTACTTAATAATCGTTTTGAATACAGCTAATTGTTGGCTTTTTTAGTCTTTTTTGCCAAATTATTAAAAAAATCCTTTATACAAATATAAATCAACAATAGAGCGCTCATTTAAAATTTTAAAGAGCGCTCTAAAGTGTAAAATATGATACTCTTAAGCCTCCATATAATCTTCAATAGGCGCACACGTACAGATTAAGTTCCTATCGCCATAAGCATCGTCAACACGTCTTACGGTTGGCCAAAACTTATTATCTTGGATATAATCTAATGGATAAGCTGCCGTTTCTCTTGAATACGGGAAGTCCCATTGATCAGATGTTAGCATTGCCAAAGTATGTGGTGCATTTTTAAGCACATTCTGATCATCGTTTTTTGAAGCGTTGTCAATTTCTTTCTTGATAGAAATCATGGCATCACAAAACCGATCCATCTCTTCTTTACTTTCGCTTTCAGTAGGTTCAATCATCAATGTTCCTGCCACTGGGAAGGATACGGTTGGTGCATGGAATCCATAATCCATCAAACGTTTTGCGATATCAGTAACCTCGATACCATTTTCTTTAAATGGGCGACAGTCTACAATCATTTCATGAGCTGCACGTCCACGTTCTCCGGAATACAAGGTATCAAATTGGCCTTGTAAGCGCTGTTTGATATAGTTGGCATTTAAAATGGCTGTGGTTGTTGCTTTGGTCAATCCTTCAGCGCCTAACATTTTGATATACCCATAAGAGATTAAACATACCAAAGAGGATCCAAATGGCGCCGCAGAAATGGCCGTTATGGCTTTATCACCACCAGTTTTAATCACAGGATTGCCCGGTAAAAACGGAACTAACTGTTCTGCCACACAAATTGGTCCAACACCCGGTCCGCCACCACCATGAGGTATGGCAAAGGTTTTGTGTAAATTAAGATGGCATACATCTGCGCCGATGTTACCCGGATTGGTCAATCCAACTTGTGCATTCATGTTGGCGCCATCCATATAAACTTGGCCTCCATTGTCATGAATTAATTGGGTAATTTCTTTAATTGCAGATTCGTAAACACCATGAGTTGATGGATAGGTCACCATCAAACATGATAAATTATCTTTGTGTTTAATCGCTTTTTCACGCAAATCATCTACATCGATATTTCCTTCTTCAGTAGATTTGGTCACTACAACTTTCATTCCCGCCATAACCGCACTTGCAGGGTTGGTGCCGTGAGCTGAAGAAGGAATTAAACAAATGTTACGATGACCTTCATTGCGTGATTCATGATACGCTTTAATTACCATCAATCCTGCATATTCACCTTGTGCACCAGAATTTGGTTGTAAGGACGTACCCGCAAAACCTGTAATTTCCGTGAGTTGGTCTTCAAGAGCTTTTAGTACAATCTGATAGCCTTCAGCTTGTTCAATTGGGCAAAAGGGATGAATACTTCCCCAGTTGGGCCAGCTTAACGGCAACATTTCTGCGGCAGCGTTAAGTTTCATCGTACAAGACCCTAAAGCAATCATCGAGTGGTTTAAAGATAAATCTTTGCGCTCCAGCATTTTAATATAACGCATCAATTCAGTTTCAGAATGGTGCTTGTTGAATACGTCTAAAGTTAAAAATTCTGACTGACGTTGTAAGGCTTCAGTGATGCAGTTAGCATCTTCAATTTCTGATAGAATAATGGTGTCTTTCTGACGATTTTCAGCAAAAATTGCAATAATTTCATTGGCATCTTTTAAAGATGTTGTTTGATTGATTGAAATCGTGATGGTATCTGCATTAGGATAGTAGAAATTCACTTCATGACGTTCTGCAATCTTTTTAATGTTATCAGCATTCGCCTCAATTTTGATGGTATCAAAAAACGATGTATTTTTTTGTTTATAGCCTAATTGAGTTAAAGCTTTGGCTACACTTGAAGCAGTATTGTGTACTTTGTCAGCAATAAATCTTAGTCCTTTAGGACCGTGATAAACGGCATACATGCTCGCCATAACCGCCAGAAGCACTTGTGCAGTACAGATGTTTGAAGTTGCTTTGTCACGTTTTATGTGTTGTTCGCGTGTTTGTAAGGCCATGCGCAAGGCTCTGTTGCCATTCATATCTTTGGTCACGCCAATAATACGTCCTGGCAAATCGCGTTTGTAGGCTTCTTTTGTAGCAAAATAAGCGGCATGTGGCCCACCATAACCCATAGGAACGCCAAAGCGTTGCGTTGTTCCGACAACTACGTCAGCACCAAATTTGCCTGGGGCTTCCAATTTTACCAAACTCAAAATATCCGCGGCAACGGCCACTTTTATTTGGTTGGCGTTTGCTTGTTCTATAAACGATTTGATGTCACTTACCAATCCGTCTTTTCCTGGATACTGTAAGATAGCACCAAAAAATTCTGACGAAAAACTAAAATCATCCTCACAACCAACTACCAATTCAATGCCAATAGGCGCTGATCTGGTGTGTAACAAAGATAATGTTTGGGGTAAAATAGCATCAGAAACAAAAAATTTATTGACACCTTTTTTCTTCTGATCACGATCGCGAACGGCAAACAATAAGCTCATGGCCTCAGCAGCAGCAGTGCTTTCATCCAATAAAGAAGCATTGGCAATTTCCATTCCTGTCAAATCAGTAATGACGGTTTGGAAATTTAAAAGCGCTTCCAGTCTGCCTTGGGCAATTTCAGCTTGGTAAGGTGTATAGGCGGTGTACCAACCCGGATTTTCAAGTACGTTACGCTGTATGACAGCCGGTACAATAGTAGGGTGGTAGCCTAAACCAATATAGGATTTAAAGATTTTGTTCTTTTTTGAAAGTTCAAGAACGTGATTTAAATACTCATATTCCGTCATTGGTTCATCAAGATTCAATCCGTTTTTCAAGCGGATATCGTCAGGAATGGTTTCAAAAATAAGTTGATCTAAACTATCAACTCCAATGGTTTTGAGCATCTGATTTTGGTCGTTGTCATCAGGACCAATATGTCGAAGAGCAAAAGCGTTTGTATTCATTAAAATATAGTTGTGTTTTGAAGCGCAAATTTACGGAATTAAAGACCATTTTTAGTGAAGTAAAACTAAAGTTTTTAACCAATTGAAACTCTTATTAACACATTGCTTATTTTTGTAAAATGAAGCGTTTATGGTCGTTATTCGATTTTTATATCAATAGTAGTATGCATGTGGCTTTAGCTGTACTTTCAATGACGTACGTCACGCTTTTGGAACTGCATTTAGTACCGGATTGGCCCTTGCTTTTCTTCGTTTATTTTTCCACTATTACCGGTTATAATTTTGTAAAGTATTTTGGATTGGCGAGATTTCACCACCGAAGCTTGGCAGAATGGCTGAAAATAATCCAAGTATTTTCATTGCTATGCTTCGTGTTTATGGTTTGGTTTGGCTTGCAGTTGGAACTTCGAACTTTAATTTATATCGCAGTTTTTGGGTTGGTAACCTTTTTTTATGCCATTCCTTTCTTACCACGCTACCTGTTTATGGATCAGCAAAAAAACCTCAGAAATATTGGAGGTCTAAAAGTGTATGTTATTGCGCTGGTTTGGGCAGGAGTAACCGTTTTGCTTCCTGTATTAAATAGTACAATGCCCTTTAATATAGATGTTTGGCTAACGGCCATTCAGCGTTTTTTGTTGGTGATGCTCTTAATGCTGCCCTTTGAAATAAGGGATTTACAATATGACAGCTTGAAATTGGCCACCATTCCGCAGAAAATAGGGGTTAAAAACACAAAAATTATAGGGGTGCTATTGGCTATGGTTTTTTTAGTGTTAGAGTTTGCAAAAGAAGAATTAACGCCTAAACTGATCTTATTGACCTTAGCAGTAACTTTTATAACGGTGCTGTTTATTGTGTTTTCCAATAAAAAAAGACCTGATTATTACAGTTCGTTTTGGGTGGAAGGTGTACCTATTCTCTGGTTGATATTACACTTCGTTTTTTAAATGTTTTTTCAATTGCGCCTCCAGCATTTGGCGCTCATGTTCTTTTAAACAGTCAAGTCTTGAAGTTTTGATGGCTTCAGTCAATTTGGTATTGCGACTTACATAAAAACGGGTATTGCGGCAATAAATGCAGCGAAACATTAACTTTACCTTTTCCCATAGGGTTGATTCCTTGTATTGTGATTTGTCACATATATGGAATGCGTCTTCTTTTGAAATAAAAAATGATTTTGACATGCTAAATTATAACCAGTTTTTTTCCATGCATTCTGCCATAGCAGTTCTAGCACGGTGAATAATAACCCATAAGTTAGACGGAGTGATTTTTAATTCATTACAGATCGTCTCAGTTTCATAATTTAATATGGTCTTCATTTTGAAGACTCTAGCTTGCTTTTCTGTTAATTTATCCATACAGTCATAGATGGCGTCACCAAGTTCAGTGTTTTCTAGTGTTTCTTGAGCGTTTAAATACCCTTCATCCTCTACGCGCTCTTCAAGCCAATCGCCTTCATGATCTTCTGAATTGCTGTAGGTCATTCGGACTTCAGCCTGACCTTTGGTGGAATTTATTTTTCTGTAATAATCAATAATCTTTCGCTTTAAGATAGAAATAAGCCAAGTACGTTCACTGGCTTCGCCTTTGAAGTTTTTCATTGACTTTAAGCCAGCAAAAAAAGTGTCTTGAATTAGATCTTTGGCGATCTCTCGGTCATTAACTCTTGTAATAGTATAATTAAAGAGATAATCTGAGTAAAGTTCAATCCACTTATTTGGGTTGATTGGATGTTCTGACATCTGTTTCTATAGCAGTTTGTATCAAAAGTAGGTAAATAATTCCTAATTATTGAGCAAATTCATCATAGCATGAGTGACCATAATTAATTTTTTTACGTCTTATATATCAAAATTTTTCTTCATTTAAATTGGCCTATTTTTCAATCAGTCCGGCGCGTCTTAATAAGGCTTCCGGTTGTGGTTCTTTCCCTCTAAATCGTTTATAAAGCACCATTGGATCTTCAATGCCACCTTGGGAGAGCACATGATCTTTAAATTTAGTAGCCACTTCTTTATCAAAAACACCTTTTTCCTTAAAGAACTCAAATGCGTCAGCATCTAAAACTTCAGCCCATTTATAGCTGTAATATCCGGAAGAATAACCTCCTTGGAAAATATGGGAAAATGACGTGCTCATGCAGTTTTCTTTCACATCTGGAAATAATTGAGTGCCTTCAAAAGCTTTCAATTCGTACGATTTAACATCGGTGATTGCTGTTGGATCCGTGCCGTGCCAACTCATATCCAAAAGACCAAAACTCAATTGACGCAAGGTTTGCATGCCTTCATGAAAGGCCGAAGAATCTTTTATTTTTTTGACCAAGTCCATAGGGATTAGTTCTCCAGTTTGGTAGTGGGTAGCAAATAACTCCAATGCTTCTTTTTCATAACACCAATTTTCAAACACTTGACTTGGTAATTCCACAAAATCCCAAAAAACGCTTGTTCCCGACAAACTTGGGTAGGTAGTGTTGGCTAACATGCCGTGAAGGGCATGTCCAAATTCATGAAATAAGGTAGTCACTTCATTAAAAGTCAATAGTGATGGCTTGGTCTTGGTAGGTTTTGTGAAATTGCACACTATAGAAATGTGTGGGCGTTCTTTTTTGTTGTCTTTTATAAATTGAGGCTTGTACACGGTCATCCACGCGCCATTACGCTTTCCTGGTCTTGGGAAAAAATCAGCATAAAAAATTGATACCAATTCGCCTTCAGCATCGGCGACTTTATAGGTAAGGACTTCCTCGTGATATTTATCAATAGTGGTGATTTCTTCAAATTCTAACCCAAACAATTTTTGAGCGACTTTAAAGGCGCCGTCTATAACGTTTTCAAGTTTGAAATACGGTTTGAGCTTCTCGTCATCCAAATCAAAACGTTTTTGTTTCAATTTTTCAGCATAATAGGCGGAGTCCCATTTTTGGAGATCACTTATCCCGTTCAATTCTTTCGCAAATTCTTGAAGTTCCTTAAATTCAGTTAAGGCGGCGGGTTTAGCCTTTACCGCTAATTCTTCTAAAAATTCTTCAACTTTTTGTGGCGTTTTTGCCATGCGCTCTTCCAATACAAAATGAGCGTGGGTTTTGTAGCCTAACAATTGGGCGCGTTCAAAACGTAATTTGGCAATTTGTAAAACGTTGTCTTGATTATCTAAGGCATCGCCCTTAAATGCTTTTTTTCCTGCAGCAATAGCGAGCTTTTTTCTGAGCGCTCTATTATCCGCATAAGTCATAAATGGAATATAGCTAGGATAGTCTAAAGTAAACATCCAGCCTTCCTTCTCTTTGCTTTCTGCCAATTGCTTTGCGGCTTCCATGACGCCTTCTGGCAATCCTGAAAGCTCCTCCTTATTGGTGATGAGCATTTCAAAGTTATTGGTTTCTGCCAACACATTTTCGCCAAATTTTAATTGTAGTTGGCTTAATTCCTTGTCAATAGCTCTGAGGCGTTGTTTTTTATCTTCTGGAAGGTTGGCGCCATTTCGGGAAAAGCTTTTGTATTGTTTATCTAACAAGGTGTGCTGTTCAACGGTTAAATTTAAGCTGTCTTGGCTGTCGTAAACGGCTTTGACTCTTTTAAACAAAGCTTCGTTTAACGTAATGTCATTACTAAACTCTGATAGCAATGGCGACACGTCTTGAGCAATCTTCTGAATGGTATCATTGGTTTCTGCCGAATTCAGATTAAAAAATATACTGGAAATACGATCCAATTGTTGTCCGGAAAATTCTAAATCTTCAACCGTGTTTTCAAATGAAGCATCCGCTTCAGTATGGATTATAGCATCTATTTCTGCTCTAGCCTCTTCAATCGCAATTTTGAACGCCGGTAAAAAATCGTCGTCCTTTATCTGAGAAAATGGAGCAGTGTTATAAGTGGTTTGAAATGGTGTGTTTAAAATAGTCATAAATTTGGATTGTATGGTCAATGTTTGTGAGAATGGGCTGTCAATAAAACAGTGACAGTCTGATAATTAACTTGGTTTTTAGGGCTCTAAATGAAAATAAATTTTACCTTTGCCGGATAGTTTTAAAGAAGTTTTATAAAAAAACCTCTATTAGTTGATTAATAGCAAGAAACCCCCGGCTTTGTCGGGGGTTTCTATTTCAAATCTCTAGCCGATTCTAAGACCTTAGCTTTTAAATCTTCTTTATAGGCAATAATTTTTCCCTGAACCTGAGCATCAGAGCTTCCTATTATTTGGGCGGCCAAAATGCCCGCGTTTTTAGCGCCATTTAAAGCGACTGTAGCTACAGGGACCCCGCCAGGCATTTGAAGAATGGATAGCACAGAATCCCAGCCATCAATAGAGTTGCTGCTTTTTACAGGAACCCCAATTACTGGCAAGGGCGATAAGGAAGCTATCATTCCTGGTAAATGTGCGGCGCCGCCTGCACCCGCAATAATTACTGAAAATCCGCGTGTATGTGCATGTTTTCCATAATCGAATAATTTTTCAGGGGTTCTGTGAGCTGATACAATATCCACTTCAACATCAATGTTGAATTGTTTTAAAATATCAATAGCGTCTTGCATAACTGGCATGTCGCTTTTGCTTCCCATAATGATTCCTATTTTGCTCATAAAATTTTTTAATTATAAAACATTGTTGTCCGATTAAAATCTTATACAATTTGATTTTGCTAACAGCAGCAAGCTGTCAGGGAAATTTAAAAATATATCACCTTGCTAAAGCCCTAAAGGGCGTTTTAGTTATTGAGCTTAAAGATGAAAATCAGATGGGCTTAATTTTCAAATGTTTGCGAATCAAGTCTTATGTCTCATGTCTTTCAGCGCAGCGGTCTTAAGTCTTTGTCGGACACTAATGATTATAAAACTTAAAATCTGGATTTTCAGCTATAAGTTGATGCGTCATTATAGACTGATAACCCTGATTAAATTCTTGACGTCTTCTGCAATTTTTCGAGCCGTATTCAAGTCTTCATTAACAATGGTGACGTGTCCCATTTTTCGGAACGGTCGCGTTTGTTTTTTACCATAAATATGAGGTGTTACACCTTCCATTGCCATGATTTTATCTATATGTTCGTAATGTACGTCTCCAGAATAGCCTTCGGCACCTACTAAATTCACCATAACCCCTGCTACTTTATGATCTGTCTTGCCCAATGGCAGATTTAAAATAGCCCTTAAATGCTGTTCAAATTGTGAGGTGTAACCAGATTCAATAGTATGATGTCCTGAATTGTGTGGTCTTGGAGCCACTTCATTGACCAAAATGTCATCATTTTCAGTTTGAAACATTTCTACCGCCAATAAACCAATATGATTGAATGCTTCAGATACTTTTAATGCCGTTTCTTGAGCCTTTTTAGCCACTTTGAAACTGATTCTTGCCGGGCAAATAACATATTCTACTTGGTTGGCTTCAGGATGGAATTCCATTTCTACCACAGGATAGGTTTTTACTTCTCCGTTTGAATTACGACTCACAATAACCGCGAGTTCGTTTTTAAACGGAATCATGGTTTCTGCAATACACTCGCCATCCTGCAATTCCTTTAAGTCGGCTTTGCTTCGTACCACCTTTACACCATTGCCGTCATACCCGAACTGGGCTGCTTTCCACACAAACGGTAATTGGAGTCCGCCATTGTCAATAGCGTCTTCAATTTCTGATACATAGGCAAATCGTACAAAATCAGCGGTTGGGATCTTATGGTCTACATAAAATAATTTTTGGGTGGCCTTGTTCTGAATAATCCTTAAGGTTTGAGAAGACGGGAATACTTTTGTGCCCAGTTTCTCTAAAGCTTCCAAAGCGTTGACATTGACATTCTCAATTTCTATGGTAAGGACATCTACGTTTTTTCCAAAATTGAACACCGTGTCATAATCCATCAAATCACCTTTGGTAAATTCATTACAGGCGATTTTTGAGGGTGCTTCGTCACTAGGGTCAAGAACGCAGGTGTAAATATCGAATTTTCGAGTTTCTGAAAGCAACATTTTGCCCAATTGGCCTCCACCAAGAATACCAAGTTTAAATTGAGAAGAAAAATAATTCATGTTTAGAGTCCTTACAGAGAAAAATCAGTTAAATTTAGATCATTAATAACGCAAAAGTACGGTTAAACTCTGAAAACAGTAAATCAAATCACAAAATTTCAGAGGTAAAATTTAAATCAAAAAGCGTATCTTTGCATCTTTTAAAAACCTAAACCATTGATCAAACTTCACGATTTACATTTTAAGCCGTTTATTTCTGAAAAGGAAATTGATGCTGCAATACAGAGAATGGTAGATGAAGTATCAGCCAATTTAAAAGATGAAGTTCCTGTATTTGTGGGCGTCTTAAATGGGTCATTCATGTTTGTGAGTGATTTTGTGAAGAAATATCCAACGCCTTGTGAAGTTACCTTTATTAAGTTAGCATCCTATGAAGGGGTGAAATCTACTGAGGATATTGAACGTTTGATTGGGTTGACGCAAGACTTGACGGGTAGAACGGTTGTAATTCTTGAAGACATCATTGATTCTGGGAATACTTTGGAGGAAATCCATCGTATTTTCGAAAATGAAAACGTCAAACAATTAATAATCGCAACCTTATTTCATAAGCCTGAAGCGTATAAAAAAGATTTTAAACTACATTATATCGGTATTGATATTCCTAATAAATTCATTGTGGGTTACGGATTGGACTACGACGGACTGGGAAGGGATCTGCCTGAAGTATATCAACTAAAAACCACACAACACATGACTAATTTTGTCCTATTTGGACCTCCAGGTGCTGGCAAAGGAACCCAGGCCAATTTTTTGAAGGAGACCTATAACCTCGTACATATTTCCACAGGTGATGTGTTTAGATATAATATAAAAAATAAAACGGCTTTAGGAATGCTTGCCAAATCTTTTATGGATAAAGGGGAGTTGGTGCCAGATCAAGTTACTATTGATATGCTTAATGCTGAAGTTGAAAAAAATGCGGGTGCCAATGGATTTATTTTTGATGGTTTCCCAAGAACCAATGCCCAAGCAAAAGCTCTGGATAAGTTGATGGATGCAAAAGATTCGCAAATTAATGCGATGATTGCTCTTGAGGTTGATGATGAGGTTTTGGTAGAGCGTTTATTAGGGCGTGGGAAAACGAGTGGTAGACCTGATGATGCTGATGAACAAATTATCAGAAACCGTATCACTGAATACTACAAAAAGACAGCCATTTTAAAGGAATACTATATGGCCCAAGATAAATATTGTGGGGTTGATGGCGTTGGTAATATCTCTGAAATTACAGACCGATTGATTAAGGTGATTGATTCATTATAGTACATTCCTGAGCTGGTCACCCTTAATTTGGGATTATAAATTTAATTGAATAATGAATTGTGGCGTTTTATATAGAAATTGTTACAATGCATTGCATAAAATGCCACAATAGTGGGAAGTGAACATGACTGAAGGAAATTTTGTTGATTACGTAAAAATGAACGTGCAATCCGGAAACGGAGGTAAAGGCTCTATGCACTTGCACCGTGAAAAATTCATAACCAAAGGTGGCCCTGACGGTGGTGATGGTGGTCGTGGAGGCCATGTCATTATTAGAGGCAATGAAAACCAATGGACACTATACCATTTAAAATTTAAAAAACATATTAGAGCTGGCCATGGTGGCCATGGTAGTGGCTCTAGAAGTTCAGGTGCTGACGGTGAAGACGTTTATATTGATGTGCCATTGGGAACCGTAGTAAGAGATTTTGAAACCAACGATATTATTTTTGAGATCACTGAAAACGGTGAAGAAAAGGTCATTGTTGAAGGTGGAAAAGGCGGGCTAGGTAACTGGCATTTTAAAACGTCAACAAACCAAACGCCACGCTACTCACAACCGGGTATTCCTTTAACTGAACGCGACATTCTGTTGGAACTTAAAGTCCTAGCCGATGTAGGTCTTGTAGGTTTTCCCAATGCAGGAAAATCGACATTATTATCTGTCATTACCTCGGCAAAACCAAAAATTGCCGATTATGAGTTTACAACTCTCAAGCCCAATTTAGGGATTGTTGAATATCGTGATTTTCAATCTTTTGTAATGGCTGATATTCCTGGGATAATTGAGGGAGCTGCAGAAGGCAAGGGGCTTGGACATTACTTTTTAAGACATATTGAGCGTAATTCCATACTTCTATTTTTAGTACCAGCGGATGCTCCCGATATCCATAAACAGTACGAAATTTTGTTGGATGAATTGCGTCGCTACAATCCTGAAATGTTAGATAAGGAACGCTTTGTGGTCATTTCTAAAAGCGATATGCTGGATGCTGAACTTGAAGCAGAGCTTAAAATTGAACTTGATAAAACCTTACCCATCGAATATATGTTTATCTCTTCTGTTGCACAAAAAGGAATTACAGAGCTAAAAGATAAACTTTGGAAAATGTTGAATGTTTAAACCTCACATTTAAATTAGTGAAACTCAATTTTTAAAAGTTGCGAAGCAATGAATTAAAAATTGTTAGTTGAACTAATCCCGCTTTTTAGCGGGATCCTTGGGTTTTATTCCCCGACGCTCTGCGTCGAAATAAAAAAGGAGCTTCTACTTGATACCTCGTACCCTTGGGTCGAGGTTGTTCATTATAGATAGTAAACTTAAAATTTGGAAATTCATCTGTCATTGCGCAGTTTTATATTTAAAAAACCAGGCGCAACCAGAACATTTCGCCTCCATTTTTGATAGTTTATGATGGGCAATAATTACCTTAACCACCGTTGGTTATGGCGATGTTTATCCCATTACCGTGGGGGGTAAAGTATTTACATTCTTCATTTTAATTATAGGTTTGGGTATTGTGGCCATTCCTACAGGAAATCATTTCTCCCAGCCTTGGCCAATTCAGTAGACAAGTCAGCGCCAGAAGAAAAATAAGTAGCATTTTAAATGAAGTTTTAATACAATTTTAGGACTTGTATCTGAGGCTGCATTTTTTCATTTCGTAACTTTGGGTAAAACCAAGATAAAATGAAAAATTTAAAAGATAAAGTTGCTTTAATTACCGGTGGTACTACAGGTATAGGTTATGGTGTTGCATTGAGTTTAATGAATGAAGGCGTTAATGTGGCCATTACCAGTAGAGATGAAACTCGTGCCAAGGAAGCGGCAGAAAATCTTCAAAACGCTTCTACATCATCTGCAAAAGCGTTGGGCGTTGTGGCTGATGTTAGAAAATACGACAGTCAACAACATGCCGTGAAACAAGTATTGGCACAATTTGGACAACTGGATATTGTAGTAGCCAATGCAGGTTTGGGTCACTTTGGCTCTATTGAAAAGTTGACACCAGAACAATGGCAAGAAACTATAGATACCAACCTATCCGGAGTGTTTTATACCATTAAATCGAGTGTTGAGGCTCTAAAAAAATCTAAAGGGTATTTTATAAGCATTTCCAGTTTGGCAGGCACTAATTTTTTTGCTGGAGGTTCTGCTTACAATGCGAGTAAATTTGGAGTTACAGGCTTTACCCAATCTGTGATGTTAGATTTGAGAGAACACAACATTAAGGTAAGCACCATAATGCCAGGATCAGTTTCGACCAACTTTAATGGGAATGAGCCAGATAGTAGTGATGCTTGGAAAATTCAAATTGAAGATATAGGGGAATTGGTGGTTGATCTTGTTAAAATGAACGAGCGTACCTTGCCAAGTAAAATTGAGGTCAGACCGACAATGCCACCAAGTAAATAACGCTTTTAGAAATTTCTTTTTCAAGCCAATTTCTCTTTAGGGTATATCTTCATTAGATAGTGATAATCTTGATGGCGTTCTGAATTTTAGTATCTTTAAAATAAAAATCATGAAAAAAGGACTTTTGTTATTGGTGCTTTCTTTAGTCGTGTTTTCCTGTGCAACGGTGCGCGTTAACTATGATTATGAGAGCGCTACAGATTTTGGCACTTATAAAACTTACAATTATTACGAGACTATGGACACGGGCATGAGTGAATTGGATTCTAAGCGACTTTTAGATGCGTTAGATTCCGGTTTGCAGGCTCAGGGTTTAAGTTTGTCAGATGCACCAGATTTTCTCATAAACATTCAGAGTAGTCAGTATCAAGAAGCACAACGCAATAACGTAGGTGTAGGGGTTGGCGGGAGCGGAAGAAATGTTGGGGGTGGTGTATCGATTGGGCTTCCTGTAGGACAGGCCAAAATAAATAGGGAGATTGTCTTCGAATTTGTTGATGAAACTAAATCCGGCCTGTTTTGGCAAGCCATCAGCACGAGTAAATACAATGTGACTGCCACCCCCGAGGCTAGAGAGATTCAATTTAAGGCCATCGTTGCAAAGGTATTATCTGGGTATCCACCACGGTCTAAAAAATAGCAATTTGACAAATGGCACAGGCGACAAATTTCTTAACAACTTGAAGCTCTAACGGAATAATGTATGAAGCATCGAGGGTTTTGTAAAGTCGAACAATGGAGTTTGGTGTTTATTGGCGACAAGGATTAGTAAAAATGACCAAGCTTAAACGTTGCTTTAAGAACGGACCATTTTGGTCAGTGTAGCGAAAGGCTTCCAACTATAAAAACGTTAGATTATAAAAATATAAATTCATAGGTAGTGCTTGAGGCCTTAACCACAGAAGATTACCCTTAGCGCAGTTAGGTGTTGAACTTCGAGCATAAATTTGTTAGGAGTTTTTATGAATAAAACTTTTGTAATTAGAAAAAAGCTCTTATATTTGCAGTCCTAAAATGATACAGTCGGCATTATGAACCGAAAGTTAAAAGCTAAGAGAATCACTTTAATTATATCGCGGGATAGAGCAGTAGGTAGCTCGTTGGGCTCATAACCCAAAGGTCACTGGTTCGAGTCCAGTTCCCGCTACTAGCAAAATCAAGCCTTTCAAGAAATTGAGAGGCTTTTTTTATGGCTATGGGTACAGAATAGGTACAGAATAATGTTGTTTTTAAATAAACATTTGGGTTGTTAGTAAACGCAGTTAATTAGTAACAGATTAAATGGATTAAGGATTAATCCAATGTTGAGTTTAATCAAAAATTGTAGTTAGTCCAAAAAGGAACGCACTTTCCAGCGGTTAATAGATGATCATATGAATTACCATCAGCACCTTTGAATTCGTCAATCTTTGCTTGGTCGATATCCTCAAATTGTTTCCTGTCTTCGACGATTCTAAAGCTGTATTTTCTTAAGTATCATGTAATAACAGCATTGTTTTTTTAATTGGATTAAATGATTATCACAGGATACTATTTTCTTATATTTGAGCATGTTTGTTAGGAAAAACAGAACAAAAGTGGTGTCACAAGTGTGACATTGACTAACCATGTGATTGCATATAATAATGTATTTATATCTAACACAACGATATTGGGATATGTGTAGATTCCATAGAAATCGATACATAAAGTAATAGTGTGAATCTAATGGTCTATGCATATCTTCAAATACCAATAATTTCAATCTTATATAAATATAGATTTCTATATTTATAGATTAATACAATCACTGACTAGAAAAGCTTTTCTTAGAACTTCTTAGTGATGACTTTAATGTTATTATGGCCAACAGCACCCACGCACATTTAAGATATAATATTCTAGACTATTGCTTTCGCAATAAGTCCTTCAATTTTGAGGAATTACTGAATTTCGTGAATGAGGGTATTGCCGAGTTATATCCAGGGGACGGCATTTCAACTAGAACTTTGCGAGATGATCTTAAAGTATTTAGAGATAAAGAAAATGGTTTTGGCGCACCATTACCCGATAATATTCGTGTTTTAAAATATACCGATCAGAAATTCTCAATTGCACAACGTCCATTATTGGGTCATGAACAATATTTAATTGATGCCGCGCAGCAGTTATTAAGTCGTTTTGAAAATCATCCTAAGTACGATAAACTGGCCGAAGCTTTGATCAAGTTTCAGGACGATGAAGATCAAGAAACGGAAATCTCCAAAATCCTGTTTTACGACCAAAACGAAGAATATAAAGGTATTCAACATCTGAAACCACTTTATTTAGCCATTAAGAAAAAGGAAGTACTTCAAATTAGTTATAAAGGGTTCAAATATCAGGAGTCGAAGGTTTTTGAATTTCATCCACATATACTTAAACAATACAACAGAAGGTGGTTTGTATTTGGGTTGAATAGTTCGAAAAGTATTCAGCAATGGAGTATCCCATTAGATGAAAGGCTGATTGGTTTTAAAGTTCTTGAAGATAAGGATTATGTCGAGTCAGATAAGGACTGGGATACGTTTTTTAGAACGATGGTGGGTGTGGTAAGACCAGCAGATGAAGAAGTTGTGAAAGTCGTTCTACGTTTTTACAATGGTAGAGAAAAGTATTTCAAGACAAAACCATTTCAACCGGATTACGAAGAGTTTTTCGAAGAAGAAAATAAAGAAGATCAAGTTTGGTTTGATACTATTATGAACAATGAGTTGGTTCAGCAGATTTTATCCTATGGCCAAGATGTTGAGGTATTGGAACCAGAAGAGCTAAAAATAAAAATGCGAGAACAGACAAAAGCAATGAATCAATTTTATGATTTGTAACTATGCAAATACATTGCATATTACATTTGTTAATTTGCAAAGTTATATTAATTGAAGTTTATGAGTGAAGGTAATTATATGGAAAATAGAGATGTGATAAGGTTAACTGAGCAATATTGGCAATCAATAATTAATTTGCGCCAAGTTTTACCTGTGGATGAATACCATCTATATTTATTTCTTTTGTCCGCATTCTATGATGGAATCATTGGTAAAGAATTTACAAAAAGGGAGGTTGATTACGAAGGATTGTTCTATGCTTTAGAGGACGATTTTAGATACTTTGAAATCATCCATATCTATAAGCCTATCATAAATAATATCCCCGAATGGCCTATTCAAGATATGATAGAAGAGTTTGATAAAATAGGGAACAATATTCCAGTGTCCGTATTTAATAAAGTTTTTGAGAACCTATTATTTAGGCTGATAAGTATTCAGGGTAAACATTCTGGAGAATTTTTACTGCCTAATGAAATTAGTAGCTTAGTTATGGAATTAATTGTTATTCCAGCTAGAGCTAAAGTCTTTAACCCCTTTGCGGGACTAGCTTCTTTTGCCACATATCTTAATAATGCAGAAAGTTATTTCGGACAAGAAATTAATAATTCTACTTGGGCATTAGGTAAGTTGAGATTACTTAGGTTAGAAAAATCCAGAACTTTTAATATCGATTACAGGGTTGAGGATTCTATAAATAACTGGCCGGAATTCAAAGATTTTGACTTAATAGTATCTAATCCGCCATTTAATTATAAAATTGATTCT
This sequence comes from Gelidibacter salicanalis, assembly GCF_016469035.1. GTDB lineage: Bacteria > Bacteroidota > Bacteroidia > Flavobacteriales > Flavobacteriaceae > Gelidibacter > Gelidibacter salicanalis_A. The sequence continues at coordinate 80,019 of NZ_JAEHJZ010000035.1, read as the reverse complement.
TTTATCGCAGATCAATTTGGCAGGAAAAGAATGACTGCAGAAACCTACGTTATAAATAAAGGTTTAAAGTCTATCAATTTTGACGGAAAAGTTGCTTGTGTGATTTCTCAAGGATTACTATTTAAAGGTGGTGAAGAGCAAAGATTTCGAGAATATTTAGTTGAGGAAGGGTTAATCGAAACTATAGTTTCTTTACCTGATGGAATTTTAAAACATACCGGAATCCCAGTATGTATAATGATTTTAACACGAAAGAGGATTTCTAATCGAGTTATTAAACTGATTGATGCTTCCTCTTTTCTAAATAATGAAAATAAACGAGAAAAGCATCTTGACGTAGATAGATTACTTGATCACTTAAATGAATTTAGTCGTTCCAAAACTGTTATGGAAGTGTCAATCGATCAAGTAAGGCAAAACCACTATAATTTAAATATTAAAAGATATTTTTTAGAAGATTTTAATGGTGTTTCGCTATATGAATTAGTACAGCCAATAAGAGGACAAAGAGTTGGTAATGAAAATAAAACTAAGGGAAAATTTGTTCGTACTAGTAATCTTAAAGACAATGACGTTTCCTACCTATTAAATTTAGATGAAATAAAGGAAAGAGAGCTTCCTTTTCATTCTAATAGGATAGACAGTAATTGTATTCTTATTTCTATGAGATGGAAATCTCTAAAACCTACCTTATTTGAATATAAGGGTGTGCCAATTTTTATTGGAATAGACGTGGTTGCTATTAAAGTACATTCAAATAATTTTAAGGTTGACCCTCATTATTTAATTAGTGAATTAAGATCGACAAAAGTTCTTAAGCAGGTAGCAGCATTTCAAAACCCTGGCGCTGTAACATCCTTAAATAGAGACGATTTTTTTGAAATTAAGATTGATGTACCAACTATTGAGGAGCAAACAGCTAAGGTCAAGGGTATATTAGAACTTTCTGAAAAATTCAAAGTACTTCAAAAGGAGAGAAATGCTTTAGCCCATGGACAAGAAGTTAAAAGTTTTGATGAGTTTGCATCATTAAAGCATTCTTTAGGCACACCAAGACAAAATATTTTATCTAATGCTAAAAGTTTAATTCGGTTTTTCGAATCAAATGATACTAGCGGTTTTGATGAAGTTAAAAAACAATATGCAGAACGATACAAAACGAGTCTTATAAATGATCTTATACAGATTAAGGAAGATATTAATCACATTAGTGCCATCCTCGAAAAGGGTGAAAAAGGATTAGTATTAGAAAATCACGAATTAACTCCTATATCGGTTAAAGACATACAGAAAGTTTTAAGAGGTCTTAAAAGTTCTCGAGATAAATTCACCCTGCATTTTGAACAAGCATCAAATGATGAAATTAAGGGAAAAGCGATATTGGCCAATCTCACATTATTTCAAATATTAATAGATAACATCATCTCGAACGCAGAAAAATATGGATTCAAAAATATTAGTAAATTAAATCTTTTAATAATTGAACTAAAAGTCACAGAAGAATTAATGATTATAGAAATGAAAAACAATGGGTTGCCTTTTCCCGAAAATTTTAGTAAAGAAAAATTCATTGCCAAATTTTCTACCAGCAGTGTAGATAATGGCTCTGGTTTAGGCGGTTATGATATTAATAGAATCGCTTCATATTTTGACAATCCAGATTGGGAGTTAACCTTAAATGAAGAGGATATATTTCCTGTTATCTTTAGATTTAGTTTCCCAATAATACCTATGATAAATGAGTAAAAAATACAATGTACTTTGGATTGATGATCAGCATGAAGATCTATCTGCCGTTCATAAGACAGCTACAGATTATGATATTCAACTATGGCCATTCAAATCAATGAGTGGAGGCTGCGGAGAACTTGAAACGAATCTTTCAAAGTATGACGCTGTTTTATTAGATGCTAAATTTTTTGAAAATGAAACTGATGTACCTGGAACCGAAGACACATGGTGGGTGCATAAGACAAAAGATAGAATTAGAGATTTGGATAATACAATTGCCTATTTTGTGCTAACAGGACAAGCAACAACATACGCATCACCAGAATTTAATAATGCGTTTCCACATGTGTTTAACAAGGGTGTTGATGAAGATGAAGATGAACTTTTTAAAATGCTGATAGATGCTTGTGAGAACAGAGAGCTAACTAAGCTAAAGTATAAATATTTTAATCCCTTTGAGATGTGTACGGGTGCATATTTAGGTAAAAAACAATTCAATAGGGTTCTTAAATTGGTTAGAGATATAGAGAATCCAGAAAAAATTGAGGTAGCCCAGGATATGCTGAATCCTATGAGGAAAATTCTTGAAGCCCTTTTCGATAAATTAAATGAGATCGGATTAATACCTGATGAAGTTAGAAAGGAAGAAGGAGGAATTAATGGCTCAAGTATTTTTCTTTCAGGACTTAATAGTAGTTATGTGTATCAAGCAGAATTGATTCATCCCATGGTGGCAGAGAATATTTATAGACTGTTAAATATAACTCAGGACGGCTCTCATGATAACGGAAAAAAGCTACGAGCGGATGAATATCTATCTTTAAGTAAAAATCATAACCTTTATAAGAGCACTGTTTATCTGCTACTGGATATTCTCGAATACATGAAAGATTTCTTAGATGATAATCCAGATAAGAATTTAAATCAAGAGAAATGGGAACTAAGAAAGTTTACTGCGCCAATAGATTCTATTTCCGGGAAAGTGATAGAAATTCAAAATAGTGGCTGGGGTGTTTTTGAAGCAGATGATAAAACTAAGACAATTAAAATTCCAGATTATAAAATGGAAAAACACATTTTAAAGCTTGATCAAATTATAAAAGTAACAACGAAACCAAGTCCGGACGGTACAAGAACATACATAGACGAAATTTTCACCGAATAAACTCTGCAATCACTCTGCACACTTCAATCATACATTTGTTTCATAATCATTAATACTTAAAGCTATGAATACAAGCACAAACGTAAAATGCCCAAATTGCAAAGAAGTTTTTAAGGTAGATGACAGTGTCTACACAGATATTGTTAAGCAGGTGAGGGACCAGCAATTTCAAGATGAGCTTAACAATCGTTTGGAGTCGGCTAATAAAGAAAAGCAGGCAGCCCTTCAGCTAAAAGAGTCTGAATTGAATATTGCTTTCCAACAAAAATTAGCAGAAAAGCAGAGTGAAATAGAAGCATTAAAACATAGAAGTAGATCAGAATTAATTGAGGAGGTTTCAAAAAAAGAGAAACAAATTCATGATTTACAATCCAAGATCGAAAATGCGGAATTACAAAGACAATTAGAAGTTTCAAATGCAGTCACCGCTATTGAAAAAGAAAGAGATCAACTTATCAATGATTTGAAATCTAAGGAAACTGAAAGAGCGCTTTTGGAAAGCTCTTTAAAGGAGCAATTTAAAAACAAGCTTGAGCATAAGGATGAAGCTATCAAGCTAAAAGAGGAAGAAATAGAGCGTCTAAAAGACTATAAGCAAAAGCTCTCTACTAAAATGCTTGGAGAGACCTTGGAACAACATTGCGAAATCGAATTTAATAAGCTAAGAGCAACGGCATTTCAAAATGCATATTTTGAAAAAGATAACGATGCTTCTCAAGGAACCAAAGGCGATTATATCTATAGAGAACTTGATGAAAACGGTAATGAAATCATTTCTATTATGTTTGAAATGAAGAATGAAAACGACCTAACAGCTTCAAAAAAGAAAAATGAAGATTTCTTTGCAAAACTAGATAAGGATAGGAAGGATAAAGGCTGTGAGTATGCCGTATTAGTTACTCTGTTAGAGTCGGATTGCGAGTTTTATAATACCGGCATTGTAGATGTGTCTTACAAATATGATAAAATGTATGTAGTACGTCCGCAGTTTTTTATTCCTATCATTACACTTTTAAGAAATGCTGGCATGAAATCCTTACAATACAAAGCTGAGTTAAGTTTGGTGCGAAACCAAAATGTCGACATTACTAACTTTGAAGATAAAATAAACGACTTCAAAACTGGCTTTTCAAGAAACTATGACTTAGCAAGTCGCCAATTTAAAACAGCTATAGATGAGATTGATAAAACCATGACTCATCTACAAAAAACCAAAGATGCATTGTTGTCATCTGTAAATAACTTACGTTTGGCAAACAATAAGACAGACGATTTAACCATCAAAAAGTTAACTCATGGGAATCCAACCATGACCCTAAAATTCAATAATTTAAGCAATAATTCCTAATTACGATACATGATCACAGGAGAATTAAAATCACAAATAGACCAAATCTGGAATACCTTTTGGACGGGCGGCATATCCAATACCATTACCATTGTTGAGCAGTTGACCTATCTCATCTTTATCAAAGATTTGGATGAGACCGAAACCCGTAATGAGCGCATGTCAAAACGTTTGAACAAAGAATTTACACCCATTTTTGGAGCTGACCAACAAGATTTCCGATGGAAGAATTTAAAGGAAATGGACGTTAATGAACGACATGCCATTTTCAGTAATACGGTCGATGGCATTTTTCCATTCATCCGCTCATTAGGAAGTGAAAAAAGCCTGTTCAGTACCTATATGAAAGGTGCCACTTTTGGCATTTCTAAGCCAGCCGTCTTAGACCAAGTTATGGAAAAATTGGAGCGACTGGATATGTCCAACCAAGACATAAAAGGCGATATTTACGAATATCTTCTTTCTAAATTAGAAGGTGGTGGCACAGCAGGTCAGTTTAGAACCCCACGCCATATCATCAAGATGATGGTTCAAATGATGCAGCCCACTTTAGAAGATACCATTTCGGATCCTGCAGCAGGAACGGCAGGTTTTTTAGTGGCGGCTAAAGAATATATTGACAAACACTACGATGTTACGGAGCTGGACAAACATCGTGAACATATCAATAAAGACATGTTTAGTGGCAGCGAGTTCGACGCCACCATGTTGCGTATTGCGTCTATGAACTTATTCTTACATGGTGTGGAAGAACCTAATATCATCGATGTGGATGCCATAAGTAAAGACAATGACATCAGCGATGCCTATACTTTGATTTTGGCGAACCCACCATTTAAAGGTACCATTGACAAAGAGAGCATTGCCCCAGGACTGCGTAATGTAACCGATACCACAAAAACCGAACTCCTATTTTTAGCATTAATGTTACGCCAACTCAAAAAAGGGGGACGTGCGGCTGTAATTGTACCAGACGGTGTGATGTTTGGGAGTGGAAAAGCGTACACAAGCATCCGTGAAGAAATTGTAGCCAACCATAAACTGGAAGCCGTAATTTCCTTACCAAGTGGTATTTTTCAACCCTATTCTGGAGTGAGTACTGCCATTATCATATTTATCAAAACCGATAATGGCGGGACTGACAACGTATGGTTTTACGATATGCTAGCAGACGGAAAATCTTTAGATCAAAAACGTAACTTATTGGTAGATGCCGATGTTTTTGAAGCCTTCTCTTTTGGCGATATCGAGGACGGTCTGAGCGCAGTCGAAGACCTTAAAAACTTACACGACAAGTTTAATTTACCCGATATCATCAAACGTTTTGCCTCATTAAAATACCCGAAGCAATCTACCGAAGCCCAACGCAAACGTACCGACCAATCCTTTTTAGTGCCATTTAAAGAAATCAAAGCCAACGATTGGGATTTGTCCATCAACCGCTATAAAGAGATAGTTTATGAGGAGGTGGAGTATGATGAGCCAGAGATAATTATGGAACGGTTGAGAAAGCTCAATGAAGAGAGAGGTTTATTAATGAAACAAATTCAAGCTTAATGGTTAAAGATAAATTGTCTAATATTTTAAAAGATGGGCTATTTCAAGATGGAGATTGGATAGAATCAAAAGATCAAGATCCAGAAGGCAAAATACGATTAATTCAACTTGCTGATATTGGGGATGGGTTCTTTATAAATAAATCTGCGAGGTTTATGAATAAAGAAACCGCTAATAAATTAAGATGTACGTTTTTAGAAAAAGGAGATATTCTCGTAGCAAGAATGCCCGACCCGTTAGGGAGATGTTGTATTTTTCCTTTAGAAGGGACAGAGAAGTTTGTTACAGCAGTCGATGTTTGCATTATCCGGCCAACTAAAGATGTCTGTACACCTTATCTAGCTTATATGATTAATAGCCCATTTAATAGAAGTGAGATTGATAGGCAAAGTACAGGAACTACTAGAAGAAGAATTACTAAAAAGAGATTGGGTTCTTTAGAAATCCCCCTCCTACCGCTAAAAACCCAACAAAACATCGCCCAAATTTTAGACGATGCCGCAGCCTTACGTGATAAAACCAAACAACTACTCACAGAATACGACTTGCTAGCCCAGTCTATATTTTTGGAGATGTTTGGGGATCCAGTGATTAATCAAATGAATTGGAACACCTTAAATTTAAAGAAACTCACTACGAAAATTGGAAGCGGCGCAACACCTAGAGGAGGAAAGGAGGCCTATGAAAAAGAAGGTATGTCATTAATAAGAAGTTTAAATATTCACGACAATAAATTTAAACTAAAAGATTTAGCACTTATCAATGAAGACCAAGCAGCAAAATTAAAAAACGTTACAATCAAGAAGGATGACGTGCTAATAAATATAACTGGTGCGTCCGTTGCAAGATGCGCAATAGTTCCCGATGAAATTTTGCCGGCAAGAGTAAATCAGCACGTTTCTATTTTAAGAAGTAAGAAAAATATATTAAACCCCGTTTTTCTATTACACTTAATAATTTCCCCAAATAGTAAAGTGAAATTTATAGGTGTAGGTTCAAGTAATGCAGCAACAAGAGAGTCAATTACTAAAGAGCAATTAGAGACATTTGAAATTATAGTTCCTCAAATCGCACTCCAAAACCAATTCGCAGAAAAAATAGCATTGATAGAACGGCAAAAAGAATTAGCACAACAAGAGCTAAAAGAAAGTGAAAATTTATTTAATTGTTTGTTGCAGAAGGCTTTTAAAGGGGAGTTGGTGCAGTAATTAGTATAATACTAAATATTCAAAAGATTAAATTGAGTTATATTGTTAATTTTATAACATAGGGTCGAGTGGCCGAGAAGAACGTTTCGCACGAATGCAATCACTTAAGACATACGTTAAGTGAGTACTGAATACCAATGTCAATAGAGGGCGCGATTATCTGCTTACCTAGAGACAAGACAGCTAGTAATATGGTTGTTAGGTGTTTCAGTTTGAAGTTGTCTTTCATTATTTCTACAGTTATCTTTATGGCTGTTAGGGTAATATACACAATTTCTATACCTGAAAAGTGTAGCGACATTATAACCATAACTGGTGAAAGTGTCGATAGAGCATTGTTCAATCACAAGCCTGCTACTAGCTAATCTCGACCCTTATTTTTAAAATGAAAAAAGAAGAAGAACATCCTTGGATAAAATTTAAAAAGTATCCTCATATAGGTTTTCCATTAGAGCGTAAAGACACCTCTAAATTGGAGAACTACATCACGGATGCTAATAAAATTGAAAGACATGGTTTTCTCCCATTTTTACACCGTACTATTTTTCAAAGAAAATTTAGAGCAAATACAACAGGTTTACTTAATAAGAAAAGTAAAAAAAGAACTCGGGTTAAGGCAATAAGACCTAAAGCTCGTGAAATATTCTTTGCAAGTCATTTTGATGCTCAAATTTATTCCTATTACAGTTACCTGCTTTCTGATAGATATAACACATTATTAAAATCGAAAACTTTTGATAAGGCTGTAGTAGCCTATCGTAAAATTGAAATTGAAGGCAAACAGGGGAAGAACAAATGTAATGTTGATTTTGCTTTAGAAACGTTTCAATTTATAAAGGATAAGGAAGATGAGGATCTTACTGTTATCGTTGCCGATATTACTAAGTTCTTTGATAACTTAGATCACAAAATACTCAAACAAAAATGGTCAGAAGTTTGGGATGGCTCAAACACACTTCCTGATGATCATTTTAGGGTTTATAAATCTCTAATTGATATGAGATATGTAAATGAAGACTTGCTGTTCAGAAATTATAAAGATCGAATATGGGTTAAAACGAGAACGGAAAACGATCCAAAGACGCCTAAGCTAAAACAGAAAGCAATTAAGCATAAGCGTTTTTTAAAAGAAAATAACGCTATCGCATACTGTGATAAGGATGAGTTTTTAAAAAACAGTGTCAACTTAATATCTAAATCTACAAGAACTGAAGGGATTCCTCAAGGAACTGCGTTGAGTGCTACACTAGCTAATATTTATATGTTAGATTTTGATCAAGAAGTTCAAAACTTTATAGATAGTGATGATGTTAAAGGCTTTTACCAGAGGTATAGTGATGACCTAGTCATTGTAGTTCCAAGAGAAAAACAACAAGAAGCTATTGATCATTTACGTGCGTTAGTTGCAAACAAAGTAAAGCTTGAAATACAACCTGAAAAAACGAAAGTCTATCATTTTCAACAACAGGCAGGTCAGTTTAAAGGTTATGAAGTTGATGAAGTCACAAATAAAGAAAAAAATAAAGCTTTAGAGTATTTAGGTTTTGAATATGACGGACAACGTGTTTTAATTAAAACCGCTGGTTATTCAAAATTTAATCGGTCTATGAAGCGTGCTTTTAAAAGAGCTTCTTCTTTAGCTATCAATGCACATACTACCGATGATGAAATTTATAAAAGTTCATTGTTCAAACGTTTTACATACAAAGGAGCTAAAAGACGACAGATTTATAATGGTAAAACTAAAACGTATCGTTATGATTGGGGGAATTACTTGAGTTATGTTGAAAAAGCGAATGTATCTTTCTATGAATTTAATGGAGGAAATAGTATCAAAAAGCAATCGAGAAAAAGCTGGGCTAGATTCCATGTTTTGATGGTCAACGCTATTAAAAAAATAGAGGAGAGTAAAGTAAAAAAGCTTAGAAAAACAATAGCTTCAAAAAATTGAAGATTTGAAACGATTAAATGACTTAATCATCGCATAAACGGCAACGAATATTTTGAGATGCTGAAAGCGCGGATACAATGGTATCTTTATAAATTATGACAGAAACAAGACTGCAAAATTTAATAAATCAGGGAGAAGGGACTCAAGTTGAGTTCAAAGTGGCGAGTATTGGTCTTAACAAAGACGCTTTTGATTCTGTTTGTGGGTTTTTAAATCGTAGTGGTGGGTATCTCATTTTAGGAGTAAATGATGATAAAACAATCACTGGCGTACAAGAAAGTCAAGTACAAAATATTTTAGACAATATTGTGACCAGTGCTAATAATCCAGAGCGTTTAAATCCGCCATATTACCTGTCGCCTGAGGTTGTTACGATAGAAGGCAAAAAGCTTATTGTCGTTTATGTACCAGAAAGTTCGCAGGTGCACGCTACGCGAGGAAAAATATTTGATCGCAACCAGGATGGCGATTTTAATATTTCAAAAAACTCAGATCTGGTGGCTCAGTTATACTTGTCCAAGCAGAATAGCTATTCAGAAAATCAAGTATTTCCCTTTGTTCAAATATCAGATTTCAAACCAAGCCTTTTTGATAAAGTAAGAAATCTGGCGAGAAGCCAGCAACCCACGCACCCATGGTTGGAGATGGATAATGAAGAGTTATTGCGTTCGGCAGGACTGTTTAAGCGGGATATGAAAACGGGTAATGAAGGTTATACGCTTGCTGCTGTCTTGCTTTTTGGCACAGATGTTTGCATTCAAAACGTATTGCCCCATCATAAAACAGACGCGATCCAGCGTGTAACAAACACCGACCGCTATGACGATCGTGACGATGTGCGTACAAATATCATTGAGAGTTATGAGCGCTTAATGGCATTCATCGCAAAACACCTCCCCGAAAAGTTTACAATAATTAACGGGCAACGAGTGAATCTGCGTGATCATCTGTTTAGAGAGATTATAGGGAATGTATTGGTGCATAGAGAATATACCAATCCCTTTCCTGCAAAGTTGATTATTGAAGCAAACCAAGTGCGCACCGAAAATTGGAATAAGCCACACGGTAGCGGAGCGATAGATCCTGCCAACTTTTCCCCATTTCCTAAAAATCCCATCATCGCCAAATTCTTTAAAGAAATTGGTTGGGTGGATGAATTAGGTTCTGGTGTGCGCAATACTTACAAATTACTTAAACTTTATACCCCAGGGGCAGTACCTACTTTTACAGAAGGCGACGTATTTAAAATCGTAATTCCTATAGAAGAAATGAATGAAGATTCTTCTATAAAAGGTTCGGAAGAAGGTTCGGAAGAAACGTCAGGGGTAATGTCAAGGAAAATTATTCAGTTTATGATCGAAAATAAGCATATAACAATCCCTGAGCTAGCCAACGAATTAAAGGTTTCGGAAAGAACTGTTTATAGAACTATTTCAAAATTGAGAAAGCAAAATAGACTTGAACGAATAGGACCAGACAAAAGTGGTTTTTGGCAAGTGATTGATAACTAGTGAATGAAAATGTCAGGGTAAAATGTCAGGGTAAATGTCAATGAAAACTGTGGAAGAAACTGTGGAGACTATTTTAAGGCTCATGAAAGAAACGCCAATTATTACTGTTAAAAAACTTGAAACTCATACTCTTATTACCAGACGAGGAATAGAGTATCACATAGATAAATTAAAAAAGCAAGGAAAATTAAAACGAATAGGCCCAAATAAAGGAGGATATTGGCAAGTAGTTGATAAATAGAGAATAAAAACGTCGGTAGAAATCACAGGATAAGTGTCAGGATAAATGTCAGGGTAAATGTCATGGAAACTATAGGAGTAAGGTTCGGAAGAAACGTCGGTACAAATGACAGGATAACCGACATGATAATCGACATGATAAATGTCGGTATTAATATTAGTGAGAACTGTGGAAGAAACTGTGGAAGATATTTAACCAGACTAAAAGTCCGCTACATTCATGAAATTTCTAGTAAATAATTTAAAGCGGTATTCTCAGGAGCTGTTGAATTTGTGATCCCGAAAACTTTCAGGACGTGTAAAAACCTTTAGATCCTAGAACTTTATAAGGAATTAACTGTAGGAGTATTCACTATAAATTGATTAGATTTAGAACCATTTAGCATTTTAGAGTTTATGAATTCGAATTTCCAGTTTCTTAAAAACGAGTTTGCCACTTTTTTTGACAGAGCGGTTAAGGCAGAACAATCGGTCATTACAGACCCGCGTACCTCATTGGTCTATAGTCGCATGGCATTGGAAGAAGCCATCAATTGGATGTATGCCAATGATGCCGAACTAGAAACACCTTATGATACCAGCTTAAACAGTCTCATGGTGCAAACACAGTTTAAAGAACAGTTCAACCATAAACTGTATAATGACCTTCATATTATTCGTAAAGTTGGAAATTTGGCATCACACAACAAACCTGTAAATGACGCAGATGCCCACAATGCTATTGAAGCTTTATTTTATTATGCCAAATGGTTTGGTAGATCTTATGCGCAGGAAGATTATGAGGATACTGGTATTTTTGATTTCGAAATAATTCCTAGAGAAGGTGCCAATGCACTTTCTAAAAGACAAATCCAACAATTACAAATCCAACTTGATAAGGAACTCAATACCTATCAAGCACAATTAGTAGCTAAAGAAGAAGAACGACAATTGCTTGCTTATGAAAACGAACTCTTCAAAAAGCAGATAGACGATTTACAAGCACAATTACAAGCCAATAAAGTAGAAGCCAATACGGCCGATGAGGTGCATCATCCGCGTAACGAAGCTGAAACCCGTAAATATATCATAGATCTCGCTTTGCGTGAAGCGGGTTGGGATTTAAATGGCATTAACGATAAGGAATACAAAGTGCAGTACATGCCAAAATCTACCAACGTCTCTGAGACGGGCTATGTGGATTATGTGCTTTGGGATGATGACGGATTGCCATTGGCGCTCATAGAAGCTAAACGGACTTTAGAAAGCGTTACCATAGGCGAAAACCAAGCACAGCTTTATGCAGATAGTTTGGAGAAAATGCACGGACGTCGCCCCATCATGTATTACAGTAATGGTTATGAAACTTACTTGTGGGACGATCAGTTTTACAAGCAATCACGACCAGTTCATGGTTTTTATACCAAAGCCGAATTACAGACGGCCATGTTCCGGCGTACACATCGTAAAGATATCCGCTTGGCGCCAATCGATACGGATATTGCGGGGCGATCCTACCAAATGCGATCCATTAAAAGTATCGCAGAGCATTTCGCTGGTACCGATAAAACCACAGGCAAACTGATTGGCACCAATAGAGGTGCCTTATTAGTACTTGCCACAGGAACAGGTAAAACTAGAGTATCTATTGCATTTTCAAAAGTCATGTTAGAATGTAATTGGGCAAAACGTGTCTTGTTTTTGGCCGATAGAACCAGCCTTGTTGATCAGGCCAAACGTAACTTTGTGAAGCTTTTACCTGAACATACCAGTGTGAATTTATTAGAAGAAAAAGACAATCCTGATGCGCGTTTTGCTTTTTCGACCTATCAAACCATGATGGGATTAATCGATGGCAGTCGTGATGATGAAGCACGTTTTTATGGCGTTGGTCATTTCGATTTAATTATTATTGATGAGGCACACCGTTCTATTTATAAAAAGTACCAAGCGATTTTCGAGTACTTCGACGCCTTGTTTTTAGGATTGACCGCAACACCTATCGATAGAATAGATAGGAATACCTACCAGATGTTTGGCTTGGCTGACCAGTCGCCAACAGATGCTTACACTTTTGACGAAGCAGTAGCAAATAGGCATTTGTCGCCATACAGAACAATTACCTTACCGACTCAGTTTTTAACCCACGGCATCAAGTACAGCGAGCTGTCCGAGGAAGAGAAGGAAGAGTTTGAAGATGAAATATTAGATGGCGAAGAAGCCACAGGGAACGAGTGGATTTCGGCATCAGAGTTAAATAGTTGGTTGTTTAATAAGCCAACAGCCATCGAAACTCTAAAATATGTTTTAGATCATGGTATTAAAAAAAGAGGAGGGGACGAGTTGGGTAAAACCATCATTTTTGCCAAAAATCAAAAACATGCACAGTTTCTTAAAGATACCTTTATGGAACTTGATAAAGAGCTGTTTGGTAATGACTATGTCAAAGTTATTACACATAATGAACCCAAAGCCAAAGAGTTTATCAATCGGTTTTGCGATGAAGAAAAAGAACGTTTACCGCAAATAGCCATTTCGGTAGATATGATGGATACCGGGATTGATGCGCCAAGTTGCGTAAATCTGGTATTCTATAAGCCTGTAAAATCCTATGCTAAGTTCTGGCAGATGATTGGGAGAGGTTCGCGTTTACGTCCCGATCTATTTGGTGTAGGGGAGGATAAATCGCATTTCTTGATTTTTGATCTCTGCGGAAACTTTGAGTTTTTTGAAGAAAATCCAAAAGGTATTGATGCAAGTGCTCAAAAGAGTTTGACCGAAATTTTATTCAGCCTGCGCTTGCAACTTGCAGAATATTTAAAAAGTCCTCAATTCAAAGATGACACGTCATTACAGGATTTCAAAACTGAATTATTAGATGGTTTGCATCGGGAAATTGCCACACTGAATCTTGAAAGGTTCGATGTCAAAATGAAATTGGAAATAGTCCATGAGTTTGGTAATGATAACCGCGAGATCTGGAATCACTTATCTAAACGTGATATCAAGCGCATTGAAGAGGAACTGGCAACCCTAGTAAAGCCACAGCAAGGCGATACCGACTTGGCACGATACTATGACAAGTTATTATATACATTGATCACAAAACGACTAGAAACTCCCAATAGCGAGGAATATGTCAATAGTTTTATAATTCCTATTTCCAAGATTGCGTCAACCTCCAAAAAACTATTGAAGAAAACGACCATTCCTGCCGTCAAAGCAAAGGAAGACATCATCAAAATGCCACTGGAAGAAGACTTTTGGAAAGTGGATGGCATCGTGCATCTTGAGAAATTAAGAAAAGGAGTGCGCGAATTGGTAAAGTATATAGATCCCGTAGATCAGCGTTACGTAACCACAGATTTTGCAGATTATATATTAGAAGAAGGCATAAAAACAAGTCATCACTCAAATGAGACAGGCGAAGTATATGCCGTATCGCCATTCCAGATCAATGTCCATCGTTTAGAGCAATTGATACGAGATAACGAAAATCACATCACGATTACAAGAATTCGCAAAGGAGAACCCATTACCGAAAGCGAACTCAAAGCTTTAGAAGACATGTTGTTTTCAGGCGGCATTGATAAAGAAGCAATCGAAAAGGAATTGGGTTCACAGTTTAGCCTTGTGACATTCATTGTATCGTTAATGGGCTTAAGTCCAGAGAAGGTCGATAGTGCTTTTGCTCAATTCATTAATGACTATCAATTTAATGCCATTCAGATAGAGTTTTTGGATACCATCAAGAAATTCCTCACCACCAACGGAAAAATAGAGCCAAGCAAGTTATATGATTCTCCTTTTAAAAATTATCACTCCATGGGCATTGATGGTGTATTCACAACGCAACAAGCCGATTTGATCTTTAAAATAGTAGGCGATTTTAATAAGGCGAATTAAACAGTAGCTTCCTGAAAATTCTTAACTGTGCAATTACACCGCATAGTTAAGTCTTAGTATTGCAGTATTAATCTAAAATACTGTACGTATGACTGCTTATCAAAATTTTTGGGACGCTGAGATAGAAACACTAATCCAGCAATTAGATGCACCACAATCTCTACAAGATAATATTGTGGATACTTTGCATAATTCGAGACGAACAGGAATCTTCCCAAATCAAATTATCAACGCACTCCGTATTGGGCTTTCAGTAAAGGAAGGGCACCAAAATATGGCCTTCGTTGCATCGATGCAAAGTGGTAAGTCTGGAACCATCTATTTTTTATGTAACTATGTTTTACCAGCAATCGGCATAATTAAAGAGTACGAGTCTATTCTTTTTGTCACTAGTATGCGTGATACAGATTTGTACGAGCAAAACTGCCGTGTACTGCAACAAGAATATTACGACTGTGTGACAAGAGAAATGAAGCCATCAACGTTAAAAGTTATGAAGATGAGCGATTTTTTTAACCATCCAAACCCTCATAAAGTTGTGAACGAGTATGACGTACAGTTAATCGTTCGCGACGAGGATCAATATGGTTCAGGAATGGAGTCTTCATTCGAATCTGCATTTTTTTCTGAATTACGCTATCGTATGCCGGATATCAAATTGTTAGCTGTAAGCGCGACTCCTTATGATATTTTAGACGCACAATTTACCGGAGCTACCGATGTAGATGTCATTGTTGGTGTGCGATCTCCTGAATATTATGGGATCTCAGAAATGTTAGAAGACGGTATTATTGAAGATATTCCAGATGGGTTTAGACCAGTGCAAGTACAAGAAGTGAAAGGCGAAGAAGTGTATTCGGTTCATCCAAAAACCGAAGAATATGTTAGGCATCTGAATACTTTCGAGAATGGATTAGGTATTATTAGGGAATCAAATACGACGAGAGCCACTGAATTAAGAAGGTTGCTAAAAAAGAAATATAACAATCAATGCTCCATTATAGTCATTGGTTCAGACGTTACTTGCGACTATAGCATTAATGAAGGCATTAAAGAAATTTCAGATCTCATTCTAAAACGAGGACAACGTGTGGTTCTTATAATTGTACAGGCACTAACCGCTGGTAAGGATCTAGGTATGATCAAAGAAAAAGTTCGTTTTGGAATAGAACCTAGAGACAAGCAATTGGCAAATGGTGCGCAAGGAATTACAGGACGTTTTTGTGGCTACCATAGAAATCGTGACTTCAAACTTATGGCAAGTAAAGCCTTACTGGAGCATTATGCGCTATTTGAACAAGATTGGGAGATTTTCGCGGATGATGAGTGGCGCAACCAATTATTTAATAGTAATGTGAAAGGTTTGAGCACTCATACAAAATTCGTTAAAGGGCAATCCGAAGGTGCTTTTACGCCCATAGAGCATATAGAGACACTTGGCTATAACCAGCTAATTACAGAAGCAGGACGCGAAACATTATCGTTTATTGATGACAGCGCCTACCACCGTTTACTAGATTATTTTGAATCGACATTTTACGATGTTTCTACAAAAGGAACACGCTTTAAGCAAAAAGGTGTGACCGTACGTATTGCTTCTGGCTATAATGAAACCAGCAATCGTGTGTACCGTAACTGGAATTGTAATTTAGAGAGCGATTTTGGAAACATCTTCTTTAAAAAGAATCCGTATCAGTTCGGTATTTTAATAAGTAACTATCCAGTTGATGATGAGCGCAATACTTTAGGTTTTACAGGAATTAAAATCATTCAGTCAGGCAAAAAAGAATGGCGCAATCAAGAAACCAATGTTCAGAATAATTCGATGTATGGAAATAATGAAGCTGCCTAACTGTAAATATGTCAGCGACATACGTGGAAATGAAATGTAAGTTATCGCGTTTTTAAAACCGTTAATCTGTATTTGACATTTTTTAGATAGCTAATTATGACACCTTGTCAATTTAAGATAATTTTAACAATATGGAAAGTTAATTGCCTCATTGTTAAGCATGAAAAAAGTCCCAACATTCGACCGGAAGGACTTTTTAAATCAAGTGAGTAGTAAAACGCAAAGAGTACTACTCATTATTTTATGGTGCAAATATAACACCAAAGATTCTTTTCACAAAATATCCAGATTTCTTTCGCGGTTTAAGTAATTACGTCCGTAATCGTTGTTACAAAATTAAAACTAAATTAAATGAAGAATTTTCATTTAGTACACGATGATGGCGTGTACAAACTAAAGAAAGAGAATGCGCAGCGCGCTTCTAAAGTTATTGATGCAAACAAGCCAGAGGCTATTAAAACTGCAAGAGATTTTATTCAAAATCAAGGTGGTGGTTCTCTCAAGATCCACAAAAATTCAGGAGGTTTTCAAGAAGAACGTACCTACCCGAGATCGATGGACCCTAAAAAATCAAAAGGATAAGATATGGAAATTGTATATAAAACCGAAATTAGCAAGATTTTAAAAGGATTAGGTAAAGAGCTTGATATTTCTAGAACACAATATGAAGAGGTAGTAAAAAGCTACGAAACGGTAGGTAATTGGTTAGCAGATGAAACCTCACCACTCAAAGAATTTAGTCCTAAAATTATACCTCAGGGGTCTTTTATGTTGGGAACATTGATAAAACCAATCTGTGAAGATGGTGACATTGATGTAGACTTAGTATGTAGATTAAACAGAAAGCCAGATTCGTGGAGTCAAAGGGATTTAAAACAGTCTATTGGTAATAGACTTAAAGAACACGGCACATATGACTATATGTTAATGGAATACGACGATAAGGAATATTATGAGGAAGGTGGTAGAAGATGTTGGACTTTGAAATATGCTGATGCGGCTGGTTATCATATGGACATTTTACCCTCTTTTGCAGACGAAGGACTAACCATACTCTTAGAAAAGAGTTTCGGAACAGGAAGCGGTTTGGATACAGACAATTTGGCTATGAGAATCACTGACAGGGAAAAAAATGGTTATAACACAGATAGAGATGTAGAAAATTGGCTAAAAAGCAATCCTTTCGGGTATGCAAAATGGTTTTTTGAAAAGGCTTTATTGAGCAGTGAACGAATTTTTAGTTTAAAGGAGTCCGTGGATCCAATTAGGGTTTTTGAGTCTGAAAAATTACCGTTGCAAAGGGTAGTTCAACTTTTGAAAAGACATAGAGATATTATGTTTTCTTCAGAGAAATTCGATAGTGAGAATAAGCCTATTTCAATAATCATAACAACCTTAGCGAGTAGAGCATATGACAAAAGTGAAAACATCATTGATGCGTACACGAATATTGTCATGAAAATGAGAGGTTTAATTGAGGAAAGAGAAAATCCAGAAACCGGTAAATTGGAAAAATGGGTTGCTAATCCAGTTAATATGCCAAGTGAGGATAATGCAGGAGAAAATTTCGCTGATAAGTGGAGTTTTGTGAAACAAAAAGAAGACTATTTTTATTTATGGCTAGACAAACTTGAGGAAGACCTAAAGATTCTTCGAAATAGTCAGGGTGTAGGTTTGCAAAATATAAGTGAGTCTATGTCTGATATGTATGGGAAAACAGTAACCAATAAAGCTTTTGCTAATTATGGTAAAGTAAGTACTATGGAGAGAAATGTGGGTCGTAGAAAAATGGCAACAGAAACAGGTTTTTTAGGTGCTGTAGGTTCGAAAGTGCTAGAACACAATTTTGAGGGGAAAGATGGCAAGTAAATTCTTCAGAAGAAAGAAAAAACATTTTGGAATGCCTGCTTATCTACAACTGCAAATATTAAAGCAGGCTTTCCCAAATACAAAGGTTCTAAAGAAAAGCTGGAATAGTTTTGAAATATCTATAGAATTGCAGCCAACACCCTTAAGTGAAAAATATAAAATAAAGATTATTTACAAAAGGAATTTATACACTGAAGTCTATGTAATTGACAAAATTCTAAAATTAGCACCGAACAGAAAAAAACTACCACATGTTTATGATTCGGACAAGCAAAAGTTATGCTTGTATTCGCCTTCAAAACGGGAATGGAAGCCAAATATGAGAATTGTAAATACAATCATTCCTTGGGCGAGTGAATGGTTATATTATTACGAGCTTTGGTTAGCTGAAGGGAAATGGTATGGTGGTGGACATAATGAGTATCCAAATGAAACATTAGATAAAATTTTTAAGGATGAATAACGAAAAATTTAAAATTCTCTCCATTGATGGAGGAGGAATCAAAGGAGTCTTTCCTGCATATTATTTGTCCTTGATAGAGCAAGAGTTGGCTAAAAGGAATGATGGCAAAACTAAAATTAAAGACCATTTTCAATTAATAACTGGCACATCAACAGGAGGAATTATTGCATTAGCTTTATCTCTTGGGATACCTGCACAAGAAATATATGAGCTTTATATAGAGAACGCTGATAAAATATTCAGAAAGACAAAGTATTCTAAACTAGGAAAAATCTATTCTTTTTTTAGGCAAATCTTTTGGGCTACGCATAAAAGAGAAGTATTAGAAGATTTGGTCAGAAATAAATTTAAAGAATATTTTCAAGGTGATGATGACCCAAGACTAAATGACTGTTTGACACACGTTGCCATTCCAATATATGATATGATTAAGGGGAATCCGAGCGTTCTTAAATCTCCTTACCATCCTAGTTTTAAAAGAGATTTACATATCCCGGCCTACAAGGCTGCAATGGCAACATCAGCGGCTCCAACATATTTTGATCCTTACTCTTCTGAATATTTAGATTTAGATGGCATGCATAGACCATTTAATAATAAAGTAGATGGTGGTATAATGGCGAATAATCCTACTTTAATTGGCGTGATTGAAGGATTGAAAGCATTTGGAAAGGATTTAAAGGATTTGGAGGTTTTATCCATAGGCACTGGTTATAAAAAATTCACTGAAGGGGACTCAGAGAGAAAAAAATGGGGTCTCTATTATTGGATGGTAAAAAATGGCAGAAAAAGATTGATAGATTTATTTATGCAAAGCCAGTCACAGTTGGTAGAAAATTATATTAGTCTCTTACACCAAGGTATAGACAAGACAGAAATTGATAACCCTAATTTTGTATACGATCGCATTAATGTAATTCTATGTGAGGATGATTATATTGAAATGGATGAGAAAAGACCTCAAAGGATAAAGAATTTTGCAGAATTAGCTATGGTAGAGTTTCATGAAAAGGGTAGTCACATATTAAAGAGCCATTTTTATTAAAATTAACTTTATGGAAGAAGAAATTTTACATCAAATCTCACAGTATTTGGATATATCACCCTCAGATTTTAAGAAAGCTCAGGAACGGTTTAATAGTACAAAAAATTGGTTAAAAGGCGGAACTTACGAGTCTGGGTGCCATCCAGACGTATACTTACAAGGTTCATTTAGATTAGGCACCGTAGTTCGTCCATATAAGGATGATAAAGATGGAGAATTTGATATTGATCAAGTATGTGAACTTACTAAAATTAATCCGTCAAAATATGCAAAAGTTTTAAAAAATGATATTGGCAATAGATTAAAAGAAAATAGCGATTATAAAAGAATGCTTGATGATGAAGGTAGAAGATGCTGGACTATTAAATACGCTTCTGAAGAGGGGCGTCCTGGATTTCATATTGATATTTTGCCAGCATTGCCATCGAATAGTGATGTAGCATACAAAATTGATATTACCAACCAAGAAAATAATAGATATACTTGGTCGACATGTAATCCTAAAGGCTACTATTACTGGTTTAAATCAAAGAATGTTTATTCTACAGAATTTATTCAAACTGAAAAAAGGGCAATATTCGAATCTAATAGGGAATTATTTTCAACAGTTGAAAATGTGCCTAAACAGTTAATCAGGACTGCATTACAACGTGCTATTCAAATAATGAAACGTCATCGAGATGTTGGTTTTTCAAAAAAGGACAATCGGCCAATTTCTATAATAATTACGACAATAACGACCAAAGTAAATAAAAGCAATAACATACTTAATACAATACAAGATTTTATTAATTACGTAAAGAAGAGGCATAAATTTTTAGTTAGATATGGATATTTAGAGGTTGATAATATATTGGATTATGAAAATGAGAAATGGCTCATTCGAAATCCTGCAGACATTCCGAAATTCGGAGAGGATCCCGACAATTTTGCTGATAAATGGAACAGTGATGAGAATCTTTCTATTGCTTTTTTTGAATGGGTTTATCAATTAGACAGAGACTTGAAAGGATTCAATAAAAGTGGATTATCAGATGACTTGAATTTGAAAATAAAAACTTTTGGCATTGGAGAAAATAATTTAAATATTTTAATTAGAAGTATTCAACAAAGAAATGAACAAGCATCTAATTTTTTTACTAATTCTGAAGAACATTTACTGGATTTAATACATTTGGGTATTGAAGGCAAAATAAATTGGGATAGGGTGAAGGATTTTGCACAATCTTATTATCACACCGCTCCTGACCAAATCCATAAGGATATAGCTTTGGTCAATTTTTACCAAATAGTTAGACATAGGAATATTCCTATGTCCGATAAAGCAGAGATCCAAATTGTAGAAGTTTTAAATAGAAATAAAGAATCTAAGGTATTTGAATTATGCTGTAAATTATTATTGGGCAAGGCAAATCAACAAATGATAAGAAATGCCATTAAGGAATATCCTTATGAAAATATTCTTGAATGGCCAATAATGAGGTTATATGGTAAGCCATTTTGGCTAGTTTAAATTACTGACCATGTTATTGAATTGGAATTCATATAAAAAGAATTGAGAGCATATCCATAAATTAAGATAATTATAGGAAATAATATCTTCTAAGGATTTTTAGTATGCGTTAAAGAACCAAGCAGGATTCTGCCTTCCGAAGAGAAAAATGTATTTCTGGTATTTCCCAAGATTTTTTGGCAACTGATCGAAATACATTGTCAAATCAACTTTGAATTCAAGTCTGCTCCATACCTTCCATAAATTTTTCGATTTAGCGTTTGGTCCTTTCAGCCCATTGCCACTCCATTTCGCGAAAAGCTCCATTACGGGCAAAGCGCTTCATTAAAAAAGTCTTGGACCCAATTCCAAAGTTTAGGATTTTCCGTATAAAGATTCGGTCAGTATTTTAATAATGATTTCTCGCAATTGAGATTGGTCAACTTTGGAATAGCGTCCGCTTAACAAGAGATCACCATTCCATTTCTCCACAAAGTTTAAAATTTAGCTCGAGACAGACTGCATAACCGGTCGTGCCTCCCTTTTATAAGTCCTTACTCGATCGAAATTTTGGATGTAGTATCCGTAAGGTAACAGCGATAGGCACTATGGGAAGTAAATTGGAGATGTAGATGATAGTTTGTTGTGTTCTCGTTGTTAGGATTATATTGGAGGGCTAAAGAAAAAGCGAAATTCAGCAGTACCATAAAAGGAAAACGCTCAGGATATAATAAGTAAATTATTACAAAGAAAACATACCATAATTAGTATGCCCACTTGACGTTATATTCTGGAGGGTTCAGATGATGCAAAATGTGGGCACAAGATGGTTCAAGTCGAGAGCAAAACGGGTTTCCTGCTCACGCCCATGAGATTCCATTTGGGAAAATACGATTATTTCGTATCGTCCCTCTGATAACGAATAATAAATCCGTAATTTTTTGTTAAATCATTAGTTCAGGCTTATCATAAAAAGTGAGCCCACGCGTTGTATATGCTTTACGCATTCAGTGAGTGCCAATGACCTCACCCTACGGGTTTACAAGCACCCTCGTTATATAATTTGTCAATCGACAATAATTTCAATACCAGCTTTTTCAGCCTTGTATTTTATTTTGGCCATCAAGTCATAATAGCTCCAATTCCTTAATACAAACGCTTCCTCTTTAGCTAATTCAACCTGGTCCTCAAGATTTAATATTAGGAGTGTTCCTGCCTGATTCTTTATGCAAAAGTCGATCAGCCGTCTGCTATAAACATGTATACGATGGCGGACATATTTACTTTCTGCGTCACTGAGCCTATCCACGGCCTTTAATTTTCTTTTGATTCCTTTGCCCGATCTGGAAAAGGCGGCTCCAACCTGTGCTCTATTCTGGGCTGCCTGTATGGCTAGCCTCCTGTACAGAAACTCTTCTTTGGTGCCAATGGTAAGCTTGGTGTTATTGGCCTTTACGACAATGGGATATTCTATGGACAATGAGGCCTCTGCAATTACCTCCGCTTTTAGGACGTGGTTTTCCTTCTCAATCTCGAAGATTGGGAGCCAGAAAATTTTGCCATCCTTCAGTTTGATGTGTGACATACAAAGTTTGGTCTCTCCTTTTATGACACGTTCGAGCAGTTTCCGTTTGTCACTATGATCCTTCCCTAAATAGGTGCGAAAAGGAATCTGGAACAACCTAAAGCAGAACGCATTTCTTTCGGCATCAAACGTCAACTTACTAATACACTCCTTGCCAAATGGAAATGCCATGTCCCGTCTGAAGTTTTGTAGGGAACGTTCGCCACTCCAATATTCCGGTCTATTTTTATTAAAGGAGGCAAGCAAGGTATTACTCAGATTTGATAATATGTTTGTGGGGACTTCACCCTTAAAGCGGTCTGATACCACACGATAGGTGGTGTTGATTCGCGAACGTTGCAAGATGCCGGATTCGTCTTTTTTTTCATCAGTCAGTTTGTACTTTATGCCTTCCGATAGATAAAAGAACTCCTTGATCATTTCCTGTACATACAGATGGGTAACGATAAGGTTAGCTGCCCTAAAGCATCTGTTCTGCCATTGGTAGAGCATATCCAGTGCCGCCTTTCGTTCTTCCTTGGTGGGGAGGTCTACCAAGAGCTGGATTTTTCGCGTTAGTTTTAGTGTGGTCTTTTCCATATCAAGCAAATTGTGATTGTTGTTGGTGTTTCTCCTGTAGTAATTTATACGCCGTCAGGAATTCTCGGTGCACTACCTTTTGGGAAAGGTTGAGCGCGGTTGCAATGGTCTCAAAGGAATGCTTTTCCTCACAGCGGAGTTCCAATATATGCTTTTGAGCCTCGGTTATTGATCCTTGGATTTTCACTATATTTCTTGGTTTTTTTGTGGATTCCAACAGGTTCCCCTGATTAATGATGCTCCGGATATCCCTAATGGCCATTTTTACCTTGTTGCTGGTTTCGGTAATGCTGGTTCCCATGAGTTTCGAAATGGGTTTATATTGAAAGCCGTATTTTAAACAGAGATCGATCAAGTGTCGTTTTTCCGCATTGAGTAGGGGCAGTATTTTTTTAATGCGATCGAAATTAGCCTGTTCATATTTTTGGACATTGAGATTTTCAGTGTCATGGATGGGATCGTATCCCGCCAGATAGTCCTGGAAATTGTCATAGGACTCTAACGAATTGACTTTTCTGAAAAACCTGTTTCTCGGCCGTGTATAATAGGAGATACATTCCCTTTTCATCACGAACCGGAGAAAAAAGAAAATATGCTCAGGCGTTTCAATACGGTCCATATGGATCCACAACTTTAAAAAAGTATCCTGGACCAATGATTCCACAACAAAATCATCGTTGATCATTCGCTTGCCCACCCAGAAGATACGCCTACTGTATTGGGCATGGATTTCCGCAAAGGCTGCATGACAGCCGTTTTTTAATTGTTCAAAATTAGTGTGCACCATAAGACCTCATTTAAATGGGTGGTAGCCTCCACCAGAATTAAATTGGATTCATATTTAATTACTAAAGCGAGTTCTTATGATTTATAAAGAGAAGGTGCTTTGAAAAAAGTAGAGAAGCATGACCTTTTTTATACAAACAAAAAGGACGTGAAGACTCAACTTATGCCTTTGAGGTACTGGTATACCTGGAAACAATAAGTGAGCCCACGCCCCGGGTCGTGAGCATTTCACTTATCCTCTCGTTTCCTAAAAATTACCAGTTTCCAAAGGCGAGATTCAAAACGAATGCTTCTAATATTTTACTTTAAGAAGTATCGCAAATATATTAATATGGAGTAAATATAAGAAAAATTATTTAAAAGTGTCAAACTTGACAATTTTTTTCGATCGTTTGGGTGGATATTGTGCTAATGAAAGAGTGGAGAAAAGGATATCGAAAAGCATTCAGTGAACATTTAAGAAAATTAATTGAAGAAAGTGACCGAGATATCGCCACTATTGCCTCAATTGGGAACATTGAAAATAAAGCTATTTATAGAATCCTTGCTGATGAGAATGAACCTAAAATCACAACAATCTTACCTATTGCAAAAGGTCTTGGTATTCATCCAATGGAATTATATAGTTTTAATTTTTCTTTGGAAGAATTAGAAAATTAATTTAAAATGTTGTTTGCATATAAAGACCTAAAACTTCCGAAAGAGTTGTAAATTAACAAATGTATTTTGGGCTAATTATGTTTGTCATAATGCGCTGTGGTTACTATAGTTTTAGCCGGACGACATTATTTTTTTGAGTTGGATTCTATCATCAAAATTTCCAGTTTTCTGAACCGCAACTGCTGGTCATGAATAGTATCCTATTCATTTAATAATGACTTTGACGAAGTCAGCTTCGGTGGTAGATGGACTATTTTAATCAAAAGCAATAGAAACTCAATAGGCTAGATTTATTTAAACTTTACTTTTTTTCTCTAAAAGGTATGTTTAAAAAATTTACTATACACAAACTATTAGTTTGTGCATTTTGAATACTTTAAACCGTGCGGTCGGTTTTCCAAATAACCTTAAAACAGCTTTTAAAAATGATTATCCTAAAATATAATAGATGATAAATGAAAGTTGTTTGCCTTCTTTAAAACGCGCAGTTTTTTACTAAATAAACTGGACATTTATTTCAATTTTTTTTAAAAATTTGAACTCTTGAAAACCACAAGCTTTATCTAAATAAATAGGTTTTTTTGTGTTTAATGTTACAAATACGTTAATTTTTTTAACTTCGTTCACATAAACTTCTATTCATGTCTTCTAAACTTAGTCTAAAAGAAAGAGATTTAATTCATCGTCTAAACAACAATGATGAATCTGCATTAGCCTCAGTCTATAAGGAACATTGGGAATTAATGTATTTTGCGGTATATAATCTTGTCAATAACAAACAAATCAGCGAAGATATTGTGCAGGATGTTTTTGTGAAAATCTGGAGAAATCGCGAAAGACTTGACATAAAGGTGTCTTTAAAAAGTTATCTCTATACAAGTGCCATATATAAAACATATGATTATTTCCGAAAAAACAAATCTGCTATTACAGTTGATTTGTTGGAGAACTTTAATGAACGCATACAGACATCTAATCCCGAAACCAAACTAATGGACAAGGAACTTCATGAATACCTTGAGACCATTATAAGCGAACTTCCGGAAAAGTGCCGAATTGTTTTTAATTTAAGTAGGAATGAGGATCTCAGTCATAAAGAAATCGCCAGCAAATTAAATATTTCTCCACGTACCGTTGAAGGTCATATAACAAAAGCTCTTAAGATTTTAAGAGGCTCTTTGAGTTCTATATCAACTACTTCATATATCATTTTTATTCTCTACCATTACCATAATTAATTTTTTTAGCTATTGAGCAGGTGTTCAAGTGTTTTTTTTCGTCATTATTATGTATGACCCCTTTGAAAGAAAAAAATGAACATAAATAATAAAAGAAAGTTCCTAATTCTTATAGAGCAATTGTTGTCTGGAAAAGCCAATATGAAGGAGATTAAGGCACTTCTAAATTTTTTCCAAAGCCATCAGGAAATCAACACTTGGGAAAATCAAGATGAAGATAGGGGAGTTGTAGAAGAAAAAATCTACAATAATATCCAGAAAAAGCTAGGTATTGGAAGCTTTAAAAGAAAGAAGGTTTTATCTGTTTTTAATGCAAATCTATTAAAGTACGCGGCTGTGATTTTAATAGGAGGTTTTATTGCTTATAGCGTTCTAAATCGTGACGTCCCAAGTGGAACAAAAGATCTAAAGGTAGTTGAAAATAATATTCAAATTGGCACCAATAAGGCCACTTTGACTTTAGAGAACGGTTCCATCGTTTTATTAGAAAAAGGCACCTTATATGAAAGTCAAAATATCAGCAGCAACGGTGACGAAATTGTTTATAATGCAGTCGATTCTCAAAGTGTTGTCACCAACAATGTCATTCAATATAACTATTTGACCATTCCAAGAGGTGGTCAGTTTGTAGTCAAATTATCTGATAACACTACAGTATGGCTCAATTCAGAAAGCCAATTAAAATATCCTATCAATTTTATTGAAGGAACTTCTCGTAAAGTTGAACTCGTATATGGAGAGGCATATTTTGAAGTATCGCCTAGTTCGTTGCACAATGGTGACGTTTTTCAAGTATTTTCTCGAGGTCAGAAGGTTGAAGTTGTTGGAACCCAGTTCAATGTGAAGGCTTATAAAGATGAAGCAACCATTTATACAACATTGGTTGAAGGTAAAGTTTTGGTTTTACATTCTGATAATAGCCAAACTTTGCAGCCAGATCAACAATACGCTTATAATGTTT
Organism: Gelidibacter salicanalis; assembly: GCF_016469035.1. GTDB lineage: Bacteria > Bacteroidota > Bacteroidia > Flavobacteriales > Flavobacteriaceae > Gelidibacter > Gelidibacter salicanalis_A. The sequence continues at coordinate 52,893 of NZ_JAEHJZ010000035.1, read as the reverse complement.
TGGATAACACAGCACAAATTTCTAATGTGAATGTTTACAATGAAGTTTCTTGGAGAGATGGAGTTTTCAGTTTTGAAGATAAATCTTTAAAAGAAATTATGACTGTTTTATCTAGATGGTATAATATGAATGTTGAATTTAAGAATAAAGACATCGAAAACGTAGAGTTTGTAGGTGTTCTTTATAAAGACAGGAGTATCGAGAGTATTCTCAAGAACATTAAAAGTGTCGGCAGTATTAAAAGTTATGAAATAAGCGATAGAAATGTGATTTTAAAATAAAAAAGAGAGAACGAAGCTAATCATTTCCCGATGTCTCACTTCGTCCCTCTAGCTTGAAAATTAAACTAATGTCTAACTAACACCTTGCAAATTTATGGAAATTAAATTAGTCACCACCTGTTTGTCTTTTAAAAGACGACTATCCCTTACACTTATGAGAACCTTTATTTTCTTACTCTGTACAACTGTTTTTAGTTTTACTGCAGAAAACACCTTCTCCCAAGAAAAAGTTACCATCTATAAAGATCAGATCGTAACTATAGATCAAGTCTTTAAAATTATAAAGAATCAGACGGATTATGAGTTTATTTATCCTCGAAGCCTGTTTAAAGATGCACCTACAATTAATCTAACTGAGGGGGAGGTTTTGGTTTCAGACTTGCTAAGACAAAGCCTTTCAAATAATGACTATAAATTCGAAATTTCAGGAACAAATACAATTATAATAGTCAACAATAAAGAAAACTCCAATGTTCAACAACCTATTGAAGGAAGAGTCACTGACGAAAATGATATGCCACTCCCTGGGGTTACCGTTTTAGTGAAAAACACCAACAAGGGTACCTCCACTGATTTTGATGGAAATTACTCTATTAAAGTGGAAAAGGGTGATTTTTTAACGTTCTCTTCAATAGGATTTGAAACTCAGGCCTTGGAAGTGAAGAGCGAATTAACAATTAATGTTAAGATGGTTCCTGATGTAGCCTCTTTAACTGAGGTCATTTTAACTGGCTATAACACTATCATAGAGAAAAAGAGTACTGGTGCTATTAGCACAGTCAAAACCAAGGATATTCCTGCTTGGAATCCTCAAATTGACAATTTAATACAAGGTCAAATTCCAGGCCTGTCCGTTGTGAAAAGTTCTGGCGAAGTCGGAGCTGTACCCATAGTGAAAATTAGAGGCACATCTACTTTAACAGGAAATACTTCGCCTTTATGGGTTGTTGATGGTGTCGTATTAGAAGATCCCGTGCCATTAACCCCTGCGGAACTGAATACACCTGATTTAGTAAACCGTATTGGTAATTCAATCTCCGGAATTAATCCCCAAGATATAGAATCAATAACTGTTTTAAAAGATGCCTCAGCATCTGCTATTTACGGTGTGCGTGCTGCAGGAGGTGTCATTGTGCTCACCACTAAACGTGGTCGGGAAGGAAAGCCTGTTATTAATATCAATGTAGGGACAAGCGTGACTCAAAGACCCCGATACAATGATTTTAACTTGATGAACTCAAAGGAGAGAATTGACATTGAGCAATTTTATTTTGATTCGGGATTGCAGTATTATAACTCTGACGCCAACGTTAATTCTGTAGGTCTCGCAGGAGCTTATGCCCGCTATAAAAACAGAGATTTACAAAATTGGCAACAATTTGGAGATGAAGTAAGGTTAGCACAAACATATAACACGGATTGGTTTAAAGAATTGTTTCGGGACGCCGTAGGAACAACAACTAGTTTCAACGTGTCTGGAGGAAGCAAAAGTGTTAATTATTATGCTTCATTATCATATCTTAATCAGGATGGTACAGACATTCTTACTAAAAACCAGAGGTATAATGGTTCTGTAAAGTTGAACACCCAATTATCAGATAAATTTAATTTAGAGTTTTATCTTTCTACATTCACAACTAATAGAAGTTCCTATCCTTACAGTTACGTGCCAGCAGGGATATCAAATTTTACGAGATCGACACCAAATCCTTTTGATTACGCAATAAATACAAGTAGAACGTTTCCTCTTTATAATACCGATGGAAGCCCTAACATGTATAGAGGGCATAGTGATTTTTATTTGTTCAATATAATGAACGAATATTCTAACTCTAACCAAGAAGCAAATACTAATAGCACAAGCTCAAGAATTTCATTAGATTTTGATATTCTGAATAATTTAAAGGTCTTTGGCGTTGTTAACTATACTAAGAGCAGCCAGTTAAATGAAACCTATTATACTGAAAACACCAATCAAGTGGCAGGAATAAGAAGGTCTAATTTTGGAGAACCTGCTCCAGCAGATAGTAATCTACCCAGAGGAGGTGTGATTTTTTCAAATTCAAATTTCCAAGACTATTATATGACGCGTATGGCTCTAGAGTACACGCCAATTGAGACTGATGTTCATTTTTTGCAATTCTACGGAGGTGGAGAATATCGTGTAAACAATTATCGAGGAGATAATACCGTGGGGTGGGGGTATCTCCATGATAGAGGAAGGGTCATTTCCACAAGTGAAAATATAGGAGAAGAATTGGCTGGTGCACCGTACTTGCAAATTCGTGATTATAAAACGAAGTCTGCTTCTTATTTTGGTGTATTGACCTATTCCATTTATGACAAATATGTGATCAATGGTAATATAAGGTACGATGGATCAAATCTTTTTGGTTCTAGTCCTAAATATAGATGGGAGCCTGCTTGGTCAGTTTCTGGAAGATGGAACATTATTGAGGAAGAATTTATGAAAGAAAGTGTTTTTGACAACTTGTCTTTACGCGGGTCTTATGGATTACAAGGTTCTACCAACTCGGAAAGCACACCACAAATTGTGGCATCTTTCCTAAACCCGGCTTACTGGTCAGATTTAGATCTATTAACGATTTCCTCTCCTGCCAATCCAGACTTGAGATGGGAAAAAACTTACAGTACAAATATAGGTTTAGACTTTGTTTTATTTAATAACAGAGTTCTAGGAGCCATTGATATTTATGACCGACTTAGTGAAGATTTAATCACATATACCAGAATTTCAGAGGTAAATGGTTTTTCTACGTTACCAATCAACTTTGCTGATGTGTCAAACAAAGGAATTGAATTCGGGTTGACAACTAGAAATATTAGAGCTCCAAAACCTAATTTCAATTGGAGTACTACGGTAAACTTTGCTTATAATAAGAATGAAGTCAAAAAAGTAAATATTGATCCTAATGTATCTAGAATGCTATCGCCATTCCCATATAAACCAGATGCTGCAATTGTTGGTAAACCTTTAAATTCATTATACTCTGTTAGCTATAGTCACCTTGACGAAGAGGGTGTTGCCCATTTCAATTTGGCTAATGGAGAAACAACAACCGCTAAGAGAGATTTAGAATTTGGAGTTGATGATCTGGTTTATAATGGTCCAATTGAGGCGCCATATCAGGGGGGGGTAAGCAATTTATTTGAATACAAAAACTTTAAACTTTCAGCACTGTTAACATACGGTTTTGGCAATTATTTTAGAAAGGAGGAGATACTAGCTTCATGGATGTATTCTCCAGATCAAAACTTAAATAAAGAACTTCTCAATGCATGGAGGGAACCGGGTGATGAAAATTCAACAAATATTCCACATCTTAAAAATGAAACAGGTCAAAACAACCACAAAACCTATTGGAATAAAAGTGATATACGTGTAGTAAAAGGTGATTTCTTAAGGTTAAGCAATGTGACTTTACAGTACAATTTATCGGAAAGTATTCTTAGAGCACTTAAGTTTTCTAGAGCATATGTACAATTGGAAGGCAATAATTTATTTCTGTTTGCAGACAAAGGCCTGGATGGATATGATCCTGAAACATTTCCTTATAAATCATTGCCGCTGCCAACATCTTATATGTTGAGTTTTAATGTGACCTTTTAATTTAAAAACTGAATACTATGAAATCTATATATATAAAATTTTCCTTTTTGATACTTATGGCTTTTTCATCCTGTGACAAAGCTTTAGAAGAAGAGCCTCAAAATAAATTGAAGCCTGAAACTATTAGTGATTATGTTGAATTGTTAAATTATGGGTACCCAACAACTAAAGATTACGGGACCATAGTTGCATTGGATTATTACGTTGAGATGATGACCGATGATCAGGACATTAGATACCTAAACACTGATCGGGGAGAGTATCCTTTACATCCATTTACTTTTGAGAGTACCCATGAGCATAATTCAATGTTTAATGGCTATGACCAAGCTTGGAAAAATCTTTACAAAGCAATTTATTATGCCAATGTGGTCGTAGATAACGTTGAGGACGCTAATGGTAATGCTGCAGCTATTGCCTACACTAAAGGCGAAGCTATGGCGCTCAGGGCATTTTCTTATTTCAAGTTGATAAATTTATATGCTGCGCCCTATAATGAAAGCACGGCAAGTATTGATTTAGGGGTTCCTTTAAAATTAGATCCAACGGTCAAATCAGAGTCGTATACACGTAATTCTGTGCAGGAGATTTATGATCAAATTAATGCCGATTTAGAAATGGGCATTCAATTAATGACAAACAATGATCAAAGAATTACTTCAAAGTTTAAACTAACACCCGTATCAGCTAATTTGCTAGCTTCTCGAGTGGCTCTTTATCAGAAGAAATATGAAGATGTTATTTCCTATGCTGACCGAACTATTAGCTTGAATAACAATCTTTTTGACATATCTAATAATTCTATGGAATTTGCTCAAACACGTTGGGGCTATGGTCAAGGAGTCCATTATTTCAATGACGCCAATGACAACGTATTATTTAAGTACGGATCTAATGAGATGTATTATTATGTTCATATTCCAGGAGCATTGGCTATCTCTGATGATTTAATTTCTCTCTATGAACCAGGGGATTTGAGATTATACTACTTCACTTATGTAAAGGGATCTTTAGGCAGGGTGTATTTTAAGTTTAGACCATTTCCAAATCGTCTAGGAGAGCCTACAAGAGGTTTTAGAGTTGAAGAGGCGTTTCTTAACCGAGCAGAAGCATATGCCTTGTTGGGTCAGCCTGATAATGCACTGGAGGATTTAAACACTATTAGAAAGACAAAGTTTGATGCATCTTTTATACTTGAGTCTGATTATTATAAATATTCTACGACGACTTATGATACCCAAGAAAAAGTTGTGCAGGTGGTAAAGGATGAAAGGAGAAGAGAGCTCTTTGGAGAGTTTCATAGATGGTACGATTTGAGAAGATATGGTATGCCTGAAATTACTCATACTTACGATAACGAAACTTACACTCTTTCTGAAAATGATCCGAGATACATCTTACAGATTCCTCAAATAGAACTAGACTATAATCCTTCAATGCAAAGAAATCCAAGATAAAAGAATAAGATTATGAAAAATATTTTAAAAACAATCCGTTTAACCATACTTCTAGGTGTAACCATGTATATGGTCTCTTGCAGTAGTGAAGCATCATTGGAAGCTGATTATGTTGTCCCTAATGAACTGCCCGGGAATATAGTTCCAGGGACATTGTTAAGCAATAGAATTCTCAAATTATACAATGATTATGGTATTGTAGTATATACGGACGTCTCTGACCCAAGAATGTACAAAGATTTGGTGTCAGAAGAAGGTTTAAATATATCAGCTGATAGAATAGCTGCAGATACTACGGCTGCGCTCATTTACATTGATATGATTGAGAAGGAATTCATAAATGGTTTGCCAAATAATAAGTTACATATAGTACCAAGAAATTTCTATCTTTTTAAAAATGATTTGATTGCTGGCACTAGTGCTTTCAATAGCTATGAATATATCTCGAAAATTTGGTACAATTCAAATGGAGATTTAACAGTGGGAAGCTTAAGAAATGTTGGATTGGATAGTGTGAAACTTAAACAAACTTTTTATTATGGTCTTTCCAACATTTTAAGGAATGATGCAGTTAACTCCAATTCTTTCTACGCACCATTTGTTGAGATTAATACAGATGCCCGTGTTTATTATTGGCAGGTAAATTCTTTAGATCAAGCCTATGAAAAAGGATTCCTTAGCAGCAACCAAAATTTGATAAAATCCAATCAGCAAGATTTTGATTTATATGCGGCCTGGGCTGCAACGACACCTCCACAAACTAGGGATAGTATTCTCAATCTTTATCCCCAAATTAAAAGCAAATATGACCTAGTTAATGCTATGTTCAAACAGGAAGGTATTGATCTAACTATCGTTAATAGAAATTGGCAAGAAAGCACTTTCAACCCAAAAAATAATTAAATCAACTATGAACTATTTAAAATTAAAGTACCCAATATTCTTAGCCCTAATATTTTGTACTGCGCTCAGTTGTAATGATCAGGAGGCTTCTAAAAAAAAACATAGGAGCGATGAAATTATTCTCGTTGGACAAGTAAAGAACATAAAAGATACTACAATAAACTTTTCTTATTATGAATATGAATTCTTAAAAGATTTGACCACTGAACCTGTTGATTTTGATTCTGTAGGTAAATTCAAATTGAAATTAAAAGCGGATAGTCCTTTAAAGGGGTGGTTTTCTTTTGGTAAAGAATCAATGACAGAAGAATTCGCATATACTACTATAGCTGGTATAGATACCACTATGAAAACGGGAACTTTTGATTTTAAAATGGTTTACCTGTTTCTTAAGCCGGGCGATAGTATATTTATGGATCTGGATGCGATGGACATCAAAAATTCGCTCGCTTTTTCAGGTACAGCTGATGATGACATTTTATTCGCAATTAAAGAAGAGCAAACTTTTAATGATTATAAGCACAAATATTTGAAGAACTGGTATGACGTAAGTCAAAGAGAACCAGATGATTTTAAACAGAATGCCGATAAACTTTATGAAGAAAAAATGACCTTCCTAAATGATTTTAAATCGTCTCATAGCTTAAGCCCTTCTTTGGTGAGCTTTTACGAAACTAATAATTATTCTTCAATGGTTAGTGCTAAAGTCAATTATCCTAGCATTTATGAATTATATAACAAGGATAAAGAACTCAATTTACCTGCTGATTATTATGGTTTTTTGAAGGATGTTGCAATTGAAAGTTCTATAGCAGAGAACGGTCTTGGTTATTTTTATAATATTCAAGGCATTTTGAAGAAAAAATATGAGCTGGCTTTTTCTAATGATCCTAATGCTAAAGAATTCTATGATTGGCTAGAAGGAGAGCTTCCAGAAAAAGTAAGATATGAGTATATGGCGTATTCATTGCGTAGTGATTTCTCCAATCGTATTTATTCTGAATTTGATGGTTCTAGTAGGTATCCGGAAATGTCTAAAATTGTTAAAGACAAATACAAACATCTTGAGGGCATGCTTGAAGGGAGTGAAGCTCCTAATGTGAAATTTGAAAATACCCTAGGCGCTAGTGTGGCTTTAAATGAATTTAAAGGAAAATACACATACATTGATTTATGGGCAACATGGTGTGGGCCTTGCATAAAGGAAATTCCGAGCCTTCAAAGGCTTGAAAAAGAATACCATGATAAGAACATTCAGTTTGTGAGTGTTTCTTTTGATAAGGAAAAAGACCATCAAAAGTGGCTTAATTTTGTTGAGGATAAAAACCTTACAGGTGTTCAATTAATTGCCAAAAAAGAAACTAATGATATTCTTTCTCAAACATATAATATTAAAATGATCCCAAGGTTTATTTTCTTAGACCCAGAAGGTAAAATAGTTGACGCAACGGCTCCTTTTCCATCAGATCCAATGTTGGTAGAATTATTTAAAAAACATAATCTATAATCCATGCGCATACAAATTTTCATAGCTATCATTTGCTTTTTTGCAATTGGTAGTTGTTACTCTCAGGTCAAAATAAATAACCATAAATATTTCGATACATTTTTTGATCAAGAAGGACAGAACTTATTATTGTTAGGCGAAAATCATTCATCGTCAGTAGCTACAAACATATATCCGCACCTTATAAAGTCATTTAATGAGAAAACTGGATTAAGAACCCTGTTTATTGAATTCGGACCCGCTGAAGCCTATTTCTACAACAAATACTTAGCAACAGGGAATGAATCTCTACTTGGATATACGATATATGGCGGCTTCTATGAAGGTTGGAAAGAAGCGTGGAGAGAAATTTTTGAATTCAATAAGACGTTGGAAAAGCCTCTGGAAGTTGTAGGTGTTGATTTTGATCGAACCCGAACTTTTGGTTACACCTTATATAGTATCCTTCAACCCTATCAAAAAGAAGGGCTTACAAAGTCAATTGATTCGTTATTAGCTGTCATTAAAGATGAGAAGTTTTTTAAAACGTATACTATAGATCATCCATCAGAAGAAGGAAAGCTTTTTGTTAAAAATACTAAAAGTTTATTGATTAAGAGTTTGAAAAATTTTGAAGACGTTATTTCCACAAATGACATGAAAATAATTCATCAACTCATAAATAATAAGTCAACAGGTTTTGGAGGAACAAGAGAGGAAGATATAAAAGTTAATTTAGTAAACCACATCAATGGATCAGATGAAAATAATTTTTTATTCCTTGTGGGTAGAGATCATACTTATCTTAAAGCAATATACGACGATAATCCACGATTGGCTAAATTTTTAAAATCTGAACAATCATTTAATACCTTAACAGGTTTGGTTTTACATGAAAATTCTGAACAATGGGCTAAAGGTTTTAAAGAAACAGTGACATTGTTTGAGGTAAAGGATAAGATTCCTTGGAAGGAATATCATAAGTCAATATATAAACAAATTACTGATGATTTTAATGTCATTGAACTTGATAAAGAGTTGGAAGGTTTATCAATGTATACCGATTATTTATTAGTTGCGAGAAATCAGGAGGAGATAAAAATATAACAGTGATATAACCTGTTGATTTAGCATTATTGCCTATAAAGCTTTTTTTTACATTACTTTGAATTAGTCTTCAAAACCTTAAAAGGCTATCTCTACTGGGGTAGTCTTTTTTTTTAAATTATACCCAACAGCTTTCCTAACATACTAAGATTTTACTTCATCACATTGGATATCGACTTTCATTATTAATTTTAGAATATGCCATTTTTGAATGTTCTATTTATATTTCATTTTGAAAAATATAAGAAAGGGTTTAGACTCCATCGCAGTCTACGGCTCTAAAGTTATATCCGTTTATGTACCGTTTAAAATGAAATGATTTGTTATAATAGCGCACTCAGTCACATTGCCACTCCATCCGCAAAAAGCTCCATTATGGGCAAAGCGCTTCATTAAAAAAGTCTTGGATCCAATTCCAAAGTTTTTGCATTTAACGTATAAAGATTCGGTCAATATTTTTATAATCTTTTCTCGAGATCGAGTTTTGTCAACTTTGGAATAGCGTCCGCTTATACAATAGATCACTACTCCATTTCTCCACAAAGTTTAAAATTTAGCTCGAGACAGACTGCATAACCGGTCGTGCCTCCCTTTTATAAGTGCTTACTCGATCTAAATTTTAGATGCAGTATCCGAAAGGTAACAGCGATAGGCACTATGGGAAGTAAATTGGAGAAGTAGATGATGGTTTCTTGTGTTCTTATTGTTAAGTTTAAAATTTTAGACTAAAAAAGAACTGTATTGCTACATCAAATGAAAAGGAAAACGCTCAGGATATAATAAGTAAATTATTTCAAAAAGCTCAAATAAAAACAGTCTAAATGTTTCCAACATTTGATTCTAAACGTAAATTGTATTTGTACATCGTAACAAAAAATCGTGCCAATTTTACAATTATAATTGAGGAAGAGATATTACGAGATCTATATCTCTTTATCTTAAAATTCAGTAGCTGATTTTTAAAATTAATAATCAAGAAATTCTAATTTTTGGAGGTGTTCTTCAGAAAGATTAATTGTTGTTCAATAAAAAAAACATATCTTTATTCTGCTGACATTCAGCATATATGATTTTATATAGTTATCCATTATTGCCTTTCGCTGATAACTGTATCCATCTGAATTTTACATGTCGGAAATTAAAAATTTCCGAATGGGCAATTGGCTCCCGATAGCTATCGGGGTTAGCCAAATTGTATGAGGTTTTGTCCCGTTTTACGGGGCGAAAAAGGAATAGCAAGAGGGTAACGGGCAGAGCCACGTTACATATTCCTTTTTCTGTATAATTATCTGATTATCAATTTGTTGTAAATCATGTAATTTTTTTAATTTCATCAATTTGCGTCAAATGCCCTCAGACCGCCTGTAAATGGGGATGGATTTACGTCAAATTCACCAAAAAAGCGAAATATTATGGACTCTTTCATCACCATCAGGTTTAAGCGGGAAACAGCAAAACGTTTTCAGGAATTTTCAAAAATACACTTCAAATCGCATACCGATGCCATGGCAACGATGCTCGATTTTTTCTTTTACAATGAGATTTCACCAAAGGAAAAATTTGGTCCGACCGGAAGGACGCTTGAAGCCAATTTAAAGAAAAGGATTAATGCAATTATTGCAATAATTAAGGCCATTGAAAAAGGGCAGACCTTGCCTACAGTCGCCACGTTGTCAGCGCTATTTGAACAGACTGAACCAGCCGAAAAGAAACTGATCCTGGAAAAAAATAGGAGTGAGGAGATTGGGCAGATGCGTTATCGCGAAAAAGATTCAATAATCAATAACACTCAGAAATAATGGAAAAAGTAAATTACATCACCCAACTCAATGAAGCCCTTGAGCACTTCAATAATGACCCCCGGATCAAACAGGGACACATCACCTTGTACCTGGCATTCTTTCATATTTGGAACCGCGAGTATTTTAAGAACACAATAACCATCAATAGGGAATTGACCATGGAACGGGCAAAGATCAAATCAAAAACAACCTATCATAATATGGTTAGAGATTTGAATGAATGGGGTTACCTACAGTATTATCCTTCTTATGATCCCAGGAGAGGTTCGGTAATCAGGATGGCCATTTTTTATACCCAACCAGTCCAAAAATTGGCTAAGAGAGTCCCAGAACCAGTCCAAAATATGGTATCTTCTTATAAACAAAAAACATATTTAAACAAAAATAAACTGGCAGGCCTGGCAAGGCCATTTAATATTTTAGAAGTTTTACTTTTTTTTAAAACAAATAACTGGACTGCTGATGAAGGAAAAAAATATTATGAGTATTACCAAGAGAGGGATTGGAAATTAAGTAGAGGACTACCAATTAAAGACTGGAAACTGGCCGCGCGAAATTTTGTTGAGAAAGGACGTGAATTAGAGAGGAAAAGGACCATGCCAATTTCTGGCTATGTGAGTAATCTTCATACAACAAAAAAGAAGGATTATGGTCAACCGTTGTGACCTGTTTAAGTTCAAGCTGCGTTCACTATATATTTAAAAGTTTATCACACTATCCAATGCATCATCGGCGTCTCTGTGGATAAAGTTGGCTTGATAGTTTAAAGTAGTTTTTAAATCGCTGTGACGGTATAGTTTTTGTAACATTAAGGGATGTATTCGGTCCCCAGCAATATTACCAAATGTATGACGAGCAATATGGTTTGAAAGATTTTTATCAATATTGCATTGCAATGCAATCTTTTTCAGGAATTTATTAAAAAGTTTGGTGCTATTTCCTGTTTTAATGAAAATATCTTCAGCATCTTCAACATTTGCATCTTTTAGAAAAGGAAAAACATAGCCATTGTTTTCTTTCCTATACTTTTTGTAAAGTTTTAGTATGGTATTCGCTTTCTCCGGGATTTTCAAACTGAGAGGTTTGCTGTTTTTGTTCATAACATAATATAGGCGCTCATCTTTAAAGTCTGACCATTTTAGCTTTACAACATCTGAAATACGTATTCCAGCAAAGTAAAATGAGATTAACCAAACTTTATGTGTGTGCCAGATTGAAGTGCCTTCTTCAAGTTTTAAATTTTCCAGCCTTTCGACTTCCTCAATGGTTAATCCAATTTTGTTCCCAGATTCAATGCGTATCTTTTGTTTTTCACCAGCAAAAGGATAATATTTCGGTGCGACAATACCATCTTTAATAGCGACATTGAAGAGGGTTCTTATGAAAATAAGTTGATTGGTTATTGTTCGGGCTTTTTGGTTAAGGTATGCCGCGGAAAATGTTTGGAATTTTTCTAAAAAAGCCTCATCGATATCCCTGAACATTAATGTCTTATTTTGTTTGAAATATTTTATACTGTCTGTAAATGTAAGTTCCGATTTTTTGGCTTTACTAAGTCTCTCTTTCCTTCGGTCTTTAATCCCTTTTATAATTTCATTTTTAGGGAGAGAAGTTTTTACATTTAAGAACTCCTCTATATTATAAAGTATGGATAGTTGGGGTTTCACGACTGAAAATGTTCCTCGGTCATATTTGCTTTGTATCCGTTCGGCAGCAACGGTAAAAAAGGATTTCGACCCACCAGGCCCTTTTAATTTTTGTTTAATCTGTTTTGGAGTTGAGCTGTCGTTTTTATTGTCAAAATAAATATCATTTGCCTCAGTGAGTTTTTTCAATAGGAAATTATTTAACTTCTTTGAATTAGGATGTGTTCTTTTTACTTGTCCAGTGTTATGATCCCAATCTTTCTCCAACACATATTGGCCTATAAATAAATAGTTAGTTTTATAGTTTTCGCTGATTCTCAAGGCAAGAGGAGCGGTGCCATCTATTCTTTCTTTGTTTTTCCGCCTAATAATTTTTATAGAAGCCATAATAACTATATTTGAAATGTTATAAAGATAATAAAAGATTTAGAAAAAGGGGTACAGAATAGGTACAGAATAACTTGATTTTGATTGTATTTAAATGAAATCAAAAAAAATGAAATACGCTTGTAGCTATTGATTTTGTTGATGTTTGTGGGTTTTTGACCCTCGGTTATTTTGCGCTCATAACCCAAAGGTCACTGGTTCGAGTCCAGTTCCCGCTACTAGCAAAATCAAGCCTTTCAAGAAATTGAGAGGCTTTTTTTATGGCCATGGGTACAGAATAGCGTTGTTTTGGGAATAAAGTTAACTTCACCAAAAAACAGCTATAGGCCAAATAGAGGAGTACCGAATGCCGTTGGTGAAAAACACCAACAGCGGCGTAATAAATAGAAATAAAAAAGCTTTAAGAAGTGGTTTCATAGCCATTGTTGGTGTTTTCCACCAACAATTTTCGCCTAACCTTACAAGATCTCGATAATAGCAAGCGCCGATGTTCTGAACCCATAATTGCTTAAAGACAAAACATAGAGCATTTCAACCAAAAGACAGCTATAGGTCAAATAAATGGGTATCGAATGCTGTTGGTGAAAAACACCAACAGCGGCGTAAGTTCTTAGGTTATGTCAATAGCACATTGACGTTTCCATTTGCATGCTCATATATTTTCAGATGAAAACTCCGTAAGTTCTTTTAAACCTGTTACTGTTTTAAATTTCCATCCTACCAGTTCAGACTCATTTTCGCCAAAACTTGTTTCGGTTTCAAGGTTGAAAATATCTGTTTCATATTCTCTATAAACTTTATCGTAAATGGCTTTTGCAAACTTTGTCCATTTTTCTTGCGTATTGATTTCTGATTTAACAAATTCGCTTCTCATTTTACGGGCATAGATCTCTAAAAGATCAAATTTAACTTGGTTGTATTCCAGTAAATATTTGGTCATTTTCAATGGTTGGACGTATGAACATTCGAATATAAATGTCGGGAAAATAGTTACTTCGCCTTTGCCGTTTAAAAAATTCACGTCGTTAAACTGTACGTCTATATAGCCACAAAAAAATGAAGACCTGTCTATTTTGGGAGCGTCTTTAAAATAGTCCCATTTCAGCTTATTTGTGGAACTCCAAATCATTTCTTTCTCAAATTCTGCTGTATGCTCTAATTTGTGGACTTCAAACTTGATACGGTGACAGTTAGACCACGTACTGGGCAAGGTGTGTTCGGTGATTTTGACTGAATTACCACCTACGCTTCGAGCTTTTTGTTTGGCCAAGTTTTTAACCCTTTCGTAACTGCAATCTAAACTTAAACCACCATCTTTAATTTCGAAATCTCCAATTTTCTGGTCTTTTTCATGAGGTACAATACTTTCATTCTCTTCAATGATAACAACAGTTTCAGTTTTGGAAAGTGGTTGAAGCGCACCTGAGGGTGTCCCCTTAATTTTCATTTGGGAGGCACAACTGCACAGTATTAGTGAAATAATGCTTAGTGGGAATAAGATGTGTTTTTTCATTGTTTTCGGGTATGATGTTAATGCTATTACAAAGATGTTGTATTTTTAAAAGGAAAGTTTCCTCAAATGAAACGTACATTTTAAAATTCAATCTCGCTCTTTTTAAGCTCTAAAATAGAAAATTTATTTATAGGATATATTTTTCTAATGCATTAAATGTGAATGGAAATTACACTTAAGTTTTGAGGACATGGAAAGACATTACAATGCATTGCGTTTTATTCGAATTCTACTTAGTTATAAAGTCTTGGAGCCAGAGTTTAATGGCTTCCTGTAACTGAAGATATATTCAATAAGCTGACTTAGAATCGTCAAGAACAGCGCATCACAAAAAGCTAATACGATTTTAGTATTTAAGTTATTAATTGGATTTTTTTTGAAGAATATATTTAAAAAAGTAGGCTGACCACCGTCCCTTCGCCTTCAATGCTATGCAGTTGAATCTTTCCACTATGCAATAACATAATCTGTTTACAAAGGCTCAGGCCTATGCCGCTACCCGTCTTCTTAGTGCTGAAAAAAGGCACGAAAATACTGTCCATTATTTCTGTTGGGATACCGCTGCCGTTGTCTGTCACCTTTATTTGCCCGGTACCCTTGTGACTGTGGTTCGCGGTTACAATGATCTGTGGCTGTGAAATAGCGTCAGTAGCGTCAATTGCATTTAAAATAAGGTTGATGAGTACTTGTTCAATAAGGTAAGTATCAAGCTCAAAGGTGAGATGGGGATCCTCCAATTTAAAGATCAGCGAAACCTCCTTATCTTCCAATGAAGGTTTCATCAATTCGTTTATACTGTTGAACAGCACGGAGGCTTTAACTTTTGTTTTGTTAACATGAGTGACTTTGTTAAGGCTCCGATAGGTTTTGGCAAATTTCATTAAACCTTCACTTCTTTTTTTTATACTATTCAAACCAGCATTGATATCCTCCAACTCCAATGGTTCCTGCGGTGAATTTTCCATGGACTCCTGCACATTTTTCTGAAGTGTTTCGGCCAAGGAGGTAATGGGTGCGATGCTGTTCATGATTTCATGTGTCATCACGCTCAACAGTTTCTTCCAGGCTTCACTTTCGTTTCTATTAAGGGTTTCTTCTATATTTTGAAGTACAATAAGTTTAAATGAATGTTCTTCCATTTCAAACACAGTATCAGAAATAAGAACTTTTAGGCTTTCCTGTCGCATTTCTAAAGTCACAGATGCCGTATTGGAATGGTAGGTTTCAAATAATTCGTCATAGATTTTTGGACGTCTTTTTTCAACGAACTGGATATTTTTAAACGCCGGAAAATCGAGGGTCTTTAAAAAGGAATCGTTTGTCCATAGCACATCGCCACTTTCTACATTATAAGCGATAATTCCAATGTTGACCATCTCCAATATTTTCTGTAGATAAACAAATTGTGCCTGACGTTCACTATCAATCTTTTTTATGGTTTTATTGACCAAATTAAAACCTTTGTGCAGTTCACGAATGTCCTGAGAACCTTTAGTTTCTACAAACCATCTTGAAAAGTCGCGGTATTTTACCGATTCGAAAAAATCATCTACTTCCAAAAAGCGTTTGATCACAAAGCGATACAAACCATACACCGCAATTATTGATAAAAGAACACCGCCAATAATGGCATAAGTGTGGAAGGATACCATCCCAAAAGCTAAGAGCGTTAAAGCAATGAGCAATCCAATAACTCGAATTGTAAGCGCAGCTAAATAACTCTTATAGGTCATATTTATGGAGTCTTCGGTAGAGGGCGGCTCGGGTAATACCTAATTCTTTGGCAGATTTAGAAATGTTTCCGTTGTTTTTCTCAATGACCGTAAGTATGGTGTTTTTTTCGAGCGCATCCAGATTGGTTTCGTTTTTATCCACCGGCACATGTGGTTGTTCAATAGCTGAAAACGTTAGATCTTCAGCGTCCAGAGTCTGATGTTCAGCCATAATAATGGCGCGTTCCAAAGCATATTGCAATTCGCGCACATTGCCACTGAAATGATGACTTTTCAGTTTTTGTAGAAATTCTGCAGACAGGCTAATAGTGTTCTTGCCATATTTTTCAACATAAAAATCAACAAAATAGTTAGCGAGTAAACCGATGTCTGAACCGCGTTCCCGCAAAGGCGGAATCATTATGTCTACCGTATTGATACGATAGATGAGATCTTTTCTAAAACGGTCTTCATCTGCCAGATCTTTAATGGATACATTGGTGGCGCAAATCAATCGTATATCAATAGGAATGGGCTGATTGGCACCTAATGGTGTCACTTGCCTGTTCTGTAACACGGTTAATAATTTTGCTTGCTGTCTTAGGGTGATATTCCCGATCTCATCCAAAAAAAGAGTGCCACCTTGAGCAGATTCAAAGCGACCTTGCCGATCTTCCCGCGCATCGGTAAAAGCACCTTTTTTGTACCCGAAAAGTTCACTTTCAAAAAGTGTATCCGTTAAGGAGCCCACATCTACTTTTACAAATGGCTTGTCTTTTCGAAGGGAATTATCGTGAATGGCTCTGGCAATAAGGTCTTTACCTGTGCCGTTTTCGCCTAAAATTAGAATATTTGCATCTGTTGGTGCTACTTTGTGCAATTTGACAAACACATTTTGCATGCATTCACTTTCTCCTATAATTTGGTTGTTGGTATCCAATTGAAGTTTTTTGGGCTGCTTCCTTTTCTGTTTTTCAACATGTTCACTAACGGTTTCCAGAATTTTGGTGTTTTGCCATGGCTTCACGATAAAATCTGAAGCGCCTTCTTTTAAAGACCGTATGGCCAAGTCAATATCGCCATAAGCAGTAATGAGAATAATCTCGATCTCCGGTTTCTGTTTCTTTATTTTGTTCAGCCAAAAGATGCCCTCGTTGCCTGTATTGACCAGGCTGTTAAAATTCATGTCTAAGATGACTAGGTCAAAAGCGTGTTCCTGCATCAGACTGAGGATGGTATTTGGATTTTTGGTGGTCAGCACTTCTTTTACTTTTGATTTTAGTAAAAGACGAAGGGCGATAAGAACATCCTCATCGTCATCAACAACTAGTATTTTGGCATTGTGGAGTAGCATAACTACAATATTAATAAATTCAAGTCTTTTATGGACAAATTCTGAATTCATTATTTAGAATTAAAATTAATGTATCAAGATCGAACAGGAAGTGTATCAATACCGAACAGTTGATTATTTCATTATAACAATAAACAGCTGTTAATGAGTTGGTTGCGTTTTTGGCATTATATTCAATATATATTACATGAAAACCAAGATAGTATATGGACATCCAACTGGAAAAAAAACGATTTTCAACTCAAAAACTACTCATTATAGGGGGAATTATTCTTTTAGTGGCACTCATCGTTTTTGTGGTGCTATCTTCAATGGGCGGTTCAAAGCTTAATGTGGAAAAGGAACGCATCAGTATCAATACAGTTGAAAAGGGCGTTTTTCAGGAAAATATTCCCGTCAACGGAATAGTGCTGCCCATTACTACTATTTATTTGGATGCTTTGGAAGGTGGGCGCGTAGAAGAGAAATTTGTTGAAGACGGTGCCATCCTAAAAAAAGGAGACCCTATTTTAAGATTGTCTAATACCGATTTAGAGTTGAGCCTGATCAATCAAGAAACCCAAGTGTACAATCTTTTGACCCAAATGCAAATTTCACAAAACGCTGCGCGCCAAAACACCATTAATAAACTCAATCAAAATACAGATGTGGAGAGTGGGTTAATAGAAGCCAAAAGGGTTTATGATCTTAACAGCAAATTATACGAAAAGAAAGCTATTGGCAGGCAGGATTTGATCAAGGCAAAAAACGAATACGATTATCAAAAAGAACGCATGCAATTGTCCAAACAGATATTAAGTCAAGATTCCATTGCTGTAAAACAGGAGAAAATCAAGTACAAAGTAGTTATGCCCGCACCCAAAATGCATTGGAATTGATGCGCAGAAAAGTCGCAGATTTGGTGGTGAAAGCACCAGTTGATGGTCAATTGACGTCATTGGATGCTGAAATTGGCCAATCTAAAAACAAAGGGGAACGTTTGGGGCAAATCGATGTGTTGAGCGGATTTAAGGTACGCGCCGATATTGACGAACATTATATTTCGCGTATCTATAATGGACAAACAGGAACATTCAGTGTTAACGGAAAGAGTTTCAGTCTGAGTATCAAAAAAGTGTACACTCAGGTTACCAATGGCCGGTTTCAAGTAGATATGCAATTTGAAGAAGCAGTTCCTGAAGGCATCCGTCGTGGGCAGACTTTGCAGATACGACTTGCTTCAAGCGATGAAAAACAAGCAGTTTTGATTCCGAAGGGCGGTTTTTTTCAGCAAACTGGGGGCAACTGGATCTTTAAGATCAATGACAATGGCGATACCGCCTATAAAGTAGATATCACACTGGGCAGTCAGAATACAGAATATTATGAAGTTTTGAGCGGACTCGAGCCAGGTGACAAAGTAATCACGAGCAGCTATGATAATTATGGCGATGTTCAGGAACTCATATTGAAGGATTGATAGAACCCTCTTAACGATTAGTTGCCATTGTGGGGTAAAAAACAATCGCTGGCAGGTCTAATTTGAAGCGCATAAAAGTGATAACAGCTAAACTCAAACAAAAAACCAATAACAAAGATAACCCATATAACCATGATAAAAATAACCGATTTAGAAAAGTATTACGCCACAGAAGAAGTCCGAACGATCGCCCTTAACAAATTGTCATTTAGCGTAAATAGCGGTGAGTTTGTTGCGATAATGGGACCTTCAGGCTGTGGAAAATCGACGTTGCTCAATATTTTAGGGCTTCTGGATGATTCAGATGGTGGCAGTTTTGTGTTTAATGGCATCGAAGTATCAGGTTTCAATGAACGTAAGCGTGCCGAGCTGCGCAAGCATAATATTGGCTTCGTCTTCCAAAGTTTTAATCTTATAGATGAACTCACCGTTTTTGAAAACGTAGAACTGCCCCTGATTTACACGGGTGTCAAATCTGCCGAAAGAAAGGAGCGGGTAGAGGCAGTTCTTGAAAAAATGCAAATCATGCACCGTAGAAAACACTTTCCGCAGCAACTCTCAGGTGGGCAGCAGCAGCGTGTGGCGGTTGCCAGAGCTGTGGTGAACAACCCCAAACTAATTCTCGCCGATGAACCCACAGGAAACTTAGACAGTAGCAACGGGAATGAAGTGATGAGCTTGTTGACCGAATTGAACGAGGCGGGAACCACCATCATCATGGTAACCCACAGTGAACACGATGCCAAATACAGCCATCGGATTATTAGAATGTTGGATGGACAAAAGGTTACTGAAAATATTTTGGCGGATTATAAAATGCCTCAACCCAACAAAGCGGAAATTACAAATTAGCTCTCTAATTTAAAGCTAGTAGATTTTACATCATCAATCAAAAAATGAACAATCATGTTTAGGAATCATATTAAAATAGCATTTAGAAGTTTAAAAAAGCAGCCATTTTTTAGCTTGATCAATATGTTTGGTTTGGCAATAGGTATGGCTGGCAGCTTATTAATCGCCTTGTATATCTATGATGAACTGAGCTATGATAAGATGTTCGCAGATGCTGATCGTATTTATAGAATTGATACCGATATCAAATTTGGGGGCTCAGAGCGTAAGTCATCTGAAGCAGCTCCGCCAATGGCCGCTGCAATGGAACAGGATTTTGCAGAAGTTGAAAGTACGGTCAGATTTAGGGATCGGGGTCATATTTTGATGAGGAGTAGCGAAGAGTCTACCAATACAAAAGAGCGGGGTGCCACTTTTGTTGATTCTACTTTTTTCAAAGTTTTTGGAATTGACCTTCTTTATGGAGACCAAAGAACCGCACTAAAGGAAGTCAATACATTGGTTTTGACAAAATCAGTAGCAGAAAAACATTTTGGAAAAAAGAACGCCATTGGTCAGAGCCTATTGTTGAACAACGAAGACACGTATATCGTTACAGGGATCATAGATGATTTGCCAAAAAATTCTTTTTTAAGAGATCATAGTGTCTTTATGGCAATGGCTGGTAATATTGGTTCTCGAGAGGATATTTGGGGCAGTCTCAACTATTTTACGTTTGTCAAATTAAGGCCTGATACCAATCTCGATAATTTTCAGGTACAGTTGTCTGGTATGTTTGAAAAGTATATGGTACCATGGGCCCAAAAGGTGTTTCCAGGGATAACTAAAGCATCTTTTGAAGCTTCTGGTAACTATGTCCGTTACTACACCCTGCCCCTTACGGATATACACCTCCATTCAGATCGCAATACTGAATTGAGCTCCAATGGGAGTATTCAAAATGTTTATATTTTATCATTCATAGGTTTGTTTCTCATTTTTCTTGCCTGCGTCAATTTTATGAACCTTTCTACAGCGCATTCTCTAAAACGGGCAAAAGAAGTAGGCATCCGTAAAACGCTAGGATCCAATAAAAAAGAATTGGTTACGCAGTTCCTAACAGAATCAGGACTTATTTCATTCGTTTCGATGCTCTTGGCTCTAATCATAAGCTTTATTGCACTTCCGTTTTTTAATGACCTTTCCAATAAGTCAATAGTATTACCGGTGACTAATCCTCTGTTTTGGTTAATAATCATCTCTGTAACAGTAGTGTTAGGGCTTTTTTCAGGCAGCTATCCAGCATTTTTTATGTCGCGGTTCAAGCCAGTCGATACCCTTAAAGGAGGTGGGCAAAACAACGTTGGAGGTGGAGTTGTTAGAAGCACCTTGGTGGTGTTTCAATTTGCTGTATCTGTGTTTTTGATTGTTGGGACTTTGGTCGTATTTCATCAACTGGAATTTATTCAGAATAAAGATCTGGGTTTCAATAAAGAACAAGTTTTGCTTATCAATGACACCTACGCTGCTGGAGATCAGTTAAGTTACTTTAAGGAGGAAGTCCTCCAATTGAGCGCTGTGCAAAGTGCAACGTTGAGTAATTTTATGCCTACACCATCCAGCCGTGCTGACAGTTCGTTTTTTCAGGAAGGTGACACCGAACAACAAAATGCGATCCAAATGCAGGAGTGGGGTGTTGATCCTGATTACATCCGCACCTTAAGTTTAGAGCTTATTGCGGGTCGTGATTTCAACAATCAATCTGTCGCAGATTCTTCAGCAGTCATCATAAATGAGTCCACATTAATACATCTTAATTTAGATGCCCAAAAAGCGTTGGGAACTAGAATTTCAGAGGTTAACGGTCCTAATGATATTGTGCTTTACATAATTATAGGGGTCGTTAAAAATTTTCATTATGAATCCATGCATGAACATATAGGCGCAGTGGGGCTCTTCTTAAATAAATCATCGGGATCAATGGCCATTAAATTAAAATCAGATGACTATTCAGGAGTCATCTCAAGTATTGAAAGCCTCTGGAAAAAGCGAGCTCCTGGTCAACCTTTTAACTATCGCTTTATGGACGATGCCTTCAATACCACCTATGATGCCGAACAACGTTTAGGTCGTATTTTCATCATATTTACCACCCTATCGATTTTCATTGCGTGTTTAGGCCTATTTGGTTTGGCATCATTCAATGCCCAAAAAAGAACCAAGGAGATAGGGGTTAGAAAAGTGCTGGGAGCGAGCGTGAGCCAGATCACTTTTGGGCTGACCACAGATTTTCTAAAATTGGTAGCCATTGCCACAGCAATCGCATTACCCTTAGGGTGGTATGTTATGAATTTGTGGTTGCAGGATTTCTCCTATCGTATTCAAATCAGTTGGGAGATATTGGCGTTCGCAGCCTTTTTGGTGATCATCATTGCCATACTCACGGTAAGTTACCAAAGTATTAAGGCAGCCATTGCGAACCCCGTAAAAAGTTTGAGGACAGAATAATTTTAAAATACAGTGAAATGATTAAGAACTATTTCAAAATAGCGTGGCGGAACATCTCCAAAAACAAACTGTTTTCACTCATAAATGTAATCAGTTTGGCCATTGGTTTAAGTGCATCCTTTGTAATTGGCCTCATGGTTTATTACGACTTTACCTTTGATAGCTTTCACAAAGACAGTGATTTGATCTATCGGATCACAACCGTGTACAGTTCGCCCGAAGGTGAGAACTATAATTATGGTGTGACTGTACCATTAATTGCAGAAGTAAAGGAAAATATTTCCGGACTACAGTTGTCAACTGCTTTTTTTACCTCAGAGCCCAGCCGGGTCATGAACGCTGGTTTTTCAAAAGCGTATAATAATCCAGAAAAAGTAATTTTTGCCGATCCTGATTTTCTCAAGTTTTTAGACTATGAATGGCTTGCGGGACATCCAGAATCTGCCATGGCATCTCCTAATCAGGTGGTGCTGACTAAAACCCGGGCCAAAAAATACTTTCCCAATAAAAAGTATCAAGACATCTTGGGGGAGACGCTAATTTATGACGATTCCGTTTTTACAACGGTTACTGGTATCGTTGCCAATTTTAAGGAACGCACTGATTTTACCTTTGCGGAATTTATTTCCTTGGAGACGGCAAAGCAATCTTATAAGAAAGAGCAATTTTATAACGACAATTGGGGGAGTACAAGTTCTAATGTGCAACTTTTTGTAAAGCTCAATACTAAAAAAAACCTTGCAAAAGTCCAGAGCCAATTGGACGCACTGGCCAAGACAAATGAAAGTAAAGAAGCAGATAAGTACAGCGAATACCGCAATTTTTATTTGCAGCCCTTAAATGAACTTCATTTTGGCGAAAATTATGGCATCTTCGATTTTACCGAATATACGGCCAACAAAAAAGTATTGGTGGGGTTATTATGGATTGCCGCATTTTTATTGCTTTTGGGATGTATTAATTTTATAAACCTGAATACCGCCCAAGCCACTCAGCGTGCCAAAGAAATTGGGATTCGCAAAACTTTGGGCAGCTCCAAAAAGCAATTGGTTTTTCAATTCTTGTGGGAAACGTTTTTGCTGACCCTTATCTCGGCACTGTTATCTCTTGTTTTGGCGGTCGGATTGCTAAAGGTCTTTGCCGATTTCACTCCAGACGGACTTCATTTTGGTTTGTTTGCAGATCCCATAATCATCACGTTTGCTATACTCTTGGTCATTATTATTAGTCTGCTTTCAGGATTTTACCCGGCGTTGGTGCTGTCGTCCTTTAAACCGATTTCAGTATTGAAAAATCGTGTTTTTTCAACCAATAGTCATATTTCCTTGAGAAAGGGATTGATCGTTTTTCAATTCATCATTGCCCAAGTTTTTATTATCTCAACAGTTGCCGTAGGAAGGCAGATTCATTTTTTAATGAAAAAGGATATGGGTTTTAAAACTGAGGCGATCACTTACATTAAAACCCCGTGGATGGATGGGTCTATTGAAAAACGACACGTCCTGCTGCAAAAATTAAGTACCATTTCACAAATAGAAAAAGTAAGTCTAGGAGGTTCGCCACCAGCGTCGTTTAATGTGCATGCAACAAGTGTTGTTTACATGGATGGGAAAAAAGAAATTCGTACCGATCTGGAATTGCTATATGGTGATAATGAGTATTTGAATTTGTACGACATCACTCTTTTGGCCGGACGACAACTGCGCAATGATACCATTCGTGAATATATTATCAATGACACCTACCGACAATTATTGGGTTTTAAAAATCCGAAGGAGGCTATAGGAAAAGTTATTGGTCAAGGTGAAGATGCCGTGCCCATTGTTGGGGTGATGGAAGATTTTAATCAGCGTTCCTTAAAATCAAAAATTCAACCGATGGCATTTGTGGGCGATTGGAGCAGAAAGCGCTATTCCAAATTCAATACCATCCATCTTCAGTTAACTCAGGTCAATTCAGAAAACTGGCCAACTGCTATTGCCAAGGCCGAAGACGCTTGGAAAAGTGTGTATCCGGAGTCAAATTTTAAAATGGAGTTTATTGACAAAACAGTTGCGAAGTTTTACCAACAAGAACGTAGCATGACTAAGTTGCTCAATTGGGCTACTATTCTTTCTGTGTTGATCAGTTGTCTCGGACTGTTGGGATTGGTCATTTACACTACTGAAAGACGTGTTAAGGAAATTGGGATCCGAAAGATTTTAGGAGCCTCATTGGCACAGCTAAATCTATTGCTATGTAAGGATTTTTTAGTGCTTGTACTTTTGGCCTTTGCCATTGCCGCCCCTATAGCGTGGTATGGATTGTACAATTGGTTGCAGGATTATGCTTATAAGACCAATTTGAGTTGGTGGATTTTTGCCATTAGTGGGTTAGGAATTATGGTATTGGCTTTGGTAATCATGAGTGTCAAAACACTCTCGACTGCCCGTGAGAATCCGGTAAAAAGTTTGAGAACGGAGTAAAAAAGTATTTCGGGAGCAGTTGATAATGATATAAAAAAATAAAAGACATGATTCAATTTAAATTTATTTTCAGGAAGTTGTGGAGGGATCGTTTTTTTACCTTTCTCAAGATTATTGGCTTGGCCATTGGCATTGCGGTATGTTTGATTATTTTCAAAATTGTTAATTATGAATTTAGTTTTGATAAAGATCACACTGGGAAAGAGGAGATTTATCAAGTGGTTATCTGGAATATTAAAGGAGATAAAAAATCCGGTTTTGGAGGGGTTCAGTCAGCGGTGGCAGAATTTGTAGACGAGAATTTTCCTGAAATAGACCAGGTTGTTCCTTTAAACAACAAATACTATGAATATCTCTCCATTGAAAAACCTAATGGGGAAACGTATCGAAAGGAGGATCCGAAAAATATCCAAAGTACGGTTTCAGATTATTTTGAGTTAGTGCCCTACCAATGGGTGGCTGGAGATAAAAATACCGCACTTTTATATCCCAACCAAGTCGTGCTCACCCAATCGAAAGTAGAGGAATATTTCGGAAAAGTATCGGCAGATGAAATTATCGGAAGAACCATTAAATATGGTAGTACTCTATTTACCGTAACCGGAATTGTAGCCGATTTGAATTTCCCGAGCAGTTTTGAAGGGAAAGAATTTATCCCGATAACCAAAGAAGAAAAAACCGATGCCAATTGGTTTAGCTTTAATTCCAATTACAATTTGTTTGTAAAGTTGCAGCCCAACCAAAAGGAACGATTGCTGGAAATGCTTGATGAAAAATATGAGGAGATGATTCCAGATTCTTGGAAAAATGCTGAGAGCCAGACAAAATATAGTCTGCTTCCGCTTTCAGAAAAGCATTTTTCCCAAGAGTTTAGTACAGGTGCTTACAGTGCCAATAAAAAAATTGTTTTTGGATTGATTGGAATAGGGGTTTTCATCCTTTTATTGGCGGGCATCAATTATATCAATCTAAGCACGGCTCAAATCCCATACAGAACCAAGGAGATTGGTGTTAGAAGGACTTTAGGGGCGAAAAGTGCTCAATTGAAGCAAGGTTTTTTATATGAAACTTTGATTATTAGTGTTTTGGCGCTCACTTTGGCTTCTCCGCTTTCAATAGGTTTTGAGAATTTTTACGGGGATTTTATGCCACCGAAAATTGGAGATTATTCAGATCTTTTGCCCATTTCACTTTTTGTGGTCGGTCTGTTGCTGGTTTTGACTTTTTTGACCGGGCTATATCCCGCCTATTTGATTAATAAGGTAAACGTTTCTGAAGTCCTCAAAAGCCAAGGCGCAGGGAAATTGTCTGTTGGCAATCTTAACATCAGGAAAACCATGATCGTTTTTCAGTTTGTCATTGCACAGGTTTTCGTAATCGGTGCTTTTATCATTGCCTCACAAATTAAATATATGATCAATACCGAACTCGGATTTGATAAAGATGCAGTAATTACAATAAAACTCCCTTATAAATCTTACCAAAATGCAGATGTAGATCCGTTTTTATTTAAACAAGCTTTAAGGAAACACCCTGAAATCCAGCAAGTTTCTTTGGGGCATACGCCGATGAACAATATGCATTGGGGAAATAATTTGGTTCGAATAACGGAAAATGGGGAAACAACATTGAATATGAACTTTAAATATGTAGATGCAGATTATGTGGATTTGTTTGAAATAGAAATTTTGGCAGGAAGAGCACCACAAACTCGGGATACGGTGGAAAGTGTTTTTATCAACGAAGCTGCCCGGACAGGATTGGGATTTATGGACAATGAAGAAGCTGTTGGTAAAACAGTGAAGGGGTCTTCCGAAAAACCACTTATTGTTCAAGGAATAATCAACGATTTTTATCAAAAGGACCTTCGTAATTCCAAAGCTCCACTTTCGCTGATGATCACAACAAAAAAAGATATGTTGAATGGCTTTAGTGTTAAACTGCCCGCTGCTCCCTCCGAATGGAAAAAGACCTTGGGAATAGTAGAAAAAGAATGGAAAACATTTTATCCAGCTGCACCTTTTGCTTATGAATTTTACGATACGGAAATCAAACAATTGTATGAGTCTGATATGCGCCAATCACAAATGATCAATTTGGCAACGATAATTATCATTATTCTCGGTTGTCTTGGGTTAATTGGTTTGGTGACTTTGACCGCGTATCAGCGCACCAAAGAAATTGGTATACGAAAAGTGTTGGGAAGCAGTGTTTTGGGAATAATAATGTTGTTGTCCAAGGATTATTTAAAATTGATCGGTTTGGCAATTTTGATTTCCATTCCTATTGCCTGGTGGGCGATGAACAAATGGTTGGAGAATTTTGCATATCGCATAGAAATAGAATGGTGGATGTTTGTCTTCACTGGAATTGCGACTATTCTTATCGCGCTTATGGCGGTGAGTTATCGCGCGATAAAAGCCGCGATTGCAAACCCAGTAAAAAGCTTGCGGACGGAATAAGGGCAATCAGACCTCACAGGTTTTTGAAACCTGTGAGGTCTTTATAACTAATAATTATGATACGAAACTATATAAAAATTGCATTGCGCAATCTCTGGAAAGACAGAATCTTTAAGGCAATCAACATTATTGGGCTATCTACAGCTTTTGGGGTGGCCTTTCTTCTTAGCATGTATGCGTTTTTTGAACTTTCGTTCGATAAATTTCATGAGAATGTGGGCTCAATCTATCAGGTTTATACGACCTCGCAGATTCCAGAGGGTATTGAAAATAGTGATGCCAATCCAATTCCGTTTGCAGACGCTTTGCGCGATGAGGTGCGGGGAGTTGAAAAAATCACAAGATATGTCACGGGTGGGCCATTGCTTACTTATAACGATAAAACCTTGAGCGTGGGTTCTGCGTGGGCGGACCCAGAATTTTTTGACATTTTTTTCCTTTCCAGTTATAGAAGGAAATAAAGCACATCCCATTGAGTGATCCACAGTTGCATTGACTGAAGACACTGCAATAAAGATGTTTGGAAAGGAAACCCTTTAGCCATTGTTGGTGTTTTCCATCAACAATTTTTACCTAACCTTACAATACCTTACAATACCTTACAATACCTCACAAATAGCGAGCGCAGATGTTTTGAACCAATAATTGCTTGAAAACAAAACATAGAGCACTTTAACTAAAAAATAGCTATACGTCAAATAAATGAGTAAGGAATGCTGTTGGTGAAAAACACCAACAGCGGCGTAATACCCAAAGCTCAGTGATTGAATACAGATAGTGCTTCTAAATTTTGGCCATTGTTGGTGTTTTTCCACCAACAATTTTCACCTCACCTTACAATATCCTCACCCACAGCGGCGTAAAATGAGTAAGGAATGCTGTTGGTGAAAAACACCAACAGCGGCGTAATTAACCAATCAGTGAGACTCCGTTTAGAATAGTTAGTTCACTGATCACCTATTTGATTTACTTACTGTGACATTGGGACTTCCATTAATAAGATTTCGGTATCGCTGTCCGCTTTGAGATTCAGCGTTTGTATATCCCAAATTCCGAGACCATCCCTTTCGTTAAGTTCTTTTCCATTGATGGTCACATCGCCTTTTAATATAAAAGCATACACGCCATTGTTTTGAGGGTCGTTCAAAGTGTATTGGAGTTCTTTGCCTTTTTCGAGATTGGTCATGTTAAACCAAGCGTTTTGATAGATCCAAACCCCAGCATCATCTTGATTTGGTGATAATACTTGTTGTAATTTGTTTTTACGATCAGCCGTTTGTAGTGTGATTTGATCGTAACGGGGTGTAACGTTCTGCTTGTTTGGAATGACCCAAATTTGTAAAAATTTTACCGGCTGATCCGGATTGTTATTGTATTCAGAATGCATCACGCCTGTTCCTGCGCTCATTACTTGAATGTCGCCCTCTCTAATAATGGTCTCATTTCCCATATTATCTTTATGTTTCAGATCGCCTCCCAACGGAATGGAAATAATCTCCATATCTCTGTGAGGATGGGTTCCAAATCCTTGACTTTCTGAAACCATATCATCATTTAATACTCTTAACACGCCAAAATTCATACGCTCTGGATCGTGATAATTAGCAAAACTGAACGTGTGTCTAGATTTTAGCCAACCGTGGTTTGCATTGCCTCTGGTGTCTGCTTTGTGAAGTACTGTTTTCATAATTTTTATTTTTAATTTTTTTTCTTGTTCAAATTTTTCAGATCTGGTAGTGAATTTTCGTCGATGACAAAACTGTAAAGTTTTTAATCGTAAAGAATTCCTCGAGGCTCTGCCTCGGGGTTTCCGTTGATCCCGATAATTATTGGGAGTCATTCCCGTGAAAATGGGAATCTAAATACAGAATTTTGGTTTTTGACCTTTTTCAGGTCAAAATGAAACCAGCGAAATACCTCTATGGCTCTGCCTCCAGGATAGTTGGTTTCAAAAAACTCTTTATTTCCTCGACCAATTTTGTTGCAATAGATGATCCAACCGTAAAACGCTTGCGCTATAATCATGTCAGCGCCAACACTCTGTCGTTCACTACTTATTCTGCTGTTTAGGTTTTAGTATGCATTGCTAAATTAAATACAAAAAGGTCGGTAGTAAGTTTCAGACCGAAATTTCGATGTATGAAGCATTAAACTACCGACCTTTTATAAGCACTGTGATGTGTTTATTATCGTTTGATAAATTGAAGGTTGGCAATCAATTTAACTTTGTCACTCACAACGATATTACCTGCTTCTGTAACAGCACTCCAGTTTAAGTTGAAATCTTTACGGTTAATTGTTCCTGTAGCTTCAAAACCTGATTTAGTCTGGCCGTATGGATCTACAGCTATGCCGTTAAAATCAACGTCAAGAGTAACTTCCTTGGTGGTGTCTCTAATAGTCAGGTCGCCTACCAATTTCTCTCCGTCAAAAGATTTGGATTTGAAGGTCAATTTTGGGTATTTCTCAGCATTGAAAAAATCATCCGACTTTAAATGCGTGTCTCTATCATTGTTTTTTGTGCTGATGGAATCAATTTTTGCATTGAACGTAAATTGTGCATCCTTAAAAGTATCATCTGCTGCTTCAACAGTGGCATCAAAATCACTGAAGCTTCCAGTTACCGTTGAAATCATCATGTGTTTTACTTTAAATTCGATTTCAGAATGTGTCGGGTCTAATTTCCAAGTTGTTTTCATGTGTATATGTGTTTTTATGTTAAACGTTTTAATTTGATACAAACTTACGGCATAAGATCGTCCTGTGCATTGATCTATGATAAGAAGTAATCTCTTTGGTAGTTAACTGGTTAGTCGATACGCTATATAGCCGCTGTTGTCCTCAAACAGAAATGTGTTTGGGCCGGCAAACTAAAAATGGAACTAAATTGAAGAGGGAACACGTTGAATAATTGAGTGAAGGAATTACAACACTTTAAATACAGATTCTAGTAGGAAGCGGAGCTAATTTCTGAAGTTTTTCTGTGCCAGCTCCTTACGGACACGGCTCAAGCTTTCCGGGGTCATCCCTAAATAAGAAGCTACCATGGTTTGAGGCACACGCAAAAGGATATCGGGGTACATTTTAACAAATTCAAGATAGCGCTCTTCTGCACTTGCGCTTAACAACAGGTGTATTCGGTTCTGTAAATGACGAATGTGGTTGTGTAACAGTTTATTATTGAAATTGGTAAAAGAAGGAATTTTATCTGAAAGCTCTTTAATGAAGTTTTCATCTATCATTACTATTTCACTGTTTTCCAAGGCCTGAATATTATAAGCCGATGATTGATCAAAATAGATACTTTCCCTATCAGAGACAAACCAATTTTCTGGGGCAAAGGAAATGGTATGTTCTTTCCCTTTAGAATCTATGGAATATTGTCTTAAAAGACCTTTTTCTATAAAAAAGGTGTGCTTGGAATGTTCATTCTCTCTTAATAGGAACTCGTCTTTTTTAACCTTTTTAATGGGGTAATTTTTAATTATTAATAAAATGTCATCTTCATCCATATCAAGATTTGAACTCAGATATTTTATTAGTTTGGGACTGTCCATGCTGCTGTTAAGATTGTATGAGATTGCCTTCTGTGTATTGAATTACTCAAAATTACATTTTTTAACCTATGAGTGTTCAGTAAAAAAGATAAAAAATTTGCAAGCCCCATTAAAGCACTAGTGGTACAAGACCTTCAAAATGACATCTTGTATTTTGACACCATTTTTACTTAGAGTTGTGAGGAGGGGTTGCACTTTGAGGATGCTATTTAAAAGGTTGTTGGTGGTTGTTTGGAGAGCTTATTTCCGGTTCTTAGCCATTGTTGGTGTTTTCCACCAACAATTTTTGCCTAACCTTACAAGACCTCACCAATAGCGAGCGCCGATGTTCTGAACCCATAATTGCTTGAAAACAAAACATAGAGCACATCAGCTAATAAACAGATATAGGTTCAAATAGATGAAGTAATGAATGCTGTTGGTGAAAAACACCAACAGCGGCGTAAAAAGATAAAAAGTTTGCAAGCGGAGGTTGGCACTTTAAGGATGCCATTTAAAAGGTATGGGTGGTTTGTTTGAAGAACTTATTTCCGGTTCTTAGCCATTGTTGGTGTTTTCCACCAACAATTTTTACCTAACCTTATAAGACCTCACCAATAGCGGGCGCAGATGTTCTGAACCCATAATTGCTTGAAAAAAAAACATAGAGCACTTTAACTGAAAAATAGCTATATGTGAAATAAATGAGTAAGGAATGCTGTTGGTGGAAAACACCAACAGCGGCGTAGATCAAATAGATGAAGTAATGAATGCTGTTGGTGAAAAACACCAACAGCGGCGGAAAAAGATAAAAAATTTGCAAGCCCCATTAAAGCATTAGTGGTACAAGATCTTAACAATGACATCTTGTATTTTGACACTATTTTTACTTAGAGTTGTGAGGAGGGGCTGCACTTTGAGGATGCTATTTAAAAGGTTGTTGTTGGGTTGTTTGCAGAGCTTATTTCCGGTTCTTAGCCATTGTTGGTGTTTTCCACCAACAATTTTTGCCTGACCTTACAAGACCTCACCAATAGCGAGCGCTGATGTTCTGAACCCATAATTGCTTGAAAACAAAACATAGAGCACTTTAACTAAAAAATAGCTATATGTGAAATAAATGAGTAAGGAATGCTGTTGGTGGAAAACACCAAAAGCGGCGTAGGTCAAATAGATGAAGTAATGAATGCTGTTGGTGAAAAACACCAACAGCGGCGTAAAAAGATAAAAAATTTGCAAGCCCCATTAAAGCACTAGTGGTACAAGATCTTAACAATGACATCTTGTTGTATGAAACCAATTTTACTTAGAGCAGTGA
Source organism: Gelidibacter salicanalis (assembly GCF_016469035.1). Lineage (GTDB taxonomy): Bacteria > Bacteroidota > Bacteroidia > Flavobacteriales > Flavobacteriaceae > Gelidibacter > Gelidibacter salicanalis_A. Next base: position 21,035 of record NZ_JAEHJZ010000035.1, on the reverse strand, counting down.
GAAGCATGGATTGGCACTTTAAGGATGCCATTTAAAAGGTATGGGTGGTTTGTTTGAAGAACTTATTTCCGGTTCTTAGCCATTGTTGGTGTTTTCCACCAACAATTTTTGCCTGACCTTACAAGACCTCACCAATAGCGAGCGCAGATGTTTTGAACCCATAATTGCTTGAAAACAAAACATAGAGCACTTTAACTAAAAAATAGCTATATGTGAAATAAATGAGTAAGGAATGCTGTTGGTGGAAAACACTAAAAGCGGCGTAGGTCAAATAGATGAAGTAATGAATGCTGTTGGTGAAAAACACCAACAGCGGCGTAAAAAGATAAAAAATTTGCAAGCCCCATTAAAGCATTAGTGGTACAAGATCTTTACAATGACATCTTGTTGTATGAAACCAATTTTACTTAGACAGTGAGAAACGGGGGTTGGCACTTTAATGATGCTATTTAAAAGGTTGTTGGTGGTTGTTTGAAGAGCTTATTCCCGGTTTAAACCACTGAGATGACAATGGTCATATGAATTGAAGTCGTGGAACTTTACCTTTAATTCACCATTAAAAAAAACATTATTCTTATGACAGAAATACAGATCGCACACAGCGTTACCCCGAAGCATATCAGGGAAATTGCGGCAACATTGGCAATTCCTGAAGAAAAGCTGGAGTACTATGGCAACGACAAAGCAAAACTTCCTTTAGATCTTATTGATGAAGATAAAATAAAGGAGAATAATCTCATATTAGTTACCGCAATTACGCCCACACCTCCTGGTGAAGGAAAAACGACAACCTCTATTGGGTTGGTAGATGCGCTTAATTTATTAAATAAAAAAGCTACTGTGGTAATCCGCGAACCAAGTTTAGGTCCAGTATTTGGAATTAAAGGAGGAGCAGCGGGCGGTGGATGGAGCCAGGTGATACCGATGGTAGACATTAACCTGCATTTTACGGGCGATTTTCACGCTATTGAAAAAGCGAATAATTTGCTTTCTGCCCTTATTGAAAATAACATTCAAAGTAAAACGAGAAACCTCGGTATCGATCCTAGATCGGTCATCTGGAAACGGTGTATGGATATGAATGATCGTGGATTGCGAAATATTATAGCTGCACTAGGCGGAAAGGCCGGTGGTGTTCCGAGAGAAACAGGTTTTAATATTACTGCAGCATCTGAGATTATGGCAATTTTATGTTTGGCATCAGATTTAGAAGACTTAAAAGAACGCTGCGGGAATATTTATGTGGGTGACACCTGGGAAGGAAAACCAATATTTGCTAAAGACTTAAACGCAGAAGGAGCGATGGCGGTGTTGTTGAAAGATGCTATTAAACCCAATTTGGTTCAAACTTTAGAAGGGAATCCTGCAATTATCCATGGCGGACCATTTGCCAATATTGCGCAAGGAACAAATTCTATTGTTGCTACTAAAATGGGAATGTCTCTCAGTGATTACACTATTACTGAAGCCGGCTTCGGATCAGACTTAGGTGCGGAAAAATTTCTAAATATTAAATGTCGTGCAGCGGGTATTTCACCTAAAACCATTGTTGTGGTAGCGACCATTAGAGCTTTAAAATATCATGGAGGCAAATCATTAAAGCAAATTACGCAAGAAGATGTACCGGCACTTATTAATGGACTGCCCAATTTGGACGGGCATATTGCCAGTCTGAAAAGTTTTGGTATTCCTATTGTTGTTTCTATAAATACTTTTAAATCTGATACAGCTGCTGAAATACGAGTTGTGAAAGACCATTGTAAAACATTGGGCATTCCTGTAGCCTTGAGCTATGGTTGGGAAAAGGGTGGCAAAGGCTGTTTAGATCTCGCTGAGAAGGTTGTTGAGGCAGCAAATTCCTGTACCAAACAATTTAGCGCTACCTATGACTTAGAGGATCCTGTGTACGTAAAATTGAATAAGATTTGCCAAACCATTTATGGAGGAGACAAGGTGATTTTAAGTGATTTGGCGACCTCACAATTGGGTAAATATGAAACTATGGGCTACGGCAACTTCCCTGTCTGCATGGCTAAAACCGAAAAAAGTTTTAGTGATGATCAAAAGCGATTGGGACGTCCGGAACACTTTAACATTCATATTAGGGAGTTTGAAATTGCAACAGGTGCCGGATTTATCATTCCTATTGCCGGTAATATGCTGCGGATGCCTGGCTTGCCTGGAACTCCTGCTGCCGAGCGGATTACCATTGATAAGGATGGTGTTATTGAAGGGCTATTTTAAATTAGTGAAACTCAATTTTTAAAAGTTGCGAGGCAATGAATTAAAAATTGTTAGTTGAACTAATCCCACTTTTTAGCGGGATCCTTAGATTTTATTCCCCGACGCTCTGCGTCGAAANNGGAACTTCTACTTGATACCTCGTGCCCTTGGGGTCGAGGTTGTTCATTATGTACCATTAGACTATAAAATCTACTTATGAAAAGTCTTACGATTTTTTATAAGTAGATTGAAACGAATAACGAAACCATTATATGGCGTTTTTACTTGTCAATATGCTGTCAAATTGTTTAAGATTTTAATGGAATTGAAATCCCGAATGCAAATGCGCCAGCAAACTGTTCAACTGTGGGTTGAAAATAGTATGTGAATCCTAGGTCAAAATTATGGTCACGCCCAAATTCTAATCCAAAAGCCAAAGGGATATGATAAATAATGCCACTTTTGTGAATATTTGTGTGCGCAGTATAGGTTTCAAATTTTCCAATTGAAGTACCTATTCCTATTTCAATGTAAGGGGCAACCCAAGGAATTGGCGCTCTTAAACGGGCTTTGCCACCCATTAGAAAAGCTTTGGACTCTGCTTTTTCATCTGTTGGATTGTCATTAAAGTCTTTTCCATTTGAGTTTGTTATGATCAATCCAGCGTAGGGTCTAAATTCAACCCAGGAGGCAGCTTTCAAAACGTATTCTCCTTGAAGATAAAAACCACTATCTGCTATCTCATCAACGCTATAATAGGGCACACTCACGCCGTAACCTATTTGAATATTAATGGACTTTTCCTTTATAAACTGGGCTTGAGCCAAACAGGAAATCATCAGGATTGTCAAAAGAATAAAGTTTTTTTTCATGATATAGTTTAAGATTTTGAGGGTGAAATGATTATTATGGGTTCAAGTAACTAATTTGGTTTAGATTAATAGATTATAGCATACGAGAGGATTATCTAAAGGTAGAAAAAGGTTGGTTTAGGAATCATTTAATATAACTATTGCAAAAATTTGATACCTGAAATTTAAATCTTTATTTGTTCATGTTCCAAATGTTTTATTCACAAATAGTTCAGCAGGTCATGACCTCATCTTTTTGAATATTCTAAGTTTTTTATGTTCAGTGTCAATTATTTTGGGCACCATTATTGGATGCCTTCCCAAACTCTGTAATGCTAGTGTATGAGTGCCATTTATCATCTTCAATGGCGGAGGTGGTTAATTTGTAAGCAGAAACATCTAAGGTTTTTTATAACTTCTAAATCGTCTCCTTAAATCCCTAGCACTATGGAAATTTTTCAATTTTAACCTCATATCCGGTTACAAAAACCTCAAAGAATACGGCAAACAATAACTTTTTTATACTTCCAATTAGGTTTTGTCTTAGTATAAAATGTGGTTATTTAAAGAAGAGCAGGTGGTTAAAAACCTTCCATTTTTAGTCTATTGGTTTAAAGTCTTGATTCGTATAAGGCGATGTTTCTGGAATGGTCACCACATTAAATTCCATTTCCACGGCCTGATGACATGTGTTGCAAGCATTGGTCAAGGAAGTGTAACTTGTTTTGAATAGCGCGGCATTTTTCTGTTGAATAGATTTGTTGATGCTATCCAAAGGCGGTATAATCATAGATAACAACGCGGTTTCAGTCCGATCACTCTGAAATTTTTCAATATCCTCAATGGTTTCCAATAGTTCGTGCACTTCAAAGTCAGCAAGTTTCCAGTTTTCGTTTTGTCCTGCAAACCACAACTTTGAGTGATGTGCCTGTATGCTGCCCATAAAGTCTCCAAAACCTGGTTTGTAGGTGTCTGCAAGTTTGATTTCCAAACTGTCAATACGGTTTTGCAGAGCTTTTGTGTGGTCTTTCTGTTGGTTGCAGGAAAAAAAACCAACTGTCAATAGCATTAAAAAAATCTGTCTCATGTTATTGTTGGTATAATCTACAGGGGGCATTAGATTTAAAATCAGTGTATATGTTGTGTGAAGCAATGAAGTTAGCAAATAAAAACGAAATAGAAAATCTGTAAGGGCTTATGTAAGAAAGATTGTACGAGTTAAAAATTGTACTCAGCAATTTGTGCTGCTCTTTTAATCGGTCTGCGTATAAATTATTCAGGTCCAGAATTGCTAATATCCTAGGAAATTGGCACACTATTGATGCCTCAAATGAAAACCTGATAACATACTTCAGTAGGTTTTAGGGGCGTTATAAAATAAATTTTTATTGCATCATAACGGATTTATTTGTTTTTTGTCGGTATTATTGGTTATATTTCCCAAATATTTCTTACGGATTATGTCTAGTGGTCTTTATACAAACCAGAGGATATTGAACTTATTAGTAGGTATCCGCCTTCATTAAAACAGAAGTACTCAACAAAAATGAAAACATTAGCGAGCAGCTATATAGATTTAGACCCTTTAAAAGAGGAAGTAGAAGGCAATACGACCCTTTGTAAGATGCTAATTAAATCATTTATGGCGGATATTGATGCGTACGTAATTGCTATGAACGGTGCATTACCTAATAATAATTTTCCAGCATTATACCAGGTGGCTCATAAAATCATACCAAGTATAAGAATTTTTAACATTGTTAAATTAGAACCTATCATTATTCAATTGGAAACGGATTTAAGAGACCAAAACGATTTGGAATGTATTACTAATAATATAAATGCTAGTCTACGCATTTTTTATCAAGTTAAAATTGAATTACAAAACGAACTTAAATCATTAGAGAATGCAGAGACATAAAATAGTTTTGGCTGAAGATAATTCAACACTGTCATTGCTTTTAAAGTACAGATTAGAAAAAGAAGGTTTTGAGCTTTTGATAGCAGCAGACGGAAAGGAGGCTGTTGAATTGGTAGAACACCATGATCCGGATTTGGTTTTAACAGATATAATGATGCCGTTTTACAGCGGACTTGAAGTTATTAGCCATATTAGGAATAAACTAAAAAAAGAAACACCTGTTATTATATTTTCGTCAGCCGGACAGGAGGAAATGGTTCTTAAAGCATTCAGCTTGGGAGCCAGTGATTTTATGACAAAACCATTTAGCCCCAATGAATTAGTTATTAGAGTTAAGAGACTATTTAGCTAGTAAAAACCTACAATTACCGTGATTACATATCAACACTTAATTGATTCTTTCAACAAAGCTCCTTTTATAATACAGTTTGCTTTTATTGCTGTTATTATAATGGTTATTGCTATTGTTTCGCTTATAATCAGTTTAAAGGTCATACGGTCTTTTTTAAAAATAAAGGATAAGGAAATTTTAAAATATAAAAATGAATATGAGCCTTTACTCATTGAGTATCTCTATTCAGGAAATGAAAATGAAGAGCTTACTGAAACACAGCAATCTATAATTGCCAAAATTAAAGAGGGAATTAAAGGGGCTTCAAGACGCAAAAGTGTTATTACCATTTTAACCAATTTAATGAATGAAGTTTCAGGAGAAATGTCTGATTCTATTAGAACGCTGTATCATGAAACAGGGCTAATTGATTATGCCATCATTCGATTAAAAAGTAAAAGATGGCACATCACCTCAAAAGCCATTGTAGAATTAAGACGCTTTAAAATTCAGGAAACCCACGATCTGGTTTCTGAATTTATCAATCATTCCAAGGTAGAAGTTCGTAAAGAAACACAGATATATTTAGTGCATTTGTTTAAGTTTGAAGGACTTTCATTTTTAGATGATCTAAAAACACCTTTGTCTGAATGGCATCAACTATTGTTATTGGAGTCCTTGTTAAATCTTGAAAATCAGCAAATAGGCAATATTAAACCTTGGCTAAACTCTTCCAATACCAGTGTGGTTTTATTTGCATTAAAATTGACCAAAATTTACAATCAATTTGAAATGAAGCATGAGCTCATTGAACTAAGAATGCATCCTGATAAAGAAGTCCGACGCTCTGCAATTCACGTATTAAACCAATTGTTTGGCTATGAGTTTGAAGAAACTCCAAAACCGAAGAATCGCCAACTAAAAAGTGAAGGACAAATTGTTATTGTTTAGCCATTGCTTCAATAATTCCTAAATCTACAGAATAGCCTTTTTGAAGGACTTCCTAAACATTAAAAATCCCTACTTATAAATGGATACAAGTACCGTCAAGATTATATTAGAAATTTTTCATTATCTTTTTTTTACATGCTCTTTGTTGGCGGTACTTTCCTATATCATATTGTCAATAATTTCAGCCAAGGAGACCATTCAGTATGTTAAAAAAAATAGTTTTGTAAACTATAAGCACATTCTATCTTCTCCTATATCCCCTTCAATAACCATCATTGCTCCAGCCTATAATGAGAGTCTTAATGTGGTTGAAAATGTAAGGTCACTTTTGTCGAATCATTACCCTAATTATAACGTGATTATTGTAAATGATGGAAGTTCGGATGATAGTCTGGAAAAACTTATTGAAGCTTATGATTTAGTACATATGGACTATGTTGTAGACGAAAAAATTGAAACACAACCGTTTAGAAAAGGTGTTTTTAAATCTAATAATCCAGCTTTCGAAAAATTAATTGTTGTTGATAAAGAAAATGGAGGGAAAGCTGATGCATTAAATATGGGCTTAAACATAAGCGAAAGTAAATATGTTGCCTGTATTGATGTAGACTGTTTGCTATTGGAAGACGCGCTTCAAAAAATGATCAAACCTTTTCTGGAGGCTACAGATTATAAGGTAATTGCTGCTGGTGGAGTTATAAGAATAGCCAACTCTTGTGTTATTAAAGGAGGGAAGCTTATAGAGGTTAATTTGCCCAAGAATCTTTTGGTTCAGGCTCAGATTTTAGAGTATCTAAGAGCTTTTTTATTGGGAAGAATGGCTTGGAGCAGATTAAATGGTCTGCTGGTAATTTCAGGCGCTTTTGGCATTTTCGACAAAAATATAGCTATTGAAGTTGGAGGTTATGATACCAATACGGTAGGGGAGGATATGGAGATTATTGTCAGAATGAGGCGCCATATGGAAGAGCTGGATAAAAGGTATAAGGTGGCCTATATTCCAGACCCGTTATGCTGGACAGAAGCTCCCGATAATTATAAAACCCTTATTTCACAAAGAAACAGATGGACACGAGGCACCATTGAAACCTTAAGAAAGCACCGTAAAATTGCCTTTAACAAAAATTACGGTGGGTTTGGATTGATCAGCTACCCCTATTGGTTAATTTTTGAACGTTTGGCTCCTATAATAGAAGTAACTGGATTAATCTATTTCGGTTTTTTAATTGCCTTTGGTTTGGTGCATTGGGAATATGCCATTTTATTTATCGCAATAGCATATTTGTTTTCGGTTCTCTTTTCTATCGTTGCATTGTTTTCAGAAGAGTTGACCTATAATCAATACAAAAAAAGAGGTGCCGGATATAAACTGATTCTGTTGTGTTTAATTGAGCCACTGATACTGCACCCTGTTGTATTATATGCAGCAGTTAGAGGTAATATTGATTACTATTTCAACAAGAAAAAGAAGTGGGGCACCATGCAGCGCAAAGGAATGAACACAGCAGAAACAAATTAAATTATAGTTAATTACAGTCTATGAACCTTAGCCTAAAAAACAAAGACATTTTAAATTATGTGTATCTCACCATGGCCCTGATAGGTACCTATTGGGTTATTGGGGTATATGAAATTTCGATGTCCAAAGCATTGGGTGTAACCGATGCTCATTTAGGCCAAGTAATATTATATAAATTTCTCAATGATTTTTTAATCGGTGTATTGATTGGGGTCATATGCCTACCCCTTTATTTAATTATTAATGTTTGGAGTAGAAAAGTAGCTACAAGTGTTATAGCACTAATTTTTGCAGTTCTTGTAATTCTACAGTTTGCATTGGTGAAGTATAGCTTAACCACTTTAATTAATTTGGGCGCTGATATTTTGGGCTATTCTTTTGATGATGCGTTTAATACCGTGGCGAGTTCAGAAGCTATTTCATTTACTTATTTTCTGCCATTTGTCATCTTTCCAGCATTGTTAATTCTAATGTATATAGGAATTAAAAAGTATAAAAATGATCGGGTTATAGCCTGGGGAGGTTTGGGGGTTATACTGGTTTTTGGAGGCCTAGGATTACTACTCCCAGAAGCAACAGCCGAAAATTTTCAAAACAAAACAGCCTATTTGATTTCAGATATTATAAAATTTAAATCTGAGGCAAATAGAATCAGTGCTCTTAACTTTTCAGATAGAAGTGATTTTCCATTGCTTAAACCATTTGACACTCCTGATGTTTTATCGCCTTTCTTTAATTCAAATGAAGAAAAGCCAAACATCGTGTTTATTGTAGTTGAAGGATTAGGAAGCGAATTTGTTGACGGAAATGACTATAGTGGTTTTACACCTTACCTTGATGAGCTCATTGGTAAATCGTTATACTGGGAAAACTTTGTAAGTAATACAGGACGTTCGTTTGGACTTCTGCCATCACTATTTGGCTCTTTGCCTTATGGCGAAACAGGATTTTTAGAAATAAAAGATACACCGTCACACCTATCTTTAATCAATATTTTAAAAGCGAATGGATACTATACGTCATTCTATTCTGGTGATGCCTCTAACTTTGATAGAAAAGTAAACTTTCTGGACTATAATGGTATTGATAATCTGATTGACGAAAATAAGTATGGTTCAGGTTTTGAAAAAACGAAAGCCAATGATGGCGGTTTTTCCTGGGGGTATCCTGATGGCGAAATTTTTAAAAAAGCACTTCAGTCTCTAAATCTTGAAAAACAACCGCGCTTAGATATTATTATGACGCTTACCAATCACGAGCCATTTGAATATCCTGACAAAGAGAATTATATGGCCCAAGTGGATGGTTTAATTAATAAGGGCAATAAAACCGAAGCTTTAAAATCTGCAATTTCAAGTCACAGAGATATTTTTGGAAGTCTATTGTATACAGATGAAGCCATCAAAGAGTTTATGGAAGCCTATGCCAAGAGACCAGATTATAACAATACAATTTTTGTAATAACAGGAGACCATAGGTTGATACCTATTGCCATGAAAGATAAACTCTGTAGATATCACGTTCCGTTGGCCATTTATAGCCCGATGTTAAAAAAGGCGCAAAAGTTTAAATCGGTTTCCTCACATTGGGATGTTACACCAAGCTTATTAAGTTATCTCAACCAGAACCATAAATTTATCCCGTTAAAAGAAACCGCTTGGATGGGGAAGGGGCTAGACACCACCAAAGCTTTTAGAAATGTAAAAAGTATCCCGTTAATGAGATATAAGGGGGATATGGATGATATAATTTATAAGGAGTATTTGCTTACAAGCGATGAACTGTATAAAATAAATGAGCGCTTTGAAGTAAGTAAAGTAAATGATAAGAACACTTACAAAACAATTACAGATTCTTTGAGGGCCTTTAAGGAAATGAATGCTTACGTAACCCAACGTGAAAAAATATTTCCAGATTCGCTTAATACGTATTCTAATACCAAAACTAAATTTACAGCTGAACAATTGGCAGCGATAGATGAATATGCCAAAGGAAAAACCTTTGATGAATTATTTATTATTACAAGAGATTTGTCTTTTAACAAACGTTATGATAGGGCCAACTTGCTGTGTGATTATATTTTGAATGAATTTCCGAATTATTCAGAAGCAAGAGTTTTAAAGGGTAGAATTTTAGCTTGGGAGGGAGATTATGAAAATGCCGAAAAGGTAATGCTAAACGCACTTGAAAGATCTCCTTTTATTGGCGACACCTATATGGCGCTTCTCGATTTGTACTGGTGGTCTGGTCAGGAATATAAATCCATCCCTGTTTTTGAACAAGCTATAAAAAATGAGGTGCTGAATCCGGATATTAGGTTTAAAATGGCCATGGCCTATAAACGTATTGATAAGCCAGATGAAGCCCTTGTAATAATCAATGCTTTAATTCGCAATGATCCAAACACAGTTGAATACAAAAATTTTAAAACCAGCTTGCAATAAATTGATCCCTAATATGAAAAAAATCTTATTTGTAGTAATAATTATATATAGTACGTATTCTTTTGGGCAAAAAAGAACTTTTGATGGCGATCCCGATGTTTCATTTAAAACGGTGCGAGAAATGGCGTTTAATGATCAAAGAAAACAAGCGCAAGACACCCTGCGGTTACTTTTAACGACATATCCCAACTATCACGATATCCGTTCTTTTTTAGCCAATACTTATTCTTGGGATGGGAATTATGATTTGGCTAAAAAAGAGTTTGAATATATTTTAAAAGATAGTCCGGACCGATTGGACGATTGGAAATCTGCAATTACTAATGAATTGAGAAGCGACTCGCCTTTTAACGCTTTAGAAATGACTAGTGAAGCCTTAAAATATTTTCCTGAACATCCTGATGTATTGTATTTAAAAGCAAGTGCTGAAGCTGACATGGATAAAAGTGAGGAGGCATTTGAGACGCTTAATCTCATTTTAAAGGAGCATCCAGAACATGAAGATGCAAAGAGATTTAGAGTGAATTTGATAGATAAGTTAAGCAAAAATACGGTGGGAGTAAGTGGTTCTGTCGATGTATATTCTGAAACATTTGACCCTATGCAATATTATTTGCTTAAATATGTAAGGGACACTAAATATGGAAGTATCCACGGAAAAATCAATATTAACAACAGATTTTCAACTATTGGAGCGCAGTTTGAAGTGGATATGTATCCTAAGATCACAAAAGGATTGTATGCCTATGCAAATATTGGGGTATCGAGTTCATCCATATTACCTAAACTAAGGTTTGGAGCTGAGCTTTATAAATCTTTGCCTAAAAGTTTTGAAGCTTCTCTAGGATTTAGAACCCTTAAATATAGTTCTTACACTACAATTTTAACCGGATCTGTAGGTTGGTATACCAGTAATAACTATTGGTCATTCCGAACCTATGTAACCCCCGGTGATCCTGAAACAAGTGTTTCTGGAACACTTAGCTATAGAAGGTATAGAAAGGATGAAAACAATTATTTTAGCGCTTCCATAGGCATTGGGTATTCGCCTGAAATTTATAGATTTTACGGGGATGGAAATGAAGATGCCGTTGTTAATCTTGATTCTCAAAAGCTTAACTTGGGCTACAACTTTTCATCAGCAAACAACAAAAATTTATTTGGCATTAAAGCCGGTATAGATCATCAAGAAATAAGCTTTAATCCGGGGGAGTATTTGTGGATCTATTCAATTTCACTCTCTTGGGATATGAAGTTGGGAAGAAAATAGATCAGCACGCTTCTTCTTATTATTATAAAAATTTAGTAACAAAAATAGCGGTTGCCCCGCTATTTTTGTTTGCTCTCAATAAGGTATGGGTAGCAATTTAAACTTGAGGAAGGAATTTTTCTCTTAATTCTAAAACCAACGCCTTAGTTAATGGCTTGTCCATGTAGTCCTTTATATAATTATTTTGTCCAGCGCGTTCTTTATCGTCTATGTTAAGAGACGAGGTCAGCATAACAACAATGTGTCTTCCTTTCTGGCCCTCATCAAGCCTATCATATTCTTCCATAAATTCAAAACCATTCATAGCCGGCATATTGATATCAAGAAAAATTAAATCGGGTTGTGGGTATGAATCTTCCTTCTCATTGTAATTTCCTTTTGAAGTTAGGTAATCTAGTCCTTCTTGTCCACTGGTTACTGAGTGGACCTTCTGTGCAACTCCGGCAAGGTCAATAATTATTTCGTGATATTCATTGGTAGCAACATCATCATCAATGAGTAAAATGCTATTAAATTTTTTCATCTTTTTTTAATTTTTTAAATATAGTAAAATAGAATGTGCTCCCTTGGTCAACCTCAGATTCTATCCAGATTTTCCCTTTATGCATATCTACAATTTTTTTGCATATAGACAATCCAATACCTGTTCCGTGGTAATCATTTCTATTATGAAGTCTCTGAAAGATCACAAAAACCCTTTCAAAATACTGTTTATCCATACCTATGCCATTGTCTTTTACCGCAAAAAGCCAATACTTAGACTGCTCTTCAACCGTAATTTCAATAAGGGGGGCTGTGTCAGCTTTTCTAAATTTTAAACCGTTGTTAATTAAATTTTGAAACAGCTGTTTTAATTCAAGTTCTAAACCGTTAACCGTCGGTAAATTATCAAACTTTACGGAAGCATTGGTGTCCTTTATAATAAGTTCGAGATCGAGGAGAATGTTCGCCGCAATGGTGTTGAGGTTTACGCCGGTTACTGTTTTTTCTTTACCTATTTTAGAATAGTCCAATAAGTCCTTTATCAGGGTTTTCATCCTTAAGGAAGCATCTTCAACGTGCGTCATGTATTTAACGGCCTTATCGTCTAACTGACCTATATATAAATCCTTAATTAATCCCACATAGCTAGACATTGTTCGCAATGGTTCCTGTAGATCATGAGAAGCCACATACACAAATTGTTCCAGCTCTTTATTAACAGATTTGATTTCGACAATTTGCTTTTCTTGCTCGTTAAAACTTTTTTTAAGCGCAATAGACATGTTGTTAAAGGAGTTGCCTAATTCTGCTAATTCATTATTTCCTTTAATGTGAATGCGCTCATCTAAGTGTCCTCTACTCATTTTTAAGGCGGCCTTTTTTAAATTATAGATGGGCGCTGAAATGGAATAAATAATTTGAACACTGACGATTAAAGCTAATAGGATTCCTGAAATTCCGGTAATTAGAATAATTTTTGATACAGATTTTAAATTATTTGCCAGTTCAATACTATACGCTTCAAAAGCGCGCTTATAATTTAAATTGAGATGATCAATGCCTTTATCTATTGATGAATTCAATTTTAAAATGGTATTATCATGAATAGTTCTTGCCAATTCTAGATTGGAAATGTATTCCTTTTTGTTGTTTAACAGGTTGTTAAGTCTAATCGTTGTGCTTATTAATTTTTCAGTGTCAATAATAAGCTTCTCAAGTAGTAATCTGTCTACACTTTTCTCTGGTAACTCTTTTTTTAATACCGCTAACTCTTCTTCAATATAAGTAAGTTCTACCTCAACAATCCCATTAAGTCTATTAATAGAACTAATCTTGTTGTCTCCATTTACTCTGTTGCTCGTTAAGAGATTTAATTCTTTATGTATGGATTCGTAATGGTTTATTACATTGATTACAGGATTAATTTTTGATTGAACTGTGCCATATGTTTGAGTTGCGCGATTAGTAATAACTTGGTTAAGAATGATCTCTACTAATAATACAAGAATTAAAACACCAAAAGCTAGTATTAATCTATGTCTTATCTTCATATGGAAATTGTATTATCGTTTTATTTTTTCAATCGGATTTTCTTTTGATCCGTATTTGTATAATGAAAAATAGATGCCTTTAGACGCTCCGCTTCTTGAAATGGCAATATTGCCACATACACCTTGATAATAGTTCACCTCAAGAAGTGCTTCTCTCAACCAATCGTCAAAATCTGTGTGTTTATCTTTACTGTTATTAATGGCCTTAACTTTACTTAGTATAAGGTTCATGGCGTCATAGGCTTGCATAGGGGGCCATACTGAGGATGGACTATGATCAAATCTTTTTTCATATTTTGTAAGAAACTCCTCAGCAAGTGTAAAATTACCGTCTGTGGGAGTAAAGAAAGGAAATTCACTACCAATTACAGTACCTTCAGAGTTAAGGTAAAATTCAGGGTCCAGTAATACCGTAGATGCAAAAAATGGAGCGGTAATTCCCATATCTCTTGCTTCTTTCATCCCAAAACCAAACTCTTTGTATCCAAAAAACACATAAGCATCATAGTCATCTTCCTTCAGTTGTTTTAAATGGTCAATAAATGTTGTTTGATTGGCTTTGACGGGAATTATGTTTAACTCAACTTCAGATAGATCCAAAAGTCTTTTGACCTCTCTTGTTGCGTTAGTCATATAATCATTGGGAAACTGAAATAAAGCCACCTTTTTTAGTCCTAATTCTATGATTCTGTTAGCAACAAGACCGTTTGTTTGTTCTGTTGATTTGGCTATATTAAAACTGTTTTTGTTTAAAGATCGGAAGAGTTCGCCATTATTTAAAGGATTTATAAGAATCACATGATCTTTTAAGATCTCATCCTGCACAAGTACAGTACCGTCAGTGTTACTTATAAAAACAATACTAATATCGTGCTCTTGCCGTAACTTTTTATAAGCGGGGATGGCATTGGCTTCGTCCCATTTATCATCCTCAATGTATAGGTTAACTTTTGGCTCATCTTGTAGCCTATTGGAGTTGTATTCTTCTACTGCCAAAAGCATGGCATTTGAAGGGTCTATTCCTAAATCTGTAGCTCTTACTGAAAGCGGTCCAATATATCCAATGTTTAACTCCTGTACTTTTCCCGATTCGCAACCGCTAAAAAATATTAAAAAACCTATTAAAACTATGAATGCATTAGGTATGGATTTAATTTTTTTCATTTTAAAATTTACATTATATTCTTAACTATAACCTAGACCATAGTTATTATTGGGTGGAAAATTGTTTACGCGATATTCGGAATCATTACATAAAAAAAAATAGCTTCAAGCTATAAAATATTTTAAGACCTAATTATATGAATTTACCCATCGTTATGTTGAGACGTAAAGCGCAACAAGATATAAACAATTATAAAAAAATAGGGTAATTTATTTAATTTATATCCGTATGCAGAGGAGAAATTTTGAGCTGTTATTTTTGGATTGTAAATTCGAAAATTAGTCGTATAAGATAAATTTTGATTTTCAAAAATCCCTAAATGGTAGTTGTTAGAGTATTTTATTAAACCTTTTAGGGTATTTGTTTACTCGTATTGCGCATGTATGCGTCTGTGTTGAAGAGGTTTAGGTTTATGGCAATAATAACAGATAATAAAACAGACAGTGTTTAGAAACATTACTTTGTATTGAAAAAAACCACTATCTTTTTCCTTCGCTACGCCTTGGTTCTTTAATTAGCTCGATTTGAGCTCATTCATTAAAGTTAAAGCTCTGTTAAGCGTGTGGTTTTAGTACTTCAAATGATTTTAACATTGAATAAAAATTTAGAGTTATGACAAGATTGACCATGCTTTTTGCTTTTTCCTTGCTGCTTAATTCCTGTGGAGATGATACTGCCAAAATAAAAACTGATGATACTGTAGATCCACCAACCGCTACCGGTATACTTTATTTTAAATCAGATTTGAAGATGGATGTTGCCTATGGCAATCTAAAGACTGCATTTGCTGGTAATGAAAACATTGGGATTGTAAAGGAACTTGACCACTCAAAGAATGCAACTTCTGCTGATATGGAGCTGCCTCCCACACAAATTATATTTTTTGGAAACCCAAAATTAGGAACGCCATTAATGCAGGAAAATCAATTGGCTGGCTTAGATCTTCCACTCAAAGTATTGTTTTACCAAGATCAGGCCACTGTTTTTGCCGTGTATAATAGTACGCAATATCTGGCTTCCAGATATGGCGTAGGAGAGGTTGAAAGTCTCCCTAAAATTGCTGATGCTCTTAAAAAGTTGGTAGGTACGGCAACTAACGCGCAGTCAGAACACGCTACTGATCAGGATGTAGGCTTGCATAAAGGGGTGTTGAGTGTAAAAAGTTCAACTGATTTTGAGACTACTTACAATAAATTAAAATCCAGTATAGAAGCCAATGGAAATTTAAGCCTTATGGCGGAGTTGGATCATCAACAGAATGCGCAAAGCGTAGGTATGGAGCTTCGTCCTACTAAAGTATTGATGTTCGGAAATCCTAAGCTCGGGACACCATTAATGCAATCAGTAAGAAGTGTTGGCCTGGACTTACCCCAAAAAATGCTGGTTTGGGAAGATGCTGACGGTGCTGTATCTATTTCTTATAATAATCCTGCCTTTCTCAAAGCAAAACACCAACTGGAAGGCCATACTGAAGAACTACAACAGATAACTCAAGCATTAGAACTATTGGCAAATACCGCTGCTGAACTCAAATAAGCAGTTGATAACGTTTATGATGAGGCTCTCAGTTCTGTGTCTATAATTTGGGCTACCGCTTGTCTGTATTTTATAGGATTCGCCGCCTTTTTAATGGCCTTTAGGGATTTTTGTGGGTTTGAAGTAGATTGCGAAAAGAACTCCCAAAATCCCAACATCTTCATTTTTATAGGGGTTGGGCCAGACAGGTATTCATCATATTGCTGGTAAATAGTGTCGTGAAATTCTGAAAAAATAGCCCATCGGTTTTGAGGATACACTGTAGTGTTCGTTTTGATCATGCTGGGTAAAAACGGATCGGCAATTAAACCGCGACCAATCATAAAATGATCAATACTTGGAAAACGCTGTTCAATGGCTTTAAAAGCAGAAACACTGGTAATGTCGCCATTATAATATAGCTTGTGTTTAGTGCTACTAATGCACTTTTCAAAAGCGTCCAAATTTACGGGACCTTTATAGAGCTGTTTTCCAATTCTGGCGTGAATTGCTATATTTTTAAGCGGATATTGATCTAAAATAGGAAAAGCTTCGAGAATTTCTTCGGCATGTTCATATCCCATTCGCATTTTCATGGACACCAAAATATCGGTTTCGTTGTGTGCTCTATGCAGAATTTCGTTAATTCTAGTTGGATTACAAATTAGTCCCGAACCCATACCAGATTTCGTCACCATAGGATAAGGGCAGCCTAAATTCCAATTTAATTCTTTGTATCCTAACCTTTGCACGTATTTGGCAACAAATATAAACTCGTCAGCATCATTGGTGATGACTTGCGGAATGACCTCTAAAGTGCTGTTGTTTTCTGGCAATAGGTCATTTTGATAGGACTGTTTGATTTTTAACTTGCCATTTAGCCTAATGTAGGGCGCATAAAAGGTGTCGATGCCGCCAAAGTAATGGTGAAAGGCATTGCGAAATCTGAAATCAGTAAAACCTTGTAAAGGGGATGAAAGTAAAACCATCGTGTCATTTAGTTGGGCAAAGATAGAATAATTGAATGATGGTTTTTATTTAGGGTTGTAATATCGCATGGGTGTTAAATTTTAGGTGCAGTGTAAACTTAATTTTAAAGCATTTCCTCCCTGGCAACAAGACTTAAATTCGGACGGAATAAAGCTGAGAATTTCAAAGGTTTTGGGAGTTTTTAGGTGGAATTAACTGCCTAATTGATTAAATAAAGAGTTTTTTGAAACCAACTATCCTCGAGGCAGAGCCATAGAGGTATTTCGCTGGTTTCATTTTGACCTGAAAAAGGTCAAAAACCAAAATTCTGTATTTAGATTCCCGTTTTCACCGGAACGACAATTTCAACGGAAACCCCGAGGCAGAGCCTCGAGGAATTCTTTACGATTAAATTTTCAATAATTTTATGTGTTTTATATCGTAAATATTTGACAATGAGATTAATTAGTTTAATTTAGATATGGGAGTTTATTATTTAGTGTTAAGTCGGAATTGTGTTTCCTAGTGATTGAAACGGTAAATGCAAGATTCTTATAGGGATAATAGTATCCTTATCACTTAAAAACGAATACTCATGAAAATCGCTAAAAACGACATTGAAGTCAAAATGAAAATCCCTGGAGCAGTTATCCGTCAACAAACTAATTTTGGTGACGCTACGGGATTAGGAAAGATTAGTGCCGAATATTTTAGCCTCTCGGCAGGAGTGGACACAACACCTTTATTTATGGGGCTTAAAGATAATTTATGTCAATGCCCTCATTGGGGATTCCTTACTAAAGGTCAACTGACCACCACCGATGTGGCGGGTAAAGAAGAAGTTGTAGACGCTAATGAGCTGTTTTATTGGCCCCCAGGACATAATGTAAAGGTAACTATGGATGCAGAAATTGTGATGTTTAGCCCGCAACACGAGCATACAAAAGTCATCAATCACATGATTGAGAAGACTCAAAGTTGAGATTAGCATGGCGGCCATAAAACCTTTTGGGCACTTTAAAATTTCTATAAATTTTCAACTCTCAACAATTGATAAAATTGTACTAAGCTAAATTGGCTGCTAGTTTTGTTGTTGCTAGGGGCACTCCAAAGGAGATCAGTTGTGTCGTCCAATCCCTTGTTCTTGTTTAGGAAGTTTGTATTTTAGAAGAGTTAATAAATGCTGTCTGGTGTACGATTGCATTGACGATTTTTAGGATGTCGCGAATTTCGGCGGTGTTAGTATCTATTGATTGGTTTTGACCTCCATACGGACCGTAAATACTTGATTTTGTAACATTAAATAAACCAAGGGTTGTTGTGTTTGTAGATGCTGCTAAATGCATCATCCCACTATCAGCTCCAATAAACACCACAGAGTTTTCAATGATGGACGCTATCTCTCGGAGATCTTTACTGTAAAAATGTGTGCTTTTAAAGTCAATTTGGGATACATTTTCAACAGGTAACATTTCTAAGATATTAAAATCTCCAAATTCAGTTTTTAAACGCTCATAGAATTCTGACCACCATGTTTTGGAATGACATTTAGCTCTCGTTGCAAAAGTGAAAATACAAATGGTTTTTTTGTCATTGTTGAACAATTTTCTAAGAATGAGATGGCCTTGTTCAATTTCTTTATCAGATAATTTAATGGAAAGTTTTGGATAATCATAAACGCTTAAGTCTTCAGAGGGGTTTAAAAAGGTTTTGAAGTTGTATAAAGGATATTGGGCTATATGTCCTGGCTTATTAACTTGAGTTGTACCTGAATTGTAAATTTTAAAACGCGCTCTTGACAATTTCACATATATTTTACTCGAATTTGAGGATTCGCACCCCGCAATGGCAATATCATAGGTTTTAAATAATAGCGCAACAGACTGCTTTAAATAATTGAAAATATTCTTAAATGGTTTTTTTGGTAAATTGAACACCTTATCAACATAACTATAATTTGAAAATAATATAGAAGAGAGTGTTCCATTAAGTACCAAATGGATCGTGCTATTTGGAAATTGTTTCTTTACTTCTTGAATTAGTGGAGTGATTAAGAGTTGATTACCTAATCTGTGATTGGGTCGCGTTATTAAAACCTTAATTTCTGAATCCTTGGGAAGGGTTTGTAGTTGTTCACTATTTTTTGAGTTTTCAAAAGAACGCGTGAATGCATTAAAAGTGCTTCTTTTTTTTGAATTAAATTTTGAAAGTGACATGATTTCAGAATGTTTTGCAACTAAGGGACTAGGGTTTGTAAGCGGATTAAAAGTAATGTATTTTCATCTATACATGGAACAAAAATTATTTAAATTAGTGAAACTCAATTTTTAAAAGTTGCGAAGCAATGAATTAAAAATTGTTAGTTGAACTAATCCCGCTTTTTAGCGGGATCCTTGGGTTTTANNTACCCTTGGGTCGAGGTTGTTCATTAGATAAAAAACAAAATAACTGCCTGGACTGATTTGTCTGTTTGGGAAGCTCCAACTATCTAGCCCAATATAATTTATCTACGTGATTCTGCGAAGACGGATTAGGCAAATAATACAAAATATAAGCTAATTCTGTTCACAATTTTTCATTATAGATCAAAACTTTTCTCTGAAACCCATTGAATTTAATTAAATTGGCTACTCCTTCTCCATTCTCAGTAATAAAAAAATTATTTTAATTCTCTCAGGATTTTGTGTGTTTATTGTGAAATATTTCCTTTATGAAGAAAAAAATAAAGTGTGTCCTTCTTATTGATGATGATTTGCCTACAAATTTTCTCAGCGAAAGAGTCTTGAAAAAAACAGATTGTACCGAGAGGATTGTTGCTGTTCAAAGTGGTATTGAAGCCTTGGAGTATTTAAAATCTACAGATTGTGAAAAGCATCCCCGACCAGACCTATTTTTTTTGGATATTAATATGCCTGGGATGAATGGATGGGAGTTTCTAGAAAATTACTGTCAGTTAGAAGAAGTACAAAAAAGCGAAGCAATTGTAGTGATGCTTACCACTTCGTTAAATCCAGATGAAAGGGATAAAGCAAAAAAAATTCCGCAGATCTCATCATTTCTAAATAAGCCACTATCTACCGATGGAATTCGGGGAATCCTATTACAGCATTTCCCAGATAATTTTTTAACAGACACGTTCCCCAATGAGTAGGGGAGCTTTGCTACCTATATTTTAAGGAGCTACCTAATAACAAGGAAAGAGTCCTCTGTTGCCACTTTGGATGAAGAGAACATTATTGGGCCTAAATTAATGGAGCTGTCAAAGCACTGTTTTTACCGATTAAAGTACTTCACGTTGACATAGCTGACTATGTAGTAAATATTACTAAAATCAAGTGAGCAAACCGGGAAAGATGTAAAGAATAAAAACCGGAACTACCACATGACATAACATCGGTTCTAGCAAACAGTATACCGGCAAGTATAAGGGATATTTTAGATCCCATGTTTCAAAAGTTCAGAGCGAAAAGAAACCGTGTGATTTTCAGCAAATTGCCTTACCTTAGTTATTTTAACTAAATTTGAGATGAAAATAGCCCATCCATATAATCATGAGTAATAAAATAGAATCAGAAGAACTAGGCCTCTTAAGAAGGGAAATAGCTTTTCAAAAAGTTGAAATTGAAACTCAGGCAGCAGAGCTAAGCCTGATAAAGAAAGAGCATCTTATTCAGAATAACGACAAGCAGGAACGTGCTGATGAACTGGTTATAGCCAACCAAGAGCTTGCCTATCAAAATAAAGAAAAAGAAAAACGTGCAGATGAACTGGTTATAGCCAACAAAGAACTTGCCTATCAAAATGAAGAGAAAGAAAAACGTGCAGATGAACTGGTTATAGCCA
>NZ_JAEHJZ010000344.1 GCF_016469035.1 Gelidibacter salicanalis | reverse complement strand
CTTTTAATCATGCATCCGTTGACAGTTTTCCAGGTATCTCTGCTATCTATTACAGTGAAGCTGAAGGTTATTCTGATAGGTTGCATTTAAAGTCTGGGAATTCGAATGTAAATGTAGCTGCAGGCAACTATCAGCGATGGGGTGATTATACGGGAAGTCAAAAAAAGTATAATGAACCTGGCATGGTTTGGATTAATGGCTTTATTGGTAGCTTTAGTGCCCTTCATCCTTCACCAAACCAACACAAAACTTTTGTTGCGAAATTGATTTCTCCAGATCTAAGTGCTACTTCGATAAAAGATGAAGTTAAC
>NZ_JAEHJZ010000343.1 GCF_016469035.1 Gelidibacter salicanalis | reverse complement strand
TGACGCCAGAAACACACTTTAGTTTTGCACTTAGTAAATACGTTAACATCATTTTCCACAATTGAACAATTTCAGTGTTTTCTATCATGGCTGAGTCAGAGAACTCCGGATTCCCAGGTTTCCTGAACGCCTCATGACTTAAAGACGTGTTTCACGAGGTATGGTGCGTTCATGGCACGCTAAAACCTTTAGAAACTGACTTTTCTGGT
>NZ_JAEHJZ010000342.1 GCF_016469035.1 Gelidibacter salicanalis | reverse complement strand
GTCATCAATAAACGCCTCCTTTATAGGCTGAACTGTTAAAGCCAGACTTCACAGTTTTCATAACGCAATGCCGGTTCGGCATCCTGCGACAGCCAGATTGGCCCGTCGAGATCGACACGTTCTGCCTGCACCGCCACCGGCAGCGCGGCTTCCATGGCGATGGAAGAACCGAGCATGCAACCGACCATAATCCGCAAACCGAACTGCCGCGCCACGCCGGTCATCGCCAGCGCTTCTGTCAGGCCACCGCACTTGTCGAGCTTGATGTT
>NZ_JAEHJZ010000341.1 GCF_016469035.1 Gelidibacter salicanalis | reverse complement strand
GTGAATCAGAAACACTTTGTCTTGGTTTTTGTCGAACTCGATTAACTCGGGAATAATCTCCAGCTTGTGACCCACAAAAGTGCGCCCGCAGTCCGTGCTGGTGAAAATATAGCGGTGCACGGTATCGGTGAAGACGTAGTGACAATTGGACATGGGGTGATAGTAGAAACGGGCCAGGGTGGCCAATTGACCATCCTCCAATTTGAATTCTTCCGAGATGTCGCTGAAAGT
>NZ_JAEHJZ010000340.1 GCF_016469035.1 Gelidibacter salicanalis | reverse complement strand
CTGAATACCGTGCCCAGATGGAGGCTGAATTTCAGAGGAAGGTTGCAGAGAGTAGCGGTGACTCTGGTGCAAATGTCAAGCGTCTTGAGCAGGAGACAGCGGAAAAAATCGCACAACTCAAGCAGCAGGCTGCAAGTATCTCCCCTGAAGTGATTCAGATGCTTCTGAGGCATGTCACCACTGTGAAGAACTAAGGGTTGATGGC
>NZ_JAEHJZ010000339.1 GCF_016469035.1 Gelidibacter salicanalis | reverse complement strand
ATCCACTTAAACATAGACAGTGGCAGAACTTCAGTGTTAGTATTATTAGATCTCAGTGCTGCGTTTGACACTGTTGACCACAACATATTACTAGACCGACTGGAAAACTGGGTGGGACTTTCGGAAACAGTTCTAAATTGGTTTGAATCCTACTTAAAGGACAGAAACAACTTTGTTTCTATAGGTAAATACACATCTGAGTTGACAAATATGACATGTGGGGTACCTCAAGGCTCCATCTTGGGGCCTCTTCTCTTTAA
>NZ_JAEHJZ010000338.1 GCF_016469035.1 Gelidibacter salicanalis | reverse complement strand
CTCAAAGGGAAGCGAGATTGAGATATTGAGGAACCTGTAGCGAAATAGCGACATCCATCATTAAGAGTTAAACCCAGCATGCTCCAAGCGATCCCAGACCATTCCGCCTATTCCTTCTCTAACTCCATGATAAGACATACATACGCACCTTTGACCTGAGCTTTCTTGCCATAGGTTACTTTTCCGTCGAATTCGTCCACTTGAATTTTGAAATCCGTTCCAGCCTTG
>NZ_JAEHJZ010000337.1 GCF_016469035.1 Gelidibacter salicanalis | reverse complement strand
TTTTTTCTTCACAGATGTGTAAAAATGTCCGCACAACATACTCAAAAAGCACACGCAACACCGGCCGAAGCGATCGCTGATGGGCCCGAAAATCACGCCGCCCAGGACGGCACCAATCAGAGTCCAGGTGACCAGAGAGCCACTTTGTGAGGATGACAAACCAAATTCGCTGGTGATAGCGGGAAGCATAAAGCCGAGGATCAGTA
>NZ_JAEHJZ010000336.1 GCF_016469035.1 Gelidibacter salicanalis | reverse complement strand
ACATAAAGACACCACCAATTTTCTCAGCAATTTGGTGTGTACAAAATCTGGAGAACACAAATTATGGTCGTTATTTTGGTAGGACGTGCTTCAAACAATTTAGCGGTAATTTTTCTTTAGAATCCAAGTAGCGATTTCAGCCAATTTGGGAACTGTTCTGCGTCATCCAATTTTCGTTGAGAATGCTTTGTGTTGGGTTCAATGTGTGTTTTCACGTTTTGGGAGTGCAGCATGTTCCGTATTGTGGGAAATAAATTGCAGATGAGCAGACTTGTAGAAAA
>NZ_JAEHJZ010000335.1 GCF_016469035.1 Gelidibacter salicanalis | reverse complement strand
CCGCCGCTGAGGGTTTCCATCTCTTTCACAATCTCCTGGGCTAGAGTCTTAACAGGGAGCTCCACGTCCTCGAGTAATTCAGCAAGGAATGGAATGGTCTCCGGGAGGAGAACCACGTATTCCTCCTTTAGCTGTTGGACCATGTGCCTCACAACCTTCAGACCGAGCATTTTGGGGCGAACTTTGTCACTCCTTGTCCTCATCAGCACCTCGTGGTTAAGAGGCTTCCAC
>NZ_JAEHJZ010000034.1 GCF_016469035.1 Gelidibacter salicanalis | reverse complement strand
AGGTAAGAAAGTCAATTTAACTGTATCGAGCCAGGAGTTTATCAGACGCTTTGCCCTGCATGTTTTACCCAAGGGATTTACCAGGATACGGCATTATGGTATTTTGAGCAGCAGCTGGAAAAAGGAGAAGTTGCCAAAACTACAGGTAGAACTGGCTACGGTAAAGGTGGAACCTGTCAGAACAAAAGAGCCACTTTTGCACCGCCGATGTCCTGTCTGTAAAAAAGGGAGATTGCATACGATACTCTTGTTCAATGACCGTGGTCCTCCCGTTAATTGGCGCGTTTTACTAAAAGATAGAAAATTGAATATGAGCAGCTAAAAATTATTCTGCAAAGGCGGACTGGCTCTGCTATGCCTTGACTATAAAATTAAAGGATAAAAACCAGAGATTGTCAACCAAAACAAATAGAAAACTGCAAAGAATGTAGACAATAATTTAGATCTATACATTTTGACCACACAAATACTAGCGCAAACTCCTAGTATCCTTCACTCAACTTAGCGTTTTACCCATAAGACGGCAAATCAACCGGATTCGTCAACACAGTATTCAGCTCTGGCCTATCGGCGAGCCGAATCCTTAGTTATTTGCATCAGTTTTAAATTCGCCACTATTTTGAGCCTGAAGCGCTGTTGAAACGAGAATAAAAAATAAAAATAAATAACTGCTCATTGGTCAGTAGTTAATTGGGTATGGTTTTGTTATGAATGTTTCTCAATCCATAACCTCGCATTTACAAAAGCCTCTAACCACGGCGATACTTCATCTTTTCTGTCTTCTGGATAGTGTGCCCAATTCCATTGAAATATAGAGCGCTCAATATGTGGCATGGTGACCAAGTGTCTTCCTGTGCTGTCACACATCATGGCGGTATTAAAGTCAGAACCATTTGGATTTGCAGGATAGCCTTCGTAACCATATTTTGCAACAATTTGGTACTCATCTTCTGAAAGGGGCAATTTGAATTTGCCCTCACCATGAGAAATCCACACGCCTAATGTACTACCTTCTAAGGTTGATAGCATCACAGAGTTGTTGTTTTGGATTTCAACAGATGTAAAGCCACTTTCGTGTTTGTTTGACTCGTTGTAGGTCAATTTGCCGTGACTGGCATGTTCCGGATTTACCAACTCCAATTCCATCCAAAGTTGTGCGCCATTACAAATACCGACAGTTAGGGTGTCTTCCCTTTTAAAGAAGTCCTTAATCACTTTATTGGCTTTTTCATTATATTTGATAGCACCAGCCCATCCTTTTGCAGAACCTAGCACATCAGAGTTTGAGAAACCTCCGACGGCACCTAAGAATTGAATGTCCTCTAAGGTTTCACGACCTGAAATCAAATCAGTCATGTGTACATCTTTAACGTCAAATCCTGCCAGGTACATGGCGTTCGCCATTTCTCTTTCAGAGTTTGAACCTTTCTCACGTAAAATGGCAGCTTTTGGACGTTGGTTTACGCCTTCGGTAGGCTCTAAAAGCCCAGTGAAATGTGCAGGGAATTTAAAGTGTAAGGGTTGATTTTTATAATTATCAAAACGATCTTGCGCCAATCCTTGTGCGGTTTGCTTTTGATCAAGTAAGAAGGAGGTTTTGAACCAGGTATCTCTCAGTTTTGAAACGGTCAGATTATAAACATCTGTGCCATTGATGATGTTCAAGTTATCGCCTTCCGCAACAGCTCCTATTTTGAAAAATTCAATATCTGCAGTCTTAAGAATATCTTCTGGGGAAGCGTCAATGGTTTGAAAAACAATCCCGGAATTTTCAGCAAATAACAGTTTGAAAGAATCGTCCTCATCTAAAGCGGTTAAATCCAACTTGGCACCTAAGTTTTTGTCTGCAAAACACAGTTCCAACAACGTTGTAATCAATCCGCCTGAAGCCACATCATGACCAGCAACAATTTGATTGTTCTTTATTAAATCTTGAATGGTATTGAATACCGTTTTTACATAGGATGCATTCTGAACCTTTGGCGCCTCGTCTCCGATTTTATTTAAGATTTGAGCAAAAGAACTCCCGCCTAATTTAAAATCATCTTGTGAAAGATTAATATAATAGACCGGTCCCGCGTCCCTTTTAAATACAGGTTCTACAACTTTAGTAATATCGTTACAATTGGCTGCTGCAGAAATAATCACCGTTCCTGGAGAAATGACCTCTTCGTTTGGGTATTTCTGCTTCATGGAAAGCGAATCTTTTCCTGTAGGTACATTGATTCCTAAATCGATCGAAAATTCAGAAACTGCCTTTACTGCTTCATAAAGACGCGCATCCTCTCCTTCATTTTTACAAGGCCACATCCAATTGGCGGAAAGTGACACACTTTGCAAGCCGTCCTTTAAAGGTGCCCAAATAATGTTGGTTAGTGCTTCAGTAATACCATTTCTACTTCCCGCTACAGGATCAATCAACCCTGCAATAGGCGAGTGGCCGATAGAAGTAGCAACCCCTTCTTTGCCTTTATAATCCAATGCCATTACCGCTACGTTGTTGAGTGGTAACTGTAATGGGCCCGCACATTGTTGTTTGGCCACTTTACCGCCCACGCAGCGGTCCACTTTATTGGTAAGCCAATCTTTACAGGCTACAGCTTCTAACTGCAATAATTGGTTTAAATAATCAGAAAATTTATCTTTAGTATAGGTAACCGCTTCGTAATTCCTAGTGATAGTAGAGTCTGTCATTATTGTTTTAGGAGAACTTCCAAACATGTCAACCATTTCCAAATCCATCGGTTTCTCTCCTGTTGTTTTGGATTCGAAAGTAAATCGATGATTTCCGGTAACGTCTCCCACGGTGTACATTGGTGAACGCTCACGATCGGCTATTTTTTGTAGCGTATTAATATGTTTTTCAGCAATCACCAAGCCCATACGTTCTTGCGATTCATTACCGATAATCTCTTTTGCAGAAAGTGTAGGATCTCCAACTGGTAATTTGTCCAAATCGATAAGTCCGCCAGTGTCTTCAACCAACTCGCTCAAACAGTTTAAATGTCCGCCAGCACCATGATCGTGAATGGAAACAATAAAATTCTCTTCACTTTCAACCATCCCACGAACAGCGTTTGCGGCACGTTTTTGCATCTCCGGATTGGAACGTTGTACCGCATTTAGAGTGATTCCTGTAGAAAACTCACCGGTATCTGCAGATGATACTGCGGCACCACCCATACCAATTCGGTAGTTTTCTCCGCCTAAGACAACTATTTTATCGCCTGTTTTAGGCGTGTCTTTTAAGGCTTGATCTGCTTTTCCGTAACCA
This sequence comes from Gelidibacter salicanalis, assembly GCF_016469035.1. Taxonomy (GTDB): domain Bacteria; phylum Bacteroidota; class Bacteroidia; order Flavobacteriales; family Flavobacteriaceae; genus Gelidibacter; species Gelidibacter salicanalis_A. The sequence goes on along the minus strand of NZ_JAEHJZ010000034.1, from coordinate 154,074 downwards.
ATACCTCCCGCTTGCATGATCACTTTGTCATAGCCTAATTTTCGAGGAGACCCTTCGACTGCGCTCAGGGTGGCATCCTGCTGCTCATTATGTTCAAACGTTAAAACAGAGCCACAAATTAAGGGTTGTCCGAATTTGTTGCCAAAATCAGAGGCACCATTGCTTGCCTTAATTAGAATATCCATTGGGGTTTGGTACAGCCAAGGACGGGCTTCCATTTTTTGTTCCCACGGTCGTTCTTCTTCCAATCGTGAATACGAGGTCATATACACCGCGGTTCCAGCCAAAGGCAACGAGCCTTTTCCGCCTGCCAATCGGTCTCTTATTTCTCCGCCTGAACCAGTAGCAGCACCATTAAATGGCTCTACAGTGGTTGGAAAGTTATGAGTTTCGGCTTTTAATGATATTACCGATTCGTAATTTTTAGTGTGATAAAAGTCTGGCTTGTCCGCTGTTTTGGGTGCAAATTGCTCTACAGTTGGGCCTTTTATAAAGGCAACGTTATCTTTATATGCTGAGACAATAGTATTTGGGTTCTTATTGGAAGTTTCCCTTATCATCTTAAACAATGATGTTTCTTTCTCTTCTCCATCAATTACAAAAGTGCCATTGAATATTTTATGACGACAATGTTCACTATTCACTTGCGAGAATCCAAATACTTCAGAATCCGTTAATTTTCTTCCTATTTTTTTGGAAACGCCTTCTAAGTAGTCGATTTCTTCATCATTCAGGGCTAAACCTTCCTTTTGATTATAGGCTGCGATATTGCCAATTTCTAAAATGGCTTCTGGTTGGATGTGTATGGTGAAGGAGTCTTGATTGAGTCCTTGATATTTTTCAGATATCATCGGATCATAATCTTTGAAATCTTCAGTCACTGATTGAAATTCCTCAATACGGATAATGTCAGAAACCCCCATATTTTGGGTAATTTCTACAGCATTGGTACTCCATGGCGTAATCATTGCAGCTCGAGGACCAACAAAAAAAGCATCGAGAGATGCTTGTTCTATTTTAGGTTGATTGCCAAACAACCACACCAATTTAGCGATGGTCTCAGGGTCTAATTCTTTTGTTGTTTGAACAGCGAATAGCTTGCTGCTTGCGTTTCCAAAGAAGTGAATCATTATGTCTTAGTTTGTGGCTGCGGTTTAAGCAGGCCTATTGTGTTTTGAAAGTGCAAAATTAATCTATTTTAAGCATATTATTTTAAATTACAGCATAAAAAAAAGCGGTCTTTAAGAGATCGCTTTTTGAGATAATTTATATACTATTGGACACCTCCATTATCACTTATTTCGGTGGACAAATAAAACTTTTAAAGTTTAGTTTTTCTGGATAAGAGCCATATAAAACCCGTCAAACCCTGAGGTGTGGGACAATACCTTGGAGTCTTTCACAAACGTGAAATCTTTACCAATTTCTGATTTCAAAAATTCTTTTACTTGCTCTTGATTTTCTGAGGGTAAAATAGAACACGTGGCGTACACCAATTGACCTCCAGATTTCACGATTCTTGCGTACTGCTGTAAAATTTCCTGTTGGGTTTTTTTGATGTTTTCAATAAATTCTGGTTGCAGTTTCCATTTGGCATCCGGATTTCTCCTCAGTACGCCCAAGCCTGAACACGGTGCATCAATCAATACACGGTCTGCCTTATCATACAGTTTCTTGATGACTTTTGTGCTTTCAATAGCACGTGTTTCTACATTAAAAACACCGTTACGCTTGGCTCTTCGTTTGAGTTCGTTAAGTTTATTGCCATAAATATCAAGTGCGATCACCTGACCTTTATTTTGCATTAATGTGGCAATATGCAATGCTTTTCCACCAGCACCAGCACAGGTATCTACCACACGCATCCCAGGTTCAACATTTAAAAATTCAGCTACCAATTGTGATGAGGCATCCTGTACTTCAAAATGGCCATTCTTAAAAGCTTCAGTTTGAAACACATTAGCGCGTTCTTTTAATTTTAGAGCGTCGGGGTAATTTGGTAAGAATTCTGTTTCAATATCCAAATCAAACAATTCCGCTTGAAGCTTTTCCTTAGTGGTTTGTAGGGTGTTGACCCTTAATATGACATCAGCTTGTTGGTTTAAAGCACTGATTTCTTTCGTCCATAGTTCTGCGCCCAATTCTTTCTCACCCATTTCATCCATCCAATCAGGGATAGACTCTCTGTATTTTCTGATTTTTGAAAGTTCATCAAATTTGCCTTTGATTTTTCGGGTAGGTGTATTTTCAAAATAAGACCAATCCGGGAGTTTAATACCTTTTAAGGTTGCCCAAACTGCAAACATTCTCCAAATATTATCTCTATCAAAAGGTTCTTTTACTTCGGCAATTTCTGCATAAAGGCGTTTCCATCTTACAATATCGTAAGTAGTTTCTGCCACAAAAGCGCGATCGCGGGCTCCCCAACGTTTGTCGCGTTTTAATAGTTGTTGTATGACTTTGTCAGCGTATTGACCTTCATTAAAAACGAGCATCAATCCATCAATAACTGCAAAACATAGATTTCTGTGTAACCTCATTTGTTAAGTTGTTTATTGTGAGTCGTATAATTGAACGACTGTAGTTTAATATAAAAAATTGCGATTGCAAAGTTACGCTAAAATGCTGCGATTGTAGCCTTATTTTAATATTTTTAATGCGAAAACAATTACCTTTCCGCAAAAAATACAATGATGAGAATATGCCTGTGCTTTTTGCTGATTACAACGATTTTTTCTTGTAAAACTGACGAACCTAAAGTCGCTAATATCATTGACGCCGTTGACATAGAAACCATCTATACCGATTCGCTTTTGAGTATTAGAGCTATTGATGTAGCGTCAGACAAAAGCATTGCATTTGCTGCCAATAATGGAGTATTTGGGTTGTACAACCCGCTGACGGATCAATGGGGGACTGCAAAACAGAGCTATGATACATTAAATTTACAGTTTAGGGCTGTGGCCAGAACCGTCAATGATTTTTTTATGTTGAGTGTTGAAAATCCGGCGCTCTTATTTAAAACAGGAGAAACTGGAGCCATGGAAGTGGTTTATAAAGAAGCACATGAAAAGGTGTTTTATGATGCCTTAGCATTTTGGAACTCTGAAGAAGGTATTGCCATTGGCGATCCAACCGAAGACTGCATGAGCATTATTGTTACGCGTGATGGTGGGGAAACCTGGAACAAAATTGCTTGCGGTCAATTGCCAAAAGTAAAAGAAGGTGAAGCGGCCTTTGCCGCCAGTAACAGTAATATTGCTATTGTTGGGAATAACACTTGGATTGCCACAGGTGGTAAGACCAGCCGTATATTATACTCTTCAGATAAAGGGAAGTCTTGGGAGGTTTTTGAAACTCCAATGCTTAATGGAGAAGCTACTACGGGCATTTATTCAATTGATTTTTATGACGACAAAAACGGATTTGCTATTGGAGGCGATTATACCAATCCTGAATTAAATTCAGCCACTAAAATGAAAACCTCAGATGGTGGCAGAACTTGGCAATTGGTAGCCGATGGTGCAGAACCAGGTTATAGAAGTTGTGTGCAATATGTTCCTAATAAGGGAGGGAAAGAATTGGTAGCCGTTGGGTTTAAAGGCATTGATTATTCCAATGATTCAGGAAACAGTTGGAAACATTTAAGTGATGAAGGTTTTTATACTATCAGATTTTTAAATGATAGTGTGGCCTATGCCGCGGGCCAAGGCAGAATCTCGCGATTAAATTTTAAGTAGACTTTGCATAAACTTATAAAAAAATCCCAAATTTCTTTATTAGGAATTTGGGATTTTATTTATGTTGCGATCCGATGTTTGTGATCTTAATCTTTAATGTCCTTGCTATGGCGCTTCTTGTATTCGTGAAGCATTTTCCGATTGAATTCTTCATCGGCAAGCTTTAATTGAATGATTTTTTTGGCCGGCATCACCTTTAAAAGGCTCTCTACAAAATCAGAGCGCAGGTTTTCACGTTCTTTTTCAAAGGCAACAAAATCTTTCAACATGGCTTTGGCCTGCACTTCCGTCATATCCTCAGAAATTTGTTTGCGTTTTTCATAACCCATTCGTCTTTGCTCGTCCTTTTTACTTTCATAAGCATTATAAATGGGCCAGAATTTTTGGGCTTCCGTTTCGGTTAAGCCTAAACGCTCCGTGATAAACGCTACTTTAAGCGATTTTATTTTTTCTCTCTTTTCTGAATGTTGAGCATAGGTGGTCCAGGAAGAGGTAAGGACTACGCATAATATGATAATTATTTTTTTCATTTTTCGTTGATTAAATCTTCAATAGAAGCATTGTTAAGTAGGTAGGTTTCCAAAGATTCATCTGTAAAGGTGTTGGCTACAAAATCATCTACTGTAATATCCTCGGCTGTTAAAAACGAGGCAATGTCATAAATGTTTAAGTTTTCATTATTGAGATAGTTTTCAATAGAAGCCGTCTCAACTTGGTTGATGGATAGGGTGTCTTCAGATTTCATAAACACCGTCAACATTAAAACAAGAACCGCAGCTACACCAGACATGTAAGCTACATTGCGCCAAGAGACAAAGGATCTTACTTTTGGTTGTTCTATTTCTTTAAGGCGCTGTGCTAATTTAGCGTCAAAATTAGCAAAGTAATGTTCTGGCACTTTATATCCAGGCCCATCCATTTCAGACATCTCCTGTTGAACCGCTAATTTTTTAAGAAGGCGGCCATCAAAGTTGTCAAAATAGGCGTTAGGTGTTTTAAACCCTGGTTCCGTAATATTATGTAACTTGCTTTTTTTCATGCTATTAGTATGACAGATTATTTAACAAAAGGTTTAATGGCCAGTTAAATATGCTTGAATTTTCTTTACTGCAATATGATATGAGGCCTTTAAGGCACCCTCACTGGTCTCTAAAATTTCAGACATTTCTGAATACTTCAACTCATCAAAATACCGCATATTAAAAACCAATTGCTGTTTTTGTGGTAAAGTTGCCATAGCCTGTTGTAATTTTAGCTGAATTTCGCTTCCTTCAAAATACACATCGGCTTGGAGATTTGCCATAGTCTGTTCTTGTAGCTCTTGATTGTTTGTGTTTTTTAGTTTGACATTGTGTTTTAAATGCGTAATGGCTTCATTGGTGGCAATGCGATACATCCACGAAAACAATTTGCTTTCTCCTTTAAAATTATGGATATTTTTGTAGACTTTGATGAAGGTGTTTTGAAGTACATCATCAGCATCATCATGAGACACCACAATCTTCCGGATATGCCAATACAAACGTTCTTTATAAAGCGTCAGCAATTCCTTAAACGCTGAGTCTTTGGTATCTTCGGAAGTCAATCTTAAAATGAGAGCGGCGTCGTTGTGCACTTAAGCGTTTTTTTATAAGACTGTTGAAGGTATAAAAAGTTTAATGCAACCACGAAAAATAATCGATGAATACAAAGTGTTTTATCAAATTTTTATTGAACAATCCCGACCCAAGGGTACGAGGTATCANNAATTCATTGCTTCGCAACTTTTAAAAATTGAGTTTCACTAATTTAAGAAAGTTGGTGTTTAATCGAAACTTTGCATGTCTACGAGCATTTTGTAAACCCCATTTTTTTCAATAAGTTCATTGTGTTTGCCTTGTTCTACAATTTCACCTTTTTGCATTACCACAATCTCATCCGCATTTTGAATGGTGGAGAGGCGATGGGCGATAACAATGGACGTCCTGTTTCGCATCATATTTTCCAATGCCGATTGCACCAAGCGTTCACTTTCTGTATCTAAAGCAGAAGTGGCTTCGTCAAGAATCATAATGGGCGGATTTTTAAGCACAGCTCTGGCAATGCTCAAACGTTGCTTTTGACCCCCAGATAATTTGTTTCCAGAATCGCCAATATTAGATTCTATGCCTTTAGGAAGGTCTTTTACAAATTCCCAAGCATTTGCAATTTTTAAGGCCTCAATAACTTCATCGTCCGTAGCGTTCTGTTTGCCAATTTTTAGGTTGTTATTAATCGTGTCATTAAATAAAATACTATCCTGAGAAACAACACCCAACATACCTCTTAGAGAGGTTTGTGATAGATCTTTAATATTGACACCGTCTATGGTAATGGCGCCTTCATTAACATCATAAAATCTCGTGAGAAGATTGGCAATGGTGCTTTTGCCACTTCCTGATTGTCCAACTAGCGCCACCGTTTTGCCTTTAGGCACATTAAGATTGAAATTTTTAAGGACTAGGTCGTCGTCATATTTAAAGGAAATGTTACTGACGGTAATATTAGATTCAAACGCATCTTTAACTATTGGGTTTTCAATTTCTTTGATGGTATTATCAGACTCTAAAAATTCTAGAATCCGATTGGCAGCACCGTTTCCTTTTTTGACACTATAACTTGCTTTGGCAATAGCTTTGGCCGGCGTCAATATATTATAGGCCAAAGTGATATAGCCAATAAAGAAACTCGCGTCCATGGAATTGTCCACAAATACCAAATAGCCACCATAAACCAATAAAATGCCAATAACGATAATGCCTAAAAACTCACTGATGGGTGAGGCCAAATTTTGGCGGTTAAGCAGGGTATTGGAATAGTTGTTATACCGTTGGTTGGAATTTTCAAATTTTTTGGCGAACACATGTTCTACGTCAAAAGCTTTGATAATCCGTAGGCCTGACATGGTTTCTTCTAATATAGATAAAAAGATGCCTTGTTCTTGTTGTACTTTTAAGGATCCTTTTTTAAGCGATTTTCCAACTTTGGAGATGATAAAACCTGAAATAGGTATAAAAATAAAGACAAATAAGGTCAATTTAGGGCTCAACACGAGCATCGCAATCAGGGAGAATAAGATAGTAAGCGGTTCTCTCACAATCATTTCCAAAACGGCGAGAAACGAGTTTTTTACTTCATCCACATCACTACTCACCCGAGAAATGGTATCTCCTTTGGATTTTTCTGAATAGAAGGCAAGGGGCAACGTGACTATCTTGTCAAACATTACATTTCTGATGTCTTTTAATACACCGTTTCTTAAAAAGGTGATATAAAACATGGCCAAGTAGTTGAACAGGTTTTTCAGCATAAAGATGCTAATAATAACGCCAACCATCATCATAAGCACCTTGAAATCGCCATAAGTCTCAATTTTATCACTGATAAAAAAATTGAGATAATCTTCAATATAGCCTTTTATACTGCCCAAACCATCAAAAGTTGGTTGTACCGCAACTTCGCGTTGGTCATTAAAAATAACTTTAAATACAGGAATTAGTGCAACAAATGATAAAGTGCTAAAAAGCGCATAAAGGATGTTGAAAAAAATGTTGAGATAAGCATATTTTTTATACGGTATAATAAACCGATAAAACTTTTTTAAATATTCCATTTAACTAAGATTCATGTCTTTTAAAATGGCGTCAACCTTATCTTGCAACTGAGCATCTACTTTTGAAAACTCTTCAACAGAGGACAATGGTGCATTAACACTCATATAAAATTTTATTTTAGGCTCTGTACCACTTGGTCTCAGTGCTATTTTACTGCCATCTTCCGTATAGTAAATAATGACATTTGATTTTGGGATGTCAAGGTCTTCTTCGGTATTGGTGGTGAAGTCTTTCGCTTTTGAAAGTTGGTAATCTTCAATACGTGTCACTTTGGAGCCGTTAATCTCTTGCAGCGGATTTTCTCTGGCGTCAATCATCATTTGTTTGATTTCTTGAGCCCCTTCCATACCTTTCTTGGTAATAGATACGAGATGTTCTTTATAAAGCCCATGAGCCGCATACAATTGTAATAAAGTTTCATAAAATGAACCACCGTCCGCTTTAGCTTGGGCAGCAATTTCACAGGCCAATAGGGTAGAGGTAACCGCATCCTTATCGCGCACAAAATCGCCTACCATATACCCAAAACTTTCTTCTCCACCCCCAATAAAGTCGAGTTCCGGAAAGTCCTTGATCATCTTGGCAATCCACTTAAATCCAGTTAAGCCTTCTTTATATTCAACACCATAGGATGTTGCTAAAACTTCTACCATAGGCGTAGATACAATGGTTGAGCCAATAAATTCATTGCCATCAAGTTTACCCTCTTTTTTCCATTGCTGTAATAGAAAATTGGTCATCACCACCATGGCCTGATTGCCATTTAGGAGTACTAGCTTATGGTCTAAATCTCGTACCGCTACACCTAGTCTGTCGCAATCAGGATCTGTTCCAATTACAATATCAGCATTCACCTTTTCTGCAAGTTCCATGGCCATTTTCAAAGCTTCTGGTTCTTCAGGGTTAGGAGATTTTACGGTTGGGAAATCGCCATTTGGAACTTCCTGCTCTTTAACAAGATGTACATTATTATAGCCTGCCCGTTTCAGTGTCTCAGGAACCGTAGTAATAGATGTCCCGTGAAGCGAGGTAAAAACAACCGTTAAATTATCTTTAGCTTCTTGATTGGTGAAATTTCCATTCTTTACAGAAGCATCGATAAAGGCATCGTCCACTTCTTTTCCAATCATTTGGATGAGATGTTCTTTGGCTTCAAATTTGATTTCAGAATATTCTAGACTATTGATTTCATTTACAATTTCTGCATCTTGAGGCGGTACTAACTGTCCGCCGTCCTGCCAATACACTTTATAGCCATTGTATTCCGGAGGGTTATGAGAGGCCGTAAGGACAATGCCACAGTGACAGTTTAAGTGCCTGACTGAAAAAGATAATTCTGGTGTGGTACGCAAATCTTCAAACAAAAAGACCTCAATATCATTTGCAGAAAATACATCAGCTACAACTTTGGCCAAAGATTTACTGTTATGTCTACAATCATAAGCAATTACCACTTTAAGTTTTTCATGGGGAAACTGCTCTTGCAAATAGTTGCTCAAGCCTTGTGTGTTTCTTCCTAAAGTATATTTGTTGATACGGTTAGTACCTACACCCATAATACCACGCATACCACCAGTACCAAACTCGAGATCTTTATAAAATGCATCTTGAATTTCTTCCGGTTGAAATGCAATGCTATCTTTAATTTTGTCTTGGGTCTCTTGATCAAAAGTTGGGGTGAGCCAAGTATTGATGCGTTCTAATATTTTTGGTTCAATGTAGATCATGATGATATAATTATGAGTTATAGTGCAAAAATAAGGATTTCAACAACCGTTAACTTGTTATGGACTAGAAATTCAATTCGTCATTAATAAGATACCGTTTCTTATCCTCTTTGGTACGTAAAATAATTTCGCCTAAAAATCCTGCAATAAAAAACTGTGTACCAATAATCATTGTGGATAGGGCGATATAAAATTGCGGACGATCTGTAATCAGCCTTCCGCCCGGATTGAGAAACACTTTATCAATACCCAGATACAGCGTAAATCCCAGTCCGATAAATAACATAATAACACCTAGGGCTCCAAAAAGGTGCATAGGTCTTCTCGCAAAACGGGAGAGAAACCAAATGGTGAGCAAGTCTAAAAACCCATGAATAAAACGGTTGATCCCGAATTTAGTTGTGCCATATTTACGGGCTTGGTGTAGTACCACTTTTTCGCCAATGTTGGAGAACCCTGCATTTTTGGCCAGTACAGGAATGTAACGGTGCATTTCACCATTCACATCAATATTTTTTACCACATCAAGGTTGTAAGCCTTGAGTCCGCAGTTAAAATCATTCAATTTTACGCCCGACGTTTGACGTGCCGCCCAATTAAAAAGTTTGGAAGGTAAATTTTTAGAAATTACAGAATCATAACGCTTTTTCTTCCAACCAGAGACCAAATCAAAGTGTTGTTGGGTGATCATTTTATAAAGTTCTGGAATTTCTTCTGGATTGTCCTGCAAATCAGCGTCCATGGTAATGACCACATCACCCTGTGCTTTTTCAAAACCAGCGTGCAGGGCTTGAGATTTTCCGAAATTTCTTAAAAAACGAATGCCCTTGACGTTGTGGTCCTTTTGTGATAACTGCTGAATAATCTTCCACGAACCATCGGTGCTTCCATCATCAATGAAGATGATTTCATAAGAAAAATGATTGGACTGCATAACTTTTGCAATCCAATCATGTAATTCAGTTAACGATTCTTGTTCGTTGAGTAGTGGTATAACTACTGATATGTTCATTGACGTGGTTTCAAAGGTGATGTTTCAAAAGTAACGAAATTAGAGCGAACCTTTGCCTATTCTTTCTTCATGACCAATCCGGCAATCACAGAAACTACAAGTCCGAAAAGCAGTGACCCGATGACGGTAGTCAAACTAAAAAACATAGGGGTCATAAAAATATTGCTAATTTCCATGGTCTTCGAAATCTGTTCTTCGCTCATGTTAGGGTTTTGTCCTGATATTTCAAGATATGCTTGCTCTCTAGCCATATCAATAAACTCTGGATAGATATATGCATAATGTAAATACGCATAAATTCCTGCAATAATTCCTCCGATCACAGCAATGGCCAATCCGACTTTCATAGCGTCACCAATGGATAAGAAGCCAGCATTTTGATGTTTATAGGTCTTAATTCCGTAAACAAAAATAAAAATTGAAGCCACTGAACTGGCGATTGAAAGCATCCAGCTTTTTTCTAAATTTGCAACATACATAATTACTAAGATGATGATGCTTACAAGGGCAAGGTATAATCCATAACTGTATGCTATCGGTTTAATGGATGGTTTTTGTGTTTCCATAATAATTGGCGGATTTAGTTCGTTTGTTAGTTAGTAAGCAAATATATGGAAACGTTACAATTTATTCCCACCAAAGTGTGAATCTCATGCTAAGAAAGTCTAAAATTAAGGTATACTCAACTTGAATTTTAAGCCTGGAATCCTGCAGATTCTTTTTGACATACAATAAAATGACAAAAAATAAAAGCAAATGTATTGCACAGACGGAAAAAATCCTTAAATTTGCACTTCCAAAAATTGAACGATATTAAAGTATTTAGAGATGAAAAAAGGTATACATCCAGAAAATTATAGACTAGTAGCATTTAAAGATATGTCCAATGAAGACGTGTTTTTGACAAAATCTACAGCAGATACAAATGAAAAGATAGACGTTGACGGTGTTGAGTATCCACTTGTAAAGATGGAGATTTCAAGATCATCTCACCCGTTCTACACTGGTAAATCTAAGTTGGTAGATACGGCTGGTCGTATTGACAAATTTAAAAATAAATACGCTAAATTTAAAAAGTAATTTAGTGTCCAAAATAGTAAAAGCCTTCAGATATCTTCTGAAGGCTTTTTTTGTTTTCTATAAATAACTTACTTTTGAACCCTTAAATGGAAATAATTACAGCAACCAGATGATCAGCATACGGTCTTATTGCGGTGTCATGTAGTTATTTTGAGTCTAATTAATTTAAGCAGGTCAATTATTTTTGAACATTCAATTAACTTCCAATACACTCCATGAACTATATTCTTTTCGACGGTCCTTTTAGAGATAATCTTTTACCTTTAACCTACACCAGACCAGTTGCTGATATTAGAATTGGAATATTGACCATTAGAGAAAAATGGGAAATGCATTTGGGCACTGCAACTACAACGATTACGGAAGACTATCTTTCTGAAAAGTTTCCTATGGTAGAAATGGAAACTAATGTTTTGATCAATGCGTCTTACCTGCCAACTCATGATCTGGTAGAATTAATTTCAAAATTAGAAGAAAATCAAGCTATTTTCAAAGAAGAAGATGTTATTGCATTTTATACCAAAGACGCCCAAGATGATATTGATTTTGATGCTTATGAGGCTATTGAATTTGAAGGCGATGCTATCAAAGTAGAAAACACTTGGGATATTTTCAGTAAAAATGGCGAAGCTATTCAGCAGGATTTTAATTTGATTACTGAAGGCAGGACTTCCCAACCTATATCGTCCACTAACAATGTTTTAGGAGCAGAGAATGTATTTTTAGAAGAAGGTGCCATTTTAGAATTTGCAACACTTAACGCTAGCAAAGGACCAATCTATATAGGTAAAGATTCAGAAATAATGGAGGGTGCCCTGATTAGAGGTCCCTTTGTGCTTTGCGACCATTCTACAGTTAAGATGGGGACCAGGGTTTATGGCCCAACCACGGTTGGCCCCTATTGCAAGATAGGGGGAGAGGTTGCCAGTTCAGTCTTTTTTGCCTACAGCAATAAAGGGCACGATGGCTACATTGGGAATTCGGTTATTGGTGAATGGTGTAATATAGGTGCAGATACCAACAGTTCCAATCTTAAAAATAATTACGCTGAGGTAAGACTTTGGAATTATACTACCGAAAGCTTTACACGTACGGGGTTGCAATTCTGCGGACTCGTGATGGGAGATCATAGTAAATGCGGTATCAATACCATGTTTAACACCGGAACGGTAATAGGTGTAAGCGCAAATATCTTTGGAAGCGGTTATCCTCGTAATTTTATTCCAAGTTTTAGTTGGGGTGGTGCTGCTGGTTTTACAACCTATCTGACCAAGAAAGCTTTTGAGGTGACTGAAGTGGTCATGTCGAGACGCCAATTGGAGTTTACAGATATAGACAAAGCCATCCTGAACCACGTTTTCGAACTCAGCAAAAAGTTTAGGAGAGATTAGATTTTCTTTAAAAGCTTTTCCAGATGCAAACATTACGATTAAGAGTGGCGTCTTACGTTCTGTCAAGTTTGCTCCTAAATTCTGATAGTATATTATTTTTTTAAATTTTAGGTATAAATTGTCTTCACCGGTGTTTGATATGGGTATTACTTTCAAACAATTGCGTAACTTTGCATTTCTAAATCCAAAAACAAGGTAAAAGCTTATTTTACTTTCAAAAACAGATACTGATCCTCTATAAATTAGTTTCTGAATTCTATAAATTGAAGACGATATTATGAAAAAGAAAGTCACATTTTATTAGTGAAACTCAATTTTTAAAAGTTGCGAAGCAANNCTACTTGATACCTCGTACCCTTTGGTCGAGGTTGTTCATTTTTAGGTATAAATTGTCTTCACCGGTGTTTGATATGGGTATTACTTTCAAACAATTGCGTAACTTTGCATTTCTAAATCTAAAAACAAAGGTAAAAGCTTATTTTACTTTCAAAAACAGATACTGATCATCTATAAATTAGTTTCTGAATTCTATAAATTGAAGACGATATTATGAAAAAGAAAGTCGCATTTTATACCTTAGGTTGCAAGCTCAACTTTTCAGAAACCTCTACCATTGCCAGAAGTTTTACTAATGAAGGGTTTGATCGTGTAGAGTTTAATGAGGTTGCAGACATTTATGTGATTAACACTTGCTCTGTTACTGAAAATGCCGATAAACGCTTTAAATCCATCGTGAAGCAGGCTCAGAAAGTCAATCCGGATGCTTTTGTTGCAGCGGTTGGATGTTATGCGCAATTGAAACCTCAAGAATTGGCAGATGTCAATGGCGTGGATTTGGTGTTAGGCGCTACAGAGAAATTCAATTTGACCAGCTATATCAATGAGTTACTTGATAATCCTGATCGGAATAAAGGTGCGGGAGTAGTACATTCTTGCGAAATTGAAAACGCCGATTTTTATGTGGGGAGTTATTCCATTGGAGATAGAACACGTGCATTTTTAAAAGTCCAGGATGGTTGTGATTATAAGTGTACCTATTGTACAATACCTTTGGCACGTGGAATTTCCCGTAGCGACACCATGGAAAGTGTGATTAAAAACGCTAAAGAAATTGCAGCACAGAATATTAAGGAAATTGTTTTGACCGGCGTCAATATTGGCGATTATGGAAAAGGCGAATTTGGTAATAAAAAGCATGAACACACCTTTTTGGATTTAGTTAAAGAATTGGATCGGGTTGAAGGGATTGAACGCTTGCGTATTTCTTCTATAGAACCAAACCTTCTAAAAAACGAAACCATTGACCTAGTGTCAAAATCGAGAGCTTTTGTGCCTCATTTCCATATTCCTCTTCAAAGTGGTAATAACGAGATTCTTAAGAAAATGAAACGGCGTTATATGAAAGAGCTGTATGTAGATCGGGTTTCAAAAATTAAAGAGGTGATGCCACATGCCTGTATTGGTGTAGATGTTATTGTAGGTTTTCCAGGAGAATCAGATGAGCATTTTCTTGAAACCTATAACTTCTTAAATACCCTTGATATTTCGTATCTACACGTGTTTACCTATTCTGAGCGCGATAACACGGATGCTGCAGTTATGGAGGGTGTGGTTGCTAAAAAGGTGAGGGCAAAACGCAGCAAGATGTTAAGAGGTCTATCTGCTAAAAAGCGCCGTGCGTTTTATGAAAGTCAATTAGGAAGTACAAGAACAGTTTTGTTCGAAAGTGAAAATAAAGAAGGATACATTCATGGATTTACTGAGAACTACGTGAAAGTTAAAACCCCTTGGAATCCTGATTTGGTGAATACATTACACGACGTAGAACTTACCAAGATAGATGAAGATGGTACGGTAAGGTTTGAATTTGAGACACTGTTGGTACATTAAATCCACACCTCATACATTGGCAATAGGACGTTGATCTGTCTTTTTAGCTATTTGACCTATTTTTTTTAGAACACGGCAGCTTATCCATAATTTTGGTGCTGACCCCCAATGTCTAATTAAAATTACCAATGAGAAAATCACTTTGCCTACTTTGCTTTTCTATCTGTATTTTTGTTTGCTCAGCCTGCTCTACAGATGATATCAATAATCCTATTTTAGGGAGCTGGAAATTAACGTCATGGTCTATTGCAATTCCCTTTGATTTAAATTCAGATGCCAAATTCAACACTAATCTTTTAGACGAGACTAACTGTGAAGTGAATGAAGTCTTAAGCTTTGATACCCACAGCCTAGTGGCTTCAAAGAACACCTTTAATCCCGAGTTGACAGTCAGTTTAAAGGATGGTACTTCTGATAAGTATATCATAAAAGAAAGCTGTGCCGAAGGTGCAATTGGATTTGCAACAGAATACACCCAAATCAATGCCCAGAGTGTTAGTTTTAACGGAGCGGCAGGGAGTGTTACTGTTTCAACGCTTACTATGGTATATAAAGATGCTATTAAAGTTTATAATGAAGCGCTTACTGAAGTTCTAGAAACAAAAGACTTAACCTTAGTCTATGAAAAAGAATAACCAGCCATTATGTTGGTGAAAAAAAATGAAAGTGTCTCAATACTTCCAGAACACTTCTGAGATTTGAGTGTTTGAAGAATACTCTCACAGAAGTTGGAGAAGATATAAAAAAAGCCGTTTTATTAGTTTTGAAACGGCCTCATTTTTTTTGTTTGTTTTTTGCTGTTTGAAATTAAATTCTGATCCCAACAGGAAGCATCTTTTTATACTTTCTGTTTTTTCTAATAAACTTTGCAATTTCAGGACTGGTAGGAACAACACTAATGTTGCGTTCAGAAATATTTTCAAAAACCAAGGTTAAAAAATCATTCTCAAATTCTTCAGAGGTGATGCCTTCCGGGATCACCAATTTAGTTAAAAAAATCTTACGGTCTTGTAGGGAGTACTCAATTTTGGCTATGTCGTCTTCAACTTTGAGCTCAAATTGACGTAAGAAGTCATTGTCAACTAATTCTGTAGCATCAATCATAATAATATATTTAAATTATTTCAACTATTGGAAGGGTATGTTCACTACATTTTTATATAGCTTTGTCCCACAAATTTACAAAAAATTAGTATAACATTGCAGGTGTCGACTGTTAAATACTTAGGAAATAAACCTTTATGATTGCTTTGAATAAAAGGCATTTTTAATTTGACCCCGACATTGATAGTTTTGAGTTACAATTTGAAATAAGCAAATGGAGAACGACCTTATACCCGTATATTTTATGCCAGGAATGGCAGCAAAACCAACCATCTTCGAACGCATTAAATTGTCTGAAGATCGCTTTAAGGTGTATTGGTTAGAGTGGATAATTCCGGAAGAGGATGAAAGTTTTGAACATTATGCTAAGCGCATGATCCAAAAAATTGACCATGAAAACCCGGTGCTTCTTGGAGTATCCTTTGGTGGAGTACTCATACAGGAGATGAGTAAGCACATGAAAGTGCGCAAACTTATTGTGATAAGCAGTATAAAATCGCGACATGAACTTCCTAAACGGATGAAAGTTGCTAAGTTTATGAAAGCGTATAAATTTGCGCCCACACAATTGCTTTCTAATTTAGACGTTCTTAAAAAATATGCTTTCAATGAGACTATTTCCAAACGGATAGATTTGTACAAGACCTATCTTGCAGTAAATGACAAAAGATACTTAGATTGGGCCCTAAAAGAAATGTTGCTTTGGGACCAAGAGGTTCCTCATCCTGATGCCATTTATATCCACGGTGATAAAGATGCTATTTTTACACATTCCTGTGGGGGCAACTGTATTGTGGTAGAAGGAGGTACCCACATCATGATCGTTACAAAATACAAGTGGTTCAATAAACATCTGCCGGCGTTAATAACCGACTCCAATTAAATACTATTGATTTATTTTATACATTTATAAAAAAATTTACGCAATGAAAATTATTAAGAATTTATTAGCCATCGTAGGACTAGTCTGTATTTCTGGATTATTCATATTTGCAGTGCAAAAGCCTGCAGATAAGGATCTTGAGCCAGAGCAAAAATTAATCAATGATTATAACGTGTACGCTATTAAATTACCTGATGATCTTAATTTTGCAGGAGAGACAGTGCCTATATCAGATCCTGATGTTTATGAACGTATGGATAAGGAACTCCTAGTTAATACCTATTGGCAATCTAACGGTCTGCTAATGTTTAAGCGCGCCAAAAAATATTTCCCAATTATAGAACCGATTCTGAAAAAGCATGGTATTCCTGATGACTTTAAGTATTTGGCAGTCATTGAAAGCGGATTGACTAATGCTGTGTCTCCAGCTGGGGCGAGGGGCGTTTGGCAAATTATGCCAGCAACCGGAAAAGAAAATGGGTTAGAAGTCAATAATAACGTAGATGAGCGTTACCATTTAGAGAAAGCAACTGAAGTGGCCTGTAAATATTTATTGAAGTCGAAAAACAGCTTAGGATCTTGGACCTTGGCGGCGGCGGCCTACAATGCTGGTAATGCAGGCATTTCAAGACGTTTAAAAGAACAAGACGTTAATGACTATTACGATTTGTTGTTGGGGGAAGAAACAGGACGTTATATGTTCAGAATTGTAGCCTTGAAAGAAATTTTAAAGAATCCAAAAACGTACGGGTTCAATTTTGAAGAATCAGATCTTTATACCAATATTCCAACTTTTACGGTGACGGTTGACAAAGAAGTCAGTGATTTTGCTGCCTTTTCTAAAGACTATGGAATTAATTATAAGATTCTTAAAATCCATAATCCATGGTTAAGAGAAGCACATTTAAATAATAAATCTGGAAAAAAATACACTCTTGAGATTCCTGAAAAAGGTTATTATAATAAATCTTAATGGTGACATTTATCTCAAACAACGCATGGGTAATTCTTATAAGTATTAATTATCTTCTAGTTATTCTGGCCGCATTTACCGTGCTGACCAAAAATATCAATCCTACCAAAACGATATCCTATATTATCGTTTTGGTTTTTTTTCCGTTTTTCGGCCTTATAGTGTATTACCTTTTCGGTCAGGAATATCGGAAAAATAAAATCTTCAATAGGAAGCATATCCTAAATCAGAAATTAATTACAGAAGTCAGTAAGCGCCTGAAGCCTGATAAAAAGGAAATTTCCGATTTAGAAACCAATCTTCTCGACGAAAAAATCAAACTCGTAAAGTTGCTCCATAGCAGTGAGAATGCTCCTTTAACGACCTTCAATAATGTTGATATTATCAAAAATGGAGAAAACAAGTTTAAATTCCTTCTAAAGGATTTGAAGGACGCCAAAAAGCACATCCACATGGAATATTACATACTCCGTGATGATAAAATTGGACTTCAAATCATTGATATTTTATGCAATAAAGCAAAAGAAGGTGTTAAAGTGAGGCTCAGTATTGATGATGTAGGAAGTAGTGTTTCTAGAAAGAATAAGAAAAGAATGGTTGAAAGCGGAGTGCAATGGTACTCTTTTATGCCTGTGTTATTTCCTAGCTTTACTGGTAAAATGAACTATAGAAACCACCGTAAGATTGTTATTATTGATGGACAGATAGGGTATATTGGAGGTATTAATGTTTCAGATACCTATGTTAATTATGATGATTCTCCCAATTATTGGAGAGATACGCATTTGCGAATAGTTGGAGAATCTGTAAAATCCTTACAAATCCATTTCCTAATGAACTGGGAGTTTGTCTCCAGCAGTAAAATTGAAATGGAAGAGAGTTTTTTTCCACAGGAAGAATGCAAAGAATTTGTTGCCATGCAAATTGCCGCTAGCGGCCCCGATACAGATTGGGCGAATATAATGGAGGTTATTTTTACGGCTATTGTAACCTCAGAAAAATATGTGTATTTAACAACACCCTATTTTATTCCTAATGATCAAATCATTACTGCCCTACAGGTGGCTTCAAAAAGTGGCGTAGACGTTAGGCTCCTTATCCCCAAGGACTCTGATTCATGGACCGCAAAACACGCTACCAACTCTTATATAGAATGTTTATTAGAGGCTAACGTTAAAATCTATAGATATTGCAAAGGTTTTATTCATGCCAAAACGATAGTCATTGATGATGTGTTCTCTACTGTAGGCACCACCAATATGGACTATAGGAGTTTCAATATCAATTTTGAAATTAATGCGATCATTTATAACAAAAAGAAAAGTTTAGAATTAAAGTCCCACTTCTTTGAAGATTTAAACGATAGTGAGATCATAGATCGAGAACGATGGTTGAACAGACCTAAAATTGAAAAGCTTAAAGAATCCTATTGCCGACTTTGGGCGCCATTATTATAATTCATGAGTGTCCGGTAAAACAAGTAAAAAGTCAACAAAGCTCATTAAAGTAAGACCTGTTAAGAGATATGAAAAATGGTCCCTTGCTTTTTGAAACCAATTTCACTTAGAGTGATTGGGCAAATTTAATTTAGAATAACGATTGTTCATCAGTTAGTTATAATCAAATCTCTGTTCCCTGCCTGACAGCAAGGGCAGGTTTATTCTATAAGCGCAGCGATCTTTATTCTTTATTCTTTATCGGACAATAATGATTATACTAGTATTATAATTATACTAGGGCTGATTTTGTAAGGATGCCCCATCATTAACGCCATATTGATAGGCCTTATTTGAAGTTTCCAATAATCCGGAAATGCTGTTATGGGCTTTTTCAACAAATAATTTTTTTGTTGATAATTTCAAATTTCTTAAAAAGAACTTCCTGTCAATGTCAAAAATTTGTTTGTCTTGATTGATATAAAAACATGCGGGCACACCAAACGAGTGTTTATATATGGAGAGTGCGTTATTTGATCTATTATGGCGCTCATCTGCATAAACAACGGTAACATTGTTGTTATAATTTCGCGCTTTCTTTTTGGCAATATGTTTTTTATCCCAATAAACAACAATGATATTTACCTGGTCTTTATACGCATCCGCCAAGGCGTTGATGTTTTTGATCTCTTCTCTGGTTTGAATAATTGCTGAATTTTTGGTAATCAACAAAAAAGGAGTGTCTAATTGATCTGAATGGAATTTGCCTCCGGATACTTTCCTGAACTTCAAATTGGAAATATAGGTATTCCTTAAATGCTTTTTTACGAGTGTATCAAACAGGGTATCTATCGTTTCCGGTTTTTGATTTTTAATAGCCAAATCTGCTTGGTTATTAAAATCTCTTAAATGTTTTGATAGGGCATAGTCAAAATACACTTTTTCCTCCTGAGCATAAACTAGCGGGATATATACGAGAAGTAAAAGCGTAAGTAGTTTTTTTATGACCATTAAAGCTCAGTTTTGTTAAGGAACGTTAAGTTAGCACTTGTTTACGAGAGTGGCAAAACTTATCGATGAGGACTTAAAAAACAATGTCAATCTTCACAAAAAAGCACTTCTTGTAGGAAGTGCTTCGGAGGTGTTATTCTGGTTAAAATGGATACTACTCTGTTTGGTTTATTTAGGAATCCTATATTAGCGTCTTCTGCCTTGTCTGCTTCCTCCGTAATGTTGGTTAGGCATCTGGGCTTTTTTCATATTGTCCTTCATCATTTTAATTTGATCAGTCAACATATTGCGCTTATCCAATTTCTGAGCTTCGTTCAACAATAATTTTGCCTCTTGTGGACGTCGCTTACTAAATGCAATTCCGGCAAGGTTTAATTTTGCCATAGCCACATCATGATCCATTGCCAATCCGAAGGTCAACGCTTTTTTGAAGTATTTTTCAGCGTCGTTCATATTGGTTTGAGATACCATAATACCATGCAGGTAATTGTAATAGCCTTCTTGTTTTTTAACCAAAGCACTGGAAGGATTTTTAATTTTGTCTAGCCAACGTTTTGCTCCAACAAAATCTTGCTTTCGCAATCTTAAAAATGCCAATAGGATAAATTCATTTTTGAAATATAGAAAAACAAAAATTGAAGAAAATAAAATAAGCATGATGCCATTACCAATATAGCCTTCAGTAAACTGATAGACCGCAAAAGCTAAGATTAAAGCAGTTATAACAAGTTTTAAATTTTTATTGTACATGATTTAATTTAATAATTTATAAGTAATTGTAGATGTTATTTTAGTAGGAATTGTCATGTTTGCTGCGAGCACTTGCGTGTCTCCAGTATAACTCCCTTCAACGGTAATGTCTTTAAAAAGACCTGTTTTTGAATGGGCGTTGATAGTTGTTTCCTGAGTACCTGTGAGCACCATCATGACGTTTTCGTCAATATTGGACATGGTGGTCTCTGCAACTCCAGAAACCTTGTAGGTGTCTTCGTTATAGGATGTAAGCGTCCAAGCGTTTTTTGATTCTAAATCGCCATTATAGGTATTTTTCCAACTGTCGTCGACTTGTACAGGTTTTGCGGGTAAAAAATAGGTCATCTGCTCAAAGCTGTTAGAGAGCGCTTCACCTCCAAATTGTTTTTCAAATTGGGCGGTATTGGCTTCAATGGTGGCTGCATCTGTAATGTTAGCAACTTTCAACATAGAAGCAATTAATTTTTCGCCTCCTGAAATCGATCTGATTTTGCCCGTTCTTTCCATAACCATCGTTACGGGAATGTTTAGAGTACCCCTAAACATTTTCGAAGTGATGTCAGTGTCATCATCAATAGACGTGTCAGCACTCAGCAATTCGCCCAGCGATGGAGAACTCATGGTCATCTTCATATGAGTAAAAACCATTTCTAAAGTGATGAGGTCTTGCGCCACATTAACCACTTTAAATTGCATCGTACTTTTTAAATTGTTATCAATAATCTGATCTACACCTCTAATGTCTTGCGTAATATGCTGTTTGGCCTGCTGCTCAACCTTAAACGTCTGATCAACCTTAAGCTCATACTGTAGCATTTTTTGCGCACTGATGGTTAAGGATGAAAGGAAAACAAGCAAAAAAGCATATACTTTCATAAATGGTAATTATTGGATCTTTTTTTAAAACACAAAGAAACTAATTTTTTTTAAGTTGTCATTCATAATTCAGGTTATTAGTCGCTTTAAGTCCGTAATATTTACGCATATTCGGAGTGTAAAATGGCGCGATAAAAATTTCATAAAAATATTTTAAAATTAGATTTGTCAAAGTGAAAAGTCTTTGTATATTTGCCCGCAGTTTTGGAGAAAGAATCCAGACATTATTTTAGACCATACAAGATTATTTTAAAGATATAAGACAATGAGCAAAAGAACGTTTCAACCATCGAAAAGAAAGAGAAAAAACAAGCACGGTTTTAGAGAAAGAATGGCTTCTGCTAACGGTAGAAAGGTTCTTGCGCGTAGAAGAGCAAAAGGTAGAAAGAAATTATCTGTATCTTCAGAGACAAGACATAAAAGATAATGATTAACAATTGTTAATATATTAAGGTGTTACTTAGGTGTAACGCCTTTTTTTGTACCCAAATCCTATTTATTTTTGCAACACAAAATCCATCATAATGCCTAGAAACAAAAATATCAAATCTGTACTTATAATTGGCTCAGGACCAATTGTTATCGGACAAGCTTGCGAATTCGATTACGCTGGCACTCAAGCCTTACGTTCACTTCGTGAAGATGGTATAGAAACCATCCTCATCAATTCAAATCCGGCAACCATCATGACAGATCCTACTATGGCTGATCATGTCTATTTACTGCCACTCACTACCAAATCACTCATTCAAATCTTAAAAGAGCATCCCCAAATTGATGCTGTTTTACCAACAATGGGTGGTCAAACTGCGTTAAATTTATGTATTCAGGCCGATGAAAAAGGCATCTGGAATGATTTTGGCGTAAAACTTATTGGTGTAGACATCAACGCCATAAACATTACTGAAGATAGAGAAGAGTTTAGGGAGTTAATGCTCAAAATTGGTGTTCCGATGGCACCTCAAGCTACGGCAACCTCTTATTTAGAAGGAAAAGAAATTGCGCAGGAGTTTGGGTTTCCTTTGGTGATTAGAGCCTCTTTTACACTGGGTGGAGAAGGAGCCTCATTTGTACATACTGAAGATCAATTTGATGAATTACTGACACGCGGGTTAGAGGTGTCTCCAATTCACGAGGTAATGATTGATAAAGCTTTGATTGGGTGGAAAGAATACGAATTGGAGTTATTGCGCGATAGAAATGACAACGTTGTTATTATTTGTACCATTGAAAACATGGACCCAATGGGGATCCACACAGGAGACTCCATTACGGTAGCCCCTGCCATGACCTTATCTGACACCACCTACCAACGTATGCGTGATATGGCAATCCATATGATGCGAAGTATTGGTGATTTTGCTGGAGGTTGTAACGTTCAGTTTGCAGTGAGTCCTGATGAAAATGAAGATATCATTGCCATTGAAATCAATCCGCGTGTATCCCGATCTTCTGCATTGGCAAGTAAAGCAACAGGATATCCTATTGCGAAAATTGCGGCAAAATTGGCTATTGGGTATCACTTGGATGAATTGAGTAACCAAATCACCAAATCGACGTCTGCTTTATTTGAACCTACTTTAGATTATGTAGTTGTGAAGATTCCAAGATGGAATTTTGACAAATTTGAAGGTTCTGATAGAACCTTAGGACTTCAAATGAAATCAGTAGGCGAGGTGATGGCTATTGGGCGTTCATTCCAGGAAGCACTTCATAAGGCAACACAATCTTTAGAAATTAAGCGTAACGGACTTGGTGCTGACGGAAAAGGGTATAAAAATTATGATCAAATTATCGAGAAATTAACGCATGCCAGTTGGGATCGTGTTTTTGTGATTTATGATGCCATTCAAATGGGAATTCCGTTGAGTCGTATTCATGAAATCACAAAAATTGACATGTGGTTCTTAAAGCAATATGAAGAATTATACCATATTGAAAAGGAAATATCAACCTTCACTGTTGATACTATTGACCGTGATTTGTTGTTGGAAGCAAAGCAAAAAGGTTACGGCGACAGACAGATAGCGCATATGTTAGACTGTTTGGAGAGTCAAGTGTATAACAAACGTGAGGAACTTAAAATAAAACGTGTGTATAAATTGGTAGACACGTGTGCTGCCGAGTTTAAAGCACAAACCCCTTATTATTATTCCACTTTTGAAAACGAAATGGAATCACCAGACGGCACCCGCGTATCTGCCAATGAAAGCGTGGTGACGGATAAAAAGAAAATCATCGTCTTAGGATCTGGTCCTAACCGAATTGGACAAGGTATCGAGTTCGATTATTGTTGTGTGCATGGGGTTATGGCGGCTTCAGAATGTGGTTACGAGACCATCATGATCAATTGTAACCCTGAAACGGTATCTACAGATTTTGACATCTCTGATAAATTGTATTTTGAACCCGTATTTTGGGAACATATTTATGACATCATTCGTCATGAAAAGCCAGAAGGTGTGATTGTACAATTAGGTGGGCAAACCGCCTTGAAGCTTGCCGAAAAGTTAGACCGTTACGGGATTAAAATTATAGGAACTACTTATGAATCTTTAGATTTAGCAGAAGACAGAGGAAGTTTCTCAACTTTATTGCAAGAAAATAACATTCCTTATCCAGAATTTGCCGTTGCCACTACTGCAGATGAGGCTTTGGCAATTTCAGATGATCTCGGTTTCCCTATTTTGGTAAGACCTTCTTATGTTCTTGGAGGTCAAGGCATGAAGATTGTTATCAATAGAAACGAATTGGAGGAACATGTGGTGAATTTGCTTAGAAGCATGCCTAATAATAAATTGCTTCTAGACCATTATTTAGATGGCGCTATAGAGGCAGAAGCTGATGCTATTTGTGATGGAGAAAACGTTTACATCATCGGGATCATGGAGCATATTGAACCGTGCGGCGTCCATTCTGGCGACAGTAATGCCACCTTGCCACCGTTTAACTTGGGTGAGTTTGTATTGCAACAAATAAAAGATCATACTAAAAAAATTGCCTTGGCATTAAATACCGTAGGTTTGATCAACGTTCAATTTGCTATAAAAGATGATGTGGTGTACATCATTGAGGCCAACCCGAGAGCGTCTAGAACCGTACCATTTATAGCGAAGGCTTACAAGGAGCCTTATGTTAATTATGCTACAAAAGTGATGTTGGGAGAGAAAAAGGTAACGGACTTTAACTTCAATCCTCAATTGGAAGGTTTTGCCATTAAGCAACCTGTGTTTTCTTTTAATAAATTTCCTAATGTGAATAAGCAATTAGGTCCTGAAATGAAAAGTACAGGAGAAAGCATCTTATTTATTGATAACCTGAAGGATGATGAGTTCTATAACTTGTACTCAAGGCGTAAAATGTATTTGAGTAAATAATAAAATTTTATTAAGTACACTGTTAGTCTTGTTAATAATTTGTAATTTAGTGATTATTAACAAGATACTGTGTGGTGTTTCAGACGTAATACCTTCTTGTTGAGGACAAAAACAACAGTAGTATCGTCGATTTTAATATGTATTATCTATGAAAAAAATCACTTTATCCCTTTTGGGGTTTTTATTTATCTCTTATAGCTTTGCAGACACCAAGGCTGATAATGTTATGGGGTTTTATAACCATACGGCTGTGGTTTCTAATGGTTTTTGGGATACGTCTTTACGAACCATCTCTTTTGATCAAGAGGAGGGAGATGTAAATGATTTTAAAATGACCCCTAATCCAGCGAATTCCAAATTTCAGCTGATAGTGCCTAAAGGTCTTAAAAATGTTAAACTGGAAATTTTTGATGTATTGGGTAATAAGATCTTGACAAAAGCACTGTCTAAACTTTCAAGCACTGTGGATGTTTCAAAATGGAACGATGGGGTGTATTTGGTAAAAATAACTGCTGACAGTGGTACCCATATCAAACGATTTATAAAGCAATAAATAAGATCTAATTTATTTTTTGGAATATATCTAAAACCACCATCTTGGTGGTTTTTTTATGGAATTATCAGATGACCATTTTGTACATTAACCCAATGAGAATAGCGATTCCGAAACTGATCAACGTACCAATTAAGATGTATTCTGTAAGTTTACGCTCTTTAGATTCCTTTAAATCGCCAAACCTAAAGACGGATTTTGCTGTAATCAAAAAACCAACGGCTTCCCAATGATTTAAGATCACAAACACAAATACTAGAATTCGTTCTAGAATTCCAATATACATTCCCGCATCTTTAAGAGATTCATTGCCTTCCGTGAACTTGGAAATATCCCATTTCATAAAGATGGTTTTCATGATGATGGAAACGGGAAGGGTCAAGAATAGGATACAGGTTAAAAGAATAAGCGTATGGTCGGTAAAAAGTTCGCTTAAAAACCCTTCCTTAGACATTCCTGCCCAATAGATGGCTATAAGCACTAAAATATGCAGTGATTGATCGATAAAAAATAGTAGTCGCTTCGTTCTTTTACTTTGGAAGATGAGTTTCAACGCGTCGATGAGAAAATGCGAAACACCAATAATAAGGATGATGGGCCATTTTGAAAAATCCCAAAGAATCAGAAACAAAAGGGCAATATGAATGAGGACGTGTAGATAGAGTTTAGGCGACTTCAACTTTCGTTTCTCCTTTTCTTTCACCCAAGACGTCGGTTGCAGAAAAAAATCACCAATGAGATGCGCGAGTATGAGTTTTATCAAGATCATATCTGTAAGTGTGTTATCTTTTTACGGTAAAGTGCTTCTAGCTGCATGATAACATCCAAATGCGCACGTTTCTGTCTACTGCTCACTGCATTTTGGTTAATGCCCAACTGTTTGCCCAGCTCTTCTTGGAGAGCGTGTGGTTGCTCTATATGCAATTTGACAATTTCGGCCGAATTGGAGCTCCAATGGTCCATAATGGTCAGGGCTAATTTAAAATATAAATTGAGTTCTTGGTCCAATTGCGAATTGGCGGTCTTTATTTTAAGATTGACTTTTTCTTTTTTGAGTTGTTCTAAAGTTTCGCCAGAAAATTGAAACGCTTCCCCATTAGATTCTACAACGGTTTTGCCTTTAAAGGTTTTTTTGCCAATACCTATGGCAATGCGCACGTCTAAACCCTTAATTGTTTTAACACAGGCTTTAATGTAAATAGCAGCTTTAAGACTTTCTTCAATGTTTGGGGTCTCTAATTGAAAACTGTCACCCCTGTAAATATCCCAATCCGTAGTTTTTGGAGCACAGGCTATTAAAGCGTCTTTTAATACAGAAAGCCACACTTCAGAATCTTTAATCGATCTGGATCTGATAATATCTCCCGTTAATATACTCGTCATAACAACTAATTTAATGATATGTTTCAATATCACGACAATCCATGATTAAATTAATTATCATCTAATTAAATGATATATTAAAATATCGCTTTATTGGTTGATATTCAAATATATCACATATTTACGATATAAACAACTTATGGCAGCATCACTTTCACCTTATGATCTTCTAAAAGATGCAGATAGTCATTGGGTGAAAAATCTTTCTCTTCAAATTCCCTTCGTCGCAATTTCTTCATTTCAAGGCGTTTCAAACTCTTTAAAAAACGTCTTATTTCTTGTTTGTCATTTAAAATCAAGCCCGGAACTTCCACTGAATTTCCTTCATCATCTTTAGCTACCATTGTAAAATATGAGGAGTTGCAGTGTTTTATGGCACCAGTTCTAATGTTTTCAGCCTCTACGCGAATGCCAACCACCATGGAGGTATTACCTACATAGTTTACAGAGGCTTTCAGGGTTAACAACTCACCAATTTCAATAGGATTTAAAAAATCTACGGTATCTACAGAGGCTGTAACACAATAGGTTTTAGAATGTTTTGAAGCACACGCAAAAGCAATTTGATCCATTAAATTGAGAATATATCCTCCGTGGATTTTGCCGTTAAAATTAGAATTGGATGGCTGCATCAATTCAGAAATTAAGATCCTGGACGCGTCTACTTTTTTGTATTTCTTTTCGTCTTGTTGGTTATTCATCATCAATAGCACGTTTCAATAATTTTTCATTTTGTTGTTTACTGGCTTTGGCGCCAAGTGTTTTCAAGGTTTCTACACGCTTAATTAGATTACCTTTTCCGGTTAATTTTATCATGGCACTATCGTACGATTTTTGAACCGTACCCAATTGAGAGCCAACCTTGATTAATTCGTCAGTTAAATTAACAAAAGAATCATACAAACGGCCCGCTTGTGTGGCAATTTCTATAGCATTGGCTTTTTGTTTCTCGTTTTGCCACATACTATCAATCGTTTTTAAAACAGCAAGCAAGGTGGTAGGTGTAACAATAATAATATTTTTTTCGAAGGCATCGCTATACAGTGCAGGGTATTCCATAGAGGCGATGGCAAAAGCTGATTCGATAGGAATGAACAAGAGCACAAAATCAGGACTTTCCATCTCGTAGAGTTGGTGGTAATTTTTTTCGCCCAATTCACTCACCCGTTTTCTCACTGATAGCAGATGGTTTTTTAAGTGGATAGTGCGTTCAGATTCGTCTACCTCATTAATGTAGCGTTCATAAGCTACCAATGAAACTTTAGAATCTACAATCATTTTTTTATCTCCCGGTAACGAAATCACCACGTCAGGCATCACGCGTTTACCGTCTTCCGTCGTAAAACTTTGTTGCACAAAATACTCGCTGTCTTTTTGAAGTCCGCTGCGTTCCATAACGCGCTCCAAAACCAATTCCCCCCAATTCCCCTGCATTTTGGTATCTCCTTTTAAAGCTTTGGTCAAATTGGTGGTCTCTTTGCTCATTTGCTCATTCAGTTCAGTCAATCCTATAATTTGACGGCGCAAATCAGCACTTCTAGTGATATCTTCTTTATTGGTTTCTTCCACACGTTTTTCAAAATGCTGAATTTTCTCTTGTAACGGTTTTAAAATCGCATCAATATTTTCTTTGTTCTGCAGTGTGAATTTGCTGGATTTCTCATCCAAAATTTTATTGGCCAAATTTTCAAATTCTTTGGTGAATTTTTCCTGTAATTTCTCTACTTCAGCTTTTTGTTCTTGATTTTTAAGAGCGAGGTTTTCAAAATCTGAATTTCTACGGGTCAATTCCGTATTGAGGAATTCTTTTTCCCTACGGATGCTTTCGCGCTCGTGTTCAAGTTTATTCAAAGTTTCATTGATAGAAACGATTTGCGCTTCATTTTTCTGTTCGATTTTTTGAACTTCTGAGGCGTACTGAAACTTCATGTCTTGGAGTTGCTGTTGAACATTGAGAATTCGTTCTTCGAGTGCGCTTTGTTCACCCTTACTTTTAAGTCTGGAGATGGTGATACCAATATAGGCGCCAATGCCACCAGCAACAAGGATCGCAATTATGAGAATGATATGGTCGTTCATTTAAAATTTCAATTTTACCAAAGATAGATTTTTTTGAGCGACGACCGATTTCTGAGAATAGAAGATTTAGCTGGATATTCTAAATTAGAAAACAGGTATAACACACGTAGAAGACTGTATACCCTGACTATTTTTTAACTTTAAAACTCCCGGTACTCTGATCGAAGGCAATTAAATCTTCTGGAAATAGGGTGTTAAATGTACCATTTGCAATCAACTGGCAAGGCGAACCCGAAATCACTTCTGTGCTGCTCATCACAATTATCGTATCGCACAATTGAATGGCCAGATCTATTTCATGCGAAGAAAATAAGATGGTTTTGCCCGTTTCTTTGGCTAATTTTTGAAGCAGTTTTAAAATATAGGCCTTGTGGTACATGTCTAAATGTGTGGTAGGCTCATCTAAAATAATCAAATCTGTGTCTTGTGCCAATGCTCTTGCAATCATTACTTTTTGAAGTTGGCCATCGCTTAATTCAAAACACTTTTTATCTCTAAGGGCAATAATGTTTGTGTGTAGGAGCGCTTGCTCAATAATCTTGAGATCGTTGTCGGACAGATTGCCCACCCAATTGGTATACGGTTGTCGTCCTAAGGCCACCAATTCAAAAACAGAGAGGTTTTTTGAGGCTATTTGTTCCGTGAGTACCAAACTCAACTGTTTTGCCAATTCAACAGTGGTATAGTCGGTAATAGATTTTGAGTTGATAAAAATGTCACCTTGCAACGGCTTTTGAACGGTGGTCAAGGTTCGTAACAGCGTCGACTTTCCTATCCCATTCGCACCCACCAAACCGATGAGTTGTCCTTTTTGCAATGCTATATTTATAGAATCAGCAATGACATTGGCTCTTTTTTTAGAGGTGTAACCAACGGAAAGGTTTTTTGTTTCAAGGACGATATGTTGCTGTTCATTTTTCACTTTAAAAAAACATTTTGCGTTTTCGGGTTAACAACCAAATTACTACTGGCGCCCCAACTAATGATGTGATGGCATTAATTGGGAGCGTATAATCGCTGGTTGGCAATTGCGCAATACTATCACAAATGAGCATTACAATGGCGCCAAATAAAAACACTGCTGGTAATAAAATTTTGTGATTTGAAGTATGAAAAACTTGACGGGTCATGTGCGGAATGGCTAATCCAATAAAAGCTATTGGGCCTGCAAAGGCAGTAATTGTTCCTGCCAATAAACTTGTTGCAATAATGATGATCAATCGGCTTTGTTTTAATTTAAGACCTAGACTTTTCGCATAGTTTTCTCCTAACAACAGCGTGTTCAAACCTTTTATAGAACTGATTGTGATCAAAATTCCAGCTAAATAGATTAAGAAAAAGATAAACAATTCGTTCCAAGAGAGGTTGCCCAAACTTCCAAATCCCCAAAAGATATACTGTTGCAATTCTTCCGCAGAACTAAAATAGGAGAGCACACTTACTACAGCCGAAGTGATGCTTCCAAACATCAAGCCTATAATAAGAATGGCCATCGTATCCCTTACCCGTGAGGATACAATCATAACCGCTAGTAATACCAGAAAACTCCCCAAACTGGCGGCAATAACAATGCTCCATTTTGAGATTAATAAACTTGCAAATACGCCTCCAAAAAGTCCAGATCCCAAAATAACCAACGCCACGCCTAAGCTTGCACCAGAACTGATCCCTAATACAAAAGGTCCAGCTAAAGGATTTCTAAATAAGGTTTGCATCAAAAGTCCAGAGATTCCCAATCCTGATCCTACTAAAATAGCCGTAAAAGCTTTTGGCAAACGGTAATCTTGAATAATGTATTGCCAAGAGGCATTGTTAATATCTCCAATAAGACTTTTAAAAATTTCTTGGGTAGGGATGGATACGGAACCCAAACTGATGTTTACGAAAAAAAAGATGATGAGCAGGGCTATCAAACTTAGAAACGGATATGTGTATTTCGTGTTCAATCAGTTTTTTTATTGTTGAAGGAATGAGTCTTGTAAAAAACTTTATTTCAATTGTTTGAAAAAGTAAGACTCGTAATCTTCCATTAATTCAGGATGGCAGACTTTTATCAAATCTTTTAAAACCAAATCCGGCCGAGCCATACCCATTTCAAAATAGGAGACGCCACCTGTAGCTCCTGTAGTGCCCACAAAAGAATAAACTTCTCCAGTTTGAAAGGCCTCGAACTTGGTATAATGTGCGTTGGCTTTTTCAAGGGCATCCAAACTTGGGTAATATGACGGACTGATCCAAATATCAGCATCTTTAGCCTCGTTGAAAACATTTTCGAAACTCAGGGACAGACTCCCTTTTGCTGTCGTATCGCTCCATAAATAATTAGCATTGGCATCTTTTAAAAGAATCCCTTCAGAACTGGTCCCGCTTGGCAAATACCACACGTCTTTGTGCATGGCGCCACTTAAGACGGTAGGTTGTTTGGTAGCTTGTTTGGCGATAACTTTTGCTTCCAAATAATCAGTTTCAATAGCGTTAAAAATAGAATCAGCCTCTCTAGTTTTATTGTAAAGCACTCCAAAAACCTTAATCCATTCCGCCTTTGCCAAAGGAGAAGCTTCTACCCACTCTCCATTAAAAATAACAGGAATTCCTGCTTTTTGAATATTATCAAAGGTTTTATTATTGCCATCAATACCAAAACCCATCACCAATTCTGGCCGGAGCTCCAATAGCACTTCTGTATTGATGCTTTCGTTTTTGCCCAATTCCCTAATTGATCCTTTATCAATCAGCGCTCGCGTTTTTTCTGAAGACACATAGTCAGTGCCAGGGAAACCAATCAATGTGTTTTCAACATTTAATAATTCCAACCCAGGAATATGTGTGGTAGAGGTCACTACAATTTTTTCAATAGGGGTTATTAAAATGCCATCATAGTCATCTCTGTTCAACGTGATTTTAGGTGCCATTTCTTTACTGATCAAGGCGTAGCGAAAGGTTTGTTCAGATGTTGGCCAAGGATTTTTAATTGTCAAGACCTTAAAATCTTGATAGTCTTCAATTGAAAAACCTTCTGCATATAACAAGGCCTCTTGTTGGGTTGCAGGAGTTTCATTTAGTTTGCTGGAGGGTGTTGTGTCTTTACAGTTTACAAGAAGTAGAAAAAGAAATACTAATGGAATATTTTTCAAAGCGTTTTGATTTTGAATGTCAAATTTAAGATTAATTAATTGATTTAAGTGCAGCACCATTTTTAAAACCTTTCATTTCATCAGTCGGATTCCATTTAAAATGTTTAAATTTGCACAGAATTTTGGTTTGACATAATCATCTATGTCGATTAAAAGGGAATCTGGTTAAAATCCAGGACTGTTCCCGCAACTGTAAGTTTTTGTCCAAGTTTTGGGCGACTCAAATTGAGATGTTACACACTTCAATTGCCACTGGTTAACACTGGGAAGGTATTGTAACATAAAACAAGTCAGGAGACCTGCCAAATTCAAACACATAAGTCAAACTTTCGGGATAAAAGTTTACGTATGATCACCATACGATTCCGAGTATTATTAATTAAATGAACAACAAAACAAAAGTTTTTGGTGTATTGGCATTTGGTATGTCAATATGCAGCGTTGCACAACAGTTTCCGATTGCTATTGGTACAGATTCCACTAAAGTGGAACAGCTGGATGAAGTGGTCATCTCTGATTCTAAATTCAATCTAAAACGCGAAAATTCCGGGAAGGTTATTACCAAAATCACACAAAAGGAGTTGCAACATTTGCAAGGGAAATCCATTGCGGAAATCATCAATACCACCGCAGGAATTGAAATTAATGGCACAAAAAGTAGCGCAGGCCAAAATCTTTCGTATTACGTCAGAGGCGGGAGAAACAGGCAGGTTCTGGTCTTGATTGATGGTATTGCCGTAACAGATGCGTCGCAAATTGCTAACGATTACGATTTGAGATTGCTCAATGCTGATCAGGTAGAAAGTATTGAGATTCTAAAAGGCGCCTCAAGTACACTTTATGGGTCTGGTGCCGCAACGGCAGTCATTAATATTGAGTTAAAAAAAGCTTCAAAAAATGCAGCTTCTGCTAATTTTAGAAGTGTTTTAGGCAGCAACCAATCTTCTAATGAAAATGATTATAGCATAGAAGATTTTAGGAATAGTGTCTCCGTGAATGGTACTTTGGGCCAGTTCAATTATTTGGGAAGCTTTGGACATCAATTTACAGATGGTCTTTCTGCAATTTCAACAGGCACAGAATCTGACCCCTATAATGCCATCAACGGAAATTTGAAATTAGGTTATGAATTTTCAGAAAGTTTCAAATTAAATACTTATGCCAGTTTTGATAAGTTTAAAGCAGATTTTGATGATGGTTTTTCTGGCATAGACACGGATGATATGTCTAAAACAAACCAATACCGTTTGGGATTGTCGCCTGAGTTTAGTTATAACAATGGAAGTATCACCTTAAATGCTGCCTACAATAACATTGAACGCGAAATTTTTTCAAGTTTCCCTGCCCAATTTAATGCCCAAAGTTTTATAGGAGATCTTTTTAACCGCTACAATTTCAATGATCAATTTTATACCGTTCTGGGTGTGAATGCACAGGAAAATCAAATGGAAAGTTTTACCATTCCGTTTGGAAGTACAGATTTTGAACAAAGCATTGATCCAAAAGAAGCATCTTTCACAATTATTGATCCCTATGTAAATATGGTGTATCTGTCTGATTTTGGGTTGAATGTTAATATAGGAGCACGTTTAAATAACCATTCAGAATATGGCTCACATATGGTCTATAGCATAAATCCATCGTTTAAAAAAGATGTCGGTTTTGGATATATAAAGGGAATGACCAGTTACAGTACGGCTTACATCACACCATCCTTGTACCAATTGATTGAACCGCTTTACGGGAACGCAGAGTTGGATCCTGAAGAAAACACGACTATAGAGATAGGTGCAGAATTTCACATTAAAGATAAAGCAACCTTTAGTGCGATATACTTTACAAGGGATGAAAAGAATTTTATTGATTTTGTAGATTTGGGCGGTTTTGTATATCAGTATCAAAATCAACCTACTGAATTTACGGCAAGTGGTATTGAGATGACTGCAAAATATCAGTTTTCAAAAAGCTTAAGCATTGGTACAAATGCCACTTATACTAAAGTTGAAGAAGACCTTAACCTGCGCATTCCGGAATTGAAGGTCAATGCCAACTTAAACTTTCAAGTTTGTGAGGCAACTTTTATGAGTATTACTTACCAATATAATGATGACAGAAGGGACTCTGTGTTTAACAGTGATACCTTTATGAATGATGACATGACATTAAAATCCTACAGTCTGTTTGATTTTTACATCAGCCATAAAATTGTCAAGAATAAAATGACATTATTTGCAAACGTGACCAATATTTTCAATGCAGATTATGAAGAACTGTATGGGTACAGTACACGCGGTAGAAATATAAATATTGGATTTAGTCTGAATTTATAAACTATAGAAATCATTATTGTCCGATAAAGAATTAAGATCGCTGCGCNNTAGTCCCGATAACTATCGGGAAAAGAACAAAGACTTGATTATAACTTACTGATAAACAGTCGTTATTCTAAATTAAATTTACCCAATCACTCTAAGAGAAATTGGTTTCAAAAACAAGGTGTCATTTTTAAGTTCTCGAACCAGATCATGCTTTAAGGGGGTTTACAAACTTTTTACCTGTTTTACCGGACACTGATGTATAGAAATAATAAAGCCGCTAAATTTTTAGCGGCTTTATTAATTTTACTCATTATAATTATTTTACTCATTGAAATTTTTCAAGAAGTTTAACTTTCAGTTCAGCATCAATGTACATTTCGTTGTCTAAAATGTTGGCATCAACGTTATCTTTTAAAGGAACCAATTGTCTTTCCATAGATGAAGGAGCTGGGCGGTTACTTCCAGTAATATCCGCAATGGCTCTCGCTAAAAATGGCTCATTGACATCTCCTAAAACCCCAAGGTTATTGACAATTTCCCTAACTCTAAACTGCTCTAAAGCACTTTCAATGCCTGTAGGAGCAACAGGCTGGTCGTTTTTATTGATAGACATTGCCACTAAAGGTTGAATAGCATAGGTATGATTGGGGTTGGCATTTTCACGGGAAAAATTGGGAGAATCATATAAGGTGATAGACGCTTGCGATTTTCCAGTTGTTTTACCCCCAATTTGAACGACATTGATATAAGGAGAAAGACTATTAATAATCAACTCACTTGCTGAAGCAGTTCTATTGGTAGTCAACACATAAATCTTATCTAAATTGAGAGAATTGATAGCACCCCCAACTTCATTAGCGGTGTTTCTAAAATTAAACGATGTGTTTTCTGACTGTAAATTTTTATTATATACAAGCTTAGAAAAAACTTGGCCGTTAAACTGACCTGTAATCATACTCGCTAAAAGAGCAGCTGTATTTACTGATCCACCCCCATTATATCTTAAATCCAATACTAAATGTTGTACACCGGCAGTTTTAAAATCGCCAAAAGCATTATTTAATTGTTCATCATAATTTCTGATAAAGCCATTGTACATTAAGTAACCAATTTTAGAACCGTTAACTTCAATTACTTTTGCAATATGAATGGGGTTTTCGTTATACTCTATTTTAGTTAAAGTAGCTTCTGAATTGTTGGATTCAATTTTATCATCATCAACAGTTGCAGTGCCGTTGGTGTTATAATTCGCGAAGTTTAACGTATAAGTGTCTGGTCTCAACAATGAAGCAAAATTTTCTACAGTCATTGGTACATCATTTATGGCATTAAAAATATCTCCACGTTTTACACCTCCAATGCTTCCTGGACTATCGTTCAAAGCTATCCGCACAAGGCCAAAAACAGCGTTTGGATCTTGAGGTTGTCTATAGAAATCAAATTCAAGACCATTGCTTTTAAAAACACCAGCAAATTGTTGTTCTAAAGCCACATAGTCTGAGGTAATGAAACTAAAACGATCCACCACTTCTCGTTGATAGATTAAACTTTCAAATAAGTCTTCAGGCTCATTAAAACCATTAATATAAGCGGCGTACGCTTCATCTGTAGAAAAACGGTTGTCTGCTAAATTAGGAATTTCATCCTTATAGAGATAAAATATATTCATAGCTTTCCAAACAAAATCGTTAATCTCATTCACTTCAACCCCCCCAATTACGGAAGTGTCAATAATGTTGTCGTCTTTATCGTCGTAACAACTTGTGTTTACGCTGAATACAACTAGCGCCAATAGGGCAATTTTTAATATTCTCATAACTTTTCTTTTTCTTTAAAATAACTTGAACCGTTATTTTGCTCTAAATTTACTGACATTATTATTAAATCAAAATTATTTGTAACAAAACTGAAACTCTATCGTCGTAAACATAGAAACAAGTCTGACTCACTTGTTATAAACTAACCATAATGACACAAACTAATTTTTTAAAATTGGTAATGCCTTTTAAAGATAAGATCTTCAGGCTTTCAAAGCGACTTTTAGTGTCGAAGGAGGAGGCGGAAGATGCCACACAGGAGGTGTTATTGAAATTATGGAATAATAATAAGAAGATTGAAAACTATAAGAATGTGGAAGCGTTTTCAATGACAATGACCAAAAATTTGTGTTTGGACCGATTAAAATCAAAACAGGCACAAAATTTGAAGATTGTCCACAGCAATTATCAGGATCATAACGTGTCTTTACAGAAACAGATTGAAAATAAGGATAGTGTCCATTGGGTTTCGAAGATAATGGATGAGTTGCCAGATCAGCAAAAAATGATTGTGCAATTGAGAGATATTGAAGAATATGATTTTGATGAAATTGCAAAGGTTTTGGAAATGAACGAAACTGCAGTGAGAGTAGCACTTTCAAGAGCAAGAAAAACAATAAGAGAAAAATTAACAAATAAACACCGCTATGGCATTACATAATATAGAACAGCTTTTAGAAAAATACGATAATGCTGAAACAACCTTAGCTGAAGAAGCACAGCTTAAAGTTTATTTTGCTCAGGAAGATATTCCGCAGCATCTAGAATCTTATAAACTGTTGTTTCAATATGTATCAGACACACGGCAAGAACAGTTTACCAAAGCATTGCCATTGCAGCCTAAACGTAAAAAATTATATCAATGGATTTCGGTTGCAGCAATAGCCATCCTGATGTTGGGTGCGTATTTTCAAATGAATCAAAAAACAACCTTAGAAGATTTAAACCATGAGGAACTGCTAGCATACAACCAGACTATGGAGGTCTTTAGTTTAGTATCTTCAAAGCTTAATAAGGGAACTAATAGTTTGGGGGCTTTTAAATTGGTGTCCTCTAAGCTTAACGAGGGTGCTGAAAACCTTAATTACCTGAAAGAATTTCAAAACACAGCAAAAAGAATAATAAGAAACGACTAACAATATTAAAAAAGAAAAATTATGAAAAATGTAAAAAATCTTCACGCATATCTGCAAAATAGGAGCGACATGAGTAAAAAAGCAATCCTATTATTAGCCATAATGATTGTACCAATGGTATCCTTCGGACAAAGTTTTTTCAGTAAATATGAGTCCATGAAAGGGGTCACCTCAGGGGTGATCAGCCAAAAAATGTTTAAAATGATTGCCACTATTGATGTGGATCTTGACGATCCGGAAGCGCAAGGGTTTTTAGATATGGTCAAAAAAGTTGAGAGTATAAAAGTATTAAGTACAGGAGACAAGACGATATCTTCAAATTTAGCCGCTGATGCAGAAAAATATATTGGCAGTTCTAAACTGGATGAGTTGATGCGCTTTAAAGATGGTAACCAGACGGTAAAGTTTTACGTTAAAGAAGGACGTGATGAAAACCATGTAAGAGAATTGTTAATGTACATTAACGGTTTAAAAGAATTGACCAAAGATGCCAACATTGAAATTAATGGCGAAAAACGGGATATTGAAACCATAGTCGTATCTATTATTGGCGATATAGACTTGAGAGAGATTTCTAAAATTACCAGTAAAATGAATGTTCCGGGTGGCGAGCATCTTGAAAAAGCCAGTAAAGGTAAAAAACAATAATCATGAAAGCATCAATCAAAAATCTGACAGGAATGGTACTATTGGTTGCAACGTTATTTAGTTGCAACCAAGGACCATCATTACAAACTTATTATGTAGACAATCAGGAGCAGCCTAACTTTCTTTCCATAGACGTGCCCTTGAGCATGTTGAATCTTGATAAAGAGCAACTGACCCAAGACCAGAAGGAAGCGTATAAGTCTATTAAAAAGCTGAATATGTTAGCCTATAAAATGAAGCCAGATCATAGGGCTGACTATGAAACAGAATTAGCAAAAGTAACCTCCATTTTAGAAGATCCAAAATATGAAGAATTGATGCGTGGTGGCAATCCAGAAAATGGAAAGTTTATCATTAAATTCTTAGGAGAAGAAGATGACATAGAAGAATTTATTGTTTTTGGAAATATTGATGGTAAAGGATTTGCGGTGGTTAGAGTGCTCGGGAATGAGATGGATCCTAATAAAATTATGACCCTAGCTTCTGCCTTAGACAAAGCCTCTATTGACGATTCACAGCTCAATCAATTTACAGAGTTTTTTAAATAAGCAAAGAGCTGCAAGGACATTTAAATTAAAATCACCTGGAAATTTTAAACTTCTGGGTGATTTTTGTTTTGTAATAAACTGATAAACATAGCAATTACAACAAAGCTGAACATTCCAAAAAGCAAAACTTTCACTATAAAATAATCCAGCACATCAAAAATAGCGGCCATTAAAAAACCAAAAGCAATTAGTCCTGTTAGTGTGCGTGTAATAAAGTTTATTTTGGTCATTTTCTAGATTCCGGTATAGTTACTCGGTGTAATCTGTTTGAGTTCATCCTTGATAGCCTCTGGCACGTCTAGGCTATTTATAAAATCAGAAATTGATTTTTGATCAATTTTTACATTGGTTCTGGTCAATCCTTTTAATGCTTCATACGGATTTGGATAGGCTTCCCTTCTTAAGATGGTTTGGATGGCTTCTGCTACAACGGCCCAATTGTTTTCAAGGTCTTCTTGAAATTTAGGTTCATTTAATACTAATTTATCCAAACCTTTTAAGGTGCTTTTAAACGCAATAAGCGTGTGTCCAAAAGGTACGCCCACATTTCTCAACACGGTACTGTCTGTTAAATCTCTCTGTAATCTCGAAATAGGAAGTTTTGCCGATAAGTGTTCGAAAATGGCATTTGCAATCCCTAAGTTTCCTTCACTATTTTCAAAATCGATAGGGTTGACTTTATGGGGCATGGCGCTACTGCCAACTTCTCCAGCTTTAATTTTTTGTTTGAAGTAATCCATAGACACGTAGGTCCAGAAATCTCTATCTAAGTCGATCAGGATGGTGTTGATGCGTTTGAGGGTATCGAATAACGCAGCCATATGGTCATAATGTTCAATTTGGGTGGTAGGAAAGGAATGCTGTAAGCCTAATTTTTCCTGCACAAATTCTTTCCCAAAAGCTTTCCAATCTACCGTTGGATAAGCAACTTTGTGGGCATTAAAATTCCCGGTAGCACCGCCAAATTTAGCGGCACTCGGGATGTCATTCAATAAATTAAACTGTTCTTCCAAACGCACTGCAAACACTGCAATCTCTTTACCTAAACGGGTAGGAGAGGCTGGTTGTCCATGGGTACGTGCCAACATGGGGATGTTAGCCCACTCTTCTGATAGGTCTTTCAGCTTTTTAACCACGTTCATATATTCTGGAACATACACGTTATTCATGGCTTCCTTAATACTTAGCGGAATGGCGGTGTTGTTAATGTCCTGAGAGGTCAATCCGAAATGGATAAACTCTTTAAATTGATTCAGGTTAAGAGCGTCAAATTTTTCTTTAATAAAGTACTCAACCGCTTTTACGTCGTGATTGGTTACTTTCTCAATGTCTTTTATTGCCAGCGCATCTTCCGTTGTAAAGTCTTTGTAAATAGTTCTTAAATCATCAAATTTTGAAGCGTCGAATGCTGTAAGTTGTGGTAAAGGCAACTCGCATAACGCGATAAAATAATCGATTTCAATTTGAACACGATATTTTATAAGGGCCTCTTCTGAGAAATAATCGGCTAAACTATTGACTTTGTTTCTGTATCTTCCATCAATTGGAGAGATAGCATTTAATGATGTTAATGACATTGGTTGTGCTATTAGTTGTGTTAAAAGAAGCAGCAAAGATAAGAAAGAAAGTTAGAAGCTGGAAGCTTGAAGAAAGTTTAAAGCAATGGGCATCTTAAATAGTTCTGATGTTCCTACCGCGTTTGGTAAATTAAAATTTTTCCCTCTGAAAGAGATTGATTTGATGGCAAACTAAGCTGAATTTGACTGTAAAACTCACCTGTTTTTAATACTTTTAACCCTAAAATAAATGAGGATGAAATTTTTAAAAATAATTTTAGTTGTACTGCTAATTATTTTCGTCCTAGTGCAATTTGTCGATCCTGAAGAAAATGCCGGTAGTACAGCATCTTTTGATTCTTTTATTATGGATACCAATCCGAACGAAGAGGTGACTGCTATTTTGAAAACGACTTGTTTTGATTGTCATAGCGATGTGACACGATATCCTTGGTACAATGAGATTACGCCGCTAAATTTTTGGCTGGCAAACCATATAGAAGATGGGAAAAAACATTTTAATATTTCGGCATGGGATGATTACTCGGTTAAAAAGAAGGACCATAAATTTGAAGAATTGATTGAAATAGTGGAAAGCAAAGAAATGCCACTAGAATCTTATACCTATACCCATTCAGAAGCGAAGTTGACCGATTCCCAAATTGCGGCAGTAGTCGATTGGGGTAAAAAAGTAAGATTAAAATACAGTTTGGCTCCCCAACCACAATAGTAAAATCACTTATTTAAATTCCAAATTCTCTATGTTGCACTGCAGCTCTGGAATTTGGAATTTGTTTATGTTTAAAATTTAACCGTTACCGTTTATGATATCTAAATTACTTATCATTGGTCATGTTTGGCCCGAACCTAGAAGTTCTGCCGCTGGTAGCAGGATGATGCAGCTTATTGAAGGCTTTCAAAAGGAAGATTATGAAATCATATTTGCAAGTGCCTGTACCAAAAGTGACAATGCTTTTGATCTTTCGGAGATAGGCATAGTGCAAGCCACGATTGAGATGAATCATTCCAGCTTTGACCATTTTATAAAAAGTTTTAAACCTGATGTGGTGTTGTTTGACAGGTTTATGACGGAAGAGCAATTTGGTTGGCGCGTAGCAGAACAGTGTCCTAATGCGCTCAGAGTATTGGACACTGAAGATTTACATAGTTTAAGAAAGGGTAGGGAACAAGCCTTTAAAGACGGCGCCACATTTGATCAGTCCTATCTTTTTAATGATTTTGCCAAACGTGAGATGGCCAGTATATACCGTTGTGATCTATCCTTGATTATCTCAGAATTTGAAATGGAGGTGTTAAAATCCGACTTTAAAATTCCTGATTTCCTAATGTTTTATTTGCCATTTCAGATAGATCATGTTTCTGAAGAAATCATGAAAAATTTACCAACTTTTAATCAGCGACAGGATTTTATCACCATTGGCAACTTTCTTCATGAGCCCAATTATAATGCAGCCTTATATTTAAAAGAGACGATTTGGCCTTTAATTAAACTACAATTACCAAATGCCAAATTGCATGTGTATGGCGCTTATGCCTCACAAAAAGTTACACAATTGCATCAAGATGCCAGCGGATTCTTAATAAAGGGGTATGCTAAAGACGTGCATAAAGTTATGGCCAATGCAAAAGTTTGTTTGGCTCCATTGCGTTTTGGTGCCGGGTTAAAGGGTAAATTGGTAGATGCTATGTTAAACGGCACACCTTGTGCCATGTCGTCCATAGCTGCCGAAGGCATGTTTGGTGACTTAAAGCCTAATGGATGTGTTGAAGATGATCCTCATGGTTTTGCAGAGCAGGCCGTTCAATTATATCAAGAAGAAATGTTGTGGAAGGAGAAGCAACAGCATGGTTTTACAGTTATACAAGAGCGTTTCAATAAAGCAACATTCCATACTTTATTCTTTAAAACTATTAGTGCCATTATGGTGCAGCTTGAAGAGCATCGCCATGAAAATTTCACGGGACAAATGCTACAGCATCACGCCCTGCAATCCACCAAATATATGAGCAAATGGATTGAGGAGAAGAATAGATAACCTAAATTTTCCATAGCTTAACTACTAGACTTTGCATTTCTCCAAAATATAGTCCGCAAAAAGGTTTTGAGAATCCGTCAAACGATCGATAATTTTTAAGGACGATTGCCCTAATATGTCTGTTAAAATTTGATCGTTATATTTTCTACTGGTTTCGGTATGGATCTTTTCGCCCTCTATAAAATTAAAACTCTTATTCAGATTTTTGATGGTGACAGTTTGTTTGGTTGTGCTGACTAGAAAACTTCTGGCAATACCTTCTTTTTCAGTGTACTCGGGTAGATGTTTAAAGCTATTGATATCGAAATTTGCATCTAGCTCCCTATTAATCCGGGTTAATAAATTGAGGTTAAAGCGCTTGGTAATCCCTTGGGCATCATTATAGGCAGGTAACACAATGCTTTCTGGTTTAATTAAATCGACTCCAAGAACTACACGATCTCCATTTTTAAGGTTATCACTTAGCTTTTGTAAAAATTCCTTAGCGCGTGCATCAGGGAGATTGCCGATATTGGATCCTAAAAACAATACGATTATTGGATCTTCTGATTGTTTTAAATCGGCCAACACATTAAAATAATCACCCTGTTTAGTGCTGATTTTGACCTTGGGTAGTTCAGAATTTACGGAGGCTTTTAAATGTTTGAGCGCATGTTCAGAAATATCAATAGGCGCGTAATCAAAATTATACTGCTGTTGATCAAGCGCTTTCAACAGTTGCTTGGTTTTTGTGCCGTCTCCAGCGCCTAATTCTACCAACTCAAAAAAAGTAGTTGTTTCTAGCTTTAAAGCTTTGATAAGTTTCTGATTTTGATTTTTAAAAATGTCAAATTCCGCTTTGGTAAGATAATACTCAGGCATTTTCATAATTTCCACAAACAAGGCATCTCCAATTTCATCATAGAAATATTTAGACGGTAATGTTTTGTTGGTTGCGCTTAGGCCAAGATCAATGTCTTTTTGGAAGTTTTTGTTCATA
Organism: Gelidibacter salicanalis; assembly: GCF_016469035.1. Taxonomy (GTDB): domain Bacteria; phylum Bacteroidota; class Bacteroidia; order Flavobacteriales; family Flavobacteriaceae; genus Gelidibacter; species Gelidibacter salicanalis_A. The sequence continues at coordinate 110,981 of NZ_JAEHJZ010000034.1, read as the reverse complement.
AATTATTTAGCGAGTCTGATTCCTGAAAATTGCCATTGGTATTGTGGATGGAAAAAGTTTCTATACGTATATCTGCTGTGTCCGGGTGCAGTGACACTTGAGGCACCTCTCAACACCATTTGATTTATCATAAATTTGCCATTATATTCACCAACCGCGCCTTCCGCAGTTTTAAATTTAGGGTAGGGCAAATAGGCACTGTTGGTCCATTCCCAATGGGTTCCCCAATCTAAATCTTTTGAAGCCACTTCCCATTCAAATTCTGTGGGCAGTCTAAGTCCTTTCCATTGTGCAAATACGGCGGCTTCATAAAATGAAATATGGGTTAAAATGGAATTTTCATCAATCGGTTCTAATCCAGAGAGTGTGTACTGAAACCAATTGTTCTCAATATTTTTCCAATACAAGGGCTGCTTTATCCCATTGTCCTTAATCCAATACCAAGCGTCGTCCAACCAATATTCTGGTTTTTCATAGCCACCATCGTTAATAAACTCCAAATACTCACCACAGGTTACTAAACCTTTGGAAATTTCAAAAGATTCCAAAAACACCCGATGCACACCTAATTCATTGTCAAAAGAGAACGCATCACTACTATGTCCGATGTTATAAACTCCCGCTTCAACGGCCATCCAATCGTTGTTTGAATTGTAATGACGTACAAGATTTGAATCGAATAACTTGGGGTATAAAGGATTCTTGGAAAGTGTGTATTTAATGTCAGTCAGGAGCAATTCTTGATGTTGCTGTTCGTGATTAATGCCTAAGATGGTCAACGCTTTAACGTCATCATGGTGGTCAGATTCCAGTAAATCAATCATTGCTTGATCTACAAAAGCCCTGAACTCATAAACGCTTTCTATTTTAGGGCGGGTCAATAGGCCTCTGTGGTGCCTTTCAATTCGTTCGCCAATGCTATTGTAATAACTATTAAAAAGGAAGCCAAAATCCGCATTAAAAACCTTGTAATTGGGGACATGCTTTTTTAAGATCATTTCCTCAAAAAACCAAGTCACATGCGCAATATGCCATTTGGGCGGACTCGTAAATACGGCTGATTGTGGGGTGTAATCCTCTATTTGCAAATTCTCGCAAAGTAGTACGCTGCGCTCTCGTACTTCAATATATTTTTCGGTAAGTGTTTTCATAGCTGTTATAAAGATACTAATGATTTTGCTTTTTTAGAATGAAAATCCTAAAAGGAGTCGTATTTCTTTTATATGAGACACTGATGTAGTCTGTTTGAGTTCAAGTTGTTTGAATAATGACAATGACCTATATATGTGATGGTGTTTGTTTCTATTTTGGTTGTTAAGGATTTTATTTTCAGAAAATTTATAGTCGTCAGTTATCAAAATAAATTATAGTTTTGCTTCTCAAAATTAAACCTATGATTTCAGTCGATAATTTAGCTGTAGAATTTGGTGGAACAGCCTTATTTAGCGAGGTGTCCTTCACCATCAATGAAAATGATAAAATTGCCCTTATGGGAAAAAATGGAGCCGGAAAATCTACCATGATGAAAATTATTGCTGGAGAACAACGGGCTACAAAAGGTCATGTGCGTTATCCTAAAGATGCTATTATTGCGTATTTACCGCAACATTTGCTCACTGAAGATCAGTGTACGGTTTTTGAAGAGGCCTCTAAAGCTTTTGCCCACGTATTTGAAATGCGCGACGAGATGGAGGCACTTAATAAAGCTCTGGAAACCCGAACAGATTACGACTCTAATGAATACATGCAAATCATTCAAAAGGTATCTGATTTGGGTGAAAAATATTATGCGCTGGAAGATGTGAATTATGATGCGGAAGTTGAAAAAGCGTTGGGAGGTTTAGGGTTTAAGCGCGAAGACTTTACAAGAATGACCAGCGAGTTTAGTGGAGGGTACCGGATGCGTATTGAATTGGTGAAAATCTTGCTGCAAAAACCGGATTTGATTCTTCTGGATGAGCCTACCAACCATATTGATATTGAATCCGTCATTTGGCTGGAAGATTTCTTGCTCAATAAGGCCAACGCCGTAATGGTAATCTCTCATGATAAAGCCTTTATTGATAATATTACCAATAGAACTATTGAAGTGACTATGGGACGCATTTATGATTATAAAGCCAATTATTCACATTACTTGCAATTGCGAGAAGATAGGCGTGCCCATCAAATAAAAGCCTTGCAGGAACAGCAAAAATTTATTGCTGATAATATGGCCTTTATTGAGCGTTTTAAGGGGACGTATTCTAAAACCAATCAGGTCAATTCTCGCGAGCGCATGTTAGAGAAGTTAGAGATTATTGAAGTGGATGACATTGATACTTCTGCTTTAAAATTACGATTTCCGCCAGCGCAGCGTGCAGGAGATTACCCTGTAACTATAAAAGATGTATCAAAGTCTTATGGAGAACATATAGTCTTTAAAAATGCAAACATGTCCATTTCAAGGGGTGAAAAAGTTTCTTTTGTAGGACGGAATGGTGAAGGGAAGTCCACCATGATCAAAGCCATCATGGGCGAAATTGATGTAGAGGGCACGTGTAACTTGGGCCATAATGTAAAGGTGGGCTATTTTGCCCAAAACCAAGCATCATTGTTGGATGAAGGCTTGACTATTTTTCAAACCGTAGATGAAGTAGCGCAGGGCGATGTCAGAACTCAAATTAAAAACATCCTTGGTCGTTTTATGTTTAAGGGCGATGAGATTGATAAAAAGGTAAGTGTGCTTTCGGGCGGTGAGAAAACACGATTAGCGATGGTAAAACTTCTGTTGGAACCAGTCAATTTGCTGATTTTGGATGAGCCTACCAATCACTTAGATTTAAAGTCGAAAGACGTCTTAAAGGAAGCCTTGTTGGATTTTGATGGTACCTTAATTTTAGTGTCTCATGATCGGGATTTTCTTCAGGGACTTTCTCAAAAAGTATTCGAATTTAAAGATCAGCGTGTCATTGAGCATTTTGAAACTATAGATGATTTTTTGGTAAGAAATAGAATTGAAAACTTAAAGGAAATTGATTTAAGAAAATAAGAATTTCGGTGCATATGTGCACAGAATCTTGGAATTGCGCTCAATTTTTTCTGATTTTTTATTTAAACTTAGTGTTTCAATACTATTGAAAACCCGTATTTTAGACTTTTACCTTTGAATATTATTATTTTATGAGAAAAACCGTAAAACTCTTAATTGATAAATTAAGAACCTTTTTAAGAGAAAAATTCCATCAATACGATGTGACCTTACCTTATATCATTACCGTTATCATTGCGCTTATAGTTGTTGTAGGAGGGATCAATTTGTTTGTAGAACTGACAGATACCTTAAAGTCTGATCTGCTGGCGGATTATGATTATAAAATTACGGAATATGTCATTTCCCATCGCTCTGAAGCTCTCACCAAATATTTTGTTTTTGTAACCCATGTGGGCGATATTTACGGTTACGCTATCGTATTAATCGTCTTGGCCATTTTATCTTATTTCGTATTTAAACAATGGAAACTGATGCTTCAAGTGTTTTTTGTGTTGGCTTTATCAGCAATTTCAAACTTAATATTGAAGCGCTTTGTGGATCGCGCAAGGCCTGGGATTGAACACATGGTATCCGTAGAAACGTTGAGTTACCCTAGCGGGCATGCCATGAGCGCTATGGCCTTTTACGGTTTTTTGATGTATCTTATTTATAGATTTAATATTAATATCTACTTAAAATTTGGCGTGATCTTCCTTTTAGGAATTCTGATCTTAAGTATTGGCCTAAGCCGTATTTATCTGGGAGTCCATTTTCCTTCTGATATTGCCGGTGGCTATATTGCTGGATTAATTTGGGTCGTGTTTTGTATACTCATATTTGATCTTATTGAAGTGTTTAGAAGAGATCCACAAACGCCTACGGTGTAGAATTCATTATAAGACCAGTCTGTGCCTTTATACCCGACTTTAATCGGTAAAGGAATTATCTTATTTCAAATTGTTAAAATCAAGTAAAGCATAAGTTAAAATCATCCGAAATTTAAGTTAAAGTACGCCATATGTAAAGCGTCAATTGCGGTGGATTATTAGATTTGTGGTTAATAAATACTCAAAAAAAATTATTAAAAAATTAATGTTTACTATGATGTTGGTCTTACCGGCACTTTTTTTAACGAGTTGTAGTGATGATGATGACGCCACTGTTGCTCCTGAAGAATCGAAAACTTTTCAATTGGCCTCTGTGTCAGATCCTGCCATCAGCGGTACAGCGAAATTCATTAAGAATTCTGATAATTCAACCACTATTGAATTACAATTAAAAGGAACGTCTAGTGGAGGCATGCATCCTGCGCACATCTATTTTAATACTGCTGCAGAAGGTGGTAATATCGCCTTAACATTAGGAACTGTTGATGGTACTACGGGATTCAGTTCAATCACCACCTCAACGTTAAAAGATAATTCTGCAATTTCTTACGAAGAGTTGTTGTCTTTTGATGGCTATATCAATGTTCATGTAAGTAATGATATAGATACTCTTATTGCCCAAGGCGATATTGGAGAGAATGAATTAACTGGTTTAGCAACCACATATCCATTGGCTTCAGTATCTAATCCAGCAATTTCAGGGAGTGTCACTTTAGAGAAGCGTGAGAATGGTGAAGCATTAGCAACAATTAAGTTGCAAGGTACTGAAGATGGTGTAGAATATCCTGCTCACATCCATACAGGTAGTGTTGCAAATGCACCTGGTGCAATTACTGTACCCTTGTCATCCGTACAAGGAAAGACTGGAATTAGTAAAACTAATATCAAAAATTTGAAGGGATCTGCGGATTTCTTTGGATACGAAAAGCTGTTGACGATAGATGGTTATGTTAACGTGCATAATCCTGTCCCCGCTGACTTAACAGTATTAGTAGCACAAGGGAATGTTGGGAAAAATAAGTAATATTAAGTTTATATCCTATAAAAACCTGACATTATTGTCAGGTTTTTTTGTGATATAATTTTCCGGAATGCCTTATCCTCAAATGCGATTTAGCCTATTTGCTTACACTTTAAACGTGGTTTTGAGTGATCCTTTAGAAATAAGATTGCAAAGTTTTAAATAGATGATATCAGGTTTGGAATACCTTAGTCACGACTTTTCAAGACATCAGAACGAACTATTCTACATGGCTTTTGCTTAAAAATTCCTGAACAATTTTCGTAACTAGCGCAGCATGTTAATGACTTTCTTGACCCCTGTGGTGGCCATTTCAGGAATTACGGTTAAATTCCCCCGACTGTCCATAGCAGGTTTGGGATCAATAAAATAAATTGGGGTGTCTTCGGGTACGTAATGCATTAAACTTGCTGCAGGATACACTTGCATAGAGGTGCCAATAATCATTAAAATATCTGCGTTTGCACAAATCTCCATCGCTTTGTCAATCATCGGTACCGCTTCTCCAAACCAAACAATGTGGGGTCTCAATTGGTGACCTTGAGGACAAGTGTCTCCTAGGTTAATATCGCCTTCATGTGCAAAGCAATTTTCTTCGTTTACAATATTTCTAGACTTTAGTAACTCCCCGTGCAAATGGATAACATTGGTACTTCCTGCGCGTTCATGCAGGTCGTCCACATTTTGGGTAACGATAGTAACGTCATAATTCTTTTCAAGTGATGCCAAATCAAAATGCGCACTATTGGGCTGTACCTCCAATAATTGTCGCCTACGCTGATTATAAAATTCCAGCACCAATTCAGGGTTATTTCTAAACCCTTCGGGAGTTGCAACGTCCATCACATTATGACCTTCCCATAAACCGTCAGCATCTCTAAAGGTTTTTAAACCACTCTCAGCACTTATGCCAGCACCAGTAAGTACAACTATATGTTTCATTTTAATTTGTTTTAAGTATTTGGGAATCAATTTTCTGACGTCGTATATTTAGTGTTTCATATCATCAGGATAAAATACCACGCAGAATTTGGCGCTACGCGTTATCTTTGTTTGATTATTTTGTTTAAATATAAACTTTTTCAATGATTGATCTTCAACTTCTAGAGCATTTAGAAACCTATCTTACACCTCAAAGGAAAGCGCGATTTGACGCGGTATTACCAAATAGAACGAAGCACTTTACCGTGGCTACGGAAGATGTGTACCAATTGCACAATACGAGCGCAGTAATACGCAGCTGTGATGTTTTTGGTATTCAGGAAGTGCATATAGTGGAAGAGCGGAATTCTAAGCGTATTGACCGAGAGATTGCGATGGGGTCTCAAAAATGGGTGGATTTACAACGCTACCATACCGTTGCCGATTGTATTCAAAATTTAAAGCACAATGGGTATCAGATTGTGGCCACAACACCACACGAGAATAACCAAGTACTTGCTGATTTTGACATCACAAAAAAGTCATGTTTCTTTTTTGGAAGAGAGACTGAAGGTCTGTCGCCAGAGGTTTTGGAAGCGGCAGATTGTTTTTTAAAAATCCCGATGGTGGGGCTTACGGAGAGTTTAAATATCTCTGTTTCAGCAGCCATTATTTTACAGTATGTGACCTATAAACTAAGACTTTCTAATGTTGATTGGCAATTGTCTGAACACGAACAGTTGGAGAAGCGATTGGATTGGGTGTCCAAAACTCTAAAAAGTTATGATAAGATTGTAGAGCGGTACTATGAGGAAATAGAAAATTAGTTTCTTTTCTTGCTTCGGCTCAATATTTTATATTCTTCATAACACTCGCTAATGGCATCCAAAATTTGGAGATCATTTGCCGTTTGAATAAATTCCCGAGAGTAGTTGCACTGACTCACAATTTCATCTAAATCAAGACGATCTAAATCGAGCAACACCATTAACATTTCTCGATCAAAGCGAGAGGCCAGCAAATTGCGGATTTCATCATCCTTTTTCATTTGCTTTAGCTTTCCTAGCTCGTTAGGCTTTTTGCCAAACATATTGTACAAGAAGTCGGCCGGGTTGAAGAGCGCACCTAAAACCTTGTTTACGGCACCCGTGTTTGTGCCAGCTTCATAGCCAGCTGTAGACAATCCTGAAATACTATATCTATAATTGGTTCTTACAGGAACTTGATTCATGTCAACCTCTAAAAACCCAGTAAGTCTTAATTGATTGACCACTACTTCTTCTAAGGCAAGTGCCAGCTCCGTCATTTCAATTTTAGTTTCACCAAATTTCAGCCAGTCGTTGGTTACTTTGACTTTGATGGATTTGTAACCTAAGAATGAAAAATGAAGCGTATCATTAGCAGTAGCTCTAATTTCAAATTTACCAAACTCATTTGTGGTTGTGCCCACAACTTGATTTAAATTGACAATATTGACACTCTCTAAAGTTTCATTGGTACTGGTGCTGTAAACCACACCTTTAATGGCCGTTGGCTCCTGGGCCACGCTGAGAAAAGAAATAAAAAGAAAAGCAGTAAGTACTAGTAGGTGCCTCATTGGTTTATTTAAGTGATAAAAGTAAGAAACTAAACTTAAAAACATATTGAATCCTTACAATTTTGATATAATATTAACTTTAAAGAATCTGCTTGTGGCATGGCGCATCTACATAATGTACCAATGCGAGATGTATATAAATAATAAAACGGAGTGANNTCACTCCGTTTTATTATTTATTATAACTGTATTAGTCAAGCGTTAGCTCACTAGTCCTTACGTCTAGAGCGTGTTGGTCTTGAAAAGCCAGCTTCTGCAGCAGGTCTTTCACTTGCGCCAGCGCGTCTATCTTTTCTGTTAGGTCCAGAGCTTTCTCCTGAACGTCTTGGTCTCGAAGCGTCAGAAGATCTACCACCTCTAAAGTCGCCTCCAGAACGTCTTTCGCTACGCGGTTTAAAATCACCACCTGAGCGTCTTCCGCCACCGCTATCGCCGCCACTAGAACGTCTTTTGTTTCTGCTTGTGCCACGGCCTTTATCTTCACTGACTTCAACATTTACAAAACGACCGTTGTGTTTGTAATCAGTAAAGAAAGCCAATATTTTTTCTTGTAAACCTTTATCGGTATTAAAGAATGAGAAACTATCCTTAACATCAACTTTAAAGACATCATCTCTTCCAAGATCTAAAATGTCTTTTAAGAAATCTTTCAAGCTCATCCAATCGAAGCCATCTTTTTGACCAACATTGATGAAGTAGCGCGAAGAATCATCATTACTACCATAATCTTTACCAAAATCGCCATCTCTATCACTTCCACGAGATTCGGCTACTGATAAATTTTTGGATTTATTGTAGTAATTAAAGAATCGTGTAAATTCTACAGAGAAGAATTTTTGAATCAACTCCTCTTTTGAAGTGTCTTCAAACAATCCGTTAATACTGGTGAGGTACTTTTCAATCTCAGGATTGATTTCAGTAGTATGGATTTTATTAGCCAAAGACATCAACTGTACTTCGCAAATTTCCATTCCGTCAGGAATTTCTTTCTTGTCAAAGCTCTTATTAATGATACGCTCAATACTTTTTATTTTGCGCAATTCACTTTTAGAAACAATCACTATAGAAACTCCAGTTTTACCTGCACGGCCTGTTCTACCTGAACGGTGTGTATACGTTTCAATTTCATCTGGCAATTGGTAATTGATAACATGCGTAATGTTATCTACGTCAATACCACGAGCAGCAACATCAGTAGCCACCAACATTTGTATTTGGTTTTTACGGAAAGAATTCATGACCATGTCACGTTGGTTCTGGCTCAAATCGCCATGCAAAGCACCAGCGCTATAACCATCTTCTATCAATTGTTCCGCTACTTTTTGAGTATCGCGTTTGGTACGACAGAAAATTACTGAGAAAATATCAGGATGCGCATCTGCCAAACGTTTTAAAGCTTGGTAACGGTCACGAGAATTCACCAAATAATATTCGTGGGAAACTTGATTGGTACTTTCGTTTTTATTTCCAACAGTGATTTCAACTGGCGAATTCATGAATTTTTTCGCAATAGTTGACACTTCTTTTGGCATGGTTGCAGAAAACAACCAAGTGTTTTTTTCTTTTGGAGAATGCGAAAGAATATCGGTGATATCTTCATAGAACCCCATATTCAACATCTCATCAGCCTCATCAAGTACGGCGTATTCAATTTTAGAAATATCAACCATATTACGGTTAATCATATCTTTCATACGCCCTGGAGTAGCAACAATAATTTGCGCACCTCTTTTAACTTCTCTTGCTTGGTCACTAATACTGGCACCACCATAAATGGCAGCAACATTAAAACCTTTACAATATTTTCCGTAGTTTTTTAACTCGTTGGTAATTTGTAAACAAAGTTCACGAGTAGGAGAGAGGATCAACCCTTGAGTGGTTCTACTATCAATGTTAATTTTTTGCAACATTGGAAACCCAAAGGCAGCAGTTTTACCTGTCCCTGTTTGTGCCAAAGCCACTAAATCAGTGTCTTGTTCTAATAAAATTGGGATTGCTTTTGCTTGGACGTCACTTGGTGTAATAAAACCAATATCGGTAATAGCTCGTAATAGGTCATCATTAAGACCTAAATCTTGGAATGTGTTCATTCGATTTAATAAGTATTCGATTATGTTCTTTGGTGTTACAACAGAAGCGAATCGACATACTTAACCTAAACTTCCAGTAACACATCCTCACCTTGAGGAAATTTTTCAAGGTGCAAATGTAAGATTTTATTTTTTAATCTCTATTACACAATAAAGTTTTATTTTGAAGTTTTTTTAATATGTTGGGCAGTCGTTGAGAATTGAATATCAATTTGTTATGGTTTTTTAGGCTCCATAAAAAGAATTTTAGCCTATTGAATTTAAGAATTTTACCAGCTGCTTAACCGCTATTCCGCGGTGTCCGATACGATTTTTTTCTTCTAAAGAAATCTCAGCAAATGTTTGCTCATATCCTTCGGCTCTAAAAACGGGATCATATCCAAAACCTTCATATCCACGTTTAGTTTTTGTGATTTCTCCAGGGCAAATACCAGTGAAGGTGTGTTGAGTTCCATTAAGTTCTAAAGCAATGACCGTTTTAAATTGCGCGTTTCTGTTGGAGTGGGCTTTAAGTTTGAGTAGTAGTTTTTGCATATTGTATTCGGAGTTGCGTTGTTCTCCCGCGTAACGTGCTGAATAGACGCCCGGCGCACCATTTAAAGCTTCTACTTCTAAACCGGTGTCATCTGCAAAACAGTCATATCCATACGTTTTTTTGATGTATTCAGCCTTTTGGATGGCATTGCCTTCAATTGTTGTTTGGGTTTCTGGCACGTCTTCAATGCATCCAATATCTTTAAGACTGAGGAGTTTAACATGTTCTGGGATAAGACGTTGAACCTCCTTAAGTTTGTTCAAATTGTTGGTGGCGAATACAAGTTCCATAATATGACTAATGTGCTACAAAAATTCAATACGTGATCGTTAAGTGTTAGAAGCATCAAAAGTAACAGAATTTATATTAATTAGAAACCTATTCTCATAATAGCAGTACCCAAGACGTATAAAAGTAATTTAATATGGCAAAAGATGCTGAATCCACGGCAATGCGTTATCCAAAATTTACTCTAAAAAGATATTTATGATTAAGCTGCTTTTTCCTTTACTGCAAATTATAGCAGCTTCATTATCAAAATATAGCCATTCACTTCATTCTTTCAAATTTAAGTAGAACTTCTCTTAATTTAGTGGTGTACTACAATAATAACCAGTGGTTTAGAATTCAATAATTAATCCTAAAATCTATAATATTATGAAAACGCTAATTATTTTGTTACTGTTTGCAGTAGCTACAACAGTAGGTCAGGCACAAGAACTGACGCATTTGGAAGAAGTGAAAGTAGAAAAAGCTCCGGCAAAGTTAAAATATTTTAAAACAAACAACCAAGTTGTAATTAAGGTTGACAGGGCTTACATTCTAGAATTTACAAAAAACCCAATTGGGTTTATGAATGACCATTTTGACATTCACAGACTAATAGCAACTTTAGACAACTCTAGAATTAACGAGTATGAGGTCACTTTAAGTAGCCAAAAAGGTTTTATGGTGGCAAATTTCGATAAAAAAGGAAATCTACTTAAAACCTATCAAAATTTTAATGATGTACTTTTACCTTATGATATGAGGAACCAGCTCTACAACTCCTATAAAGGATGGACCATGACAAAAAACAAATATAAAGCCACTACAAAAGGTGTGATTCTTAATAAAGAAACATATCGAGTGACTTTGCAATTCGGAAACCGCAAACAACATGTAAAAATTGATGGGAATAACGTCGGAACTGTTGTGGCCAGGAATTAACCAACTGTGGGAATTAAATAGGAACTAAAGGTCATCAAGCAATTTAACATTGGTTTGATGACCTTTTTCTCGGTAATACTTTTTTTTAGTATTGTCCGATAAAGCATTAAGACCGCTGCGCTTATAGTCCCGATAGCTACCGGGAAAAGAACAAAGATTTGATTATAACTGACTGAGAAACTACGTTATTCTAAATTAAATTTGCCCAATCACTCTAAGTAACATTAGTTTCAAAAAGCAAGGTGTCATTTTTTCAAAATATCGTACCAAGCTGGCTTTAACGGGATTGGTAAACTTTTTATCTTTTTTATCGGACACTCATAACTTTTTTTATAGAAAAATTAAAATATTCTTAAAAATAAGATTTAGTTTGAATAACTTTAATAAGAGATTCGTGTTTTGATTAAGAACTTATAATTTTTAAATTATGAAAGCGCTTGTTATAGATGATGAAGAACTGGCCCGGAAAAGGATAGTGAAATTGCTGGAAGCAGTATCAGAAATTGAGGTTATTGGCGAATGTTCTAACGGTAAAATTGCCATTAACACTATTAATGACCTTAACCCCGAGCTCCTATTTTTGGATATTAATATGAAAGACATGAACGGTTTTGAAGTGCTTCAAAAAGTCCAGATTTCACCCAAGCCCATTGTTGTGTTTGTTACCGCTTATGATAATTACGCTCTAAAAGCTTTTGATGTTGATGCTTTTGATTTTCTTTTAAAACCCTTTAAAGATCAGCGTTTTTTTCGAACGATAGACAAGGTTTTAAGAATTTCAAAATCAGAGGCCGATTTAAATTTCGAGACACGATTTATTGAATTGTTCAATTTGTACAACACTAAAATTGGTCGAAATGATATGACCTCTAAGATTCTGATAAAACAGGGTAAGAAAACCATCTTAATAGATCCATCCGATATCATGTATATTATTGCTTCAGGATATTACGTGGAAATATTTATTGAAGACAAAAAATTTGTGTTGCGCGAGACTTTAAAAAGACTTTTTAAAAGGTTGGACCAAAATCTTTTTTTAAGAATCCATAGGTCTAGTATTGTCAATCTTAATCACGTCAGAGAAATCGTCCATTCTGATTTTTCTGAAATAGACGCAAGAATGACCGATAATAAATTGTTGCATATCAGTAAATCCCATAAAATGGATTTTCTGGAAAGAATTGGAATACAATGAACTCAGTTAAAAGTAAAAAGCAATTTATAGACCTAAAACTCGTGTTGGTTTTAGCAGGCTTTTACGCGCTGTTTGATTTGGTTCTCATTGCCAAAGTATTGTATATGCAACATTTTGGCGAAGAAAAGATGCCTTTTTCATGGCTTGATTTTATAATTTACAACTTACTGCTCGATTACATCATTGTGGTCAGTTTTATGGTCTTAATTGCCATAAGCACCAAACGATTGTTGAATAAAAAATACGCATGGGTAAAAATCATTTCCATTCACATCATTTTTTCATTATTAATAGGTTTGGTTATAAGGATGATAATTGATTTACATGCGTTACTGACAGGTGTGTTGACCATTGAAAACTACGATTTTCAAAAAAGTATTTATCGGCTTATGTATGTCATCGATTTAAATTTCCTGATCTATTTTGCGATGGTTTCTATAATCTACACCTACTACTATCTTAAACAATTTAAAGAAGCTGAAAAAAAACAAGGTCATTTGGAATCGCAGTTGGTCAACACCAGAATGAAAATGTTAACATCGCAACTACAGCCGCATTTTTTATTCAACACACTAAATTCCATTGCTGTGCTGGTAGATCTTGATGCAGACAAAGCCAAAGACACTATAGCCGATTTAAGTGGTTTTTTGAGAGAAATTCTTTACGATAATGACAGCAACACCATCAGTCTTGAAAAAGAGCTACGGGTGCTAGAATATTATCTTAATATTCTTAATGTTCGGTTTTCAGATCACCTTCGTATAAACCACGCCATTGATGAGACTCTACTTTCAAAAGAGGTTCCGGCACTCTTGCTCCAACCAATTTTAGAAAATTCTATAAAGCACGGTTATTCCTATGATTATACCGATTTAGAAGTGCTCATAAAAATTTACTCGGAAGACAACATGTTAGTGATCATTGTCGAGAATAATGGCGCAAAGTTAAATGTGGGCCATCTTTTATTATTGAAACAAGGAATGGGTTTGTCTAATATAAATGACAGATTGAGAAATCTTTACGAGAATAACTATTTTTTTGAAGTCAGAAACAAACTTGATGGCACTGGAGTTGAGACTGTAGTTAAAATTCCTTTAAAAAAATAGCATACTATAAGAGGTCAGAGTCATGCTATCAAAATAGCGTCAGTCCGCTTTGAACTAGGGGCAACTTTAAGCATATTTTATGATTTATGTCAGCGTGCAATCCTTTTTAAACTCGTAATTTAGTCTCATAACAAAAAATAATAATCATGACAATAAACATTCAATTCGTAAATTTAGATTATAGCGATTCACTAGCTGAACATACTACTGAGAGATTAAATAAAATGGCCGAAAAATACGATTGGCTGATCAGTGCCGATGTGTTTTTTAAAGAAGAAGGTAATGAACCTGAAAAAGATAAAATTTGCAACATTAAATTGAGTATGCCAGGCCCTCAGATATTTGCAACGTCTGATGAGAAAAATTATGAAATGGCAGTGAAAGAAACTATTAGCGACTTGGAAGTTCAGCTTAAAAAGAGAAAACAGACTTATAAAACGTATTAGGAATGAGGGATTAGGAATTAGGGGTTATGGATGAGGGGGTTTGCAAATAACTGATAACCAATCTTGAGCCTTCAATTTCAAACCTCAGACCTCAGACCTCAAACCCTACCGATGATGATAAGGTTCGTTTCTTAAAATAGTAAAAGCCCGATACAGCTGTTCAATCATGAACAATCGGATCATCTGATGGGAAAATGTCATTTTTGATAATGATATTTTCCCATTTGCTTTTCCGTACACCTCTTCCGAAAATCCGTAAGGCCCTCCAATTACAAATACTACTTGTTTAAGACCGGAATTCATGTGTTTTTGTAGGTATTCTGAAAACCCTAGAGAGTCGTGCTGTTTGCCGTTTTCGTCCAATAAAATGAGTACGTCAGTAGTGCTTAGCTTCGCTAAAATCAATTCGCCTTCCTTTTGTTTTTGTTGCGCTTCACTTAAATTCTTCACTTTTTTCAGATCAGGAATGATCTCAAAGTCGAATTTGATGTAAAAACCCAAGCGCTTTTGATAATCATCTATGAGTGTTTGCAATTCTTTGTTGTCTGTTTTGCCTATGGCGAGGAGTTTTATTTGCATGGTGTAAAATTACAAATTTGTTGGGATATGGAATTTGGGATTTGTAATTTGAGTATTTCAATTTTCAATTAGTATTTTTACGTAAAATATTCCTTAAAAATGATTTCACAAGAGCAATTCAATAAAGAAATAGAAGGTATCATTTCTAATGCCATTAGAGAAGATGTTGGCGATGGCGATCATAGTTCGTTGGCATGCATTCCTGCTTCCGCAACAGGAAAAGCGAAATTATTGGTAAAGGACGATGGCGTTATTGCTGGTGTTGCTTTTGCAAAACAAGTATTTCATTACGTCGATAAAGACTTAAAAATAGAAACCTTAATTGAGGATGGAGCTGAAGTAACCCATGGCGATATTGTTTTTTATGTAGAAGGCGCATCTCAATCTATTCTTAAGGCTGAGCGATTAGTCTTAAATGCGATGCAGCGCATGAGCGCCATTGCCACCAAAACTAAGACATTTTTAGATTTGTTAGAAGGTACGGGCACCCAGATTTTGGATACTAGAAAAACCACGCCAGGAATTCGCGCTCTTGAAAAATGGGCGGTAAAAATCGGCGGTGGTGAGAACCACAGATTTGCGTTGTATGACATGATCATGCTTAAGGACAATCATATTGATTTTGCCGGTGGCATTACAAAGGCCATTACAAAAACGAAAGCGTATTTAAAGGAGAATAACTTAGATCTTAAGATTATTGTAGAAGCGCGAAATCTTGATGAAATTACCGAAATTCTTAAAACTGATGGCGTGTACAGAATCCTGATTGATAATTTCAATTATGAAGACACTAAAAAAGCGGTTGCTTTAATAGGAGATCAATGTTTAACAGAATCGTCTGGCGGAATCAATGAAGACACTGCCAGGGCGTATGCTCTATGCGGTGTAGATTATATTTCCTCAGGAGCGCTTACCCATTCAGTGTACAACATGGATTTAAGTTTAAAAGCCGTCTAAATGTCTGAAAATCCAGATGCAAATATTGAGGATGAAATCGAGAATAAACTCGAGAGAATCCCCATTTTAAATTACTTCATTAAACTGCTTAAAAATATACCGTTACCTGCTTTAGAAGGGTTGACGCTGTATTACTTTTTAAGACTTTATGGTAAGGGCATTATCAAAGGCGCAGTAACCAGTAGGGCCAGTGCCATTGCGTTTAGTTTCTTTACGGCCATTTTTCCGTTTTTGTTGTTTATTATTATCCTCATTCCTTACATCCCCGTAGTGGGATTTGAATATGAGTTTAAAGGGTTTTTGAACTCGATCTTACCACCTCAAACCTCCGATTTCTTTTTTGAGAATATCTTTCAAAACATTATGAAAGGCGAAAATGTGGGGTTAATATCCACGGTATTTCTTTTATCCATCTTTTTGATGGCTAACGGCATTAGCGCACTTTTTTCTGGATTTGAAAGCTCATACCATCAGCAGCTAACACGTAGCGTTGTCAAACAATATTTGTATTCGCTGTTTGTAGCGCTTATATTGGTTTTTTTATTGATCATTACGATTGCAGTTTTAGGATATTTTCAAATTTATGTCATTCAGCGTGTGCTCTATTTTATGGATAAGCAGGGGTACGAAACCTATGAAGAAGGGTTGTTTATGATAGCCATTGCAAAATATGTGTTTTTTGTATTTATGGTTTATATTGCTACTGCGACTTTATATTATTTCGGGACGAAAGAGGGTAAGAACTCCAAATTCTTTTCGGCTGGCGCTTTATTGACCACCATTTTGATTATCGTCTTTTCTTATTTATTTGGTATCTATGTAACCTATTTCTCAACCTATAATGAGTTGTATGGCTCTATTGGTGCCTTATTGATTTTGTTGTTTTACTTATGGTTAAATTCTAATATCCTCTTGTTGGGGTTTGAGCTGAATGCGACAATAAGACGTTTAAAAAAGTATAACGATTCTAAAAAAAAGGACCAAATCCTATCTTAATTTCGAGCATGCAACACTACATTGACGTCATCCTTCCCATTCCACTTGAAAAGTTATTCACCTATAGTATTACCGCTGCTGAATCTGAATTTCTACAGCCGGGAATGCGGGTGGCGGTTCCGTTTGGTAAAAGTAAAATCTATACGGGCTTGGTTTTTAAAATCCATCAACAAAAACCAGTGGGCTATGATGCAAAAGACATTCATCAAATATTAGATGATACACACATTACAACGCCTACCCAATTAAAGCACTGGCAGTGGATTGCAGATTATTATATGTGTACGCTAGGTGATGTGCTTAGGGCAGCGTTGCCAAATTCGTTTTTGCTTGAAAGCGAAACGATTATCAGTAAAAACCCTGATAAAATCATCAATGACGACCATTTAAAGGATGATGAATTTTTGGTTTATGAAGCATTGCACCATCAATCGTCGCTGAAAATTCAGGATTTGGTCAGTATATTGGACAAGAAAAATGTATTTCCTATTATTAATTCCCTCTTAGATAAAGAAGCCATCGTGATTCAAGAGGAAGTGTATGAAAAATACAAACCAAAATTAGTTCGTTATGTCAAGCTCAATTCGCAATACGCTGATCAGGTAAAATTGCAGGATTTGTTAGAAGAATTAAGCAGAGCACCTAAACAAAGAGACGTGGTCATGACTTTGTTTTCAATTTCTGCCCAAACAAAAAAACCTGTAAAAGTATCTGAGCTGTCCGAAGCGAGTGAGGCGTCTTCCGCCATTATCAAAACCTTAATCGACAAAGAAGTTTTAGAGGAATATCATATTCAAGAGGACCGCGTGGGGTATTCAGGAGATGCCAATGAGGATTCAAAAACTTTAAATAAGTATCAAGAAAAAGCGCTCGAAGAGATCAAACAGACTTTTGAAGAGCACCATATCACCTTGCTTCATGGTGTGACTTCTTCAGGGAAAACGGAAGTTTATGTCAAGCTTATTGAGGACGTTATTGCCACAGGAAAACAAGTGCTTTACTTGCTTCCGGAAATCGCATTGACCACGCAATTGGTCACCCGTTTGGAAACCTATTTTGGAGGCAAAGTGTCAGTGTATCACTCTAAATATTCAGCACATGAGCGCTTTGAACTTTGGCATAATGTACTAGAAAATCAGCCAAAAGCGCAGATTGTTCTAGGAGCTCGTTCTTCTATCTTTTTACCGTATCATAACTTGGGTCTGGTAATTGTTGATGAAGAACATGAAACCTCCTTTAAACAGTTTGATCCCGCGCCGCGTTATCATGCTCGCGATGCTGCTATTGTATTGGCATCTTTGTTTGATAGCAAAACCTTGTTAGGCTCCGCAACACCTAGTTTGGAAAGTTACTATAATGTGCAACAAGGAAAATACGGTCTGGTAGAAATTACACACCGTTTTAATGATGTGTTGATGCCTGAGATCGAGTTGGTAGATATTCAGGACAAGCACAAGCGAAAGCGTATGACCGGCCACTTTAGCGATCGGTTGATTGAAGAGATGACCGAAGCACTAAAGGATGGGCATCAAATTATTCTTTTTCAGAACCGGAGGGGTTTTTCGCCTATTGTAGAATGTAATACGTGCGGGCATGCGCCACAATGTTCTAATTGTGATGTGAGTCTAACCTACCATCAGTACAAAAATGAGTTACGATGCCATTACTGCGGGTATCATACCGCCATGCTGAAAACCTGTATGGCCTGTGGCAGTGTGGAATTGGATAAC
Source organism: Gelidibacter salicanalis (assembly GCF_016469035.1). Lineage (GTDB taxonomy): Bacteria > Bacteroidota > Bacteroidia > Flavobacteriales > Flavobacteriaceae > Gelidibacter > Gelidibacter salicanalis_A. Next base: position 92,699 of record NZ_JAEHJZ010000034.1, on the reverse strand, counting down.
AAAGGATTTGGTACGGAGCAAGTGCAAGAGGAGGCGCAGGCGCTTTTTCCGGATCACAAGGTGGCACGTATGGATTTAGATACCACACGCGGCAAATTTGGTTATGAAAAAATTATTAGGGCGTTTGAGGAAAAGGAGATTGACATTTTGGTGGGGACGCAGATGTTAACCAAGGGACTCGATTTTAGAAACGTGAAACTGGTAGGTATTATGAATGCGGACAATATGCTCAACTTCCCAGATTTTAGGGCTCATGAACGCAGTTTTCAGCTGATGTTACAAGTGTCCGGTAGGGCAGGACGAACGGATGAACGTGGGAAAGTGTTGATTCAAACGTATAATCCACACCATCGCATTTTACAGCAGGTTTCTACCAATAATTATGCTGAAATGTTTAAAGAGCAAATGGATGAACGCCATAATTTCAACTATCCACCAATTTTCCGCCTGATAAAGATCACCTTAAAACATAAAGATTTTAACAAGGTAAATATCGGGGCAGAGTGGTATGCAACAGCTTTAAGACAGGTGTTTAAAAGCAATATTTTAGGCCCAGAGTTTCCGCCAGTTTCAAGAATTAGGAATCAATTCCATAAGAACATCCTTGTAAAGATTCCGCCGCAGCAATCGTTGGCAAAAACAAAAAAAGCCATGGTTAAAGTTAACAACAGCTTCTTAAGTATTAAAGAATTTAGGTCGGTTAGGGTTATTCTGAATGTCGATAATTATTAGTGAGATAGAAATTTGGAACAAATTTCGTAATCGAACTAATCCCGCTCCTTAGCGGGATCCCATCTTTAGCTTCGACAACCACTTTAGAAATTTGGAACAAATTTCGTAATCGAACTAATCCCGCTCCTTAGCGGGATCCCATCTTTAGCTTCGACAACCACTTTAGAAATTTGGAACAAATTTCGTAATCGAACTAATCCCGCTCCTTAGCGGGATCCCATCTTTAGCTTCGACAACCACTTTAGAATTTGGGCCAAATTTCGTAATCGAACTAATCCCGCTCCTTAGCGGGACCTCTTGATTGCATGTGGGGATTTCATTGTAGAGATTTGGTAACAAATTTCGCATACAATCTCCTCTCTCCCAATATTATGGAGGTGGAAAGATATTTTATAATCGGACTAAAATTTCAAATAGAAAGTTGTCTGTAATTAGCAGTGGTGATGCTTAAAAAACTGGTGGTAGTGGTCTTTTACCATTAAATATTATTCAGGGCGTCTACCAATTCAGATTTTTTGTTTCTGCTTAGCGGAATTTCATAAGCGCCAACTTCAACATTTTTACTATTAAAACGGTCTACTTTATCTAAATTGACGATATATGACTTGTGGATTCTTAAGAATTTACCTTCAGGGAGTTCTTGTTCAAATGCTTTCATAGTAGAAAGGACCACCAAGCTGTTTTCTTCAGTGACTAATTTAACATAATCTCCAAGCGCTTCAATCCATTTGATGTTCTTAATATAGACTTTACGTTTTTTTAGATTACTTTTGACAAAAATATGTTCGCCATCCGTTTCATTGAAATCTAGTTTCAGCTTATGTTGTTCTACAGCTTTTTCTACGGCAGTATTAAAACGCTCTCTAGTGATTGGTTTTTGAAGATAATCTGTGGCATCATAGTTAAACGCTTTAAACGCATATTCTGTTTTGCCAGTGACAAATATAATTTGAGGTTTGTTGTTGAGAACGTCAAGAAGCTCAAAACCATTTAGGACAGGCATCTCAATATCTAAGAAGATAAGGTCAACTTTATGGATGTTTAATCCGTTTTTCGTTTCTAATGCGCTACTATATTCTGCAATTAGGTTGAGCGCTGAATGATTTTCAATTAATTTTACAATAGATAACCGTTGTATCGCAGAGTCATCAACTACTACACAGTTTAAAGTCATAACATTTCATTTGTTTAGGTTAAGATATCGACAATACTACAAAAAATTCGGATAAAAACCAAAAAACATCGGCAAAGTGTTTAATTTAACAATGTTTTCACACTTAGAGCTGATTGTAAATTTACCTGAATATAGTTGTCAATACCATAAATAATGAGTATTTTTGCAGCCATTTTTAATTAATAAATAGAATTATATGAATCATTATGAAACTGTTTTCATCTTAAATCCCGTTTTATCTGAGACCCAGATAAAGGAAACAGTAGAGAAATACGAAGATTTTCTTGTTTCTAGAGGAGCAAAGATGGTATCCAAAGAAGATTGGGGCTTGAAAAAATTAGCTTATCCAATCCAAAACAAAAAAAGTGGATTCTACCACTTATTTGAGTTCACTGTAGATGGTGAAGTTATTAATCCTTTAGAAGTAGAGTTTAGACGTGATGAGCGTTTTATGCGTTATTTAACTGTAAAGTTAGACAAACATGCTATATCTTGGGCTGAAAGAAGAAGAACTAAAATCAAACAAAAAGCGTAATTATGTCATCGATAGAACAACAAGCTAAAGGAAAAAAAGATGGTGAGATCAGATATCTGACCCCATTGAATATTGACACCAGCAAAACTAAGAAATACTGTCGTTTCAAAAAATCTGGCATTAAATATGTTGATTATAAAGACGCAGATTGGTTATTAGGTTTTGTAAACGAACAAGGTAAATTGTTACCAAGACGTTTAACAGGGACTTCATTAAAATACCAAAGAAAAGTTTCTGTTGCAGTAAAAAGAGCGCGTCACCTTGCGTTGATGCCTTATGTAGCAGATTTATTAAAATAATTAAAACATAACTATGGAACTTATATTAAAACAAGACGTTGAAAATTTAGGATTTAAAGACGATGTTGTAACGGTTAAGAACGGTTATGGTAGAAATTTTTTAATTCCTCAAGGGCAAGCGGTTATGGCAACGGTTTCAGCTAAAAAAGTATTGGCTGAAAACTTAAAGCAACGTGCGTTCAAAGACAAACAAATTATTGAAGAAGCTCAAAAAGAAGCTGACGCAATCAAAGCATTGGATATTAAATTAACATCTAAAGCTGGTGCAGGTGCAACGGCTGGAGATAAAATATTTGGTTCTATTACCAATATTGATTTGGCAAATGCATTGAAAAACGAAGGCATTACAATTGATAAAAAGTTTATTGCTATCACTGGTGGTAACATCAAACGTTTAGGTCAATATGATGCTGTAATCAGACTTCATAGAGATGTAACTGTAGATATGACTTTTGAAGTTGTTGCCGAAGCATAATTTTAAAAACACATTTTTAAGAAGCCTCAATCCATATCTGGAATGAGGCTTTTTTCATAATTAAAAATAAATTTTTAGATGAAATATACAAGACTAACCAAAGAACAATTTGAAGAACTGCACCAAGAATTCATCAACTTTTTGGCCACACAAACAATTACGGCAGATGAGTGGACAGCTATAAAAGCCAATACACCTGAAGTTGCTGAAGAGGAACTGGATATTTTTAGCGATTTAATCTGGGAAGGTGTTTTAAAAACCGTGTCCTATATAGAACATATCTCGCCACAGCAAATGCATCTGTTTTATTTAAAAGAGAATGATATGCAATTGATTGCCGTTAAGTTGACGACAGATGTTGCCGATCTGACAACCCCTGAAGGTTTTGAATGGTTCAGAAACAATCTCTTGTCTGATGAAGTGGAGTTTCTGACGGCCACTAAAGCCTATTCTGAAGACAAAGCGCTGGATAAATTCAAACTCATCCAACAAGGTGGTGTGATCACTAAAGGCGATTTATACAAATATTTTGAGAAGCTAGTCCTAAAGTAGCCTACAGCACATTCTCTACTCTCTACTCTCTACTCTCTGCTCTCTATTCTCTGCTCTCTATTCTATTTTCTCTTATCTTAAAAAAAATCTACTCATACCGCAGCGACTCAATCGGGTCTAATTTAGCCGCTTTTACTGCTGGCAGCAACCCAGCAACCACTGCTACAATAAAAGCGATGGTAAAGGCGCTAAACATGGCTAGCCACGGTGTGGAGAACTGGAAGTTGGCGGCGGCCGAGACGCCATAGCCAATCAGTACACCAAGGATGATTCCTAAAATACCACCCAATTGCCCAATAATGATGGCTTCCATAAAAAATTGTGTGGCGATGGTTTTCTTTTTTGCGCCCAAGGCTTTCCGTACCCCGATCTCACGTGTGCGTTCTGTTACTGACACAAATAAAATGTTCATCAGTGCAATGGAGGAGCCTAGAATTGTAACCATACTGATTACCCAGGCGGCAATATATAGGTAGTCTGTAATGGAACCAATACGGTTTAGTAAATCATCACTGCGTTCTAAACCAAAATTGTTTTCTTCAATAGGATTTAGCGCTCTAATGTTTCTAAAGGTCAAAATGGCATCGTCCTGTGCGCCTTCCAACATATCCTTTTTATCGGTTTTAACACTTAAATTGTAGTTGATGTTCGGACTCGTAAAAAGTGTTCGTGCTTTTTGAATCGGAATCATCACGCGTAAATCTTGATTGTTTCCAAAAGTTGAGCCTTTCGATTTTAATACGCCAATCACTTTAAACTTGGCACCTCTTACACTAATGGTTTGGCCAATAGGATTGACATCGTCTAAAATGGCTTTTACCAAATCGCTTCCAATAACGCACAATGTGGAACTATTGTCGATATCAAAAACATTAAACTCCCGGCCCTCACCGATTTCAAGTCCGGAGTTTTGAATGAAATTTTCATTGATTCCTAACACGGTAACCTCAGGATCTGTCTTTCTATTTTCATATTTTACTTCAGCGGTTTGCGTGCCAACAAATGACACGGACACTTTGGTAAACGGAAATTGGTATTTATCCTCAAAATCCTTTACGTCTCTATAACTGATAATCGGATTCACTTTTTGAACGTCCTTTCCACTTTGTTGCTGGGTGGTAAATTCATACCGCTGAATGTTAAAGGTATTGGCGCCCATCGAAGAGAAATCGCTTGAAATTGTGTTTTCCAATGCTGAAACAGCACTCAAAATCCCCACCAACGCCGTGATGCCGATGGCAATGATCAAAACCGTCAAAATGGTGCGTAGCAGTTGGGTGCGAATGGAATTTAAGGCAATTCTAATATTCTCTCTGAATAATGAAAACATAAAAGTGTATGGTTCTTGTTAAGGTTGATAGCTATAAGACTACAAACGGTCAATAAAGTTACTATAAATTTGAAATAAGTGTTTACTATTCTCAAGTTTTCCACAGATGTCGCAGAGGTTCGCGGAGGTGATCCTAAAAATTTAGGTCAATCTGCATCATCTGTGGAAATAAATTTAAGTGCAATATTTGTTTCCCAATCATCAGTATCCGGTAAAACAGGTGAAAAGTTTGCAAACCCCTTTAAAGCGTGATCTGGTTCGAGAACTTAAAANNACTATAAGCGCAGCGATCTTGGTTCTTTATCGGACAATAATGTTTCCCAATAAATTCTCCGTAGATAACTCAAAAACGCTCCGTGAGAATCTGAGAAATCTGTTGAAGAAAATGCCAGAATAGCATTTGCACTCCGTTTTGGGTTTATATTCTTGAAATTATAATATTTTTGCAGGAGTAAATTATTAACTGAGATTCCTGCCTACGCAGGAAGATAAAACAGATTCCCGCTTTCGCGGGAAGTGAACATGGCACAAAAACCAAGCATCCCAAAAGGCACCAGAGATTTCAATCCGGTAGAAGTTGCAAAACGCAACTATATTTTTAATACGATACGTCAAAATTTTGAACGCTTCGGATTTCAACCGATAGAAACCCCAAGTTTTGAAAATTCAGATACTTTGATGGGCAAATATGGCGATGAAGGGGATCGATTGATTTTCAAAATTTTGAACTCTGGCGATTTTTTAAATAAAGCCGATCAACAGGCTTATGATGCTAAAGATTCCACTAAAATAACAAGCTCTATCTCAGAAAAAGCACTACGTTACGACCTCACCGTTCCGTTTGCAAGGTACGTCGTACAACACCAAAATGAGATCGAATTTCCCTTTAAACGCTATCAAATTCAACCGGTTTGGAGAGCTGACCGACCTCAAAAAGGCCGTTTTAGAGAGTTTTTTCAATGTGATGCTGATGTTGTCGGGTCTCAATCGTTATGGCAGGAGGTAGAATTTGTCCAATTGTATGATGCTGTGTTTACTGCCCTTAAATTAGAAGGTGTCACGATAAAAATTAACAACCGTAAAATATTATCTGGTATTGCTGAAGTAATTGGCGCCCAAGATAAATTGATCGATTTTACCGTTGCCCTCGATAAATTAGACAAAATAGGTGAGGAGAAGGTCAAAGAAGAAATGTTGGGGAAAGGCATTGCGCAAGCTGGCATTGACCAATTGCAACCGCTGTTCAGTCTGTCAGGGTCTTTTGAATCGCAAATTGCCCAATTAAAAACTATTCTATCTACCTCAGAAGAAGGTAAAAAAGGGATTGAAGAATTGGAATTTATTGACAAAGCCATTTCAGAATTAAAGTTGCACACCGCAAGCTTGCAATTGGATGTAACCTTGGCACGCGGACTCAACTATTACACAGGTGCTATATTTGAAGTAGCCGCTCCAAAAGGGGTAGACATGGGATCTATTGGTGGTGGTGGTCGGTATGATGACCTTACTGGAATTTTTGGATTGAAAGACGTCAGTGGTGTAGGCATTAGTTTTGGATTGGATCGCATCTATTTGGTTTTGGATGCTTTGAATTTATTTCCGGAGACCATAACGAATACGGTAAAAGCTTTGTTTATCAATTTTGGTGAGACCGAAGCAATGGCGAGTATGAAAGCCATCAAACAATTGAGAGCGAACGGCATCAATGCTGAATTGTTCCCTGATCATAAAAAGGCCATCAAGCAGTTCAATTACGCTAACAAACGCAACATTCCAAACGTAGTACTGGTAGGCGAATCTGAATTGCAATCAGAAACTTTTACGCTTAAAAACATGGCTTCGGGAGAACAGCAGTCGGTAGATCTGAAAACACTAGTGGCAGTTCTGAAACAATTGTAAAATGGTATTTTCAAAATTTTGACTATTGGGTCACGTGAATAAACGATCAACTCACTATCGAGGGTTTTATAGTGGCATTGTCCACTGCACGGTCAAAGGCATTCTAAATTTTGTGCTGTTTTTTGATCAGAAGTGGTGATCAAATATGTTGAAACCCACATCAATGTTGGTATTGTTAGTGCTTCTTGTTTTATTTTCAAAATCATCAGTGTCCGGTAAAACAGGTAAAANNCTGCCGGCGAGGCAGGATCTTAATTCTTTATCGGACAATAATGTTTCAAAATGAATTTCTACGCTAGGATCGATGTTGTTAACAAGTTAAAGACTGATTCTGTAGTTTGCCAAGTGGATCAACCATGGCTCTTACTCCGCTCCATAAAAAAATTAAATTGAAGCTAACTAATTCAGCTTAACTTTCTATTTTTAACTTTTTCGAGATAGAGCATTATTTTAAGGCAATCTTAACTCTGCTCAGTACATTTGGAGAAAGCACAACACGAGAAAAACACCATATAATCATCACCTATGAAAATACTCCATACTTCAGACTGGCATATTGGAAAACAGTTGCATAAAATCGATTTAACACCCGATCTGGACTTGTTCTTCGATTGGTTGCTAGACACCATCAAGAAAGAGGACATCGATTTATTGCTAGTTTCTGGTGATGTGTTTGATCAAGCTAATCCTTCACAAACGGCCCTTAAACAGTATTATAGATTTCTAATGCAAATGATAGGTACAGAATGTAAAATAATCATAACGGGAGGTAATCATGATTCGGCATCAGTTTTAAATGCTCCAAAGGAAATATTGAGTTATTTAAATATTGATGTTATTGGTGGCGCACCTGAAACCGTAGAAGAACTATTCTTTAAGTACACTAAAGGAGAAGAACAAGTAGTCATTGCAGGCGTTCCTTTTTTAAGGGATAAGGATATTAGAAAGTCGGTTGCCGGAGAAACATATAGTGATAAAATAGAACAGATTAAAGCAGGCATTCAATCTTATTTTTTAACTATCAATGCACATTATAATCAGCATTTCCAAGGATGTTGTTTTATTGTTATGGGGCATTTGTATGTGCAGGGTGCCCAGGTATCTGATAGCATGAGGGACATTCAAATAGGGAATCAGGCAGGTGTTAAAGGGACTGTTTTTGGTGAAGAACCTGATTATGTTGCCTTAGGCCACATTCATAAACCCTATGCCGTTTCCACATCCAGAAACGTGCATTATTCAGGCTCACCGGTATGTTTGAGTTTTAGTGAAAAGGAAGAAATAAAGCAAGTCAATATTATTTCAGTACAGGCTAAGAACATAGAGGTGAAAATTGTACCCATACCAAAATTCAGAAACTTAGTAGTCTTTCAAGGCACACTTGAAGAGGTTAAAATACAGTTGAAGGATTATAAAATGAGTACACAATTGGTGTCGTTAGCAGAAATTATTGTGAATGAACCTAATGAAAGTGTACAGATCAGACGAGATTTGGACGACTTATTGGAAACTTATACTAACGAAGACCTTATCATCATCAAATCCAAATTAAATTTCACCAATAAAATCAGAGGTGCTTCAGAAGCGTTTCAACCTGGCATAAGTGTAGCCGATGTGAGTCCGATGGAAATGTTTGAAAAAAGACTCGAGTTGGATGGGCAGCAAGACGATTCCGAAGAACTAAAAAATGCGTTTCGTCAAATTTTAGAAGAACTTAACTTATAGGTTATGAAAATCAGCAAAATCAGTTTTAAAAATATTCATTCACTTCGCGGCGAACATCATATTGATTTTTTATCGGGACCATTGGCTGAAAGCGGATTGTTTGCAATAACCGGTCCCACAGGTTCTGGAAAATCGACACTCTTGGATGTGATTACCTTGGCACTCTATAATAAAGTGCCCAGAATAGGGGCTATCAGCAAATCAGTTATTGACGGTGAAGGTGGCATAATGACCAGAAATGCCCAAGATTGTTATGCCGAAGTGGAATATATCGTCAAAGGGAAAATCTATCGGTCGCACTGGTCTATAGAACGAAATCGGAACGATAACCTCAACGATAGAAAGCAGGAAATTATTGATGTGGTAACGGGCGTTATAATCGAAAGTGGCAAGGCTTCAGTACCGGCAAAAAATGAAGAATTAATCGGGTTGAGTTATGATCAATTCGTTAAAGCCATGGTGCTGTCTCAAGGGCAATTCAGTAAATTATTGAAGGCAAAAAGAGATGAACGCAATAAATTACTTGAGGACATTACCGGGGCTAAAGACTACAGAGCTATTGGTGCCGCTGTATTCAAGAAATTTAAGACGGCATTGGAAGCTTGTAAAGAACAGGAAATTAGATTGGGCGAAATTGAGTTGATTTCTGAAGAAGAAAAGAAAGCCTTAGGCCATCAAGAACAGATGCTTAGCAAAGGAAAGGAAAGCCAAAAGAAGGCCATTGAGGTTTTAAAAGTAGAGATTGAGCATCGAAATGGCATTTTTAAACAGGAGACCATTTTAGCGGCCAATGAGAAATTACAAAAGGAGTTAACACTTGCTCTTGAAAGCTTTAAAAAAGAGGAACATCTCTTAGAAAACCATATAAAGTATGTGGGTCACAATGCGCTCATTTCTAATTTTGAACAGAAAGATAAGGCACTTCTTGAGACCGCCACAGAACTTAATCGGCAAAAGATTACTGAGGAAACGGTTTTAAAGGATAAAGCTGATTTATTGAAAATGGCATCCTCTATTTTTGGGGAAACGGTAGCGGCAGAACAGTATGTGGATCACCTAACACAGCTTCGTCAACAGGTCAATACCTTAAAAGAGGAAGAAAACCTGGCGGTGGCTCAGGCTAAACTCCACGAAAGACAGATAAAGACTATTCTTTTGGATGTCAACAGTGGTACTGTAAGAATTCCTTTTAATGAAGATCCTATTCAATTTAATAAAACGATCCATCCTGTTGAAGAAAAAATCCAGCAGTTTCTAAAATCTGCTCAAATTGGTAACGACGAAGAATTGGCTGAAAAAGAAGCCCGTTTTAAGAAGAAATTACTTTTAGTATCTGACTTAAAAATCGCATTTACCCATTACATATCGGAATTAAAAAATAAAAGTTTAAAAGAAGCTGAATTAAAACGTAGTAAGGAACTGGTTGAAACCTATCAGGCTCAGCTCAAAAAACTAGAAGAAGAACTCAAACCTTTAGAGCTAGAGGTAGAAAAACTGGTAAAGTCAGAAGAAACACGTAAACAGCATCAAAGTTTGGAAGCACACCGAAGTGCCTTGGTAGAAGGGGAGGCTTGTCCGCTCTGCGGGGCATTGGAGCATCCTTTTGCAACACATAAGCCGCATTTTGATTTCCAAGCAGAAATTCTAAAATCGAAACAAGATTTACTGGTTTCGAAACGCGAATTAAAGATTTCAACGCAGGCGAATTTAAAAAATGAGCAGGAAAAAAGTACCGTTTTAAATAAAGCCATCATTGAACAGACTGAGGCTATAGACCCTAGATTTAAAGACATTGGTACACTTTGCAGTGCGCTTAAGGTTGAATTTGTCCAAAACGATGATGCTATTGTAGCATTAGAAAAAACGGTTAGTAGCCAACTGCAACTTGTAGAGCAAGTTAAAAAAGCCTTCGGATTAAGAAAATTGTTGGAGAACTTAAAGCAGACCACAGCTCAGTGGATTACAAGTTCAGATCTGAAAGTAAAAAAAGAGGCTGTACGTAAAAAACTATATGCTGCTGAGGATATTGATATTAAAGTACAGTCGTTGCTAAGCAGATGGACGCAGACCCTCGAAAAAATAAGACATACCAGTCTACTGATTTCAGAACTTACTACTAAAGTGAAGTCCATATCAGAAGAAAGAGTTCTTTTTGAAAATCAGTTACAGCGCATTTTAGAGGCAGAGCGTATAGACAGTATCCCACAATTAAAGGCCTTTATCCTTTCTGAAGGAAAAGCAGAAGAGATCCGACAGAAAAAGCACAGGTTTCAATTGCAACAGGAACGTTTAAAAACTGAAAAAGAAAGTGCCCAAAAGGAAATTGATACGTTTAAAACAGTGGTAAAAACCACCGAGCCTATTGCTGAGTTGCAGGCTGAATATCACAAACTAGAGGAAGAGTTCAGCAGTTTAAACGAAAAAATTGGCGCTATTAAAACCCAATTGGAGACTGATAAAAAAGCTAAAGAAAAACAGCGTTTGCTGGCGTCAAAATTAAAGGACCTGAAAAAAGAAGAAGCGTTGTGGAAAACCATGAATGGGTTGATTGGAGATGCCAATGGGAAACGATTTTCTAATTTTGTACAAGACCTTACCCTTGAACAGCTAATTGGTTATACAAATTTACGATTGCAGGATTTAAGTGATAGATATCGGGTGGATATCCCAACTGCAGATGAAGCAGATAAAAATGATTCCTTAAAAGTATTTGATAGTCATCAGGGCGATGCCCGACGATCCATCAATACGCTCTCTGGTGGAGAAACCTTTATGGTGAGTTTGGCAATGGCGTTTGCCTTATCAGATTTGGCGGCGAAAAACGTCAAGATTGAATCTATTTTTATTGATGAAGGTTTTGGAACTTTAGATCCTGATACCTTAAATCAGGCCATAACCATACTGGAGAAGATGCAAAATGAAGGTGATAAATCTATTGGGGTCATTTCGCATGTAGAGGCCTTGAAAGAGCGGATTTCTACCCAAATACGATTAGAAAAAACGGGGGCAGGCTATAGTACGGTTGAAATTGTTTCAGGTTGATTGGGGGTGATTATGACGAATGCAATTGGTTAAAAAAATCGTAAAACCAATGGTTGATTTTTTATCATCGTAAATAATATGTATTCTTGCAAGTTGAACTTCTTTCACCATGGAACCACAAAAAGGAACTACATATAGCGCACATAAAAAACTGCCGTTAGATACAGAAGAGACCACAACTTCTAAGGCAACAAAGGCCACAGAAAGTGATTCTGTTGAGGAGGTCAACATAAAGAAACCGTCGTTTGGCGAACGCTGGAAAACGAGTCGGTTTTGGCTTGTGCGTGGTGCCTATTATGCACTCTTTTCAGTTTGGGCCATCGTTATGGCCATTGGTGGTGTTATAGCTTGGATCATTGCCATGTTGTTTATATGATGTCTCGGCTACCACTACAATTTTTACGAAGCTACGTGCTTCTATCTTTTGTTGTTTTTCTGGGGGTACAGAGTTTAAAATTCTTTTCTGTTGACGTTCCTGAATGGATTTTTAATTATCTTAATGATTTTTTAATCATACCTATGGTGGCCACATTGGGTTTGCATACCGTTTGGTACCTTAAAAAAGACACCAACATTCGACTTAACGTCTTCACTATTTTAAGTTTAGTAGCACTTTTTTCTGTTGTATTTGAATTTTATCTGGCACGACAATCCCACAGATATACAGGAGATGGTTGGGATGTCCTGGCTTACCTCTTAGGAGGGGCTGTGTTTTTCGTCCTTCAAAAAGTGAACTAGTTTGGCTAGAGGAGTTTTTAGACTTCCTAATACCGAATTTATGCGATTATTAAGCCTGTGTTATTTCTTGGTAGCTCATAATTCATTAGATTTATCGAAAATATTTAGGTGGTGAAATTAAGTGTAAAAAGGATGTTATTTTTAGTTTTGGGTGTCCTCCTTGTTGTGCTCTTATTATATGCGTTTAACCACACGAATTCAAAAACGGTAGATGAGTCACAAACAGTTTACATAAAAAGAGAAGCCAATGTTTTCAAACTTTATAGAAATGGGGCATCCTTTAAAATTAGAGGTGCCACAGGAAGCAATTATTTAGGTGCCTTGGCAGATATTGGGGGCAATACCATTCGTGTTTACGATTTTGATAATATTGAAACCCTATTAGATGAGGCGCATCAAAATAATTTAGCCGTTATAGTGGATATTCCGTTGTCAAAATATACTGACGGTGACAATTTTTATTCTGATCAAAAACAAATTAATCAGTATCGGAAGACAATTAAAAATTTAGTCAACACCTACAAAAATCATCCAGCTCTTTTATTTTGGAATTTAGGTAATGAGCTCGACTATCCGCTGGTGTTGCTAAAAAATGATTTTATAGACACTTTTAATGAATTCATAGATTTGATTCATACTATAGACCCAAATCATCCGGTAGGGACTAGTATCATTCCATCCAAAACACAGACGTTGAGCATACACCTTCATTCTCCCCAACTGGATTTTATAGGTTATAATGCATTTGGAAATTTACAGATGATTAAGCCTTTAATGAAAAAAATGGCCTATATAACCAACTTGTTGCCGTATTATATTAGTGAATATGCCAACAATGGACCATGGGAGGAGGAGATGACCCTGTGGTCGGTTCCAATAGAACAAACCAGCTCAAAAAAAGCAGAGCAATATATTAATAATTATAATTCTTATATCCGCACAAATACCGCATCTATGGGAGATCTCGTATTTTTTTGGGGTCAAAAACAAGAACATACGCATACTTGGTTTAGTATATTTGATGAAGAAGGGCGAAAATCTGAAGTCTATTATAGTTTAAAATCACTGTGGGGATCTCCTGAAAATGAAAATGAATGGCCACCTCAAATAGACTATATGCTAATTGATAATTGGGGTTCAAAAGACACCTTGATCTATAATGCCAAAGAGATTAAAACCGCTCAGATTATTATGGATGGTAAGATAGATACTACCTACCAACTGAAGTGGGAGATTTTTAAGGAAGGGTGGAACTATAGGCAAAAAAAGACAGAGAAGAGGCCAGAAGAGATGCCGTTGGATGTTATAGATATGGAGGGAAATTCTTTAACATTCCGTACTCCTGACAAAGAAGGTCCCTATAGGATTTTTGTTTATGTCTATGATCTAAAAGGAAATTTTGCGACCACCAACATTCCTTTCTACGTGTTAAACAAATGAACGATCAAAATTTAATAACCAGCCCGAAAAAGAAAGAACTCATCATTCTCCGCACAATTATAGTGATTGCGCTGTTGAGTGTGGGTAATTTTTTTTATTGGTTTCTTCAACCAGAATTAATAGAAACCCCCTTGTTATTTGGGTTATTGACGCTCGTTATAGTTTTTGACACCTTACGCGTTGTTTACATATGGTATCATTACTGGAACATTACAATTCCTACTAAACCCATAAGCAAGAGACAATTTAAAGTTGATGTTCTTACAACCTATTTCCCTGGCGAACCTTATGAAATGACTACCCAAACGCTTTTAGCGATAAAAAAAATGGGATATCCTCATACCACTTATTTATGCGATGAGGCCAATGATGCTTTTTTAAAGAATTTCTGTGAAGAGCATGACATTGTTCATGTAACCAGAACAAATAGGATTGATGCCAAAGCCGGTAACATTAACAATGGCCTATTACATGCAACGGGAGACCTTTGTCTTGTTTTAGACCCAGACCACATCCCTAAACCCAATTTCTTGGAAGAAATTGTGCCGTATTTTGAAGATGATGCCATTGGCTATGTACAAACCGTTCAGGCCTATTATAATATAGACGAATCTTATGTTGCTGAAGGAGCAGCACAACAAACCTTCCATTTTTATGGTCCTATGATGATGTCTATGAACTCCTATGGTACTGTTAATGCAATAGGTGCCAATTGTGTGTTCAGACGGAAGGCACTAGACAGTATAGGAGGGCATGCAGCTGGATTATCTGAAGATATGCATACGGCAATGCAGTTGCAGGCCAAAGGATGGAAATCAGTGTATGTGCCTAAGGTTTTTACAAAAGGATTGGTGCCTGGATCATTGACAACCTATTACAAGCAACAATTAAAATGGTCTAGAGGTACATTAGAACTCTTGGTCTCTGTATATCCTAAACTATTTAAAAAATTTAGTTGGAGGCAAAAACTACATTATGGTATCTTGCCTTTGCATTATTTGTCTGGGATATTCTTTCTAATAGGATTCTTAATTCCAATAATTTCATTAGTTAACGCGTCTTTACCGTGGCGAGGAAATGTGATAAGGTTTGGACTCATCTATATTCCTGTTTTGATGTCTATCTTATGCATTAGAATATATGTACAAAAGTGGGTCATGCATAAAAGTGAACGCGGTATACATATCAATGGCGGATTATTATTGATGTGCACTTGGTGGGTTTTTGCGCTGGGTGCTCTATATACTGTAATTAGAAAAAAAGTGCCATATCTGCCAACCCCTAAAGATGACAAGGAAATTACTAATTTTAAAATAGTAATACCCAACCTGATAGTGGGAGTTGTATCAATACTTGCAGTGATATATGGCTTGTCAATAGATTTTACGCCCTTTTCAATAGTTATGTCAGGCTTTGCATTGTTAAATGCCTTAATTATGTTTTACACCTTGGTGTTTGCCTATCAGAAAAATTCAGCAATCCAATTGCCTATTTATGATCAGAGTGTAAAATATCAGAAAACTACAAGAAACTTTGTGTTCAATATTTTGAGTAGATCGGCGCTGTCATTAGTTCTTATAACGGTTATCAGTTGTGCCGGACTTCAATATTATGGAGACTATATCAAATGGGCGGGCGTGACACCAGAAAAAATAGAGAAACATCACATCAATTATATAGGTGTTTTCGCTCCCAAGGAAGATAATGGTCTGACAGATATTGCTGAGGCCAATACAATTGCAAATAGGGTTGACAATAAATTTAACTTAATTTCCCTCTATTTAGCTTGGGATAAACATTTTGAAAATAGTTTCCCTACAAATTTGATTGATTCTATTTACAAACAGCAATCCATGCCTGTAATTACGTGGGAGCCTTGGTTAAACACTTTTGAAGACAACATCAAAGACCAACATGTCTATGATCTCATAGTAATGGGATATTTTGACAGGTATCTGGCCCGATTCGCCAATACTCTTAAAGCTATTAATAAGCCGGTTTTTTTAAGATTTGCCCACGAATTTGACAACCCCTTTTATCCTTGGTTTATAGAGGGAGACAACGCTTCTGAGAAATTTAAATCGGCTTGGGTGCACACCTACGAGATTTTTAAGAAGGAAGGAGCGGACAACGTTATATGGATATGGAATCCTTGGAAATCGCATAATATATCAGCTTTTTATCCGGGTAAAGCCTACGTGGATTGGATGGGTGTCAATGTGTTGAATTATGGGAATTTAAATGCAGACAATACATGGTATGAATTTGATGCGTTATACCAGCCTTTTCATGATGAATTTCAAAATTTACCTTCAACACCTGTAATCATTTCTGAGTTCGGTTCCTTAAATAACAATCCCAAGGAAAGCTCTTCAAAGTGGATAGATAATGCCGTTACTTCAATAGAAACCAATTTTAAGGAAATAAAATCCATTATCTATTTTAATAGTCAAGTTGATAATAACTGGCCCACAGGAGAAAAGCCAAATGAATATTTAGATTGGACCATTCCTTCAAGCCAAACCGAAATAGATTTATTTAGCACTAAAACAGTACCTTCTTATATCCCGAGTTCTTTACTGCAAATTCAAACAAACCTGCCCGAGCAAGACAATAGAGAACTAGTACTGAATACAATTAAAGGTATCAATTTTGAGCAAGGACATAATTGGCAAAATGATTATCATGTTTTAAACCGTAAAAAATTGTTGGCGGATTTCAAAAACATTGGAGATTTAGGCATAACTACCATAAAGTATCAAGGGAATTCTATTTACGATCATAATGTTTTAGCAATTAGTAAAAAGCTAGGTCTAAAAATGTCTTATAGTTTTTGGATTCCAGAAAACCTCGATTTTATGGTCGATACCCTACAAATAAGAGACTTAAAGTCAGGCATTCTCAAATCCATTCGTGCGCTCAAAAGTACTGACCAAATTATTTCTTGGCATATTGAAAATGACGTGCAGTACACCCAAAACAACTTTTTCCACAAACCTGCGCTGCTGTATCAAAATAGAGCGTTCGTACTCTGGTTAAAAGATTTAGCTTCTGAAATTAAAAAAATTGATTCCAAACGGCCTTTAATAGTAGATGTTGAAGTGAATTCACTTGCTATATTCCATATCAATCATATGGTGTACAACATAAAAGATATCGATGCTATTGGGCTGGTGGTTAAGGAAGGGGAATATTTAGATGAGGTAATAAGCTATTGCCAGGACATCAATAAGCACTATATTTTTAGCGGCATTGATAGCAATGTGTTAGAAGCACATAAAATCGAAAATCCAGAAACTTCATATTTTATAACCTCCTGGCAAGACAAACATGAAAGTAACAAACTTGATTTTCGAGGTATTGTAGACAGAAAGGGGAGACAGAAAGAAGCTTATCTTCATCTCTCTTCGCTATTAAAAAACAAGACTTATAAAGCTGAGATGCCTAAAGTTAAAATTTTAAAACCCTCAAGATTAATATTTGAGGATAATTCATACACATTCAATGCTATGGTGTATGACGACAAAAAAGGATGGCAAGTGGCATCTAAGCAAAAGGACTTAAAATTTGAATGGTCATTAGTAAAATGTGATGCCTACGGAAATTATCTAGCGATAAAAGAAATGGGAACTGAAGCAAAAATATCATTGAAAATTCCTAAAAACCATACCTATTATAAGTTACATCTAACCATTATCCATGGCGACAACATAGCATCGGATATCACTAGTTTTAATACCCCGGTAATTGCAAAATAATTTATGTGATGGATTGTGGAACGTCACGTTTCTGTTCAATGTTTCCTTTTTTTGTAGCTAACCCTAAATAAAATTGAACAGAGGACATTCATTGCCTCAATGCAAAATTCTTAGAATTTAAAAAAGGTTGAGTCTTGAATAATATTTATTAGTTTTATAGGAATTATTTATGTTTTGGGGAGGCAGAAATTGGATGGTCTTCATCTCACGACAATTTTGAAGATTTTTCCAAACGTTTAAGAGCGCATAGCACCAGATTGAAAGCTTTGAATATTGAGCATTTTACATTGCCAGAACTTAAGTAAGAAAGAAGATGTAAACTATAACCCCCGTCGGCAATTCTTCAAATTTATAACCTTTCCAATCGCGTGAGAGAGGGGGTGCCTCTTTCTTTGTTACAACTCTTTTTAGGATGATAAAATTACATTATAAATCTATATTGCTATGATCACAAACTTCAGGGCTCTTCAGATGAAATCTGGCTTTCTAGTATTGCTTGCTTTTGTAATGCTAAATTCGTGTAAATCCACCAAGGAGGTCGTCATAAATTCGCCTGTCGGTCAGTACAACAGTTCAGATTTTTATTATCTAGTTAAAGGTAAAAACCCTGCTCCCGATAGCTATCGGGATTCATTGCAGTTACTTTAGTTTCTATAAATTTTTAAGGATATTTTGTCATTTCGACAGAGCGAGGAACNNCATTCGGAATGATAAACTATTCTCAGAAAAAAATTTCATTCTTTTCTTTAAAACTATGGATTTCAAAGCCATAGTGGTTTATTCAAATTTTAGCTAGCCTCCTTAACGGCATTCAATTTTCAATTATTAAATTCAAGTACATCCGTGTTAGTCAATATCAAGAGGTTGTCGTGCAGATTGCTATAAATATTTCTTGTAAAGATTATTCAACACTTTTAAATCGTGATCTGTAAGTGTAGAATTGACTTCAGTTTGAATAAAGTGCAATTTAAAGGCTTTGATGGCCGCTGGCATATTGCTCACATCATACCCAATAATCTTGAGGGCAATGTTTGGAGGTACATCAAGTAACGGTGCCACAATAGGGGTCTGGGTTGGGGTAATATTAACCGAATCATTTCCTATTTCTAATATTTCTTGGGGGATGTTTGTAATTACAATAACATTGTCATCAACAGGCTGAATGGTATCTTCAAGAACATCATCATACCATAGGCCGTAGCCTTCTTCGGCCAATGCCTTCCATGGGAATGTTTTATTAGGGTCGTTTTTTCTGGTTGGCGCAATATCAGAATGACCAATAAAATTGGCTGCGGGAATTTTATATTTCTCTTTGAGATCTTTTAATAGTTCCATTAAACTTGCTATTTGGAGGGGCGAAAATTCTTTAAAACCATTGTTGTCCAATTCAATCCCAATAGAAGAAGAGTTTAAATCCGTATTAGAGCCCCATTGGCCACTGCCACCGTGCCAAGCGCGATAAAGGTCGTTGAGCATTTGGTAAATCTCACCGTTAGCCCCAATAACATAATGAGAACTTACCTGGGTTCTGGGTAGTGTGAATGTTTTTAAGGTTTGGCCTACAGAATCCTGTGCCGTATGGTGAATGACCACAAGATTGGGTTTCCTCAGACTGAAATTAGTTGTTCCTACCCAATTTTTAGCATATTTTGAAGCACTGGCCGATCCTGGTTGAGGTGGCGGAATTGCCACCAATTCTTTGGTAAGTGCCTTGGTTTGTTTTTTATGAACTCTATTAGTAGGCGCATATGGATTATTGGCACAGGACGCAATCATGAAAGCCGTGACTACTATTAGGAGAACTGAATTGATTTTTTTCATCGAGATACTAATTTTTAAAATTTATGACGAATTATGATTTTTAATAGGTCATGATTTGACAGTCCTAATTTATGATAATTATTTGAAGTTTCAAGGGTTTAAAGCTGTTCAAACTTGAGGTGGATGTTATTGTTTGGAACACGCTATGAAAATGGAAGTCCATTAAAATTATTGACTAATTTGATATTGTAGCAGGAAGGTTGTTGGTTTAGTATTATAAATAAAAAGAATGATCGGTCAGTACCTGGTAGTAAGTTTTAAGCAATACTAATATAAGTAGTACACAGTAATGGGCCCTAAACAATACATGTTTGCCGCAACCCAAGCAGCTCTGCGTGGTAGGGTTTTCAATTTGCCCCGAAAACCCACACCAAAAAAAAGGGCTGGCACTCGCCCCGACCATTCCGCCTTTCGGCTTAATCCTTTAATACAGTAAGCCAGTTAGCCTCTTGAATCTTACTGTCAATTTCTCGAAATGCCCGTCCGGTTTGATCCATTTCAACTTGCAGCTTTTTAATGTCGATTGTTGTTTTTAGGTTGGCCTCTCCGCTATTGTTAATTTGGGCAGCATACCGAATCGTTCTTAGTTTCTCAGAAAGCATTTTCAGGGAATCCCTTTTGGCAAGCGCCTCCATCAGCATGCCTTCCCCTTCAATAGGAGTGTCATTATTAGTCTTGTTGATGCTGATGACTAAGGCTTCTAAATCTTGTATAGCCTTTCTTAGTTGTGCAAGCAATTTGTCAGGATCTTCCTGTGGCAACTTATTATCAGACACAATTAAAACGGGTCTGATTCTATTTTGAAGCTGCTCAATTTTTTTCAGGAGATCGGCTCTTAACAAGAGAGCTTCCGCTAGTTTCATCTTATTAGGAGAGGGTGTATGCTCTTTTTGTGTTGACATTTAGTGTTGTTTTAAATTAGTGAAACTCAATTTTTAAAAGTTGCGAAGCAATGAATTAAAAATTGTTAGTTGAACTAATCCCGCTTTTTAGCGGGATCCTTGAGTTTTATTCCCCGACGCTCTGCGTCGAAATAAAAAAGGAACTTCTACTTGATACCTCGTACCCTTGGGTCGAGGTTGTTCATTTTATTGGCTCATAGCGCTTTCACTGTATGTCGCACTAAGCATTGTAATGAAGTCAAGTTCGGCTTTAATTATCTTCCAAATTTACAACCTTATGTTCTCAAATTCCAAATTTCATTGATGGGATCGCCTTTGCTTGACAGCCCTTTATGATGCCAGTTGCCATCAATCAATTCGTAATCAAATTGTAAGCTGTTGCCAACCCTAGAGTCGTCTCTTGAAAAGAATTCAATGTTCTCAGTGTAGACACCATCAACAGTAGTATAAGTGCCACCGCCAGTTCCCATAAATTGTTTGGTTTCGGTATTATAGGCAATCCATTGAAAGCGTGTACCAGATAATATTTTCATGGTTTTTCGGGGCCCACTCGTATCCCGTATTTGAGATTTTCCATCTATGACCCGACCAGACATTAACCAAGCACCTTGTAAAACGCCTGGGCCACCATGATCTATTCGGTCTAATTTCAGATCGTCATTCAGGGTCATACGGGTGCCATCAGTATTAAGTTTGAAACTGATCTCGGTGCTAACACGCTCTGGATTATCAGTGTCAAATTCTAAGTGCTGGGTCAAGGTGTCGTCCTTTAATTGCCAAGATCCACCACTAGACTTTATGAACTTTCCTGTAGACTCACTAAAGGTCGTAGCCGAATAATAGCCGTCTGTAAAAATAAGCACGTTTCTTAATTGGTCGCCACTGTTATTAGTGGTCGTGTTTTCCCAAGCTCCAACAATACCTTGCGCGTGCATCCCTAAGGCAACCAAATTACAAAGGAGTAGTGTAAGTATGTGTTTCATGACTTTAGATTTTGATATTCTCAAAAATAGTTAAAAGTCTGCACATTGTTAGATTTCAATGGGGCAACTCGCTCGCATGGCATCTGTAATTATAAACTAAGTTTAAAATGGAAGAGCGGAAATCCTACTTTGGATATTCCGCTCTTCGTCTTAAAGTCGAGTCTTTTTTTTATTGAACTTTAGGGGTTTTAATGACTAGTATGATTGCCTGCCGAATGGGAATCATGCCCGTGTAATAACTTTTCCAACGCCTCTAACGTATGCGTGTAGTGCACATAAGCCTCTACATAAGCACGGCCTTGTGCTACCGAGTTATCTTTTGTTTTACTGGACTCCACTACCTTAGCGTAACGTTCTCTAAGTAGTTGTTCCAAATGGGTAGTGACTGTTGTCATAACACCCTGTACATCACGCTCAGCAATTGATTTGTCTGCCAGAGCCACCAGAGGCGTCATGGAACCTGCGGGTTTCAAACCTGTATAAGGTTCGCCTTCTGTTTCACGGTGCAATCTTACCAACGTTTCCAAGAAGTGTTTTTCAACAATGGTATACACCTGTTGGTCCGCAGTTTTTAATCGGTAGGTTTTGTCGAATAAGGATATGACTTCCTGTTCTTGCTGAGGTTCAATCCACTTCAAAACCAGTTGCACATTATTCTGATCCAAGGCTATTAGAGCATCTTTTATTACTGGACCGTCGTAGGAATCGCAATGCGCGAATCCGGAAAAGCTAGTCAGCATGAATGCAACTACTAAAAGCAGGGCACGCGTTTTCGATTTTAAAACTTGTTCTGTTTTTAAAAGGGTTGTTGTTGGAGTTGATCTTACTTGAGTTTTCATAAAATATCAGTTTTTGAGTTAATAATCTAGTTTGTTTTACTACAACAAAAGTAGGGTGAAGCTTGTGCCTGTGCGACCTTCTTTGTAAGTTGGCACCTGTTATTAGCGGAAAATCGTCCCATTTTCTAAACTAAGTCAGAGGTGGGCAATGTAAGCTGAGATTAGGAGGAGGGCAGAGATTTTTTGAAGGCGCTTGGAGTGGTGCCGGTTATCTTTTTAAACACTCTGTTAAAAGCTGATTTAGAATTGAAACCACTTTCTAAAGCGATGCCGAGTAACGAATAATTTTCGAATTGCGGATCTTGAATTTTTATTTTGACTTCTTCAACCCGAAACTGATTGATAAAATCAAAAAAATTACTACCGTGCATCTCGTTGATTACCTGCGAAAGGTGGTGCGTAGGAACATTGAGGTTTTCCGCAAGTTTAGGTAAAGTTAAATCAGGATCTAAGTAGGGCTTTTTAAGCGTCATATAGGCATTCACCTGTCTGTAACATTTTTGTAACTCCGCATCTTGCATTCTTGAAGACCCATATTTAGAGGTGTTTTCAGTTTTAGTGTCGATTTCTAAAGGTAAACCGATAAAAACCTCCTTCTGTTTCAATCCGAAATAGCCTATCGTGATGATAAAGCCTGTAAGAGACAGAAACAACCCGTTGGTGCAAAATTCCATTGTAAACAAATGAAACAGATGATGGATCACCGCAATAAGTATCAAGATGGTCCAGACAATTCCAAAAATAGAAATCAGTGTACCTAGCCAATCTAAATTAATGTCTTTTGATGAAAAATTAAGTGAAGACGTTTTGCTTCTTTTAAATTTTCTATAGGATAAAAAGAAATACACAGGTCCGGAGAGTGCGGTTAGAAGCAGAAATATAATAAATAGAAACGGAGGTTTAGCTACTGGTTCCGATACATGATCTACCCTAATGCCTTCTGAATATTCTGGAAATAGGGAAGCAACGATCAGGTACAGCACAAAAGCAACAAATGGGATAAAATGTGCTATACTTTTCCAATTAAAAGTCTTGTTGTTTGCCGTTAGTGCAGAAACATAAAGGTATAAAAAAGGGCCATGTAATAAGAATAGAGCAATGATGCCACTGGAAATTAAGGACGATTCTGGAAAAACATCGATGGACAAGCCATATGTGGCTGTGGCAATTGCCAAATAGAGAAGCCAAAACATCAATATACGGTCATGTAGTTGTTTCGCTTGTTTTTGGAGCAGCAGCGCTAGAAAGAAAAACGCATTAAAACACCCTATAAAAAACAGATACGTCATTGTAGATTGGTCCTTTTTGATGATGATGCCGATATGATGAATTCCAGGAAATCGGTCATCGGTCACTCAAAATTAGAGTAATTTACTGAGATATCTTCATAATTGATAGGCTAATCTGAGTGCTCAAATAAATATCCTCCAAACCGTTAAGAAGCGTGTTTTTATTTTTGCTTGACGTCTTCACAAAGCATAAATGATCGTACATTTGCAATGTGAAAATTTTGCTTTAGGCAATGGATGGTTTAACCAAAATAAACGAAAATTACTTTGGAAGTATAGAACTAATTCAAGTTCTTACAATATTCAAATTCTGAGATGAATGGATAACTTAATTACATTTTCAATTACCGTATTTACAGGCTTTTTTGCTATCACCAATCCGATATCAAACATGACGGTCTTTTTATCTTTAACGCAAGGTGCAGATGAAGACACAAAAAGAGATATTAACAAAAGAGCCAATATAATAGCCTTTATCATTGTAACTGTTTTTATCCTTTTGGGTAAATATATATTTGAATTGTTTAATATTAGTATCCCTGCCTTTAAAATTACGGGAGGGATCCTTATATTCTACATTGGTTTTGAAATGCTACAATCAAAACAATCCAATGTAAAAAGCATCAAACATGTCCATATTGATGAGAACATTGCGGTGTCACCATTAGCTATTCCTATTTTGGCCGGCCCAGGAACCATTGTTACTGCAATGAACTTTGTGTCTGACGTTTC
The DNA here is from genome assembly GCF_016469035.1 of Gelidibacter salicanalis. Lineage (GTDB taxonomy): Bacteria > Bacteroidota > Bacteroidia > Flavobacteriales > Flavobacteriaceae > Gelidibacter > Gelidibacter salicanalis_A. Next base: position 68,434 of record NZ_JAEHJZ010000034.1, on the reverse strand, counting down.
TACTATACAGCTGTTTTTGGTGATTGCTATTTTTGGGTCGATGAGTTTGTTGACCTATATCACGTTTAGAATAAGTAAATATATTGTTAAAATAGTGGGTTATAATGTCATTTCTGTAATTGGAAAAATCATGGGATTGATCATTGCGATTATAGGAACAGGTATGATTATAGAAGGCATAAAAATTTCGTTCGATTTAATATCTTAACAACTTTACTGCGCAGTTAAACTCTTTGAAACAGATTGTTGAGCTTTTATAGCAGCTTCTCGATACTATAAACCCGAAACGCTACCATTACTTCAACCGCGTTCAGCAAAAACTAAGGTTGTAATTCTTTAGACTGATTGCACCGTCATTCATGTGCAGTTAAAAAACTTCGGTCCCTAATCACCCGTTTTTTCCAATACCCAGTTTTAAAATAAATAAAAGCCACAATCCCAGCAATAAAATTGGAGATGGGGAAAGACCACCAAATCCCTTCTGGACCTATTCCCATGGTGTTAGACAAAATATAGGCCAGTGGAAAACGCACTATCCAAAGCGTCATTATAGAAATAAACATGGAGGCTTTTGTAAACCCGGCGCCATTAAAGGTACCATTCATGACCTGTTGCAGTCCGAGGAAGCCAAAACTTAAGGACATGATCTTGATAAACAGCGCCCCATCTTTTATGACTTGGGTGTCATCGGGGATAAAGAATGCAGTTAAAGGTTCTGCCACCAAGAACATGATCAGCCCCAATCCGGTAAATCCGAAAAAAGCAACTTTGGCGCTTAACTTAGCCACCTTTTCAGCTCTTTTAATTTTTAAAGCACCAATGTTCTGACCTACTAAAGAGGTGGTTGCAATGCCTAGTCCTAAGGCGGGGACGACTATAAAACTCAACATCCGTGCGCCAATCCCGTAGGCCGCTACAATATCGCTGCCAAAACTTGTAACAATCATCATCATCATGGTCATCCCTAAGGCACGTGTGGACTGTTCAATACTTGCTGGAAAGCCTAAATTGAAAGTTCTTTTTAGGTTTTCCATATTGAAATACATGGCGGATAGCGCAATTTTTATCCCGTGTTTTCCTCTAAAAAGAATAAACATCCCAATTGTAGAAGCCACAGCTTGGGTAATGACGCTAGCCACCGCTGCTCCGGCTACACCGTACCCGGGTATGGCGCCGTAACCATAAATAAACAATGGGTCCAGCACAGCGTTCAGGATAACTGTACACAGTACGATATAAACAGGCAGCATCACGTTTCCGATACCGCGCATAAGCGATTGGAAAATAAAAAATAGGAATAGGAAAACGAAACCTACAGAAGAGACCTTAAAATAGGTTACTGAATCTTCGATAATATCTGGTCCGGCACCGATGATCTTCATTAGGGGGCCCGCGGCAAAATAGCTGATTACGGCTAGCACTATAGAGGTTAAAAAGATTAAAAAAACGCTTTGCGAAGAACTAAAATTGACAAGCTGCTGGTTATTGGCACCCTGATAGCGTGCCACCATAACAGTACCTGCCAAAGTTAGGCCCGCACCTATTGAGAGCACCAAGAAAAGCAAAGGAAAACTAAGACTCACAGCTGCAACGGCATCGGCGCCCAGTCTTCCCAACCAAAACGTATCGATCAGTTGATAGGCAGATTGTAAAATATTGGCAAAAATAATAGGCAACGCTAAGCTTAATAGGGAGCTAATTATTTTACCTTCTGTAAACTTATTTTTTTTTGGGGTACTCATTCCTGCAAAACTATAACAACCTTTTTAATGTGATTCCTAATTTACTCTTAATACTTAAAAAATCATGTGGGCAGATTCCTCTAAAAACGTAAAATTGAGTGTTAACCGGTGTCTGGCTATTAGGCATGTCCAGTTCATTAAAACCTAACAAGATACTATTTTCCATAATGAGTGTCCGGTAAAACAGGTGAAAAGTTTATAAACTCATTAAAGCAAGACCTGATAGGAGATCTAGAAAATAACACCTTGCTCTTTGAAACTAAATTTACTTAGAGAGATTGGGCAAATTTAATTCAGAATAACGATTGCTTATCAGTCCGTTATAATCAAATCTTTCTTAATTATTCTATAAGCGCAGCGATCTTAATTCTTTATCGGACAACAAAGATATTATACTAGAAAAGCCTACCAAATGTTAAATAGTTTTTACTGTTGGATTTAAAGTTTAAAATTTGCCTAATCATATGCTCTAACACTATGTCGCTTAAAATAAAATCAGCTTTAATACTTCTGCTCTTTCTTGTAGCATTGAATTCTTGTAAATCTCCTAAGATTATATCAAGATCTGCACCTCCAAAAAGGGAATTACCACGGGTGGTTGCAAAACCGCAACCTTCCATTCCTGAGATCAAAAAAGAAACCAAAGAAGACATTAAAGAAGAAGAATCCCTCAAAGTGGTGCCCCCTTTTAAACATAGCCCTTATGTTATGCGCGAATTTCGGGCGGCCTGGGTTGCTACCGTAGCAAATATCAATTGGCCAAGCAAGCGTGGCTTGTCTACTCAAGAACAGCAGGATGAGGCCATCAAATTATTAGATTTCTTAAAAGCACATAATTACAATGCGGTAATTTTTCAAGCAAGACCTCAGGCAGATGCTTTATATAAAAGCCACTTAGAGCCCTGGTCTTTCTTTTTGTCAGGAGAAGTTGGTAAAGAACCGTCTCCGTGGTATGATCCACTTCACTTCTGGATAGAAGCGGCACATGACAGAGGTATGGAACTGCATGTCTGGTTGAACCCGTATCGCTCACATCACAGCACCGGTGGAGCAGTGGCGCCAAAATCATTGGTGAAAACCAATCCAGATATCATGGTGAGTTTAAAGAATGGCATGTGGTGGATGGATCCTTCAAAACAGGCTACGCAAGACCACTCTTCAGCTGTTGTTATGGATATTTTGAAGAGATACGACATTGATGGGATTCATTTTGACGATTATTTTTATCCTTATGCATCCTATAACGGAGGGAACGACTTTCCCGATGCTGAAAGTTATCAGGAGTATTTAAGAACAGGAGGAAAGCTGACGAAGCCAGATTGGCGTAGAGCAGCAGTAAACGGATTTGTGAAGCGTATTTATCAAGAAATTAAAGCTGAAAAACCCGAAGTAAAATTTGGTATTAGTCCGTTTGGGATCTGGAGACCAGGTTATCCCAAATCAATTACAGGCATGGATCAATATAACGAACTGTATGCAGATGCCAAGCTCTGGTTGAATGAAGGATGGATTGATTATTTTACCCCTCAATTGTATTGGAAAATAAATCAGGTAGGCCAGAGCTTTCCTCTGCTGTTGGAATGGTGGGAAAAAGAAAACACCCAAAACCGTCATTTATGGCCTGGAATAAGGATTGATTATGGTAGAAATGCAGCCAATGTGGAAGAAACCATTAACCAAATTGAATTGACGCGTCACATAGTTTCTGAAAGAAAGGGCACCGCACATTGGAGTATAGGTTCTTTGTTGAACGACCCAAATCTTTCCAAGGCTTTGGTTGACGGTCCTTATAAAAAACAGGCCTTGGTGCCTGCCAGTCCATGGCTCAAAACAACACTGCCGAAAGCTCCGGTGGTTGATACAAAAATTGTAGATAATAAATTAACAATTTCTTGGAGAGCTGCAGAAGCAGAGACGGTTTTCAATTGGGTGGTGTTCTATAAATACAACGAAAACTGGGAGTATCTGATCTTGGACAGAACTAAAAACACTATAGAATTTCCATTGTATGCGGGAGCATTGGAGAATAAAAACCCACTAAGTAGTATTGGTGTAATAGCCGTAGACAACATTGGAAATCAGAGCAGTTTTAACGAAATTGAAATAGGAGCGGCCTTGTTTGGTGCGTTTTAGGATGGCTAGGTCTGACTGGAAACTAAACATATGAAAATCCCAAAAAGTTTATAAAAATGAGACTCATCATAATTGTTTTTTATGAATATTAGTTTAAGTATAAAGAATTGGCGTTCATCATACTAACGTATCTATTTCATCAAAAAAAACAAATAGTGTTTTGTTCAGCGTAAATTTGCGAGATCTGCGGGATGATTTTTTCCATACGCTTATTTTTTTCCCGCGGATTACGGAGATGTTCGCGGATTTTTTTACTGGTATGGCAAGAACCGGATGTACAAAAAAATGGTATTTAGGTTCATCAGTGTCCGGTAAAACAGGTAAAAAGTTCACTCCCACTTAAAGCATGATCTGGTTCGAGAACTTAAAAATGACACCTTGTTTTTGAAACCAATTTCAGTTAGAGTGATTGGGCAAATTTAATTTAGAATGACGACTGTTTTTCAGTCAGTTACCATCAAGTCTTTGTTCTTTTCCCGATAGCTATCGGGACTATAAGCGCAGCGATCTTAATTCTTTATCGGACAATAATGATTTAGTTTTAAATACCTGAATGTGTAAATCCATACTCTATAGAAATTCGGGTGGATTTCCTGAGAACGGACGGACCTTTCACTTAAAAATAAGCGATTTCGAAGGGATTCTTATCAGTTGCTGGAATTTTTCATTTCATGTCCGTGATAAGACTCCTCGTAGGCTTGAAGAACCGTGAGATGCGAAATAAGATATGCCAACGAACTTTCTGCACCCTGATTTCTGTTGACCCCGTAATCTTCAAAACCGTCACAACAACCTTTAGTCTCAAAATCATAGAGACTCATACGTAAATCATTTTCGCCCAAAAACCACATAAAAGAAGTGAAAAGTTTCTCCAAGAACCCTCTTTCACCCGTTAAAACAAATGCTTGATGATACATGAGTACCATGGCCATAGCATCTATAGGTTGTTGGGCATAAACGGAACGTTCCTTGTCTTTTACAAACCATTGTCTATTCCCGATTACCGAGAGATATCCATCTTTCAGTGTGTGTGACGTAAGAAAACTCATAGATTCAAAGGCAATATCCTTTACTTTTTTGTTTTCTAACACCTGCGAAGCGTGGAGCAATGCGAGAGGTAAAATACCGTTGTCATAAGCCAAGAGCGATTCAAACCAGTTCCAGTTTTCCGATTGATTGTATTCATAATGGGCTACTAGAACGTCCGTCATTCTTAGGAGAGACAGTTTCATCCCATCATCAGAGGGCTTGGTTTTAAGACAGTAACAGATGCCAATTATTGTATTGGCTATGCCTCGGATAGATGTGAGTTTTTCAAAATTGGGCGCTGCATTGAAGAAAATGAGTCGTGCTGTTTGGTAATATGCATCATTTGGGGCGTTTTCCATAAGATAGCCCAATACCCAAATAGTTCTGCCGAAGGAATCTTCAGAACCCACTTCATCGAGAAAATTCCGATTGAAACTCAAAAAGTTCCTGAATGTTCCATCATGGTTTTGCATATAATGGATATAACTCATATAAACCGGCATCAGATTTAAAGCAACTGTATTTTTTTTCTGCTTATAAGCCATGCAAACCATTAGCAGTGCCCGCGAATTATCGTCAAGACAGTAGCCTTCTTTCAAATTTGGTATTCCAAATTTTGCATGCTGAATAATCCCGGTATCGTCCGTTAGCCTTTTAATATGTGCCAAAGAAAATGTTGGCAATCGCAAGAGATCAATATCGGTTTCCTTTTTTGGTTCCGGTTTAGCCGGCTCAGAAATTAAACGTTTTGCAAGCTGTAAGTATCTTTCGCCAATTTTAGGCCAGATGATGTCCTGACCATAAGCCACAGCTTCTTTTTGGATCGCCTTTAACATTTCCGGATTTTCTAAAAGTTCAGTCAAAACCAATGCCAATCCATTTTCATCTTTGAAATTAAAGAGGCGTCCTTTATTGTGTGTGAGTAATTCGGCCGCATGCCAATATGGTGTAGAAACTACAGCACAGCCTGAACCCATGGCATAGGTCAGGGTACCGCTGGTAATTTGAGCTTCATTGATGTATGGTGTAATATAAATATCGCAGGCAGCCAAATACTTAAAGAGTTCTTGTTCTTCAACAAACTCATTAATCAGAATCACATGATTGCTGAGCTCCAATGTTTTTATGAGTAACTGTAGATAGTTTCTGTATTCTTCTCCATCGCTTCTGAGCACGTTTGGATGTGTTTTCCCCAAAACGATATAATAGACTTCAGGATGCTTTTTAATTATTTCAGGCAATGCTTTTATTACGGTTTCAATGCCTTTGTTCCGCCCAACGAAACCAAAGGTTAAAAGCAGCTTTTTATTGGTCAATTTAAAATCGGCTCTCGATGTCTCCTTATCAAATTTTATATCGGGAACGCCGTGTTCTATTCTGACGATCTTTTCCAAAGGAACATCGTAAATATCTTCAAGAAATTGAATGGCTTTATGACTCATGACCACCAATTTATCAGCCATTTTGCAAATTTGTTGTAAAATGGCTTTTTCAGTATAGGATGGGTTTTCAAGTATGGTATGCAGGGTTGAGATCAGCGGAATATGCAACCGATGTAAAAGGGGTAAAATATAGACGCCACTCTGGCCGCCATAAATACCAAATTCATGTTCAATAATACAAACATCTGCACCACTCCGATTAATAAAATCGGCTGCAGCTAAATAATCTGTTTGCTGTTCCTGATGGATTGTAAGTTTTACTTCAGGAGGAAATGCATAAGTCTCATGGTTATCTGTCATTGCTATAATGATGATTTCATTTTCAATACCACCATCATTTTTCATGGCATGGGCAAGACTGCGCGTAAACGTACCTATTCCGCATTGTCGTGGTGGATATGTAGCAACAAAAGCAATCTTCATTTTAACTTGGTTTAAACCGTTTTAAACTCATTATTTATGCATTACACGAGTCTTCAAGGTATCCCAAACTTTTATAATAAAGTTGAACATCACTTAAAACTCTTACATACATCACAGATGTTTTAGGTTCTAGGTTTATAAATTTGGTTTTATAGTGGATTTGACTGTCGTAGTGAATCCAATCGTATCTTATCAAAAAATGGTGTACTGCGCTCTTGCACGCAAGTTGCCGCGTACAGGTAATTTGAGGCGCTCCAGGTTTGCCAATCCTGACCCATGGGTTCACCGTTTTGGGCTTTGTACCATTCGTTAAAACTAAATTCCAGAGTTGTATTTCTACCTTTTTTGATGAGTTTGGTCAATGCTAAAAGTTTTTCCTCAGCCAACTCATATTCTTTAGCCGCTACCAGCGCTGCAATATAGAATCCACTGATAAACGGCCATATGCCGCCATTGTGATACTCTCCGGGTCTATTAAAATCGTAATATCTCGGTAACCAGTCCGCATCTTCGGGTTGGATAAAAGGGAAGAAATTTGGCGTCAGATAGAGTGCTAAGTCCTTCCTCTGTTCCATTACTTCGCATTCATGTTCTATCCATTTTACCATGGCCTTAGCTTTTTCAGGAGCAGCTAACCCAGACAGAATGGCCAGACTGTTTCCCAATAAATCAAACCGATCGCTGCTATATATTTTGTAAGACCATAAGGCGTAATACGGTTGGTCACTAATGGCGAGTCCTTCGTGCGGACAGCTATGTGATGTATCCGAAGCATAGGTTAATTGCCCGATGGCATCTCCAAGATTTTTGGCTTGTGCTTCTTTTTTCAAAAATTTAAGCCCAGTATAGGTGAGGGCGTTTACAAAAAGTCCGAATCCAAGCACCCATTGTTCGTCGCGCCAATCGCTGGTAGGCTGCTGTGCAATTAAATAATAATTGGTGGGGCACTGGTAATCCATCCAGAGCAGTGCTTTTTCGACTGCATCTTCTAAAAAATGAGGGTCATCAAGTAGCGTTCTGAAAATACCGGCTGCCATTAGGAAAAGAGGCGTAGTATCACTTGAGCCTAAATTGTTTTTATCGTGAACAAGCGAAGGAATTTGTCCACTTTCCGATTGATTCGCCGCTAATGTTATCAGTATATTTTCCACGCTCTGCATCAGTTGCTTGTTTCCGGTTGTGGCAATTCCCAATACTGATATTAAAAGATCTCTGGTATAGGGCTCCGGGTACCCCCATCCGGCAGTGCGTGGCAAATTGGCCACAGTGCCCTGCGCATTGTGCAAAAGCACGTCAATGGCGGCGTTTTTTGCAGATACGATTAATTTTTTGTCTTCTGGATTCATTTAAAAACTATTTTATTCCTAATCGTTTTTCTAAAATTTGCAGAAACTTTTTGGTCACCACTTTGTAATCAAAATGTTCTACGGCGCGTTCTCGTCCAGCGGATCCCATCTTTATTCGGAGTTGTTCATCATCCATCAGCTGGAGCAAATATTTGGCGATATCTTGTGTATTGGCGCGATAATCTACCGTTCTGGGAATATCAAAATGTATTTTACGGTTACTTTCAAAACCTGATTCTTCACCTAAAACCACATCGTTTACCACGATTTTTTTGGCGACTTCCGCTAAAAAAGCAGTCTTGTTATGGATTAGTGTATCCAACATGCCCATAGCATTAATCCCAATAACCGGTTTTCCGCAGGCGCCCGCTTCAACCTGTGGCATTCCAAAGCCTTCAAGTCGTGAAGGTGCAGCGTAAATATCGCAGGCCCCAATCAGATAGGGCATAAAATTTCGGGACACCGTATTGGTTGCGTAGGTAATGTTTTTTTCGAGACCGAGAGATTCTGCCATTTTAAGGTCAATCATGTTTTGCACCATAGTTCGGGGTTGTGGCCATACTTTACAAACATACTTCCAATCTGGCGCTTTGATATCAATAATAGCCAGTGCCTGCATGACTTCTTGTGCGCCTTTAGAAGCAGCATCACCACCCACGGTCAATATAAGGATCTGATTTGGTGCAATGCCCAATGCTTCGCGCACAGCCACAATCTTGGGGTTATTTTTGTCCAAAGGCTTAAATACCTCCGTATCAATTCCCACAGGAAGAACTTCTATGTTATCAGGATGGATACCATCGCGCACATACATTTCCTTTACCCAGTTGGAGGTTACCAAAATTAGCGGCAATGCGTTTAGAACTTCTTGATAATTGGCGATATATCCGTCTGCTACCAACCACGGCACTGCCAGAATGCCATAGCGCTGCGGATGGAGCACCAAGTGCGGAGTGTGTCCCCAATAGCCAACGCCAACCACAACATCGGGTTCAAACCAACGGTAATACCATTCTTTTTCTTGTGCCGATTCAAAATGAACCGCATGTGCATCCACACCCAACTCAAGCAAGCCTCTGTAAAGCATGTCGCCCTGTGTGGCGAGACCACCAGGAGAAGGTGGATAGTCGTAAAGAACAAGTACTTTCATCAGTGTTTTTTTAAGAGCTTTTCTTTGGATCTTTTTTGATCTACCCATGTTAAGGCTTCTTCTGGGCTTCTAAATTGCCAAAAGGCCTCTTTCTCGGGAGTGGCCTTGGCCTCAAATCCCGATTTTTCAAATCCGTAGATGTCCGTGATCATCCGATATTTTTGTAACCATATTTTTAGGGGCAGCTTTTTGCAAAGATGGGCGCCTTCTATGGCACGCGGATAGTAAGATTTGTTTCCATCTTCGTAAGCAAAAAGCCAGAGTGTGTTGGTGCTTAGTTTTTTTTCATACCACAGGTTGATGACTGCTTTGCCAACTTCCTCATGGCGCAAATGTCTTGTGTATTCACCAAAAGGACTATGGGTAATGATCAGGTCATAGTGATTTTGGGGCAGCAGTTTTAAAATTAAATCTTCTATTGTTTTTGATGCTAAAGGATCTTGTTCGGGTCCATCTTCCAGATCGCCCATTATTCCATAAGCGCCATAATTAACAAGCGCTTTCCTGAACTTGGGAGCTCTATCAGAATCGTATTTTCTACATAAACTTACCACAAACCAGTGGTCCTTGGGATGCATCAATATTTCGCCACCACACCACAAGGTTTCATCATCGGGGTGGGCCACAAGTACGGCATTAAGTTTATTAGGTTCCATGCCTCTTCTGTATCAGACTATTCATAACCACTTTTAATAATTGTAGAGATCATTTTGAAACGTTCATTGGCGTTAATTGTGCTTTTAGAGTGAGCCGGAATAATAATAGATTCACCCGTAAGAAGAGTGAATAAATTATCATCGATTTGAACGTTAGCTTTCCCTTCTATAATTTGAATAAAGTGATCAAAACGTGAAAAATTTTCGCTGATTTGTTCTCCTTCAGCAATAACCACAGCCCTCACGTGGCCGGTTGCTTTTTTTAAAATGGATTTCATGAACATTCCTCCTGATTCATAGTCAACCATTTTGGCAACCGTAAAAATTTTTGATTTCTCAAATTCAGAAGCATCCATGGTATATCAATTGAGTGATCACTATTTGAAATTGTCTCAATTCCCATTTGGGAAAAACAGCGTTTTAAAATTCGTAAATTCTTTAAGATGAAGCGTTATATCGGATATGTGAAGAGTTGTAAGATTCCCACATTGGAGTGTTGATGGTTGTGGGTGTAGGTGTAAATTTTGAGTAAGTAAAATTACAGGGATTTTATAATTCATCAGAAAACATCTTAGAAGTTCCCATTGCGTTGACCATTAAAGATCTTCTAGATTCTTTAATTTTTTGTTTTTAAGCGACTTAAAATAGGAGGGTGCAAGACCTGTAATTTTCTTGAACTGATTGGAGAGATGTGCGACACTACTATAATGCAATTGGTAAGAAATTTCAGTCAAGTTCAAGTCTTCATAGAGCAATAATTCCTTTACCCGCTCAATCTTATGATGGATGATATACTGCTGAATCGTAATGCCCTTAACCTCTGAAAACGTATTGGCTAAATAGGTGTAGTCGTACCCGAGTTTTTTACTGATATAATCAGAATAATTTACCTTAGGTTGATCTTTGGAATAATGAATCATTTCGATAATTACCGCTTTGATTTTTTCAATCAGAATATTTCGATTATTGTCAAGAAGTTCGAGTCCATATCTTTTCAGATTTTTTCCGAGTTCCTGTTTTCGGGAATCTGATATGTTTTCTTTAATTTCAATGGTTCCCAGATCTACTTTTATACAGTGTAAACCAATTTTTTCAAGTTCTTGTTGGACGACCATTTTACAACGCAAACTCACCATGTATTTGACGTATAAGAACATGAATATCTCTTTTTATAGGATTGTTTCCGTGTTAATCAATTACTTTCAAAGATGTGGTTTGAGCCAAAATAATTCATCGGCATTAAATTAATGATCTCACCATAAATGTCTTGTAAGAAGAATAGGTAACAAAACCAACTGTTTTCTGAGTTAAAATTACAAAATTTATGCACAACTTAATTGCCATATAAGATTAAAGGTTAATGTGGACCATAACAATTTTATAAATACTAACAAGTACTCCATGATCAGGATTGATAAACGTTTTGAATCTGTGAAATATGTAACCAATTCCAACTTTTATGTAGTAAAAAAGTGATGATTCAATCGGATCTTAGTGAAACCCAAAACCTAAAAGCGGAGCGCATTGGGTTTTGTTGGTTGAACTAATCCCGCTTTTTTAGCGGGATCAGAAGCTGCTACACCTCAAAATTCCTTTCGTAGGTTAAAAGCGGAGCGCATTGGGTTTTGTTGGTTGAACTAATCCCGCTTTTTTTAGCGGGATCTGAAGCTGCACACCTCAAAACTCCTTTCGTAAGTTAAAAGCGGAGCGCATTGGGTTTTGTTGGTTGAACTAATCCCGCTTTTTTTTAGCGGGATCTGAAGCTGCACACCGCAAAAGCCCTTGCTTAAGGTAAAAGCGGAGCGCATTGGGTTTTGTTGGTTGAACTAATCCCGCTTTTTTTTAGCGGGATCTGAAGCTGCACACCGCAAAAGCCCTTGCTTATGGTAAAAGCGGAGCGCATTGGGTTTTGTTGGTTGAACTAATCCCGCTTTTTTTAGCGGGATCTGAAGCTGCACACCTCAAAATTTCTTTCGTAAGGTAAAAGCGGAGCGCATTGGGTTTTGTTGGTTGAACTAATCCCGCTTTTTGGCGGGATCTGACGCTGCAAATCGCAAAAGCCCTTGTGCAAAGTACAAACGACCTATTGAAGCAATGCTGTACTCAATTATTTAAAACAACATATAATGAGCGAGAAACTCTATCCTTTAAAATTTGAACCCCTATATCAATACCGATTGTGGGGAGGGCGACGATTGGAACATTTGCTGTCAAAACCGCTTCCCAAAGAAGAACCTGTGGGCGAAGCGTGGCTATTGAGCGATCGAAAAGATCATGCGAGCAAAGTCGTTGATGGAGCGTTAAAAGGAAAAACCATCACGGAATTGATGCAAAAATATCCCGTAGAAATAATGGGTAAAAACAGTCGTCACTTGGAGCGCTTTCCCCTCTTGTTAAAATTCTTGGATTGTCATGAAGTCCTGTCGGTACAAGTGCACCCTTCTGATAACCAAAGGGCCTATATCCCTAAAGGTGATACAGGAAAGACTGAAGCTTGGATAGTTTTAGAAACGGCAGACGATAGCATTATTTATGCAGGTCTGAAAAAAGGAACCACCAAAAAAGATCTGATGGAAGCTATTGAAAACAACTCAGTTTCAGACAAGCTTCACAGGTTCATTCCTAAAGTTGATGATGCTGTTTTTATCCAGTCGGGGACTTTGCACACGCTGGGTGGTGCTGTAGTTTTTGAAGTGCAGGAAAACTGCGATGTAACGTTCCGGCTATACGATTGGGATAGAAACGATCCTAAAACAGGAAAACCTCGGGAACTTCAGGTAGAAAAGGCTATTGCCTGTATTGACTATCATCAGGTAGAAATTGGCCCCATCACTCCTATAAAAAGCGCAGAAGTAAAAAATGCAGAGCAGCTTTTCGACAATGAACATTTTAAATTATGGCGCATTGAGAGTGATACTCCAGTTGATGTGGGCTTCGAAAAAGAGCCCGTAATTTTGGTTTGTATCGAGGGTAGCGGAAGTATGGATTACCAAAACGAAGCATATGCAATATCGAAAGGGGAAGTGCTATTATTGCCAGCAATTGTTGGACAGCTTCAATTGAATCCGGAGAATAAAATCACACTGTTACAAATAGCAATCCCCAAAAAAAACAGTAATAAAAAGTCATGAAAAACTTAATTGTTTTTGATTTGGACGGCACATTAGCTAAAAGTAAATCGCCCATTGACCCAGAAATGTCTGAACTTTTGGAGAGTTTACTCAATGTGGCCCAAGTGGCTATTATTTCTGGCGGCGACTGGCCTCAATTTGAGAAGCAGGTGTTACATCAACTACCCCAGAATACATTGCTGAAGAAATTGAACATTTTACCTACCTGCGGTACCAAGTTTTACAGATATAAAGATGATTGGCAGCAGTTGTATGCTGAAAATTTCACCAATGGGGAAAGGAAGGAAATATTAGATAGCTTACACAAAGCTCTCGAAGCCTCCAATTTAAACATTAAAAAAACCTGGGGAGAACAAATTGAGGATCGCGGGAGTCAGATCACTTTTTCAGCACTCGGTCAACAAGCGCCACTCGAGGAGAAAAAGAAGTGGGACCCTGATTTTTTAAAACGTAGAAAAGTAGTCGATCATCTTAAAAAGCCTCTTAAACAGTTTTCAATAGGTATGGGAGGAACGACATCCATAGACATTGTAAAGCCTGGAATTGATAAGGCTTATGGCATTCAGAAACTCCAGGAGATTTTAGGAGTAGAAATTGATAAAATGCTCTTTGTTGGTGATGCCTTATTTGAAGGTGGCAACGATTATCCGGTACGAAAAACCGGTGTGGATTGCATCCAGGTGAGAGATGCTGAAGAAACCAAAAGCATCATCCAAACCATTATAATGTGTTCAACAGATACTAAATAGACGTAAATAGTTATGATGCCATTCAAATTACATCGAATTTGCACACTTATGAAACCAGAAGAGGGTAACGAATTGGAAGTAGAAGGCGTGTTAAATCCTGCTGTAATTCGTGGTCCTGATGGTGAACTTTATATATTTCCAAGGTTGGTGGCGAAGCATAACTATTCACGAATTGGCATGGGCAAAGTGATATTTGACGAAACTGGAGATCCTTTAGGCGTGGAGCGCCTAGGCGTAGCTCTAGAACCAGAAATGGATTATGAAAAACGACCAAATGGCGGTGGCGGCTGTGAAGATCCAAGAATAACCTATGTAGATTGCATTGGTCATTATATGATGACCTATACGGCTTATGGTCCTAAGGGACCTCGTATCGCTATGGCACGATCTAAAGATCTTTTTAATTGGGAACGGATGGGACTTGTGTGCTTTTCTGCTTATAAAGATGTTGATTTTAACGGAATTGATAATAAAGACGCCAGCTTCTTTCCAACCGATCTCCCAAGTCCGCATAACCATATGTCTTTGGCCATGTTAAATAGGCCGTTGTTTCCAGGTACCCGACCAGAAGAAATAGTGAAAAACGATGACCTTCATAAAGTAGATCATCAGAAAGAAAGTATTTGGATCTCGTATTTCAATCTTAAAAAAGGGAAGGATACATCCTTAGAAAATGCAAGATTCACTTCCCACCATTGCTTGGCGCATCCTGAATACCCATGGGAAAATTTGAAAATAGGCGGTGGTGCACCGCCCATTTTGACAAAACATGGTTGGTTATTGGTCTATCATGGCGTTCAAAAACACGAAGATTCTACTAAACATCAGCCTGCGTTTTATTATTCTGCTGGTGCCATGATTTTGTCAGAAACACAACCCCAAAAAGTCATCTATCGATCACCTGAACCCATTTTGATTCCCAATCTGCCTGACGAAAGAATTGGAATAGTTGGCAATGTTGTATTTCCTACAGGAACAGATCGTAGAGATGATATTGGTCAACCCAATAGAGTTGATGTGTATTACGGAATGGCCGATAATAGAATAGGTGTGGCTAAAATGCAAATCCCAGACATCCTACCAACCTACCAACCATAAAAAATCAAAAGTTTGTAATAAGATTTCAAATTGCCAATCATCAATCGACTTTACTTATTTTCGCCACTTTTTATACGCATTGATCAATCCATTGGTAGACGCGTCGTGCGATTCAATTTTAGTGTCATTCTCCAATTCTGGCAATACTTTTTTTGCCAATTGCTTACCGAGTTCCACACCCCATTGGTCAAAGCTGAAAATATTCCAAATAACACCCTGCACAAATATTTTATGTTCATAAAGTGCGATGAGAGCGCCTAATGAAAAGGGCGTAATCTCTTTAAGCAAGAAGGAATTGGTAGGTTTATTCCCCGTAAACACCTTAAAGGGAATCAATTTCTTCATCTGTGCCTCATTCATCTTGTCATCTTTCAGTTCAGAGGCTACTTGATCGGCATCTTTTCCATTCATGAGTGCTTCCGTTTGGGCGAAAAAATTGGACATTAATATGGAATGGTGCTCACCAATTGGGTTGTGATTTATGGCAGGCGCAATAAAATCGCAAGGAATTATATGTGTGCCTTGGTGGACCAATTGATAAAAGGCGTGTTGGCCATTGGTTCCGGGTTCGCCCCAAACAACAGGACCTGTGCTATAGGAGACGTCGTTTCCGTTACGGTCAGTATGTTTACCATTACTTTCCATATTTCCTTGTTGGAAATAGGCTGGGAAACGGTGCATATATTGATCGTAAGGCAAAATAGCTTCCGTTTCAGAGCCAAAGAAATTGGTGTACCATATTCCTATAAGTGCCATAATCACGGGAATGTTTTCTTCAAAATCGGCCGTTCTAAAATGATGGTCGGTGGATGCGGCACCTTTAAGCAATTGCTCAAAATTGTCGTAACCAATGGTCAGCGCAATGGAAAGTCCGATACTGCTCCAAAGACTGTAACGTCCGCCTACCCAACCCCAAAACACGAACATGTTTTCGGGTGCAATTCCGAATGCTTTTACCCCTTCTTCATTTGTAGAAAGTGCCACGAAATGTTTGGCTACTAATTTTTGATCCTTGGCAGATTTTAAAAACCAATCCCGTGCGGTGTGGGCATTGGTCATGGTTTCTTGAGTCGTAAACGTTTTAGAAGCAATGGTGAACAGCGTTTCCTCGGGATTCAAATCTTTCAGTGTTTCCACAATTTGAGTCCCATCCACATTTGAAACGAAATGGGCCTGAATGCCTTCTATCCAATACGGTTTTAATGCCTCAGTGACCATAACGGGCCCCAAATCACTGCCGCCAATGCCGATGTTTACAATAGTCTTGATGTTTTTACCGCTATAACCTTTCCATCCGCCGCTGTGGATTTTTTCGCAAAAGGTTTTCATTTTCTGACGCGTCGCTCGAACTTCTTGCATAATGTCTTTGCCATCTATCGTCATCGGTTGGTCCGAAAAGCTTCTTAACGCCGTATGCATAACCGCCCGATCTTCAGTTTGGTTGATCTTTTCGCCAGCAAACATGGCTTCCCGTGCTTCATTTACCTTGCAATCTTCTGTTAATTGCAACAACTTCTCAAGGGTTTTTTCGGTGATGATGTTTTTGGAATAGTCAAAAAGAACCTCTCCAAAAACGATGCACATCTTTTCAAACCGTTTTGGGTCTTTCTCGAAGAGGTCTTTCATTTGGACGTTTTTCATTTCTTTTTGATGCGCAACTAATGCTTTCCAAGCGGGGGTTTCTGAGGGATTGATTTTAGGAAACATAATTTGACGTTTTAAATTAGTGAAACTCAATTTTTAAAAGTTGCGAAGCAAAGCATTGAAAATTGATAGTTGAACTAATCCCGATTTTCAGCGGGATCTTTGGGTTTTATTCCTTAAAGCTCTGCGTCAGAGTAAAAAAAGTATTTCTAATTTGATACCTCGTACCCTTGGGTCGAGGTAGTTCATTAATTATTAATTCATTTTTGGTACCCAGACCTGCCAAGTTTTATCCCGATAGCGATCGGGAGTGTCAGGTCTCATTACAACCTTGAAGCCGCAGCCGTATCCAAATACCAAACCACTTTGTGGTCATCAGAATTGATCAAACGGGCCGGATACTGCACTACTGAACCCGATTTATCTTCCAAAATTTGAAACACAGCCTCTGATTTATCTTTTCCAAAAACCAAAAAGCCAATATTTTTGGCTTGATTGATTAGCGGTGCGGTCATCGTAATCCGATACATGTCCACTTCTTTTACAAACACTGATTTGATGGTAGCCTCGGTTTCATCCAAAACATCAGTATTCGGAAATAGGGAGGCGGTGTGCGCATTCTCACCAATTCCTAAAAGCAAAAAATCGAATTCCACTGGTGTTTTTTGAAAATGTGCTGCTATAGATTCCGCATACTTTTGAGCCGCCTCTTCAGGAGAACCAGTAGTATCAACTTTAAAAATATGCGAATTCTTAATTTTTAAAGGATCGAATAAAGCTTTTTTTGCCATAAGCGAATTTCTTTGGGAATTGCCTTTTGGAACGAAGCGTTCATCACCAAAGAAAAAACAGGTGTTCTCCCAATCGATTTGGTTTTTATTGGGTTCTGAGGCTAATAACTTATAAAGTTTTCGGGGCGAACTTCCTCCTGACAATACAAAGTTGAACTGTCCACGCGTGGCAATGGCTTCTTTCGCAACATCACAAACGGCTTGAGCTAAAGCCGTTATTAAATCATTAGTGTTGTCGTAAATTTTGATATTCATAATTAGTCTTTTTTATTTTTTTCTGGAAGGTTAAACCAATGGTAACCATCTTTTGCAATTAGGGCTTCAGCGTTTTGGGGTCCCCAAGAATCCGCTGTATAATTTGGAAAATTCGAATTGGTATTCTTCTCCCAATAGTTGAGGATTGGCATAATCAATTCCCAGGCAGCTTCTACTTGGTCTGCTCGCATAAACAAAGTTTGATCCCCAGTAATGGCATCGAGTAGAAGGGTCTCATAGGCTTCAGGTGCATCTGATTTTTTACTTCCAGAATAATCAAAAGCAATATCCACCGTGTTTAATGTCATTTCAAGCCCTGGTTTTTTGTTTTGCAATTGAAAACGAATCGACATATCAGGTTGGATGCTGATCACCAAACGGTTCTGTTTGGGCACTCCGGAATCCTCAGAAGTAAAGATATTGTGTGGAATTTCCTTAAATTGGATAGTAATGATGGAGGCCTTTTTAAAGAGTCGCTTTCCTGTTCGCAAATAGAAAGGTACACCTTGCCAACGCCAGTTATCTACATACAGTTTTAGTGCGGCATAGGTGTCTGTGTTGGACTTGGGGTTTACATTTTTCTCTTCCCGATAACCCAAAACTTCTTTACCTTCTATCCATCCCGAACTGTATTGACCGCGGGCTGAGATAGTTTCAATTTTGCCCGGTTCAATTTTACGCATGGCTTTAAGCACATCCACTTTCCGATCGCGCACCTCATCAGCTTCGAAATTTATGGGAGGCTCCATGGCAACAATGCAAAGCAGTTGCATGAGATGATTTTGTATCATATCCCGCATGACGCCGGCATGGTCAAAATAATTACCACGACTGCCCACGCCGAGTTGCTCTGTGACCGATATTTGAACGTGTTCCACATGGTTTCGATTCCAAAGCGGCTCCATAATCGCATTCGCAAAGCGAAAGGCCATGATATTTTGAACGACTTCCTTACCCAAATAATGATCAATACGATAAATTTGGGTCTCATCAAAAATGTCAAGTAATCTGTTGTTCAGCTCTTTTGCCGATTCAAGATCACTGCCAAAAGGTTTTTCTATGATAATGCGGGTCGTTTCCGGATGGTTTTCGAGTTTGCTTTTGGCAATGTTCTCAGCAATCGTACAGAAAAAATGAGGTGCAACTGCGCAATAGTAAATGATGGAAGGTGTTTCTTTCCATTCTTTTTTATAGTTTTCAATAACGCTTCCAAACGCTTTAAAGGTTGAAGAATCGTTAAGATCGGCAATCAAAAAACTAATATGGGATGAAAATTTTTCCCAATCTTCTTTTTTGGATTTGCCGTTTCGTGAAAATTGATTCACTGCTGCTAATAGTTCTCCTTTATAGGTGCCGCCGTTCAATTGAGTTGACGAACTGCCTACGATCGCAAAATTTTCGGGCAACCAACCATCCAGAAAAAGATTATAAAGGGCGGGTATTATTTTCCGTTTGGTCAGATCTCCCGTACCTCCAAAAATGATAAAAATTGTGGAATTGGCTTTATTATTCGTTGTCTTTCCCATGTCTTGTCAATTTAAAATCCACTAATTGGAAAACTCAGTTAATTACCAGCTTCCCAGTCGGTATGAAAGCTGCCTTCTTTTCCTTTAAGTTCATAGGTGTGCGACCCAAAATAATCGCGTTGCGCCTGAATAAGGTTGGCAGGCATTTCTTCACTCCTGAAATTATCAAAATAGCCTAAAGCCGCAGCGTATGCCGGCACGGCAATGCCGTTGCGGGCAGCCTCTGAAACGACGGTTCGAATGCCTGGAATGCTTTCAACAAGATTTTGATGAATGGCAGCATCTAAAAACAAGTGTTTCAATTTTGAATCTTTTTTATAGGCCGTATAGATGTCTTCTAAAAATTCTGAACGAATAATACAGCCACCACGCCAAATTTTTGCTATGACATCGAGATTGAGCTGGTAGTGATATTCCTCATTGGCACGGTAGAGGAGATGCATACCCTGTGCGTAGGCAGATACCATGGCGAAATAAAAGGCCTGTTCAAGTTTGGAGATATGTTCATCATTTTTGTTATGATAGTGGATTTCCTCAGAATCTGGATACATTCTTGAAGCTGTGGTTCGCAAATCTTTGTACTTAGAAAGATCGCGCATGGACACTGCAATATCAATTATGGGGACGGGAAGGTTGAGGTCCATTGCCGCTTGTGAGGTCCATTTACCCGTACCTTTGGACTTCGCCTCGTCTTTGATAGCTTCTAGTAAGAGGTGATCTGTCCCCCTTTTTTTGTACGCAAAAATATCGCGGGTAATTTCTATAAGGTAAGATTGCAATCGGCCTTCGTTCCATTTTTCAAAGATGGCGTGGATGGCGTCATGTTTCAGGTGTAAACCGTTTTTTAAAACTTCGTAAGTTTCAGAAATCAATTGCATTATTGCATATTCGATGCCATTGTGTACCATTTTCACAAAATGCCCCGCCGATCGTTCTCCCATATAGGCCACTGTAGGGTCGCCATTGACCTGCGCAGCAATTTTGTCGAGAATAGGTTTTACAATTCCATAAGCTTTTTTATCGCCTCCTGGCATCATACTCGGGCCTCGTCTTGCACCTTCTTCACCACCCGACACGCCCATTCCAATAAAATGATAGCCTTTGTTCTCCAAATCCAAATACCGCCGATCGGTATCGGTAAAATGCGAATTGCCACCATCTATAATGATGTCCCCATTATCAAGAACCTCAATTAATTCTTCAATAACGCCATCGACAATTTTACCAGCTGGAACAAGCAACATGACAACTTTTGGCGAAGACAAGCTATCGATAAAGTCGTTCATATCCGTAAAACCTTGAATGGATTCAGGGTTTAATTTATTGAGTGCCGCTACTTTATCAGCGCTGATATCGTAACCAGCGCATTTATAACCGTGATCAGCAATGTTTTGTAAAAGATTGGATCCCATGGTGCCGAGTCCAATCATTCCGAATGTATTTTTAGGTTCTTTAGTCATTATTGTGTTTTTAAATTAGTGAAACTCAATTTTTAAAAGTTGCGAAGCAATGAATTAAAAATTGTTAGTTGAACTAATCCCGCTTTTTAGCGGGATCCTTGGGTTTTATTCCCCGACGCNNGGAACTTCTACTTGATACCTCGTGCCCTTGGGTCGAGGTTGTTCATTTCTCAAGAATATATCTTGTGTTGTCATAGTTTTCATGAAGCATACTACGGATGCCTTGTTTTTTTGCTGCATCGACTAGCATTGGCCTATCATCGAGGTAAAGACATTCCTCTGGATTAACCCGAGTGATTTTTAGAGCGGTTTGATAAATACGCGGATCCGGTTTTCTACAACGAAGATAACAGGATGAAAAAAAACCGTCAAATACATCGTGAAGTTTAAATCTTTCTATGCGATACTCATTGAGCTCCAAACTTTCGTTGTTAAGGGCAAATACGGGCAGTATGGTCTTTTTTTTCCATGATTTTAACCAGGACAACATTTCGGGTAATTCTACTGACTGTTCGTACATAAACTGCTTAAAATCAACTTTAGTAAAATCGCGCGATTGGTTAAATAGCACCGTATCGAGATAGTCGTCTAAAGAAATGCTCCCAATTTCACAAACATTGTAAATGAAATGGTGCAAGATGTCCATCTCCTCATAATCAAATCCAAAGATTTTTGCTGCCTTCTGACGTGATTCATGTCCCCAGCCATTGGTGAGCAATACGCCGCCGACATCCATAAACACCACTTTTATTTTCGAGCCCTTAAAATCGATCATTGCTCTAGCTTTTTCTTGCGTTTTTGGTCCGCGATACTTTTGATTAAATTTTCGTAGGCTTTGTTGAATTTTTCGATGCCTTCGTTTTCTAACTTTTGGGTAATTACATCAATATCAATCCCTAAATTCTTTAAGTTATCCATGGCGGTATTTGCGCTTTCGATGTCTTTGGTTACCGTATCGGCTGCCGTTCCATGATCCCGAAAAGCATCTATGGTTTCCATGTGTAGGGTGTTAATGGTATCTTTTCCAATTAAAGGTTCCACATATTTGACATCACTGAAGGACGGATCTTTAGCGCTGGTACTTGCCCAAAGCACACGTTGAGTTCGTGCGCCTTTTGCTTCAAGCTTTTTAAAACGATCGCTTGCAACCATATCGAGATAGATTTGATAGGCTTTTTTTGCTGATGCAATGGCGATTTCTCCAATGAGATGATCAGCACTTTTTTCCTTTAGCATCGGATCGACCATTACATCAATTCGGCTCAGAAAGAAGCTGGCTACAGAAGCGACGTCCTTTATGGAATGTCCTTCTTTGAGCCTATCTTCAAGTCCGCCCATAAAAGCTTCGGTTATTTCCCGATAGCGTGGAAGCCCAAAAAGAAGCGTAATATTGATGTTGATACCCTCGCGTAAACATTCACGTATGGCAGGAAGACCTTGTTTTGTTCCAGGAATTTTTATCATGACGTTTTTTCGGTCTGCCTTTTTCCATAGCTCACGCGCTTGTTCAATGGTGCCGTCGGTATCCTGGGCCAAATAAGGAGATACCTCTAAACTTACGAAGCCATCTTTCCCTTCCGTTTTATCGTATACAGGTTTAAACAGATCTGCTGCTCTTTGAATATCTGCAATAGCCATCTCGAAAAAAATGGCGACGTTTGTGTCTGTTGTTTCTGAGAGTTTGGCAATGTCATCGTCATAGTCCGAGCTCCCGCTAATGGCTTTTTCAAAAATGGAAGGGTTTGAAGTAAGTCCGCGTAAGTCGTCGTCATCTATTAGACTTTGCAATTTGCCAGAGTCCATGATGTTGCGATCAAGTAAATCAAGCCAGATACTCTGACCATGTTCTTGTATTTTATTGAGTGGATTCATTATAATTTGTTTTAAATTTTTGAAAACTTCAGCTTTCTATTACTTTACTTATTTTCCAGTTTTTGAATTTTTTGCAATCGCCTGACATGTCTTTCTGCACCGATGAATTTGGCGTTTAAAAACGCAAAAACCAGCTCTTCTGCACTGGCATATCCGGTAATGCGACCCCCAAGACAAATTAGGTTCATGTTATCATCTTCCACACCCTGGTGAGCGGAAAAATGTTCAGCAATCAAGGCTGCTCTCACCCCCGTAATTTTGTTTGCTGCAATACAGGCACCCACACCGCTTCCACATATGGCGATACCCCGAAAAACTTCTCCAACCGCGACTGCTTTTGCTAATGGAATGACGAAGTCAGGGTAATCATCGGTGTTGTCCAATACCTTTGCACCAAAATCCATAGGCAGGAATTGGTTTTCAATTAGAAAGGATGCCATCTTTTCTTTGAGTTCAAAACCGCCGTGATCTGCACAGATTCCTATTTTTTTATGTGATTTTTTTGGCATTGTAATTTGTTTTTTCCTCGCAAAGGCGCAGAGAAACTTGCGTTATCCAGTGTGTGTTTGTGAACTACGCTGTTATCCGTTTAAGGGATACATCAACATAAGTATTCATTTTAGTTCTTATTAGAAAGCAAAGTTTTCGCTCGTTTTACGACATTTTTTACAGAAAACCCATATTCTTTCATGACTTCATCACCAGGTGCCGATTCACCGAATTTGTCGATGCCGATCACATCCCCATAGTCGGTCGTATATTTTAGCCATCCCACGGCAGAGCCAGCTTCTACTGCCAATCGTTTGCGTAGGTTTTTCGGTAATACCTTTTCGCGATATGCAGCACTTTGAATATCAAATAAACTCCATGATGGCATACTCACCACGCGCGCTTTAATGTTGGTTTTTTTCAACTGCTCTTGTGCTTCCAAGATCAAATGGACTTCAGAACCTGTGGCAATCAATATAATTTCCGGATCACCATCAGAGTCCGAAAGAATATAGGCACCTTTCTCTAAATTTTTTGCATGGGCATATTTTTTTTGATCCAGGATGGGAACGCCTTGTCGGGTTAAAACAAGGGCCACTGGTCCCTCAGTGTGATTGATGGCCACGCGCCACGCCTGTGCGGTTTCGTTGGCATCTGCGGGACGGATGACGGTCAAATTTGGTATCGTACGGAGTGCTATCAATTGTTCAATAGGCTGGTGGGTGGTACCGTCTTCGCCTAATCCAATACTGTCGTGAGTAAACACCATAATCGGACGGATTTTCATAATGGCCGCCAATCGTAAGGGTGGACGCATATAATCCGAGAAAATCAAAAATGTGGCACCGTAGGGGATGAGGTAGTTGCTGAGTGCCATACCGTTGAGTATGGCTCCCATAGCGTGTTCGCGAATTCCGAAATGGAAGTTACGACCGTTAGGGTGTTTGGTAGAAAAGGATGGGTAAGCATCGAGATTCGTATCGGTAGACGGTGCTAAATCGGCTGAACCTCCAATTAATTGCGGTAAATGTTTTGCGATGGCATTCAGAGTTTTGCCGGAAGCTTTCCGAGTTGCCATTTTGTCGCTTTGGATAAACGTTGGAAGCTCTGCTTCCCAACCGTCTGGTAATTTTCCCGAACTGATTGTTTCATATTCCTTGACAAGATCAGGGTGTCGTTTTTTGTAGTTTTTATAAAGAGCCTTCCACTCTTTTTCATTTTCTGCGGATGTCTTAGCCGCTTTATGGTAATAGTCCAAAACAGCATCTGGAATACTAAAGTTTTTATCTGGATCGAAGCCGAAATTTTCCTTGACCAATCGCACTTCATCAGCACCCAAAGGCGACCCGTGTGCCGCTGCAGTACCCTGTTTATTAGGACTTCCGTAACCAATAATACTGTGAACAATGATCAACGAAGGGCGATTGGTATCTTCTTGGGCGTTTTTCGTGGCTATAGAAATGGCTTCTAAATCGTTGATGTCTGGAATGTTTTGAACATGCCAGCCATAAGCTTCAAAGCGTTTTGCCACATCTTCATCAAAAGTCAGATCTGTATTGCCTTCGATGGTAATGTGGTTGCTGTCGTAGAAGTAAATCATATTTCCCAATCCGAGGTGCCCGGCAAGGGAAGCAGCTTCTGCCGAAATGCCTTCCATCACATCGCCGTCGCTGCAGATGGCATAAATTTTATAATCAAATATTTTGAAGTTCGGCTGATTGTAACGCGCCGCCATATATTTTTCGGCAATGGCCACTCCCACGCCATTGGCGAATCCCTGACCTAAAGGTCCTGTGGTGACTTCGATGCCGGGCGTCAGACTATATTCAGGATGGCCGGCGGTAATGCTGTGCAGCTGTCTGAAATTTTTAAGGTCTTTAAGGGTGATGTCATATCCGGTTAGAAACAGATAGCTGTACTGTAACATACAGGCATGCCCGCAGGAAAGGATAAATCGATCACGATTTGCCCAGTCGGGGTTTCTGGGATTGTAGTGCATGATTTCCGACCATAACACATGACCTAATGGCGACAGTGCCATAGGGGTGCCAGGATGCCCTGAATTTGCTTTTTGAACGGCATCGGCCGATAGCACTCGAACTGTATCAATACATTCTTGAATTATATTTTTGGTTTTCATGTTTTAATGCATCTAATTACAAGGCTTATAAACCATTGGTTTCCATTGAAAATTTATAGGCGCCACGATGTGCCAGAGCGCTCAGTTTTGCCCGATGATAAAGCAACTTTTGAGCGGTTTCTACATTGGCATCCAGTCCTTTCCAAGCCTCTAAACAGGGCTGTTGAATGGCTCTTGCGAAAGAAAATCCCACATTCCAGGGAAGGTGGTCTTTATAGCTTTTATTGATGGCATTTAAATGTTGGGCGGCTTGTTGCGGAGATTGTCCGCCCGAGAGAAATGCAATGGCCGGCACAGTCGCTGGGACAGCAGATAAAAAGCACTTCACGGTTGCTTCAGCGACTTCATCAATACTTTTTTTTTCGCCACTTTCTTTTCCGGCAAGCACCATGTTTGGTTTTAGAATGATGCCTTGAAGATCAACACGATACTGATATAATTTCTCAAAAAGGCCTTTCAACGTTTGTTCTGTGACCTCATAACATCGCTGCATCGAGTGAGTACCCTCCATCAACACTTCGGGCTCTACAATAGGGACTAAGCCTGACTCTTGGCATAAGGCAGCATATCTAGCCAAGGCCTGTACATTGGCCTCTATACAGGTTTTTGTTGGGATACCATCGCCAATAGTAATGACGGCACGCCATTTTGCAAAACGAGCGCCTAAATTTTTATAGTCAGCCAATCGCTCTCGCAAGCCATCTAAACCTTCAGTAATCATTTCATTAGGGAAACCTGCCAAAGCTTTGGAGCCCATATCTACTTTTATCCCCGGGATAATTCCTGCATTTAGCAATTCAGTAGCTATGGGTATTCCGTTATTGGTTTGCTGCTTGATGGTTTCGTCATACAAAATTGCACCCCCTATGCTCTCGTTCAATCCTGGGGTGGTAGCAATGAGTTGGCGATAGTTGCGTCGCATTTCGAAGGTTTGGGGAATGCCATGAGCTAAAAACCTTTTGTCACAGGTGGGCGTACTTTCATCCATTGCCAAGATACCTTTGCCATTGGCAAATAATTGCTCGATCGTGTTTTTTAGAAGACTTGTATGCATCACATGGAGTTGGATTTCACTCTACTAAAGATAAAAATCAATTCTGAGGGAAATTTATATATTCCGATGTATAACTTACATTATTCTCACTTCAACCACCTCTTAAAGCAAAGGGGGTGATCAGCATGTACTTCAAACTAAAATAGCCGTGTTTATAGGGCTTTTAATTGGGCGATAGTATGGTTAGGATTTTTGGATTTAAAAATAAAACTACCAGATACCAACAAGTCAGCGCCCGTAGCAATAAGCTTTTTGGCATTGGTTAAATCAACGCCTCCATCAATTCCTATGATTATTTTAGCGTCGCTTTTCTCAATTAGATGGCGGGCAAGTTCAGTTTTCTGATAGGTATGTTCTATGAGTTTCTGTCCACCAAAACCTGGGTTGACAGACATGATAAGCAGCTGGTCAACCTCCTCAATAATGGCGTCGAGATTATTGATAGCCGTATGTGGATTTATAGCGACGCCTGCTAGCATGCCTTCTTGTTTAATAGCGTGAAGCGTGCTATGCAAATGCGTGCAGGCTTCCATATGAACGATTAAAGTGTCCGCACCTGCGTCCTTAAATTGTGTGATGTACCGTTCGGGTTGGATGATCATTAGATGCACATCCAAAGGTTTGGATGCATATTTTTTTATGGCTTTGAGTACGGGAAAACCGAAAGACATATTGGGCACAAAAACGCCATCCATAATATCAACATGAATACGGTCTGCCTCGCTCTTATTGAGCATTTCAATGGCGTTTGCCAGATGAGCAAAATCAGCTGATAAAATTGAAGGAGCGACAAGGTGGGACATTTGTTTTAGTTTATTACAAGGTAAGAATAAAGAGCATACACGTGGCTGATATCTAGCATAAATCAATAGTAAAAAGCAGGTGGGAATACTGTAAATATTATGCTTGCCTGTGTAATATAATTATGATTAAAACATCCCAACTTTACACTGCGGGATATTGAAAAATAATAAAACCCATCGCATATTTGGGTCATATATTTAAGCTTAAATCTAGTTTCCCATGGCAAAAAAGCTCAATCAACTTGAAGCCACTGCTATATGTGGTAATGACATCAGCTCTTCTTGTCTCTATGTGTCCGCTTTAGCAATTGTTTATGCCGGCCAATACGCATGGATTTCGCTTTTAATGGTAGCCACAGTACTATTTTTCTTCAGAAAAATTTATGGCGAAGTTGTAGGGGCTTTACCGTTAAATGGTGGTGCCTACAATGCCTTGTTAAACACAACCAAAAAATCGACCGCCTCACTTGCTGCAGCTTTGACGGTACTCTCTTATATGGCCACGGCCGTGATTTCAGGAAGTGAAGCCGTAAAATATGCCCATAGTATTTGGACAGTTATCCCCGTGCTTCCGGTAACCATTGCGTTGCTATTGGTATTTATGGGCTTGGTTATTTTGGGGATAGGCGAATCTTCAAAGGTTGCGATTATCATTTTTGTTTTTCATTTGTTTTCCTTGTTCATTCTCTGTGGCTTTAGCCTTATTTATTTCGCCGAAAATGGCACAGGCACCTTGATCTCAAATTTCAAATTACCAATAGAAGGCAGTATTTTTAGTGCTTTGTTTTTAGGGTTTTCGGCTGCGATGCTCGGGATAAGTGGTTTTGAAAGTTCTGCCAATTATGTTGAAGAACAGCAGAAAGGTGTTTTCCCAAAAACCTTACGAAATATGTGGATTGTGGTCACGGTATTCAATCCTTTGATTGCATTTTTGGCATTGGCAATTATTCCCATCAGTACCGTGGTCCACTATCAAGACGCCTTACTTTCTGTAATGGGATCTACAGCTGGTGGCCATTGGCTTTCATTGCTGGTGGCAATTGATGCTTCCTTGGTGTTAAGTGGGGCAGTATTGACCTCATTTGTGGGGGTAGGTGGCCTAATGAAACGCATGGCGTTAGATAGAATCTTGCCAAAAAACCTCTTAAAAAGAACTAAGAATGGGAGCAATTATTTAATATTCATAGCATTCTTTGTGTTATGTGTCTCTATTTTATTGGTCACCAAAGGCGATTTAGCAAAATTGGCTGGAGTGTATACCATTGCTTTTCTTTCAGTCATGATTTTATTCGGGATTGGAAATTTACTCTTAAAGCTTAATCGTTCCCGATTACCAAGACCAGAAAAATCCAGTTGGTTGGGTCTATTTATTGGAATTTTTGCAGTGTTGGCGGCTATTATAGGCAACGTGATTTTAAATCCGCATTATTTGGCAATTTTTATGGAATATTTAATTCCGACCCTTATTATCGTGTTTTTTATGCTGTACAGGGTCCGAATTTACAAAACAGTATTGATCATGTTGGAATATAGTTTTCCGGAAAAAGGTTTTGTGTTTGAGAAATTACATCGTAAAATCAAAGAACTACTGAATAATGTCCATAAACAGCAATTTGTGTTTTTTACAAATCATGACAATATCGTGACTTTGAATATTGTTATCATGTACATCATTAATAATGAAGCGGCCAGAAGACTCAAAATCGTATCCGTTTTAGAGGCTGGTAAAAGTGCCAACAAGCAATTAAAAAAAGACATCAAAACATTAGATAGGGCATATCCCAATATAAGTGTGGAATTTATTGAAGAATCAGGCATATTTGGCCCAGCGAAAATTAAGGAGTTGTCGACACGTTGGAATATCCCAACCAACTTTATGTTTATTGGTTCACCGGGTGAAGGATTTCCTTTTAAAATTGAAGAATTGGGAGAAGTCCGTCTTATTATTTAACAGATTAAATACGTTGGATTACAAAAGGCGAATAAGAATTTTATAAACTAATAGTATCTCATTTCCGTAATAGAGGGATTAATATTTGTGTTGCCAGATTTATTGGTGGTTTTACCTACTCTTCTAAAAAGAATAAAAGAAATTATGAAAGCTTTTTTTATGCCTTGAACAGAAGTGACAATGCACTGACAGTTTTGATTTTTTTTGAGTTCGAGACTAAAAATTACTATTGGTTAAGCAAATATTAGTACAACAAATTATTTCGGGTTAACTATTTTAAAATTAAATAGTTAACTCAAAAAAAAAGCTATCTTTAATTTTATGACAACAGCTGATTTCTTATTACGGTTATGTGCTGCTGCATTTGCAGGACTGTGTATAGGCTTCGAAAGACAATGGCAGCATAAGTCTGCAGGCCTAAAAACCACTATGTTGGTAACTGCGGGAGCCGCAATTTTTACCATGCTTTCCATTCAGTTCAGTCAGGAATCCAATGATGTGGATGTGACGCGAATAATTGCACAAGTGGTTTCTGGAGTTGGTTTTTTGGGGGCTGGAATCATTTTTAAAGAAGGTTTTAACGTTCACGGACTTACTACTGCAGCCACCATTTGGTGTAGTGCGGCAATAGGTTGTGTGGCAGCTGCTGGTTTTTTTATGGAGACCTTCATAAGTGCAGCTTTGGTTCTTGTCGTCAATATTGTCTTACAGCCTTTAGACACTTGGCTTAAAAACCGAAAATGAATTTTAAATGATGACCTAGTTTTGATACACCTTATAAATGTCATTTAAATAAATACCAGCGAAGCATGAAACGGTCCTCAAGCAAACAAGTCACATTGCAATGGAAAAGGATCTTAAAGATAGCATTAGGTATAGGTTCTGTTTTTCTGGCTATTTACTTCGTAAAGCATGAAGGCACCGAATTAACTCAGGTAAAAAGCGTCTTAATACAGGCAAAGACCGTATGGTTAGTATACGGTATGGTATTGGTGCTTTTATTTGTGGCCGTACAAGGATGGATGTATTACTATAGTTTTAAAGCCATCAAAAAAAAAATTCCATTTAGAGTTGGTTTGTTGCTCTATCTAAAAAGGAATTTTATAAGTGTTTTCATTCCCGCAGGCACCTTAACCAATATGTTGTTTTTCAATACAGATATTGAAGAAAAACAGGGTATTGGAAAGAACTACATTTATTACGCTTCTACCATATTTTCGGTATGTTCAATACTGTCAAGTATTCTAGTGGCACTTCCGGCCATCGTTTTGCTGTCTATAAAAGGTAACATGGAAGTGGGTGTAATTTATGGAATTATAGCTCTCACCTCCATTTTTGGTGCTCTCATTTACGTTATCATAAGCATAAACAAACACGGATTTATCTATAGACAACTAGTAAAAAGAGCGCCAAAATTTGCAAAGATTCTCAGGGATTTGCAGGAACAATCCATAGATAAGATACAGGTGTTAAAGGTTCTATTACTTTCTGGTGTGATCGAAGTAATTGGTATTGCCCATTTGTACATTGCCACGGGAGCCTTAGGATTAAAACCTTCTTTAATGGTAGCCGTTATTGGGTATGCCCTGGTACTTTTGATTTTATTGAGTTCACCATTTCTGAGAGGGATTGGGGCCATAGAACTGGCATTGACCTATGCGCTCACGTTGTTCAATTTTAGTGCAGTTTCAGCGCTTTCTGTAGTGTTTTTATTTCGATTTTTTGAATTTTGGAGCGTGATGATTCTTGGCCTGTTTGTCATTATATTTAAAAAGGACGGACTTCTTATGCAGTTGCTGGCACCTGTTTTGTTGCTGTTCCTGGGAATTGTCAATATATTATCAGCATTGACACCTGCGTTGGATTATAGACTAAAATTTCTAAAAGATTTTATTCCTTATAATATTATTGAAATGTCCAATACAGCAGTACTTGTTATTGGAATTATTTTAATGTTTACTGCCGTCGCACTCATTAAGGGCTATAAAAATTCTTATTATTTGGCCATGGTTTTGTCCGTATTTTCTTTGATAGGACACCTGTTTAAAGGTATTGATTATGAAGAAGCTATATTAGCAAGCGCAACTATTTTGGTGTTGCTATACCAGCGAAGGACCTATTATATCAGATCCATTCCTTTGAATCATTTACAGTGGCAAAATGGACTGATTTATTTAGCATGTGTACTCATATACGGTGTTTTAGGATTTTATAGTCTTGACGCCCGTCATTTTAAAATGGATTTTACTTTAAGCCAATCCATTTTGGGAACTGTCAAAAGCTTCGTGCTTCTTGATGTAGATTTACATCCGGTGACAGCTTTTGGGCGCTATTTTTTAACCAGCATCAATCTCCTTGGTGTTTTTAGTATGCTGTATGTCTTTTGGTTACTCTTTAAGCGTTTTAGGCAAAAATCAGTGGTGGATGAAAATCAATTTAAAAAGGCTAAATTGATGGTCCAGGCTTATGGCAATTCGTCAATGGATTACTTTAAAACCTATGCAGACAAGCAGTTTTATTTTTTTGAAGATGGTGAAGGTTTTATCTCTTATAAAGCAACGAAAAGTTATGCGGTGGTTTTGGAAAATCCAGTTTTAAAGCATCTTTCTGCGGAATCTATTCAGGAAAAAATAAAAGAATTTGAACTTGCAATGCTCTCAAAAAACTTGAATGCCATTTACTATCGCATTCCGGAACAATCCCTTAAAATATATGAAAACCTTGGTAAAAAGAAATTGCTTTTGGGAGAGGATGCCTTTGTAAATCTTGAAACCTTCAGTTTGGAAGGCAGGAATGCAAAACCGTTGAGAAATGCTATCAATAAGCTCAAAAAAAAGGGGTTTTACTTGAACGTGAATCATCCACCTCAAACCGATGCGTTTTTAAAATCATTGAAGAGTGTTTCGGATAGTTGGTTACAAGATATGGACCGGAAAGAACTCTGCTTTTCACAAGGTGTATTTAGCGAGAGTGAATTACGGACACAAACCCTATTGACCATTGAAAATGCTAATTCTAATTGTGTCGCCTTTATTAATGTTGTAGAGAGTAGTGTAAAAGGGCAGGTCAATTTTGATTTAATGCGAAAAATAGCCGATGCTCATAGTGGAACGATGGATTTCTTAATTGCAGAAATGTTACAGTATTATAAAACACAAGGTTTTAATAGTATGTGTTTGGGTATGGTTCCCTTGTCAGGAATTGAAAAACCAGAGAATATCACGGAGCAAGCTCTAAAATTGGCTTACGAAAAGATAAAACAGTTTGGACATTATAAAAGTTTACGCTTCTTTAAAGAGAAATTCAACCCGTTTTGGATAAAGGTATATGTCATTTATGATACAGGTTTAGATCTGGTCAATTTAACCCGAGTATTGGGTAAAGTCATGAAACCAAATAAGACGGTGTAATTTATTTATATGTTGAACCTTCAAATTCTTTAGATCTTAGTCTTTTAATTTCTTATTTTTATAAGGATCATGGGGTGGAAATATCAGTATCTCAAAAATAAAGAATAACTGAACTGAACTGTTTCAATACAGCCTTCTAGAAATTAGTAAACACCAAGTTTTTGAAGGTTTTCATAGCGACTCATTAATGAATCTTATTGAGGACTTTCAATCGCAGCACTGGGCTAAACACTAAATTTTACAAAGGTTCAGAAGCTTACAGATGATTTTACTTAAAATGAAATTATTAAAAAACAATCAGCAATGGAAACCTTTAAAAGCAGCCTGTCCCAAACTGAATTTCCAATCACTGAAATGATCTTGGGTAAGGCCATTCGTACCTCCGTATATAATATTATTAAAAGCGAACATCCCAAATTTACAAAACACAGTACCATTTCTATTTCTGAATTAAATCATTATCGGCAAAGATATTTGGAAAGCTACTTACTAAATGAAGCTGGAGAGCTTACAAAGCTCGAAGAAGATGTGTTGGATAGTATTGAAAAACAAGAACTCATTTCAGCTAGCACACTTGTTGATAATGATCAAATTGCAGGAAATTACGGTCAGCGTTTAGCAGATCGAGTGGCGTCATTTGGTGGAAGTTGGAAATTTATTATTATATTTTCAGTACTTATTTTTATATGGATTTCTGGAAATATTATACTTCTTGCAGATAAAGGATTTGACCCTTATCCTTTTATCCTCCTCAATCTTATCCTATCCTGTTTAGCGGCTTTACAGGCGCCTGTAATTATGATGAGCCAAAACCGCCAGGAGGAAAAGGACCGACAGCGTGCAAAAATGGATTATATGGTCAACCTAAAAGCAGAACTTGAAATACGAACATTGCATGAGAAATTGGATCATCTCATTATCCATCAACAACAGGAATTGCTTAACATCCAGCAGCTGCAAGTAGAAATGATGAACGACATTATGAAACAGATTAGCGCTCAAAAAAAATGACTGAATTGTAGTGTTAAAAGACCTTAAAATCTTATTTAAGTAGCAATAAATTGGTAAATTGAAGTATAGTTTTAAGAGGGTGAATTTTAAGCATCGTAAAAATGAATACAATTCTTTTACCAACAGATTTTTCAGAAACCGCAAATCATGCGCTTGAGATTGCAGTGCAACTGACTAAAAAATTCAAGAGTAAACTGGTGCTTTTGCACATGTTGGAAATCCCGTTGAATATGATGCCAGATGTCGCTCTAACCAACGATGTACAGGCTATACATAATACACATCAAAACGATTTGCCGGAAGCTGTTTATTATATGAAGCTGGCAAAAAAACGTTTTGAGGAATTGGCGCAACTGCCAATCTTAAAAGGTATTAAATATGAGGAAGCTGTACAAAACCATTTAGATTTTAAAGGCATTAATAGTTCTGCCCATAAGCATAACGCAGATTTAGTGGTGATGGGATCCCATGGTGCCACTGGGTTTAAGGAGGTGTTTGTTGGTTCAAATACAGAAAAAGTTGTAAGAACCTCAGACATTCCAGTATTGGTTATAAAAAGTAGGAATGAAAATTTTGAGGTCAAAAACTTTGTGTATGCTACCAATTGGGAAGCCAATAGTCTTCAGTCTTTAAGGGATGCTTATCATTTGTCTCAAAAATTGGGCGCAAACATGACAATTCTTTATATAAATACACCAGGCCATACCTTTTTGACTTCAAGGGAAATTAATCAAAAGTTTGCAACCCTATTAAAAAGTTCAAACTTAAATGCCGATACTGTGCGTACAACAATATATGCCGATAGAAATATTGAAGAAGGGATCCTGAATTTTTGTAATGACACCAATGCAGACCTAATTGGTGTTACAACCCATGGAAGAAAGGGGCTTTCCCATTTCCTTAATCAGAGCATTAGTGAAGATATAGCAAATCATTTTGAAATTCCTGTGGTTACTTTTAAAATTGGGTAACTTCATTCAGTCCCTCATGTCCTGTCAATGTCATCTTTAGATTAAAATTTAGAATCCTCCTTTAAATTTATTATCTAAATTTAAATCATGAAATATCTCATCGCCGAAGAGGAAATTGATTTGCAACAATCCATCGCCCAATATTTAACTGGAGATGGAAACATTTGTGAGGTTGCTTCTGATTATTACGAAGCTTCTGATAAAATCCATATGTACGATTATGACATTGTTATATTGGATATTAACCTCATTTCTGGCAGTGGACTTGATATTCTGAAAATTCTAAAGAAAGAAAAGAAGGGTGCCGGGGTGATTATTATTTCGGCAAATAACTCATTACAGGACAAGTTGGAAGGCTTGGATTTGGGGGCAGACGATTATATGACAAAACCATTTCATCTGGCAGAACTTAATTCTCGGATCACCGCTGTGCTGCGTCGCGGAAAATTTGGTGGGAATACGCTTATTGAATTCAATGAAATCAGCATCGATACCAAATCACGAACAGCGTAAGTTAACGGAAAAGCAATTCTACTGACCTGAAAAGAGTATGATTTATTAGTGTTTTTCATTTCCAATAAAGGCCGGGTGCTCTCCAAAGAAACCATAGCAGAGCATCTGTGGGGTGACCATAGTGATTTGCTGGATAATTTTGATTTTATTTACGTTCATATCAATAATTTACGAAAGAAGTTGACTGCTGAAGGCGCTAAGTACATCAAAACGGCGTATGGCAGTGGTTATAAATTTATTGAACACTAATCATCAATAAAAATATTTTGAACCTAAAAACTACAGTGTTACCGTAAAGACTTCAAGAAATAAAGGTCATACTTCATACCTCACTAAGGAATCCATCCAGCAAAACGCTGATATCATTATGGCATGTGGGGGAGACGGTACTGTAAATGAAGTGGCGTCCCTCTTAGTAGGAACAACCATTCCGTTAGGAATTATTCCTATTGGTTCAGGCAATGGTTTGGCTTCCAACTTAAATATTCCAATAAACGTTGCAAAAGCACTGGATATCATTAAAAATAACCAGTGCACAAAAATTGATGTTGGGTGTGTAAATCAGCGTTATTTCTTTAGTAATATCGATTTTGGATTTACGTCGAACGTGATAGAAAACTACGAAGCGTCACAGAAGAGAACATTGCGCTGCTATGTAAAAGCCTGCTATAAAACTTTTCGTGAGTATTATAAAAAGGAAGAGGTTGTGATTGCCATTGACCACAATATCGTGGTGATCCATCCTTTTTTGATCTTTATTTCTAATTCAAACGTCATGGGGTATTCCATGAGTCTGACCCCAAAAGCATCTTTAAAAGACGGACTTTTAGATGTGATTGTTGTACCCAAAATTGCCCGATTAAGGATGCTGTATTTTGGACTTTTGATGCTCCTTAAAAAACCAGAATTGCTAAAGGAAGTTAAATACTTTCAAACAACTGCCTTAAACTTAACTCGAAAAAGAGGGGCTTTCTTTGCTTCGCAAATAGATGGTGGATGGTCAAAAACAGAGGTGCTTACAATGTCCGTTGCTCTTAAAGAGGAGTCGTTAAGTGTGTTGGTTTAAGGTTTATGAGTTGCAAGGAAGTGCCTTTAAGTTTTCTTAAGATTTCAATTCTACTTTTGCTTCAATATCAAGCAACTTCTAAGATAGAAAAATGTTTCAACCTCATAGTAATTTACATCTCTTATAATTATGCAAAAACACATGTATGTTTTACCGTTTGTTATCCTTTTTTTAATATTTAATTTTCAACAAGCCTTAGCACAAAAATCAGGTATTGAAACCGCGGGAGATATTGGTTTGGTCAGTGCTCCTGTTGCTGCCCTTACAGTGGCGTTGCTCCAAAAGGACAAACAGGGCACATGGCAATTTACCAAAGGTTTTTTGTTTAATCAAGCCGTGACCTTCGGATTAAAAGCAGGGGTTAATAAACCTAGACCTCATGATAATGGGGATAACGCGTTTCCTTCGGGCCACACGTCCACAACGTTTCAGGCAGCTTCATTTATTCACAAGCGCTATGGTTTTAAGTATAGCATCCCTTCTTATGCCCTAGCAGGGTTTACTGCTTTTAGCAGGATAGACGCACAAAAGCATGATGGCTGGGATATACTCGCGGGAGCAGTTATTGGGATTGGAAGCACCATGCTTTTTACTACTGAATATCAACAAGAGCATATGGAACTCACATTTAACACCAATGAGGGGGATTATTTAGTAGGCTTCAAGTATACCTTTTAAGCACAGTTCGTCATAAGTGCTCGCATTCTATTAACTCTATACTAATCTTGAGATTAAGCAAGGACTTTGACAACCTGAACATAAGAGGAGCTATTGGCCTCATTATAATGTTTCATTATTGACCGATAAAGAATCAAGACCTGCCTTCCGGCAGGCCGGCGCTGCGCTTATAGAATAAATCGGCCTCGCTGGCAGGCAGGGAACAAAGATTTGATTATAATTAACTGGTAAACAATAGTTGTTCTAAACTGTATTTATCCAATCACTCTTAGTGAAAATTGGCTTCAAAAAGCAAGGTGTCATTTTAAGATCTCATATAGGTCTTGCTTTAATTGGGTTGCAATTTTTTTACCTGTTTACGGGAAACTCATTATAATTTTCAAGAAAAAAAATGAATTGAAAAAGATTACTACGTGGTAATTATTAATTTTGATTGTCCGTAAAAGATCATAATGCTATAAATTGATTTATTGTGGTAACACGTGCATAGACATGCTATCGGGCGATATACAATTGCGAAGTAAACACGAGTTAATAGAAAAGTTTATTGAAGAAAACCTGCCTAAAATCGACAATCCAGATACTATTGAAGACGATTTCCAAAACTATTGACACGAACAAAAAATACTCGCCATAGAGAAAACTATGTGAAGATGAACAATTGAATATGTAACAGTTTAAATCCTAAATCGAAAGTTATTCATCATCAGAGGGTGCATATAGGGGAGCGTATTTTAGAAAAAATGCGTGAGTTTGTTGAGGTGTTTGTGGATGGGATGACGGGGTAATGACGATTAGGATTAAAATAATTATCTAGGAAAATTCAAATTAATAGAATATGTGTTTTGATTTATGAAGGTATACTGCATCCGCCAAAAGTTATCATAGTATATGAGAATTAATACACTTGGTAAAAAAATGAGAACTACTTTCAAGGTGGAATAGGAACAGAATGCTTCGATGCTTTTGAACATTAAAAAGTTGAGACTCTTTTAAGGAGACTAAAAATAATGAACTCTGATTGGCAGCAAATAAAGATTTTACTTGGATCAAGACGAAAAAGTCATGACAAACAACAATAAATTCTCAGTTTAAAAAAAATTAAAAAGTGATCACTATTCTTGTAATTATAATAATTCTACTACTAGGAGTTATTTACTACTTCTATGCTCAAAACAGAAAAGTAAATGATAGGAATATAAGTTATAAATGGTGCCGATATCAGTAAACATTTAAGTAGGGAAAATGGCGAAGACAGCTTTGATGGTTTAGAAGGGAAAGCCATTGCAAAACAGGAATCATATGACGTTAGTTGTGATATCGCAAAAGAAATGGATCATCATACTTTAGAATATTCTGAGAATGTTTCGAGCATTCGTGAAATTTCTAAAAGAGGGGCTGTTCAGATTATTAACGTATTGATAGGTCGTAAGGTGTTATCGAATTCCAATATCAATTTTGCAAATATAAATAGGGCCATTCAAACAGAACTTTCCTCTTAAATACTTTCTGGGGGACAATCAGAATGCCATAGAAATACAGATTTGGTGCGGGCTCATCATTCAGCTTTTAATGCTAGTAGTGGTACGGCGAAAAACTAAAAGGGGATGGGCCTATTCCAATATGGTATTGATGGTGCGCTTCCACCTGATGACCTATATCGATCTGTTCAAATTCCTTGCAAATCCCAATAAACAATGGAAGGAACTTACCACCAAACCTCCCAACCCACATTTAAGCTTATTTTGAGAAAGACCCTTGCTATTGAACAAATCCAAATTAGGGATGCTTTTGTTGGTCCCATTCATTACTACTAATCAATTTTGTGTTTTAGTCGGACAATAATGATTCTTAATCAGTATAAAATAGAGACTGGATGAAGATCAAGGTGAAGTTACTGAGTTAATTTCACAGCTATTTTATCGCAGGCATAATCTAAAAGTGCGTAGACCTTATTAAAATCTTCAGCACCTCCCCAATATGGGTCAGGAACTTCTAAACTATCTGCAGATGCAACATCTTCTAAAATCAATTTCACTTTAGAAACATCATCTGCATCTCGCGCTAGAGTAACAACATTATCATAATTGGAGTGGTCCATAACATAAATAATGTCATAGACATCAAAATCAGATTGTTGAAATTGTCGACATCTCTGGCTAGAAATATCGATGCCGTTGGCTTTTGCAGTGGCGATAGAACGATGATCAGGTAATTTGCCTATGTGATAATCTCCAGTACCAGCGGAGTCTATTTCAAATTTATCAGAAGGAAGCTTAGATTCTAGGATACCGTGCGCTAATGGCGATCGACAAATGTTACCTAAGCAAACCATTAGTATTTTCGTCATGATACTTTTTTGTTTTTTTACGAATGAAACCTATCTAAAATTGGGATTAAAGCGCCAATTTTTTAGAAATATCCTCAACATACTTTCTGAATTGTTTGTCAGTAGAGGAGAGGTTGTCAACCGTTTTACAAGCGTGTAATACGGTGGCATGGTCACGTTTACCAATTTGAGATCCAATACTTGCCAAAGATGCTTTGGTGAATTTCTTAGCAAAAAACATCGCGAGCTGTCTTGCTTGAACGATATGCCTCTTACGGGTTTTGGACTGTAAAGTGCTCACATCCATTTGGAAGTAATCAGAAACTACTTTTTGGATGTAGTCAATAGACACTTCACGTTTGGTATTCTTAACAAATTTCTCAACAATTTCTTTGGCGAGAGCAATCGTAATTTCTTTTTTATTGAAGGAAGATTGTGCGATTAAGGAAATAATGGCGCCTTCCAATTCTCTAACGTTGGTTTTGATGTGTTTCGCAACATATTCAATAATGTCATCTTCCATTTCAACCCCATCACGATAAAGTTTATTTTTCAGGATAGATACTCGGGTTTCAAAATCAGGACTTTGTAATTCTGCCGATAATCCCCATTTGAATCGCGATAACAAACGCTGTTCAATATCCTGCATGTCTACCGGGGCCTTGTCACTTGTTAAAATGACTTGCTTTCCGTTTTGGTGCAAATGGTTAAAAATGTGGAAGAATACGTCTTGAGTTCCTGATTTTCCAGATAAAAATTGAACATCATCAATAATGAGGACGTCAATAATCTGATAGAAATGGATGAAATCATTCCTATTATTTTTCTTTACAGAATCTATATACTGTTGTGTGAATTTTTCAGCGGAAATATAAAGGACGGTTTTCTCTGGGTATTTATCCTTGATGTCAATTCCAATAGCGTGTGCTAAGTGGGTTTTACCAAGACCAACCCCGCCAAATATCAACAATGGGTTAAATGATGTGCCTCCTGGTTTATTGGCCACAGCCAAACCAGCATTTCTAGCCAATCTGTTTGAGTCGCCTTCCAAGAAGTTGTCAAAACTGTAATTAGGATTGAGTTGAGATTCAATCTTTACGTTTCTGATTCCAGGAATAACAAATGGATTTTTCAGTTCCGGATTCTTATTATTCAAGGGGATATCAACATTCTGGGATTTTACAGCACCTCTGCTAGAGCTCGGTATTCTTTCTGTAAAGGGTTGTTTATTGCCATAAGTGTTTTCCATCTTAATGACATAAACCAATTTGGCCCGCTCTCCCAGTTCCTTATTAAGAGCAACTTTTAAGATTTTAACATAATGTTCTTCAAGCCATTCGTAAAAGAATTTACTGGGTACTTGGATACTCAACGCATGGTCAGTAAGCTTGACTGCTGTAATAGGTTCAAACCAAGTTTTGTATGCTTGGGGTTGTATATTGTCCTTTATAAAAGACAGACAATTATTCCAAACCGATTGCGCAGTTACCTCCATTATAAAAGTTAATTTTTTTGGTTGTTAGTCAGATTAGCAAAATAAAGAGAAATTCGTGTTTTCTCTTGAATATTTTCTGAGACAAATATGTGAACAAAATTCTGAAAAAAAAAATCAAATGCTATTGAATTTCCAGTATTTTTTCCCCATGTTTAAATCCTGATGAAAGTACAAAAAATAAATCAAAGAAACATGTCAAAATCTTTATTTTCCGATGAAATACAACTTCGAGTACGTTATGGCGAAACCGACCAGATGGGCATAGTATATTACGGAAATTATGCCCAGTATTTTGAAGTTGGACGTGTGGAATGGCTAAGGAAATTAGGGGTTTCTTATAAGCAAATGGAGCAAGATGGGCTTATGCTTCCGGTAAGTAAATTGAATGTAGAGTTCAAAAAACCAGCCCGTTATGATGACTTAATTAAAGTAAAAACCCAATTGGTAAAATTACCATCCGCAAGTATAGAATTTAACTATGAAATCACCAATCAGTCGGGCGAAATTTTAACATTGGGAAACACCGTATTGGTGTTTATAGATATTGTTAAAAATAGACCCACAAGGTGCCCAAAATCTCTTTTAGACAAATTGCAGAATTAATTGTTCAAGAGGTCTACCTGAACGCCAAAAATAGATTTGAAGGTATCCAAAACAGTTTTTGTTTTTTTAAGTCGCACTGAAATGATGATGGTACAGTCGAGTTCTAGAGTCTGAGATTTTATCTTTAAATTCTTTTCCTTAATTACCCGCATCACTTTGTTCATGTCTTTGTACTCAAATTTGAGTTTGATGTCCTGATTTATGGTGCGAGTGACAATTTTGGAATTTTCTAAAGCCATTTGTGCCGCGGTTTTATACGCGGCTATAAGTCCGCCAACACCTAATTTGACACCTCCAAAATACCGAACCACTACAATCAGCACATTGGTAACGTCAAAGGATTGAATTTGTCCATAAATTGGCATACCAGCACTATTATTGGGTTCACCGTCATCATTAGCTCTAAATTGGTACTGATTTTCGTCCTTGCCAAATTGATAGGCATAACACCAATGTCTGGCAGAATGGTGCTGTTTCTTTAAATCTTCGAGATGAACTTTAACTGCATTTTCTGAAGTTACCGGAAAAGCATAGCCAAAAAACTTGCTATTTTTGTCCTTAAATAAGACTTCTTCAGAGGCTTTAGTGATGGTTATATACGTGTCTTTTTCTGTCATTTCAGGCAAAAGTTACTAAATAAATGGCAATAAGCGCCATTCCAATACCAATCCAGTTTTTTCTGGTCAGGTACTCTTTAAATATCCAAAGACCTATTAATGTGGATGCCATCACGATGGCGACATTGTTAAGGGTGAAGAAAGTAGAACTTTCCATATTAGGCATTTGCAGCGATTTAATGATGTAGTACAACGACGCATAATTGGCTAAGCCCAATATGAGTCCTCCCAATATGCTTTTTGGATCTAATTGTACCTCATTTCTAAATTTCTTCACGGCCAATATAATGATCCCGATTATTCCTGCAAAGCCAAAGACACAGGCTGAAAACAGGGGAATGTTTGCTTCTGAAATGGCTGTGTTCTGGAGGTAATTAATATAGGTGTCACTGATTCCTGATCCGAAGAACAATAATACCGGCAGCAATAGGTTTTTTTTGAAATTGACACTGGTTTTTGATTTTACAGAAACGAGATACACCGAAACCAAGGCTAATATAATTCCGATGATTTTTTGATAGCCAACGCTTTCTTGGTATAAAAGTATTCCAAAGAGGATGGGAATGATCACACTCATCTTAGAGGCTACAGAAACTACAGAGAGCCCATTTTTTTGAGTTGTCCATGCCATTAGTGTAAACAGACCTATAAACATGGCACCAACAAGAACACTCCCATAAAACCACTTGGCTTCCAGAACCTCATTGATACCCATCGAACTTTGGTTGGCAGCTATTCCAAAACCAAAGGCCACCATATAATTGACCACAATGGTCTGAAAGGTGTTGACCTCAAATTTTTGAAGCAATTTAAAAATAACAACAATCAGTAAGGATGCCGCAATACTGAGAATCAGGTAGATCAAAACAACTCGCTTTTAGTAGCGAACAATGTGGAGATGTCCTCCGTTTCAGGATTGATGTGCCAGGTATGGATGCCTAATTTTGCTGCCGAAATAATATTTTCTTCAGTGTCATCGATAAACAGAGACTCTTCCGCTTTGATATTGTTTTCGTTTAAAACAAATTCGTAGATGTTTGGGTTTGGTTTCCGCAATTGAATTTCATGAGACAAGTAGAACGCATCAAAATTATCTTTAAATTCCTCGAAAAATCCAACGTTTTCTTTAATCCAATTGATATGCAATTCGTTGGTATTGCTCAATAAAATCAGTTTATACTTTTTTTCGGCGGCTAATTGTTGCACGTATTCCAATCTGTGGTTGGGAAAATCCCTTAAGATATAATTCCAAGTGCCTACAATTTCATCTTCATCGAGATTAGGAAAATTGTCCATATAAAATTCCACGAATTCTGTTGTAGATAGTAAGCCTTGTTCGTAAAGTGTGTTAATAGCGTGAATTTCATCAGAGAGCGTATCCATTCCAAATAAATTGAGCGCCCTGTCCATGGCGCCTTTTTTATCGAGGTTAATAAACACATCACCAAAATCAAATATTAAATTCTTAATCATTTATAATTATTTTTAAAGTATCGTCTAGTATATTTTCTTGTGATAATAATTTGCCAGAACAATCTGGGGATTTGGTTCCAGAGCCAAAAGTTGTGGGTCCTGTAAATATGCGGGCTTCATCCCAAAGGTTTTCATCGATAAACGTTTGCAAGGTTTGTCGTCCGCCTTCAATGATGACGGAATTGATATTATTTTGGAAGAGGATATTGCAAATTTGTTGCGCAATGCTGTTTTTTAAATTCCAATCTAAATATTCCAAAATAAAATTTTCTGTTTCTGAAACTCCAGAAACTCCCTTATTGGAGATGATCATAGTTTTTGCTTTGTCGTCTAATATCGCAGCATCTTTAGAAACTCTTGAGTGTTTATCCAAAACAATGCGTATGGGATTCTTTCCGGACCAATCTCTTACCGTCAAACTCGGATTGTCTTCCAAAACAGTATTGGTTCCAACTACTATAGCTTGTTCTTCAGACCGCCATTTATGGACCAATTGCCTAGAAATAGGGTTGGTGATCCATACGGGCTTTTTCTCATTTTTAGTTTGAGGGGCAATAAAACCATCTGAGGTTTCTGCCCATTTTAATATAACATACGGACGTCTCTTATTATGAAAGGTAAAAAACCGCTTATGATGTACTTTTACGTCGTTCTCTAAAACCCCAACCATGACCTCGCATCCAGAAGCTTTTAGTTTTTCCACACCTTTTCCACCCACCTTACTATGGGTATCAATAGTGCCAATGATAACTGTAGGGATGCTGAATTTTATAATGGCGTCAGCG
This sequence comes from Gelidibacter salicanalis, assembly GCF_016469035.1. GTDB lineage: Bacteria > Bacteroidota > Bacteroidia > Flavobacteriales > Flavobacteriaceae > Gelidibacter > Gelidibacter salicanalis_A. The sequence continues at coordinate 24,599 of NZ_JAEHJZ010000034.1, read as the reverse complement.
CAAGGCGGTGTTTTGCCATAATGGGAGCAAGGCTCTAGAGTAACATAAAGGGTTGATTTTGAGAGTAAGGATTGATTTTTTACACTATTAATGGCGTTTACTTCAGCGTGAGCGCCGCCAAACGGACTTGTAAAGCCTTCGCCAATAATTTTGTTCTCATACACAATAACGCATCCCACCATAGGGTTGGGAGCAGTGGTCCCCAATCCATTTTTGCCAATGTCTATGCAGCGTTTTATGTATTTTTCATGTATATTCACTCCCGATAATTATCGGGACAAAAATAACATAATATCGTGAGCAAAGCCCCTATCCTGATCAGAGAAATTAAAATGGAAGATGATGCGCAAGTAGCTCAGGTCATTCGTGCTGTATTGGTTGAAATGGGAGCGCCAAAAGTGGGCACCGCTTATGCCGATGAAGCGCTTGATATCATGACAGCTACCTATGCCCAGGACGATAGAATCTATTTTGTAGTAGATGATGGTGGTAAAATTATAGGAGGGGCCGGCGTGGCACCTCTTGAAAATAATGAGGGTAACATTTGCGAACTGCAAAAAATGTATTTTTTGCCAGAGGCTAGAGGAAAAGGTCTTGGTGCTAAGATGATGGATGTATGTTTAAGAAAAGCAAAATCTCTTGGTTACGACAAATGCTATTTAGAAACTTTACCCTATATGATAGACGCTACAAAGCTTTACGCTAAATCTGGTTTTGAAAATTTGGATGGCCCATTAGGTGATACAGGACATTATTCTTGTAATGTTTGGATGATAAAATCTTTATAATGCTATTAAAAACACTGCGAGAACATTTTTACACCTCTTTGAAAGAGGACTATCCGGAAACGGAAATACAGTCATTTTTCAATTTATTGTCTGAATGTTTTCTGAAAATGAAAGGCTATGAAATCCCTCTGAATCTGTACGCCTCTATTTCTGGAAAGAAGACTGAAAAGTTTGACAACGCGATCAAGCGACTCAAAAAACAGGAACCCATTCAATATATTATGGGTGTTACTGAATTTTACGGACTCTCATTTAAGGTTAATGAAAATACGTTAATACCAAGACCCGAAACTGAAGAACTGGTGCAATGGGTTACGGAAGCCACGTCTTCAACTGATACTATTTCTATTTTGGATATCGGTACAGGAACAGGGTGCATTGCCATCTCCTTGGCGAAACATAAACCTGATGCTACAGTATACGCAATGGATGTCAGTAAAAAAGCATTGGCGGTTGCCAAAATCAATGCCAAATTAAACGAAGTCAACACTGAATTTATTGAATTTGATATTTTAGATTGGGAGCACAATGCTCCTGAGGTGGGACTAGAAAATAAGACATTTGATGTGATTGTGTCAAACCCTCCCTATGTGAGAGCATTAGAAAAAGCTGACATGAGTGCCAACGTATTGAAACATGAGCCTGCTTTAGCGCTATATGTGGAAGATGATGACCCACTTGTGTTTTATAAGGCGATAACAGATTTTGCCGCCAAAAATCTCAAAGCAAACGGACGACTGTTTTTTGAAATCAACCAATATTTAGGAGAAGAAATGGTTCAGTTGCTCGAGAAATCGGGATTTGGGGCCGTTGAGCTTAAAAAGGATATGTTTGGGAATGACCGCATGGTGTCAGGTATTAAGAAACCTTAATTATAAATCATTATTATCTGATAAAGAATTAAGATCCTGCCTCGCCGGCAGGCAGGCGCTGCGCTTATAGTCCCGAACTATCGGGAAAAGAACAAAGACTTTGATTGTAACTGACTGATAAATAGTAGTTATTCTAAATTAAATTTCCCCAATCACTTTAAGTGACATTGGTTTCAAAAAGCAAGGAATCATTTTAAGATCTCGTACCAGATCTTGCTTTAATGGGTTTGTAAACTTTTTACCTTTTTTACCGGACACTCATAATTATAAATGTTTTTCGACATCAATAAACTCATTGAGTGTTTTGATGTTTAAATCTTTTAACGAAGTGGCTTCCGTTGTGAAATCAATATGAAGTGTTTGGTTCGGGAGCAGATCGAAAAAATTATCGCTAAAATGTCCTTGTGCTGCTGTGTTTAAAAACACACCTTTTTGGAGGGTATTAGAAGAAATTTCAATAGTAAAGCCAGTGTCCGTCTTCATGATTCTCTTTATAATCTTTGCGTTCTGAAGTTTTAAGTTTTTTGGTCTGTCCAAATAATAATAGGAAGTTTCATCATTAAATGTGGTCACAATTACAACGCTACTCTTATCAAAATCAAAGTTCTTTAAATCTAAAACATGCTTGACTTCACTGCTGTTTTTAGCAACCTCAATATTTTTCTTTACCGAGGATAATTCATTCCCGCTAAAATCTAAAATTCGGATGTGCAGTTTACCATGTAGAGGTTGAAGTTTGTCATTGATGATGTAAGTTTTTAAAGTGTCGTTCGTCGCATAGGACGAAATCAATACATTCTCAAAAGCTTTCTTTGTAAAATAATGCAGTGCTTTCCAATTACCCATATAGTCAAGGCTTGCCCAAGATACTGACGGCCAAACATCATTAAGTTGCCAATATAAGGTGCCCATATTATACGGTCTGGCTCGCCTGTGGGCTTCAAATCCTTTGGTCATTCCGAAGGCCTGCAGCAGTTGGCTCATATATACATAATCTTCCGGCTGATCAGGAACAGGAAAATCCCGTTGCATATATTGCTTAATCAACTCAAATCCTCGGATATGTTTTTGGTGCGATAAAAATCCTGTAGAAGACATACTAATCGCATCCGATTGATTGACAAAACGCATTACTTCATAACTGGGAAAGCCTTGAAAACCGAATTCGCTCATAAACCGCGGCACATTTTCTTCCAAATATTCAAATGGGTACCCACTATGCCAAAGCCACCAGTCGTGGGCGTCGCCTTCAGTTTTGTATAACGGATTTAGGCGTCCGTGTTTTGGAGAACTTTCCCAATAATCAGTATTGGTGTACGATTTGACAATATTTGGTAGCATCGTATCAAAAACCTTAAGATAATTGTCCCAGATTTCTGTTTTTTCGGCTTCTGACCGTCCCTTTTGCCAACCCCAATTATGCCAGGCTTCATTATTTTCATTATTGCCGCACCATAAAGCAATCGACGCATGGTTGCGTAATCGCTTCACATTGTCAAGAGCTTCTCGTTTTACATTTTCTAAAAATTCCGCATCACCAGGATACATCGCACAAGCAAACATAAAGTCTTGCCAAACCAAAATGCCTTTTTCATCACACAAGTCATAAAACAGGTCATCCTCATAAATGCCGCCACCCCATACGCGGAGCATGTTCATATTGGCATCAACCACGTTCTGGGTGAGTTGTTCATAATGTGCAGGCGTCACTTGGTCTTGCAAACTATGTTGTGGAATGTAATTGGAACCTTTCATAAACACGTCTACACCATTAACTTTAAAATAGAAGGATTGACCAATGCTGTCTTTATCAGTTATAAGCTCAATAGTTCGGATTCCTTTTTTTATAGAAATAGTATCTAAGGTGGTTCTGTTATGTTTAGCGATGATTTTAATGTCGTATAAATAGGGTGTACCTATATTATGTGGCCACCATAAGGTTGGATTTTCAATCTGAAAGTTGATTTCTGAAGAGCTTGTTTTAGAAATTTCAGAATTCAATGCCCCATTCACGTAAATTTCATAAGTAATAGGGTCTTTATAAGACGAAGAAACTTCTAGATCAATTTTAAATTTAGCGAGGTCGTCTGAGAGTTCTGTTTGTTCAATGTACGCATCATGAATTTTAAAATCGTTCCATGCGGAGAGGGTTATCGGTCTCCAAATTCCTGAGGTATTGAGTATGGGACCCCAATCCCAACCGTATTGAAACTGCGTTTTTCTGGTAAATATGCGGTTGCCTTCGGGTAATTCATAAGGCAATTTGGCTTTTGCTATGGTTTCATAAGTGGAGGTTTTTTCAAAAATAATGTGCATATAATTATACTTTTTTAAAAGTTTAGTGACATCAACATGAAATGTCCGAAAAGCGTTGTTGGATTTCAGAATGATACTGTCATTTAAATATACCGTAGCATAGGTATCCAAACCTTCAAAATTAAGTTCAATATGTTTTTTGCGCAGAATAGTGTTATCGAGTTGGAATTCTGTACGGTATTCCCAATCGGTATTTGAAATCCATTGCAATTCCAAGGCATTGCTACCAATAAACGGATTTTTTATAAAATTGTTTCTAAACAGATCAGAATGGACATTTCCGGGTACGCGGGCTTTAGACCATGTAGAATCCGTATGGTTTTTAAAGTGCCAATCGTTAGCCAATGCAATGGTTTCTGGGATGTCTTTATGTTGACAGCCATAACACAGTAGAATAATAAGAAAAAAAAATAAGCGGTTAATCATGGATAAGTTGCAGCATTGAAGTAATCATCTCGGGGCTGGAAGCCATTTCCTGACCATCGTTCAAAAATTTTGGGGTATTCATTGGGATTGGCGCCGTGGCTTGTACTTGTGGCAAAAGTACGGCAGAACAATGTGCTTCCGTAAATCCGGCACCTTTAAAAATTAAAATATTATTCCGATTGATTCCAGATCCAGGAAGAATAATCAGCTTGTCATTCGCCATTTTCTGTAATTGATTTAAAATTAAAATACCCTTTTCGGCAGAATTGGATTGCCCCGAAGTCAAAATACGATCCACTTTTAAATCTATTAAAGTATCCAAGGCCTCAAACGGATTTGGTGTCCAGTCAAATGCACGGTGAAAAGTGAATGCCATAGGTTTTGCCAGAGCGACAAGTTCTTTTGTCCGTTCGGAATCGATGGTATTGTCGAGGTTTAAAACGCCGGAAACGACACCATGGCAACCGAGTTCTTTGCATATTTGAATGTCCTGCTTCATGATTTCAAAATCCTGTTCAGAGTAGGTGAAGTTGCCGCTGCGTGGTCTGATCAGTACAAAAACAGGAATTGACAGTGTTTCCATGACCTGTTTTATTAAACCATAGGAGGGTGTAATGCCACCTACCGCGAGTTCAGAACATAGTTCAACACGATGCGCACCAGCGTGTTGCGCGTTGATTGCGGATTGGTAGTTGGACGCGCAGATTTCGAGTTGCATAGGTTTATAGTATTAATTGAGATGCTAATGGTTTTTGAATAGGTTACCAAAGTTCGGAATTTTTAAAGACATAGGCGAGGGTGGAGATAAAATGCTGAAATTATTTTTAAGACCATAAAACTTCTATTTTATAAAAATTGGTTTCCAATGACGGTATTGACCTTTACAATCTGTTACTGTTAGAGAAAGTTAAGTTTTAGCATTCTTGTTTGTTTGAGCGTCTATGATAAGGTTAGGTATGAATTAACGGATAAAAATAATAAGTGTATCTATGGTCTTGAAGGTCATTTTAGTATCTTAGAGGTTTCATAAATGACTCACAAACACAACTTATTTTTCAATTTACTTAATGGATATTCAACAGCATATTTTACAGCTTCGCGACGAACTCAATCAGCACAATTACAATTATTACGTACTAGATCAGCCTGTTATTAGCGATTATGACTTTGACCTGAAGTTAAAAGAGTTACAAATGCTGGAAGACGCACATCCAGAATATGCGGATCCGCATTCACCAACGCAACGTGTAGGAGGTGAAATTACCAAGACTTTTAATACGATCTTCCATGAACATCGGATGTATTCTTTAGATAATTCCTATTCAAAAGAAGATTTGTTGGATTGGGTAACGCGTGTCAAAAAGGGGATTGATGGTGAATTACAGTTTGTATGTGAGCTAAAATATGACGGCGCCTCCATTAGTTTGACTTATGAAAACGGAACTTTGCAAAAAGCGGTCACTAGGGGAGATGGCGTACAAGGTGATGATGTCACTGCAAACATTAAAACGATTCGCTCTGTGCCCTTACGTTTAAAAGGTGATTATCCGGACAAATTTGATATTCGGGGAGAAATCGTGTTACCATTTGCGGGGTTTCTTAAAATGAATGAAGACCGTATTGAAATAGGAGAGGAACCTTACCGAAATCCGAGGAACACTGCTTCTGGAAGTTTAAAACTTCAGGACAGTGCAGAGGTGGCAAGACGACCTCTAGAATGTTTGCTGTATAACATTACAGGCACTAATTTAAATATTAAGACCCAATTTGAAGGCTTGGAAAAGGCGAGAGCTTGGGGGTTTAAAGTGCCAAAGGCGGCGGTTTTGGTAAATTCTATAGAGGGTGTACTGAAATTTATTGACTATTGGAATATTCATAGGCACGATCTTCCTTACGAGACAGATGGTGTTGTAGTTAAAATTAACAACTTACATCAGCAGGACGAATTAGGATTTACTGCAAAGGCGCCACGTTGGGCTATTGCCTATAAGTTTAAGGCTGAACAAGTGTCTACCCGGTTAAATGAAATTACCTATCAGGTGGGACGTACAGGTGCCATCACTCCGGTGGCCAATTTAGAACCTGTAGAATTAGCAGGAACTACCGTAAAACGGGCATCGTTGCATAATGCGGATCAAATTGAAAAATTAGACATTAGAGAAGGGGATGTCGTTTTTGTGGAAAAAGGTGGAGAAATAATTCCTAAAATTATTGCCGTGGACCTCACGAAGCGTCCCGAACACTCACAACCCACTCATTATATCGAGAAGTGTCCAGAATGTGGAACGCCACTTGTAAGAAATGCTGGTGAAGCACAACATTACTGTCCGAATTACAATGGGTGTCAACCACAAATTGTGGGACGTATTCAGCATTTTATTTCAAGAAAAGCAATGGATATCGAAGGACTTGGTGGCGAAACCGTGGCGCTACTGGTAAAAGAGAATCTCATTAATGATTATTCGGATTTATATACACTCACTAAAGCACAAGTGATTCCTTTGGAACGCATGGCTGAAAAAAGTGCGGATAATTTGATTAATGGTATTGAGGCCTCAAAAGACATTCCGTTTGAACGCGTGTTATATGCTTTAGGAATCAGATATGTGGGAGAAACGGTAGCTAAAAAACTCGCAAAACACTTTAAGGATATTGAAAAATTGAAAGCTGCTTTGCTCATCGATTTGATCGCCGTTGACGAAATAGGCATTCGAATAGCAGAGAGTGTAGTGGATTTTTTCGCTTTAGAACAAAATCTTACAATAGTTAAGCGTCTGAAAGATTTTGGAGTGCAGTTGGAAATTTCTTCGGAAGAATTGGCCAGTCAAACAAATAAGCTCCAAGGCCAAGCGTTTGTGGTTTCTGGTGTGTTTGAATCGGTTTCCAGAGACGACTTAAAGAAACTTATAGAAGACAACGGGGGGAAAGTATCGAGTTCAATTTCTTCAAAAACCAGTTATGTTATTGCGGGCGCCAATATGGGGCCAAGTAAACGAACCAAAGCTGAACAACTGAAGATCCGGATAATTTCAGAATATGAATTTTTAAAATTTTTAGAATAAATTTCCTACAAATCAAATATTTTGATCGATAAAACGCGTATTAAATCGGTTTACATGTAAAATAAATTATATTTGTCCTACTTGTCTATTTAATCGATAGTGTATTATGGTTATAAAAAGAGTTTTATCAGGGATTTTAATCACGCTGTCTGTACTTCTTTTAGTCCTTCAGATTTACCAATATGAAGTTGAAGCAGCAGGAATAAAAGTGTTATTACTTATACTTTTTACGGTTTTATATTGCTATAAAATTGACAATAAAAGGGTCTTCTTTCTAGCATTTTTATTAACCTTTAGTATTGCTGAAATCATAAATTTCAGTCGATATGTTCTGCCTACATCCTCAATAAATGCAATTTATTATTACTATTATGGTGCTAACGCATTATACATTCTTGCTTATCTATTCCTGATTGTACAGATGCTACAATTTATGAATGTGATGGAAACTATCAAAAAATTTCCAATACATTTGGTTGTGATGATTGCATTGGACATTTTTGTGGTCTTCATAGTTACAAATACAACTCTAGCCCGACTTACCTATGCGGAATATTTTTTGGAATTTGTATATAATGCTGTGGTTATGGTTCTATTGACGGTAGCTTTAATCAACTATTTTGATAAAGATGATCAAAAGGCTATAAATCTCTTGATTGCCTGTATTTTTATCATGTTTTCCGAAGTGATTCAGCTGACCTATTTCTATGTTATGGAAATTACAGTGCTGAATGTATTCGGCTCATTATTTCTTGTCATAGCCTTCTTGTTTTTTTACTTGCAATCACGTCTCAATGATCAAACTTTAGAAGAAGACAGAGTATATCAGGATGTCATAACCAAAACTTAAATTGCTTAGAAAATCTTTGTAATAGGCTTTAGACCCTTTTTAACTGCAAGTCAGCTGACAAAATTTTATGGTTAGTTGGCAACGTGAAGGTATTTAGTCTGAACAGTCTTTGCGGTCCTAATACCCTTTACTTTAATGGAACGTTACATGTCTGCTCTCACAATTTGACGGTTTTTAAGTTTAATTTAACATTATTATCGATGAAACACATCTTAAATACGATGAAATTCGTTTTTTTTGTTATATTTGCCAGACCTACTTAATCCACCAAATCATGAACAGATGGCATGCCTTATTATCTAATTGGGCGATTTCCATAATGCTGGCACTTATTGTTGCTATCAACCTGGTCTCTTCCTATTATGAATTATATTTTATCTCCAACGCAGTGATTTTGGGGTTAATTCCCGCGCTGCTCATCATATATTTTGATAAACAAAAACTTATGGCTACCATTTTTTGTGCCATCTTAATTCTATACTTTGTTGGTCTTATATGTAGTGTGCCAATCAATTTTGAGTTGTCATCAAAACTGTCTGAATCCTCGTTTATAGGGGCTTACGCATTGATGGTTTTTGTAATGATTGGAAAGTTAAAACATGTGAAGTTTGAAGGCGTGGTATCGTGGTATCTCATTATTGTTTTGCTCATTAACACCTATTTAATGTATGCCATGTTTGTAAATGTTCAAGATAGTTTTAACGATAGCGTTAACTTAACCCTGTCCGTGAGTAAAGGGGTTTTGTTGTTGGTAATGGGCTTCTTAGCGTTTGCAATCTATCTCAGTAAGGAAACTTCACAAACTATCCTATTCTTAACGATCGTGTGTTGTTTTGTGTTTGCTGATGTATTGAGCTTTACCAATAGCTTGTATGTGCAATTTTGGCTATTTGAAGGGTTTCAAAAAACACTTCAAGGTCTTGGTCTTTTTCTGTTATACGTTTATATCTTCAACCATCAGGAAAGCGTAAAAGGTATTGTTATAACAGAAAGTGCCGAATCTATTACTGAATCAAATCAATTACCGGTGTAACACTACACTAAAATAGAAACACCATCTGCCGATTTGTTTTTGGCACTGTCAAAATAGAAATCAATTTTACCTAAGTTAATGCCAAAACAGCCTACTTGATTGACCATGACATTGTCTCCTACACTGTTTTTGACAATTGTAGGTTTTGGAAGAAAGGTATGTGTATGTCCACCAATAAATAAGTCAATATCCTTGGTGCGTTTCGCTAAAGAAAGATCACTGGGTTTTTGATCATTATTTTTGTAATTATAACCCAAATGCGATAAGCAGATCACCAAATCACAATTTTCATTTTCCTTTAATATGCGCGACATATCTTGAGCAATCTCAAAAGGATCGAGATATACGGTTTCCTTGTACATTTGTTTATCCACCAAACCGGCAAGTTCTATGCCCAAACCAAAAACTCCAATTTTAATCCCATTTTTCACAAATGTCCTATAAGGTTTTGCATGGGTATTCATGATGGTATTGGAAAAATCATAATTAGCACTTACAAAGTCAAACTTGGCATGTGGCAATTGCGCATATAAACCTTCCAATCCGTTATCAAAATCGTGATTTCCTATGGTGGCAGCATCATACTTAAGCATGCTCATAAGTTTAAATTCAAGTTCACCGCCGTAATAATTAAAGTAGGGGGTACCTTGAAAAATATCGCCAGCATCCAATAACAGTGTGTGCGGATTCTCAGCCCTTATACCTTCAATTAAAGTTGCTCTTCGCGCCACACCGCCTTGATTGGGGTTTCTACCGTTTTCTGGTCCAAAAGCGTCAATATGGCTATGGACGTCATTGGTGTGCAAAATGGTGATTTTTTTAGGAGGACCTGAAAATGATTGCAGACCAATACCTCCCAATCCTACTAATGCAGATGCTACTGTGGATTGTTGAATGAATGCTCTTCTTTTCATAACTTCAAAAATGTTTGTTTGAATGGGAGTTAATCTTTTAATTGAATAAATCGGTCATCTGCTACAGGGTTTAGCGTATCTGTTTTCATAAAATAATCCACTAATGCATTTCTTATTTTATAATCCAATACAATGACCTCTTCGCTACTTTTAAAAAAGTCCATCCCATCGCCACCATTTATAAGATAATCGTTAGTCGCGATATAGTATGTTTTATTGAAATCAATCGCTACACCGTCCACAGCGCTTTCAATGACATTACTCTCTCTATCCAAAAGAATCTTTAGTTTAGAAATAGGATGTGCACGTTTGGCTCTAGCTAAATAGTCTAAAAGTTCCTGAACTTGTGCTCCTGGTAATTTTGATACGACAATGGAGTTTTCAAAAGGCATGACTTCAAAAGCGGTTCTTTTGGTAATTGCTCCTTTGCTTATGATAGAGCGAATCCCACCATGATTTAATAGCACAAAATCAATATGAGCTCCTGTTCTCTTAAAAAATACCGGGTCAGCTTCTTGGTACACTACATCGGCCATCAAATTTCCAATGGCGGTATTTAAGTGGCCGTCACTTTTAGAATACGTGTCTACTGAATAGCCTAAAATGCTATCCAAATCTTTATTAATATGTTCTCTGTACGGCTTAATGAAAGTTTCAATACGCGCATCAGCCTGTATGCTATCTGTGATGTTTACATTCTTTCCTTCAATTTTATAAACGTCTGTAGGTGTTTTGCAGGAGAGGGCCAAAAGCAATACCGAAACCAAAAGAAGATTTGTAAATTTCATTGAATAACTTGTAAATTGTTTATAGATAAATGTGACGTCTTTAGTACCTTTGCCAAAACAAAAGTAAATGATTTTAAAGGCATTTAGAGAAAAATCCATTCGAAAATTAACCAACAGCCTGTTAAACTCTCAAAATGTTGCCATTAGTAATGAAAGATTGGAATCCGTTGGCGTAATTATTGACGTGCGTGAATTTTCTGATGCTGAAGCATTCAAATATTTTTTCAATGAATTAGGTGTGAAATTGCCTAAAATTAAAATCATAATGTTTGCTGAAGACATTAAAAAGACCGAAAAACCATGGGATAATGATTTCGGTAAAAAGGATTTTGGTTGGAATGGTACTGTTAAACATCCAGAGCTTAAAGCCTTTTTAGAAATGGAATTTGATCTGCTTGTGTGCTTTTTCAAGAATGATGCCTTAGAATTGAAAATGGCAACAGCGTTATCGAAAGCAAATTTCAAGATTGGCCTTTCTGATGTTGATGACAGATTGTATGATCTTATTTTGGATGTGAACACGAACCAGTTTGGGGTATTTAAATTAGAATTACAGAAGTACTTAACCATATTAAACAAAATATAATGACAAAATTTCTTGGAACCGGTGTGGCATTGATTACACCGTTCAAAACTGATTTGAGTATTGATCATAACGCTCTTGCCCGCATTGTTAATTACAACATTGACCAGGGTACAGAGTATTTGGTTATTTGTGGAACAACTGCTGAAAGTGTGACACTGACTAAACAGGAAAAGAAGGACGTCATCGCCACTATAAAGAAAGCGAATCAAGAACGAGTGCCCTTAGTCTTGGGGATAGGCGGCAATAATACCGCTGAGGTTATAGAAGAACTGGAGTCTACAGATTTAAACGGCATTGATGCGATTTTATCAGTATCACCATATTATACAAAACCAACACAAGAAGGTGTTTACCAGCATTTTAAAGCCATTTCTGAAGTGTCTCCAAAACCAATCATCTTGTATAATGTACCGGGGCGTACGGCCTCAAACATGTTACCCGCAACAACCTTGCGCCTTGCCAACGATTTTAAGAATATTATCGGTGTCAAAGAAGCAGGAAACAATGTAGGACAATATCTGCAACTTTTAAAAGACAAACCAGATGACTTTTTGATTATTTCAGGAGACGATGATTTGGCTTTGGGAATTGTTTTGGCAGGTGGAGCCGGTGTGATTTCTGTATTGGGACAGGCATTCCCAAAAGAATTTTCCCATATGATCCGTCTTGGTTTGGAAGGCAATGCCAAAGAAGCCTATGCTATCCATTTTAAATTGATGGACATTACCGCCCAAATATTTGAAGAAAACAATCCTGCAGGCATCAAAGCCGTATTTGAGGAGCTTGGATTGGCACGAGCTACCGTAAGATTACCATTGGTGGTCGCTACAGAGGGCTTGAAAGAGAAAGTCAAGAAAAGTGTGGCGCTGCTTAAATAAGGCAAGAAACGTTAAATATAACTTAAACGTCCATCTAGCTTGAATCCAACACTTATTTTAGCTTAAAATTTTTTGTTTTATAATACGTTATAAATGTGTACTTTTGCATTCTGTTTAAAAATGTTAGAGTGCTATTAAAAACATCTCTTTTACCTATGACCATATTAAATCAGGCATTCCATTTTAAAAACACAAAGAAGAACATTTATTGGATGAAAAACATTTGTTATACTTTATTGATCGCAGTAGTACTCTCCTCTTGTAGTGAATATCAAAAGGCCTTAAAGTCAGAAGATATTGCAACAAAATTTAAGATGGGCACAGAGCTCTATGATGCTGGTAAATTTAGTAAAGCCAATAAGCTTTTTGCCCAAATTGCACCGCAATACAGAGGTAAGCCGCAAGCGGAAAAATTGATGTATATGTACTCCATGTCATTTTATAAAATGAAGGATTATTATTTGGCGGGTTATCAATTTGAGCGTTTTGCAGATCAATATCCTAAAAGTGAAAAAGCTGAAGAAGCATTATTCTTAGGTGCTAAAAGTTTTTATGAGTTGTCTCCAGTGTATAGTAAGGAACAAAAGGAAACCAAAGTGGCTATTGAAAAGCTTCAGATGTTTATAAATAGATATCCTGACTCTGAGTATTTACCTGAAGCAAATACCTTAATTAAAGAGTTGGATTATAAATTGGAAAGGAAGGCTTTTGAAATAGCAAAGCTTTACAATCAAATTGCTAATTTTGAGTCGGAAGATTATGAAGCCTCTATAAAAGCGTTTGACAACTTTCTTGTAGAATACCCAGGAACAACCTTTAGGGAAGATGCTATGTTTTATAGATTTGATTCCGCTTATAAATTAGGAATCAATAGTGTTGAATACAAACGTGAAGATCGTATAAAGACGGCTATAAAACATTATAATGCTTTTTACAAGGCATATCCTGAATCTCAGTATAACGCTGAGGCAACAAAAATGAACACTGAATTGCAGAACGCAATTCAAACCTATAGTACAAAAAGTTAATTTTATATACACCATGGATTTAAAAAAGACCAATGCTCCCGTAAGTTCTATAACTTACAACCGTAATGAAATTGATGCGCCAACAGGAAATATTTATGAGGCCATCTCTGTCATTGCAAGAAGAGCGGAACAAATCAATACCGATATCCGTAGAGAGCTTGTTGATAAGCTTGAAGAATTTGCGACTTATAATGACAGTCTTGAAGAAATCTTTGAAAACAAAGAGCAAATTGAAGTGTCTAAATTTTATGAAAAATTACCAAAACCTCACGCGCTCGCGGTTCAGGAATGGTTAGATGATAAAATTTATTTCAGAAATACTGAAGATGATATTACAGAAGCATAATTAAGATGTCAATTTTAAGCGGCAAACATATACTCCTAGGCATTACTGCCGGTATTGCTGCTTATAAAACAGCACATCTAGTTAGGTTATTTATAAAAGCAGGCGCCCACGTAAAGGTCGTGATGACGCCTGCTTCTAAAGACTTCATTACACCTTTAACGCTATCTACGTTATCTAAAAACCCTGTTTATTCTTCATTTTTCAATGACGATGATGCCTTGCCTGACGGCACGCAGGAAAATCCGATTTGGAATAATCATGTCGAGTTAGGGCTGTGGGCCGATATTTTTATTATTGCTCCAGCAACTGCAAACACCATGGCAAAAATGGCCAATGGGGTGTGTGATAATTTGTTATTAGCAACGTATCTTTCTGCTAAATGTCCCGTTTATTTTGCGCCTGCAATGGACTTGGACATGTACAAACATCAGAGCACTAAATCATCTTTCGAAACTCTTAAAACCTTCGGGAATATCATGATTCCCGCTACCAGTGGTGAACTTGCAAGTGGTTTGGTGGGAGAAGGTAGAATGGCAGAACCTGAAGCCATCGTTTTGTTTATTGAACAAAATGTTTTAGATCAGTTACCATTAAAGGGAAAGAAAGTACTCATTACTGCAGGTCCAACCTATGAGGCTATTGACCCCGTACGTTTTATTGGCAATCATTCTAGCGGAAAAATGGGGTTCGAAATTTCTAAAGCTGCTGCTAATTTAGGTGCTGAGGTCATTTTAATTTCAGGACCTACGCACGAAACCGTTTCACTCAGTCTTATTAAAGTCATTAAAGTGATGAGTGCTGCACAAATGTATGCAGCCGCGAATGAACACTTTGAGTCGGTAGACATTGCCATTCTTTCTGCAGCAGTGGCTGACTACAGGCCCAAACATGTTTCAGACATAAAAATAAAGAAGAAAGATCCGTCCTTCAATATTGAATTGGAGAAAACACAAGACATTCTTAAATCGTTGGGGCAGATTAAATCACATCAATTTTTGGTTGGTTTTGCTTTGGAAACTAATAATGAATTGGAGAATGCAAAAGGAAAATTAAAAGCCAAGAATTTAAATTTAATTGTATTAAATTCGTTAAAGGATGACGGTGCCGGTTTTGGAGGAGCTTCTAATAAAGTGACTTTCATCACAGACACGCAAGACATCATTGCGCACGACTTAAAGTCAAAAAAAGACGTCGCTACAGATTTAATGAATCAAATTATAAAGCAAATCCATGCATAAATTTATTTTTATATTTTTTTTGGGTTGCACTTCAGTGATGTTTTCTCAAGAGCTGAACTGTAATTTGGTAGTCAATGCGCAACAAACCGGTAATGAAAATGTGCAGGTGTTTAAAACATTAGAGCGGCAATTAACGGAATTTATCAATAACACACAATGGACCAATAAAATGTTTAGTCCACAGGAACGCATTGATTGCAGTATGGTCATTAATATAGTGGACTATAACAGCGATTCTTTTCAGGCCACAATTCAGGTACAGTCTTCAAGACCTGTGTTTAACTCTACTTATAATACACCCGTATATAATTTTAATGATCGGAATTTTACATTTCAATATTTAGAGTTTCAAAATTTGGTTTATAATCCTACACAATTTGAATCGAATTTGGTATCCGTATTGGCCTATCATGTTTTTATGATCTTAGGTCTAGATGCTGACACGTTTGAATTGAACGGTGGAGATGCCTATTATAAACAAGCCCAAACAATTACCAATTACTCCCAACAAGGCAATTTTAAAGGTTGGAAATTAGAGGACGGACAACAATCTCGTTTTGCTCTCATTGATAATATGTTGTCTCCAACATTTAAGGAGTTTAGAACCGTGATGTACAATTACCACCGTAAAGGATTGGATGTCATGTCTGAAAATGACAAGAAAGCTAAAGAAAGCATTGCGCTGGTATTTGATGATTTGGCTACGATGCACAATAGACGCCCAAATTCCTTTTTGATGCGTGTGTTTTTTGATGCCAAAGCCAATGAGATTCTCGATATTTTTAGCGACGGACCAAAAGTGAACGTAACTGATATTAAAGATATTCTCAATAAAGTAGCACCCACACATGCTTCTAAATGGCGCGCAATCAATTTCTGATATAAGATTGGAAAGCGTAAGCTAATTGCCAAAAATTAAATTTATATTAGCGTAAACCTCAAACCTCAAACCTCAAACCCTAAGCATGCTTACAGCACTTTCCATAAAAAATTATGCGTTAATTGATAGCCTTCAGGTTAAATTCAATGACGGATTGACTATTATTACGGGAGAGACAGGTGCGGGTAAATCCATACTACTAGGTGGATTATCTCTGGTTCTTGGTAAACGTGCAGACTTGAGTAGTGTTAAAAATCCGACAGAAAAATGCATTATTGAAGCCACTTTTGATATCGCCAACTACAATTTGAAATCACTGTTCAAAACGGAGGATTTAGATTATGAGCCCCAAACCATTATCCGTAGAGAAATATTACCCTCAGGAAAATCGAGAGCTTTTGTAAACGATACTCCGGTAAACCTTGATAGTTTGCAAGCATTGGGAGCGCAGTTGCTGGATATTCATTCGCAACATCAAACCTTACAATTAACCAATGACGATTTTCAGTTTCAGGTTATTGATGCCTTAGCCAACAATAGCAATCTTCTCCAAGATTATGCGCTACAATTACAGACCTTCAAACGGGTAAAATCAGAATTAAAAAAGCTTCAGCATCAAAAAATTGAAGCCGCCAAAGAGTTAGATTATAATTTATTTTTACTGAAAGAACTTGAAGATGCCAATTTGGTGGACGGAGAGTTGGAAGCTTTGGAAGATGAATACGAAACGCTCAATAATATTGAAGAAATAGGGGAGCGTCTTACAGCAACACATGAGTTATTGGGTAATACAGAAATAGGAGTGGTTACGCAATTAACCGAGATCAAAAATCAATTGTCCAAATTGGCGCCTTATGCTACCGATTATAAACTAGTTGCTGACCGAATTGGGAGCAGCTTAATTGAATTGGATGATATCTTTGCTGAAATAGAGGCCCTTCAAGAAGCTCTAGAAGCCGATCCTAACCGACTGAATACCGTCAATTCAAAATTACAGGTGATTAACAATCTGTTGCAAAAACATACTGTTTCTGAGGTTTCAGAGTTGATTCAGATTAAGAATGACCTTACTGAAAATGTATCGGTCACAGAAAACTTAGATACCGTTATTGCCGAAAAGGAAAGTGAATCGTTAGCGGTAGAAAAGCAACTCAATACGTACGCCTTACAAATGCATAAGAATCGTGAAAAGGCTATTCCCGGTTTAACTAAACAATTAGAAGTGTTATTGGATACCTTAGGGATGCCCAATGCGCGATTTAATGTAGACCTGAACTTATCTGATACTTTTTTGGGCAATGGGAAAGATGAATTAAAATTTTTGTTTTCTGCCAATAAGGGCGGGCAATTTAATGAACTTAAAAAAGGGGCATCCGGCGGAGAGTTGTCACGTATTATGTTGGCTATAAAATCTATTTTAACCAATTATACCCAACTCCCTACAATTATGTTTGATGAGATAGATACAGGTGTTTCTGGTGAGATTTCCAATAAAATGGCATCCATTATGCAGCAGATGAGTACGACTATGCAAGTGTTTACCATTACCCATCTACCTCAGATTGCAGCCAAAGGCGATACGCATTTTAAAGTCTTTAAAGAAGATGTGGATGACGTGACCCAAACCCAATTGAAACGTTTAAGTCCTGAGGAGCGGGTTGTGGAAATTGCTCAAATGTTGGGCGGTCTGGATATGTCCAGTTCGGCTATTGAGCATGCGAAACAATTGCTGGCCTAGAACTTTGAGATGAAGGCCTATTTATAGGGATCTTGGGGTGTAGATTCAATCATTTTATTGAAGATTTACAAATCAAAAGGAAGCAATACGTTCAAAGTTTTATTAACTTTGACTCATCAATTGCTTAGCATTAAATAAAAAACAATTAAAAACATGGCATACAACTTATTAAAAGGAAAACGAGGAATTATTTTTGGAGCTTTAGATGAGAACTCAATTGCTTGGAAAACTGCAGAACGCGTTCACGAAGAAGGCGGAATATTTGTCTTAACAAATGCACCAATTGCAATGCGAATGGGACAAATTGATCAATTGGCTAAAAAGACCGGTTCCCAAATCATTCCTGCAGATGCTACATCTATTGAAGATTTAGAAAATTTAGTTGCCAAGTCTACAGAAATTTTAGGTGGTAAAATTGATTTTGTATTGCATTCAATTGGTATGTCTGTAAATGTCAGAAAAGGGCAACATTATACTGACCAAAATTATGAATGGACACAAAAAGGAACTGACGTTTCTGCAATGTCTTTCCATAAAGTGATGCAGACCCTTTATAAAGCAGATGCGATGAATGAGTGGGGAAGTATTGTTGCATTGACCTACATGGCGGCACAACGTGTATTTCCTGACTATAATGATATGGCAGATAACAAAGCTTATTTAGAAAGTGTTGCGCGTAGTTTCGGTTACTTTTTTGGTAAGGATAAAAAGGTGAGAGTAAATACTATTTCTCAATCACCAACACCTACAACCGCTGGGCAAGGGGTTAAAGGATTTGATGGTTTTATAGCCTATGCTGATAAAATGTCGCCTTTAGGAAATGCCACAGCGCTAGATTGCGCCAATTATACGGTCACGTTATTTAGTGACCTTACAAAACGTGTCACGCTTCAAAATCTTTTTAATGATGGAGGCTTTAGCAATATGGGTGTGAGTAATGAGGTGATGGAAGCTTTTGTTAGGGAATAATTTTTATTGGATATGAACCTCTATACAAAGACCCTTTCACCTATTGAAAGGGTTTTTTATTTGACAGCATAATCACCCTTATTTTAAATTTGAAAGGACTTACCTGTAAGCTTCCCTTAAAATCGACATGACAAACTGTATCCTGGTCATTCCTCTTGGGGCTTGTCATTCCGACGTAAGGAGGAATCCCATAACAATAATCCTCGGTTGGCTTCTGTTATGTGATGTCTCATTGCATTCGACATGACAAACTGTGTCCTGGTCATTCCTCTTGGGGCTTGTCATTCCGACGTAAGGAGGAATCCCATAACAATAATCCTCGGTAGGCCACTGTTATGAGATGGCTCATTGCATTCGACATGACAAACTGTGTCCTTGGTCATTCCTCTTGGGGCTTNNGTAAGGAGGAATCCCATAACAATAATCCTTGGTAGGCTTCTGTTATGTGATGTCTCATTGCATTCGACATGACAAATTTCGACATGACAAACTCTGCTTCTTTCATTCCTCTCAATTTTGTCATTCCGACGTAAGGAGGAATCCCATAACAGTAATCCTCGGTAGACCCAGGTCACATTTGTGATTTGATTCGTTATCTTTGTGCAGTATGGAGACATTGCATTTTTCATTTATCATTCCTGTTTACAATAGACCTGATGAAATTGGTGAGCTTTTAGAAAGCTTTACGAAGCTCAAGGGTAATGTTGACTATAATATCTATATTATTGAAGATGGCTCCACAATGCCTTCAGCGGACATTGTCAAACAATTTGGGCAATTGCCTATTTTCTATTTGAGCAAAGAGAATTCAGGGCCTGGAGATTCTAGAAACTATGGGATGGTACGCGCAAAAGGTAATTATTTTATCATTCTTGATTCAGACGTACTCTTGCCAGAATACTATTTGCAAATAGCACATAGAAGATTAACTGAAAATTACACGGATTGTTACGGCGGACCAGATGCAGCGCATGCATCATTTTCCAAGCTCCAGAAGGCCATCAATTTTTCGATGACCTCTTTTATTACTACTGGAGGTATCCGTGGAGGCAAGGACTCTGACAGGTTTCAACCGCGGAGTTTTAATATGGGACTTTCAAAACAAGCTTTTGAAACCTCGGGAGGTTTTGGAACGATACATCCTGGTGAAGATCCAGACCTTGCATTGCGGCTTGCCAAATTGGGCTATAAAACCCAACTGATTAAAGACGCCTTTGTATATCATAAAAGACGGATTTATTGGACTAAATTCTATCAGCAAGTTCATAAATTCGGTTTGGTCAGACCAATCTTAAATTTGTGGCACCCAACCTCTGAGCGTTTTATTTTTTGGTTACCCACTTTATTCTCAGTGGGATTTATTATTAGTCTCCTGATGGCAATGTTTGATGTAAACTGGTTGTTGTACATTTATATGCTTTATAGCACCGTCGCTTTTGTTATGGCGCTTATCCATTCAAAAAACGTGTTCATAGGGCTATTGGCAGTGATGGCAATATTTGTACAGTTTTTTGGTTATGGTTATGGGTTTCTGAAAGCGACAGTAGCCTTAAAATTTTTAAAAGAAAACCCTAAAAAAAGATTCCCAAAATTGTTTTTTAAACATGTTCAATAAACTAAAACTCCAACTCTCTCGATCCATAAAAAGTCGAAAACTAAATGTTTTCGGACTATTCTTTTTGTTGTCGTTTTGTTTTTGGGCCTTAACAAAACTATCCAAAAGTTATACTGAGACTATTGTTTTTGAAATTACTTACAAGAATGTGCCCGAACAACATCATGTAGATATTGATAGTAGCAAAAAAATAAAAGTGGGCGTCAAAGCTTACGGATTCAACTTGCTCAAATATTCCTTTTTTAAGCCCACCTTCCAAATTGATTTCAAATCTGATGTGTCGCCTAAAAACAAAACCTATATATGGAACTCCAAACAAAATTTGGCCAAAATAAATGCCAAGTTTAAAAATTCAGTAGATGTTATTTCCATTCAGCCCGACACCTTGCGTTTTCCTTACCAATCCTTGGCCGTTAAGAAGGTTCCGGTGAGAACTAATCTTTCAATTGGATACGCCACAGGCTATGATATGTCTTCAAAAATAAAAGTGGTTCCCGATTCCGTTAGAATCATCGGATCCAAGAAAATAATCGCTAAAATAGAGGAGGTCACCACAAAACGAATGGAGCTAAAAAATATCAATTCAGATATTGATAAATCGTTACAAATTGAAATGACGGAACCTTTAAAGCAATTAAAGATATCTACAAGAAACGTGACCATTAAAGGGCATGTGGAGAAGTTTACGGAAGGAACGTTTAATGTACCTGTCACGATTATCAATCTTCCGGCGGACATCAATATCAATTACTTTCCCAAAACCATCCCGGTAGCTTACAATGTGAGTCTCAATAATTATAAGTTGGTCAAAGCTTCAGATTTTAGGATTGAATGTAATTTTAAAGATATTGCAAATACTGAAAAATCTTTTTTAATTCCTAAATTGGTAAAGGTGCCAAAAACCGTAAAAAGTGCACGTCTTAAACAACACAAAGTTGAATTTATATTAATGCAATAAGGTATGAAAATTGTTGGCATAACAGGAGGTATAGGAAGTGGTAAAACTACGGTTGCCAAGATGTTTCAAGATTTTGGGGTACCCTTATATATTGCAGATGACAAAGCTAAGCTTTTAATGAATACTTCAGAGGTCATCAAAAAAGAACTCATTGCCTTATTTGGAGAGGAGGCCTACCTAAACAATCAGCTCAACCGTTCGTTTTTGGCCTCTAAAATTTTTGAAGATGCCAATCTTTTAAAGGAGATGAATGCCATTGTGCATCCTAGAGTAGGTGAGGACTTTATACGGTGGCAAGCAGCCCAGACATCGGCTTATGTGCTAAAGGAAGCCGCTATAATTTTTGAAAACAACCTTACCTCCCAATATGATTATATCATAACAGTGGTGGCAGATCTAGATAAAAGAATTGCCCGTGTAATGCAGAGAGACCATACCACTGAGGATAAAATTATGGCCATTGTCAATAACCAATTGACTGATGATGAGAAAGTAAAAAAATCAGATTTTGTGATTACAAATCACGATTTGGATCAGACTAAGGAACAAGTGCGCATAATTCATCAATATCTTATAAAAACCATTGCCAAAAATTAAATCTTCATAATGTGTTAAGGTAAGGTTAAAGCAAGTTACTCCTAAATGTTAAAATCTTAAATTTGAATGATGAGCAGAAAGCTATTCATTTTGTTGGTAGTTCTGATGAGTTTTTCGCTCATAGGAATCATTTTCGTACAGATATATTTTATAGACAATAGCCTAAATAATGAGGACAAACAGTTTGAATTAAATGTTAAACGCTCTTTGAGCAATGTCTCCAATCTTGTTGAAAACCGAGAATTTAAGGTGTTTAGTGACAAGTATCAGGATATGTTAAATAGTGGGAAGAGCCCTGACACGTCTAATATTAGAGGCATACTTTTGTGGAGTTATGATGATGTGTCCAATGAGACCACCATCTATCAAAATGGGATACTTGAAGAAAGTTTTAAAGTGCCATCACTGTTCTTTGACATTGGAGGTTTAGATAGTTTAAATATCAGCCGGATTACCAACCAAAAAGAAGCGAAAGTATTTAAAAAAAGCACTTTTGAGAATAAGATCAATATCACTCCTGAAAGGACTGTAACGGAGTACAGTAGGATGGATGAGCTTGAGAAGAAACTTTTTGAAACTAGTTATAGGGATTTATTCAATAATTATCCTATCTATAAGAGGGTTTCTTCAGATGATATTGCCACCTATCTCTCGAGACAATTTATTGAAAATGGTATAGAGATAGATTTTGAATTTGCTATTTATGATAAGGACTTGGCTACAAAGGTGCAATCTAGTAATTTTGATTTAGATCCGTCAACAACATATGGCGTACCAATGTTTTTGAATAATAACAATGAAAGTAACTTTAAGTTATATGTTAATTTTCCTGAACGTCGTAAATTTTTATGGTCGTCCATTTTAACGATGACCGTGTTGTCTATCATTTTTACATTGATTATCATTTTGGCCTATTCAAATGCTGTATATCAAATTATAAAGCAGCGTCAGATTTCCCAAATTAAAACGGATTTTATAAATAATATGACGCATGAGTTCAAGACACCAATTGCCACGATCAATTTGGCATTGGATGCGATGAAAAATCCTAAAATGATAAATGACAAGGAAAAGACGGCGCGTTATTTACAAATGATAAAGGACGAAAATAAACGGATGCACGCGCAGGTTGAAAATGTATTGCGCATCTCTAAGCTCGAAAGAAATGAACTCAATATTAGTAAGGATAGAGTGAAGCTTCACGACCTAATAGAAGATGCTATAAGTCATGTTGAATTAATTGTTGAGGACAGAAAAGGCTATGTAAAATGCGATTTGAAAGCTGAGAAATCGTCAGTATTGGCCAATGAGACTCACTTTACCAACGTATTGGTGAATATTTTGGACAATGCCATTAAGTATTCTGACGACGCTCCACAAATTAATGTCACTACAGAAAATGTAGGAAATAATATATTATTAAAAATTGCCGATCATGGCAATGGTATGTCAAAACAAGTTCAGAAGAAGGTTTTTGAGAAGTTTTACAGAGAGCATACAGGAAACGTACACAATGTTAAAGGTCATGGATTAGGATTAGCCTACGTAAAGCGTATGGTTGAAGACCACCAAGGACATGTTAGCGTTGAAAGTGAAAAAGGAAAAGGTAGCACTTTTATAATTAAACTACCATTAATATCATAAGTTATGGAAGAACAAAACAAAAAGATTTTATTAGTTGAAGATGATCCAAATTTTGGAACCGTCCTAAAAGATTACCTTAGTATGAACGATTATGATGTGGTTCATGCAAAGAATGGAATGGAAGGATTTGAAAAATTCAAGAAGGACGATTATGACCTTTGCATTTTGGATGTGATGATGCCATATAAAGATGGATTTACCTTAGCTAAAGAAATTAGGGAGAAAAACAGTGATGTTCCCATTATCTTCTTGACCGCAAAGGCCATGAAAGAAGATGTCTTAAAAGGATATAAGGTAGGTGCAGATGATTATTTAAACAAGCCATTTGACAGTGAAGTGCTCCTGATGAAAATTAAAGCCATTATGCAGCGTAAGGCTACAGATACGGTTGCAGACAGTAAGCAATTTGAATTTCAGATTGGTAATTTTGCCTTGAACTCTAAATTGCGTTTTCTTAAGTTTAAAGATGAGACACCAGTTAAGTTGTCTCCTAAAGAGAATGAATTGTTGCGTTTATTGGCATTACATGAGAATGATTTGATGCCACGTGAGTTGGCCTTGACAAAAATATGGAGGGATGATAACTATTTCACCTCTAGGAGTATGGACGTTTATATTGCCAAACTAAGAAAATATTTGAAACCAGATGAAACTGTTGAGATTCTGAACATTCATGGGGAAGGATTTAGACTGGTCGTCAATCAGAATGACTAAAGGTTAACATAGAGCAATAAAAAAGCCTATCGAAAGATAGGCTTTTTTGTTTTAAAAAATTGAAGCGATTATATAACTCTTACGTTTACTGCGTTCAAACCTTTTTTTCCTTCTGTTAAATCAAATTCTACAGCATCACCTTCACGAACTTCGTCGATCAAGCCTGAAATGTGTACAAAATGCTCATTGTTGTTTCCTTCTTCAGTAATAAAACCAAAACCTTTAGCGTCATTGAAGAATTTTACGGTACCTTTATTCATAATAATATTTAATGTTAATTAAGCTACAAAGGTAAAATTAATTAATTGAAAAACAGATGTTTTCGATTTTATTTTAGAAAATTAAATTAGTGAAACTCA
>NZ_JAEHJZ010000334.1 GCF_016469035.1 Gelidibacter salicanalis | reverse complement strand
CTTCAAATTGGGCAAGAGCTCAAAGAGAGGTGCTCAAGCCAAAGCCGTAAGACGTCCCCAGTTCAGAAGCGATACTTGCAAAAGTCCCCGGAATGCGGTACCTCGCCGAGGACGTGCTACTCTTTGGAAAGGAAGACGGCCGAGGTCCACCATGAGACCGATGATTTCTTGTTGGTGCTGGCCTCCAGTCGAGACGATTCCCAGACAATCAACGAAGTTAAGACCACTGTCGACAATTGGGCCAG
>NZ_JAEHJZ010000333.1 GCF_016469035.1 Gelidibacter salicanalis | reverse complement strand
CGCACGTATGACGAAAAATAGGCGTATGAGTACATATTTTTTGATTTGGAACAATTTTGGTGTTGACCCACTAATAATAATACCGTCACTGATTTTAGGATGGTACTAGCTGTGTTAAAGACACATTCAATCTTCCCCCCATCCTATTGGCAAGGCTCGAAGAGCGTTTAAGTATATTAACCATAGCAACAAGCCTATCTGCCGATTCCACGCCTAAGAATAGCTTGTTGGGTCTCCTCCTCCGTGTACATAAGGCTGAATGGAAGATTCGCTCACAACTTAGAAATGAA
>NZ_JAEHJZ010000332.1 GCF_016469035.1 Gelidibacter salicanalis | reverse complement strand
CCAATGAAGTTGGTCCCATTATCACTCCTCAAGATCTGGCAGGGGCCTCAGAGGCACAGGAATTGCCATAAGCATTCTTAAAAGAGGGTGTGTCCATTGCTGGCAGCATATTGACGTGTACTGCTCTGGTCACAAGGCAAGTGGGAAGGAGCGCCCAAACCTTCTTCTCTGTCCTCTTCCTCCTGGTGCTGCATCCTTCTTGAACAAGGAATGGCCCGAAAAAGTCCAGGCCCGTATTTGTG
>NZ_JAEHJZ010000331.1 GCF_016469035.1 Gelidibacter salicanalis | reverse complement strand
TGCCTAATTATTGTCTTGATGCAACACTGTGTAGCGCTCATGACATCTCCCTGAAAAGTTGCAAGGGTAAGGAAGTAGGTAAAGCTTTGAAAATTGTCTGTTGCATCCAACTAATTTTCATTGGGAACCACAGCAGGAAACTAAGTTTGCCCAACCAACCAATCAACTGCTAGGAACATGATCAATAACAATAAGGTATAAAGAGCAAATCCTGGAAATGAACAACAGCAAAGCTATACA
>NZ_JAEHJZ010000330.1 GCF_016469035.1 Gelidibacter salicanalis | reverse complement strand
GTCTGATGGCCTCTTGGGCTCGTTGATCTGGTCAAGAGCCTCAAGCAAGGTGGGGCCCTTGTACCAGTCAAGGTTGGTGGACCTCTCAATCATGTTGTCACCCTCAAACCCAGAGATGGGAACGAAGGGAATCTTGTCAGGATTGTAGCCGACCTTCTTCAGGTAGGATGAGACTTCCTTCACGATTTCATCATAACGGGCCTTGGAGTACTTGGGAGTGGTGGCATCCATCTTGTTGCAGCAGCAGATCATCTGCTTCACTCCAAGAGTGAAAGCAAGAAGAGCGTGCTCAC
>NZ_JAEHJZ010000329.1 GCF_016469035.1 Gelidibacter salicanalis | reverse complement strand
TTGAAAATTGCAAATTATGGTGAAGGTTTGGCACCTTATTTTCGTGCAGTGTTGAAAGAAGAGATCAAAAAGGAGTTCTCAAGACTTTCTATTACCAAATCTGATGGTACTCCTTATGACTTGGATCGCGATGGATTGAAGATTTATACAACGATCAATATGTCGATGCAGCAATATGCGGAGGATGCACAAAAAGAATGGATGAAATCATTGCAAGTAAAATTCAATGCCCAGTGGAAGAGTAGAGATGCATTTAAAGGAGCTAACGTCAAGCTGTTGACTACAGGAAT
>NZ_JAEHJZ010000328.1 GCF_016469035.1 Gelidibacter salicanalis | reverse complement strand
ATGTTATTTCATTAAGTGAGGAATTTTTCCGAAAAAAGCGATCAGGAATTACTTTATCATTTGATACAAGTACTTCTATCAAATCTTTGTTTTTATAAGTATAGGCAAGTGCTATCTCTTTAACCATTTCTAAGTCTTTTGATTTACATTCTAAAATAGAATAGTCATCAAGAAGTTTGCTTTTACTAATATCTAATAGAATTTCACCGGACTTTATAAATATAAGATGATCAGCGATTAACTCTATATCACTAATAATGTGCGAAGATAGCAAAC
>NZ_JAEHJZ010000327.1 GCF_016469035.1 Gelidibacter salicanalis | reverse complement strand
TCAGCATGCTTAAGCTGTTCCTCGGCATTTTGTTGGGTATAATCCGCTCTTCGCTGTAGCTCTTGGGCGCGTCTAAGATCGTCCGAGGTTTCGGCCAAAATCTGGTCCACATTGGTCACGGAATTAATGGCCACATTGATTTCGCCCGCGAGATCACTGATCTCCGAAGAATCCAGATCCATTTCCGCGGCCAGACACTGTGAAGGAGAGATAATCAGCAGCTTTAGTCTCAGGAGCTT
>NZ_JAEHJZ010000326.1 GCF_016469035.1 Gelidibacter salicanalis | reverse complement strand
TTCTTTGGGTAGCACCGACTGGAACCTGTGAACAGTCAAACCTCTTTTGGTATTAGTATAAGAGACAACAAGTAATCACGTGTTGATGACACGCTAAAACACATAATCCGAAGGAGAATTGACTTTGAGAGGGTCGGAACAAACGGTTTAAAACACAAAATCCGCTTATGCTCAAGCAAACGGATATGGCACCCAATATTTGA
>NZ_JAEHJZ010000325.1 GCF_016469035.1 Gelidibacter salicanalis | reverse complement strand
GTGTCATAATCCTTGCTTTAGTGTCGTCCTAGCTCCGAGACACAGTCTTGATCAGTTGGCATTCCCTGATCGACCTTGGCATCCTGCATCGCTCGTTTCCCCTTCCGCTCAATGCTTCGGCAGTGGCCCGCTCACTCCAGTCCCCAGCATTTGTCATCGAGGCTATGCTAACGGAGTTCGCCGACATCTTGAGTGACCAACTCAACCCCAATCCGATGACGGGACCCCCTATGAAGATCTTTCTGAAAAACGGCCCTATCAACGCTCTCCGAGTGTCTACTTCCCGTGCCA
>NZ_JAEHJZ010000033.1 GCF_016469035.1 Gelidibacter salicanalis | reverse complement strand
TCGACTGCGCTCAGCGTGACAGGCGTTTAAGATTGGAGATTTATGACGGATGACCGATGTCAGATGACGGGTGATGATTCTATTTATATTAGCACTGCCAACTGAAAACTGGACACTGCCAACTGAATTCCCCTAAAACAGCACTTCGACTGCGCTTAGTGTGACAGGCGTTTAAGATTGGAGATTGGAGATTTATGACGGATGACCGATGTCAGATGACGGGTGATGATTCTATTTACATTAGCACTGCCAACTGAAAACTGGACACTGCCAACTGAATTCCCCTAAAACAGCACTTCGACTGCGCTCAGTGTGACAGGCATTTAAGGTTTAAGATTTTTCTTGTAGATGTAGTTAATGTTTGAAGGATTCAAGTTGTCTTTGGGTTGAACTTCAATTTCATCTTCAGTTTCAAATTCATTTTCAGTTTCTTTTTCAAGACTTTCAATAAAATTCCCGTTTTCATCAAAATGCTTTAAAAATGGATCGTCGTCTTCATTATAAGAGGGTTCCTGCCATACATAACGATCAGGCTTTGCCACGGTTTTTCTAAAAATAACGGCAAATACAAACCCGGTAATGAGGCCGCCCAAATGCCCTTCCCAAGACATACCATCTTTAATAGGGAACACATACCAAATCATGCTTCCGTAGAGAAAAACAATCATTAAGGACAACGCCACCAAGCGGAAGTGCTTTGCGAAAATGCCTTTAAAAAAGATAAAACTGACCAAAACATAAATAAGTCCACTAGCACCGATGTGGTTTGCAGGCCTGCCAATAGTCCAAGTTATGAGACCGGAGAGGAGAATGCCAAAGAACAAAACTTTCCAAGCAATGGGCCTGTAAAAATAAAATAAAGCCATAGACAGCACGACTAGCGGAATGCTATTGTGGTAAATGTGCTCTATATTGGAATGGATGAATGGGCTTAACAGTATTCCCCGCAGTCCTATAAGGGTTTCCGGAACGATGCCCCATGTTTTAATGACCGGAAAAAACCGGACCTGCAACCAAAACACAATCCAGATGAGCATTAAAAAAAAGACAGGGTAGCCCACAACGCCTGTTGAATATTTAAAATGTTGCTGATTGCCCATGGTTAAATTTAAAGGTTTCTCATCAAATTAGTAGCCAATTGCAAGAAATATGAAATATTGTCACGTTTCTGCATGAGTGATGGAGCGGTCTGTTTGAAATCCTTTTTGTTTTTTCAACAAAAAGATTGAGCCGTGAGAGCACGACTTTTTTGTTTTTCACAAAAACGGCATGCCCAAAATTGTATGGGGAGATTCCTCTTTGTAAAGGAATTGATGTAATTTTGCAATATGAACGCACCATTAGCAGAACGTTTACGTCCAAAATACTTAAAGGATTATTTGAGTCAATCGCATTTAATTGGAGATCAAGGGGTTTTGACACAGCACATCAAACAAGGTGTGATTCCGTCTATGATTTTTTGGGGACCTCCAGGAACGGGCAAAACAACCTTGGCGAACATTATTGCCAACGAATCTAACCGTCCGTTTTACAAACTGAGTGCCATCAATTCTGGCGTCAAGGACATTAGGGAGGTTATTGATAAAGCCAAACATAGCGGCGGCTTGTTTACGGCCAAGAACCCGTTGTTGTTTATTGATGAAATTCATCGTTTTAGTAAATCACAACAAGATTCTTTATTGGAAGCGGTTGAAAAAGGTTGGGTCACCTTAATTGGGGCGACGACTGAAAACCCGAGTTTTGAGGTCATTCCTGCCCTACTCTCTCGAGCGCAGGTATATGTACTGAAGTCTTTTGACAAAAAAGACTTGGAAGCCTTGTTACAGCGCGCTCTTACTGAAGATGACATCTTATCACAGCGCAACATCACGCTCAAGGAAACGGAGGCATTGTTGCGACTCTCCGGTGGAGATGCGCGTAAACTTTTGAATATTTTTGAACTGATCATTTCTTCTTATGACGACAATGAAGCTATTGTAATTACGAATGATGCTGTCCAACAAAAAGTACAGAGCAATACGGTGCGCTACGATAAAACTGGCGAGCAGCATTATGATATTATATCGGCATTTATAAAATCCATTCGCGGAAGCGATCCCAACGCGGCAGTCTATTGGTTAGCGCGTATGATTGAAGGTGGCGAGGATGTCAAATTTATTGCCAGACGTTTGCTTATTTTAGCCAGTGAAGATATTGGCAATGCCAATCCAACAGCATTGGTTATGGCCAACACCACGTTTCAGGCGGTGTCCGTAATTGGACATCCAGAATCCCGTATTATTTTAAGCCAATGTGCCACTTACTTAGCAACCTCAGCAAAAAGCAATGCGGCTTACGAGGCTATTGGACGCGCACAGCAATTGGTGAAACAAACAGGCGATTTATCAGTGCCATTGTCTGTGAGAAATGCACCCACCAAACTCATGAAAGAATTAGGGTATGGAGACAATTACCAATACGCCCATAGTTACGAAAATAATTTTGCACCTCAAGAATTTCTTCCTGACGAAATTAAGAACACCAAACTTTACAATCCTGGAAACAATGCCAGAGAGCAGTCTCAACGTGAGTTTTTAAAGCAGCGTTGGAAGTCGAAATACGGATATTAAGTTAGTTGAACTTAACGTTGAGCGTTTTCATAGATACGCCTGAATCATTGGCTTTTGCCACAATCCAAGTATTGTTCATTTTATAAAGAATAGCGTCTTGACCTTTAACAATATACACATCTTCTTTGCCCGAAAACACTAAATGATACAGCACTCTATTAGAGGCATCTGTAATGGTATAACCGTTTTCAACCGGATTGGCAAACAATGTTTGAAGGGTTTCATCGGATACTGCTTCTGCTACAATCACTTTTTTGACTTGCGCCTTTACTTCTGGCTGTACATCTTGAAGTTGTTTATTTGCTTCAGCTTCTTTTAACACGATGTCCTCTTTAAGACGACGGGTTTCTTTTAATGCTTCCACTTCTCTTTGAAGACGTTGAATTTCTTCTTGAGCTTCGGTATTACCACTTACAGGAGCCGTTTTCGCTCCTTTAAAGGCTACTTTATTATTAGGCTGATAGTTGTAGTTTAATGTTTCAAAACTATTGAAGGCTTCACGCAAGGCCAAATTGTACACTTTGTCAAATTGCTTTTCTCGAGACTCACCTATTCCTGAAGAGAACACCACTTTATTATTGCAATCCTTTAAATGAACTTGAAGTTTCGTTTTTAAAAACGCACTAAGTTTCTCTACATCAGCAAACAAGCCCAAACAGCGGTTATTGGTCAAATCTTCGGGATAATCAGCATCTGCCATAATTGCCGTAAAACCATATTTTTCGAACAAAAACTTGGTCAATGAATTGACTTGGTATTGATCAGGTTCATTTAAAAAGCTAAAAGAGGTTGGAACAATGACATATTTATAGGCATTGATGTTTTCTTGGGAGATTCCTTTAACGTTAAACAACATTAAAAAGGCACATAGAGTTACAATAGATTTCATAGGATACTTGGATATATTAATTTTATAAAGATACAATAATGTCTTAAAAAAGTATCAAAATCGGTTGGATTGATTTTTTACAGTTACACCACACCAATCTCCCCACACATAACTAACTATTAGAAAATTATAACCGTATTGAACGCTTAGAGATAGGATTTAAGTTGCGATAGATGTTTAACTTGTTTGATGTGCGGTTCTGTGTGGTCATTTCTATAATTGAAGAAAATGGCATCATAGCCCACATTTAAGGCCCCAAGAACATCTGCCTCGTAATTATCACCAATCATGATACTTTCCTCGGGCTGTGCATTGGCGATTTTCAAAGCATAGTCAAAAATTATGGGATTTGGCTTCTTAACTCCCGCAAGCTCTGCATTGGTAATTGTTTTAAAAAACGGTGTAATTGCAGAAGAATTCATCTTCTTTAATTGTGCTTCTTCAAACCCGTTCGTGATAATATGCAATTGGTACTTAGGTTGTAAGTATTGCAATAACTCGATTGTGCCTTCAAAAAGATGTTTAAAACTCGATAAATGTTCAATATAATCAGTAGAAAGATGTTGTATCAAGGCATCTTCCACGGTAAAATTGATGGCGTCAAAAGTATCCCTGAGTCGTCCATAACGCAATTCTATTTTATCAATTTCGTCATCTCTATAGCGTTTCCAATATTGCAGATTTACGGGTTCATAAACCTCCAAAAAGGCATCTAAATTAACGCCTACCTGGTGCATCTTAAAAATCTTGTCAAAGGTCAATGCTGAGTTTTTATCGAAATCCCAAAGGGTGTGATCTAAATCAAAAAACACGTGTTTAATAGTTCTATTTTTCATCTGCTGACTCTAATACCAATCCAAATAAATCTCTAAATCCTTTCCAACGTTCCATATTGCTAAAGGCATAATTATGGAATACCGGTGCAAATGTTCCGTTTACACTTTTTACAGTTTCCATTAAGCGTTGCAAATCTTCCTTTTTATCTAAATAAGAGTGTCGCTTCAATAAGGCATAATCGACACAATGAAACGGATTGATTTGCAAAGGTGTTTGTACTTCATAATCCAAATCGTAAAATTGAAAGGGCGTACAGGTGCCTGCTCTAAATCCCATATGGTTAATATAACCCATTGTAAAATCTTGCCTGATCTCCAACTCTATAAGATTTCGATAAGTTTCTGGCAAATTTAACTTAGAAAACGAGTTTCTGGAGGCTTCTAAAGGCACGTTTGTGGTGGTTTCCATTTTCAACTTTTCCTTTTTAAGCATGTTAAAATCATCCAAAGCCAAAAAGGATACCTTTAAGCCAATTTTACAATAATCGCCCACATATTTAATGAGCGATACAAATTTCTTTTTATTGATATTGGTGTTTTTGTCGAAGGTTGAATATTCGCCGATCAAAAAAAACACTATAAATTTAACTTTACTATTTTTCTGTTTGGTCACAATCCATTTGAAGGTATCATAAGGATCTCTCTTAAACCCCATCAACGATTGGTACCGTTGGTATAATTGTTTGAATTTTAAACTGAAAATATCAGTAAGTGTACCACCAACGCTGCGGAGCAGACCTTTTTCCTTAAAATAATAGGCTATGGGCACATCTATAATGGGTTGAATATTGTACTGCCTTTCTGGAAATTCAAAATCAGGAAATTGTGCTTGTAGGATTTCTTTAAATTTATAGGCCCAAATATCTACCACAGGTTGGTGAAGAAAATTCTCATTGAATGCTAAACTTTCAGTAGCCAAAAATCGACCGTAGGCGTCATTTACGTGCGGTAAATATTCTTCATACCTACTTAACAAATAAAATGTAGCCGCAAAAATATCAAATGGCAAACTACTTTTTTCAGATGTAGAAAAGAAGCACTTGGTCATGCCCCAATCCTGAACGTTGATGTCTAAATCAGACAGTCCCTGTTCAAACAGTAATTCATGGCTTCTTATAAAAAGCTCATTGCTTAAGGGTTGCTTGGCGTATGAGATTTTCATACTGTCATGCGCAATAAATTCTTCAACAGTAGTTGTAAAACTAACGGGAACGTTTAAAATACGCAAACTGATATGCTTAAAAGCATAGGTTATTCTGGGTGTTATCTTATGTGTGTAAACTAGCAGCATTAGCTATTGTAAATTCCAAGGTTAACAATTTCAATTTTCAATGTATTGTTTTTTAATCGTATTTGTATTGAGTATTCAAATAACTAGGTACCCAGTAACATTCCGAAAAAAACTACAATGACAGAATTTTGGTAGTGGAGGTCTATAAATCACAATATCCCTTCGTCTGCAAAGCTATAAAAAGCATTTTCAGTAATGATCAGATGATCCAAAATTTTAATATCCAGACTATTTCCTGCATGTTTTAATTTTTGGGTGATTTGTTTATCGGCTTCACTCGGTTTTAGTGTGCCTGACGGATGGTTATGCGCCAAAATAATGCCAACAGCCCCTACTTCAATGGCGGTTTTAAGCACCAAGCGCACATCCACCAAGGTGCCCGTGATGCCCCCTTTGCTCAGTTGAATTTTCTGAATGACTTTATTAGAATTATTTAAATAGATGATCCAAAATTCTTCGTGTGGCAGCTCGCCAATAATGGGTTGCATCAATTCAAAGACGGATTGACTGGATTCGATCTTGTAGTGCTGCAAGGCCTCTTCTCCCCTACGTCTTCTGCCCAATTCTAGGGCTGCGATAATGGTCAGCGCTTTTGCTTCACCAATGCCCTTAAAGTGCATGAGTTGCTTAAGAGACAATTTACCTAAGGCGCTTAAGTTATTGTTGGTACTCGCCAAAATACGTTTACAGAGTTCTACCGCACTTTCATTTCTACTTCCCGAACCTATTAAAATAGCCATCAATTCAGCATCGCTTAAGGCGGCTTTTCCTTTATCTCTCAATTTTTCACGAGGTTGATCATGGTGTGACCAATTTTTTATGGAAAACGAAGTTTGTTTTTCTGACATAGATGCCCCAGGGATTAGTAGTTATTATAAAGTTAATGATTATTGGACACGCTGATCCTTTTTCATTCAAAAAAGAGAGCATAATGAGAAAATAAAAAGATAAAAATTGTAAATTTCAGAACCAAAACATTAATTGAGATTGTATGCAGACTTTATTTGATCAAAAAGTACATCATGAAGTATTGAGACGTTTAGATAGCCTGACAGAAAACTCAACACCCAATTGGGGGAAAATGGACGTGGCACAAATGGTAAAACATTGTCAAATGCCGCTCCTGGTCGCCACCGGAAAAATGGAATTGACTGAAAAAGTAGGCGTTTTAAAAAAACTCCTGCTTAAGCTTTATAAACCCATCTTGTATAATGACAAACCGTGGCCAGAAAGTGTGACGACGCCTAAAGATTTTTTGGTGACGGAACCACAGGTTTTTGAGCTTGAAAAAGCACATTTGAAAACGATTATTAACGAATTTCACAACAAAGCCTTAAATATGCACTGGCCTAAACATCCGTATTTCGGAAATTTCAGTACAGACCAATGGGGAAAAATGCAATACAAACATTTAGATCATCATTTCAGACAGTTTGGGGTGTAGAGATTCAAGTTTGGAGTTCGGAGTTTAGAAGTTTAGAAGTTTAGAAGTTTAGAAGTTTAGAAGTTTAAGGAGTACTTTAATTATTGAATACTGAAGTTTCGGACTTATTCTTTTGAACTAGTTTAACTATGCATTTAAAAAAATAATATTTGTTTTCGAGGAATTTGATCCATGACACATTATCCACCACAGCACCATCAAGACAACAATCGCGAACACCTGATAGAAGTCATTAACACCTACCCTTTAGCAACGCTTATTTCTGTAAAAGACAACAAACCTTTAATCTCCCATCTGCCTTTAATATATGCTGAAGGCAAGTTAATTGGTCATTTGGACAAGTACAATCCACAAGTGGAGATGCTAAAAGACAATCAGGAGGTTACCGTCATATTTTCTGGTCCGCAATGCTATATTTCTCCAAGTATATATAGCAGCCCGCAATTGCCCACGTGGAATTATATCATGGTACATATTACAGGAAATGTCAAAGAAATTACAAATCCTGAGGTCATCATTCAATCAATGATTGACATGACTTCTTTCTTGGAAGCTCCTGATCACCCTTATACATTAGAACCTGACAATCCACGAATGGCACAATTTATCAGTTATGTGAAAGGCTTTGAAATTGGTATCCATACTTGGGAAGGAAAGTTTAAACTGTCACAGGACAAAAAACCAGCGGATGTTGAACATGCCAGAACTGAATTGATCCGTGCCAATCAGGAAAGTATAAAGACTTTCTTAACCCGTGTTTTTTAATTTCTTAACTTGAAAATAAAAATGGAACCACTTAAAAAAGAAGACATCAGTCCTGAAGTATTTAAGCTGTATGACGACTATGCACATAATAACATTGGACGCCGTTAATTTGTTGAAAAACTCTCTGTATATGCCATTGGCGGTATTACCATAGGATCTCTGTTGAGTTTTATGGCGCCCAACTATATTGACACCATGATAGTACCTGCTAACCATCCAAGATTGGAGTCTGAATATATTACTTACAATTCTCCTAAAGGCGGTGGTTCAATAAGGGGCTTACTTTCAAAACCCAACAACGAGACTGGCCAATTGCCGGGTGTCATTGTGGTTCATGAAAACAGAGGTCTTAACCCTTATATTGAAGATGTTGGGAGACGTACAGCTTTAGATGGGTTTATAAGTTTGGCACCAGATGCCTTAACTCCTTTAGGAGGTTACCCAGGAAATGATGACGACGGGAGAGAATTACAAAAAAAGCGAGACCGCAATGACATGCTGGAAGACTTTATTGCAGCATTCCATTATTTAAAGGCTCATCCCGATTGCAATGGCAACATTGGGGTTGTTGGCTTTTGTTTTGGTGGATGGATTTCCAATATGATGGCTGTAAAAGTACCCGATTTGAAGGCTGCAGTTCCTTTTTATGGCGGACAACCTACAGCTGAAGAAACAGCCCAAATAAAGGCATCATTGTTAATCCATTATGCTGAATTGGACACACGGGTCAACGAAGGTTGGCCAGACTATGAAAAGGCGCTTATAGCGAACAACATAGCATACACTGTTCATTTTTATGAGGCTGCCAACCATGGTTTTCACAATAACACCACTCCTCGTTATGATAAGGAAGCTGCACAATTAGCGTGGACACGTACGATAGCGTTCTTTAAAGAAAAGCTTGTTTAACACTCTTAAAACTAATGAAATTAGTCAGATTACTCCCTTTCACAATGCTACTCTTCTGCTTCAGTTGCAACTCTGACAAGGCGAAGACAGAGCCTATACAAAAAACTCCTGTTGAATCTCAAACAGCATCAGACACGCTTTCAAAACATTTAAAAGACCTTTAATTCCGAATTGCCTACCATTGGATTATTGATGTATAATGGGGTGCTTCAAAGCGAAGTGATTACCACGTCAGATGTTTTTTCGAAACCAAGCGAAACTGGAAACCAGTTGTTCAATGTGATTACGATTGCTGAAAGGGAACATCCCATTACAACCGAAGAAGGCATGCGTTTTGTGCCAGATTACACCTTTAAGAATTGTCCACAATTAACTGCGTTGTTTGTCCCGAGTGCTTATGATATGTATGCACAAGTACATAACCCAAAGATCATTGAGTTTATTAAAGAGAAAAATAAAGAAACGCTATATACGGTCAGCAATTGTGCGGGTGCGCAACTTATTGGCACTTCAGGAATTGCGGATGGCCATAAAATTGTAACATGGATTGGTGGCGGAGAACAGTTACAAAAAGACTACCCTAATTTAAAAGTACAGGACGATAGTGTCGTCACGTTTGTAGAAGATGAAAAGTTCAGTTCTTCCAATGGTAATTTAGCGAGTTATATAACTGCCTTACAGCTTTTGGAAAAAACTACCAGTGTGGAACATAGAAAGTTTGTGGAGTCTTACTTGTACTTAGACCGGTTACAGGATTGGAAAGCTGAAGAGATGAACTGACGACTTTTAATTCACACCAACTCCACTCACGCCTCCATCACTAGATTTTGATAAACTTATAAATAAAATCGCTTGCCCATACATAAGTAGCAGTCGGATAAAAAGTAATATTTTTGCCGCCTTAAACCCTCAAGTTAATGCGCCGTAAAGATCGTACTTCTTGAAAAATTGTGGTAAAGAACTAATAAAACAATAGCCCCTAAAACATACTGAATGCAGAACCTTGACATAGTACATGAAAACAACGATTACATAGTGGTAAATAAAACCGCAGGACTTATAAGTGAAAAAAGCTCTTATGAGGATTGCACTGTAGAAACTCAAGTTCTTGATCATCTTTTAAAAAACAAACCAAAACCCTATATTGGTGTCATTCATAGATTAGATCGCGTAACTAGCGGCGTCTTGATTTTTGCCAAGAAAAAAAGTACGCTTGTAGCGTTCAATAATTTATTTAGTAGCCGTCAAGTTCAAAAAACGTACTTGGCCATAGTTAAAGACAAACCAGCAAAGACAAAAGCAACCTTAACTAATTTTCTCGTCAAAAACAATCTTGAAAAAAGAGCGGATATTGTTCAATCTAAATCAAAAGAGGCTCAAGAATGTAGTCTTTCCTACCAAGTCATAGGCGAAAACGATTTTGGTTACTTGCTGGAAATAAAACCTAAAACAGGTCGGTTCCATCAAATTAGAGCGCAGTTGGCACATATAGGATTGCCGATTATTGGCGATGAAAAATACGGTTCTGATCAGGCCTATTTACCTTTGTCCATCTGCCTTCATGCCTCCCAAATAACCTATCAACTTTCTGATTCTGAAGCACCCCAAACGTTTGAAGCACCCCTCCCAAAAAATGATTTCTGGACTTTTAAAACACGTGAGTAATCACGTACTTTATTCGACAGCTGCTACTTTAGGAGCTAAAAAACTTTGGATTAAATCTTCCGGATGACTGGTTATGGGAACCGGAAAGTCAAACCAATTTTGAAGGGTCTTGGCTGAACCCAGCATTATTTAAATAATTATGCAGCGCCAGATTTAATCCAGTGGTGTATTTTGGATGATCAGCACCTTGAGGATCTTTGTGGTGCAGATCATTTTGGGCAAACCCCTCAAATTCAGGCCCCGTTATAAGGATGCCGAAGTCCTGAGGGTTTTGACCAATCGGACTATGGATCGTAGTCGTAAATTGATGCCAATAGGCGGACTGAATGCAATTTCGCTCAAACAACTGTCTCACAACTTCTAAAGAATCAATGGTTTCTTGCGCGTTTTGAGTCGGGAAACCATACATTAAATAAGCATGAACCATAACATTGGCTTCGGAGAAATTGTGCGTTACTCTAGTAACTTGTGCAATATCAACACCTTTTTTCATCTTCGCCAATAATCTATCTGAAGCAACTTCCAATCCACCAGTTACCGCTATACATCCTGATTTTGCCATGAGTTGACATAGTTCCGCATCAAAGGTTTTTTCGAATCTGATGTTGGTCCACCAAGTAATGCTCAGGTTACGTTCTATCAATTCCTTGGATAAGGCTCTTAACATTTTGGGCGGTGCTGCTTCGTCGACAAAATGGAAACCGGTAATGCCTGTATCTTTAATAATTTTTTCAATTTTATTGACCAAATCGACTGCCGTGGTGTTTTGGTAATTACTGATATAATCTAAGTGGACATCGCAAAACGAACACTGTTTCCAATAACAGCCATGAGAAATGGTCATTTTATTCCATCTGGCATCGGTCCACATCCGATGCATTGGGTTGACAACATCTAAAAAGGACACAAACTTGTCATAAGGCAAACCAGAATAATTAGGGGCTGGTAAGTTTTTATGGTGGTAAATGGTGTTGGGTAATTTGTTCTTATAAACCACCAGATCGTTTTCTAGGACGTAGGTACGTTCAAGTTCATCAAGCCCCACCTGACCTTCCATGTACCTGACCAATTTTAGCAGTGGTCCTTCGCCATCATCCAACGAAATAAAATCTACGAATTCAAAAATTCTAGAATCTTTTAATGAACGCAACTCGGTGTTGCAATAGCCACCACCAAACGCTACCGAAATCTCCGGAAAAAGCTGTTTAATAAACTGAGAGCAACGTAAAGCCGCAAATAAATTGCCCGGAAAAGGTATGGTAAAACACACCAAATTAGGTTGATGTTCTTCAATCTGCTCCACCAGAATATCCAACATGCATTCTTCAATAAGTGTCGGCTGGTAACTCAAAAAATCATCCAATTGATCAAAACTACTGGCCGAAGTGGCAATTTGCTCAGCATATTTAGTAAATGCAAAAAACTCATCGACATTCGCTTGAATGAAATCGCCAATTTCTTCAATAAAAAGTGTGGCATAATGCTTTGCTTTATCAATAATCCCTAAATCTCCTACTGCCCATGTAATATCAGTATTCACCTTTTCCAACCGATGTCCCATCGGTAGAAAACCGGTCTCTAAAATCTGATGTGCGGTCTTCATATTCTCCTTTTGAAGAAAACCAATCACCACATCAACTCTTGAGATATACAAGGCTTTCATACTACTAACCTTAGGATAATGAAAATTATTTAAGGCTTTCGCTTCTCTAAACATGGCACGCAAAAAATTACTCGTAAAAATAGAGGTAAACAACTCTATGCTTAAATCACAGTGTGCAACAGCAATCTCATGTTCTTCCAAAAATCCTTTCAGATAGGCCGATGCCGGATAAGCTGTGTTTAACTGCGTAAATGGCGGGGTTATAAAAAGGATTTTTGATTGCATCTTGCAAAGATATACATTGTACTTCTACAGTTTTATAAATTGCAAAACATAATTGTCCGATAAAGAATTAAGATCCTGCCTCGCCGGCAGAGAGTAAAGACATAATTACAACTAACTGAGAAACAATCATAAAACTCCATTTTAACGTCGTGCCCCTTCAGGAAATTGCACCTTATCTGGCGCAGCATTGAGCATAGGCAATACCGTTTTTAAGATACGATTACGTCTTTCAGTAGTGTCTTTTGGTTCTACGGGATAGGAAATAACCGCTTCCATCCAGGCAAATTCATTATTTCTAAAATATACGGCGGGTTTCCAATGTTCATAATTACGCTCTGCAATTTGGGGGTAACGTTTGTTGAAGTCTTCCTTAGACGCTTCTAATAAACAGGTTTCCACATACTGTAAATCAGAAGTATATGCCACTTGAATCGCAGTTTCATTCCATATAAAAGGAATTTGCGGACCAGAATAATTAATGACTTCCTCCCTTAAAATCATACTGTTGGGAAATCGGATGACGCGTCCACTCGACCTGTCATTCCCCAAATAATCACCACTACACTCCAAAATTGAGGTATCCAAATAACTAATTTCCACCACATCGCCACGAAAACCTTTAATTTGAATTCGATCGCCCACCAAATAAGAACGTCTCAAAATCAAATACATCCAAGCAATAAAAGAAGCTATAGGGGCTTGCAAGGCGAAACCTATAACTAAGGAAATCAATCCAAAACTTACCGCCGCCGCATATAAATTTTGAAACACGAATGAGGTGACCACGATTAAACTGAATACAATGGATAGAAATCTGATGATGCGCAGAAGATTGTAGCGGTCACCTTCAAGATAGTCTTGAGTGCTCACAAACTTGGCAATGATGCGACTCATCAAGAATATTAAAGCGATTAAGAACAAGCTCAAACTCAATTTTTTTATAATAGGGACGTATTCATCCCATCGGTCGAAAAATGTCAAATCCATCACATAATGTAGGGCAACCAACAAGGCCACTATAATTCCGTAAATCGCGATCCAACGATTGTTCTTTTGGCTTTTCATATAAAACTTCTACTTTGACTTGTGAAAATAACACTTCTGACGAACATAATGAAACACTTAGTATCTTTAAGATCTTTTAATACAGCAACTCGCCTTTTATTAAAACAATTGGAAATTATTCAGGCTATTTCTATAAAGCAGATTACCTTTACTTGTATATTTTTAAACACCTTATTTTACTCACTGAAGTGCCGTTTTTTTTCCAAATAACACTTCATTATTCTTTAATAAATGATCATTATAATTGGAGCAGGCCTATCGGGTCTTTTAACTGCTTATCGCTTAAAAATTGCTGGCATTCCGTTCAAAATACTCGAAGCAAGAGAACGCATCGGTGGCCGAATCCATACCGTTTTTGGAACAAAAAACACACCTGTTGAAATGGGCGCTACCTGGTTTGGCGCTTACCACACACATTTAATGGCACTATTGCAAGAATTAGATGTACACTATTACGAGCAATATATGGAAGGAACCGTTTTTTTTCAGCCTTTCTCCACCTCCCCTGCTCAATCGATGCAACTACCAAGTCAACAAGCGAGCTACAGAATCTCTAGTGGCACCTCCCACCTGATTGATATATTATACAAAAAGTTAGATCCGGAAGATGTCTTGTGCCATCAGTCGGTAAAAGCCATCACATTCCAAAACAATGCTGTCATAGTTAAAGCAACTGATGTTTTTGAACCCAGCCATGTAGTCCTAGCCATTCCTCCCAAATTGTGGTCAAAAAAGATTGTTTTTACGCCCACTTTACCAGATCAATTAAAGCATATCGCACAACATACGCATACCTGGATGGAAGATTCCATAAAAGTGGCAGTTACCTATGCTGAACCCTTTTGGCGACAAAAACAGATTTCAGGCACCTTATTCAGCAATACCGGACCTATAACAGAGTTTTATGACCATTGCAACCGGGGCGTTTCTACCTTTGCGCTTTGTGGATTTATCAATTCATCGTTTAAACATCTCAGCACTGTAGAACGGCGCGCCAAAGTTGTGACGCAGATCACGACTGTTTTCGGCAGGCAGGCAGAAGAATTCATGGATTATAAAGAATGTATTTGGAGTGAGGAAGCGGACACTTTTGAGGTGTCGGAGACTCCACTCTTTCCGCATCAGAACAATGGGCATCCAATATTTGGCAACTCGTTTTATGATGACCGATTATTTATTTCTAGCGCTGAAGCCTCTTCTGAATTTCCAGGCTATATGGATGGTGCGGTACATAGCGGGAATACGACCGCCAAAAAACTAATTGACCTTGTACAATCAGTTTAGTGGCGTCGGTAAACATGCAGCTCTCAAAAATCTTAATTAACCACTTGGCTATCAGAATAATTCTTATTTTAGCGTTTAATCAAATACATCTACGATTATTAGCGACATTCTCTTGAATATGACATTAAATTTTCCAAATCTAGCATCGAAAAATACACATCAAATCCCACTGAAAATTTTAATTATTGCAGTGTTCACGATATGTTGTGCAAACCCTTTACTATCTCAAGACAAAGATCATAGCGAGCCGAACATCATTGTCTTTCTAGTTGATGATATGGGATTAATGGATACTTCCGTTCCATTTTTGACGGATTATAATGGGAATTTGATAAAATATCCTCTAAATGATTATTACCAAACACCCAACATGGAGAAATTGGCCGCACAAGGCTCACGTTTCACTAATTTTTATGCACATTCCGTTTGTTCTCCTTCTCGAACTTCTATACTCACGGGGCAAAATTCCGCACGACATGGGGTTACCAATTGGGTCAATCCGGAAAGCAATAATCGTACGGCGCTTGGACCAACCAATTGGAATTGGAAAGGACTTGACAAATCATCGGTCACACTGCCACGGCTACTTCAGGAAAAAGGCTACAAAACAATACATGTGGGGAAGGCACATTTTGGACCTTTAAACAGTGATGGCCAGGATCCTACTAATATAGGATTTGATGTAAATATTGGCGGTAGCGCTATTGGTCAACCAGGAAGTTATCTTGGTACTGAGGCTTACGGACATACTGGTGGTGATAAACACAGAGCGGTACCAGGATTAGAAAAATATCATGGTAAAGAAGTTTTTTTAACTGAAGCCTTAACCCTAGAGGCTAATATGGCCATAACTCAGGCAACGGAAGAAGGCAAACCTTTTTATTTAAACATGTGGCATTATGCTGTACATGCCCCATTTTATTCAGATCCGCGTTTTAAAGATCATTATATAAATTCTGGGAAATCTGAAAGTGCCCAAGCTTATGCCACCCTAATTGAAGGAATAGATAAATCCTTGGGAGACATTATACAGCATGTAAAAGAGTTGGGCTTAGGAGAAAACACCTTAATCTTATTTTTGGGCGATAATGGTAGTGATGCACCTTTACCTATTATTGACAATTATAGCAGTGCTGCCCCTTTAAAAGGAAAAAAGG
The DNA here is from genome assembly GCF_016469035.1 of Gelidibacter salicanalis. Taxonomy (GTDB): domain Bacteria; phylum Bacteroidota; class Bacteroidia; order Flavobacteriales; family Flavobacteriaceae; genus Gelidibacter; species Gelidibacter salicanalis_A. Next base: position 54,410 of record NZ_JAEHJZ010000033.1, on the reverse strand, counting down.
GAAATCATTGGGAAGGTGGAATGCGAGTGCCTTTTATCGCCTCGTGGATTACACCTAATGCCCATCAAAACTCACAAATGGCGCTTCCCATAGCTCAAAATGCAATTCAAGAACAACTAGGTTCAATTCTTGATATCTTTCCAACCTTAAGTAAAATTACCGGTATTAAGTCTCCGAAAGACCACATTCTAGACGGTTTTGATCTTCATGATCAGTTAAATGGCAAACCTAATCTAGAACGTGATGAACTATTTCTAAATCATTTTCCCCATGACCACCGCAGCAGCTATTTTACGAGTTTGGTAAAGTCAGATTGGAAAATCATCTACCATTATCAATCTGAAGAACAACCACTTTATGAACTCTTCAACTTAAAAAATGATCCGTTTGAAACGACAAATGTGGCTCGTGAGCATCCAGAACAACTCAAGTTAATGATGACCAGTTTGTCCAACGAATTGGCACAAAAGAATGCGCTTTACCCTGAAAAAGATAAAATACCGCTGAAACTGATCATGCCAAAATAATGATCGACATCATAGAGGCTGTGATTTTAATTGCTGGTTAATATTTGGTCATTGAATTAGTAGTTATCAATTCAGTCTAAAATGCTCAGTAATGATTATAAGAAAAGCCAATATCACCGATACTGTTTGCATAGCCAATTATCTCTTATTGGCCATGGAAGATATAATTTTTGAATTTATTGGTCAACATAATTCTGAAACCGCAAGACGTTTTTTACTGCATTTTGTTCAAACGGAAGACAATCAATATTCCTACAAAAACTGTTTTTTAGCCGAAGAGAATAATCAGGTAATTGCTGCCATCAATATCTATGACGGCGCAAAACTCAAACAGTTGAGAGCGCCTATTGTCCAATACATCAACATCCATTTTTCAAAAAATTTCAATCCAGAAGATGAAACTCAAGCTGGAGAGTATTATATAGACTCTTTTGGCGTGAACCCAGCACATCAAGGCAATGGTATTGGCACTATCATGTTAAAGCACGTTATTAATATCTACGTGCGTCAACGCAAACAGACTATTGGCCTATTGGTAGATGAAGACAACCCTAATGCTAGACGGTTGTATTTAAAACTAGGATTCCAACCCGTTGGGGTTAAAACATTGGTTGGCAAAAAGATGGTTCACCTGCAAATAAACCCAGACTAAATAGCATTTAATAAGAGAATGATTCCGTATAAAACATCCAAAATTTTTATTATTCCTTAAATTAGGAAACCTCTAACATATGTCCAAGATGAACATTGAAAGTGCTTTTAAAGTGACGCCAGAAAACCACTTCCTTAATCACACCACCCATTATAGAAACTTAAGTAATTAACTAATTCTTAACCAAAGAACACTTTCATGTTTAGACACCAAGGCAAAAGCAGAACCCTAAAACACAATTTACGCATTGCTACCATTTTATCGTTTGTTGCCGGCATTGTAAATGTTACAGGTTTCTTAGCATTCCAAGAATTGACTACGCATGTCACCGGGCATTTTGCCTTATTTATTAGAGATGTTGCGGACTTCAAACTGTGGCAAGGCACCATCTATTTTTTGTATATCTTCTCCTTCCTCTTCGGGTCTTTTTTTTCAAGTATCTTAATCGAACAGTATAAAGAGAATAAAAAATTAAATGTGTTTGTATTACCTACACTTGTGGAGTGTGCGATTTTAATTGGTGTGGCGGTCTTCAGTAATTTTGATCAAATGTTAGCGCCTCGTCTCACCGTATGCCTATTACTTTTTGCTATGGGATTGCAAAACTCCTTTGTCACTAAAATCTCCAATGCAGTGGTCAGAACCACCCACCTCACAGGATTATTTACAGATTTAGGCATTGAATTGTCCCAACTATTCTTTCCTAAATCCCATCCTAACAGGAAAAAATTAAAGGCTACCATAAAACTTCGGTTATTTATAATTTGCTTCTTTTTCATGGGTGGTATCATAGGAGGATTCATGTATTCAACACTTCATTTAAAACTGAATACCCTTCTTTTTGGAGCGTTAATTTTAATTGTGAGTCTCTTTTTTGACGATTTTAGACTCAAATTAATTACCATCAAAAGACGCTACAGACGTGAAAACAAATTGGCCACCGCCCCAAAAAGGAAGGTCAAACAACGGTTTTATAATAAAAAGTCATAACAATTTTCATCTGCGTCATACACCCATAATGACCGTACCCAATTAGATATCAATAATTAATCATCATTTGATGGCTTAACTTATGAGAATTAATAGAAAGATTATTTTGATATGTTTTTAATTCATCGTAATATTGCAATGAAACAATCAAACAGACTATGGGCATCTCTAAAACAGAAATCTTTACGGACCAACAAAACGAAATTTCAGTATTCGCTAAAGTTTTTGGTCATCCTGCCAGAGTGGCAATCTTGCAGCACTTATTCAAAATTGACACCTGTGTTTGTGGAGATTTAGTAAACGAAATTGGGCTAGCGCAACCTACCATTTCCCAGCACTTGAAAGAGTTAAAACATTTGGGACTAATTAAAGGAAGCATTGAAGGCACCCGTGTGTGTTACTGTATAGATGCCGACAATTGGACTAAGATGAAACACATCATGCAGGAATTCTTAGACCAAGATGTCTCTGCTAAAGCAGATTGCTGTTAAACGAAAGGTTAATGAACAACCTCGACCCAAGGGTACGAGGTATCAAGTAGAGGTTCCTTTTTTATTTCGACGCAGAGCGTNNGAGTTTCACTAATTTAATCAACATAAAATTAAAATGAAAAAAGCACAAGAATTAAAAGACATCGTCAAGGAACGTTACGCCAAAATTGCAGAACAAGGGAAAGCTGAAAATGCTGCATCTTGTTGTGGCGCGACTACGCCCTCAAATAAAATTTACAATATTATGATGGATGACTATTCTGAAACCAAAGGCTATAATGAAGATGCCGATTTGGGATTGGGATGCGGACTTCCAACGCAGTTTGCGAAAATTAAAAAAGGAGATACTGTTATCGACCTTGGTTCAGGGGCAGGTAATGACTGCTTTGTTGCACGTCATGAAACTGGTGTGGAAGGGAAAGTTATCGGTATAGATTTTACGCCGATAATGATTGAAAAGGCACGCATTAACGCAGAAAAATTGGGTTATAATAATATCGAATTTAGAGAGGGTGATATTGATGCCATGCCAGTAAGTGATGCTATTGCAGACGTGATTGTCAGTAATTGCGTCCTGAATCTTGTTCCTGATAAGGCCCTCGTAATTAAAGAAATTCACCGTGTATTAAAACCGGGTGGTCACTTTAGCATCTCTGATATTGTATTGGTGGGCGATCTTCCTGAAGCACTGAAAAATGATGCCGAAATGTATGCAGGTTGTGTAGCAGGCGCCATTCAGAGATCAGCTTATCTTAAAATGATCACAGATCAAGGTTTTCAAAATGTCACTATACAAAAAGAGAAACCTATTACGATTCCTGAGGATATTCTTAATAAATATCTTTCGGAAGACGGCATAAAGACCTTCAACACCGCAGCCACCGGCATTTTTAGCATTACAGTGTATGCCGAAAAAGAAGGTACGGCATTACATAAACCAAAACTGAAATTTTCTGAGCTTTCAGAAGGCTCAGCTTGCAAGCCAGAGACTGGTTGTTGCTAAAATAAAAAAATGATTGCTTTGGGCACTATAAAAAACTGATCTTATTTTATACCTTTTATGGTGCCTGAGCAATTGACATTTTTAGTACCTTCGTGCTTATGAATGCACTTGATATTCGCACCGTAGATGTGGTGCAATATGTTACCCCTTTACGCGAAGGCGGCTCTTTGCCCGCCATTGTTAAAGCCAACGACGGCTTTTTATATGTCCTAAAATTTCGGGGCGCCGGACAAGGCAAAAAAGCATTAATCGCCGAATTTATTGGAGGCGAATTAGCAAGGGCCATCGGACTAAAAGTTCCGGAAGTCGTTTTTATGAATCTGGATAATTCGTTCAGTAAAACAGAGCCCGACGAAGAAATTCAAGATTTATTAAAGTTTAGCGTGGGTCTTAATTTGGGATTACACTTTCTGTCTGGAGCCATCACCATAGATCCATTGGTCACAAAAATTGACGGTCTCATCGCTTCCAAAGTGGTATTATTAGACAGTATCATCAGTAATATTGACCGAACCCAAAAAAATCCGAACTTGCTCTTTTGGAACAAGGAGTTATGGATCATCGATAATGGCGCCAGTTTTTACTTTCATCATAATTGGCCAACGTGGGAAAATCATTTGATCAGGACCTTTCCACTTATAAAAGATCATGTGTTGTTGGCTCAAGCCACACAATTACCTGCAGCCGCCAAGAGTATTGAACTAACCCTAGACAGTACTACTATTGAGGGCATTATAGAAAGCATTCCTGAGGATTGGTTGATAAATGAAGCAGACACCATATCTCCTGAGGAGATCAGAACAGCTTACATGCGTTACCTGACCACGAAACTATCAATGATTGACATTTTAGCAAAAGAAGCGCAAGATGCAAGATAAAGTCACTTATGAATATGCCATTATTAGGGTTGTTCCCAAAGTAGAACGTGAAGAATTCTTTAATGTGGGCGTGCTCCTTTTTTCTAAGCGAAAAAATTATTTGGGGGTCAAATATAAAATTGACAAAAAAAAGCTGGAGGCTTTTTCGGAGGATTTAGATATTCAGATGTTAAAAGACCATTTGGAAGCTTGGCAAAACATATGTGAAGGCACTGCTGACAGCGGGACTATTGGGCAACTTGAAGTCTCTGACCGTTTTAGATGGTTGGCCGCATGTAGAAGTACAATCATTCAAAGCTCCAAAACACATTCAGGCTTATGTATGGATCCAGAACAAGAATTGGAATACCTATTTGAAACCTTCGTTTTATAATCTCACTTTTATCACCGACTACGTCTTTTAGGTTGGACGGTTCTAAGCACTTGAATTGAAAATTATTTAGGTAAATTTATCGTTCTAAATTTTACACGAATCAATTTATTTGCAGAAATCAAACGCTATGCACATCCCAATCCAAATCCTAACCCTATCTTTTACGCTCATACTCCTCTTTCTTGTCAGCTGTAAAAATCCTGCATCTGAAAAAAAAGATACTAGCATTAAAACTCCAACGCATGTGTTATTAAAGGAGAAGCCCGATACTATTAAAACGCCAAAAGGTATGGTTTGGGTAGAGGGAAAAACATTCACACAAGGTGCTAAACCGGGTGATGCTTATGCGATGCCAAGAGAACAGCCTGCACATGAAGTAACGGTAGATGGATTTTTTATGGATCTTACGGAAGTGACCAATACACAGTTCAAAGATTTTGTTGATGCTACAGGCTACATTACCATTGCTGAACGTCCAATAGATTGGGAAGTGATGAAACATGATCTTCCTGAGGGGACTCCTAAACCCGCAGATAGTATTTTACAACCGGGAAGTTTAATCTTTAATAAACATCTTGATGCGGTTGCAAACATGCACAACTACCAACAATGGTGGACCTGGAAAATTGGCGCCAATTGGAAACATCCAGAAGGACCCGAAAGTACAATTGAAGGTAAGGACAATTATCCTGTGGTGCATATTGCCTATGATGATGCCCTGGCGTATTGCAAATGGGCGAATAGGCGTTTACCTACGGAAGCCGAATGGGAATCTGCAGCACAAGGCACTAATACCAATTCAATTTACACTTGGGGCAGCGATGCCAGTCCACTTAATGCCTCGGCAAATACCTGGCAAGGCACCTTTCCTGTAAAAAATGAAAGTGAAGATGGTTTTGCACTTATCGCCCCGATAAAATCCTATCCGCCTAATAGCATAGGAATTTATGATATGCTCGGTAATGTTTGGGAATTAACTCAAGATTGGTTTAATGAAGGCTATTACAAGCAAATAGACACCAGTAAATTGATCATCAACCCCAGAGGAGCGAAAACTGCTCACAGCCCCAACAACCCCTACCAAAAGGAACACGTTATAAAAGGAGGCTCATTTTTATGTCATGACTCCTATTGCGCAAGTTTCAGAATTTCAGCACGTATGAGTACAAGTATAGATTCTGGGTCTGACCATGTCGGATTTAGGACGGTAATTACTGTGGAAATGCTTGATAAATAAAAAATGTATGGGCCTAAAAAAGGATTACAACTTAGAATTATAAAGTTGTAATCCCTTTATTCTTTTTTGGTGTTCCTAAGAAGGATATTTATACAGAATTATCCCAACTGGTAAAGACTGATAATAAAATTAATCAAATCCTTCATGATAATTTATTCCAGAAAGCTCCCATCGTTTTTCAAGTTTTACAAGAGCTTGAATAAAATTTTCGTAATTCTTATTTGATTTCATTGTCCAGCCTACCTCAGCATAAGCTGCTATTCTAGGATAAACTTGATTTTCCATTTGTTTCACCTCGGGGATCCATTCACTCCACATTTGACAGCCAAGTCCTAATATTTTATCATGATATTCTTCTTCTAATCCTTCTGGTATCGGATCAAAAGAGTACGCCTTAGATAACCGAAGAGACTTATAATCATAATCCAAATAGGTCATGGAGTGTAAAGAATTTACAACATCATGTCCATTGATAACGGCTTTTTTGATGAGGTCGAGACTTCCTTTCCAAAAATGAATAATAGCTGTTTCGGATAATTTCTCATTAACATTCATATTGGAACCTTCGTCCCATTCATGAACCTGATCACCAAGTACTTCATTCCAGCCCATCATCCGATGTCCATGAGATTCTACAAAATTGGATATTTGATTGGTAAAGAATATTTGAAGGTCAGCGGGAGATTTCAGTCCCTCTTTTTTGATTTTGTTTTGTATTTCTTTAGAGTTCTCCCAAGTTCCAAACCGTACTTCATCTCCACCTATATGTACAATTTTACTTGGAAAGAGTTCAAAGACTTCGCTGAGTACATCTGTCAGAAATTCATATACTTTATCATCTGAAATATTGAAAGAGTCGTCCAGTTTACCAAAAGTCACAGAAACGTCTTTTGTTGTCCCTAAAACTCCAAGCCATGGATATGAAGCAATGGCAGCTGTTGCATGACCCGGCATTTCAATTTCAGGGATGATTTGAATATGTCTTTCCTGAGCATATTGGATTATATCCTTAATTTGCTCTTGTGTATAAAAACCTTCGTGAGGCGCACCAACGCGCTCTGGGCTTTTTCTACTGGATTGGGTATCCAATCTATGACTTCCAATTTCAGTGAGTTTGGGATATTTTTTTATTTCTATTCGCCAACCTTGATCATCGGTGAGGTGCCAATGGAAGACGTTCATTTTAAGCAGCGCCATTTGATCCAATAAATCTTTAACGGCAGCAACACCTTTAAAATGGCGTGATTCATCCAGCATAAAAGCCCTCCAAGAAAACCGAGGTTTATCTTTTAATTCCACGCCAGGAATCTCTAGAGATTTATTTGAATAGATTTGAGTTTCAAAATCACTGGGCAATAGCTGTCGGAAGGATTGGATGCCATAAAACAAGCCAGTTTCTGTAGCAGCTTCAATCTTGACATTATTGGAAGTGGTCTTTAAGTGATAGCCCTCTTTCCCTAGTTCTGCTTTCAAGTTAGCGCTCAACACCAATTCAATACCGTTCCCTTTTTTTTTGTGCTTTGGTTTTCGATAAAATCCCTTTTCTAGAAAAGCAGATAAAAATTTTACAGAATTATCAGTTTTACCGCTGGCTATGATTGCAGTTTTATAATTCAGAGTAAATACATTTTCTCCTATGTTTATCTCCATCGGTTGCGGGATAATATCCACTTGCGCTTTTAGTGATGTCACAAAAATCATTATCACTACCCCTAAATATTTCGCTTTCAAATAATTCATATTTTGACGTTTTTTTGTTTCAAATGTTGGCGCTTAATCCAGCGCTGAATAAACCAGTTTCCCACTTTTAATAGTTTTAACGATTCTTAAATTATTATTTTCATTTTTAAAGATCACGAGATCGGCTCGGCGTCCAACCTCTAAATCATTGTGGACTTTTCCAAAAAGCGCAACCGTCGGTTTTATGGAGGCCATATTCCAGGCCTCAGATAATGGCAAGATATGCTTTGCGACCAATTGATTAACGCACCAAAGTAAGGATTGGGCAGAACCAGCAAGCACAGTAGGACTATCTTTCATGTATAATTTCCCTGAATGATCCAATACAACATCGCCACCAATGTGACCAGTATATGAACCGTTAGGCAGATCGGCATAAGAAGTTGCATCGCTCACCAAAATGCTCTTGTTCGGTTTTGTTCTTAAGAAAATCTTTAGCAACGCATCGGGCAAATGAAAGCCGTCCGCAATCAATGTGGACCAAAGCGCATCAGAAGCTAATTGTTCCCACAAATAATTCACATGCCGAGGGAGCATCGCATGTGATGCATTTCCTAAGTGGGTAGACATCGTAGCTCCCGCTTCAATGGCTTGATTAATTTGATGCGGACTTGCAGCAGTATGTCCAATAGAAACAATCACGCCAGTATCTGTGCAACGTTTAATAAAATCGGTCGCTTCTGGCCATTCGGGAGATAAAGTTATGATGCGTATTCTACCTCCAGCAGCTTTTTGCCATTTTTCAAATAACTCCCAATTAGGCTTTTTTATATATTGTTTCGGATGTGCACCTCTGGGTCCATCCTCGAGCGATAGAAAAGGCCCTTCAAGATGAATGCCCCCAATGCAGTCGTTGACTTCTGTATTACTCTCACAAGCCAAAGAAATGACTTTTATCAAGGAGACGGTAGCCTCGTCACTATTGGTTATAATTGTCGGAAAAAATGTAGTGATTCCCTTTCCAAATAGTGTTTGGGTGAGCTTATACACATCAGCAACCTCCAATCCTACTTTGTTAAAATCAATCCCTTTAAATCCATTAATTTGAAGATCAACTAAACCTGGAGCTATATAATAGTGTGTATCCTCAAATGCGATACATCCTGAAATATCATGAATGCAGTCTTCGTTTACTTCAACGCGAATAGGTTTACCTGTTCTATAATCCAATGCTTTCAGTATCATATCTTAACTCTTTATTTTATTCGATAAGTTAAAATGCAAGTCAGTAACTTTTTCTGGAACCGGCTTCTTGTTAAATAATCCTATGACTACAAAAAGAATCAAAGAAGCCATAATCGGTGCCCCCATTTCAAAAGCAAGTGATTTTTCCTCTACCAATTTAAGAATAATAAAAACCGATAAGCCACCAATTATTGATCCAATAGCCGCAGTACTTCCACTTTTTTTGAATATAGGAAGAAGTCCAAGGATCATAGGTACTGAGATTGGACCAAGTAAGGCAGCAAACCATGTTACAATCAAACCAAAAATACCCCCAAATTTGCTGGCATTTAACCCTACGAGGATGGTAATGAGCGTAAAGCAGAATGTGGTGATTCTTGCGAGTCTGAGTTCTTTCTTTCTGGACAGATTTTGAAATTTAGGGAAGAGTTTAGGCAAAATATCTCTACAGATAACCGCGGAAACCGTATTCGAATCTGACGCGGTCATAGATAGGGTATTAGCAAACATAGAGGCAAGGACGAGACCAAGCAATCCTGCAGGTAAAAACTTCCTCGCCATCATACCATATGACAACGTAGGATCCGCAAGTGAATCAAAAAACAGAGGTGCAGCAAACATTGGATAAAGCAACACCAAAGGCCATATCAGGTATAAAATGGACGATAAAACTCCAGCTTTTTTCGCAACTTTTGCAGAAGATGAAGAAATAAAACGAGTAGCCAGATTCCATGTACCCCCACTATAACTAAAGAAATTAATTAATAGCATGGTAAATGCAAAAGTGATAGTATAAGGATCATTGAAAAAACTTGAATTTCCTTCGGGAAGTTTCTCCCAGATTGTAAATATGTTTGCAACACCACCTTCCAAGTTCATAACAATGACTATGAACATGGTAATTCCTGCAATCAATTGGACTACAAATTGAGCAAAATCATTCCATACATCGGCCCAAAGCCCACCTATAGTAATGTAAATTAAGGATACCGCACCAACCAGTAAAATCCCAAAAGTGATTGAAGCACCACTAAACACATTTAATAAAACTGCAATTGCCGCAAGTTTTCCGCCCGTATCAAACACCTTAATAATTGATCCTGTCCACGCAATAAGTTGTTGCGTCTGAACATTGTATCTCACAAGTAGATATTCAGTAGGAGATTGAATGTTTGAAAACTTCCGCAAACGCGCCCATCTTGGAGCAATATAAAATGCCGCCAACAGAGTAGCAATAGAAACCGTAAATGCCCACCAAACATACAGTGTAAAGCCATGCGTATAGGCAATCCCTGCGTAGGCCACAAAAACAGCGCCGCTATAACCAGAAACGTGATGTGAAATTCCAGAAAGCCACCAGGGCAACTTCCCTCCCGCCGTATAAAAGTCAGCTGAATTTTTAACTCGTGAATATGCCCACAATCCAATGGATAAAAGCATGGTAAAATAGAGGACTAAAACGAACCAATCGAGTAATTGCATTGAAATCTATGTTTTTAAAATTATGGGTTTTTAATAACCTATAAATAAAATCGAAAGATAAAGTTCTAATTTTATTTCCAGATTATATCTTTCAACCGCTTTTTTACGCTGAGGAGACACTAACAATCGTGTTGTGAAATTAAAATAGATATAGCCAAACCACAATAAATTAAATTCAGGTTTAGTCAAATCTACTTTATTTTTATTTTTTATGCAAACGTTTGCATCTCTAATTTTATTGATAATCTGTTTTTATTCTGATATTTTTTATAATTTCGCTTTATTATTTTGATTACTTTGTTTGATAGGCAGCTCTTTATACGCCTTCCTTTGTTTGTGAAAGATTTACATTCGAGAATTGTGTAGTAAAAGAATGTGTAAACGCTTGACTAAGATACCATGAAAAATCGAAGGATTACTTTAAAAGATTTGGCTAAAGACCTGAACTTATCGGCTTCTACGATTTCAAGAGCCTTAGACAATCATCCTGCCATTAGCGAATCAACAAAAAAATTGGTTAAAAAGAAGGCCGAGAAATTAGGCTTTATCCCAAATTCCATTGCCTCGAGTTTTAGAACGAACAAAACTAAATCCATTGGAATTATTGTTCCTAGAATTGATATTCACTTTCATTCCCTGGTAATTAGTGGTATAGAAGATTATGCTTATAAAAATGAATATAATGTTACCATTTTTCAGTCTAAAGATTGTCTTAAAAGAGAAAAAGAAATCGTCAAAATCCTTCAAAACAGAATGGTGGATGGCGTTATTGCCTGCTTAAGTATTGAAACCAAAAAATGCGATCATTTTAAGAAATTTGAAAAATTAGGTGTGCCCCTAGTTTTTTATGATCGGGTGCCCACCGATTTCGATGCCAACAAAATAATTATCAATGATTTCGAATCTGCATTTACTGCAACAGAACATTTGATCGCCTCCGGATGTAAGCGGATTGGCCATATTGCAGGAAGCCAAAAAACCAACATTTTCAAAGCTCGTTTGGAAGGTTTTAAAGCAGCACTCGTGAAACATAACCTGCCCATACAGGAAGATTTCATTTTACACACAAAAAATCTTGGTTATGAGGAGGGTGTTACTTGTGCAAATAGGTTTTTAGAACTTCCAGAATTACCAGATGGTATTTTTTGCGCCAATGATTATACCGCAGTGAGTCTTATCCAAGTTTTTAGAAAGGCCGATATAAAAATCCCACAACAGGTGGCTATTGTGGGGTTTAGTAATTATCCGATATCCAAGATTATCGAGCCTCATTTAACGACCATTAATGACTGTGCTTTCCAAATGGGGGAATCATCCGCCAAACTGCTCATCCGTCAAATTGAAGATAAAGATGATTCTGTAAATTCAGAAACCATCACTATAAGAACTGAGTTAATTGTTCGAGAATCTACTAAAAGAGCTTAACTAGGTAACTGTTTTTTAAGCAATTATTTTAACTTCGCTAACCTATCATGGAGAACACGCATTTGCTGTACTCTCAATTCATTTTGTTCGTTTAATTCAGAATCGTAAAGAAACCCTTTGTTCAGTTCAGAAAACCTTACACCCAAGACCTCGGCATCATCTAATATTTTAGTCAATTTTTTAAGTAACTGAGGGATTTGAGATGTTGTAAAATCAACCGAATTATATTCCGATTCCACCGCTTTAAATTCTATGTAATGTATTCTTAAATCGGCCATCAGTTTAAAATGTTCAAATTCCTTTTTGTTTTTTGTTGGGTTTACCAAAACTAATTGACTTCTAATTTTACCGTAGTCATTTAGCATAGATTCTATGCTTGGACTTTTAGTAGGTATGCCATTGGCGATCAATTCCGGTGGGGCATATAAAAAATCATACAAGGTATGAGACTCATTGTTTTTTAATCCAAACCGCTTTTTTCCATAGTTTAAAATAAAAGCTTTAGGATCTATAGGATCTTTAGAAGCCAAGGCTTCAGCGTAACTTGCAACTAAAATACGGAAGCCAGATAACGGATACGTGTTTCTAATTTGTACCATATCGATGACATCATAACCTACATCCCACGTAAAACCGTACAGGCCGGTGGTAGACCAGGAGGTCATCACCATACCTTCATAATTGGCTTCGCGGGCATAAGGAATAAATTCCTTTTGATTCTTGAAATGCGTAGGCCAGTCCGTAACATACCAGTTGTCTGGGTGACATCTTATTGACGGTGCTCCCCAAAAAGAAAACCCCAAACCTTGAAGTTTAGAGACATCTCCGAAATGATTAACTTTCCAACCGTAGTTCCAATCTACAAAAATGGTTTCTTCTGGTAGTTCTGCAGCTGCTTCTGGATATTTTAAAATGATATCGGCCCACATGACAGGTTTCTTTCCTAAACCAATAACGATTTCAGCAATCATTTTCATGTGATCAACAAATAATTTTGATTTTCCTTCTTTCTCTACTTTTGCTTTACATTTTTCGTCATGTCCCAATAAATAGGTTTCATCACCTCCTATATGGATATAATTGGAATTGTGCATTTCCGCCAAATCAGTAAACAAATCAGTAAAAAGCGCCTTGTTACCCAAAACTTCCATAGGACACAATTGCGATATATCTTTCCTGTCCTCCTTTAAATCACTATATCTGGAATTTCGCAAAATGTATTCTACATGACCCAAGGTTTGTTGAAGCGGAATGACTTTGATGCCTAATTTTTCGCAGTGATCAATAAAATCTTTCACCTCCTCTCGCGAATAGGAGTATTTATTGGAGATCGTAGCGTGTTTTTCAAAAGGATAGGTACCTTCCCATTCCATCACAAGGGTGTTCATTCCAAAACCTGCAAGCTCAGTAGCAAATGCTTTTAGAGCTGCTGGAGTCATCACTTGTATCCGTAAATCCAAATGGAAACCTTTTACTTTAAAATCATGACTCTCAGTTCTTGCCTGCTTTTGTGCCGAAACATCCTCGATTCCTATGAGAACAAGGCTTGCAAAAAGTAAAAACTTAAAAATATATTTATAATTCATCTTCCTGTAATTTTGTTTAAAACATGGCCATCAACCATGCCAATTAAACTTTTTAATCATTATTAAATTGATGCCATCAACTGGCCTTATACGTTTTCAAGTCTCGTAGTTTCCTTATATGCATCTTCATCGATAAAAAAGTTGCAGTTGGTGTGTGTGGTCAGTATAGAGGCTGGGCAAGAGGTGCTTATCGGCCCCAATAGCGTGTTTTTAACAGCATTGCTTTTTTTTATGCCGATCACGACACAAAACAAATTTTTTCCTCTTAAAAGTGTCGGGATAGTTAATGTGATTGCTTTTGCAGGTACTTCCTTTAAGGAATCAAAACATCCATCATTTACTTGTTGCAAGCGACAGGTCTTGTCTAACTCGACCACTTTAATGATTTTTGGATCATTGAAATCTGCTACTGGTGGATCATTAAAAGCAATATGACCATTTTCTCCAATGCCTAAACATACAATGTCTATAGGCTCATCCGTTAATAGCTGTGCATACCTTTCAATTTCAGTTAAAACACCATTATCAACCTGGATTGTGTTTTTGTGTTTAATAGGCACTTTGGAAAACAGTGCATTCTCAAGGTATGATGAAAACAGCTCTGGAGCATTAGGTTTTAAACCTATATATTCATCCATATTGAATGCTACTATTCTATTCCAATCTATTAAGGTTGATTTCGTTAAATAATCGAGCATTGAATCTTGTGAAGGCGCTGCTGCAAAAATGATCCTTACAGTATCTTGGGTCTTTTGCAACTTTGCTATACAAGTTTCTACAGCTTTTCCTGCGGCAATTCCAGTCGTTTTTTTGTCAGGAAAAACATTAATATTTCGGTTAAGATCTGGCATTATTTATAGTTTTTATATTTTTAAACTTCTTTATTTGTTTCAATAGGAAATTTGGGAAATAGTAAAATTTTACCATCCCCCTAAATTTCGAGTTCTAAATTATCTTTATGCTTTACAGTATTTCAATCCGTTCGATAATCATTTCTGCAGGCTGCGAATTCGTAGGACTTTGACCTCTAAACAACCATAAATTTAATTTTAGGCGTTCATCGTTTAGGGGAGGGATATCACTTCCTGTATAAGTCCAAGCATTGATTATGGCATCATCTTCAGGATTTAAAGTATGACCTTCATAACTCCCAAATTCAATTTCTTTCGCTTTCCAATCAAAGAAATGAGTGGAGAGATTTGATGTTAAATCCATGTCATAGCGGTATTTATTTCCCGCATTGACTCCCGGTTGTATTGCATACTGCGTGTTCTGGTTGTCAAATTTTGACCATCGTGAAAATTCAATATCTATCTCTTCGTTATCGTTTTTATAGGTAAAAAGACCTCCAACAACGTTTTCATCCAATTCATCTATTCTGCTTGATAAATAAAAGACATATTTCTTATGACCTTGCGAATGCTTTAAAGTCACCCCTGCACAATACCAATGTCCATTGCGCTGAACGATTTTTAAGTGCAACCTACCATATTCATCTACCCAAACATTGTCAGCAGAATCCGAGAACAAATTCGGTCCAGGGCCTTGTTTCTTCTCATCTGAAGTTCTCACAATCCATTCAAAGCCAGAGAATTTAATAATTCTGGTGGTGAATGTTGGAGGATCATTAGTGTCACTTTCTGACGTCGAACAAGACGTTAATATGGCAACAGATACCCAAAATAAAAATATAATGACAGGTTTTATTAAAAATGACATTTGCCTCAAATTATTGTACGGTTACCACTATCTCAAAATTGTTTAGACTAGCACCTGCTTTATCTTCAGCAGAAACCACAATTTTATCTGAAGATCCTATACCATTGTGAATATAAAGCAAGTTCATCACATCAACATCTTCTTGCGTGAAGGAGTCACCAACTTTCAAAATACTGGCACCGCGAATCAACCATCCATATTGTGGCGCTTCTTTTATTATAAATTTCACATCACCCGCTGGCGAACCTGACACCTGAAGAATAGTATTACTAAATACATAAGCTTCTCCATTTTCTACTGAGAACCCTGTGTTTTTATCAATGCTCAATACCGTGTCTCCTGAGGCAAATCTTGCAATCAGCATTGGTGGATTGAATCCTCCTGTGTTTTCCTTTGAATGAAATTCGTCGGTTTCATCTCTACCTGCTTCTTGATCTATCATAAGAGAAATACGCCCATTGTAATCTAAGCTCTTATAGTAATCTGTCATGTCAAATTCAAAAGTGCTTATCTTTCTTGAAGTAATGCGAGATACAGGAGAAGTTGTTGGAAGGGTCGCATTATCAAAAGTTAAGCCTAGTTCGGTCCATAAAGTATCCTTTACATTATAAACGTCTAGGTCAATTCCTTTTGCGGCAGTAAATTTTACCGCAATTTCAAGTTTTAGATCTACTATAACCCCATCTTTGGTAAAATCATTCAAGTCGTACATTAAAAAAGACTTCCTGTCATATCCTCCATTGCCAGTTACATTTTTCAATTTCAAAAGTGGATCTGCGCCAAAATTTTGTGAAGATCTACTACCTCCATTAACGTAAGCATCAGCTATTGGAAAAATAGTATCTCTTACAACCGTTGGATCGGGTCCTTCTGAACCTGAAGAAAGTGCAGAAAAATAAACAATGGACGGAACCACATGGATGACACCATTTAAAGCTTTGAGGTTTGAGGTAACGATTTCCCATTGTTTACTTGTACCTTCATTGACCACACCTGTAAAGTTACTTCTGTGCGACAAAAATATAGTCTGTCCGTTTTGACTGGTGTAGGCTATGGGGTTATTACTTTCCATTAAATCGGGGTCATCAAAAGAAACGTAAGCGTTCACCACGTGATATTTTAGGGCATTACGCAAAATTGGTACTGGCACTTCTGATAAGCTTTGATAAGTGTTATTTTGAAGGTATTCCTTAAAAGCCTCATTTGTAGGAGCAATAAATGTTTTACCTGTGCTAGCCTCATATAAATCCTGAGTATTAGTCAGTTTTATAGCTTCCTGCAATAGGTTTAATGAGTCGTGTGTTTGAATATACTGCCATGCAGTTACACCCAAAGGTTTATTGGAATTGGATTCTTTATAGGAAAATCCATCTTGGATTTCACAACCGAAAAAGAGACTCATAGCGATTGTAAAAAAAACTCCAATTTTCGTGTATGGGGTTAATTTATAATTTTTCATTTTTTTTGGATTTATTTTCTTAAAACACATTCTATCTGTAAAAGTCATTTTGCTGTAGGCTAGGATTTCTATTTAAAGCATCCTCATGTATAGGCCAAACAAAATTGCCTTCATCACTCAAACCATTAATAGGACCCATAACAGAAATGGCTCTTCCGGTTCTTACCAAATCAAACCAACGATGTCCTTCAAAAGACAACTCGATCAGTCGCTCATGTAAAATAGCTGATTCTACACTGCCATACAAAGCAGTAGCTTGAGTTTCGTCCAATTCTGGAATCTCTGCTCTTTTTCTAATTAAATTTAATAATTTAATTGCCTCACTATTGTTGCCCAATTTATTATGCGCTTCTGCTTTTAAAAGAATGATGTCTGCTAAACGCAATAGAACGATATTGTTGGAGGAAGGATCTGGACTTTCATCACTAAAGCCTTCGCCAAAGAATTTCCAAATCTTTTTAGGTGTGGCGTTTGTTGTATCGTAAATTAAATTCTTTCTTAAATCTCCATCTTCAAAAGCGGCCTTAAATGACTCACTTGGGAAATAATCACTGTCGGAACCTAAAGCATAAAGTACTCTCAATGCATTGGTTTGCGTTTCATTATACCCCACTTCAAAAATACTTTCATTGGAATAACCAGAAGTAAATATTTTAGACCAATCATTCATGGATACTAACGAATATTGACTATTATCCAAGACTTTTTCGGCTGATTCAATAGCTTCATTATATTGTTTTCTCCACATATATACCTGTGTCAACAAGGCATTGGCACCGCCTTTGGTGAATAATATTCTTGTTTTATCGCCGGAGAAGTTGTCCTTACAGTTTTCGGAAGCAAAAATTAAATCTTCCACTATTTGATCTAACACCTTTTCCTTATCCGTTTTCGGAACAAAAAATTCTTGGTCTACACTTTCATAAGGCTCAGTAATTAAGGGCACATCTCCCCAAACTCTTACTGCAAAAAAATAGGATAATGCCCTAAGGGCTTTAGCTTGTGCTATGAGTTGAAGACTAAATTCACTTTCATTTTCAAAAACATCAGGAATATACTTAATAGCGTAGTTTGCGCGACTGACAGTTTCGTAAATATTGTTCCAACGTGCTGAACTTATAGATTGCGTAAGGTTATTTTGTATTAAGGCCACAGGATCACCCGCATGATTAGTGGCAACAGCATCTGCTCTTCCTTCGCCCCAATAGGCAAAATTCACCCTAAATGTCGATTGTAATGCGTCATATATACCATAGACTCCTGCTTGGGCATCACTTGAGGTTTTATAAAAGCCTTGGCCAGAAAAACTGCTCACGGGATCTTTATCCAATATACTATCTGAACAGGAAAATGCAAAAAAGGCTAGAATTCCAGTAATTATTATTTTATAATTTGTTATGTATCTCATGTTATTTCTATTTAAAATCCAATATTCAACCCAAGCATTATAGTTCGGCTTTGTGGGTAGGAGCCTTCATCAATTCCCTCTCTTAATCCGCTATATGAATTAACATCAGGATCAAACCCTGTATAATGTGTCCATGTCAACACATTGAGCGCTGATGCATAGACTTCTAATTTTCTCATGCCCAAATTGTCAACCATATTATCAGGAAATCGATATCTAATATTGATATTTTTCAATTTGATGTAAGAACCATCTTCTACCCAACGACTTTGGACTCTACTATCTGAACGTAGTGGGTCATCACTCACTGGTTTAGGAAAGTTTGTAACGTCACCTTGTTCTCTCCATCTGTCTAAGGCATCTGTAGAAAGGTTGTTATATCTCACCACCGAATTTCTTTGGTGATTAATTTCGCTATAAATATCATTACCATAAGAAAATTGAAGGAAAACACCTAAACTAAGACCTTTATAAGAAAACGTATTGTTTATACCTCCAAAAAAGTCAGGAGTGGCATCTCCAATAATCTGCTTATCATTTTCATCAATAATATTATCACCATTCACATCGTCCCAAATAGGATCACCACCCTTAAATTGTTGTCCTAATGCCCCATTGGTCACTTGGTTAACATTGTCTTCATCTCGTGAGTAGACGCCGTTAAATTTGTAGCCATAAAATGTTCCAATTGGTAAACCTTCTTTTAAAATGTGAAAGTCTCCATTTTGAATAAAGCCGTTTGTCAATAAGTTTTCTGGAAGCTCTTTTATTTGGTTGCGGTTTGCGCTAATATTGAAATTTGTTTCCCATTTAAAGTCTCCTACTAAATTTCTTGAATTCAAAGAAAGCTCAATACCTTTGTTTTCTATGCTACCAATATTTTGGGTCACATATGAGAAACCGGTTGTTCTTGGGATAGGAACGTTATAAAGCAGATCTTCGGTTATTTTTAAGTAAACATCGGCATTAAACGTCAATCTATTATTTAAGAAAGAAAGATCCAAACCACCATTATACTGCGTTGTTGTTTCCCAAGTCAAACCTGAATTTGGCATTACAGACGGAGCTGCTCCAGAATAGTCCAAATAATTTGCTCCTACCATAAATTCACCCCGCGAGGTGTAATTGCCAATAGACTCATTACCAGTCTGTCCAACGCTTAAACGTAACTTTGCGTCATTGAGGAGGTCGACATTCTTTAAAAATGCTTCATCTGAAAAACGCCATGCAACCGCTGCAGATGGAAAATAACCAAAACGTTGGTCTTCGCCGAATCGGGAAGACCCATCCGCTCTCAAATTGGCTTCAAACAAGTATTTTCCCTTATAATCATAGGAAACCCTTCCAAAATAAGAAAGCATGGAATGCTCTGTAGTGATGTTCACCTCTTGATTTGAAATTGTTCCTGCTCCATTTAATGTGGTTATATTATCACTTGAAAAGAACATCCCATCCAAACCAACTCTTTCGTATTTCCAATCCTGAAAACTAAGTCCTGCAAGAGCCGATAAATTGTGGGATTCTCCAAGTTGTTTATTAAAACTTAAAAAAGTTTCATTCCCCCATGTTAAGTTGTTTATTGAACGTACTGAACCTGAATTATAACCTTCACGATAGTCTAATGTAGAAGGTATAAACTCGTCTTCCTTGATGGACGTATAATCCAAATTTAAATTACTCCTTAATTTAAGACTCTCTAAGATATTATATTCAACATATTGATTGCCAATTACACGATTGCTCTTGTTCAGGTGTGTTGCCAATTCTGCAAGACCTATAGGATTTCTTCTTCCAAATTGGTATCCATTATAGGAGCCATCAGGTAAATACGCAGCAAAAATTGGTGGACGAACTAGCAGCTCTCGAATCACACTTAGGTTACCCGTACCACCTGCATTAATTCTATTATTAACACCGTTGGTATAAGATATACTTTGCCCGAAAGTAACTTTCTCCGAAACCTTAAAATCAACGTTTAACCTTGTAGTAACTCTTTTGTAATTTGAATTTAAGATGATCCCATCCTGATCCAAAAATGAAGAACTCCACGCATATTTTAAATCATCGGTTCCACCACGTACGGAAAGATCTATTTTATTTTGCGGTGCTATTCTTAATAATTCCTTTTGCCAATCAACATCACCATTGTTTTTGGGATTTAAGGAATCTAAAATAATTCCATTTGGAGTCACAGGATTGTCCATATTTCTATAGGAATCTAGAATAACCTGTCTATACTGACTGGCGTTTAAAACGCTAAGTCTTCTAGGAATCTCACTAACACCCGAGGATATATTTAGATCTACCTGAGCTTTCCCTGAAATACCTCTTTTTGTTGTAATCAGAACAACGCCATTGGCAGCACGTGAGCCATATATGGCTGTTGACGCAGCATCTTTCAAGATTTCTATGGATTGGATATCTCCAGGGTTAATATCAGCCAAAGGATTCAGACCAAAATTCTCACTTCCGTTTAAGGAGGACAATGAGCTTGATTCTATAGGAACACCATCAACGACATACAATGGCGAGTTGCCAGAATTTAAAGAAGAATTCCCTCTTACTTTAATACTCATGCCTCCACCTGGAGCACCAGAGTTAGAGGTGACCTGCACTCCAGCAGCACGTCCTTGCAAAATGGATATCGGATCCTGTAAATTCGATTTATCAATGTCCTCACTGCCCACTGAAACTATCGCACCTGTTAAGTTTCTTTTCTTTTTCGTACCATAACCAACAATGACCAATTCATCGAGCTGATCGACGGAAGGTATCAGGATCACATTAATTTCAGTAGTGTTGCCTATTCTAATTTCTTGGTCTGTAAACCCCATATATGAAAACATTAAAATATTTTCCGGAGTCACATTCTTAATGCTATAATTACCATTAAGATCAGAAGATACGCCATTGAGAGTTCCTTTAACAATGACATTAACCCCAAACAAAGGCTCTCCAGTAGCCTCATCTGTTATTCTTCCCGAAACTGATTGATTTTGGGAGTACCCATTGCTAAAAGCGCAACAAACGAGGAATAAAATGCCCAAAACTGTGCGTTTTGTCAGTTCTCGTTTGCACCGCGATAGAGGGTATGAGTGCATAGTTTTTTTCATAAATATCGAGTGATTATAGTGTTTGTGTACTCAAATATAGTAAAATATATGTTTAATGCAAACGTTTGCATTAAAAATGTTATTAAATTGCTAAAAGCCATTAATATTTACAAATCCACATTATTGACCTGAATTTGTTAAGATTTTAGTTTCTTAAACGCTTTGTATATGAAAAAAATGAAATTTTTGTAATTATAATTTTTCAACGATGACGCTACAAGAGCACCTTACCAGAATGAAAATTAGCGCTAAATATAGAATATGGAGATGCCAGTCAATCCTATTAAAAATTAAAGCTTTTTATAAAGTAGAGAATGGATTTAGCTTAGAAAGTTTCTACGAAAGATCTCTTTTTTTAGCACAGTTAAAACTCTGTAATAAAATAGAACAGCCGCTAGATAAGATGCATTATCGTCTGTTAATCTTCTTAGGTTTAAGATTAATCAAAACAAACTGCATATAAAGAATTACAACATACAGTATTGAGCGGACACAGATATTATATTTTGAATGAGAACTCCGTGATAATTTACAAACCTATAGAGGCATACGTTCCACTATAAAACAGCCTTCAAATTCATTAAAAAAAGAGACCAATTTAGTTTTAAATTATAATGCACAACGCGGGTTATGACACTATACTTATTAAGAATTCAGATGATTATAATTTTTATTCGTTTAATTACTTCTGCTTCTCGAAGTTCAATGAAATAAAAACCTGAATTTATGTCAACAACTATGTGGTCATTTAAAAAGTTTTTAGTCGTGAACACAGTCCTGCCATTAACATCAATTATTTTTATAGCATCTAGTTTTATCTCTTTGTTGAATTTTAGAATATTGTCATAAACTGGATTTAATATTTTGAGATTATCAACGTCAGAGGTAAATATGCTTAAAGTAGTACAAGTTTTTGAAAGGGAATTTTCATTTTCAATAACACCTTTTGGTGTTAAGTCTTTTCCCAAAAAACCGATATAATTACTGGGATATTTTTCAGCCCTAAAGATGGAATTGAAATTTGGTGAAACGTCATCAAATTGATTAAATATATCTTTTCCTGATGGATTTTTATACGTCCATATATGCTCGCCCGTTTTGGTTATTTCTGAAACTTGTCCTAGAGAAGTTTCACAAATTATAAAGTTACCATTTGGAAGACTGTGAGTTCCAGATTTTTTTGTTTCGTAAATAGTTCTTCCTAATATAGAGCCAGTCCATGACCAGTTAAAGTCTAATGGTTTAAATTTATTTTTCTCTTTTGTATACGTATTGCCAGAAATCTCTGAATCTAATAAGTGAACTGAGCTAAAGGACCTAATACCATCACCTCCATTGTTAAAAACAGATAGTTTGCCTTCATCCAAATACCCTGGTTCTACCCATTTTACATCATGTTGTAAAAACAGTTTTTGGTCTTCAACTCCTCCTTGTCTGTAAACCATAGGGTTACCCCATCTCCATAAAATATCTCCTCCACGATTTGAATTACCGCCGGTATGACCAGAAGCTTCAGCAGTTGTGGTGCTATGGTCAATAATATAAATTTCATTGAGATGTCTTGCAGAAATAATAATTTGGTCAAGTTGTGAATTATAATCAATACCATTTACATGAGTAAAACCTCTATCGAAATCCTCAAAATAGGGATCTATATAATTGATATCAATACGTTCAGGGTGATTCTCAACACTCCCATAATTTGCTTTTGTATCATCATAATCTTGAATGAGGTGATCTATAAATTTCCATTCCCAAACAATTTCAGCATCATTTGTTCCAATTGGTTTTAATTCCACTATTTTATCAAGGTCAATGGTTCCTCCTACTTTAAGAGGATCCTTTCCATTAGCAATGATCTCTATGTTAGAATAACTATCTCTAACTATACATAGAATATTCCCATTAGGAAGCGGTTCAATATCATGGTGTTGGTTTAATCCATTTGCACGCATCTCGTAGCTCCATAAAACATTATTATCCCAGTCTCTAATTTCAATAGCATTCTTCCCTGCTCGTAGTAATGTTCCATTTTCTAAAAGATAGCAGGTTGCTCCTGGCAACTCCTTAAACGTCCATTCATTTATTTTTTCACCACAGTTATTAATTAAATATACACTTTGGTTGACTTCAGGGGTAAACAGCGTGTAGCCCTCAGTAACCTGGCTATCTGAATAAAGTAAACCAACGGTCGGGGTCTGTGATCTTACAAATGAAACAGTTAAAAGGATTACAAACGTTATTTTTTTTATCATAACAATTTTTTTTAAAACAAAAAGAAAGTTGTGTTAATCTAAACTTTTTCGAATTCCCATTTCAAGCCCTCTCAATTCGGCAAGCCCGCGTAATCTGCCAATACATGAGTAACCAGGATTTGTCTCCTTAGATAAATCATCCAACATCTTATGGCCATGGTCTGGACGCATTGGAATATTAAAGTTGGTTTGTCCTTCAGACTTTCTTCTTTTTTGTTCCTTAATGATCGTCTTTAAGACTGCGAACATATCAGTATTGCCTTCAAGATGGTTTGCTTCATGGAAATTGCCATTTTCATCACTTTGAACATTGCGCAAGTGTAAAAAATGAATGCGTTCCCCAAGTTCGGCAATCATTGCTGGTAAATCATTGTCTGATCGGACACCAAATGACCCTGTGCAAAACGTCAATCCATTATGAATGCTTTCTACAGACTTGTATAAATATAAAATATCTGCTTTGGTACTCACCACTCTTGGTAAGCCTAAAATAGGATATGGTGGATCATCCGGATGGATGCACATAAACACATTAGCTTGTTCAGCAGTTGGAATGATGTGTTCTAAGAAATAAACCAAGTTTTCTCTTAATTGATCCGCGTCAATATTGTCATAAGTATTTAAGGCCAAATTGAATTGGCTCAGCGAATAGCCTTCTTCCGTACCTGGCAAACCCGCTATAATATTGTGAATTAGGGAATCTTGTTCATCCCGACTCATTTCGGAAAATCGAGTTTTGGCAAGCGAAATGATCTCTTGCGGGTAACGCTTTTCCGCATCGTGTCTTTTCAACAAAAACAATTCAAAAACAGCAAAATCAAGGGTGTCAAATCGCAATCCCGTTGAGCCATCTTCCAATTCGTAATCTAAATTGGTGCGCGTCCAGTCCAATATGGGCATAAAATTATAGCAGATGACATTGATATCGCATTGACTTAGGTTGATAAGTGTTTGCTTGTAGTTGTCAATATATTCTTTATAATTCCCAGTTCTTGTTTTGATGGCTTCATGAACAGGTACACTTTCTACCACAGACCATCTTAAACCTGCATTTTTAATTTCAGTTTTTCGTTTTTCAATTTCAGATATTGGCCAAACCTCACCATTCGGAATATGATGCAAAGCGGTCACAATACCTGTAGCTCCGGTCATTTTAATATCTGACAAGGAAACGGGGTCCTTTGGACCGTACCATCTAAATGTTTCTTCTAATTTCATATCTTCTAAACTCCTGAAAACGCACTAAATCCACCATCTATAGGTACCACAACACCTGTAATAAACCGAGAAGCATCGGAGCACAGCCACAAAGCAGTACTTATCAATTCTTCAGCTTCTCCAAAGCGTTTCATAGGTGTATTAGAGATGATGGTCTGTCCTCGAGATGTTAAGGATCCGTCAGTATTCAATAATAAATTTCTATTCTGTTCACCTATAAAAAAACCTGGTGCTATGGCATTGACTCTTAGATTAGTAGATAATTTTTGCGCCATTTCAACTGAGAGCCATTTGGTAAAATTTTCAACCGCAGCCTTTGAAGCAGAATAGCCTACCACTCGTGTTAGTACTTGTTGCGCGGCTAGTGATGAGATATTGATAATACAGCCTTGTTCTTGTTTTGAGATTTCTCGTCCAAAAATTAAACATGCCAATACCGTCCCTTTCAAATTGAGATTGGTAACGGTGTCAAAATCGTCCATTTCCATGTCAAAAAAATCTTCATCGGGCTGTATGGTTGCGCCTTTTACATTGCCCCCAGCGGCATTGATCAAAATATCAATTTTACCAAAAGTCTCAATGATTTTGGTTTTTGCACCTTCCAAAGATGTTTTGCTGAGCACATCTGCAGATATTCCTAAAGCAATGCCGCCAACATCTTCGATTTGCTTGACTTTAGAAGCAATGGTTTCTTGAGTTCTTCCCAAAATAACAACCTTTACACCTTCCAACGCCAATCCTTTGGCTATGGCAAATCCAATGACTCCTGAACCACCCGTAATGACGGCTACTTTATGATTATAATTGTGTTTTATCATAACTAAAACTAATAAATTGTGAAATCCAAATTTAATTGATTAACAATAAAGAATTAAAAATTATATCTAAAAAATATGAATACAACTGTGTCAATATTTTTTTGCTAAGATATTAATTTTAAGGAAAACCTTATTCTACTTTAAAATGCCATAAAACATATACCTAAACGTCGGCAATAGTTGTTTCAGCAATTTAAAGACAGAAAAAAGCCGAAGATAAATCTCCGGCTTCTGTTTCATATGAATTTAGAACTAGTGTCTAGGGTACTAGTCTTTAATAATAAATTCAGAACGTCTATTTTTCTGATGTTCGGCTCTAGAACATCTTACACCGTTAGTACACTTATTAACAGGATTGGTTTCTCCCATACCAATGGCACTCAAACGTGATTCAGACACACCGTTATCAACTAAATATTTTAAAGTTGCTGTGGCACGACGTTGGGATAACTTTTGGTTATAGGCATCATTTCCTCTACTGTCTGTATGCGCACGAATTTCAAGATTTAACTGTGGGTATTGATTCAGTGCAGCCAATACTTTTTCCAATTCAACTTTAGCATCTTGTCTAATGTTTGCCTTGTCAAAATCAAAATATATCATTGGGATGTTAAGCACTTTAGACAAATCTATGCCAGTTTCAATAGCAACTTCATTAGGTTGCAATTGGAAATTTATTTCTTGGCGTTCAACATTTGGTTTGGATAACACTTCATCAGCATCATATTTATCTTTAGTCACTCTTACCAAATAGGCATCAAACTTGTTGGTCTCAGCTATATAATAACCAGCACTGTCAGTTTTGACTTGTCTGAACATGTTGTCGTCAGGATCCGTTAAGGTTACAAGTGCGTTTTGTAATGGCAACTCTGTTTGTTTATCCGTAACCGTACCCTCAATAATCCCAGCATAGAGATCAACAATAGGAGCTGTTTCAAGAAATGTATAGACATTGTCATGAACAAATTCCCCTATTTTCTCTGACCGATTGGAACTTATAAAGCCACGTTTTGTTTTAAAATCAATTCCAAAGGCAAAATCGTCTGCATAAGAATTTACGGGTTGGCCAACATTATTCAAATTACCGTAACCGTAATCCGCAATTTTAACATAGAACACATCCAATCCTCCCAATCCAAAATGACCGTCAGATGAAAAATACAACTCATTTTCAGCAGACACAAATGGGAAGGTTTCCTTACCACGTGTGTTGATCTTATATCCTAAATTAACAGGCGCACCTACACTTCCATCACTATTTATGGCTGACACGTAAAGATCTGATTCTCCAAATCCGCCAGGTCTATCTGATGAAAAATATAACTTTTTACCATCAGGACTCAAAGCAGGATGTGCAGAAGAAAAATAATCGCTATTTATTGATAACTCTTCAGCATCTTGCCACATGTCATTACTCTTGACTGACTTATAAATTTTTAATTTTTGATCCTCATTCTCGGTTGCACTTGTAGTATTGCTTCTTGTAAAGTACATCGTGTTCCCATCAGCAGAAATAACTGGTGTAGATTCATGAAACTTACTTTGCAAATTAGCCTTAAGTCTTTTTGGACCTTCTTGAGCTTGGTTTAACGAGTCTAAGGTAATGGTATATAGCGACAAAAAGCTAAGACCATCCCACGCACTTCTTCTGTTGTAAAAGGTTTTGGTGTCATCAGTAGATGCAAAATACAGTGTACTTCCTTGCTTAAATTGACCAAACGTGATTTTCCCTTCATGATACAGACGTTCTAGAGTCTTCATGTCATACCTGCCAGAATTTTCCTGAATCAATTTTTCATAATCGACGGTGGTTCTCAAATGCATTTTAGTACCGTTCTTCACCACGTAAGTATCGTAAAACTTCGCCGCTTTTTCAGGTTGACCCGTCGCTTTTAAAGCTTGGGAGTAACGCAAGTAAACGATATCTTGATCAGGATTTGCATTAAAATCAAACAAACGCTCATACCATATGACAGCTTGGTCATATTCGGCATTAAAATAATAGCTGTTTGCCAGTTTTGTAAAAAGCTCTTCAGATTTATAGCCTTTTGCAGCAACATCCAAATAAATTTTTTGAGCATTGACATAATTCAATTGCTCATAATTTTCAGCGGCCTTTTTCATTTTGTTCTCTTGCCCATAAAGCAATGCTATATTTGAAAAGCAAAGGAGAAACAAGAAGAAACTATAGGTAGTAATTTTATTTTTCATCAAATCTTTTTTAAGATAGTTAAAAGAATCTCGGATTAACTTTTGCTCTTAATCTCGTTCCCAGTTCAAAGCGTAAAAATATTTCATGAGAACCGTTGTTATAATTACCAAACTCAGTGGTATCATAATCATACGCATAACCCATCATGATGTGGTCTGAAATTTGGAATCCTGCCATTGCACTCACAGCGGCGTCCACTCTATATCCTAAACCAAAGGTTACGGTATCATACATTAAGGCATTTGCAGAAACATCAATAGCTAAAGGAGCACCCACCACCGCTTTTGCCATAAAAGCTGGTTTTAGTTTTAAATTAGGATTGATATCAAAAACGTATCCACCAATTAAATAGATATGGGTCTTCTCGCTTGCGGTAGACACTTGAACATCATCATAATACTCTGTCTGTAAAATATTTGGTGAAGATAGCCCCATATACCATTTTTGTGTGTACAGATACAATCCCGTTCCTATGACAGGAGATGTGTTATTTTCGCGTCGTAAATTATAATCATTAGGATTATAAATGGTCAACTTATCAGGATTAAGATTCCAGATAGACACGCCACCTTTCATACCAAAAGATAGTTTTACATCTCGCGCCAGATCTAGCGTGTATGAAAAATCGGCAGTTACCATGCTTTCATCAGAGGGTCCAATTTTGTCACTGACAACCCCGAGTCCTAATCCAACACCTCTAACACCAATTGGAGAATGTAATGTGAAATTAAGAGTCTCTGGAGCGCCGTCTAAACCAGCCCATTGATTTCTGTAAATACCCATGATACTTAGCGAGCCTCTCGAGCCAGCATAGGCCGGGTTAACAGATACCGTATTATACATGTATTGCGTGTATTGAGAGTCTTGTTGCGCTTGGGTGGTGAACACACTGAAGAACAAACTCACAAAAAGTGCAAGTAGTAATAAATTTGTAGTTTTATAAGTCATTAGAAGTCGATTCATTTTAGTTGGAACTTAAATATAAATATCCAGCTTGTTTGTGAAAATTATTCTCTGCATCAGGTCCGTATTGATATTCAATAATGTAGAAGTAGGTTCCGGATGGTAAATACTCAGAGTCCTTAAGCGTTAATCTTCCTGAAGAATAACCACTAAAGACATTCCCATTAACACCATAGTTATTGGTTTCAAAAACCTTAACACCCCATCTATTGAAGACTTGCACATTTATATTTCTTGCGCAGTCATCATTATTGGATTGATCAATAAGGAAAAAGTCATTAAGACCATCCCCGTTTGGTGTGACAGAATTATAAATAACAAGACCACATGGCAAAATTAAGTCAGATTGCACACGACCCAATGTTACAACACCAAAATCATTTACAGCAGTAGTAACGGTATTGTTGGTAAGGTCTATAGCTCCACCTTCATCTACCCACATGTTGGTTGCTTCATCCCAACGCACAATAGTAAGTGCATTTTCGGCTGCAGCATCTAACATAGATTGTGGCGTGGTAGCCTCATCCCATGACAGGGTAATCATGATATCCTCGTCGGCTGTAGATTGCTTTTCAATAGTCCAATATTCTTGGTTGTCTATTTCTAAGATCACCCCAGCTCTCAAATCGTGGGAATACATGACATTACTATTTTCAAAAAAGTATTTTCCTTCAAAAATGGCGGTTGCATTCGCAGGTGATGAAATACCACCTAAGCGATAATACCCTGCATCTCCAATAGGAAACGTAAAGTCTTTATTACCAACTTTGATAACGGGACCATCAACATGGCTGTCATTTGAAGTATTGATATGATTGCCATCTGTATTGAAGGTAATTTCTCCTCCAAAATTGTCATTGTCTAGGATACCAGTAAATAAATTGGCTTGTCCGCTAATGTCTATACTACCGGAAATGTTAAAAGGAACACTGTTACTTCTATTGTCGAAAAACGCGTTGTAAAGAAAACTCGTTTTTGATCCGCTAATTTCTTGACTGGCAGTTCCGATAAAACGGGTAAGTCCCGTATTTTTGTAAAAATCTACAATACCTTCATTCTGAAAGTGGCTATAGATCAATACATCACCGTCATTATAAAATGTTCCAGAAGTAAGGTTGTTAAAACGTTCCAATGTAGATAATTGGGTGCCTTCACTTATGTAAAGCATCCCTTCATTGGTGGTCTGTGCCATCATACCCCCGGTAAATAGTAAAAAGGCACTTAAATGGAGTAAAGATTTTTTCATTAATCTATAATATTTTATGAGCATGGTGTTTTTTAAGTGGTAAAATTTAAATACAAACAGCTAAAATTTTGCCGTTTTAAACTTTCAATGATCACCCTGACAAGTTTATCAGTCACGTCTTTGCTTGCTAAATAATAGTAACCATGGACGTTTATATAACCAACTAAAGTCAGGATGATGATTGGGTTAATTTAAATTATATATAAAAAACACGCTTAGCTATGGTTTAACAGTCAGTACAATCGTCATTTCTGACGGGCTACTTGTATCTTCAGGAGCTGCAGTAGCTTTTACTGAATACGTTAATATTCCACTATCGCTTACAGCCACATTTTCGAATATTGTTGTATCATACCAGGTCACGGAATAGTCCAATTGACTACTTGGAAGTACAGGAATTGTAGTGGTGGCACCAGGATTAACAACTAATGGCGTACCAAATTGTTGTTGGTATTCAGCATACAGATCAATTGTGCCAAAGGTTTCACCTGCTGGAACCTGACTTGCTTCAGTATAAATCATTACTGGGGGCATATAGAAAAAAGTTGGCTGTCCAACGCCTGGCTCTCCCTGATCTCCTTTATCACCTTTATCTCCTTTTTCACCTTGAGCTCCAGTATCGCCTTTTAAACCTTGCAAACCTCTAGGACCTTGCAATCCTGTTGGTCCCACTGGACCTTCGGGTCCTGCTGCACCAGTTGCGCCTGTTATACCCTGATCACCTTGAGGACCTGCTGGACCAGTTGCACCTTGAGGGCCTTCTGGACCTCTAATACCATCTGGACCTATTGGACCTTGAGGGCCTGTAGAGCCTTGAGGACCCTCTGGACCTCTTATTCCTTGTGGCCCGGCTAAACCTGTCTCACCTCTTGGACCTACAGGACCTGCTGGACCCAGTGGGCCAGGAATGCCTTGTAAACCTTGGATACCTCTTGGGCCTTCATCACCTACTGGGCCTTCCGGACCTTCTGGACCTAAATCTCCTTGTGGACCTATCGGGCCTGCTGGGCCTTGAGGACCTGCTGGACCTGCAACACCTGGATCACCCTTATCTCCTTTAGGACCTGGTTCACCAAAATTAATGCCATCTTCCCCTTTTGGACCTACTGGTCCTAATGGACCTTGTGGCCCTTGAACACCTGGCTCACCTGGATCTCCCTTTGGACCTTGAATTCCCGTAGCAACGTCAATAACAACTTTATCGTTACTTTCATTAGTATAGGTAATCGTTCCATCTGTGTTGTCGACAAGCGAAGTTACAGTTTCAAAATTTTTAACAATCGCTCTTAAATCCACTTGGGACAGCGCGCCTTTTTCATCTGAATACTCTAAAGTAAATCCGTCTGCATTAAGACGCAAAAATGTCAGTGTTTCAGGATCTGCATCGCCAATGATTATAACATCTCCATCTTGATTGATACTTGTAAATTGATTATTTACAATATCGTAATAAACGATGTTATCTGGCACATCAATACCTGTAGACAATTTTTTCCAGCTGTCCTGACTCCAATAATAATAACCAGGAGTCATAGCATTCCCGTCAGTCGTGTTGTAAACAAGTAAACTTTCGACATTACCTGCTGTAATGGTCTCTTGATCTGTAGTACCCGTTAATGCTATTTGCGGGATCAAAACCCCTCTATTAGAAGATTTTATTTCTAATTGTGAGGAAGCATTTGGCACATCCGTACCAATGCCAACCTGTGCGAAAATAAAGTTACCTGTTAGTAAAGTAAGTAGTAGTAATAGTTTTTTCATAGTGAATTAAAGTGAGAAATGTTCTTATTATAATTTTTGTTGAAAGCACTTAAATTGAGTAATCCCTTGCTCAAAATTTAAAAAGACCATCTTGAAAGATTACGTATCAAAAATATACTGAATTTTATACCTATACAAGCTTTGTGTTAAATAAAATACAAAGTGTCAAACAAATATTCTAATTTTGTTTTGTAACAATTTATAAACTAGGTATTTATGTTAATTTTAATAAAATAATTTGTCAATATTTTCGATGAAATGCACGCCTATTTCTGAATAATTCCGTTAAAAAGACATCTTTTTTCGATGAAAAACTAAAATTTGTCAGGCAATAAAACGGATTAAAGTGCGTTGAACAGTGTTTTTAGGCTATAGATTGATGCCTTTATGGGGCTTCAATTTGGAATCTTTGGTGAGATGTGTAGTGTTTGTTCAATTTTCTTTTTAAAAAGATTAATTTTATAAAAAAAATTAATGAACGGAAATATTCTTCTAGAAGCTATCATTTTCCTGACTGGTGGAGTCATTTGTGTATCCATTGCAAAAAAAATTGGACTCAGCTCTATCATCGGTTATCTTTTGGCCGGAATGTTGATTGGACCTTTTCTTTTAGGATTTATAAAACATGAAGGTGAAGACATTCTGGCCTTTGCCGAATTTGGCGTCGTCATGATGCTTTTTTTAATTGGATTGGAAATAGAACCTCGGAGCTTCTGGAAAATGAGAAAATCCATTTTGGGTTTGGGAAGCATACAGGTCTTTGCTACCATGGCATTGACTTTTGCAATTAGTTATTTTTTTGGGCTGGAATGGAAAATGGCGCTAACCGCTGCAATGGCTGTGGCATTATCTTCTACTGCCATTACCCTTCAAACCAATAAAGAAAAAGGCCTGATGAACACCACTTACGGCGCTTCATCCTTTTCAATATTATTATTTCAGGATATCATGGTTATTTTCATGATTGCCGCACTCCCTCTCCTATCTACTGTTCCAGAAGTACAATTGACGGATGAAGGGGTTACTACCTCATCAGCCAACCTACTTGACAGTTTACCTATCGCGTTGCATGCTTTGGCAATTTTTGTGCCTATTGTACTCATTATTGTATCTGGACGCTATTTGATTGTTCCTATGTTGCGTTTGGTTTCTCGCACAGGAGTTCGCGAACTCTTAGTGGCTTCAGCATTATTAATTGTTTTTTCGATTTCCTTTTTAATGGAATTGGTAGGCTTGAGTCCTGCCCTAGGTGCCTTTCTTGGCGGCGTGGTTCTGGCCTCGAGCGAATTTAAGCATGAACTGGAAAGCTCTTTAGACCCCTTTAAAGGATTGCTCCTGGGATTGTTTTTTATGGCAGTAGGCGCCTCTATCAATTTTATAGTGATTGCCGAACAGCCAATTTTGATCATCTCTTTAGTACTTGGTGTGATTGTCGTTAAAGCCCTGGTGCTTTTTTTGGTAGGATGGATTTTTAAACTCAAAATAGACCAACGTATGCTACTGGTAGTGGGACTGTCTCAAATTGGAGAATTTGCGTTTGTCCTCCTATCCTTTGCTTTTCAACTCAATATTTTCAGCCAAGAAGAACATGATATCCTCTTGGTGGTTACGGCACTTACCATGACGCTCACTCCAATTTTATGGATGATGAATGAGCGCTTACTTTTACCAAGAATTGGAACTAAGGAAAAGGAGAAATCTATGGATAAAATTGAAAAACACCATAAGATTATTCTTTTAGGTTTTGGCCA
Source organism: Gelidibacter salicanalis (assembly GCF_016469035.1). Classification (GTDB taxonomy): domain Bacteria; phylum Bacteroidota; class Bacteroidia; order Flavobacteriales; family Flavobacteriaceae; genus Gelidibacter; species Gelidibacter salicanalis_A. Next base: position 20,918 of record NZ_JAEHJZ010000033.1, on the reverse strand, counting down.
TTTTGGAAGTACCATCGGCCGATTTTTACGTGCCCATGGCATTGAGTCCACAGTTATCGACTCCAATTCTAACCGTGTCGATTATCTTAGAGAAATGGGTTTTGATGTTTTTTATGGCGATGTTTCACGACTTGACTTGTTGGAATCCGCAGGAATTGCAGATGCCGATTTTTTGATCTCTGCAATAGACGATCCGGAAGTGAGCATGAACTTAGTAAAGAAACTGAAGACCAAATATCCGAAATTGCAACTGATGGTGCGCGCAAAAAACAGATATGACGCGTACGAGTTTTATAATATGGGGGTACAGCATATTTATAGAGAATCTTTTTTAACCTCAGTAAAGCTGGCTAGCGATTTATTATACCATATGGGGTTCGATAAAAAAGCCACTGAAGAGCAAGCTCAGAAATTCATCAAATTGGATATGGAAAGTTTTGAACGTCTCGCCAAAACATCCTCTGACAGGAAGGATTATATTTTTAAGGCCCGTGAGGAAATGGCCATGCAAGAAAAAGTATTGGAAGGCGATCTTAACATCAGCAGCAGCGCCATTGACAGCCATAAATCAGAAGAATAAATTGTTTATTGACCAGGGCAAATTAATTAAATGACGTCAGGATCATCCACTACAATAAAAAAAAGCATCCTTCTTGTGTTAATAATTAAGAAGGACGCTACTCATATACAAATGCCATAACAAATGGTTCTTTTGCAAATCTTAATCAGCCAAAAGCACATTGGTAGTCCCACCACCGGTCAAGCTAATATCTACAGGAGCATTTGTTTTCCAATGGCCTCGGGTAAAATCTGGTACATCAATAGAATTTGAACGGTTGGCTACGGATTGCTCGCTCAAAGGCGTCACAGCACTCCACAATGCCGCGTCATACACGTCTTGGTCTAATGGAAGTCCGTTACGCAAGCAGTCAATTAATCGCCAATCCATAATAAAATCCATACCGCCATGACCGCCGACCCGTTTTGCCAGGTCGCCCACTTTTCTCACAATTTCTGGTGTATATTTTTCTTCTACCGCTTTATAGTCTTGTTCACTTAACCACGAGTGCCCTTTTGAAATTTTAGCTGGTTCTGGATATTTTTGAGCAAAACCTTCCGTACCACTCACCATATGAATTCGAGAATATGGTCTTGGCGAACTGACATCATGCTGCATCATCATACTTCTACCATTCTTTGTTTTAATGATGGTAGTGTTCATATTTCCGCGGTACTTAGCATTTTCAAATTCACTGAAAAACGGATCTTTAGCAGCTAATTGCGTCGCTTTTTTATGCATTGAAAAATCAGCGCTGGAAAGCGATGTTAAGTAATCCATTTGATCACCTCTATTTACATTCATAATCTGACAAATAGGGCCCAATCCGTGAGTGGCATAAAGATTGCCGTCACGTCCGATGTTTTCCTTTAAGCGCCACATATCTTCATAGCCGTTCTTATCAAAATTTAAATCCACAAGATCATGGATGTAGGCACCTTCACCATGTACAATATCTCCAAAATAACCTTGGCGCGCCATATTAAGTGTCAATAATTCGAAAAAGTCATAACAACAGTTTTCAAGCATCATACAATGCATTTTTGTTCTTTCTGAAGTCTCAACCAATTCCCAGCACTCATCTATAGTTTTTGCTGCAGGCACCTCAACAGCTACATGCCGTCCTGCATTCATTGCATATACCGCCATGGGCACGTGCAAATCCCACGGCGTAGCGATATAGATCAGGTCTAAATCTTCAGTATCGATCATCTGTTTCCAAGCATCTTCATTACCACTATACACCTTTGGGTCGTGCGGCGTTCCATCCAATAATTTTTTGGCAGTTTCTACCTGTTTAGGTCGCAAATCGCATAAGGCCTTTATTTCAACACCTTCTATATAACTCATCCTTTTCACTGCTCCGGGACCTCGCATTCCCAATCCGATAAAGCCAATCTTTACGGTTTCAATTTTAGGCGCAGCGTAGCCTGACATATTAAAACGAGAAGTCCCCATGTTTGGTGGGGCTATAATCCCCGAAGTGGAACTGCAACTCACAAATCCGCCCGTTGCAACACCAAGTCCTGCTAATCCAGTTAGCTTTAAAAAATTTCTTCTGTTATTTGAATTACTCATCGTGTAGGTATTAGTTGTATATAAATTTCTAACTTCAAAAATCATTAGAAAATAGAGACAAGTCAATAACCACAACGAGGATTATGAAGGTCAGACACTAATGACTTAACCTATAAAGATATTCCGTTTATTGAAAATGACAAAAGTTATTTAGAATAAAATCTCAGTTGCATCCCTAATTTGGAGGCATTGTACAGTGAAGTTATGAGTATCAAGTGCGTACTTCAATCACCTAAAAAAATATAAAAACAAAAAAATGCCTCTACATTCAAAAGATTATAGAGGCATTTTATTATTTATAATCATTTAGTGTCCAGTAAAAACAAATTATAAATTAACAAACCCATTTAAAGCAAGAGACATTATAACAATTTCGAAATGAGACCTTGCTTTTTAGAAACTATTTCTACGGAGATTGATTTGGTGATTGCAATTTAAACGATCGTTGTTTGTCAGTTAGTTGCAAGCACATCTTTATTCTTGATTCTAGAAGCGTAGCGGTCTTGATTCTTTATTGGACAACAATGATTTACAATTAAAACTTACAATTTATTCCAAGTGTCGTTCAATATATTGACGTCCGCCAACATTTTATTTGGGTCTAACACTACACGTTGCACTTGTTTGGTCGTTTTTAAGAGATGGCTCCAGCTATTCCCGCGTTGCCAAATTTCAACAGGAAGTCTTACATTTTCAGTAGAGTTATCTGAATAAATCACCTGAAGTTCTACTGGCATCGGAATTTCGCCATTATTTTCAACCGTTATCAAGTAATTACCTTGATACTCCTCCACTGAGGCAACTCCCATATCAATATTGCCATTCCCATAAAACCAGCCTTTCCAGAAATAGGACAGGTTTTCACCCGCTACATTTTCCATATGATTAAAGAAGTCGTTGGGTTGTGGGTGTTTATAGGCCCAATGGCGTATATAGCTATTAAAAGCATTGTCAAAACGCTCAGGTCCTAAGATGTATTCGCGAAGCATAAACAATCCAGACGCCGGTTTATAATAGGCCGTGTAAACTAAGTTTCTGGCATTGGCGACATCTGGAGCAGTCTCAATACCTTCGCGTTTATCATAAGTTAGATAATTAACCAAATTACGGGGTTTATCTATTGAGGTTGAGAATTCACCTTTATTGAATGCCGCCGTACTGTAATGATTGATAAAGGTGTTAAAACCTTCATCCATCCACGGGTAGAGACGCTCATTACTCCCTACAATCATCGGAAACCAATTGTGCCCAAATTCGTGATCTGTAACACCCCATAAATCTGCGCCTACACTTTGATAATGACAAAAACTAACGCCCGGATATTCCATCCCCCCTACACTTGCCGCTACATTAATAGCGTTGTGATATGGATAAGGAAAGTAGGTATTGGAATAAAATTCTACGGAAGCTTTAGTAAATTCAGTTGACCGTGTCCAAGCAGCCTTTCCCGCACTCTCTTTTGGATATACTGATTGAGCCAAACCGGTTTTGCCATCTCCAAGATTCATACGGCCGGCATCCCAGATAAATGCCTTTGAAGCAGCCCAAGCCACATCGCGGGTGTTTTCCATTTTATAATGCCAGGTCAGGGTGCCATTCGGTTTCGCTTGCCACCTAAGTTTGCCTACCTCATCAGGCTTAATAATATAAACGGTTTCATCACTTTTTTCTGCCTTCGCAAAACGCTCTTGTTGCGTTTTTGTAAGCACTTCTTTTGGATTTTGTAAAATCCCAGAACATACCACCGTCTGATTTGCCGCAGCGGTAATTTTGACATCAAAGGTTCCATACTCACAATAAAACTCTCCGGCTCCTAAATACGGTTCCGTATTCCAGCCCATAACATCATCAAATACCGCCACGCGTGGGTACCATTGTGCGAGTGCATAAATGGTTCCGGCTTCCGTTTCTAATCGTCCCATACGATCCATCCCTTCTACAGGAACTTTAAATTTGAAGTTCATACTTATAGTTACCTGGCCTCCTCTAGGTGCCAAAGGCTTGTCAAGAAAAAGTTGCATACGGGTATCAGTTACCAAATATTTTGAAGAAGTCCCCGATTCCGTTTTTGCAGAGACATTGGACAATTCAAATCCGCCTTCAACATCCCCTGCGTAACGGCTTCCTAAAACAGAAGTCGTTAAGGTCCCACGAGAGGTTTCAGTAAAACGATTCTGTTCCAAATAAAGCCAAATAAATTCTAAGGCTTCTGGGCTGTTGTTAGTATAATCAATTGTAACAGTACCGGAGACGGTATGATTTTTATCGTCTAATGCCACTTCCAAATTATAATCGGCTGAATTTTGCCAGTATTCTGGCCCAGGTTTGCCTGAAGCCGTACGATAGGTATTGCCTTGGCGATAGGACACATTATCAAATAAATGTTGATTATTCGTAGCTACCTCTTGAGCGTATACTGTAGAGAAAAAACCAAAAGCGAAAAGCCCTAAAGCAATTGTATGTCTAAAACACTTCATAATTTAAAAAATTTAAATAGGAATGCGAATATACTAATTAGAAGGGAAGAAAAAATACATGTGCAAAAGTTGATTCGGAAATCAGGACACCCCTATAATATCCCTTTTCCTTGTATGTCAAAACTTCAGTAAGGCACCTACAACTGATCCGTTTTCCAATCTCTCATCTATGATAATTATATCAAGATTAGAAACTATCCAGCAGCCCTATAAAAATTCATTAAACTCCAAAAAGTAAATTGTCAGTAGTGATTTGTCTATAAACTTAACAACTATGCACTAAAGTGCCATAGGTTTTTATATCTAACTAAAGTCTGCAGCACGTAATTAGTCAAGCTATAAAAACGTCCGTATCGTTATACGATTTTATGGAATGCTCCAACTCCTCATTCACCATTTTATCAGTAATATTCAGAACACTTCAACATCCAAACGTTATGGCCAAAAAATAAGGACCCCAATAGCGCTTGCTTAATTTAACACTCTTCAAAATATTAACGCCCGCTGCATCACAAACCTACACCAAAAGTTTCCGGCACCGCTTTTGGAGATCCACAACAAGAACGACATCTTGTTCTCCACAATATATCTACGGTCACCCCAGAAAACCGAATGACCGAATATCTTTTAATTCTATTATATAAAAAAGCAGGTAGTTTAAGAAGCTAAAACGAGATGAATTAAAGTGCATAGTTTTAACTATTTTTGAGATCAATAAATAGCGGCGACGTGAATAGAATAACATTTAATTAATAAAGCAAACCAATATTATGGATAGTCTTTTTTGGTTGTGCCATCGCATATGGCCGGGTTCAATTTTAAGAGATTTTGGCTGGGTTACCAACCTCCAACAGGAGAAGATATTGCCAATGAAGTCACTTGGAATACCGGTATAGAATATTACCTGTCACGGGATTTTTCACTTACAGCAAGTTATGACAACCGTTTCGGAGCTGGTGGTGGTCTAGCAGTGAGATTTTAGTCGCATTTTAAATAGTAATTACTTATAAATCAAAACAACCTTTAAACACTAATCAAATGAAAAGAATTAAAAGAAGTATTGGATCAGTAGCACTTGCAGCAACTTTAATGTTAGCCATGTCTTGCAAAGACGCTAGCAAAAGTGAAGCCTCTGTTACTACAGATAACATTACAACAGAAAATGCAGTAGACTCACAGGAAGCAGTGACTAAGACTGATAAACAAGATGCCAAAGCTGAGGATATTTTAAAAGATTATTTTAATTTAAAGGATGCATTGGTAGGAGATGATAATGACAAAGCTAAAGCGTTGGGAATTACTTTAACAAATTCTTTAAAGGCTTTTGAGGTCTCAAATTATACTGATAACGAGCAAACTGAGCTAAACGACCTTATTGAAGATGCTACCGAGCATGCAGAGCATATTGGAGAAAGCGACATCAAACATCAACGTGAGCATTTTAAAACCTTAAGTAAAGACATTGCTGATATGGTGGCCATAACAGGAACAGCAATGACCTTATACGAGCAGTTTTGCCCAATGTACGATCGTGGCTCAGCGTGGTTAAGCACTAAGGAAGAAATAAGAAATCCTTACTACGGAAGCGCGATGTTGAAATGCGGCTCAGTACAGCGTACAATTAACTAAATGAAGGTTTTTAAAATCATAGCAGGGTAGCCCTAATTTTATTTATACTAATTCAATTTTTCCCTACTGATAGAAATGAGAGCTACACTACACCTCAATCTGATTTTATGTTGGTAAATGACGTGCCAATTAATATTCAGAATACATTGACGGTGTCCTGTTATGATTGTCATAGTAACCAAACAGCGTACCCGTGGTACAATAAAATACAGCCCAATGTTTGGTATTTGGAAGACCATGTGAAGAAGGGCAAAGCAGAACTGAATTTTAATGAATGGGTAACTATTAGGAAATAGTAATTATTTAAAATAAACAAGCTATTCACAAAGTGTTATTATGAATTATATTTTGTTGAGCGTCGGAGCTCTATTATATTTTGGTGTCATTAGTGATATTATAATGACAACACTTACCGTAAAGGGAGGTGGATGGATGACGAGTAAAATTTCTCACTGGTTATGGAACGTATTTTTTGTGCTTTCGGGGAGAAATGGAAAATCTTCGCTGTTAACACACGCTGGTTATGTCTTATTAGTCACCGTTATGATGGTATGGGTGATAGCCCTAAATTCAAGTTTTATCCTAATTTTGATGTCAGAAACAGATGCTATTATAAATAGTACAACAAAATTACCCGCAGATATTTGGCAAAAAATTTACTATTCGGGTTTTGTTCTTTCTACACTTGGTTTAGGTGATTATATACCCTCGAGCAATTTTTGGAGAATCGTTACTATATTATTCTCATTTACGGGATTAATTTTTATAACAATGTCTATTACTTATTTTATACCCGTCCTAAGTGCAGTTATAAAAAAACGAAAGTTGGGTATAGAACTGAGCAGTTTAGGAGATAGTCCTCAAGATATAGTTATAAATGCTATGAGTGTTAATGATTTTGATCATTTTAAATTTCATATGCTCACCTTATCCAGTGATTTGGTAGAACACAGTGAAAACCATAAGGCCTATCCAGTTATTCATTTCTTTCATAATAACAATAAAGAAAACGCTATAATTCTCCAAATCGCTAAATTGAATGAAGCCATATATATCATTAAAAATTATGTTAACACAGATGTTGAGGCCAATATAAGACTCCTATCCAATATGGAATCCGCTATAAATAATTATATAGAAGTTGTTATAGAAGTGGGTAGCGCGCAACTGAAAGATTATAATGTGGATAAAATAAAAATGAATGAACTCAAAAGAAAAGGTCTGTTAAAACCTAATCTCCAAAATAAAAAACCCGATAAAAAAATGCAGCGCCGACAATCAGTACTTTATACTCTAATAAAGTATGATGGCTGGGAGTGGAATGATGTCATACAGTAAATCATTTTTTAACTCCTATTTTTGGTAAAACCCAATAAATTAAACATTATGAAACACACTTATATTATTCAAGGCATGACCTGCAACGGATGCCGCAGCCACGTAGAGCAAGTACTTTCTAAAGTGAACGGTGTATCTAATGCTGTAGTAAATTCAGAAAAATCCGAAGCGACTATGGAAATGGCTTCCCATATTCCTCTAGAAACTTTTCAAAAAGCACTAAAAGATGATGGGGGCACTTATAGTATCCATATGCCAAAGATGAATGAGAACGGTGAAATGACCCACACGTACCAGATTCAAGGTATGACCTGCAACGGTTGCCGTAACCACGTAGAGCAAGTACTTTCTAAGGTGGAGGGTGTATCCAATGCTATGGTCGATTTGGAAAAAGCCGAAGCTACCATTGTAATGGCATCCCACATTCCTCTTAAAACCTTGCAAAAAGCGCTAAAAGATGATGGGGATAGTTATAGTATTCATCCGCTAGGTACAAAACCAGTTGAAAAATCTCCTGCCACAGCAGCAGCAAAAGGAACCGGAACGTTTTACTGTCCGATGCATTGTGAAGGCGATAAAACCTACGATAAACCTGGCGATTGTCCCGTGTGTGGAATGGATTTGGTGGAAGAACAAAATTTATCGCCCACATCAGGCGAACAATGGACCTGCCCCATGCATCCGGAAATTATAAAAGACGAAGCTGGGGCCTGTCCTATTTGCGGGATGGATCTCGTGCCGATGGAACCAGATCTGTCGTCCGAAGAAAAGACTTATAAAAAATTAATAAAAAAGTTCTGGATAGCAGGAGCATTTACGCTACCCATTTTCTTTATCGCCATGAGCGAAATGATTCCTAACAATCCATTATATGAGATGATGGATCAGAAATGGTGGAACTGGATTCAATTCGGATTATCCATTCCTGTAGTGTTTTATGCCACGTGGATGTTCTTTGAACGTGCCTATCGCAGCATTAAAACCTGGAACCTCAACATGTTTACCCTGATTGGCATTGGTGCTGGTGTGGCGTGGATATTTAGTGTCTTTGGAATGGTGTTCCCTGATTTTTTTCCTGAACAATTTAAGACGCATTTTGGCGCCGTTCATGTATATTTTGAGGCGGCTACCGTTATTCTTACCTTAGTGTTGATGGGTCAAGTTTTAGAAGCTCGCGCTCATAGTAAAACCAATTCTGCCGTTAAAGAATTACTAAAACTCGCCCCTAACAAAGCAGTGCGGGTAGTTGACGGCGTCGAACAAGAAGTGTCTATTGGCCAAATTGAAAAAGGCGACATTTTACGTGTCAAACCCGGTGATAAAATCCCCGTGGATGGCGTTATCACAGAAGGTGAAACCACCGTTGATGAATCCATGATTTCCGGGGAGCCTATTCCTGTCAATAAAGTGTTAGATGACCAGGTCAGCAGCGGCACAATCAATGGGAATCAATCGTTCTTAATGAAAGCCGAAAAAGTGGGGAGTGATACCCTACTCTCCCAAATTATACAAATGGTCAACGACGCGAGTCGCAGTCGGGCACCCATTCAAAAATTAGCTGATACCGTCTCTGGATATTTTGTCCCGGTAGTCGTGATCATATCTGTAATTACGTTTGTCGTCTGGGTACTTTGGGGGCCAGAACCCGCGTATGTGTACGGTTTGGTCAACGCTATTGCCGTATTAATTATTGCCTGCCCATGTGCCCTAGGATTGGCTACACCAATGTCCGTTATGGTAGGTGTTGGTAAAGGCGCACAAAATGGGGTGTTGATTAAAAATGCTGAAGCTCTTGAAAAAATGGATAAGGTTGATACTTTAATTATCGACAAAACCGGTACCATTACTGAAGGCAAACCCACGGTGGAAAAGATGGGATCCTTTAATGAATCTCTATCTGAGACTGACATTACGCAACGCATCGCTTCGCTAAACAGTTCTAGCGAACATCCACTTGCGGAAGCTACTGTAAAATACGCTAAAGAACAAAAGGTCAGCATTTCAAAAACCGACAAGTTTAGCGCCGTCACGGGTAAAGGTGTGGAAGGCACGGTTAACGAAGAAAAATTGGATTTAGGCAATGCCAAAATGATGGCCCACGCGAATGCGACGATTTCTCCTGAAATGGAAGCTGAAGTACAGGCGTTCCAAAAACAGGGCAAAACAGTATCCTATTTAGCCATTGAGGGCAAGGTGTCTGGGTATGTCGTGATTAGTGATAAAATCAAAAAAACAAGCGCAAAAGCGATTAAGGAACTACAAGATAAGGGTATCGCGGTGATAATGCTTACAGGCGATAACCATGATACAGCCCAAGCGGTTGCAACCGAATTGAATCTCACCGAATTTAAAGCAGGAATGCTTCCGGAAGACAAGCTGAAAGAAGTCACAAAACTGCAGCAACAAGGCAAGGTGGTGGCTATGGCAGGCGACGGTATCAATGATGCCCCAGCCCTTGCCAAAAGTGATGTGGGGATTGCCATGGGCACAGGAACTGATGTTGCTATTGAAAGCGCCATGATTACCTTGGTAAAAGGCGATTTACACGGCATTGTCAAAGCGCGGAATTTGAGCCACGCCGTCATGCGAAATATCAAGCAGAATTTATTTTTTGCTTTAATCTATAACACACTCGGCGTCCCTATTGCGGCCGGGGTATTGTTTCCGTTTTTCGGAATCTTACTCTCACCAATGATCGCAGCACTTGCGATGAGCTTTAGTTCTGTATCCGTAATTGCAAATGCGCTGAGACTTAGAACAAAATCAATTAATTAATCATTACGTAAAATAAGTGTCAGTTTAATAAATTTACAAGCTTGACATTTATCTAAAGCTTGGAAGACCCAACAAATAGAAAACCCGACGGAAACAAACTACATGTTCTCGTCGGGTTTTCTATTTTTATTAATGCCAGTCCTCAAATTGAGAACGCTACATCAATCGTCAGCTTTGATAAACTTCGGATTGACATAGAGTTTTCCTTCTTTTAGTTTCTTCCAATACACCTTCATATCAGCGTTAATTTCAGGTGCCATAATATATAAACCTATAATGTTTGGAAAGGACATGGCCAGAATCATCATATCGGCGAAACTTAACACCGCGCCTAAACTTACTGAAGCCCCTAACACCACGAACAACAAATACAGGACTTTGTAAATTATCTCTAATTTTTTACTTCTCCCAAAAAGGTAGCTCCAAGAACGCATGCCGTAATAGGACCAAGATACCATGGTAGAGAACGCAAATAAAAACACGGCAACCGCCAACACTGAAGGAAACCACGATACCACACTACCAAAGGCATCAGCAGTAAGTTCTACACCGCCCAATCCGCTACTGGTTTCGTGCATACCGGTAAATATAAGCACCAAGGCCGTCATGGTACACACCAACATGGTGTCAATAAATGGTTCTACTAAAGACGTAAATCCGTCGGCAATTGGGTGGTTCGTTTTGGACGCACTATGGGCAATGGCAGCTGAACCAACACCAGCTTCACTGGAAAAGGCAGCACGTTGCAAACCTATAATTAGCACCCCAATAAATCCACCTTTTAAAGCTTCCGCAGAAAAAGCACCATCTACAATGGCCATAAAAGCACCTCCAATAAATTCAAAATGATACCCGATGACCACCAAACAACCCAACACATAAAAAATAGCCATAATAGGAACGACTTTGGCAGTTACTTTGGCAATACTTTTAATACCACCAATAATAACGGCACCCACCAATAACGCAAACCCAATCCCGAACCAAAAGCCGTGACCTTGTAAAAAAGGAAGTTCTTCTGACACTATTTTAAAAGCCTGATTGGACTGTAGCATGTTACCACCGCCAAACGATGCGCCTACACCAAGAACCGCAAAAAGTATGGCTAAGAATTTTCCTAATTTCTTTAGATTGCGTTTTTCCAGGCCATAGCGCAAATAATTCATGGGTCCGCCAAAAATCCTGCCGTCCTCATCAATAATACGGTATTTCACACCTAAGGTACATTCGGCAAACTTTAAAGACATTCCAAAAAATCCGGCAAGAAACATCCAAAAAGTAGCTCCTGCCCCACCTAAAGAAATCGCTACTGCAACTCCTGCAATATTACCCAATCCAACAGTAGCAGACACTGCTGTGGCCATGGCTTGAAAGTGCGTAATGGTTCCGGGCGCATTAGGGTCGTCATATTTTCCTCTTGCCAAATCTAACGAATGTTTAAATCCGCGGATGTTGACAAATTTTAATCGCAGCGTAAAGAATATACTTCCTAAAATAAGCCAAATGACAATAAACGGGATGTTTTTAGTTTTTACATCGCCATTGGGATGTAAAAGAGGTTGTGGTGTATCGAAATTAATTTTTGCCAAGAGCGGCGATTTAAAAGAACCAGTTTCAGGTTTTCTCGATACAATAGTACCTTCTTTAGTCACCTGTTCTAATGTACCTTCCGCCGTGGCATAAACCAAAATTTCTTGGTTAGCCTTAGTTTCTAAAATTGCAATTTGGTCACCTACCTTAACACGACTACCTTCAGCAACTACCCATTTTTTAAATGTATATTTCTGATCAGAGGTGATATCTTTTGCCGACAGCGGTAAATTTCTATGAGAGGCGTATACTACAGGATCATAAAGCCCGAGCGTTGCAAAAGCATCCCAAAAAAGCACGGCACCCAGCACATCAACTGCGGGTTGCACTTTACTGTTGAAAATTTCAGTTATTGATTTTGCCGAAATTTTAAACGTTTCTGAAATGGTGTTTCCATTGGCATCACTTACCGATACTGAGTGTTTCATCCCCTCAATTAACCCCACAGATTCTGCGTCATCCAAAGAGGTGTTTACATTACTCCACTTGTATTGATAAGGCGCTAAGCCACCTTTTACGACAACTTTTGCAACACCATCATTAATTTCGGTAGAGGGGTTATGCAGCTCTAGGGTAACGGCCATAGTGCCGGAAGATTGACCTTGAGCTATAGAATTATTAAAAGTAATGAACAACAGCGCCACAAGGGCAAATAGCCTAGATTTTATCATCAAATAATTTAAGGGTTTTGGATTTATATACGGATAATCACAATATTAGTGATAAATAGAAGCCTTCCCAAGTTAATCAAAGACTTTTTTGAAATTGAAGAATGACCTTGAGCTAATATATCGCAAGATAACAACTCGCATTATGATCTCTATTAAAACGGTTTTTATACAAAAATCGTAGGGATGCCATGCTGGCCTCCATTAGTTTTACGATTTCTAATGAACAACCTCGACCCAAGGGCACGAGGTATCAAGTAGAAGTTCCNNATCCCGCTAAAAAGCGGGATTAGTTCAACTAACAATTTTTAATTCATTGCTGCGCAACTTTTAAAAATTGAGTTTCACTAATTTAAATCCATAGCTTTGTACGCGCTAAACAATTACTTAGGCCGATCTCCTATGAAACTCATGAAGAATTATGCTTGACTGGAGACCTATTAAGGTCGATAAGCCAATGTTATCAGGAAATTCCACATCAGAATAAATAACGAAAAATTAAAAAAGTTGGAAAATGAAAAGGCTAACTGGACTATTTGTCCTGAATGTCAGGGACAGGGCAAAAAAAGTAGGAGACTTCGCAAGAAAGTACGACTGAGCTACCAAGCCGCACTTGATACATTTGAAAAATCGAAGGGCGACGGTGTTGCCCCAGTCCGTCCCAAACGTCATCTATCTACCTGCGTGGCTTGTAGCGGATCTGGGCTCATTGCTTCTGAAAGCCACCCAATTCCGAATAAAGAAAACTACCCCCACGTTGCTATTATCGGTGGTGGGATAGGCGGCGTGGCTCTGGCTGTGGCGTGTTTGCATCGCGGCATTCCCTTTACCCTTTATGAGCGCGATAGCGGTTTCGATGTGCGATCTCAAGGTTATGGACTCACTTTACAACAAGCCAGTAGAGCCATTGAAGGGTTTGGTCTTTTTTCGTTAAAAAACGGAGTGGTGTCAACACGGCATTTGGTCCATACTACTGAAGGAAAAGTTGTAGGCGAATGGGGAATGAGAAAGTGGATGGATTCAGGACAAAAAACGTTTCCAAAGCGTACCAATATACATATTGCACGTCAGTCTTTACGCTTGGCCTTGCTCGAGCAAATGGGCGGAGAAGATGCGGTGCAGTGGGGGCACCAGCTGATTGCTATTAAGGAATGTCAAGATGCTGGCATTGCTGTAAGCTTTCAAGTAAACGGAGTGATAAAGAGCACTAAGGCAGATGTGGTGGTTGGTGCTGACGGTATTCGCAGTGCTGTACGACGGTTACTGATTGGCGAGGACCTCTCACCTTTACGTTACCTCAATTGTATGGTGATATTGGGCATTTGTCCTTTGGAAGCTCTTAAAGGAATGGAGAGCCCCTTACTGGACTCGGCCACCGTATTTCAAACGGCCAATGGTCATGAGCGGATTTATATGATGCCCTATACTGCAGATGCGGTGATGTGGCAACTGAGCTTTCCCATGTCAGAAATAGAGGCGCAAGCCTTGAGCGATCAAGGTCCTAAGGCACTCAAGCAAGAAGCCTGTAACAGGACACAATGGCATGACCCGATTCCCCAAATTTTAGCAGCGACCAAAGAAGGTCAGATTTCGGGTTACCCGGTGTATGACCGAGCATTACTGGATGTAGAATTGTTAGAAAACTTAGGACCAATAACGCTAATTGGAGATGCGGCACATCCCATGAGTCCCTTCAAAGGACAAGGAGCCAATCAGGCATTGTTGGATGCTTTAGCGCTGGCCCGAGGCATTGCCAAAGGATGCCAGCCTCAGTCTCAATGGAGGGAAGCGGGAATTAGGAAAAGCGTCTTGACCGCCTTTGAATCTGCAATGTTAGAGCGTAGTAACACAAAAGTTAAAGATTCAGCGGAGGCGGCGCAGTTTCTACATTCTGATATTGTGCTCCATGAGGGCAATGAGCCCAGAGGACGGTGTGTAAAGCGAAAAAACGACTAATTGGCCCCTAATAATCTACCTTTATGACCATGAAAAAATGTATATGGAGATTGACCAAAGAGCAAGGCGATTGATTTGGACTGTGCACTTAGCAGAAGGAAAAATTCCTGACTTGGCTATTATTGTACCGAAACTGTAGAAATGGGAAGAATTTAACAATTACGAACCCCTTGTAAACAGAAATGTCAGCACCGTTTATAGAGTGATGGTAGGTTGAAAAACCATTTTTGAAAATGATGATTTTGTTTCTGATTCTGCCACCCCGACAAACCTAGCAATAGGACAAACTAAAACACTGTTAATCGTATGATTATCAGTGTTTTTTGTTTTTAGAGGTATCACTTGATATCAATTAATTACAACTAAAAGGTGTGCAATTCGGTGTGCACTTTCTTACCAAAATTGTCGTAGATTTAAAGGACTTTAAAAACGATTTGACTTTTGTCTTTAAAACATTTTTGTTTAACCAAAGACATCAACAATGCAGACAAACACTACCTTTGCCGTGATTTTCTACACAAGGAAACCCAGAGGCAACACGAGCGAATTATCCATCTTCGCCCGTATCACAGTCAACCAAAAACGTTCAGAAATCAGTTTAAAAAGGTGTACACTTTTAAGGGATTGGGACAGCAACAGGAACAGGGCACGTGGAAGCTCCTACAGAACAAAAGTCCTCAATACCTACCTAGACCAAGTATACAGCCATTTATTGGACTGCCATAAGCAATTATTGGAAGAAGGAAAGATCATTACCGCCAACGCCGTAAAATCGCGTTATTTGGGTCTGGACGAGAACCATAAGACATTGACCGAACTCATGGCCTACCATAATACCAACATGGTCAGCATCCTGAAATATGGCACCATGAAGAATTATTATACTACAGAAAGGTATCTGCTGAAGTTTTTACGCAAGCATTTAAAAGTTGACGACATCTACCTGAAACAATTGAACTATCGGTTCATTTGTGATTTTGAGCAGTTCCTGAGAGCCTATAGAAATCCAAAAAAGGAATTGGTGCTGTCCAACAATGGTGTTATGAAACATATGGAGCGCTTTAAAAAGATGGTCAACCTGGCCGTTAAGTTGGAATGGATCCCAAAAAATCCGTTCAACCAGTTCCAGCTTAAGTTCGATAAATTTGACAGACAGTTCCTTACAGAGCGTGAACTCGAACTGATTGAGAATACGCATTATACCAATGCGCGGTTGGAACGTGTAAAGGATTGTTTTATATTCTCATGTTACACGGGACTTTCCTATGTAGATGTCAGGGAACTGACCCTGGACCATATTACCCGGGGCATCGATAACAACTATTGGATCTTTACCAAACGTGAAAAAACAAATGAAACGGTCAAAATTCCCATTTTGCCCAAGGCCTTGGCAATTATTGAAAAATATAGGGATGAAGCCGAAAAAACAGACAAAGGAACCATCCTACCGCTCAGCTCAAACCAGAAGACCAATAAATACCTAAAGGAAATAGCAGGGGACTGCGGAATCCATAAGAGCATCACGTTCCATGTTGCCAGACATACTTTTGCTACAACGGTAATGCTCTCCAATGGGGTTCCCATTGAGACCGTATCAAAGCTCTTGGGGCACAACAAGCTATCGACCACACAGATTTACGCCCGGGTGGTAGAGTCAAAGATAAGCGAGGACATTGGCAATCTGCTGTTAAGGTTTGAAACTAAAAAGTCAGTGCCAGGACCACAGACCAAACAAACATTTTTTTAGACTTAAAATGAATTTCCTTTCAATGCGCTCCTCAAAAGGCCACGGGAGTGTATTGAAAGGAAATTTCAGCTAAAATTAAATTTCAAAATCTCTCTCTACCTTTTAATTTATAAATAACATACCCTGTTGATGGATAGTTTTTGCTCAATATGACATTTCTATCCTTTCAGAACCTCCAAAAGTCTAAAATTCAAGTACAGTTTTTCCTTGCCCACCTGCTCGCTCCTTAAAAATCCTTCTTTTTCCAAGTCCTTAAGATAATTTCCAACAGTTTTTAAGTTGCCCAGTCCTGCCTCTTCCAAATGGCTTCTTTTGGTATATGGCAACCTAAACAATTGCTCCATCAAGTCCTTTGAATATATTCTAGGTAGTATTTTCTGGATTTCAGTTCCCATGGTATTCATGAGCTTTTCAATTTCAGCAATTTGCTGTCTTCCCCTTGAGGCTGTTTGTTCAACCATATCGAGCATGTACAATATCCAAGCTTCCCAATTGCCTTCCTCTGTGACGTTACGAAGATTAGTGTAATAGTCGTTCTTATGTTCAATTATATAACTACTCAGATACAACGCTCGCAAATCCATGAGCCCTGCCAATTTTAGATATAGCAACAGAATAATTCGTCCTGTACGGCCATTCCCATCAAAAAAAGGATGGATGGCCTCAAACTGATAGTGGATGATTGCCATCTTTATCAAAGGGTCCAGATCATCTTCAGAATGGATGAAACCCTCTAGGTTCTTTAATTTTTCCCTGATAATATTTTCACCTTCTGGTGGTGTATAGATTACTTTATTCGTCACAGGATTTTTCAACTGTGTGCCGGGAGCGTTTCTTATACCGGAATTATTCTTCTTGATTATCCGCATGATGGCGATGAAAAGATTGGTGGTGAGCATAGGCCTTCTCCTTATTTCTTCCATCCCATACCACAGCGCGTCCTTATAGTGCATTACTTCCTTGGTCGCTGGGTTCTCATTTTTTTTCTCTGCAATTGAGGCCTTGAACAATTCATCCTGCGTGGTTATTATATTCTCAATGGCAGAACTTGCCCTTGCTTCCTGTAAATTGATGGTGTCAATGAACAATATAGGGTTTGGCAGGTTGGTTATTGCTCCCTTCAGTTCAGATAATGCCCTACTTGCCGTAATGGTTTTTTTGAGAATGGTTATGCTTTCAATTTCTTTTTGTGGTGGCAGAAGTGGTAGGCTATTATATGGTATACTTGGATTATATGAGGTCTTATTTTCCATACTTTGGTTGTTTTTACGAGGGCGCAGAACACCTTCGATATTAATACAGGTGTAAATATAGTTAAAAATCGCCCTCGTTTTTGAATTAAGGGTAATTATTGCCTCTGATAATATTCTTGCCAAACCTCTTGCAATAACTTGATTGTATCGCCTGGTTCTGTCGGGAGGGCAATGTAGGTGATCAGCACAGCGATAACTATGATTATTCCAGTCTGCCAACATGTAGAATTGATTTTGATTTCCTCGATTTTAAATTACAGAATCACAATTTTAGCTTTAAAGACTCGTACTGCTCAGATGTCAATTTTAATTAAACGGCTTTGGCCAAAAGGGCTTCTGCTGGCTTTATGTTTTAAAATTATTTCTATTAGATTTTGTAGTAATTTGGAGTTCATAAATGAAATTGAAAACTCCATAAAAACAAAATTCTATAAAATCATTCTTGTCTTTCTTTTTAGTTTTGCATGTTTCCAATTTGTCCCTTAATGATATTTGCTATTGAAAAAAAAAAGATTATGGCCATTACTGCAATATATGAATTGAATAGTTTTCTGAAAATTCTTAAACACTATTGGACATTATTAAACTTCCCAATAAAGACTCGATAATTCATCAATTGACGCAAATTCTTCCCTGTTTACAGGCGGTTTGAGACCATTTGACGCAAATCGATGAAATTGAAAAATATAACATATTTATAAATTACTGATAATCAGCAAATTAGTTTAGGATAGGAATATGTAACGTGGCTTTGCCCGTTACCCTCTTGCTATTCCCCCTTTGATTAAATTTCGACATTGAAATGCTTTTCCTCCAAATCTAAAAAGCAATTATGCTATCAAGATCTAAGATGGTTTTATAGGAGTATTTTTTATTTTCTTATCATATAAGGATCAAAAAGACAAATTTTATACAAGCCAATTAATTGTCCTGAAAAGAGAAAGATTATATTCTCACCAATCTAATCTTGATGCTATTCTGAAAAACAATATGTTTAACATAAAAAAACATAAGTGCAACTGATTACCTGCTTACAAGGAACGGCAACAATTTGAATACCTTAATTCGCTATGTGTTTTCTACTATTAAACTAATTGCATTTTTGATTCTTTTCATCCCTTCTGGTTGATTGATATCAATCTCACAAAACAATGTGTCGGTCGATTTCGCATGAAGTACCATATAATAAATACCGGCTACTAATATGGCTGATATGGCCCTTATATCTATACCCTCAAACTCTTTATCAACTAAATTGAAAACTTGGGAACCAAGACGTTCTCTCTCCTCAGAAACATCATACATGACTTTGGTCTTTTCACTAATTTCCCATAAAATCAGCTTTTGCATTTCAGGATTATTATAAAAATAATCGAGTTGATTCTGCAGTATATAATCAATCATTTTTTTACCGCCGACACCTTTATTTTCATTCGTCATTTCTTCAACTTTTCTGAAAGCCGTTGTCCAATAATCTTTGTTTCTAACATAAGTTTCTACCAAATCATCAACAGAGTCGAAATAAATGGTTATCAGGCGGCGACTTAAACCAGCTGCTTCCGCAATATTCGTTGCTGATAAACCAATATAGCCTTTGGTTTTAAGAACTTCACCGACGGCATTTATAAGTTTTTGTTTTGATCGTTCCTTATCATTGATTTCTCCCTTGTACTCCTTTCTAGCCATGGCATCTCTTATTGTAATAGATGTAAAATATGTTGTTTGTAAATATAAAGATTGACAGGATGAAAAACATACTATAAATCGAATAAAAAACTTCTTAATTTAAATTCTCCCTATAACGGGATAATTAATATATTTGTATACCTTCCGAAAAGACCTTGGAACCATCTAAATAAACCAGCAATGAAAAAAACAAAACTTGCCAGAACATTTATTGGATTATTTTTATCCATTGGATTTATCTCGTGCAGTAGCGATGATGATGAAATGTCTACGATACAACCCTCAACCAACTTGATAGAGATGGAAGCAGAAGGTGGTGAAACAGTAATATCCTTTACCAGTGGACAGTGGGATATAGCGGAGGTTATAAACCAGAATGGCGATGTTAATATTCACGGAGACATCTATTCGCATGACGGGGAAATAATAAAGAAGAATTCAATTTTGTCATTGAAAGACCAAGGAAAAATCGAAGCTTTGTGGAAGAATAAAGGTTTTATAATTACCAGAGATATACCATCTTCGCTTGAAATTTGGTTAAAGGAGAACAGTACTGGCGAAAAATTTGGTTTTACTGTAGTGTTAAAATCAGGAGAGGAAGTCAAAGAGATTAAGGTAATTCAGAAAAAATCGCAGGGATACCAATTTGATAGTATGGAATTCAGTTTAAAAAAAGAAGATGGAGACTCTCTTTTCGTAAAAAAGGGAACAACTTTTAATTTTAATTTTAATGTTCCGGAATCCCGGAAGTTTACCTTCTCTCCCTATGGAGGAATTGATGTTCATAACCAATCGAATTTTGTTAGTTCCGAAAATGATGCATTTGTATGGATAGAGAATGACTCTATAATGGTTGAAGTTCCCACTGATATTTATGACAATGAAATTTATTTTAGCGGGGAACAAAGGTTATATAGCAAATATTCTTCAAAAAAACCTCATGGTTTTGAAGAAATGGAAACAGTTTCTGTTCCCTCTGGCCAGTCTTCATTTTTCACTAAGCAAGAATGGCGGAGGCGTCAGGTTTCCTTTAAGCTTAGCTTAACCAATAATAGAACAGGAGAAGAAAAAATCATAGAAGGTAAGTGGTATGAAATTGCACCAACGGGAGAATATTCCATTGAATGGCAAGATTAAGAACCAAGAAATGCCAACAAAGTATTATGGTAAAAATAATCAACTTCAATTTGATTTAGAAACAATGCATTTATTTCTAACGGACTACTTTTTAAAATCACAAAGGCTCACCTTAACAAATTAATATTTTATTTTCATACCATTTAATACAATTTGTATCTTTACAAAACCTAAGACAAATAAAATTTGTTTTTAAACCGTTCTTTTTGACTTTAGTGTACAATCAGGTGAACAACTACAGTTAATAGTGTTTTAAAAGTTTGACATACAGGGTGTTATGATTACTTAATTAGTCCTGCCACCCCGACGAACCTTTGGACGGTTTTCAGAAAAGGTTAAAATGGTATCTCATAGAAGACCCGGTAAACTGATAATTTGATCGTGATAATCTACCCAGCGCGTCAGAGGAAAACGATAACATAAAATGAACAACCTCGACCCAAGGGTATGAGGTATCGAGTAGAAGTTCCTTTTTTATTTTGACGCAGAGCGTCGGGGAGTAAAACCCAAGGATCCCGCTAAAAA
>NZ_JAEHJZ010000324.1 GCF_016469035.1 Gelidibacter salicanalis | reverse complement strand
ACAGCATGCAATGATAATACATAAATGTTGGTGTTTTGATGAGATGGTTTGATTTTGTGCCGGTTTAAAAGTTAAAACAATATCAAAACGTGCCTTTGGTTACAAAGTAGATAGCCGAAAAGGGCCATGTTCTGCACTTATGGCAATACAGAAAAAAAGTAAGTGACATAAGAGACAAATAAAATGCATGATACAGCCAACCTAAGCACTGTTAACACAAAACGTAAAAAATGCAGGCTGGTTCAACCTCCCGAAGAGAAAGTGTCTACTTCTCCCGACGGATAACCGAGAA
>NZ_JAEHJZ010000323.1 GCF_016469035.1 Gelidibacter salicanalis | reverse complement strand
CCAATCCTGGGTTCAAGGCGTCCTGGACGATGTCATTCGCGAATTACCCATCGACCGATCCGATGCCCGAGCCCTCCAACCAACGGAGCCTGGCGAATGCAAACTGAGGCCCGAATGCAATATCTGTGGCAAAACGTTGTTCGATAAACATAGTCTGAAGAAGCACGTGGATGTGGTCCATTTCAACATCCGTCGATTCCAATGTCAAAGCTGCCCCAAGCGATTCTCCATGAAAAATGACCTGGAAGGCCATGTTTCCGCCGTTCACCATCGTATCAAGGTATAACTCAAAAGGGACAGTTCATGAGGTAACCAACCCCGTGTCATGTGTTACTTTTTAAACGGTTCCAGACTCATAT
>NZ_JAEHJZ010000322.1 GCF_016469035.1 Gelidibacter salicanalis | reverse complement strand
GAAATCAACGCTTGTCATTGGTGTGAGGAAAACGTTGAAGTTTGATACGTCTAAACCATCTGCGGAGTATGCGATCCCATTTGCAACAGGCTGTATGGGGCATTGCCATTATTGCTACCTGCAAACGACGATGGGAAGTAAGCCATACATTCGAACATATGTGAATGTTGAAGAAATATTAGATCAGGCGGAGCAGTACATGAATGAGCGTGCGCCGGATATCACGAGATTCGAAGCTTCTTGTACGTCAGATATTGTAGGAA
>NZ_JAEHJZ010000321.1 GCF_016469035.1 Gelidibacter salicanalis | reverse complement strand
CAAATTCTTCCAAATGATTCGAAATTTCGGAAAAAAAAAAAAATTATGTGTGACACATTTTGGCGCATCACTATTGTAACTCTTGCACCGATAAATCCAACTGGATATCATGTGGAAGTTGATCAAAATGGATAGGTTGGTATCAATCTGTAATCATCGATATTTTAATAGATGGCGAATAGAGTAATTGGCCCTTCAAAAAATTCCATTGTATGGCAAAACATTGTTTTCATTGTGCCGAAACC
>NZ_JAEHJZ010000320.1 GCF_016469035.1 Gelidibacter salicanalis | reverse complement strand
CGGAGCTTCATGGGACTGGCAATCAATTCACTGAGTTTTCCAAAGCCATTGCCAACGCTGAAGTGCCACTTCGAGGCCTATTCTCCAGTAAGGCCGAATTTATATGGACAATCGATCATTCGACCGCTTTCAGCGAGGTAAAACGTGTGCTGCACATGCTTCTAGGTTGAATGGCATTGGATTTGCCTTATTTCAGAGAGCTAGAGCTGCAAGCTTGGGTATCAGCTAGGCCCTGTCCACAGTGTCAAAGGCGGACGACGAATCAAAGGCCATTTCCGTAACCACATTGCCCCCCTGACCTCCCTTGAGCCATTGGGCCTGTGTAGTAGCAATGGCTGCAATCGAGGATTGGTTTTCCTAAACCCAAACTGGGAGTTAGGGAG
>NZ_JAEHJZ010000319.1 GCF_016469035.1 Gelidibacter salicanalis | reverse complement strand
CTGCTTCTTCCGCTTTTGCATCTTGGATATGGACGCATTGGGCCGCTTGCACGGGCCAATGCCGCGCTTGTCACAGTTGCTCTCGTGAATCTTGAGCGAGGTCTCCTGGATGCAATTCTTCCCGCACCACCGACACACGCACTCGGTCGTATTCGGATGTCGGGCTTTCCGGTGTCGGGCGAGGCAACTGATATCCGAGAAGGTACGATG
>NZ_JAEHJZ010000318.1 GCF_016469035.1 Gelidibacter salicanalis | reverse complement strand
ACATACCTTGCATAAGTGCCAATCTATCTCTGCTGGCTATATTTTCCAAAGAATCATTAAGGGACACAAACTGAGATTGATATTCAAATGCCTTTTTAAAATCACCTATTTGAGCAAAATAAGCTGCCAAATACTGATTCCCTTTAGCAAGTTCTTCATATATATCGTTTTGACGAGATAGTTCTAGTCCTTCAAATAACACTCTTTTAGCATTATCGAGTTTACCATTCTCTAAGTATGTCTTTCCTAGCAAGTTCAGAACACTTGCTGTTAAATTGTTCAGACCTTG
>NZ_JAEHJZ010000317.1 GCF_016469035.1 Gelidibacter salicanalis | reverse complement strand
ACAAAAGCCTGACATCTATTGTGTATTTCACAAAAGTTAAAACAAAATGCGGAAGTATATATAAGAGTCTGCAGCCATGCTAACAGCTAAATGAGGATGTAGCTAAATGTGTTTATGTTAGGACCAAATATCTACAGAAATGTATGGCATTAAATGAAATTCCCAGCAAAAGGAATGTCTTTACCAAATGCCACAAAATAATCTATCAAATGATTTTTGACGTATTTTAGTTGTGAACAAAGCGATGGCAGAAAAG
>NZ_JAEHJZ010000032.1 GCF_016469035.1 Gelidibacter salicanalis | reverse complement strand
CCGGATGCGTCAACACAGTATGCAGCTCTGGCCAACTTACTCATGACCGAAGGGAGTAATCGGCGAGCTGAATTCTTCTTAGTTATTACAAGCTGGCTTTTTCATCGTTACCTTGTAGTTTATTGGTGTTTGACAGAGGTTAGTTAATTCTCCATTTAGAATTAATAACTTTCCGGTGTTATTGTCATCGTCAAATTCATAAAGTCTATAAACGTAATAGTTTTCCTTTTCTACTAAACTTCTTTCCAATTCGTTTCGTGTAATGTAAAATGTTGAATTTAAACCACCTTTTGTTGTTTTAACTTCGATGAACATTTTATCTCCATTCTCATTAAATGACATTACATCAAAACCTGCTCCATCTCCAAAATTCTTTGCCGTATGTTCGACTTTATTTGCCAATTTTGGTTTACCTAATTTTCTTAATTTCTCTCTTTCATAATTCACTACCCAAATCTCGCCTAAATCTCCAATTCTTTTGTTTGCAATATTATTTTGGATATGATTAATTGTTCGTGGTGTAAAATCAATTCCAGTTTCAGCAAGTTGAACAGAAGTAGTTAGTCCTTGACTTAATTCAAATATGTTTTCAGGTTCAGTTTCTTTTAGCAGAGGTTCAACATCTAAATGTCGAACAACTGCATAAACAAAATCTTGGGTAAGAATTTTTAAGTTTTTGTCATAATAACAATCATCATCAATCCTCTCTTTGTGAAGTTTTATGAGCTCTTGGTCATTTTCAAGTTCGTATTTTAAAAGTTCACATAGATTTTGGAATTGAATGATATTCTCGTAACGACCTTTTATTGGTTTATAATGATAATTTACTATGTCAGAAAACTTGTCGAACATACCGAATTTATAGAAGAAATATCTTTCTGGATATTTCAATGTCAAGTAAACAACAACTGTTCTTTGTCCTTGATAGTTGTTTTTACCAGAAAAATTTGATTCGTTTAATGTTTTAAATTCCGCTCTGAAAGTTTTAACTCGTTCTGTTAAGTCCAAATTTTCGTCATACAAACCTTTAAATAGTAAACGGATTTTTTCAGGCGATTGCTTGGCATTTTCACAAACCATTCGAAAAGGAAATGTGTTGTGACTATCTAAAAGATTTGCTGTTTTACTCAATGAAGTTTCGAGCATTGAAGCAAAATCCGAAGCGTCAATATTCCAATGAGTTTGGAATTGTTTAACTGCTTTCCATTTGTAAAGTTCGTGTTTGTTTATTCGGTCAAATGAATTTTTGTATTCCTGAATAAATGATTTTACTGTTTGTTGGTTCAATTCTCTATGTTGGTTTTAGCTGGTGTGAAACTCGTTATATGTGGACCTAATATAAACATTTACACCTTATATTACCCGGATAAATGGAACTTCTGTTCCACTTATTCATTTTTCCCTGTAGTAAAACAACTGCATATAAAGGATAAGTAATTTCAAAAAGATCCTTTCGCGCTACATTGCATATTGACCACATCAATCACAGCGTAACCTCCAACAATCCTTCCCTCAACCCAACGTTTTACCCATAGACGGCAAACCTACCGGATGGGTCAACAAAATATGCAGCTCTGGCCTATCGGCGAGCCTAATTCTTTGTTATTGGCATTAGTTTTTTCCTGTTTTATTCCACCAAAATATTAAATAAATAAAAGGTGAGTGAATTAAGAAATTAAGTATGTAATTCAAATATGGTTTATTCCATAACAAAGGAATCTTATAAGCAATAGAAGTGATTAAATATATAATTCCGATTATTATAATTATTGCGGCAATAGCACCTAAAACATTTTTTAATTCTCTGTGTACAGAGCCAGTAAAAGGCATAATTATTAAGCCAATAATTAAAATAATAAAGAAATAATTAGATGACAAAACCATCCAAAATAATGAACGAATGGGTTTATTTGTAATAGTATTATCGTTTTTAATAATTGGTCTTTTGATTTCAGTTGTGTCCGATTTCTTGAAAATATTGATTTGGTTTAAATCCAAAATGCGTAATCGGTCAGAATAGTGCGTTCTTTTGTAAATCCGATTTTCTAATTCAGTCAGTTCAGATAGTTTTATAGAATCAGTTTTATATATTTCCTTTAGATTATTAATTGATTCTAATTTTTCAATTTTGTTATCTAGATGAATATCATAAGTGAAATTTAAATAGTAATCGCAAGTCGTTAAAACAAAAATAGAAATTATAAATAGAGAAGTCCTTAAACCAAAATGAATAGATTTATTTTCAAAAAATTTAAGTATTCTTTCTATTAGTTTATCCATTTCTCAAATTAATGCCAACATGGTTATATATAACACAGAGTAACGTATATATCACTTATGCACCCCATGCCATTTCTGTGTGTCGTTCTCAAAATGTACCCGATTCCTGTAAAGCATACAAGGTCCATTTCTTAAAGTTCATATCTCAAATGTATAAATTTGAAATCTAAAATAGCACTCCCAATTAATTGGGGGCCAAATAATGATGTAATATTGAAGTTCTTAAATCTGTTATCATTCTTATATAATTATGTCCAACATGTCTATATCCAACATAGAGTGCCATATATACCCCCTATCCACCCCATGCCATTTCTGTTTGTCGTTCTCAAATATACCCGATTCCTGTAAAGCATCCAAGGTCCATTTCTTATAGTTCATATCTCAAATGTATAAATTTGAAATCTAAAATAGCACTCCCAACTAATTGGGGGCTACATTAGCCCCAACTTTAAAACTAAACGGCAAAAACCAGGCATCCTAAATTCAAACCACAAGCAAAGCACTTAACAAGTTATAGAACAAGAGGTTCTATACTACTTGGCCTCCCAAAACAGCACAACCTCCAACCATCCTTCCCTCAACCCAACGTTTTACCCATAGACGCCAAACCAACCCGATGCGTCAACACAATAGTCAGCTCTGGCCTATCGGCGAGCCAAATTCTTAGTTATTCTACGCAGTTTTTATTCAGCTGTTCATTATTCTCAAGCTTAAATCTACATCAGTTAGTTTGTCAATTTCTTTTGCATTTTTGAAAAATCTCTTTTTTTCTTCTAATGACTTTTTTATATAACTGTTAAAATCCGACTGCGTGTATACTGTTATCGGAAAGCCAAATACGTGTCCAAGAAATTCAATTTCTACAAATTGCTCATTAGAATATAAATATTTCATTCTATCGAAATATAAAATTGGTGTTTCTGCTTCACTTCGAAACATTAACATTATTCCTATCACTCGGTTAAAATACAGGACAGTTGCAGTTCCCTTTCCATATCTTGCAAAATTTCTGATATTATCATATTTTGGCTCGAATCCTTTTCCAGTTTGCCTGTTTAATTCTTCCAAATACATTTTGTAAAGTCCGCGTTTGAAATAATAACATAATTCTCTTTGGAATGTTGAATTTAGTCGGAAAGATGGTTTTATGACAAGTCTTGGCTTTCCATTTCGCTCTTTAATATCAAAAAATCTTGATTTAAATTTTCCGACTTGACGTTTCTGTTTAGTGTCCATCAATAGCCTTCTTCGTGTTATGTTGAAAGTTTCCTTTAAAGCCTCTTCAATAGAATAATTCACTTCTTGTTTATTTCCAAAAAATGAATTGCAATCATCACAAACATTCTTATTGTAATTCTGTCCTCCCAAAGATTTGGGTATCGTGTGAGCTTTTTTGTTAAAAGTAACTTGTGGTTGTTCATTAAGACACCAAAGACATTTCAATTTCATTCAGTCATTAAATTCGGGTTAGTTTGGTCAAATTGCGTAGAACATGTGTATATATAACATATGACATTAGGAGTGACGTATATATCACCTATGTACACCATGTTATTTTGGTTTCTCTTTCTCAAATGTACCTGATTCATACAAAGAATCCAAGGTCCATTTCTTATCCATCATTATACCCATAAACGGCAAACCAACCGGATTCGTCAACACAAAATTCAGCTCTGGCCTACCCCGCTAAGGCGGGACAGGTGCGGCGAGCCGAATTCTTAGTTATTGCCAGTAGTACTTTATTCACGTCTTAATTCTTTAGGTAAAAGATTATTTATTTCTTCGGTTGAAAATGTCAACTCCTCTTTAATATTTAAACTTTCTGTTGCTTTTTTGTAAGCCTTACTTAAAGTTCTTGGCGCTCCTTTATAAATATTAAATAGTTCAGATTGTAGTTCATCACGTTTATTACCGATTTCTACGATATTCAAAACTCCAGAATTTAAGTCTGTAAGTAATGAAAGATATTTTTCTCTAACATTCCAAATATCCGATGCGGATTCAGAATGTTTTTGTGCAATTTCTCCTAAATCATATTTTTGGAAATATGCATTTAACGTGAATAAAATTGCAGATAGAATAGCAGATATTATGCCTACAGTGTAATTTTCTCCAAATACAGTTACTAAAATTCCAGTTGTTGTCAGGGCAGATAACGTTATTTGAAAAATCTTCATATTATGATTTCGTGCACGAAGTATATCGGCACACTTTTCCTGTGTCTTGTGCGTCCATACTGTTCGACCATACAATTCCCTTAATTGGGATTCCATAGTTAATTTAGCTTGGGTATCTGATTCCATATATTTCTCTCCATTTTTGTTTTGTTGACCAATGTTTCCCATCAGTTTCAAGCTTTATCGCATCGATAGACTTATTATAAGCAATTGTTGCTTTATATCTAAAATTATCGGGATTATAGATAGATTGCATACTACCAACTGCATACCAAATAGTTTGAGTGGAAGTTTGATTTTTTAAAAATGCAAAAAAATCCCGACACATCCAGTCGTAATAAAGATAGGATTTATCGCGATGTTCCCAACTCAATAAAAAACGATATGCTAATGTGTCTATGAGTAAACCTTTAATTGGCACGTCACAATGAAATTTCCAAGCACGTGTCATTTTACAAAGTCTTTTTAAATTGTTATTTGTTAAATTATCTCCTGAATTAATAGCGTTAATTTCGGGAATCGGGTTTGTTTTTTTCCAACTACCTCCGGAATTTGAATCGCCATAGGTATATGTATTATCCGTATGCTTAAATGCTGGCAAAACTTCAAATTTGTTAGAATCCCAAAATGTAACTTGAACGATTTGTCCGTCGCCTTTTAGATACGTTGACGGATAAGTTTTAGCAATTGAATTTTTGACATCTTGAAGAAGCGCAGATTGTCCATTGCTAATATATTTATCATATTTTGCGTGGACTGACCAAGGCATTTCAAACAGCATATCGACATCGCTGACTCTGTCGTTTGCCGTATGACGACCATAGGAACCTAAATATCTTCCACCAGTTGTTGAATCCAAATTCCAAAAATCGTTATTAAGCCGTTTAACTATAGCATTAAATCTTATTGAAATGGTCGTACGTTTGGTTGTTGAGATAGTTAAATCGTCACAAAAGGTTTTAAAATTTTCTGATACGCCCATTAATTTCTCGATTTTTGTTGTATTACTGGCAACACATGTATACACGCAACCAGTTGCGTCTATATGTATTATATGTTCCTATCAAACATATTACTTTTAAGAATAGGATACAATTTAAACAAAGCACTTTTTATTTTATGATGCGTACAAAATGAGAAAAGATACTTTCCCATAAGTAACCACTACGTATGTACACACTTGGCCAAATCAATCACTGAGCAACTTCCAAATATCCTTCCCTCAACTCAACGTTTTACCCATAGACGGCAAATCAACCGGATGCATCAACACACAATTAAGCTCTGGCCAATTGGCGAGCCTAACTCTTAGTTATTGGCAACAGTTATTTTTAATGCTTTTCCTTCATATTCAATTATTAAATCAGCCAAAAGGTTGCTTAATAAATCTTGAAACTCTAAAAAGTCAGACATAATTTTATTAATGAATTTAATATAAATTGCACATTGAATTTCAATCGTATTCTCTCTTGTGTTAGATTCTTTTATTAGTTTCATAAATTTTTCTTGCTCGTCTTTCGAAAGTATTTCATAAAACTCCTTTCCAAATTCAATGTCATAATCTTTGAAACTCAAACCTTCGTGTATAAACATATTCCTTATTTCATACATTTTCTTAAATGCAATAAAATAAAATTCCGTAACGGATTTTTTTCCTTTGTTATTTAGAACTTTTTCTTTTGTCAAAATCTTAATAAATATTTTTGAAGTTTCTCTAATTCTGAAAAATTCTCCAAAAAAGACTTGAAAGAGAAATTCGCTTCTTGAAACAGGATTTCCTTTTAGAGATTTTTTGTTATTCTCTAAATCAGATAGGTCAGACAGAATGATATTAATTCCACTTATAATCTTATTTAAATCTCCAATCCATAACAGGAAATTTGCTCTGATTTTCCCAGGAAAACTGTTGTTGAATATATCACAAATTTCTTCTTCAGAGAATTTAGTGTTTAAATCAATGGATTTTTGATTTACCTCTTTCGCAAATTTCAAAAAGCCTTCAGCTAATTGGTTTGGTGGTTGTAAATTTCTAATTGATTTGTCCAAAAGTACGCTTGGTTTTAATTGTTGCCAACATTTATATATACAACACAGAGTGCCATATACCCCCTATGCACCCCATGCCATTCCTGTTTGTTATTCTCAAATGTATACATTTGAAATCTAAAATAGCACTCCCAACTAATTGGGGGCCAAATAAGCCCCAACTTTAAAACTAAACGATAAAAACCAAGCATCCTAAATTCAAACCACAAGCAAAGCACTTAACAAGTTATAGAACAAGACGGTTCTATACTACTTGGCCGCCCAAAACAGCACAACCTCCAACCATCCTTCCCTTAGCCCAACGTTTTACCCACAAATGGCAAACCAACCGGATGCGTCAACACAGTATGCAGCTCTGGCCAACTTACTCATGACCGAAGGGAGTAATCGGCGAGCCGAATTCTTAGTTATTGGTAACAGTAATTTATTCCGGCATCGATGTTTCTAATTCCGCTGTTAAAATTTCCGATTCAATCCAATTTATAGTTAATCGAATTAGCTTTTTTAAGTCGGCTAAATCTTTATCGTCCCATTTTTTTATATAATGTGTATGGTCATTGCCCAGCCAAACTGCTCTTTTGGCTGTAGTTTTTATTTTAGGGTCGTCTACTAATTCGGCTATACATTTACCAAGAAACATTTTCTTAATAAGTTCCGATTTATCTGGTTTCATTTTAATTAAAAAATCTTTTATTAAAAACTCAAGTGCTTTTCGATATCCAACACCTGAAATTTCTAATAATTGCATCTGTTCAGCAGTAAAGGATTCATTATATATTTTTAAAAACATTGGTGATATTGTCGATATTTCCTCGGAGAAAAACGTTTTTTTAGGTTTACCAATTATAACTTTAGTAAAAAAATAAGTTTTCCCATCTAATTTATATTCTCCAATATAACTTTTTTCACAATTTGGATTTGGACAATATAAATTGGCATATAATAAACGGGAATTATTGGCAATTCTATGATTCGTATAATTCGGAGTTGTCTTCTGATGACATTCAGGACATTCCAAAGGGTAATCTGCTAAATAGTAATATGTGTTATTTTGTATAAAATCCTTGTATGCCATAATTTTCTCTTATTGTTGCCAACTCATATATAGACGCAACCAGTTGCGTCTATATTTATTATATGTTCCTATCAAACATATTACTTTTAAGGATGGGATACAATTTAATCAAAGCACTTTTTATTTTATGATGCGAGTAAAATGAGTAACCACTACGTATGTACACACCTCACCAAATCAATCACAGCACAACCTCCAACCATCCCTCCCTCAACTCATCGTTTTACCCATAGATGGCAAATCAACCGGATTCGTCAACACAAAATTCAGCTCTGGCCTATCGGCGAGCCGAATTCTTAGTTATTAGCATTAGTTTTTTTTCTCAAATAAATTTATATTTCCCTTTTCAAAATCCAACAAGAATTTTTCTTTTTCGATGAAAATCTCAAAAATTATATCACTTAACTTTGAATCCTCTTTGTCGCTATTTATAAATTTCCTTAAAATTCCACCACAATAAGATTTTGTCTTCCAAACAAAATATGGTAAAAGAGTGTTGTCAAAATGAGCATTATGCACAATTAGATTTCTAAATCGATAAATCATCAAAACGTCATTTTTAACTTGTCCAATGTGATTTAATATTTCCGATTTTGTAAACGATGAATCAGAATAGAATTTTATTACGGCATCTATTTTATCTAAAATGAATAAATTCTTTTCATAGACTCTTAATTCAGGCAGAATTTTTATAAAATTTTCTAAATAAATACTTGTTCCTACTTCTGGATTTAGTTGTCCAAGCTCTACAAGATTTTCTGGTATATCTGTTTTTTCAAAACGATTTCTTTCTTTATGACTGAAATAATGATACAGTTCCCAGCCATATTCATATACGAATTTGAATATCTGTTCAGAAGCTATAATCTCTTGGATTAAGTCAAATTTACTTTTATGAATATCTGAAAAAATATCTTTTTTAATGTCCTCTTTTGAATTGAATAAATTTTCTATTGCAATCCAATAATTTAGCATTTTATCAGCTTCTTTACTTGATTGTTCTCCTTTTCTATACCAATGAAGAGCGTTTTTGATTTTTGAAACTGTCTCTGAATTTTTCTTTGAATTCCATAAAAACGAAAATTCTTTAAGACTATCAATATGGTTTTCTAGTTCGTTAAAATTTAAGGCATCGTGATAGTTCATAAATATATCATCCTTTCCTCTGCCAGAAGTTGAGAATATCAATCTATTATCTTTGTTTACAATAATATAATTTGATTCATTTAATGCCACATCTGTTTTAAATCTAATATAACAAGCGAGGATATCTAATGCATTTTCAATTTTTGATTTTGCAAATTTTAATGATGATTTAGGTAGTAAATAATCAATTTCTACAGCTGCTTGTAGGTATTTATCTTTTTCAAGATGCTTTTGTAAATCTTCTGAATCGTAGGTTCTATCCTCTTCAGTAAATCTTTTTTGATTTATGTTATAAAAATTTACACCAAAGATTGTTTTGTCAATTTCTCCTTTTATTCCTTTAATAAAGAAGATGTATTTTACCTTCTCAGTTTTTTTACTGTAATAATATGATAGTTTCTTTATTCTGTCTTTAAAAGAGAGATTATCCATTATGTTTTTTACAACTTCCTCAGCTTTTTTAAAGTCGATTTTTTCATTTTCATCTTTATATTCTGAATAATCTATATTATGTGGGAAATCTGTTATTAATGAATCTCCGTGATAATGATACACATCAAAAATATTCTTAAGGAATTTTTTCACATCCTCTAATGCATATGATTTTCTGATGAGCTCAACAATTAAGCTTTGAGAATAATAGTTTATTTTATTAACAAATTTGATATCTAATTCTGTGTCTTCTAGTAGTATTTTTTCTGTTAGAACTAATGTTTTTTGGAAATAAATTCCTTTTTTGAAAGATTCATTAATTTTTTTGCATAAAGCAAGAGTGTAATTAGTCTTGTCAGAATTAAAGTCTTTTCTTAATAGTGTAAACTCGGATTTAAAATGATTTTGGATTACTTCATCATTTTTTAAAAAGTCAGATAAGTTAGAATAAAAGTATTTTCTGTTTTCTTTGTTTCTAAATTGGTTTTCTTCAATTTCAACTATAATATCTTCAATTAAAATATGTGGTGAATATAAGGTGAGTCCATAAGACCTTTTCAAGAAATTATTAATTAAATCTTCCCAAAGTTCAATCCAAAATTTTATTTTAATTTCACTATTCTTCAAATGATTTCTCTAATGTTCGTTTAAATTAATGCTAACGGTTTTGGGAGTTTCACCCTAAGCCTCTCACAGAACCCTGCGCTAGTATTCTCAGTCATATAGTTTCACCTCCAACTTAAATAAAAAAAAATCACTTAGAGTAATGAAAGTTTCTTGACCCAATTTTGTTTTTATTAAGTAGACCATCCTCTACAAAGTCTAATAATGCTTGACTAACTGCAGAACTTTCCAGTTTAATAGAATAATCTTTTGTAATACGATTGCGAACTTCTCCTGTTTTTTTAGGTATATCAAAAAACGAAGTCTCTTCTATTAACCTTCTTATCGCTTCCACGATTGTAAAACGTTTTTCGTTGAATTTTTCATATTCAGAAAAGTTATAAGTTTTGGCATTATACCAAAAATTTTTGATCAGTGTAGTTTTATCAATTCTATTTGAAGAGAGATTAAGTAAAACATTTAAAGGCATTCCCGTATAAAAAGAAATATTCAATATAGTATTACTATTAAAGCCTTTACCAGATTCAATATTAATGATAGTATTAACAGTAAGTTTAGTCAATGCAGCAAATTGCGCTGGTTCTAAATCGAGAATAGCTAAAATCTTTTGAATTCTAGCTCCTATTTCTTTCTTTTGCTCTCGGATATATTCTTCCATAAAACAAATTGAATGATTATAATAATCTATTTCAATTGAAAATATTTGATTATTAATAGATTATTATATATATTTGTTTCATATAGAGTTTGATACATGTAGATTAAACTTTAAATTTGCGATTCTTCAAATAAAACATTGAAGCATTCGCTTTGAATCTCGTACTAGAAAACTGGTAATTTTAATGCAACGAGACGATAAGCAAGATGCTCACGGCCCGGGACGTGGGCTCTCTTATTGTTGCAGGGTATACCAGTACCTCTAGTTCAATAAGTTGAGTTCTGCGTCCTTTTTTATTCACAAAGGTTTTACTCACTTCATTCTTAGCACTGCTTTTCTATTTTTAAAGGTTTCGCACTAAAATAGTTAGAATTAGTCTTTGGGATAGCTGCCGCTATGCACAAAACATATGCGGCACATTCCTGATTTAACTTTAAATAATGGAGCCTATGCATATATAAACATCACAAAAAACCTCCCAACCACTGTTGGCACAATCGTTCAGGACGTCCAATAAAAAGAGGCCGAGGTTAAAACCAATGAGCAATAGCCTTTAAATTAAGGATTAATACAATTTTAAAAATAATAACTGATACCATACAACACCAATGGAGCTTGCTATTAATACCTCGCTGTGCCAACTGCAATCCTCCATCCCTAAGAAATGGCAGCACTATAAAAAAATAGTGCAACATAGCGAGCAATTGGATTTAGTCTTTTGGGAATGGGCTGCCGGTTGATGGAGATCTGGTTAAGGCCGGCGGCCCCGCTTCCCTTATCACTTAATATAGATGCCTATGAGATAAAATTTACAAAAAAATAAATTGGTCAACCTATAAACTGACCAAAAAAAAGACCCGCTCCCAGTTTTCGACGACGTTGGAGCAGGCCAAAAGTTAAAATAAATGTATCATCTTAACCATTACAAAACTATGACAAAAAATCATACCTTGTGTAGGCGGCGGCGTATTTATGCCGGCTGTCTCTTCTTCCTAAGCCTTTCTCTGACCCTTTCTGCCCAAGACCTGTTGGTCTCCGGCCAGGTTACCGATGGGCAATTGCCCATCTCTGGCGCCAATGTTCTTATTAAAAACTCCAATACGGGTGTGGTATCTGATTTTGATGGGCGCTACACCATTACTGCCAGACCAACGGACAGCCTTCAAATTTCCTATTTGGGCTATACCACCCTTACCATCCCCATCCAAAACCGCAGCACCATTAACATCACCCTACAAGAAGATGCCACCGCCCTGGGCGAGGTACAGATCAATGCCGGCTACTACACCACTACTGACCGTGAGAAAACGGGAAGTATTGCACGTGTTACCGCTAAGGATATGGAGACACAGCCCATAACCAATCCACTGGCTGCCCTACAGGGACGTATGGCAGGGGTCAACATCACCCAAAACTCTGGCATTCCCGGGGGCGGCTTCAATATCCAGATAAGGGGCATCAACAGTTTGCGCAGCAATGGCAATGCGCCGCTGTATATTGTCAATGGGGTTCCCTACAGCTCACAGTCCCTGGGCAGTTCACTTACCTCCAGCGGACTGTTGGCCAGTGCGACCAGCCCACTCAACAGCATCAACCCGTCCGATATAGAAAGCATTGAGGTCCTAAAAGATGCCGATGCCACCGCCATCTATGGCTCCCGAGGTGCCAACGGGGTGGTACTTATTACCACCAAGAGCGGCACCTCAGAAAAGACGGCCTTTAGCCTACAGGCCTTTACTAGTCTGGGAAAGGTAAGCTCAAAAATGGAAATGATGGATACAGGACAGTATCTTGCAATGCGCCGTGAGGCCTATGCCAATGATGGCATCACGTCCTACCCTGTCAATGCCTATGACATCAACGGTGTTTGGAGCCAAACCAAAAATACGGACTGGGCAAAAGAACTTATTGGCGGTACGGCGTACATTAAAAATTTACGGGCGGGGATGTCCGGGGGAAACCAGCAGACCAGGTTTCTGTTGAGCGGCACCTACAGAACGGAGTCGACCGTCTTTCCCGGTGATGACACCTACGCCCAGGCAGCCGTCCAAAGTTCGGTCTCCCACCGCTCCATAAATGACAGATTCAAGGTGGACCTTACCCTCAACTACGCCAGCAACAAGAGCAATATCCAGGCCAATGACCTGACCACACAGGCCTATCGCCTGGCGCCCAATGCGCCTGCCCTCTATAATGAAGATGGTAGCCTAAACTGGGAAAATGGAACCTTTGAAAACCCTTTGGCCAATGGCCTGGGCAAATACACCAACCGGTCCAAGAACCTCATTGCCAATGCGGTTCTCAGCTATAGCTTGGCGCCCAATCTGGAGTTCAGGACAAGTCTGGGCTACAACGATATGGACTTGAAGGAAGCCCGTACCTGGCCGTCCACCGTCTACAATCCCGTTTATGGAGTAACCAGCAGCAGTTCCATCCTAACCTTGAACGGTGGCACAAGAAACTCATGGATCGTGGAGCCACAGCTCCATTGGAAACATACATGGCAGGACCATGAACTGGAGGTACTGCTTGGCACTACCTTCCAATCGGAAAGCACCGAGATGCGTACCCAAAGGGGCACAGGTTTTTCCAGCAACGGCCTGATCAACAGTATCGGCGCCGCGGCCACCGTTCAAATACTGGCAGAACAGCTCTCAGAGTACAGGTACCAAGCGGTGTTCGGGAGGGTCAACTACAAGTTCAAAGATAGGTACATTGCCAACCTCACGGGAAGGCGGGACGGTTCCAGCAGGTTCGGCCCAAAGAACAGGTTTGCCAATTTTGGGGCCATAGGGGCGGCATGGATCTTTTCAAGGGAGAAATTTCTCGAGAAATCCTCCTTTTTGAGCTTTGGAAAACTTCGTGGCAGCTACGGCACCACGGGCAGTGACCAGATCGGGGACTACCAGTTTTTGGACACCTATTCCGTAAGCAACAACCTCTACAATGGGGTGGCCGGCCTACAGCCCACCAGGCTCTTCAGTCCAAACTTTGGATGGGAAACCAATACCAAGGTAGAGCTCGCTGCCGAACTGGGTTTTTTGAAGGACAGGATCACCTTAAGTTCGGCATGGTACCAAAACCGCTCTTCCAACCAACTGGTGGGCATCCCCCTTCCCGCAACTACGGGCTTTAACAATATACAGGCCAATCTGGATGCCGTGATCCTCAACAGGGGCCTTGAAATGGAACTGCGCACGCTCAACATTGACAAGAAGGCCCTTTCATGGAGCACCACGGCCAACCTGACCATCCCCAATAACAGACTGCTGCGCTTTGATGGTCTGGAAGGCTCCACCTATGCCAACACCTATGTCATCGGGGAGCCGGTGGATATCATTAAGGGCTATCACTTTACCGGCATTGACGCTGACTCGGGCATCTATCAGTTTGAGGACTACAATGGTGACGGCCTGATCACCTCGGCAGACCGGCAATTTATCAGTGACGTGTCCCCACAATGGTTCGGTGGCCTCAACAACCGTATCGCCTATAAAAACTGGGAGCTCGAGGTTTTGTTCCAGTTTGTCAGGCAGGATGGCCGCAACTATATTTACTCATCCAATCTGCCGGGGACCATGACCAACATGCCCATTGAGGTATTGGACCATTGGCCCGCCAACGGAGAGAACGCCGAGATCCAGCGCTACACTACGGGACTGAACTCTAAGGCCTTTAGTGCCTATTTCAGGTACAGGACCAGTAATGCCGCCATTTCCGATGCCTCTTATATAAGGCTGAAGAGCCTAAGTCTGACCTATAAGATTCCAAAGAACCTGCTCGGTCCGGTTTCGGGAAGTATCTATCTACAGGGCCAAAACCTATGGACCCTCACCAACTATAAGGGAGCCGATCCAGAGAACCAATCCCTTACATTTTTACCCCCGTTACGACAGTTGACCATGGGTACAATCTTTAATTTTTAATCTTATGAAGACAAAAAGCACTATAATTTTTATGGTTACGGTCATCCTTGGACTATCGCTGCTTGGATGCACTAAGTTCATTGAGGTAGACCTCCCAGTGTCACAGCTCACGGGCCCAGCGGTATATCAGGACCAGACCACTGCCACGGCAGCACTCTCCGATATCTATGCACGGTTAAGGAACAACGGGGTGTTAACGGGAAACCCGGACGGGACCAGTATGGTCCTCGGTCTTTATACCGATGAGCTCGCGTACTACGGCACGGGCACCTCGCCCCTGGAAAGTTTTTTCACCCATGGCCTGTTACCCTCAAACACCTATGCGTCCTCCCTGTGGAGCAACAGCTACGGGCAGGTCTATGCAGCAAATGCCCTGCTCGAGGGACTTGAAAATTCCCCTGAAATCCCCAAAAGCGCTACCCACCAATTACAGGGTGAGGCCCTTTTCATTCGGGCGGTCCTGCACTTTTATCTTGTCAACCTTTATGGCGACATCCCCTTTATCACCACGACAGATTACCAGGGCAACGCCCAGGTGCAAAGGCTACCGGCAAGTGAGGTCATGGCGCATATCATCGGTGATCTTGAGGCCGCCGATCAAAAATTGACCTATGGATACCCTGCCCAAAACAGGGTGCGGGCAAACAAGGGTGCGGTCCGTGCACTCTTGGCAAGGGCACACCTGTATCTGGAACAATGGTCACTGGCGGACATGTATGCCTCAGACATTATTGGACAAACGGCACTATATGCCGTTGAGGATGATCTGGATGCGGCCTTTCTAAAAGGCAGCATCTCCACCATCTGGCAACTGCACCCTGGAGTTTCAGGGGCCAACACCTTGCAGGGAAAGATCTTCAGTTTTTCAAGTGGCCCACCAGCGATTGCGGCACTCACACAGGATCTTGTCTCAAGCTTTGGAGAAAACGATCTGCGCGGCCAACATTGGGTCAAAAGTGTGACGCAAGGTGTACAGGTCTGGTACCATCCCTACAAATACAAACTGACGGAGAATACGGGCGTATCCCAGGAATACTCCATTGTCCTGCGCCTGGAGGAACAGATCCTGATAAGGGCGGAGGCCCGTGCCAATCTTGGCGACAGCGATGGCGCAAAACAGGACCTGAATACCATCAGGAACAGGGCGGGCCTTGAGAACACCACAGCGACCACCACGATGCAATTGCTCGCGGCCATACAGCAAGAAAGAAAGTTGGAGCTTTTTACAGAATTTGGCCACCGCTGGTTTGACCTTAAAAGAAACGGGATGGCAGAGGCGGTACTATCCCCCATCAAACCGGCATGGGAACCAAAAAACCTGTTGTTTCCCCTTCCAGAATCGGAACTCCTGCTCAACCCAAACTTGGAACCCCAAAATACGGGCTATTGAAATTTATGATTATGGTACTAAAAAAAGCATTTCTCTTTCTCTGGCTCCTCAGCGCTTCCATGGCACATTGCCAAAAACAGGATAAATTGGACCTCACCATGAAAGACTACGACCAATGGAACACCCTTGTTGCGGGAGATCTATCCCCCCAAGGGACATGGCTGTCCTATAGATTGGCCTATAATGGCGGTGTGGACACCCTGTTTGTCAAGGGTACCAAAACCGAAAAGGTCTATCCCTTTCCCCAAGGGCGCAAGGTCCTCTTTGGCAGTGATGAAAAGTGGGCACTGGTCTTTGCGGAGGGTGCCTTGATACTCCTGGACCTACCACAGGGAAAACAAAAGGTATGGGATAAGGTCATCTCGGGGCAGTTTATGGGCAACTCCAAATTTGTGCTTTTCGAGAAGTTGATGGAGGAAGGCAAAGAACTCATGATCATGGAACTGGCATCGGGCAGGACGACCAACATAGACATGATAAAGGAATACACAGTCAGTCCCAATGGCAACAAAGTGGCCTATATCCTTAACGATAATGCAGTGGCCATTTTAAATCCAGCCCGTGGCCTTGGGGCCAAAGTGCTGTTTCGGGAAAACCCATTGCCCCGTAAGCATCTGGTCTGGAACCCGGACAGTGATGCGCTGGCCTTTCTGGAAGAGTTCATTGAAAATGGGGACAAGGCACCCAATCACAGGATCCATTTCATAGAGGATCTTGCACATGCCAAAGAATATTTTATACTTGATCCGTCCAGTCCCTCCAGCCCGGTCTATGGCAAGACCATCCTGTACAACCCTTCCTTTACCCCGTTGGCCATTGCCCCGGACAATGGGAACCTCATCTTTTACCTCAAGGGTGACACAGAATCGGACAATAATGAAGATGAGGTACAGGTGTGGCGCAGCGGCGACAGGTTGGAATACCCAAGGAACCTTTTGGAGGGAGACCCAAAGGGCAGACCAAAGCTAGCGTGCTGGTTTCCCAAAACAGACCGTCTCCTTGAAATCATGGACAACGAGCGCTATGGTGCCTACCTGACCGAGGACAAAAAAAAGGCCATCGTATTTGATCCACACCGCTATGAGCCACAGCCAGAATCCTATGGCCCAACCGATCTTTGGCTCATGGATCTGGCAACGGGAAAGCGTGAGTTCATTGTGGGACACCAGTCCTACAAGACTGGGTTCCTAGGGGCATCCCCAAACAATCGGTATATCAACTATTACAAAAACAGACAGTGGTGGAGTTTTGATTTCACGACGGGTCACCATGTCCTGCTCTCCCACAACATCAATGATCTGGAACAGAAGAGCTATCCCGGCGGCCAACAACCTTCCCATGGGGTGGCGGGATGGACTGCGGACAGTAAGTTTCTCATCATCCATTCCGAATATGATGTATGGCTGCTATCCCCGAACGGCAAAGAACAGATACGGCTCACAGATGGCAAGTCCCAAAACATACGCTACAGGGTGGTCACGGACCTGAATAGGAAAAAAACGCACTTCAGTCTCTATGACCCCATTGGCCGCACCTTTGACCTTAGGGACGGTCTTGTCCTTGAAAGTTTTGACCTGAACGACAAATCGATGGGTTATTTCAGATGGACCACAAAAGGGAAGCCCACTAAAATGATCACAAAAAAGGCAAAACTGGCACACCTCAAAAAGGCGGCAGACAGCGAGAACTTCATCTATACCCTACAACGGGCAGACCACTCTCCACAGCTCCTCTACATGGACGCCAATTTTAAAAGTAAAAGTATGGTAAGGACCAATGTGCAGCAGGAAAACTATGGCTGGGGCAAAACGGAGCTCATCGCCTACACCAACAGCGCTGGGGATCAGCTCCACGGCGTGCTCCATTACCCAGCGGGGTACATAGAAGGACGGCAATACCCCATGGTGGTCAATATCTATGAAACGCAATCCCAATACTTCCATAACTATTTTAATCCTACGGTCTACAACACCAATGGCTTTTGCCCGACCATCTATACCACAGACGACTATTTGGTACTCTACCCCGATATTGCCCATCAAGATGGAGAGCCCGGTCCTTCGGCAGTGGATTGTGTGGAGGCAGCCGTTAAAAAAGTTGTGGACATGGGAGTGGCGGACAGAGAGCATATTGGGCTCATCGGCTATTCCTTTGGCGGTTACCAGACGGCCTTTATCGTATCCCAGTCCAATACATTTGCCGCTGCCGTTTCCGGCTGTGGCTATGTCGATCTGGTCGGGAATTCCCTGTCCCTTGATAAGGGAACACGGTCAAACATGTGGCGCTACCAGACGCACCAAAAACGTATGGGAGCATCACTTTACGAGGATTTTCAAGGCTTTGTCGACAATTCGCCCATCACATTTGCCGAACATATTGAGACCCCTTTAATGAGCGTTACGGGAACAAGGGATACACAGGTAGATCCACAGGAAAGCATGAAACTTCACCTGGCATTGAGAAGCCTTAAAAAAGAACACACCTTGGTCTTATATCCAGGTGAGGGACATGTTATCACCACACCAAAGTTTCAGAAGGATCTGACCCTAAAAACAAAGGCCTGGTTCGATTATTACCTAAAAAAAATCCCGATTCCAAAAGAAATGGGACTGTAAGAAATGGACAATGCCGGAAACACAAGATTCCCGGCATTGAACTTTTGATCACCCTTCCTTAATCCATTTTCTGGTAAAGGACATCCGGACAGGAAGTCCCATTAAAGTCATAAAGGGTGTTGGCGCCGTCCGTACAAAGGAACGGTACCTCAATTGTGGAACATTCCGTAGATGTAGGGATACACAAGTCCCCTACCTTTTGGAACCCCTGCCTATCGGCAAGGGACGCGTCATCCTTCGCACCGTTGCCGGTCGCAAAGGCGCCTATGGCTGCAACCAGTGCAAAGGCCATTGGCATCATCAATTTTCTAATTTGTGTTTTCATAATATTAAAAATTTAAAAATTACGCCTACTCTATTGACAGGTTTTCGGCTTTTCCTGAACTACGTAGTATGTTTATAGGAGCTTATCTGTCCATCTCCAAATCCAGTTTATAGGCCCTGATATGGTTTCCTATCAAGCCCACCAACCGGTTGCCCTGAACATAAAATTCAGATAGGCTTTCACCGGACACATTGGGGACATAAAAACTGAACACATAGGAACCGTTTGTAAGGTCATAGATATCGATCACCGAATTGCGCTTCCAAGACGATTCGGGCTCATAGAGCCCCATGACCTTTGACTGCACAAAAAGATGGTTGCCATAGGTGGCCGTATTCCTGTTCACCACCATGGGAGGGGCAGCTATTTTGCGCACCTTCCCCGAGCCAGTATTGCTTACTTCCAACACCGCCCTACTGATGGTATCTATGGTCTTGCCCCTATAGTCCAGTTTTAGGCCACGATCCGCCACAATAAATTGGTTCCTGTAGAAATAGGTATAGATGATCCAATCGAGCTGCCGGTTGTACAGGAGCATGCCGTCCGTGTCAAAGACACCGTCCACCTGCTTGACCAGTAGTTCCCTGGACAGTGCCAGGTCAGGCGTATCACCTGTCTTCATCAGGCCCAGTACATTTTCATTGGTTCCGCTCTCGCGGGCCACCATTACAA
The DNA here is from genome assembly GCF_016469035.1 of Gelidibacter salicanalis. Classification (GTDB taxonomy): domain Bacteria; phylum Bacteroidota; class Bacteroidia; order Flavobacteriales; family Flavobacteriaceae; genus Gelidibacter; species Gelidibacter salicanalis_A. Next base: position 193,418 of record NZ_JAEHJZ010000032.1, on the reverse strand, counting down.
ATTCGTTGTGGACCGTAGGGACAATTTTTGAAAAATAGCCCTGTACCCTTTCCTGCGCCTTTACCTTCCAGTCCGTGATCCCGCCCTTTAAGATGATCGGGATGTTGCCGTCCATAAAATAGAAATACGGGGCCACGACCCTGACCTTGGGCGACCTGAACAGCATGTCCCCATCCAACAGGGCAATGGTGGTTTCCCGTTGGATATCCAGTGCATGGTCCAGCACCTTGATGTGCAAGGGACCCGTAGTATTGGTAAGGTAGATATGGGTGCTGTCAATCCCCGCAACCTTATAGGAATTCAGGCCAAGGTCACGCGAATTTTCCAAGGTGGCCCTGTGCTGCGGAAAGCGTCTTATAAAATTGTTCCGTTCATGGGCCATGGTCTCAGAAGCCCTGAATAGAAGCGCCATCGTCAGTGAGCAGACCAAAATTATACAGAGCATCCATACGGTTGTTCTTTTATACCGTTTGGTGGACATATAAAGCGCTATCATTGCAAGCACCACAAAAAGAATGTTGAACAGCAAATGCTCGCTCCAGCTCATACGCTCCAGAACGCCTCCGCAGGAGCAGGGCACGAAAGGGCTATAGTTCAGTATGATAAAGATATAAAGACTGAACAGGACCATCAAGGCCATGGCAAGATAGAGGCCCAACCGTCTTGTGGCTGCAATGGAGAGCAAAAATACCGTAAGGGTTTCCAAAAGCAGAACACTATAGGAAACAAACCCAGTGAAGGCACTCAATAAAGGAGATTGTCCGATCTGCATCTGAAAATTTTGAAAATCCAAAAATTTACTGACTGCCGCATACACGAACAACAGGACGAACAGCAAACTGACCACCGGCGGTATATTTTTCAGGAAAGATCTTGGCACTTTCATATCATTTGATTTGATATGGTAAAGGTCGTTACTTCTATTTGATCTTAAAGGAGCATTATTTGCCTAATCGGGATTAATTTACTTGTAGTCAATACTATATGTCTTTGAAAAATCAATTTTTACGGAGCTCACTTGGAGAAAACCCATATTTGTTTTTGAAGGATCTCGAAAAGTGCGACATCGTTTTAAAACCTGACATCTGGGCTATAGTGTTAAATGAACGATCACTGTACTGGATCATCATCTGAGCTTTCCGAAGTCGTTCCTGCATCAGGAAATGGTGTACTGTAGTACCATATAATTCTTTAAAGCCATACTTGAGCTTAAATTCATTGGTCCCTAGTTGCAGGGCAAACTTCTTGAGTGGAGGAAAATAATGTTCTGGATTATTCATGATCAAGTCATGCGCCTTCCTAATCTTTCGGATATCTTCAAAGCTCAATCTCATTTTCGGTTTTCGTAAAACCAATGGATACACTTCGGAATACGTCTCTCTTTTATGTTTCGCCTGTTTGACCTTTGTAATTAAATCTGAGTGAAGCTTGCTCTGATAATTGGAATGATGTATAACGGTAATGAGGGTTTTGATGTCTTTTGTTGTGCTTTCTGAAAATTTTGTGAGATAGACAATCTTAGGAATTACAAGATCCGCCTTTGTCCTAAAAGACAAACCGATAGATGTATCAAAGATAGTTTTATATTCAGATTGCTTCCATATTTTTTTCCATTTGGTAACCGACTCCGCCACCAAGAACGATTCAAATAGTTTACCAACCACATCTTCCATAAGCATGGATAAAATAGTGCATGCCTCTGAATTTGCCATCTGCACCGTCCCCCTCTGATCCAATATAAAGCTCATTTGAACAATGTCGAGTATAGCCGTATCCCTATTAGCATAGCCCTGATGCAAGATGGTATCCTGCATTTCCTCAGCCAACATATTCAATGTCACGACCAGTGCTTCAATATTATCGTTTTTTTTGGATCGTTCAATACGATAAAAGAAATTCCCCGAAGCCATTTCCAACAGCATTTTATTGATGACATGCATTCTTTGTTCTATGTCCTCCAACGTGCGCATCTTTTAAAATTTAGTCCCAAAATAAATCACCTATATGCATTTAAATACACCAGAGCGTCATGGATATTATCGAATGCCTCGGTGGGAATGGTAGGTTTGCTTGTACGTAAGTAAAATTGGGACAACATTTCAGAAACCGGTGATTCCACAATAAAGGCTACCGCTTTAATGAAGGCAGAACCTTCTATTGACAGATAAATACGCGCTGCCTTATTTATTTCCTTTATATCGCGTATATCGCAAAGGACCGGCATAAATTGTCCCTCCTGCAAATCTAGCCGATCCTTGACAATATAGACGGCTTCAGGCAGATCTACAGCAATATTTTTGTATTTGACGTGCAGAATGCCCTCAATTATTTGATAAGTAGCATACTCATTTTCGTAGGTCATCATGGTATGGAGAATTAAAAAACTGGTTATTCCCATAAATTTACAAAATTATCAAGTGATTTATTTGACCTATTCGTTCGATGAATTGACAAATAGGGATTAATCGTTGCTTATAACGGATTAAAACTTGCCTAATCGGGATTATTGTGAGGTTGAATTCTACAAATCACGCAAAAGTTATTAAATTCTGTTCCACAAAAATCCCCAGATCATGGCTAAAATTAAACACAACAATTTTTTGGACACCGTAAATGATGTATTTACAGATGCCATAGATGAAGGCGTCCTCCACTTATACGCGGAGGGAGAAAGCTTTTCAGGTAGAACCATTGGCGTTAACAATAGAGACCTATTCCATTTTGGGACTACAGGATATTTAGGACTGGAACAGGATTCTAGATTGAAAGAGGCCGCAATAAGTGCTATCCAACGGTACGGCACCCAATTTCCACTGTCTAAATCCTACATCTCCAATCCGCTATATAGACAATTGGAAGAAAAAGTGACCGAGATGTACCAAAATCCCGTAGTCATTACAAAGAACAGCACCTTAGGCCATATGGGTGTCATCCCAAGCGCTGTTGACGATCGTGATGCCATCATATTGGACCATCAAGTGCATTGGAGCGTCCAAAGTGCGGCAAAAATATTAAAGACACGAAGTGTTCCCGTTGCTATGGTCAGGCACAATGATCTGAACATGCTGGAAGACAAAATAAAGTATTATGCCAATAGCAAACAAAGGATCTGGTATATGGCGGATGGCATCTATTCCATGTATGGCGATTTTGCACCTATCAAGGATCTTACCTATCTCGCCCAAAAATACCCACAGCTCTTTCTCTATTTTGATGATGTGCACGGCATGAGCTGGATCGGAAAAAATGGGACGGGCTATGTGATGAGCGAAATCAATGAGCTTACTGAAAATATGTTGCTGTTCGGAACCCTGAGCAAAACCTTTGGAGCTAGCGGATCGGTACTGGTCTGTTCCAACAAAAAAATGTACCACAAGATAAAAACCTTTGGTGGACCGTTAACCTTTTCGGCCCAATTGGAACCTGCTTCCGTGGCAGCTGCCACAGCCTCCGCCGAGATTCATTTAAGCCCTGAAATCTATAGCCTCCAAAACGATCTAAAACAGAGAATTCAATATTTTAACGCGTTGGTGCAACAGACCGATTTACCACTCATAGATAAAAATAATTCGCCGGTTTTCTTTATCGGTACGGGGATGCCAAAAACTGGCTACAACTTTGTCAATCGCTTAATGAAGGAAGGTTTTTACGTGAATTTAGGTCTATTTCCCGCTGTGCCCGTAAAAAATACAGGGGTAAGAATAACCATATCCAGACATAACCAGCATCAGGAAATTAAAGCACTGGTTGACGCCATGGTCTACCATCTGCCAAAAGCGATCGAAGAGACGGATACCAATTTGGGTCGTGTCTATCAGGCATTCAATTTAGAGACTAAGATAAAACCTGAAAGCAGATCCGAGGCTAATCTGACGGTACAATTGGAAGACTCCATTACAAAAATTGACAAAGAGACCTGGAACAGGTTAGTAGGTACATCTGGCATCCAAGATTGGGACGGCCTTTTATTTCTCGAAAACACATTTTCCGACAATCCGCTAAGAGAAAACAACTGGAACTTTTGGTATTTGATCATTACTGACGCGCAAAAAACGCCTGTATTGGCGGCTGCAATATCTTCATCGTTATGGAAGGATGATATGCTCGCCAATATGACCGCCTCAGAGATTATAGAGGCCGAAAGAAAATTAGATCCGTACTATATGACCTCTAATGTACTCAGTTTGGGCTGTCTATTTACAGAGGGAAACCATCTTTATGTGAATGACACACATCCCTTAAGGACTGAAGCCCTCAATAGGTTTATGCTAACCTTAGAACATCTGGAACAGAGTTCGAATTCCAAAATGGTTGTCCTCCGAGATTTTAAAGAGAACGATAAATTGCACAGCTATTTCCAAGGGCAGGGCTTTGTCCGGGTCCAAATGCCAAATTCCTGTAAAATCGATTTAGGGCATAACGCTTCTATTGAGCAGTATACGGCGACACTTTCCTCAAGAAGTAAAAAACACCTCAGAAAGGATATTTTGGCCTATGAGCCTTATTTGGACATCTCGTTCCTAAAAAAACTGGATACGAACCAACTAAAACAGGTAAAAAAATTGTACGATAACGTACGCAAGAATAATTTGGGCTTGAATACATTTTCCTATCCTGTTGAGCTATTTGAAAATATGTCCGAAAATCCGAACTGGGAATTCATAATCATTAGAGAACCTGAAAATCGGACGAAAATTATCGGGGTGATGTTCTGCTATAAAAATAATGGCAGCCAAACCTACGTGCCTTCCTTGGTAGGAATTGACTATGACAGTCTTGAGACCTACCAGACCTATCGCCAATTGCTGTATCAAACCCTAAAAAGAGCGATGCAGTTGAAATTTCAATACATTGATTTGGGCATGACGGCCTCTTTTGAAAAAAGAAAACTTGGAGCAGTTGTGGAAGAAAAATATGCATACATCCAAACTTCTGACAATTATACCCTCGAACTCATGGGATTATTGGAATCCCGATAGTAATAAAAGATATTGCTATACATAGACATGAGGTACCAAAAATTTATATCAGAATTTGAATCGAATCTTGAATCTTTGGAATTTGAGACTGATGATATTTTATATAAAGCAGAGCATCGTATCGCAAAAACAGAAATATGCATCAAGCGCCTTAGAAATGAGGTCATTGAAAAAGGGTTTGACTCAAAAAATGAAGAGATCAGCTTTTTTAAGCATATTAAACCACAAATTTTCAGCAGGCTCATATACTACGTAAGACTCTTCAATATAGAGAGCAAACGTCCACGGAGCAGCTCTAAATTTCAAATAAGGTATCTCAACAACCATATCGATAAATTGCAGGTATTCTTTAATGATAATTTAGAGTTCTACCATTACTATCGCAGAGGTGCTACGACCCTGGATGAAGAATATTTTATCCGAGGTAAGTCGGATTTACGGTTACCTACAGAATCTTACCATTTTTTTATAGACGAACAGTTTTCTACCTGTCAGGACACCACCGTGGCCACCATAATTGCCTACGACATGTTGATTGTATACCTGCAACAGGAAATAGAAAAGCTACAGACCAGCACAGACACTTATAATAAATCAATGAAGCAATCATCTTCTAAACTTTTCTGGACGGGAAGCAAAACGGAACTCACTGAACTGATCTACGCGCTTCACAGCAGCGGGGCCATCAACAGCGGCACCGCCGACATCAAGGAATTGGCGTCCCTATTTGAACAAATGTTCAACATTGGACTGGGAAACTACTACCACACTTTTATCGAGATCAGGGCCAGAAAATCCAATAAGACCAAATTCATGGACAAGCTCAAGGATTCCCTCGAAATGCGGTTTGAAGATTCTGATGAATAATCCATAGATGATCCCAACTTGGGAATTCTTGACCCCTTCCATTTTCCATTTACTTTGAGATCATTTGGAGTCAAAAACCTTGTCTTTCCTTACCTTCCAATACCAAAACGACTCAAATTTTATTTTGAAAAAAACTTCCCACCTTGGGACTGACTATTGATGATTTATCAACAATATCCAACAATTTTGTAGAACGAAAGTCAAATCAAGTCAGGGGCTATCAAAATGATTGACAGCAATGCGATAGTCCCTTTCTACAAAACCATGTTATTATGCCAACAAGTATTATTACCACCGACGATCTTCGGGAATTCAAAATGGAATTGCTCGATGACATTAAAAACCTTTTAACCAAACAGTCTAAAGGGAAATTGAAAAGATACCTCAAATCATCTGAGGTCATGGACTTGCTTCAGGTCAGTCCGGGCACATTACAAAATCTTCGTATCAATGGCACCTTACCTTACACCAAAGTTGGAGGAATCATTTATTATGATGCCGAAGAAATCCAAGAAATTTTGACTGCAAATCGTGTGCAGCACAACCTAAATTACTAAGCCATGAATTACATTAAACTACTCAATGCGGCCTATGAAAAATTTCTTTTGGATGACCGTCTAAATCCTCCACACATCAGTCTCTATATGGCACTGTTCCAAGAATGGAACAGTAGCCGGTTTGCAATTCAATTCTATGTGAATCGAACGGATTTGATGACGGCCTCCAAAATCCGTTCAAAATCAAGCTACCACAGGTGTGTGACCGACCTAAACTCATGGAATTATCTTTCATATTTTCCTTCCAAAAGTCCTTATAAGGGAAGCAAAATAAAGATGTCCATTCTTTGCACAGATGATGGGGCTAATATGGGATGTGACAGTCCCATATTAGAACATGTGGCGGAACTCTACAGTCCCAAAAATAAACCGACTCTGGAACTCTACAGTCCCATATCAGGGGAGTACAGTCCCATATTGGAACAGGTAGCGGAACTGTACAATCCCAAAAATGAACCTGATCTGGGACACTACAGTCCCACCACAGGACTTAAAATGGGATCTACTATAAACAATACCAAACAAGTAAACACTATAAAACAACCAAAGGGCTGGCAGGCCGTTATTAATTTTTTTTTAGAAAAAAGTTTTACTGCTGATGAAGGAAAAAAATTCTTCGAGCACTATGAAAATCGGAATTGGAAAACCAGCGATGGGAAAACCATTAGAGATTGGCGTGCCTTGGCTGCAAATTGGATGGACAGAGCGGAGCTATATTCCGAAGTAAACAAACCAAACAAAAATCAACTGTCCCATCCCGATAGGTACCGGGACAAGGACAACTTGCGGACCACTAAAACCAAAGATTATGGACAACCCCTCTAAAATCATAGAAGATGACGTGGAATATTCACTCGGCGATTTTGATGGTACAAGTGTTCTTTACGACTTTGACAAAATTCTAATTTATTTAAATGCAAAAGGAAAGCTCCTCTTTGGTAATCACTTCAGAATTTATGATGAGGACAAAGAAATCATTCGTAAACTCTGCCATTATTTCATCAAGGACAAAGAAAATTGTGAAAAGAACGGCATTGATATCGACAAAGGTATTTTACTTTCTGGACCTGTAGGATGCGGAAAAACGACCTTGATGAAATTACTGCGCCATATCGTACCAATGCAAAGACCTTATGAGATGATTCCGTGTAGAAACGTTGCTTTCAGTTTTAACCACCTAGGTTTTAAAACCATTGAAGACTATGGCAATACCAGATTTTATTGCTTTGATGATTTAGGTATTGAACCCGCCGGAAGATTCTATGGCAAAGACTTGAACGTAATGGGCGAAGTATTGCTTTCCCGATATGAACTTTATCTTCAGACCAAACATAAAATCAAGACACACGCTACCACAAATCTCAATGCTGAAGAACTGGAAGAACGCTATGGAAACCGTGTTCGTAGCCGAATGCGTGAGCTATTTAATTTGATTGCTTTTGATAAAGGTGCTGGGGACAAAAGAAAATAATTAAACTTTGGCAAATTTATTGTATTTTGCCAAAGTTTAATAAATGTAATTACTTTGGATTATACAATAGAAAAAAAAATACCATCCTATTTTCAAGGGAATCAAACTATTTCTAAAAAAGATTTAGTTGATGGCATTCGCAAAGATTTTCCAAATCTGAAAGAAAGCTCGATTAACGTCTATTTGTCGAAACTAAAAAAAGAAGGGGTATTAAAAAATCCAACTAGAGGTATTTATGCGTTGCAGGGAAATAATGAATTTTGTCCGGTTATCAATAGTAAATTAAAGCGACTGTTCAATAAAATCAAAAAGGACTATCCCTTCATAGATTTTTGTATTTGGAACACTATTTGGCTGAACGATTTAATGCGACACCAGCCATTTAAATATTACACCATTGTTGAATTGGAAAAAGATGTAGCCCAATCCGTATTTTACAAATTAAAGGACAAAGGAAAACAAGTTTTTTTAGAACCCGATATAGAAACCTTTGAGCTTTACATTCACAATAGTGATGATGTAATTATTATAAAACATTTGGTTTCGGAAGCACCTGTAATCGAAACTGAAAATATCATAATACCATCATTAGAGAAACTTTTAGTGGATATGATTATCGATACCAACTTGTATGGTGCACAACAAGGGGAATTAGATTTTATATACGAATCGGCTTTTAGCAAGTTTGAAATCAATCAAGGCAAAATGAAACGTTATGCCCAAAGACGAAATAAGGAAAAAGAAGTAGAACATAGAATGAATTTAACTTTGGCAAAAAATTAATATTTTGCCAAAACTTAATATATATGATTAAAGAAAGTACATATCATCCTGAATGGATTTTTGAGGTCAAGCAAAAACTTGGCAGAAAGTATGATCCAAAACTTATAGAGAAGGTTATTTATGCCTTGATACTATTGGAACAATTAAAGATAAACGGTCTAGAATTTATTTTCAAAGGTGGAACCGCTTTGTTGTTAGCAACAAAAAAGCCAAAGCGATTTTCCATTGACATTGATATCATAACCGAACAAACTCAAAGCGATATAGAACCCATATTAGATATTATGTGTAGTAAAACTGTATTCACACATTGGGAAGATGACAACAATAGAGTACATACACCTGATGCCCCTGTGGGACATTTTAAAACATATTATAAAAGCAACGTGGACGGAAATATTGAGCCTATTTTATTAGATGTTCTATACACCCCAAATCCATATCCTGAACTCACAGAAATCCCAATAGCTCACGATTGGATTCAGACAGAGGGCGAAATTACACAAGTAATGATGCCAACTTTTGACGCTATTTTAGGCGATAAACTAACCGCCTTTGCCCCAAAAACAACAGGAATTCTATATAGCAAAGGAAGACCTGTAGAGATTATCAAACAGTTATTCGATGTCGCTTTTTTAATGGAAAACATTTCTGATTTGACGGTGGTACGAACCAGCTATGCAAAAGTGGTTAAAGAAGAGCTTTCCTTTAGAAAATTAGATATAACCGCAGAGCAAGTACTAAACGATACGCAAGAAGCTTGTTTTGTGCTTTCAACTCGCGACACTAAATCTGAAGATTTTAAACATCTTCAAACAGGTATCAGTAATTTTACAAACTTTACCATTGAGAAATTTAATATTGAAGAAGCCATCATAGCATCTTCAAAAGTGGCATACTTGTCTGAACTAATCAAGTCCCAAATCAATAATAAGATTGAAAGGTTTGACAACCCATTAGAGGTAACAGACTGGTTGATTGAAAACCCTAAATACAATAAGCTCAACAAGCTTAAAAAGAATAATCCAGAAGCTTTCTTTTACTGGTATAAATCAATAATGCTTGATGACAGTAAATAATTCAACCACGAAAAGATTTATATAACAAAATCACTTCTGAAATAAAATGTTCTACAATAGCCTTTATACTTTTAGTTAGTTCTAAAAAAATATCTTTCATATTTTCAATAATTTTGAATAGTTAATAAAATCGATAATGCAGACAATCGAATGTTAGAAAGGTTTGAAAAATAATTGTTTTCATCTGTATTACTCAAAAACCCCAATTCCACAAGTACAGAAGCACAATAATTGGCTGTTTCCCGTAACACCTGAAAATTCGCAAACTTCACACCCCTACTTTCAAATCCCAATTCCTTATTAAATGCAGCTTGCAATTGAAAAGCTAACCAAGTGGCATCCTTTATATATTGTGAAGTGGCGTTTGCCACATACACTTCAATTCCTCTCGCATTTGAATTATCCGAATGATTACAATGCAACGAAATAAATACATCTGCTTCCAAAGCTTTGGACAATTTGCTTCTATCGGTTAACGAAATAAGCGTATCGCTATATCTCGTCAAATAGATATCAAGTGGCATTTCTGACTTTTCGTTTAGCTTCAAAATTTCAAGAGCGATATTTAGTACAATATCTTTTTCTTGGATGCCATTTATTCCAATTGCACCAGAATCTTTTCCACCGTGTCCAACATCAATAATTATTCTTTTTTTAGTGGCAATTTCCTGTCCAAAAATGATACACATTTTTAGAAGCAAAAAGACAAAACTGACGCTTTTGAGCACTTTTTTCATTTTCAAATTTTGGGTTATTAACAATTCAACTTCCAAAAATCATAAAATTTGATGCCAATTAATAGCAACGGAAATCAAACAATATTAAATAATATTTTATTCACAAATATTTGATTATCAGTTATTTGTAAACAAATATATGTAAATTTCCAATAACGAAAACAATACAAATTTTTAAACTTTTCAGTTATGAAAAAATCAAATTATTTCGCAGTATTTCTTTCACTTATCTCTACCTCTCTCTTTGCACAAATTGGTGGCATTGAGGATTCTGTAAATGATGTAGGTGATACTATAAGAACAATCTTTCCAATTTTACTCGGTGTTATTTTTTTAGTTGGTTTCCTTTTTAATGCAGGACACTTCTTTGGCGAGAACGCAGATTTAAAAAAAGGTATTACTAGAGTTTTGGTATTCGTTTTAATAGCGGGTGCTGTTGTTGGAATATTTACCTATCTAATTGGAATCGTAGTATAATGAAGCGGTTCGAGGTCTATAGAAATATTAGGAAAAAGGCAGTCATTTTTGGGCTGCCCATTTCCCTGTTCGCCCTAATGATGATGTCTATCCTTGGTTCTTTAATGATTATCATATTTTCATTCAGTTTCGGGATTATTATAGGTGTCTTTGTTTTTAATGCTGCGCTTTACATTGCATTAACCCGAATCACAAACAATCCACAACTATTTCAGATGGCCAAGGCCTTCCCGAAAATCATCAGTAACAAACAAAATTCAGGCTTCAATTATGGACAAGATTAACCTTTCATCATATCAACCCATTGCAGATATACAGGACAATATCGTGTTTGCCAACAATGGCAATGTAATTTTGTGCTATGAAGGAAATCTGCCAGAAATCTACTCGCTTTCCGAAAAGGACTTTGAGGATATGCACGGTGCTTGGTTCCAGGCCTTGAAATCATTGCCTGTTGGAACTGTGGTCCATAAGCAGGATATTTATCTTAAAAAATCCTATTCTTCGGAACAACTTCCGAATACAACTTTTTTGGAAAAAGCTACACACCAACACTTCAAAGGTCGTGGCTATATTGAACACAAGTGCTATCTGTTCGTTATTCTGACCAAGAACAAAGCACTCAACAACCCCAAATATGTCAATCCTTTTCGAAAAATATCAAAGGGAATTGTACAGGAACTGGATGACAACATCAAGAGCTTCGCCAACTCGGTTAGCGACTCCGTTTCCTTTATAAACAATAGTAGAAAAATGACGTTCCTTCCCCTAAACCCGGAACAGATTTTACAGCTTACAAGTGGCTACTTTAATGGCTTTAATATAGATTTTGACACCGATATTTTACTGGATAAGAAAAGCGTCACAATTGGTAAAAACCATTTTGATGCCCTGGCCATTAATAGCGAACTGTGCTTTGGCGAAAGTGTACAGAGTAGCAAGACCAATGAGAGATTCACTTCTGACGACTTCGTATTTCATCAAGGGTTTATTGATGGTTTAGGGCTTACGCTTAATGAAAATCATATCGTTAATCAGATTATTTATTTAGATGATAAACAAAAATGGCGTAAGCTGCTCGATAAGAAGATCGAGGAACTGAACAAAAGTTCAAATTTTGGCTCACAGAACAAGGTCGTACTTGGAAAAATCCAACACATCTTGGACCAAATCAATGCCGATGATAGCTCACGTATTATTCGTGGCCATCTCAATATTATCTATTGGGCAAAGGAAGCTAAAGAACTGGATAGAATAACTTCAAAGATTAAAACGGAGTTCAAGGAGTTGGATATAATCCCCTACTATCCAAGAGGCGAGGAACGGAAAAATTATATATTGAACAGCTACTGCTGCTTCTCTTCCAATTTCTCGAATAACGATTTATATGTTACCGATTTAAAACACGCACTTTGTTTATTCATCAACAACACCAATTATAAATCGGATGCAACAGGAATCATTTTCAATGACCGTGAATATAATATTCCTGTTCTAAAAGATGTTTGGGACGAGGGAAAAAATCGTATCAAAGCACGAAACTTTGCCATCTTTGCTCCGACAGGCGAGGGCAAATCCTTTCTGGCGAATAATATCCTGCGTCAATATTTTGAAAGTGGCGTTCGATTGGTCATCATTGACCTAGGTGGTTCCTACACCAAATTCGCAAAACTGTATCCTGAACAGTATACCGTACTGCGTTATGAGAGTGGAAAGAACCTCGGTATCAATCCATTTTATATCAGCAATATATCTGACTTAGCTCCTGAACGTCTTGAAGATTTATCAGTATTTCTTTTTGAATTATTTGCTTCAGACCTTAAAGTGACCAAGGCACAATCGGTTTCCGTCAAAAAGATCCTGCGTCATTATTATGACAGCACTTCAAAAAACCATTCCTTGGAAGGTTTCTACAATTTTATGGAAAGGAATCAGGAAGATCTTCTGGACACCCTTAAAATCCATCCCGACTATTTTAATGTCACGAGCTTCTTGCACGTCATGTCTGAATACGTTAGCGATGGCCTCTACAGTTTTCTGTTTGAAGTCAGCGAAGACCAGACCTATAAAATCGAGGATAAGCGCTTGATCGTTTTTGAACTGGATGAAGTCAAGGACAACAAGGAAATCCTGTCCGTAATGTTGAAACTGATCAAATCGGCTATCCAAAGAACGATATGGAAAAACCGAGCTGAAAAGGGCATCATCCTATTCGATGAGTTTGCAAAGCAACTCAAATTTGAAAACGTGTTGGAAAGCGTAGAATTTTATTATCAAGCCATTCGTAAACAAAATGGAGCGATTGGGATTATTCTGCAATCCATCAATCAGCTTCCAAACAATGCCACATCCGCAAGCATTCTGGAAAACACCCAGGTCATTTATAGTCTGAACAATGAAAAAGGCTACGCCGAACTGGTTAAACGGCTCAACCTCTCCAGCCACGATCTCAACCAATTAAAATCCATCAAGAACAATCTTTCCGGTCCACGGAAGTATACCGAGATGTTTATCAAGATTGGAAAGGAAAGCAACATTTTTAGGCTTGAAGTTCCCAAGGAAGTGTATGCTGCCTATCTAACCGATGGACAGGAAAACGAGGCCATAATGGCCATTTATAAAAAGACCAATAATATGGAATTGGCAATTAAAGAATTCACATCTAAAATATAATATTATGAAACCAAAGGTTCACGAATACCAAAACAAATATTCAGCAATGCGTAAAACAAAAATTAAAACAATCCTATTCTCACTATTCTTTACGGTTGCATTTTTATTGCCTGCACGCGCTGCCTGCCAGGGAATGCCCACTTATGACAACACCAATTTTATCAGCTTGGTAAAACAATTGATAGAATCCGGGAAGCAGACTGCAAACATTATCAAGACCGTAGAGTTCTTAAAAACACAAAAGGAAAACATTGAAAAGGTCAATGATGTGGTCAAGCAATTAAACGCAGTACGTGAAATTGGAAGTAATAACCAACGCCTTCTCAAGGTGATGCAAAATGATTTGAGGGACATTTTAGACAGTCCTTTTATAAAACCTGATGAAGTATCAAGGGTGTCACAATCATTCACTGCGATCGTTGAAAACTCGTTGGATACACTGGATTTTATAGATGAGATTTTGTCGAGCGACTATTTAAAAATGAGCGATGCGGAACGTACAGCAATTCTAAAAGAAAAAGAACTGGAATCTAGGGAAATGGTTTCCAATATTAAAACCAAAACAAAACGCTACAGGGATATCATTTCATTTCGGAAAATGCAGGACAAAATCAATAACCGTGAAACAGAATATTAGAGATGACCGCAACTTTCATTTTAGGAATAGGATTGGAATACATCGATACGGTTTTCCAAACGATACAGAACAGTAGTTTCTCCCAATACACCATTGCGGGAATGAAGACCCTTGCTGTACTATTTTTTCTGGTCAATATCCTAAAAAAATACAATGAAGGTATTGCGGATAAGGACGGCTATACTTGGGGATTGACTCCAGGAGAACTCGCAAAGAATTTTGCAATAGTTCTATTGGTCATATTCTCAACTCAAGTATTAGGGTTCTTTGATGGTATCCTGGTCGCAATTGAAGGCCAATATCGTGCCACCGCCCCTGCTTTACTTCCCTTGCAATTGCAGGACCTTCCAATAGAAGAAGACATACATCTTTTTGATGTCGCAAAAAATGCGATGAGTTTACTTTATGAAGCATTGATAACGCCGCTATATGGTTTCAAGATATTGGCTTTTATAATCAGTCTCTTTCTTTGGATTTTGGACTTATTTATTTACCCACTATTTTTAGCCGAGCGCTATTTTCTATTGGGAATTATGCAAGCATTTTTCCCATTGGTCATAAGCTTGGCCGTGTTTGAAAAATTCCGCTCTTTGGCATATAATTTTTTCAAATTATATGCTGCGGTTTACATGCTGGTACCAGCCTTCTTTTTGGTCAACATATTTATCAACGCCATCTATACCGAAATCAATACCAATTTTTGGCCTAACCTGTTTGGAACTGATGCAGGACAAGGCTTTTTTGCTCCTGTGGTACAATTGGGATCTGTTTTTTTTATAGTATTTCTGAAATTCAAGTTATACAGCCGTGCCACGTCCTTTACGCTCAGATTGTTTAATAGCTAAAACAAGTCAAATGAAAACTCCTTATAAAAATATATATGGCATCCTAAAGTTAAACCGGCTCATAGTTTTAACAGCTATCGTGTGTGCTTTGTTATCCAGCACATTTTCACTTTGGATGGCTTTTACCACCAATAAAAATGCGCTCAATAGTGCCTTTGCCATAAATACCGATGGCAGTATTATTCCACTAAAGCTCGTCTCTCAAAAGGAAAATTTCACTGTAGAAGCATTGGCACATTTAGAACAGTTCCACAATTATTTCTATAACATTGATGCCAGCAACTATGAACGGAACTTAAAAAAAGCACTTTGGTTAGGGAATAGTTCTGTGGACAACCTCTATCGTCAGAAAAAAGCGGATGGCGTCTATAATCGATTGTTACAATACTCATTGGTTCAAAAAGTCCTCAATATTGATTCCAATTTGAAGGAAGAGAATGGAACATATAGTTTCACGACCACCACCATTTTTGAAATCAACAGAGGCGTCATAACCGACACCTATGAATTGGTCTCCACCGGAAACCTGATCATGGTGGACCGAAACTTCCCCAACAATCCACACGGATTATTGATTACCGATTACTTCGAAAACACTCTAAAAAAAATTCAAAATGAAAATAGAAAAAAATAAAATAGTCTTTGCAACAGTATTGGCCGTGATTTTCCTTTTCCTCATTTCCTATTCACTCATGATCATGGGAAATGATAAAAGTGACAATGAGAACCTCAAGCAAACCTTGATCCCGGATTTAAAGGAAAATCAAAAACAGTATGATTCAAAATTGGATGCCATCAATGATTTGAAGGAAGTGCGGGAAACCAACGCACCCAGCATCTATGATGAAAAACTGATTGATACTTTGGGCATTTACGATCCCGATTTGCCACAACGAGAAAAAGAACGCATTGTGGATAGTATTTACAGCTCCGGTAAAATCAAATACTCCGAGAAACGCTATCAAAACTTCGGAAAAGAGAAAGTGACTCGAAATGATAAGGAAAAAATTGATTCCTCCGAAATCAGGACAGAACAAAAAATTCAGGCCAAAGAACTTGGTTTGGAACATCAATTGTTTTTTGCCGCTTCGCCAAAGCCAAATGACAGTGCCACACTCGGCCATACCGATGAGAGTATTTATGTAGTTGTAGATGGCGATCAAATTGTAAAGGCAAATGCCCGATTGCGATTGCGGCTCACGAAAGCAGCAATAATCAACAATAGACTGGTGCCAAAGAACACGCTTGTCTTCGGATTTATCAGCTTTCAGCCCAATCGCGCTTTAATTAACATTCAGAATATCGATCATCATGCCACAAATCTCAAAGCTTTTGACCTACAAGATGGCAGTGAAGGGATTTATATCGAAAATAATTTCCGCTCTGAAGCCACCAATGAAGTTCTGGATGATATCATTGGCGATATCAACATCCCATCGGTTCCGCAAGTCGGTGGAATTACCAAGATACTTAAACGGAACAATCGAAGCGTAAAAGTCACTGTATTGAACAATTACAAATTAATTATAAAACCAAGGCCATAGGCCTAATTGAAATTTAAAATCTGATTCTTATGAAAAATTCTATTATTATTTCAGTTCTTCTTATTTGCACGTTTTTACCACAACTTTGCTCAGCCCAAGATTCAATAAGAACACCCCAAGTTTTGGACACTATTTATGCGAACGACACCAAAAACGTTGCGCTATTTTTCCCTGAACCTATTCGACAGGGAATAACTGGGGCAGAGAATTTTGTCTTTACCTACAATCGTGAAAAAGAACAGTATTTTGGATTGCTCCAGGCAAAACAAGGGAAAGAAAGCAATCTTCTGATAGTCAATAAAGATGGCTCCGTTTTTTCGTATATTATAAGGTATAAAGCAAAACTTTCAAAGCTCAATTATTTCATTCCAATCTCCAGTAGTATTGGGAATGAAAAGCCAAAAGTAAAGGATTCGATCCCTGTTGAAACCACTGAGAAAAGTGTTGATTACGGTACGTATTATTATGAAAAGTTCTGTAGGTATCTTCTGGACAGAAAACAGCGCATCGGTCGGATTAAGAATCAAACTGAAGATATTGTCTTAAGTGTAGAGACTATTGTTTTTGATAAAGAAGAACTCTACTTTGTTATCCAGATTGAAAATACTTCCAGTTTGGATTACGATTTAAATTTTTTAAATCTATCGATTGAAACACGGCAAAAGGGAAAGAGGAAATCCTTACAACGGTTGAATCAAGAACCTGTTTTCAAATATAATCAGCCAACGAAAATCAGAGAAAACGAAACCGTACGATTCGTTTATGTGATGTCTAAGTTTTCAGTATCGAATGACCGCAGGGCAATTTTGGAACTGAACGAAAAACATGGCGAAAGAAACATAGAACTGAAAATATCACATCGATATATTAATAATCCAAACTGATACTGTTATGAAAAGAATATTCATTTTTTCAGTCATACTTTTATTTATTTCGTGTTCTCAGAATAAGAACCTTTCACCTGCTGAAACCGCAAAAATAGTTCTAAAAAGCTTCTACGAAAAGGATAACAATACTATGAAAAAGTACACTACTGCCGATGGCTATAGCGGGCTTTTGATGATTCAAGATATGGTGCCTGAAAACAACAAAAAAGTCAACGTGGAAATCTTAGATGAAAGCGTCAATGGTGATACAGCTTGGATTAAGTACAATACCTCCTATGACGAGAAGCCTGGTGTTTTTAAATTGATTAAAGAGAATAGCCAATGGAAGGTTTCTAGTAAAGGACCTAGAGAAAGAGGACCTTTTTAAAATAAAAAAACAGTTTAACATCAAACCCTCTACTGAGATCCTCCAAAAAATAAAAGTGTTTTTAATACCGCATCTGCTTTTTTTGAGGAAATACGCATCAACTTTAACTGTTTGGTAAACCATCTTTTGTATTTACTTGCCTCATAATGCACGATTTCTTGTGCGAGTTCTCTGTCTACAGTACTCATTTTATTATTCCAATTACCCATCCATTATTTTTTAAAACTTAATATTTACGGATCCCATTAGGCTGTGATAGGCAATGATATTACAGAATCCATTTGGGTCATTTAATAAATCTATTTCTGATATTATTTGTTTTTAAAATATTACACCAGCATAATTTGATGAATTTTTATTTTTGTTAAAGCAAATTTTCTATATTTACAATGAAGACAAACTTTAATTTTTATTAAACTGAATATGCTTAAAGAACTTCTCGAATCAAAAGGTGTAAAACAAAAATGGCTAGCCAATAAAATTGGTGTAAGCCAAGTTTCCGTTAGTAATTGGGTAAAAGGCAAGAGTGAGCCTAGCCTAAAAAACTATCAGAAAATTAGTGAATTACTTGAAATACCTCTAAAAGAGCTAACGCAACAATGATTGCAGAAAAGAAATATAATTTTTCATTTACTGCGGCTTCCCTACGCACAAGAGAATTTGTGCTTGTAGCCAAGCATCTATTTGAAAATTCCGTTGAAGATGTTGAAAGCGCCCTAGGTAACGGCAAAAAAGCTACTGGTAGGCGCTATTTTAAAGAGATGTATAAATGGATTGACACATTGACTAAGGGTCAGATAAAAGCGTTATTGGAAGGTAGCTATAAGGTTCAGAATGAAATAACATTTATTGCCGCTTGTAAACATTTCCATTTCATTCGTGATTTTATCATTGAGGTAGTTCGTGAAAAATACCTAGTATATGATTACGAAATCACAGATGGTGATTACATCTCTTTCTTTCGTCGCAAAGCAGAATACCATCCAGAAATGAATAAACTAACAGAAGTTACACAAAAGAAAGTAAAGCAAGTTACCTTCAAAATATTAGAACAAGCAGGACTGATAAACAATGTAAGATCAAAAATGATACAACCACAAATTATAGAATCTGAAACAAGAAAAGCTATACTCGCAGACAACGCGGAATTATTCAAAATTTTCTTATTGAGTGATTTTGATATTGAAAATTTAAAAGCTTAAGTATGGGGAATCTTACACATAAATTTGAACATTTGTTTAATGTCATTTCTTCATCAAATTTTCTGAACAAAGAATCATTAGGTGGAGAAATTCCCTTTTTTATTTCCTCTTACAAAGCTGACGATGAAATTGCTTGTAGAGAAGAAATACGTTTATTGAAAAAGAAGTTAGAAAATAAAGGAGTGCCAATTTTAGAGTTAAACCTATACCATCTTGCTTGCGAGATTTTAGAATCTAAAGGTGGAATGGAACGAATGTTCAAAGTTGAAAAAGCAAAATCTAAAGACAAGTTTTTAAGCGCATTACAATCTTCTCTTAATATGCATCAAGTACTGATGCCACTAATAAAACAAAAAATAGAATCTAATAGTGCAAAGGTGTATTTCTTAACAGGAATAGGTCTCGTATTTCCGTTTATACGTTCTCATAATGTACTTAACAATCTTCAAAATATCGCAAAAGAAGCACCCACAGTTGCTTTCTTTCCTGGAGATTATAACGGCCATACATTAAACCTTTTTGGTTTATTAAAAGATGACAATTACTACCGTGCATTTAATATGGATAAAATAGAAGCTAAACTATGATAAAACAATATTTTGAAAAACCTATAGACCGTCCTATTGAAACAGTTATTAAGGCAGATGACCGTGATAACATTTCTACAGAAGTCACTGAATATGTTATTACTAATGAAATAGGAAAGAAAATTAGAGACTTCTTTCAAGCCTATAATGATTATGCCGGTGCAAATGGTGTTTGGATCTCTGGTTTCTTCGGAAGTGGTAAATCTCACTTATTAAAAATCTTGTCTTACGTATTAGAAAACAAAGAACACGATGGCTGGAAATCTGGAGAGTTGTTTGCGGAAAAAGTAGACAACGACGAGATGCTCAAAGGTGATATTTTAAACGCCACACGTATTCCATCCGAGTCTATATTATTCAATATTGATCAACAAGCACAGATTACCAGTAAAGAAGATCCTAATGCGATTCTATCTGTATTCTACAAAGTGTTCTATGATCATTTAGGATATTACGGCTTTCAACCTCACGTAGCAGAGTTCGAAATGTGGCTGGATGGAAAAGGAAAATATGAAGCTTTTAAAACTGAATATAAGAAGGTAAATGATACATCTTGGGAAGTAGATCGTTTAGAATATTTCGTTTTGGAGGTAAAAGATATTTTAGCAACTGTATTTAATGAGAGCCCTGAAAAATATGAGAATATTCTTGACGAATTAGAAGATAAAAACAAACAGTCCATTGAAGATTTTTGCAACCGCGTAAAAACTTATATTGATTCAAAACCTAAAGGTTTTAGGTTAAATTTCTTTGTAGACGAAGTAGGTCAATACATAAGTGACAATACCAAGTTAATGCTGAACCTGCAAACCATTGCAGAAACATTAGCAACCAAGACAAAAGGTAATTCTTGGCTTTTAGTTACCTCTCAAGAGGATATGGAAACTGTTGTAGGCGATATGAACAAGAGCCAACAAAATGACTTTTCCCGTATTCAGGCACGATTCAAAATAAAAATACCGCTTACTTCTGCCAACGTAGATGAAGTAATTGAAAAGCGCTTGCTTGATAAAAATGATAAGGCACAAGAAGAATTAGCCAATGCGCACAAAAAAAATGGACCTCACTTAGAATCCTTATTGTCATTTTCCGAAGCTGGCGTTCAGTTTAGAGGCTATAAAGACAATAATGATTACGCAAATAAATTTCCATTTGTCCCATATCAGTTCGATTTATTCCAGCAGTGTAGAATTGCGTTATCAAATCATAACGCCTTTCAAGGAAAACACGCATCGGTAGGAGAACGTTCTATGCTGGGTGTATTTCAACAGGTGATTAAAGCCATTCAAGAACGTGATAAAAATGCGCTCGTAAGTTTCGATCTAATGTTCGAGGGCATTCGTAATGAACTACGTGGAGAAATACAGCAATCTATCATTCTTGCCGAAAAACAATTGGACGACCGCTTTGCTGTAAAGGTTCTTAAAGCATTGTTTCTGGTAAAGTATTTTGGAAATTTTAAAACAACAAAACGTAATATTTCGGTATTGCTCATAGACGATATTAACGTTAACCTTAAAGAACACGAAGCCAAGATTGATACTGCATTGACTATTCTAGAAAATCAAAGTTATGTGCAACGCAACGGCGATATTTTTGAGTTTTTAACTGATGATGAAAAGGATGTAGAAGAAGAAATAAAAAACACGGATATTGATGAGCAAGCAATTACTCAGTTGCTCAAAGAGATTCTTTTTGATGAAATAATAAGAGATAACAAAATAAAATATCTTGAGAACAAACAGGATTATGATTTTACAAGTAAAATAGACGGTAGTTTCTTCGGTCGTGAGAAGGAACTGGAAGTAGAGATTATTACTGATAATTATCAAGATTATGATAATGAAGCTTTCATACAATCCCAAACTATGGGAAGCACAGGTATGAAGCTAGTCCTTGCCTCCAACGCGACTTTTATGCACGACGTAAGAATGTTTATCAAAACAGCAAAATATGAAATGCAAAATAGAGGTTCTGGAACAAGACCTCAAGTAGCTCGTATCCTTCAAGAAAAGTCAATGCAAAATGTAATCCGCAAGAAGAATTTGATTCTTATGGCCAACAAAGCATTAGCAGAGTCACAAGTATTCCTAAATGGAAGTAAATTGGAGATGACAAATTCCAATGACGGAAAAACCCGCGTTATCAATGCGTTTCAAAAACTGGTTGCCATAGTGTACCCTAATTTGCGTATGCTGAAATCTGTTTCCTTTTCTGAAGATACTATTAAGAATACCATTCGCACATCGCCAGATGCGCTGTTTACAAATGATGATACCACTATTTCTGAGGCGGAAGGTGAGATTTTAAGTGAGATTTTAAAGCGAAAAAATCGGAGCGATCGTACAACGCTCAATGATATTAAAAATGTATTTATTAAAAAACCTTATGGCTGGTATCCAAATGCTATTTGGACTGTTACGGCAAAGCTCTATAAAAGAGGAAAAATTGAGGCAAAACAGGATTCTAATCTTTTAGAGAACGAACCATTTTTAAACGCACTTTTAAATAGTTCCCATCATGGTAACACCATTCTAGATCCGCAAGCTACTTTTGATGCAACCGCTGTTAAGAAATTGAAAGATGCATACAAAGATGCCTTCGATGAAAGTTGCTCCTTGCGTGAGGCAAAAGATGTTGCTTCAGCATTTAAGGAAAGACTTATACAAATGCGTATCGATGTAGATCAACTACTGGCTCGCAAACAGTCGTATCCATTTCTTAAAAGTCTGGAGCCGTTTTCAGGAAAATTAGACCGCTGGTCAAAGAAAGAGTACAGCTATTTCATCACAAAGCTCTCTGAGTTTGAAGATGAATTATTAGACACTAAAGAAGACCTACTCTCCCCTATTCAACGTTTTATGAATGGAGAGCAACGCAATATTTATGACGATGTTAAAGCGCTATTAGAAGGCAATACCGCAAACTTCGACTACATTCAAAGTGATGAGTTGGACACACTCAAAACGCTAATAGAAAGTGATACTCCTTACAAAGGAAGCGGTGTACAGCTGGCAAAAGCGGCAAAAGATGAATTGTCTAAAAAAGTATTGGAGCTTATTAAGGAAGAAAAGACTGGTTTTATAGCTGCAGCAGAAGAATATATAGATGATATAAATAATCGATCTGCTTTTAAAACATTGGATACAGATCAGCGATTGAATGTCGTCAAAGTTTTAAGCGATAAGAAAAACGCCATATTAAATGAGCGCTTTATAGCAAACATCAGGCAATCTAAACAGCAATTATCTCAAATCCATACAGATGCCTTAAACCTTATGGCCAATATGGCTGCACCAAAAAAAGAAGAAGGTAAAGCTGCAGAACCCATAGCAAAATATATAAGACGCTCGCAAATTCACGTCGATTATAAAAAGAATGAATTAGTGTCTGAAGATGATGTAAACGAATATGTAGAAGCACTTCGAGAAGCATTTTTAAAGCGTATAAACGAAAATATTAAAATCAACTTAAAGTAGATGACCAAAAAGGAACTCATAGCAAAATTAAATGATCTGGAATGGGAAGATTTTGAGGTTAAGGAAGCGAAGGCTGCCGTACCCAAGTCTTGTTGGGAAACTGTGAGTGCTTTTTCAAATACTTCGGGAGGCTGGCTAGTTTTTGGGATTAAAGAAATTGGTAATAACTATGAAATTCAAGGCGTTACAAATGCCGAAAAAATAGAACAGGACTTTTTAAATACCCTTCGAGGTGAGAAGTTTAATGTTTTTGTAGATACAAAACAGCAGCGTTATGTTATTGATGGCAAAACAGTTCTAGCATTTTACATTCCCGTTTCGGCCCAAAAACCTGTGTATTACAATACACAAGCTAATACGTTTATTCGCAGATCGAGCAGCGATCAAAAAGCACGTAAAAATGAAATAGATGCCTTTTATAGAGACCAAAGCTTTGGCACAAAAACATCTGAACTGGCACCCAATACGTCTAAAGATGATATTCACGCTACATCACTCAAGCAATATCGAGATTATATGGCGCGCTTTAATCCAGATGTGAGCTACAACCGTTTTGATGAAGATGTTTTCCTTTCAAAACTGCGTATTCTGGATAATGGGCAACTCACCTACTCGGGGCTTTTGTTTCTAGGAAAACGAGATACTATAGAAAAGCATTTTCCAGATTTTAGAATTGATTTATTAGAAATAGAAGGTAAATCCATTTCCGAAGCAAGTTCAAACTATAGTTTTCGCTTAGGTGAATTTGAAAACCTTTGGGATTATTATTTTGAATGTTTTAAACGCTTAAAGCCAGAGGTTGATGTTGAATTTCAGTTAACAGATCAAGGTTTTGGCCAAGAACTCTCCCCCGGTTTAAAAGCCATACGTGAAGCACTTGTAAATATGCTAATGCACGCCGATTACTTTGCCCCTGCGCACTCACGCATACGCATATTTACAAACCATATTGAGTTTTATAACCCTGGCGGATTGCCTAAACCAATTGAAGAGTTAAAAGCAAAAGATTTATCCCTGCCACGAAATCCACTCATCACAAAATTATTCAGAATGGTACGTCTTGCAGAAAATGCAGGCTATGGTTTTGACCGCATAGAAGCAAACTGGAAGACTTATAATAATACAGCGCCTGAATATGACATTAGTTTTGATGCGACCATCCTTAAATTATACACACACGCGGAAGAAGAAAGCACTAAAACTTCAGAGACCCTTGGAAGAGACTTCAGAGAGACTTTAGAGAGACTTCAAATCGAACTTAATAAAGAACCTACTGACATAGCGTATGTTATGGAGTTTCTGAGGGATAATTATGACAGTTTTATTCAATATACTTCGGAACATTTCGGAAACACTTCGGAAACACTTCGGGAACACTTCGGAAACACTTCGGGAACACTTCGGGAACACTTCGGAGACAACACAGTGGTTTTATTATTACTTATCATTTTTGATAAAAATACAACCGCAAAAGAAGCAGCAAAAACGATAGGTGTTAGTGATAGAACTGTGGAAACCTACTTAACAAAACTCAAAGAAGCTAACGTGATAGAACGGGTTGGAAGCCCAACATTCGGAGGCTATTGGACTTTAAAAACAGATAAGAGTAAGGAATGACCTATTATGAACCATTAAAAAAACTTCGGAGTAACTTCGGAGAGATTTCGGAGAGACTTCGGAGACAATGTTGTGGTTTTGCTACTTCTCATCATTTTTAATAAAGATATTACCGCTAAAGAAGCAGCTAAAATCATAGGGGTGAGCGACAGATCAGTAGAAAATTATTTCACAAAACTAAGAACTGAAAATATTATAGAACGTATAGGTGCAGATTTCGGCGGCTATTGGACTTTAAAAACAGATAATAATATGGAGTGACCTATTATGAACCATTAAATGAACCATTAAAAAAACTTCGGAGAAGCTTCGGAGAAAAGCAAGAAAACTTCGGAGTAACTTAGGAAACAGTAAACTGAAATAAAAAAATTGAGTCAATCCCACAACCGACAACTGATAACTGATAACCGATACCCCACAACCTGTAATAACCAGTAATAAAACAATGAACACCAACCAACTAAAACGCTTTGCGCAAGACGCCCGCGTAAAACTCATAGACCAGATTGGTGCAAAACTTGAAAAGGTTTTGACCACGGATAGTGTAGAATTACGCGAAAAAGCGGGCCATTTAAAAAAGTTACAAGAAGCCATTAATAAAACGTCCAAACCTGAAGTGATAGACACCGTTGCCTACACTTGGTTTAACCGCTTTGTAGCCTTACGTTTTATGGATGTGAATGGCTATGAACCTATAGGAGTCTCTGTGGTAAGTCCTATGGAAGGTGGAACACTACCCGCAATATTACAAGAAGCCAAACAAGGTAATATTCCTGAAGAATTACCAGTACAACACCAACGTATTTATGATTTGCTCGATGGTAAAATACCAAGTACCGATGCTCAAAATGAAGCCTACGCAGCGCTATTGGTTGGGGCGTGCAATCATTTAAGCAAAACCCTTCCTTTTCTGTTTGAAAAGATTGATGATTATGCAGAGTTGTTGTTGCCGGACGATCTTATTTCTAGTTTTTCTATCATAGAAGATATTAGGATTGGGATGAAGCCAGAAGATTGCGCAGAAGTGGAAATCATAGGTTGGCTTTATCAATTTTACATTTCAGAAAAAAAGGATCAGGTATTTGCCAGTAAAAGCAAAGTAAAAAAAGAGGACATACCCGCAGCAACGCAGTTATTTACACCGCGATGGATTGTAGAATATATGGTTCAAAACACCGTGGGTAAATTGTGGATGCAAAATAACCCACAATCTAAACTGCGCGACTATATGCCCTATTTTATAGAATCGCCTAGTGTTACGGCAGACGATTACCTCAAAATTGATAGCGTAGAAGATATTACACTCCTGGACCAAGCTTGTGGTAGTGGCCACATACTCGTTTATGGCTTTGAATTACTTTCTATAATTTATGAAGAAGAAGGTTATAACAAAAGTGATATCCCAACACACATTATAGAAAAAAACCTCTTTGGTTTTGAAATAGATACGCGTGCCGCACAACTTGCTGGGTTAGCATTAATGTTGAAGGCAAGACACTATTATCGTCGTGTGTTTAAAAAGGACATTACACCTAATATTTCTTGTTATCAAGATTTACAGATTACTGAAGAAGACATAAAAGCAACTTTTAGTGCAGTAGATGAAGAATTGAGTGATGCATTATTGCACGACCTTAAAACAATGCAACAAGCAACCAATTTAGGGTCGCTTATTATACCACAAGCAACTGCAAATGATTTAGAAAAAACAAGAGCTTCTTTAGCTAAAAAAGCTAATAATAGCGACCTTTTTCACGGGCATAACCTAAGGGGCATTTTACAGGCCATTGTACAATTAAGTGCGCTTTCACGAAAATATCATTGTGTGGTAGATAATCCACCATATATGGGTGGTGGCAATATGAATAAAGCACTCGCAGATTTTGTAAAAGTAAATTACCCAAGAAGCAAAGCAGATCTAATGGCTTGTTTTATGGAAGCTGGAATCGCTGCCTTAAAGCCAAAAGGGTTTTTAGGAATGATTAATCAACATAGTTGGATGTTTTTAAGTAGCTATGAGAAATTGCGAGAGTACCTGATTGAAACCATTCATTTTGATTCAATGCTGCATTTAGGATCAAGAACATTTCCTGAAATTGGCGGAGAGGTGGTTCAGAATACATCATTTGTATTTAACAAAATTAAATCGTCGCAAACGGGAATTTTTATTCGGTTGACCGAAATAAAAAATTCAGAACAGAAGCGAACTCGGCTTATGAAGGAATTGATTAAACCTTCAAATATCTATTTTAAATCAAATCAAATAAATTTCAATAAAATTACTCAAAGTCCTATTGGTTATTGGTTAAAAAAAGATTTTATCGATTACTTAAGTCAACTTAAGACTATTAATACAGAATCAGATATAGTGGCAGGAATTTGTACTGGTCGTAATGCAGAGTATATTTATGAATGGACAGAGGTCGCAAATTCTAAGATTTGGAACGGATATGACGGTTTTCCAAATGAATTCAAATTTAAAATGCATAATAAAGGAGGGGAAGCAAGAAAATGGTTTGGAAACCACAGTAACATTATAAATTATAATGAAACTAGTTTATGCGAAATGAATAAGCTGAAAGGTTTTCGTCACGACGGACAAAGATTTTATTACAAGCCTTCATTGTCGTGGTCTAAAATTACTTCTTCAACTAATACTTTTAGATACTATCCCAAAGGTTTTGTTTTTGATTCCGCAGGCTTATCAATTTATTCAAAAGAAAATATCATAGACTACGAACTTCTCGGATTTCTAAATACGAAAGTTGCTGCTAAATTATTAAATTTATTTAATCCGACATTAAACGCTTCTCCAGGGGTAATTAGAAAACTGCCTTTAAATAAATCAGTGAACTCAGGTGTAGTTGAAAAAGTGAAAAACTCCATTAATATTTCAAAATTGGAATTAAATACAAAAGAGGTTTCTCCTGACTTCCAACAAAACGGACTCATCCGCATAAAAGGTCAAGACTTACAAGAAGCCTACGATAGCTATTGCCAATACTGGCAAAATAAATTCTTTGCGCTGCATAAAAATGAAGAAGAACTCAATCGCCACTTTATAGAAATCTATGGCTTACAAGATGAGTTAACACCAGAAGTTCCACTAAAAGATATTACAATCCTTAAAGAAGAGACCACAATTAAGAAAGGTGCTTTAGTCTTCCGCGAAAGTGAAATTATGGCGCAGTTTATAAGTTATGCTGTAGGTTGTATGTTTGGACGTTACAGCTTGGATAAACCAGGTTTAGTTCTTGCCAATCAAGGAGAAACACTCGAGGATTACCTCAACAATGTCACACTGAGCGCAGTCGAAGTGTCTTTCTTACCAGATGATGATAATGTTATCCCAATACTAGACAATGAGTGGTTTGAAGATGATATCGTAGGTCGTTTTTATGCCTTTTTGAAAGCTACCTTTGGCATTCCCCATTTTGATAAAAACCTAGCTTTTGTAGAAGACTGCGTGGGCGATATACGCAAGTACTTTTTAAAGACTTTTTATACAGATCATATCAAGCGTTATAAAAAACGGCCTATCTACTGGATGTTCTCATCGCCTTCTGGTGCATTTAACGCGTTAATCTATATGCACCGCTACACACCAAACACGCTTAACACCGTACTTAACGGGTATCTCAAAGAATATCTAGAGAAATTAAAAGCTCAAGACAAACAATTGGATCACGTTAAAAATGTGGGTACAGATAGAGAAAAAGTCAGCGCAGAAAAAGAACAAGCCCGTATCAACAAAGTAGTCATTGAGCTACAAGAATACGACCGTGAGTTATTTAAACTAGCTACAGAGCGTATCGCCATAGATTTAGACGATGGCGTGCTTGTTAACTATAATAAGTTTGGAACTATCATCAAACCAGTTTCAGGCTTAAATGATAAAAAGGCAAAGGATAAAGTGAGGAAATTTGATTGGATAGATGCCAGCACGATACAGTAAGTTATGAGCATAAAAATACAAGAAGCGTTAGAAAAAAAATTCCAAGATCACGATGTGATTTTTTGGTATGATGAACGCAATGAATTAAAAGAAAACTTTGACGCACTAGCGTTAAATAGTGTTGAGAAGTGCCATATACAGGGTAATGAATTTGAAATAAAATATAAGATTACATCTAATAGGTCTAAAATTAAATTTCTAGTCTATAGCAATACTCCTAAACCTAAACCCAATGAGAATTGGTTACTGGATTTAGAATTGGCGCATCATATTTTCCATACCGATCAAGAAGCTATTATTCTTCAAGATTTAGGTTTAGAGTTCAGTTTTAAGGAATTAGTAGCAGAACACATTTTATTTTTTAAATCAAAAGAGCGAATTGATAAATTAAAAGAATTACTAGGGAAAGGAGATTCCCATAGAGACATTCGTTACAAAATGGTTGCAGTAACGCTGGATACAGACTACGTTAATCTCAATACATTTATTCACTCCCACGGGACAGCTTTTGCCAATGGCAATGAAAAGTTGCAACGGGATTTAGAGCGTTATGAGCTATCCGGTTTTTACTGGACCCAAATTCTAAATAAGTATAAATACACAAGTAAAACGCCATCTATCTATGATTTTCTTCTAGAGGCTTTTTCAGATAACTTTAATATAACCGTTGCACCTAAGCTTTCTAAGGAGACAAGACTTCTACTTTCCCTATGGAAAGATACAATCACATACCGAGATGGTTTTGATAAAATCTCTTCGCAAATAGCAAATGATCTTCAAATAGAAAGTGTTCTCAATACGTTGCCATTAGAAAAAGTGGTAAATGATGAATTATTTAAACTCACAGATAAGAAAATAATTCACGATCTCGTTCAGCGCTTAATTACAAATGAAATTTCAAATGAGACCTTACAGAACATTGTAAAACAAAGAGAACATACGTTTTGGTATAACCCGCATTTTGTGGCATTCTACGAAAGTGTATCTTTTGCTTCACAACTGCAATATCAGATTCAAAAACTTAAAGTTGATTTTACCTCTATTGAAAATGGTTTAGAGCAATACACGACGTCGCTTTATGAAATTGATTATCTATATAGAAAGTTTATTCTAAACTATAGAAGATCCAATCAAGACAACATATTAGGTGGATTGGCTCAAAAAGCAGAAAAATTATATACCAATGATTGGTTACTTCATTATACTGATAAATGGCAATCTGTAATTAATAATATAGACACTTGGCCTGTAAATGAACCCTTTAGTCAAAGACAGTTTTTTAAGAAACATATTAAACCGTTTGTAGATAAAAAACAGCGTGTCTTTGTTATTATATCTGATGCATTACGCTATGAGTGCGGCGTGGAACTAAATAAACGATTAGCACAAGAAAACAGATATGACAGCGAACTTGAAGGCTCTATAGCCTCACTACCTTCTTATACGCAGTTAGGTATGGCATCCTTACTTCCCCACAAAGAATTGTCAGTAAAAAAAGGCTCAGATTTAATTCTCGTGGATGAAATGAGTTCTATGGGTATTTCTGCGCGATCAAAAATTTTGGCTAAAAATTCCGGGGCTCGTGCAACTGCAATATTAGCAGAGGATTTTATGAAATTTAGCGCAAATACCACAGGTAGAGACTTTGTAAAACAATATGATGTTATATATATCTATCATAATGATATAGATGATACTGGTGATGACACTACAACACAAGACAAAGTATTTGAAGCCGTTGAAAGAGAGTTTGATTATCTGATTGATCTATTAAAGAAGATTTCTAATATGAATGGTAATAATATGATTATTACTTCAGATCACGGTTTCTTATATCAATATCAAACTCTAGAGGAAAGCGATTTTACTGAAGCTGAAATAGAAGGCGAAGTAGATAAATTGAATAGAAGGTTCATTCTTGGAACTGACATAAAAGGCAATGAAGCAGTAAAGTCCTTTACCCACAACCAACTTGGTTTAACCAGCAACGGAAATGGACTCATTCCAAAATCTATTAATAGATTACGCGTAAGTGGATCTGGTTCTAAATTTGTTCACGGAGGTGCCTCTTTACAAGAAATTGTATTACCGGTATTAAAAGTCAATAAAAAGCGCCAGGACACCACAGCTCAGGTGGAAATCGATATTATTAAATCTACCGATAAGATTACTACTAACCTACTCGCTGTTTCCTTTATTCAAACGGAGCAAGTAGATGACACTATGTTGGAAAGGAAAATTAAAGCATCCATTCAAGCAGAAGATGGCACTTTGTTAAGTGATCAGTTTATTTACACCTTCGATATTCAAGAAGAAAACCAACGACAGCGAGAAGTTAAAAACAGATTCCAATTAACTGCTCAAGCCAGTGGTAAATATAAAAATCAACGTGTAAAACTGGTATTGGAAGAACCAATGGATCGCGCAAACAAATGGAGAGTTTACAAAGAGTATTATTACACCCTTAATATCTCTTTCACTAACGATTTTGATGAATTTTGAAACCTATGAACGCACTCAATGTAAAAATAAACGAGCACTTTGCAGGTAAGGTAGTTCGAAAGGATTTAACGAAATTAGTAAAAGGTAACGCCATAGTTCCTACGTATGTTCTCGAATACTTATTGGGACAATACTGCGCTACAGATGATGAAGCGACTATTGAGCACGGCGTAGAAACGGTCAAGAATATCATCGCTAAACATTTTGTGCATAGAGATGAGTCTCAAATAATCAAATCGACTATCCGAGAAAAAGGATCTCATCGAATTATAGATAAAGTGGCTGTTCAACTTAATGACAGACAGGATAGATATGAAGCATCATTTGCGAATTTAGGTTTAAATCGTGTTCCTATTTCTGATGCACTTATCAAAGAACACCAGAAATTACTGTCTAGCGGGGTTTGGTGTATTTTAACTTTGGGATATTTTCCTTCAGAAGAAAGAGATCACACGCCTTGGATGGTAGAGAGTTTAAAACCCATTCAAGTTTCCAATGTAGATATTGAAGAATATAAAGGCGCTCGGAAACATTTTGACAAGGAAGAATGGATGGATGTTTTATTGCAATCTATTGGTCTTAATCCGGAAGAATTTACATTTCGTTCAAAACTGCTGCAATTAACCAGACTTGTTCCATTTGTAGAGAATAATTATAACCTCATTGAACTCGGTCCAAAGGGAACAGGTAAATCCCATATTTATTCTGAAATGTCGCCACACGGAATTTTAATATCTGGTGGAGAGGTTTCAAAGGCTAAATTATTTGTGAATAATAGTACAGGAGACATAGGGCTGGTTGGATATTGGGACGTTGTTGCCTATGATGAATTTGCCGGAAAAACAAAACGAGTAGATCGTGGCTTAGTGGATATAATGAAAAATTATATGGCTAATAAATCCTTTTCCAGAGGGACTCAAGTATATGGTGCATCAGCTTCAATGGTGTTTGTTGGAAACACAGACCATTCAGTAAAATATATGATGAAACATAGCGATCTTTTTGAGGCCTTACCTAAAGATTATTATGATACCGCTTTCCTTGACCGTATGCACGGATATCTTCCAGGATGGGAAGTTCAGAAATTACGAAATGAAATGTTTACGTCGCAATACGGTTTTATCGTAGATTACCTTGCTGAAGTATTAAAGAACCTAAGGAAAGAAGATAGAACACACGATTATACTAAATACTTTGAATTATCGAGTACCATTACTACCCGAGATAAAACATCAATTGCCAAAACTTTCGCTGGTCTACTAAAAATAATCTACCCTGATAATGATTTCACTGAAGCTGATGCGAAAGAAATTTTAGATTTCGCTATTGAAAATAGAAAGCGGGTTAAGGATCAACTTCGCAAAATGGACGAAACCTTTGAAGAAGTCGATTTTAGTTACGTTAGTAAATCAACAGGAGAACATTTTTCTATCTTGACACTAGAAGAGATTGAAAATGAAATAAAACCTTCGATACCCCAAAGTGACGTGGCTGAGAACAGTCAACCAAAGAAATCTGAAAACGTTATTTTATCACTAGAACCTGGGCAAAAAATAATTAGAGATAATCAGTCTGGTATTTCATACGATAATTTGTTTGGAGCTTACCTATTAAATGCCACTGATTTTCATATTACAGACCCATACATTAGGCTACCCTATCAGTTGCGCAACTTTATGGAACTAGCAAAACTGATTAGCGAAAAGAAAGATCCAGACACAGAAGTTAAACTTCACTTAGTAACAAGTAATAATGAAGAGTTTATAGAAAATGCGAAAGATGCTTTTGAGCAAATGCGTTATTCTTTGGAATCAATGGGCATCCTATTTTCCTATGAGTTTGACGATTTTATTCACGACAGATCTATTGAAATGAATAACGGATGGAAAGTGATTTTAGGGAGAGGACTAGATATTTGGCAAAAAACTGGTGGTTGGTATGATATCAATGAATACATCCAAGAACGACGGGTATGTAAGGCTTGTGAGGTTACGTTTGTGAAGGTCGGTTCTTAGGCTTCTTTGAATATAAAGAAACTGCGTATTGGCTAATATGAAGAAGGAAACTTTATAAGTCTTAAAAAGCTATTAAAAAACAATGTACAAAGGAATAATTACGATGTATAAAATATACTAAGAGCCTAAGATAGACCACTGTTTTATAGGTTGTATGATCTGAGTGATGAAGAATTTAGAATTGTGAAGAATAATCAAAAAATTATATTAACGAATTATGCCAAATAAGAATCACTTAAGAATCATTGCAGATAGACAGCTAGAGGAATCTGGACAGGTAAAGTTCAATTACGGTTTCGGAAACAACGACGATGAAGCAAATCCAGAGCCAAATTATATATTTATGGCAAGAGCTTTTCGGGATGATTTACAATCGTATCTAAGTGACCTAGAAGTGAAAGCAAGAGCAAAAGATGAGACTATTAATGTCCCTTATGACGTAGACTATGTAGAGGTAGACTTTATGGGTCAATTTCATTTGGAAAAATACTATAGCATTTGGTACAATACATTTGGTCTTGAAGGAGTAAGCTTCACAAACTTCAATAGAACGGCACTATTTTCTATTGCAGATCACGACAAATTTCAGGTATTTATAACAAGTGTAGAAGGATTAATTAATAGAGGTTTAGAGAATAATGCAGAGGCAGCTTACAATAAAAACATACTTTTTGTAAAAAACTTTAAGTTACTCACATTGAGCGACGTACTGCGAGTAGATGCTGAGACTCTCGGGAACGTAGTTGTGATAAAAACAATCGAACTTCCTGCAAATGCAGAAATTGAGAATAGCATCATTGAAGCATTAAGGTTGTACTTAAATGAACATCTAATCGAATATGTTATTGATAGAGAGACAAACAGATTAGAGCTTTTCGACGTTACATTAAATGAGCTTATTGTGATTGCTCAAAATTTTGATGTTATAGAGAGCATAACCTCCTCCCTTTCTGGAGTGGTACGGCCTGGAATATATAATATACCGAGCAGAGCTTATGGTTTTGAAATTGTAAATGCAGATGAAGAGCTTCCTTTAATTGGAATCTTAGATACCGGAATAAGTATGCAAACACCTCTATCCAGTATTACCTTACAAGATGACACTTTTACGCTAGATGGCAATCCATTAATTGATAACTGTGGAAACGATGGACACGGCACAATGGTAGGCGCCCTTGCTGCACTAGGAAGACACAACCATAGCACTAATTTTGAAGGCGAGATTTATGCAGATGCAAAATTACTTTCTATAAAATTAATAGGAAGTGGTGATGGCTACCTTTCTGAAAAAAAAGTAATTGAACTACTATATAAAGCAAAAAATGAATATCCACATTTAAGTATTTTCGTGTTAACAATTTGCTATAAAACCCACAAGAAAACGAACGAAGCATTTTCTAACTACACCTTCGAACTAGATAAGTTTGCACACGAAACTGATAGTTTAATTTTTATAAGCATAGGAAATAATGATCTAGCAATGAACGAAAATAATGATTATGACCTAAACTACTTTAATAATGAGCACACCAACTTAAATACGCCGGCAGACTCAATGAATAATATGACAGTGGGTGCAGCTGCAGATGGTCTATATAATGGTGCTTTTAATGGTATCGCATCAGGTAAAGAATTCCCTGCAATTTATACTCGTACAGACCATATTAATCTGGCTGCAATATATTCTGTTAAGAAGCGTAATAAAAATCTTTTCAAGCCAGACGTTATTGAAAGTGGCGGTGATTATGGATTTTACAACCCTAACACAATAGATCGTATGGATAACGCTGCGATGTCCGTATTATCGTCTAATCCAGCTTTAGGTTACACCAAAGAAATAGGAACAAGTTTAGCTGCTCCACTAACTGCTAACCTTGCTGCAAAACTTAAAATTCTTTACCCAGATTTAAAGTCGCAAACATTAAAAGCATTGATAATTAATGGGGCATCTTTGAAAAACACAGTCTATCCAGATGCCAACAAACCTTTACTAAACAGAACCTCAGGCTATGGGGTCATTGATGTCGATAATACCATTTTTTCAGATGAGAATAATGTTACAATGATTCTTGAAGACAGTATCCAAAGCGGTGAACAGAAAATTTACCCTGTTAACTTTCCAGATTATTTAATTTCATCGAATCTTGGTAAAACAAATGGTATCCTTAAAGTAACAGCTACATTATGTTTCAGCTTTTTGCCATTACAGCATAATCAGTTAACCTATTGCCCAATACATATGGCCTTTAGTGTTTTTAAAAATCATTCATCTGATGACATTAACAGAGTACAACGAGAATTAAATTCAAAATTACGCACAACACTAAGTTGGTCACAATCCGCTAGAGATAAATCAACGCCTGCTCCTTACAGTAATGTTCAGAAAATTGAATTCAATGTTGACGTTTCTCAATTACGTAGTGAAGGCAAAACCTTTAAACTGGCGGTACAAGCTTTATTATCGAATCAGATTATGGCATCTCAGATTGAGAATTATCCTACAGAATTTAATTTCTCGCTTGTTCTTAAAATTGAAGAAAAATTAAGAGCTAATACTGGTAGACTTTACGACGAGTTAAGAGCAATTAATAATGTTGAAGTAATAAATATAGCCGAAGCCGAAGCTGATTTGGAGGGGGAAATTTAAGCGTTTATGTCAAGTGATTTCTTTTCTGCAATAACAAGAGATTTCCAAATATGGCTATCAATTTTAGTAATTGACTTTATATCTCTATCACTATGCTTAAACAGACTTCTCTTTAATGCAGTGAGCAGAGTTTTCTGAATACTGTAATAAGACAAACCTTCACACAGCTTCATAATATTAGTCGCCTCCCTCTTATTACTGAATAAAAACCCACTCTTACTTAATGTCAGTTCAACAAGGTTTTTGATTTGTTCCGTATTAGGTAAAGAAAATCCTATTATACTATCAAATCTTCTCGTCAATGCTGAATCTAACATTTCCTTTTGATTCGTGGCAGCAATAACAATACTGCTTTGAGGCAAATAATCAAATAACTGAAGAATAGTATTAACCACACGCTTCATTTCGCCGTGGTCTTGACTATAATCACGTACTTTTCCTAGACTATCAAATTCATCAATAAAGATTATGCAATCTTCAAGAGCTGCTTTCTTAAATATTTTGGAAAGGTTTTTACTTGTTTCGCCTAATTTAGATGAGACGATTGCTCCCAAATTAACAACTACCATCATTTTATCGAGTTCGCCAGCAATCACGTAAGAGGCAAGCGTTTTACCACAACCAGATGGTCCGTGCAAGAGTAATTTATTGGAAACGGGAAGATTGAATCTTTGAAGTAATTCAATTTTATCGTGCTCTTCAATAAAATGTTTTAGTTCCCCCATTACTACCTCATCTGCAACAATGTTCTCTAAAGAATAGTCTGAAGTAATTTTTTCAAGAATTAAATCTTGAATATCACGATCATCAAGACGCTGATAATAAGAATCAGAACCAACTTTGGTCAAATTATTAGTGCTTTGTTGTCGCATAGACTCTTTAAGGATAGATTGCAATTGAATTGCGAAATTAACCTTTTTAGTCTTTTTAGAATGTTCAACAAGTTCGTTAATTACAGTCAATAAGCGTTCCTGGTCATTTTCTAAACCATACTTTGCTATTTCTTTTATATAATCAAATTGGCTCAAATCTCTATCTCGAATTTTATACAAATATAGCAAACTATGCCGAGACTTTAGTATTACATCACTCTTTAAACATTCATCATCTTATTGTATTCCAGCTAAATAAAAGTGTATTTAGTATTTAACACAGTCATATTCAATAAAATGCAATAGCAATAAATTAATTATGATATTATCCACTACCCAAAGATCGATTTAGACTCTTCATAAATCCGTTCAAAATTAGCTGCTAGATCCTCTTGTGAAAACTGATTAGATTCTTTTGGAAGCTCTCTTTGAATTGGTTGTAATTTAAACTGCACCTTCTTATCCTTTCCATCAGCATAGGTAACAAACTCTCCCTGTCTCAATCGAAAGAAAACATCAGCTCTTATTTTCGGGATTTCCTTTTCTCCTGTAGTTATTCTAGTATCAAAATCAAGATTGTGACCTCGGCTAATACTTTTTGTCGGATCTTTAACAATCTCAAAAAACCGCTCATAATACTTTGCGGTGTCAGGATCATTTACCTTACCGAAAAATTGATAGGAAAGGTTGCTCAAAATAGCCTTGCTCGCCTTATCGCCATACATCATATCGTTTTGAATCTTGTCCTGCATCACGTAAATGGTGGCAATGTCATAACTACGCAACGTTGCGGGAATACGGTGCATATTCAATAAACGAATGGTCGGTGCTTCTTCCATTAAGAGAAAAGAAGGCTCGCTATTACGAACACTCATTTGTTTGGTTATGGTGTGAATAATGGTAGCGATCACTGGGGAATAGGAGGTTTCGAATTTGGGGTTGTTCACGATCGAAATCACAGTTGGATTTTCTGGACTATTGATATTGAGTGGCACTTCATCCGCAGACAATGCCATAAAAATACGTTGCGTACTGATGCGCTTCAGCGCGTTTGCCAAAGTGCTCTTTACACCAGCGGTCTGCCTTTCGGAATCCTTGCCACTGATAAAAGCATCTGCCATGGCCCTTGAGGTTGTATTGGTTTCCAAAAACCGGATTAGGCTGTCCGTGTCTAGATATTGGTAAACAGCAATCAGATGGGGCAATGTACAGTATTCTGGATATGTAGTTTTCAGTTTCCAAATCAACCCACCTATCAATCCTTCCGCTGCATCATTAAAAAATTTGGTCGTTCCAGTAGTTCCAGACTCCCGTTGCTCCAAAAGATTCTCAATCAGCACCCTTGAAACCTCGTTTACGCTTTCCTCGTTCTCTAAATAGCGTGGCGCAATAGGATTTACCCTGTGGATGATTTTATCGAAGGAAATAACCTTAAATGCGATATCCCCATTCTTGAAAAGTGGATAAGCCATTTCAGTTAGTTCAAAATTTTTATAGTCGTGAATGATGCCGCAAAAACCTTCCTTCCGAAAGTGTTTCAGGAATCCATAAACCACGCTTTCAGTCTTTCCGCTTCCAGCAGAACCAATGACGGATGCACCGCGTTTTATATTGTCCAATTTGAAGTTTCCTTTGGTGGTGGCAAAGTTTACCTGATATTTGGCATTTCCATTTTTAGGCTTGTCCGTTTTGTGCAGAAAAACATACATTCCCAAATTATTTAATGTGAGAGGGCAAACCAAATAGAGTGCGATTAAAACCAATCGGAATTCTTCGTTCAAATAAAACACAAGAGCACCGAGCAAAAGAAAATTAAAAATGAATGCATATCTACTTATCCGATACATCCCATAGAAAACACCGCTGGCCAAACCAATAATAAAAAGTACTGTTACGAGATTGTCCATTTGCATAATTTTAAATTAGATTCCGATAGAACTCGATTTGATGGCCACTTCAGCACCACGTCGCAGCCTATTAAAAATTTTCATTGCCAGTTGTGCTTGTGTGACAGGAATAGTCGGCATCATCGGGATGCCACTTTTGCCCATTATTTTGAACGCCAATGCTTTTTCGTTGGTGGGCAGTTTCATTAGTGAAGCAAAATAGATTTTCGGATTCTTAATGAAATCCTTTCTTGCCTTATAAGTTTCAGCGAAGTTCCTTTGATAATCAAATGTCTTGTCAAAAGTCTTTTCTGCTTTTGTAAAAAATCCATCTCTATCAAATCCTCGTTTTACCGTTTTACCATTTAATTCAACATCGGAAGCTTTGTATTTACTTCCAGGCGACAAACTGAATTTATTAGACGCATCTTTCCGGCTCACAATAATATGGATATGACTTTGGTTCCCTGCTTTTGGCATTTCCTGTACGATTCGTTTTCCGTTCTG
This sequence comes from Gelidibacter salicanalis, assembly GCF_016469035.1. Taxonomy (GTDB): domain Bacteria; phylum Bacteroidota; class Bacteroidia; order Flavobacteriales; family Flavobacteriaceae; genus Gelidibacter; species Gelidibacter salicanalis_A. The sequence goes on along the minus strand of NZ_JAEHJZ010000032.1, from coordinate 154,246 downwards.
TTGATGCGGCGCTTCTCTTTCTAGTTTCCCAATTTCTTTTTCCAATTTTTTCACATTTCCTACTGCTCGCCCATCTTTCACATTTCGGACTTCTGTTTTTAGTTGAAGTATTTTTGTGGCATACGGTTGGTTTTCTTTTATCTGAAAGTCCGTTCCCTTGAATGTTCGTTGATGTTCAATTTTTGCATAATATTTTATGTCGTCTATGGTTATTGGTCGCCCATTGATTTCACGATTAAATGAAGCCACATAATCCTTCATAATCTCACGGGTGTATTTTTGCAAATCCTCACTATGGTTCTGCAACCGTTTCAGTTCGTATTTTGAAGGACTTACGGTAATAGAATAAAACCGTGGTTCGTGCTTTTCAAGTTTTGCCGTATTACTATCTATTTCCCTGACCACTTCCTCTGCTGAAATCTCGTCGCCATTTTGGTTAAAAAAATGTTCCATATCCTGTTGCTCCAATCCTTGGTTTTCCTTCTCCAGATAACCAACAAAATCCGCTGAACTCTTGGAATAATTGCCTCCCATTTTTTGGGGTGTAATTGTGATGTACATAGCTCGAAAATTTAAAGTTCGTTGTTTGGATTTTCCTTTTCTTTAAAGCGCACTTTCTTCTGTTTATCGATAAATTTCTTTTCTAAAATCAACGGTTTCTTTGTTGGTGTTTCGGTCTGAAAAAGAGATTCCATCATTGCAACTGTGGGCTTGGTTTGGGTCTTTTCAACATCCCTCATTATAGCAATTACTGCATTGATTCTTTTGAGTAAGTTGGCTTCTATGGTTCGCCCTGTCGGACCAAAATTTTCCTTTGGAGAGATCTCATTGTAAAAGAAAAAATCGAGCATAGTTGCCATGGCATCGGTATGCGATTTGAAATGAGTTTTTGAAAATTCCTGAAAACATTTGGCAGTTTTCCTTTTGAACCTGATGGTGATGAATGAATCCATTTATTTCGCTTTTTTGTGCATTTGACGCAAATCCATCCCAGTTTACAGGTGGTTTCGGGGCATTTGACGCAAATTGATGAAATCTAAAAAATCAATTAATTTTCAAGTAATTGAAAATCAATGATTTATAAACGAAAAGGAATATGTAACGTGGCTCTGCCCGTTACCCTCTTGCTATTCCTTTTCGTCCCGCCCAGCGGGACAAAATTTCATACAATCTGGCTAATCCCGAGCTATCGGGAGCCAATTGCCTCTTCCGGAATTATTCAAATTCCGATATGTAATTTAAGATGGATACAGTTATCAGCGAAAGTCAAAATGGGATAACCATATAAAATTATAGATGCTGAATTTCAGCAAAATAAAAATACTTTTTTTGTTGAGTTACAATTTACTAAACACAAAAACACCCCATAAAATTCAGAGGTGCGTGTTCATTAATTTTAAAAATCAGATACTGAATTTGAAGGTATAGGAATACAAATTCCGCAATGCTTCTTCCTCAATCATCGTTTCAAAACAGGTATAATTTTCCCTTACGTATTTGCGAATACTATCACCAAATTTTCGTTCCACATCTTTTTTGGAAAGTTCTAAAAGTCGGTTTTGAGCTTCCTTGCTTAAGTCATTAAAATTGAGATGTACCATGGTCCAAAATTTTAGTATTCGCTTGGTAACATCAGCGTATCATTTACAAAAAACAAACGCAGTTCATCCAGTGGAAAATCGGTGGCACGATACCCTTGTGTTTCTAAAATATGATCATTGCCATCGGTGTAGGTAATTTCAGCTTCATAACCCATAATATCCTGTTTTTCCTTGGACAATCTTTTAAAATCTATGCTTATAAATTCACTACGAGGAATCAGGCTTTTTACTATTACCGAAGTATCCGTAATCAGCCAAAAGCAATCCGCTACATTGGCTAGATATTTCAGTCCGTCTGTAAAACGTGTTCTTATTAATGGGATTTGATAGAACGTTTCCGTTCCGTGAAAATGTTGCAATCCTTCTTTGATTTCATTAACTTGTGCTTTCATGATTTTCTATTTTTTGTGAATAATGATTAAGAGGGCGCATCTTTCGTGTAGTACGCCCTCTTAAATTTTAAGTATTATTGCTCGTTTTTAGTTCCTAGCAAAAGAATTTCCCTAGCTTCGACTTCCGTTACATAGCGCTGACTGCCATCATCGGTGGTATAGGTTCTGGTTCTCAGTTTCCCGGTAACCCCTATTTCTTTGCCCTTATCCACATATTGTTCGATAATTTCGGCGGTCTTTCCCCAAGCTACCACGGTGTGCCAATCTGTAGTCTGCGTCTTCTCGCCTTTGGCATCCTTGTAATACTCGTTCGTCGCCAATGAAAAACGGGCTACTTTCTTACCGCTTTCAAGGTTCGTGATCTGTGGCTCCTGGCCAACGTTTCCGATTAACTGTACGTGATTTTTTAAAGTGCTCATAATAAAAGATTTAAAAGATTAATTAGAATTGCCATCTGAACCCCGCCAAAATGAATTGTCGGGCTGGCATTCAGACAGTTTGTGTTTATATTTTTTTGAAGTGATTTACTTATTATATCTTGAGTGTTTTCCTTTTTTGTTTTTTTTGGTGCCGCTTCCTTTTTGATGTTTTTGTAAGATTTTATAAGATTCATTTTAGATTTACTTCCCATAGCGCCCTCGCTGTTACCTTTTTTTGTTGCTGATACATTTTCAATATTTGGAATTGATAAGGACTTATAAAAAGTGAAGCGCAGCGAGAACGGTTTATGCAGTCCGGTCAAGTTCCAAATGTTGGTATTTTGCTGTCAAAAAAAGGTTGGGCAGCGAGGGTGCGGATGTAGGTCTAAAGGCTTATGTGAAGTATACAAACATGGGAAGCGGAACCAAATCATTAAATGGAATTCCGATTTGGCGGACGCTGTTCCCAATTATAGATAGGGAATGCCTGTGCTGAGCCACGTCGAAGTGAAGTGTTCCTTCCCAGCGTAGCGGGAAGGGTTAACGGAATGGAAAGCTGGAATTGGGGACTGTGTCCAAGACTTTTTTAGGGAAGCGCTTTTCCCGGAATGAAGCTTTTCGCGGAATGTAGGGGAATGTGCTTTCCGTGTTATGATAACGAATTGCTCTCGTTTAGCCGAGGTGAAGCCGACGTAACTTCAAATTTGGAGGTTGCAATGGAGTTTGACTGTTTCCCGACCTTTTTCGGGAATGAGCGGGCAAGTGGAATGGAAATCGGAGACTTTGGAGTTGGGTCCAAGACTTTTTGATGAAGCGCTTTGCCCGTAAAGGAGCTTTCGCGGAATGGAGTGGCAATGGGCTGAGTGGGTTATAAATAATAACTTTTTATTAAGATTAGGAGTTTACAAATTAATTACAAGGAGGAGTTCGTTTAGGTAGGCTATGAATATGTTTCCTATTTGAATTGAAAGTATCCTTTACAAATTGTGAAATCTCCAGCAGTAACAATTTTATACTAAATGAAACGCTTTCCATATCGCTAATTATTTACCATCCAAAATTTGAATTAGGGAATATCAATATAATAAAATTTTAACTATGAAGGCAATAAGCACGAGCTAATCTTTATACTCAATAAAACTAAATTACCAAAGAAGAGAATCATATGTTTATTGATCTTTAATAATTTCACTAGGATAACAATGTCTACTCTATTTATTGGATATCCCAATAAATGTCAGCTTACTTGCTCCAAAAGTGTAATTTAGGATTTCTTTGACTATACTTAACCAAAATATTTTAAAGTGAGACTGAACAATCAGATACAAATAAGAACTAAAATTTTGTTCTAACTTTTAATTCAATTATAATGGTTATGCTCTTCATACTTCTTAAAGCGACCATTGTACAGATTAAATCATCTGCTCTGATTAAAACCCTATGTTTAATAATAAAATTTAAAATGTCTAGTTTTCAATCATATCTACCGTTGCAACAGTTCTAAAACCAGTATGGTCAGAACCAGAATCAGGGCTCATGCCCATTTTACCCGAAATTCTAAAACTTGCACAATATGATGCATGACATAAAAATGAACCACCTTTTATAATATGCTCCTGTTGATATGGATTGTTCGGGCTTTTGCCTTGGTCTGCTCCTATAGGGTTTACATGTTCTTTTGTAACATCTAACTCCTTATAATAGTCCACATTGAATAAGTCACTTGTTATTTCCCAAACATTGCCTAACATATCATAAATCCCTATTGAGTTTGGTGGATATGACTTCACCGGTGCAATAAGCTCAAAACCATCCTTGGATTCATTTTTCACAGGAAAAACCCCTTGCCAAGTATTCGCTTTTTCATCTAAAACTTCCGGGTTATTGCCCCAAGTATAAATTGCATCGACTGCAGTACCTTGCGCTGCAGATTCCCATTCCGCCTCTGTAGGTAATCTTCGGTTCGCCCATTTACAATATGCCAAAGCATCTTCAAAAGCAATGTGTACCACTGGGTAATTATCTTTTTCTTTAATAGAACTCTCGGGTCCTTCTGGATGTTTCCAATTAGCTCCAATTTGCCAACGCCACCATTGCGCGTAATTATTCATATTTGCTACTTTGTTAACAGCTTTATTAAAAATCAAACTGCCTGGCTGCAAAATAGAATCGTGAGGTTTTGGGGTACCTTCAGGAACATCTTTCTTCATCTCTTCCCAATTTACAGGTCGTTCTGCAATTGTTATATAATCTGTTGCATCCACAAACGTTTTAAATTGTTTGTTGGTAACCTCTATAATATCGATAAAAAAACCATCAACGGTCACTTGATGTGCTGGCTTTTCGCGATCCATAGCGTATTTATCCTCCTTTTTAGCTCCTTGAATAAAGGTCTTTCCAATTACCCAGACCATACCCTCAGGAGTCTTGACCACATTTGGTTGATCTATCAAAAAAGCTTTATTTATTGAACTACTCTCTGCGCTAACAATAGATTTTTCATTAGTATTATTTTTGCAATTCGTAAAATTGGATACAACAAACAGCAGTATCATAAGATGGAAAAATGTGTTTGTTGAGATTAAAATAATATTCTTTTTGTAGATAGTAGTTCTTTTCTTCATTCTTCGTAATTAGAATTGTGTATATCCTTAATGATTAATAACCCTTCAATAATAGAGATAATAAGCCTTTCGAAGATTCACTCTCCAAGAAATCTTCTATTAAGCTCGAACTCTTTCAGGTATAATTGCAGGGATCTCCTCTTGATTTCATAATGATTGACTGCAAAATTCTGATTGGCCTCTTCGCTATTAAATTTCGGAGCTAAGCTAAAAATATTCATTACTTTATCTTTAACTAAAGAAAATAATAATTATTAATTGGTTAGTGTTTACGGATATAGAATTATAAGTGTTATAAATTTAAGATTCTTACATAACTCTTCATGATATTATCTTAATTGTAACTGTTCAATATTACTATAATTCTTGCCTCTTAGAGTCTCAAAAACTTGAATCAATTCATTTAATTTCTCAGGGTTATCTTTTGCGACGTTAGTTTTCTGCCCCATATCGCTTTTAAGGTTATAAAGCTGGAAATCAGGTGAATTACCTAATTGAATTCCTACTTTTTCTTCAAATGCTTTTCCTTTATAGGGAGGGATCAATAACCAATCACCACTTCTCAGTGCAGTTCTACTAGTGGCTTCAATAATTAAATTATCTCTACCTTTATTAGTTTTCCCTTTAAAAGTCTCCATTAATTCTTGACTATCCGTACTAGATTCTTCTGTTCCTATCAATTTTGCTAATGATGCCATCAAGTCCATATGACACACAATAGCATCAGAAATTCCTGGTTTAATAGTATTCTTCCAGTATGTTATAAATGGTACTCTTGTGCCAGCTTCAAACAAGCTGTATTTACCACCGCGTAAACCTCCTTGGGGATCGTGATTACCTAACTTCTCAACAGCATCATCATAATAACCATCATTAAGGACCGGTCCATTATCGCTTGAAAAAACAATTAATGTATTTTCTAAAATACCCTCTTCTTTTAGTGTTTTCATAAATTCACCAATACACCAATCCGCCTCAAGAATTACATCGCCTCTTGGTCCTAAGCCCGATTTACCGACAAATCTAGGATGTGGCGTTCTTGGAACATGCGGTTGTTGCATAGCATAATATAAAAAAAATGGTTTGTCTTTGTGAGTCTTCACATAATCTTGTGCTCTTTCAAGAAAATTATCTGCCATATCTACATCACTCCATTTAGCAGATTCTCCTCCTTTCATAAACCCAATACGAGGCACACCGTTAACAATAGAATTATTGTGACCATGATGCCATTTCATAGTCAACATTTCAGGGTTGGAAATTGCAGTGGGCTCTCCCTCAAAATTATTTTGATAATCTACTTGGATAGGGTCGTTTTTATCTAAATTAACAACCTGACCATTTTCTATGTATACTGTTGGTACACGGTCTTGGGTCGCAGCCATAATATAGGCTTCATCAAAACCAACTTCATTGGGACCTGGTGTGATAATGTCGTTCCAGTTAACATTACCAGTACCTAATCCTAAATGCCATTTACCTACTATAGCGGTCTGATAGCCTTCACGTCTAAGCATTTTAGGCAATGTTTGTTGTTCTGTACTTATTAAAAGTGGCGCTGTACCGGGCAATATTTTTGCATCTTTATTTCTCCAAGGATACATTCCGGTAAGTAAGGCGTACCTACTTGGAGTACAAGTAGCAGAAGTAGCATAGCCATTTGTAAATTTAACACCTCCTGAAGCTAGTGCATCTATATTAGGGGTTTGTAATTCTGTGGCACCATAACAACTAAGATCACCGTAACCTAAATCATCTAAATAGATAATGACGATATTAGGTTTTTTAATGGGTTCAATTGTTGTCAAAGGCTCTGTATGCTGCTTGTTTTTATCCGATTTACAGCCACTCAATACTACCAATGAAACCAATATGATGGTTTTAATAATATATTTCATAAGAATCATTTTATTTATTAACAATTAACTTTTAACGAAAAACACAGAACTAGTGTTAAGTGTTTTATGCTTTTATGATGATCCTGTTCTAATCCTGTCAATTTCATTATACAGCTTAAACCAGTTCCTCATTTTTATTGTATTTATTAATCTATTTGCGTAACTCTATAATTAACAAGTCGAAATTATCCAACCATAATTTTTGAACTTTTTCGTCATCTTGACCAGTTTTTCCAATTTCAATATCTAATCTTCCCGAATCAATATCACCCAGTGTAATTTCTGGCAATTTGAGTTGCACCCATTTTTCCTTAGGTGCAGAAGATATATCAAAGGATAATCGTGGACCATCGGTGAAGTTGTAGTCTATTGTATTCAATGTAGTGGCAGCATCAATGTAAATCCAAACAGAAGGCACGTATGTGCCTGAATTTACAGGACTTAAAGTGCTAAATTGTGAACCTTGAAGTCTTGCCAAATTAGGGATTCCTGAAGTTGGTGTTTCAAATTTCATAGAGCTATTTCCCTCATAAGGCATGGATGTATCTCTATAGTAGTATAATGGGCCAGCTTCGCTATTTCCATTATGTTGTGCAAAGTATCCTTCTGTATTGGCCTTTTTAAATTGGTTACCCGAACCTTCCCATTCTACTTCATATCCCGTAAATCCTGCTATGTTCATAGATCCTTCAAAAAACATTTGCACTGTTTCTGGCCCAAAACTTTGTAAAACCCTTGAGTCAATGGATTTAATATTCCCTTCGGTGTAAGTCACAGTGATTACATCACTATTAAAGATAGGTGCAGAGAGCGTTAAATCGATTTGCGTCGCATTGCTACCATTGATGGCAACCGTTTGCACAGGAATATTTTGGTTAAATTCAGTAACCGCATTCATTACATTTACTACAAAATTTCCTTCCTCTCCAGCTACAGATGCCAATTCTCCCGTCACATCAAATGAAATTATTTCTGATGCACTTTCTGTTAAGCTTCCGTTTATAATAAATGGCTGTGTTGATGGTATCACTTCTATTTTCAATGGAATTACTTTTATGGCTTCACCATCCGGTTTATCGGCATTTGCCCTTCTCGAATTAATGCTTCCAGCCAAAAAATTACCCAATCCATTGTAAAATACGTTTGCAGTTGCTGCATTGCTTGTTTGAATATTACCTCCGTTAAAAGTCCAAGTTCTTGTATCTGGCATTCCTACCGTTGTCAGGTCTATATATGTGAGCTGTTCTCCGGCTTCGATAGTTACCGTTGGCCACGAAGCAGAATTAGCAGCATTTGGAAAGTCTGTTTCGCTCACACTCAAAATTTCTTCAATGCCACGCATCACCTTGAATGAAGGCTTGACATCATCGAACACATTGACTGTAAATCTTTCTTCAACTACCCATTTTCCATTTAACTCTACAGAGTTCTCTACTTGATTTCTATACACATTTCTTAAAACGACTTCTTTTACGCCAGATTCAACAAATAATAAATTCAATAATTTTTGATCGGATGCCCCAGGTCCATTACCGACAATAAAACTTGCGTAAATGGAATCGTTTTCAGTAAAATCATTGCTTAATATTCTAGTACCTGATGGAATACTCCAAGAATGTTCAATCGCGTTTCGTGAGACATCTCTAAAACCTATATAATCATTTAATGCTAAAACATAATCAGTTTCCTCAAACCCACTTGTTGTGATCCATTCGTGACTTGAAAAATCTCCAAATGGTGCCTCATACTCATCACTATCACAACTAAATGTTAATATCAATACTAAAGTTAAAACAGTATATATTATTTTTTTCATCGTTTCCATATTTATTTAGTTTGAACTTGATACAGATGTATTGTTTAAAGTTTCGCTAGTAGGAAGCACTAAATAACCATCAGTATAAAATTGTGCTGCACCAGTATATTCCTGAACTATTTGAGGATCGCCAGAAGGGTCAGGACTTATACCTTCTCTAACAAAACTGTTATTTCTTGATTCCAAAGCATCATTTTCATCATTATAATATTCGTAATCTGTCAAATAATAAGAACGGGTTGCCAAATCACTGAACCTCGAACTTCCCACTCCCCATCTTCTTAAATCAATTGTTCGTATAGAAACACCTTCAACAGATAATTCTAATGGACGTTCAACAAACATCAAATGATCCATAAGCGATTGTACCGAATAAGCTGTACCATCAATTAAATCAGAATTTGCATCCAATAATTGTAATGCCCATCGTTGACGTATTGGATTGATTAAATCTATGGCACCTTGAACGTTGCCATCTCCCATTAACAAACATTCGGCATACATTAAATACACATCTGCCAATCGGTTAATTATGACGTTTTTTCCAGATTTCCAACTTATATCACCAGTATTATTTTCATTTGCAACTATTGTATGGTTCGTGTATTTTTTGAAGTAACCGTATTTTCTTTGATTACTCCCAAAATCTACTGCATTTGGTGCTGAAGGCGCTAGGTAATATTCTGTATCTTCATCGTTAACCATGGCTATCATTGCTGATGATCGAAGAGAAACTTTTCTTGGTCTTATTGTATTAGTACCTCTATCGAAAACACTATTTCTAGCATCAGATAGATTTAATGGCTCTGTTGCATAGGCATATATTAACCATGATGCAGCAGTGAATTGTTGGTTCGCATTAGAACCTCCAGATTCTCTTGGAGCAGAATATCTAGCGTTTCTTGTAAAGAAACTTTCTTCGTCAAAATTATCATCCTCTAATTGTTGAGCAACCGTATAATTAATCTCAAATATGGATTCTGAATTAAAATCACCTGCATCAGTAAACATGATGCTGGCATCCTGAACCAAACTATATCCATAAGCTCCATTATTTATAACATCAGCAAAATAAGTCTTTGCTGTTTGATAATCAGCTGGGTTATCCGACGCCGAATATAGGTAACTAGTCCCTAATATAGTTGCAGCAGTTCCTGCTGTCGCTCTGGTTTTTTCTGCAAAGGAAGCTGGCAAATTCTCATATGCATAAACTAAATCGGCCCTGAAAAATGCCATAACTTCGTCTGAAGTACTTAACGGTTTAGAAAATTCTTCTGAAGTTGAAGGTGCAGCATCTCTAATGACTATTCGACCTTGATTATATAATGAATGTAAATAAAAGTGCGCTAACCCTCTAAAAAATCGAGCCTGCCCCATTTGTTCTGTCCATCTTTGGTCACTTTGTAAACTAGAATCCATTCCATTTAATCCTTCAATAAGTTGGTTTGCTCTCCAAATAACTTGATATAGAGCATTCCACCTATCATTGATAAACTCGTTATCCTCTAAAATAACGTGCTGATAAAAGTTTAGTGCTCTGTTATCAATGTTCCCGTCCCTTATGCCGGGATACGCCATATCCGACCGCCACGCTTCCTCTCTAGCGCTAACTATCCAGCTATTTAGCATTGAACCGTAGACACCAGTTAATATAGCATTTGATTCATCTAAATTTTGAAAAAATGTATCTGCCGAAATCTCGTTAGGATTTACCTCCTCCAAGTAATCATCACAAGAGTATATGGTTGCTATACATGATATGCTTAAGAGTAATCTTATTATAAATATTTTCATATGACTTTGTTTTTTAATGTTAAAATGCAATTCTCAATCCTAAACTATAGGTAGTCGAAATCGGGTATCGGGAAGCATCAATGCCTCTTCGTGCTACACTATTCCCTCCGATTTCAGGATCATAACCCTCATACTTTGTAAATGTCAAAGGGTTTTGTGATGATAAATACAATCTGAACTTGCTGATTCCTATTCTTTCCAAAACATCTTCAGGTAATGAATATCCAATAGTAATTTGTTTGAGCCTTAAATAATCACCATTTTCTAACCAAATGTCTGTTGTTCCTGCATAATTAGGGTGTTCTTTAGAGTCGCCTCTAAAAGATGGGATATTAGACGTTGGATTTTCGGGAGACCATTGATTTACTAAATCTTGATGGCGCTGAAAACTATAAGTTGCTGCTTTATTACCATTGAAAATTTCAGCTCCTACAGTACCAAACCAGTTCATTGAGAGGTCAAAACCATTCCAATCCCAACTAAAATTAAAACCATATTCAAAATCTGCCAAACCACTGCCTTGATACGTTCTGTCCTCACTGGTAATATTACCATCACCGTTCGTGTCAATGTATTTTAAATCTCCCAGTGCGGCATTTGCGCGTGCAGGGAACAATTTATAAGCGTCCAATTCTTCTTGGGTTTTAATCGTGCCATCAGTTTCAAATAAGAAGAAAGCTCCTGCTTCATAACCTTCTGCAATTACACTTATCGCTGAAGTATTATCTCCATTGATGGAATTAGAATTACTATTATAAATGATTCCGCTACTGATAACCTTAGTAATCTCATTGTCATTGCTAGTGAACGTTCCTCCCATTCTAAATGTACTTTCACCGATTGCAGCTCTATAATTTGCAGCAATTTCTAATCCTTGGTTGGTCATATTACCAACGTTAAGTGTTAATTCAGGATCATAAAATGCACCTGCAGATCCTGGAAGGGTTACAGGAAATAACATATCCATTTTTTCCGTTCTGTAGTAATCTACCGTTAAGCTGATTTTGTTTTTTAAGATACCAAAATCAACGCCAATATTATCAGACACAGACGTTTCCCATTTTACATCTCTATTAGCGTAAGACCTAATTGCAGACCCGAAATCTACAGAACCATCATTCGTACTGAATACATAATCTGCAAATGGTGCAATTGTACTTGCAAATTCGTAATCATCAAAACTATCATTACCTACTTCACCATGACTAACTCTTATTTTAAATGTGTTTACAACACTTTTCAATGGTTTCCAAAACGATTCACTTGACACATTCCACGCACCTGAAACTGAAGGGAAGAGCCCCCATCTAACATCGCTGCCAAATCTTGAAGATCCATCATAACGTAACAAGGCCTGTAAAATATATTTTTCTTTAAAATTATATTGTAACCTTCCTAATGTACCAACACGTTTGGTTGTAAAGTCAAACCCACTACCTACATTTTTATTAATAGTACCACCATTGAGCACGCTAATTGCATTGTTAGAAATTCCTTCAATAGAGGCAAAAAACGCTTTATTATTATCCTCCTCCAATGTTCCAACGCCTTGCAAGGTTACACTATGATCTCCAAACTGCTTTTTATAAGTCAGTCCTGCATCCCAACTAAATTTTGTTGTTCTTGATGCTGATGTTGTTACGCCACTTCGCGTAGGATCAGATTCTGTTTCTCCATCATCAATATTGAATAAGTCAAACCTCGGACGGAAAATATTTCTAAAATCATTTGTAATAGAGCTCCCTAAATTGGTCACAAAATCTAAATTTCCAGAAAGCTTCCTTCTAATACCTAAATTAATATTAGTTCGATCTCTATTACTATCATCTTTTCTTTTAAGTGCCTGACCTAAAGCAATTGCTGGAGTAGTGGTGCCACCAGAACTATTCACAATGGCGACATCTGCATCAGGATCAATTTCAGGAAAATAAGGTCTATATCGACTCGCAGTAACTATCAGCCCTTCGCTTGCCCTTCTTCTATTTTCGTTTGTGATTGCAACACTACCATCAATTTGCCAATTATCCGTTTTATATGTTGAAGTTATACGACCATTATAACGTTTGAAATTAGAATTAATCAATGACCCGTCTTGATCGAATAATTGACCACTTGCGTTATAAGAGAAATTTTCAGTTCCACCTGAAACATTCAATTGATAAGTATCCACTTTAGCATTGTTAACAAGAACATACTCATCAAACTTATTGTCATTATTAAGCCATTCTGGATTATTAACAATTATTGGAGTAAACCCTCCAAAATTATCAAAGGTTGTAATTTCATGAAATAGTTGATCTTCAGTATTCATCAATGGTGTACCGTCCCTTAACATCTGAATTCCATTGGTAACTTCAAAATCAACCTTCATAGCTCCTGCCGAACCCTTTTTGGTTGTTATCAAAATGACTCCTGCGGCACCACGAGAACCATATACCGCTGTTGAAGCTGCATCTTTAAGTACATCAATTGTTTCAATTTCGTTTGGACTCAATCCTGGGTCGCCTATTTGCGGTATGCCATTAACAACAAATAATGGTGTGTTAGAACCTGTTAATGAGGTAATACCTCTAATTTGAATATTTGCAGCTTCACCTGGTTCTCCAGAACTTGATGACACACTTACTCCTGCTATTTGCCCTTGTAATCTTGAGGCAATATCCGATGTCACAAATTGATCTATATCTTCAGCATCTATTCTATTGACCGCTCCCGTGACCTCAACTTTCTTAACTGTACCGTAGCCTACAACTACAACTGCCTCAAGTTCAGAAACATCATCGGTCATTGTTACGTTATGAACAGATTTACTAACTGTTAACTCAACATTCTTCTTTCCTAAATAAATAAAAACAAGTACATCTCCAATTTTTGCATTGATGCTATAATTTCCATCAAAATCAGTAGCTGCTCCTATGTCTGTTCCTTTTATAATTACTGAAGCTCCAGGAACTGGTAACCCATCTTCGGCACCTGTTACCACTCCAGTAACATTTGTTACCTGAGCAAACCCACTTGAAGAAATTAACATGACCAAAAGAATTAAGGAGTTCAAAAAACCCTTTCTTATAATTAATAATCTATTTTTCATATGTCTAATTTTTGGTTGTTTTTGTAGTTATTGAAAAGATAAAGATGGTTGTGATGCATCGGTTTCAAGAATTTGTTTTGCCATACCTTGATATGTATTTTCTAACAGTTCAATATTTTTAGATGCTTCAATTCTGATTGCTGGATTTTCATTATGCAATTGATTGAAAGTTTTAGAGTTCGTTATGATATTTCCTTTAAATAATAGCCCATCAATATTTGTGATTTCGAGAATGAGATTATCAAATTGATTGAAAGTATTATCTAATATCTTTATATTTTTAAAAGCGATATTTTTATTATCATCGTCTGTATCAAAACGAATGACGCCTCTGTTTTTCCCTCCATGTTGACAGTCTTGAAATGTATTGCCCTTAATAACAACATTTGCCGCATTGCCGGACTCATACCAATAGCCACTTTCTACAGGAAATAGAATTGCTTCCATCTCTGTACTGAAAAAGTTATTTTCTATAACTGTACTTGCAGGATTAGAGATCAACAAACCACGTGCTCTATTATTTATAATCTTACAATTTTGAACTAAAAAATCTGGATAACCATCAAGGTTTTCAACTAAATCTCCAAGTTGAATATCTGATGGTAATTTTTTGTTTAAGGTTATGATTTGATATCTATTATTGATGTATTCAATACTTTTTATGGTTGATTTTTCATAAGGAAAAAACGCGTTTTCTAACCTCACAAATCCTAGGGTTTCGTCAGGCTGGCCAATTACAAACCCTTTTTGTTGGTGGTGCATCATTCGAACACCTATTTTATTACTTCCTAAAATATCTACTATCTTTTGGTAGGTTCCGTGTACATTGGAAGCATCATCCAATTGATTACTGAAGGTGCAATTTTTCAAAACCACTTTACCACTGCAGCCAACAAAGTGCGTTGCATCTGCAGTTGTTGATACCATACGTCCCTTTGAGGGGGTAATATTAAAATTATCTAGAATTAAATCTGAAGAGTTTTCGGCTATAATACCCATGCCACCTGCATGATGAATATTTACATTAGTACCATTAAACCCTTTAGTGTGCGAAACTCTGAATGCTGGAGACACTCTATTGAATCCTTGCTCGCCTTTCATGATAAGCACTAATCCTACAGGCGGCATATTCTTTTTATGATTATAAACTCGCACTAAACCAGGTTTTAATTCTTCAACACGAAGCTTATCTTCAACGCCTATATTCTTATATTCTGGTGCACGTCCATCATGCTCATACTTGTATTTTATTTCGTTAACATTATTTTGAATGTTAATCTTCCCTTTTGTAGAAATTCCTGTATATGATTCTGTGTTATAAGCAATAGCATTTCTCTCTGGATCAAATAAAATAGACTGACCTAAACTGTGCTCATAATATGACTTTATAAAATATATTTGCTCGTTACGAATTTCATATGGATACTCATCCGATATTTGCATATCAAACGTTTTTTTAACGCTATCATTAGCAACAATCACCCCTTCACTGTGAAACGATTCCGCCCAATCTATAGACACATTTTTTACAGTAATATTCTCGCTTTCCTCTATCAAAAAAGGAATCATAACACCATGGAAAATAAAAGTAGAACCCTGTCCGTCGATAACTAAATTTCTAAAATGTTCTATAGGAAAAGGTGTATTTGTCATTAAATCGCCATGGTTAGATAAATACACAAATTTTTCAAAGCCTTTATCTGGATAAAAGTGATAGGTACCTTTTTCAAACTTAATTTCTGAAATGGGATTATCACTGGCCATTAAAATACGTTTTACTACCTCTGGCGTGGCATCTTCCGCAATACTTAAATCAAATAAAACGAGTTCCCCTGAAATAGGTGTTGAGAAACAACTTGCTACAAAAGCAATTATGCCAATTGCAAAAATTGAAAATAATTTAAATGTCCAGTGATATTTATTGATTTTCATATATACTGTTAATTCGTTCTAACACAAATCTTGCTTTTCGGTTTTTAGAAATTGTATATATGAGTAAATTAAATGTCTCTTATAGTAAAAAACCTTGGTTTTCATATCTTTCATGAAACCAAGGTCTTGTATTTAACAACAAACTCAAATTTCTATTTTAAGTATGTTGTACTTCCTAACACGTTTATGTATGTATCTCTTTTCTAGTTCTCCTTAAATTCCATTTTCTAATAATTTTAACATTTATAAAACCTGAAAAATTTATACTTTAATTAATAATTTGGGTTTTGAAGCAAAACCCCTTCAGACAAAGTTATTTGTTCAACTGGTATAGGAACTACCTCATGCTTTCCTTCGACAAACCCATATTGCGTTAATAAAGCTGCGGCCCTACCTGTTCTTACCAAATCATGGAACCTATGTCCTTCACCGGCCAACTCTACACGCCTTTCATGATAGATGGCATCTAACAGAGGTCCTCCGCTTAATGTTGGAGGCAAATCTGGTACTACGCTAGGCAATTCATTGCCTCTTGCTCTTGTTCTAACTTTATTTACATACTCAATAGCTTTTCCAGGATCTGAGTTATAAATAGCTTCGGCATACATCAAATAAGCATCCGCAAGCCTTATAATTCTCACATTATTTGCACTATTATTATTTCCTCCAATTGTAGGCTTATCATATCTGGTGTATGGTGCCCAAGAATACTTTCTTACATACCAATCTGTACCATAAGGAGCATCTTTAAAAAACAAGGTCGCATTTAATCTAGGATCATTTAACTCATATTCGTTTCTTAACCCATCTCTTGCCTGAATAAATCCACCGCCCCCATTGCTATTAGGGTTTACACGTGTTGGAATTCCTGTACCCAATATACTTGCATCGGTAGCAAAGTTAATTTCAAAAAGTGAACCTGAATTCCACTCGCCTTCTGGCTGAAAAATGGTGCTGTAATCTGGAGTTAATTCAAAACCTAAAGCAAACAATTGATCTCCATAAGTTTCTACCTGACCCATTTTATTTTGAAACAAAGAGACACGCATCATCATTCCCAATGCGGCACCTTTATCAGCACGACCTATTTAACTAGCATCTTTATCCAATCTTGAAGGCAAATCTGCAATTGCTACCTTTAAGTCTTCTTCTATAAATTTGTAAGTGGCTTCTTTGGTAGCTCTTGGCACATTATACTCATTTATTTTTAAAGGTCTGTCAATAATTGGTACGCCTCCAAAAGAATTTACCAAATCAGAGTAATAATATGCACGTAAAAAACGAGCTTCAGCCAATATCTCCTTTTTTCTTACTTCATCATCAAATGTGATGTTTGGTACATTTTCTAAAACCAAGTTGGCAAACAAAATACCTTTATAGCTTATACTCCAAAGTGGGCCAAGAATATTATTTGAAGTAGAAATAGCCCATTTTTCTCTTTCCAATAAAGGCGCATTATTTTTTGCATTTCTTCCACCTTTAATAAGATCATCAGTTCCTATTTCTCCAAAAATTATATCTGTTCCCATGGTACCCCAAAAATCACTTCCATATGTCGATCCATTATCATTAAAAATAGGAGATACTGGATCTGCAATTTCATGCTCTTTACCAATATCTTTACTGAAATGATAAATCTGAATAGTATTATGTGCTCCATATCTAAGGCCTTTTAAATTTCCATAGAGAAGAGATTGAGAAACCCTTTTTCGCCCCCAAAAAACGACTCTATATTAATTTGGTCGTGTTCTGGTTGTTCTTTCCCCGTAAGTGCTGGATGTAATGAAATAACTTTGAATTGCTTCGGCGTTTTCATAGCAATAATATCGGACATTGTGGGCATTAAATCTTGTGCTCCACCAATATAATCTGAAACTTATCCAGACGTTATTTATCCTTTCCAATAAGCAAAAAATGGTCGCGAATTCCGCTTTCATAGACATCTAATTTATAACCGTTTAAACACCCTTGCTTTTAAAGAATTCATGATGGTATCCATCCCTTCACTATTAGGGTCATTGTCGCTCGTAAAAAAGATAATGGCGTTATCAAGATCACCTGTAGCCTCCAATTTATTGAGTAATATATCTACATAACTGTCTAGAAATGTAATTGGGGAAGCAAGGATTCAATCTGGCTCAATCCAACCACTTTGAGAATAAATTGTCCTATTTCCTATTACTTTTTCCGCTTCGTGTGGTGCTCTATGAGAAATAAACAGGAAAAATGGTTTTTCTCTTTCTCTAATGTTTAAATACTTTAACGCTAAATCCGTTCTAAGCTTATCGTGACTTTGCTATTTGGTCCAATCGTAATTAATAGAATCCTTCATTCCGTTAATATATCCCATAGGGCCATCAAAAATTTTCCGCCATTACGATCCCAATTCTCTTGTACTGAATTATTAAATCCTCTTACCTGTGCCCATCAATAAATGATTAGTCTCACCAAGGTGCCATTTTCCAATAAATGCGATTTCGTATCCTGCATCAGTCATCATTTCTCCAAGGGTCACTTCGTCTTTTCTTAATAAAACTCTGTCCCAACTGCCATCTGTCATCAATCCGTTATTACCAGGAATTGTATCGATAGACGAACTTTTACCTGCAATAAAAACCGCACGAGATGGTGAACACACAGAATTTCCTGCATAAAAGATTGTAAACTTCATACTTTGCCCAATTAGCTATCTAAAAATGGCGTTATAATAGTTTTCTGACCGTAGGAACCTAATTCGCCATAACCTAAATTGTCTGCTAATAAAAACAGGATGTTGGGTCGTTCTTCTTCACTTGCCTCAGTTATTTAAGCTTTTGCTTGGGGCTTATTTTACAAGTAACAAACATTATAGCTACTAGGATAATAAAGAAATGTGTATGTTTCATTTTTATATATTGAAATAACTACAAGGAATTTCAAAAATGGATGTTGGCACATCATTTGACAGAT
The DNA here is from genome assembly GCF_016469035.1 of Gelidibacter salicanalis. GTDB lineage: Bacteria > Bacteroidota > Bacteroidia > Flavobacteriales > Flavobacteriaceae > Gelidibacter > Gelidibacter salicanalis_A. Next base: position 135,730 of record NZ_JAEHJZ010000032.1, on the reverse strand, counting down.
GTTCTGCTTCTATAATTAATCCTTTTGTTTTTATGCATTTTCCAACTTAAATGCATTTATAGCGTAATATTCAAATTCATAACAGCATGGCCGAGTTTCTTATATTTACTCATAGTGCAAGTTTAAGGCACAGTCATCAGAACATTCCCACCTGCAAAGAGATGGATTTTATAGTGAATTAAATTTATCAAGAGATACATTAATCTTACCAAGAGATACATATGGAATTCAAGATTTAAAGTATTTTTATCACCTACATATATAACAATGTAAACTTTGAGATTATTTTATTTTACTAATTAATTTAACCAAGATAATTATGAAAAAAATTAAATTTAATTTTTTTAAAAAGTGGGTAATTCCACTTTTTGTACTGATGTTATGTTCAGGTTTGACGTCTTATGGTCAAAATATTGTTTCGGGTATAGTTACCGATGGTGCAGGTTTTCCCTTGGCAGGAACAAATGTTATTGAAAAAGGAACTACCAATGGTACACAATCGGATTTTAATGGTTACTATTCTATTAGTGTAACTAATACTTCCATCTTGTCATTTAGTTATCTTGGTTTCGTTACAAAAGAGGTTCTTGTGGGCGACAAATTAACCATTGATATCAGTTTATCTGAAGATTCCAGCCAATTGGACGAAGTGGTCATAGTGGGATATGGACAACAAAAAGTAGCCAACCTTACAGGTGCAGTTTCAATGGTTTCAAGTGAAACAATTGAAAATCGTCCTGTTCAGAACACTGCTCAGGCTTTACAAGGGCAAATTCCAGGCCTAACCATTTCTCAAACAAACGGAAGCCCTGGGGATGAAGGATTAAATATAAGCATTCGAGGTATTAACTCTTTTGGAAGTAACAATTCCCCATTGGTTTTGATTGATGGTGTTGAAGGAAATCTCGAAGATCTTGATCCCACTTGGATCGAGTCGGTAAGTGTATTAAAAGATGCATCATCCGCCGCTATTTATGGTCTAAAAGCTGCCAACGGGGTCATTCTTGTTCAAACCAAGACAGGCGGTAAAGAAGCAATGACCATCTCGTATGATGGCAGTTATGCTTTTAATTCACCTAGCATGTTACCTAATATGATCACTAATTCGGCCGACTTTATGGATCTTTATAACCGGTCTTTAATAACTTCAAAAGGGTCAGCAACAGGAGGGTATCCGCAAAATGTTATTGATGCTTACCGCAACGCGAAAAATGATCCATTATACCCAAATACTGATTGGACAGATCTTCTTACTCAAACCGGAACGGTGATAAAAAATACCATTGGGATTAATGGAACTTCAGGGAAAACGACCTACAACCTGTCTTTAAATAGCTGGAATCAGGAGGGTTTGATGGTAAAATCAAATTATAATAAGAAAAATGTCTTCTTAAATTTTAGGACAGCTATCCGTGAAAACATATCGGTAGGAGGAGCAATTATAGGTTTGGCTTCTGATCGAAAAGGGCCAGAACCCGATTCAAATACTGCCTTTACAAAAGCATGGGAAACTCGTCCCAATTGGGGGCCTTATACCTTGGATGGTACCGGACATTATGCCGCAAAAGCTTTTTCAGGCTCAGATTTAGATCCAGATGGATTAATCTTTGATGAAGGATTTACTCGTGTAAACCCAATGATTCAGACCTATGGTCAAAATGGCTACAGTGATAAAAAACATAACTTTAATGGAAACCTTTTCGCAAATGCTAAAATTTTAAATAACCTTGTCCTTGATGTAAAAGGAGCCTATAAGTATGATTATACACGTTCAACCAATCAAAAATTGCAACATGACGAATATAATTACCGGACTGGGGAATATTTACGAACAACGCGTGAGCCTTCAGAAATTAGCGTAGGGAATCTATTTTCAAAATTAACGACCTTCTATTCAACACTAACTTATAATAAAATGATAGAAAATCACGATTTCAAAGTTATGACCGGATATAGTCAGGAAGCCAGAAGACATGAATGGACAAATTCGACTCGCTTTGGTGTTCCTAGCCAATCTATTACCGAATTAGATGGAGTTGGAACTGCTAACCAGTTAGCATCTGGCTCTTCCACCGAAAGTAGCGTAAGAAGTGCTTTTTCTCGCATAAACTACTCTTATGATGATAAATATTTACTAGAATTTAACTTCCGTACAGATGAAAGCAGTCGTTTTGAAGAAAGTAATCGCAGAGGCTATTTTCCATCTTTATCAGTAGGATGGCGCTTGGAACGTGAACCATTTATTCAGAAAATTGATTTCATCAGCCAACTTAAACTTAGGGCTTCTTGGGGAAAGCTGGGTAACGATGGCAGTAATGATTATCCGTATCAATCACGCTACGAATTCGGCGATCCAAATGTTAATGATTACGTGAATACACATTCTACCGGTTCTCATAGCTACCCTTTTGGCACGGGCATAAGTACAGGTGTGGCATTAGAGAAATTTACAAATTCCGATATTAGTTGGGAAACCACCACGATATCCGATATTGGTTTAGATTTTACCTCAAAAAATCGTTTGATCTTCGTGAATGTGGATTACTATCATAAGGTAACTTCTAATATCCTGCGCCAACTACAGGTGTCTGTGGAAGCAGGAGCTGCTGGACCACAAGTAAATCAAGGAGAAATGAAAAATACCGGTTGGGATATCGTAATTGGGCATAACAATAATATTGGAGATTTTAGCTTTAAAGTAAGTTCTAATTTCTCTTGGTATAAGAACAAATTGGTAAAATATGGAGCTACGGAAATTGGGGGACAAACCGTCAATGAGGAAGGATATCCATTTAGAGATTATTACATGTATGAAAGCGATGGGTATTTTAACACGGCTGAAGATATCGCCAATGCTCCAACACAACCTTTACCTCCTTATCTTGGAGGTATTCGCTTAAAAGATCAAAATGGTGATAACATAATTGATCAAAACGACCGTATCCATATTGGTGGGCAACATCCCTCCTTACTTTATGGTGCTAATATCTCAGCAAAATATAAAAATATTGAGATAAGCACATTTTGGCAAGGAGTTACGGGCATGAAAACATATCGTAACTGGGCTGGAGTTGAGCCTTTCCTCCAGGACGGAAATGCACCATCTGTATGGATCACTGATTCCTGGACGCCTGAAAACCAAAATACGAAGTTACCGGCTGTTTATAATGAACCATTAAGTAGCTATGGGGCTACCCAATATATAAATTCATTCTGGCTGATGAATAGTTCTTATTTAAGAATGAAAAATATAATGATTAGCTATTCGGTTCCTAATCAATTCATTGAATATTTGAAATTAAAGAGTGCTCAGCTCTATTTTTCCGGGGACAATTTGTTCACTTTAACCAAAGACAATATTTTCAACCTTGACCCTGAAATTACAGCCTCATCTACGTATCCGATTTCAAAATCGTACACCTTTGGAATTAAACTGACTTTCTAATTATATTAAAACATAAATTATGAGAATTATATTTTTAAATAAAATCATGTTGGTAGTAATTATTCTTACTTTAATGAGCTGCAGTGATAATTTTTTAGACAAACAACCGGGTGATGCCCTCTCAAGTGGTACATTCTGGAAAACTGAGGCAGATGCACAAATGGCTTTAACAGGTATTTACGGTCAATTACAAACTAATTTTCTATCAGAAATTACTTTTGATAAAAATGGTGGCCCCAAATTATTCCAAGCATGGGATGAAATGACAGATAATGCCTATGGAGCTCGCGACAATGGATTTCGTGATTTGGCAATTGGAAGTCCTAATCCCGATGGCCAATCTAAAAATGCAATAAAAGGGCTTTATGCGGTCTGTTATGTAGGTATTAATAGTTGTAATGAGTTTTTGGAAAATATTGATAAGGTTGTGGTCAGTGATAATGTAAAAAACGTTTGGATAGGCGAGGTGCTTTTCATACGATCTTATTTCTATTATTATTTGGCAGCAACCTATGGCGATGTGCCGATACGACTTGTAGCCAGTACGGTCGAAAATCAGTATACTGCGAAAAGCAGCCAAGCCGAAGTATTTGCCCAAATCCTGACAGATTTGAACACAGCAATCCAATATCTTCCATCCGCCACATACGATGGACATGTAAAGAAAGAGGCGGCTTTGGCATTGAAAGCTAAAATACTGCTTTATACTAAAAAATATAAAGAAGCGGCCATGGCTGCAAAAGAAGTTATGGATGGAGGTCAATATCAACTATCAGCAAAATATGAAAACTTGTTTTTAGAAGCGGGTCAAGATGCGAATCCCGAAATTATTTTTTCTATCAAAATGACCAATGTTCCAGGAGAATCACCAGGTCATTCTGTTCAAACAGTAATAGGCTTTTGGGGCAATCTTCATCCAACGCGAAATTTGGTTGATTCCTATGAATGTTCAGATGGTCTTTCGATAGAAGAATCCCCGTTGTATGATAATACCAAACCGACATTGAATAGGGATCCTAGACTATTAGCAACAGTTTTTGAAGGGAATTGGAATCCATTGGTTGAAATTAAATCAAAGAGTGGGTTTGTGTTTTCCAAAGGAATCACAGCCAATGTAATGAATACATTAGTTCAACCTATAAACGACGGAACCGATTTTATCCATATCCGTTATGCCGACGTTCTATTAATGTATGCTGAAGCCAAAATTGAAGATAATGATATTGATCAAACAGTTTTAGATGCAATTAATAAAGTGCGTGCCAGAGCTTATGGTGTTGACTATACTGATGTTGCAAACTATCCAGCAGTTATATCTAAGGATCCGGTAACCTTGCGAGCAAAAATACGGAATGAGCGTCGTGTTGAATTTCCACTGGAAAATTCGCGATATTTTGATCTAAAACGTTGGGGAATTGCAGAACAAGTTTTGAATGGATTTAACGGTGACCCAGTGTCAAAAAGGGTCTTCCTGCCAAAACATTACAAATGGCCGTTGCCTCAAGACGCTTTAGATAAAAATCCACTATTAGAACAAAATCCAGATTATAAATAATTGTGAGTTTGATTTGTTTGTCATGTCTAAGACAACCGATACATATTATTTAAGATTTAAAAATATTTATTAAAGCTTAGCAATGACGTCATTGCTAAGCTTTTTATTGTGCCGTGTATGGTAATTAACTATTTGATGAAAGTTCACTATGTTAGCATGCCTGAATAAGATTGACTTGTTTCTGGTTTATCTTATATTTCGATTTATGCTGATCGGTTAAGCTAACAAAATAAGTTTCGAATTCTTTTGGTTTCATTTTATTTAATGAAACATGGGTCTTTCATTATTATATAGTTAGATCCGTTTGGATAGCATTTTAGAGAGTGTAAACTGAATTTTGTATGATTAAAAATTTTGTTTAATTTTAATCAGATATTATAACAACATCAAGAACAACAAGAGTTGGAAACAAAGGCACTAGAACAATTCATTTCGGTCAGAGCCTTTTTGGCAAGGATGGTGCAATCACTCCGATGCTTAAAAATTTTATAGAGAAAGCCCTTGAATTAGAGATGAAAGGCCATCTGGACGAGCAAGAACGGTCCAGGGGAACAAGCGCAATAGCTATAGCAAAAAAACCATCAAGAGCGGTTTTGGTACCTTTGATATATATACTCTCCAAAATCGCCGGAGTAGTTTTGAACCCGGGCTGGTCAAAAAGCGCCAGAGTATCCTTGCCGACAACCTATAGGATAAGATCATAGGTCTTTACGGACTAGGTATGAGCTATCGTAATATCTCCTTGCACATAAAAGAGATGTACGACACCGAGATCTCCCACATGGTCCTGAACCAGATCACCGATCGCATCATCCCGAATATGAAGGCATCGCAGAACTGTCCCTTAGAAACCCTTTACTGCATTGTATGGTTGGATGCCATGCATTACAAGACAAAGGTCGATGGAAAGGTCTTGCATAAGGCACTCTACAATATTTTGGGTAGAAACACATAGTACAGAAAAAATTCTCGGAACCTATCTGCCTGAGAGCGAAGGAGACGATTTTTGGCTACAGGTGCTCACCGATCTCAACAACAGGGAATTGAAGAACATCCTGATTGCATATAATGACAATCTCAAGGGCTTTACTTGTGCGAAACTATGTATCTTTCAACGGCCTAGGTCCAGTTGTGCATCGTCCATCAGATACGCAACTCGCTAAAGAATGTGGCATAAAAAAATTGAAAAGAATATATCGGGGACCTTAAAAAATGAACCGGGCCCCCTGCAAGGAATTGGCCGAGGGCGCCCTATTAAAACTTGAGTTCAAATGGGGATACAAATATCCCGTGGTGATCCAAAGAGGGCAAAACAACTGGGAGCACATCTCACAGTATTTTAAGTACACCGAGCCTACACGAAAGATTATCTATACGACAAATGCAGTGGAGGGTTACCATCGCCAGGTACGAAAAGTCACCAAGACAAAGGGTGCCTTTACCAATTATATGACGCTGTTAAAGTTCGTGTATCTATTAACGATGAACATCCAGAAGAAATGGACAAGTCCTCTCCATAATTGGAATTTGAAGATCAAACAGCTTTATATTAGATTTGAGGACAAGATTCGATCTGGATATAAATATGAACCAGTCTGTTCGTTTCGCTGCTGCTAGGCCACATTCCAAAATCGATCAAATACAAGATTTGAACAATTTTGAAACGAAGAAAAAATGAACCTGACAGAGTTTAATTTTCACAGTCGTATTTTATTAGCCGTTGTAAAGGCTATATCTATATCCTCAAAGTTAAGATATTCATTCTTTATATCCTATTTAAGGATTCAGCATGTGCATTTTCCCATGCTTTACCATACTTGGATTCACCTCCGTACGCTTATAGTGCGACTTCATTATGTCACTTCCATACTTTGAACCTTTGTCAGAGTGGAATACAAGTTTTTTGAGCCCTCCATCGTTCACCCCTTCGATTGATATCAGAAAAGAGAGTGCTACAGTATCTCCGATCCTCATGGTTATTTAGAGCGACCATCCTTTTATACTCCTCGTATAGACATCTAACACTGACATAATGAGTAATGCTTCCTGTATCCAATGGGGATATAAATAATATCGCTAACAAACAGTCTATTCTTGCTCGTTATTACACTTTTATTGATCAAGTTGTTGTAAAACTGCTCTCCAGCATAGGACGTTCTTTGATAGTTGTATTTGCGCGGTATCCTAAACCGTTGTTCAACAGAACCCTTTTTCGTACGGTCACAGCCAAGTCCATAGGGTTTGATCTCATCAAATATCTTACGATAGCCCATCTTATTGTGATTCACTTTAATCTCCCTGCCCAATTCAATGATCGTACATTCCTTTTCCAATAGCTACTTGGCTCGCGATAAATGACCATAAAAACCTTGTTTTGTTATTCCTGCCATTGCATAGATATCGTTCATCTTATGACCATGTGACGACATGTTCATCTGGAAAATTTCTATTACAGCCGATTAGACTTATTTTCGATAACCGCTCCGAGCTCATCGGAAGCCACCTCAACTACCTTTTCCAAGTAACCAATACGAAGCTGTTTTTTTGGATCTAAGATCTCTTCAAAAGCTCAATCCTGCCCTGGAGATCTGCATTTTTCTTAGATAAACTTTTGTGTTCCACTATCACACGTGTCTATATTTTATACATTTCTAAATAATTGTGAAGCCACTTAAAAATGGCATTTGGACTCAATCCATAAATTTTGCTTACCTCCATTACCCGGATCTCTCCGCGTTCAATCTGCTTGACCAGATTGACCAGATCAAGCTTAAAGGATAAATCGAAAGTACATTTTAAAATCTCTTTTTTAATGTTTGATTGAACGATGAAAAAAGGCAACCTATATAAGGCTTAAACAATGTTGACGTACCTGTAAATAAATATCATAAACTTAAAATTGATGCAAAACTCTCAATAAATTAAATCACTTTATTTTTTCGATAGATTTCTGTTTAAATTTTATAAAAAACTATTGTTTTTACCTTATTTTCTTGTCGTTAGTTTGCCATTTCTGGCTCTTTTATACTGTTTTACACAATTGGAGGCAGTTTTCCCTGGACTTCTATACAAATTATACACATGGCTTCCATCAGATTTGGAATATGCATTTTTTCCATTCCTCCGTATGTTGCTAACCCTCCGTTAAACCATTGTTTTATTGCGGCCAAATGTTCGCCCTACTTTGAAACTCGTTTTACCGGATTAATGCATTGAACTTTCTCTCCCAGTAGGTCAATGGTTTGTTTTTTGTGCTTTTTTCAAAATATGATATTTCAAGTCTCTTGTTTTCTATATCTCTACATTGTTCTTTAATTGATAGCCCAAGTAGGCTTTTAATGGAATATTTTTGGGCAAAACCATATTCACAGTTTTTAGTAATTTTTCTAAAAGTGCTATCTCAGCTTTACTAGGTGGTCAAAACTCCTAAAACAAGCCCCTCCTGTTCTGTAACGTGATGTTTTTTAAAACCAAAATGATATTTTCCTCTCTTTTTTAGCCAAGTACCATCTTTATCTACACTTCCGGCAAACTACTTTTTTACTACTATTGCCTCTTCTTCTGGGCGATCTTCAGTTACTTTATATGTGCTTTTACCTCTTGGCCGTAATGGCGTATCGACAACATAGACATCCACGATGACCCCTTTTTTTACAATAATATTGTGAGCTTCTAGTTGAGGATTGATACTACTGAAAAGCTTCTCAAAGTTTTGGTTTTCGTTAGTGCGTTTCTAAACTACTTAAGGTTATGGTCTGGTGAAATTTCATCTATGTGCATGCCACAGAAATAACTGAACGAGATACTTTCGTTCATTCGGTGTTCAACTTCATAATCAGTCAATCCGCACCTGCTTTGCAAAGGTACATTTTGAATTATAGTGCCCTCTATAAGAAGGTTTACACTGCGCTTTTTCCTTTGGTATGATCAGCATTTAATAGTCTCTCAATTTCGCCCTAATCGATTAGTTCATTTATATGGCCGAAAAATGTTGTTTTTATCTTTCTTTTAAACAAATCACAAATTGAGTCTGGCAAGGTTGGTTGTGTCTGTAATTCCATACATTAAAATAACACTTAATTAACTAAATAACAAGTACTTATGAGGTTCTTTTTATCCTTATAACATAGTTTTTGCTTTGCAACAATCTTAACTTCATCCATCCAACTATAAGAATACTCATGCTCACAAGGGTACTCAGCATGTACAATCCTATGTAATTCTTCCATAAATGGAATAAACATTTTGGTTTCATTAAACGAGACCTCCCACGCCAAAATACTTGGTCTGTTGCGGTCTCGTTTTATTAACTCTGTTTTCGAACGGTAGATTTGATTTCTGAAAGAATCTGTATCATTAAAATATTGCCCACCTAAAATAGCATCATTATCACTAGCCTAATTCGTCCTAAGCATTCTTAAATGCTGGTGATTGCGGAGAATGTGATAGCCTGATATAATTAAAACCGCCCACTTTAATCTTTTAAGCATCGCGATATAGCGCATTATCTGATAGCGCATAACCAATAAAGGGATATTCCTGATGTCAGTTTACTCCGCGTAAAAAAGCTTTATTTCCATTTATATATAACTGATTGTCCTGAAAAGTAAATTCGCGAATACCAAACCGTGTTATTGTCTTGTAAATAACTTTTCCATCAATAAATAATTTGGTCTATAAATAATATAAATTCGGGTTAGCCGGAGACAATAGATTCGCATTTATCAAAGAAAAATGTCCACTAGTTTCTAATTCACTTTCCGCCTTTAACTTTATTTGGTCACTTTTATGTTTTATAGGCATTTCGTTCTTATAAAAAACATTCTGAACTAGTCCTACCTTTCTTGAATCTTTATCATTAACAATATGGGGTTTGATGTTTACTACAGATTCTTCTTCGGAGACTTTGGTGTATGTAATAAAAATTCCTCCGACCGCTATTTATTGGCCAAAATGGGAGGTGATATATATATTTTTTCTTTTACCGTTATCTACACATTTCTATAAAGTCCACCAAACATATTTAAGTCCAATATTTTTAATGGTTTTGGCCCAGTAATCGGATTGTCTGTATTATTAGGTCTTACCGCAAAAATAATTTCGCCCTCTTTTTTAAGGTGTTTTGTAACATCTATTTTGACAGGAAGAAACCTGCCATTATGTACCGAGACCTATTCGCGATTTATCCAATCGATGTAATGGATCACGGTCGCTTCCTGCTCAATGGTAGCGTTCTTGTTATCGTTAAAGTCTGGGACTTCAAATGATTTAGGATTCCAATAAACACCCTACCATTGATTATTGATATGTGGCAAACTTTAACATTCCCAATCTGAATCATTAAAATGCATGGATTAAAAACCTTCTTTAGCAGCATCTTTATCGTCTAAGAGTTTAAACTTCCAATCTGAATTAATACTTATCCTTGTTTGATCGGTTGGACTATCTATCGCGTTAGACAATACCAAACTCACCATCAACAATAGTGCTGTTGCATATTTTGTAAACTGCCTAAAAAAACCATTTATCACTTTATGCTATTTTTGATTGTCTTTTTTCTTTTTATATAAATCGGTAATCCTCTTATATCCTATTTCTTCACCCGCTAGCATTCTTGCATAATCTTCTGGACGTTCTTTTTTCAGCCATTCCATTATCTCCGGCCCCTTTGTAATAATAGGCTCATATATAGTGCTTACCGGCGACATTTGCATATCAAAACGTTTGGTTTGCTCTCGGAGTTTTTCTAGAACCTCTATATATTCTGGTTGACTCGCCAAATTATTTAATTGATGTGGGTCTTCTTTTAAATGATACAATTCCTCAATTGGTTTTGTAGGTTCAAAAAAGGGTTTTTGATTTTCGTTTAGCTTACCTTCTTTATTTAGTGCTCTCATAATATGAACGGCTGGACGGTAGAATTCTAAATAAGCTTGACCTGCATCATAAGGTACTTCAGGCATATCATTTCTTATGTAAGCCCAATCTTCTGATATCACCGCACGGGATTTCTCTTCTATTTCATCCCATAAATCTCTTGCTCCATAGACATATTCTCGTTTAAAATCTTTTGAAAATATGGGTTTTCCTGTCATGTAGTCTGGCACATCAACACCAGCAAAATCTATGATAGATGCCGTAATATCCGTAGCGCTTACCACATCTTTTCTAATTTCGCCACCTTTAAACTGACTCGGGTAATATACAATCAATGGAATGCGCAATCCAGGATCTTGCAAATAGCCTTTACCACGGATGTTACAACGTCCATTATCGCCAATAAAAATAACAATGGTATTATCTGCCATGTTTTTGTCTTCCAATTCTTTAAAGATCATGCCCACCTCATTGTCCATATACTCAATCTGATCCAGATATTTTGCCCAGTCCAATCGAACTGCGGGATGATCTGCCATATACGGAGGCATTTTTACAGTTTCTGGGTTTACAGGGTGTTCTGACTGGTTCCTAACCTCATCCCACCAATCGCCTCTATGGGTAACGAGCAATTGTATCTGTGCAAAAAATGGTTCGTCTGCTTTTTCAAACGTATCGTACTTATCAAATAATCCAAATTTTGATTTTCCATCCCATTCGCCAATAGGTTCGTTTTTAAAATTTACATCAATTTTTCGACCTTTATTCATTACAGCATGGTTTCCTAAAATGGTGGTGTATCCTGCATCTCGTAATAAAGCTGTGAAAGGTTTAAATTGTGAATCTAACGGAATATTCCTATTACTTCTATGGTGATGTGTATTGGTCTTCACTTGGTGTGTCCCCACCATCATTGCAGAACGGCTAGGCGAGCAAATAGAATTAGTCACAAAAGCATTGTCAAACCGAACCCCCTCTTGCGCCATTTTATTCAAATGGGGTGTTTTCACATCTGGCATACCATAGCACTCTAAATCGGTGCTTATATCTTCTGCCATAAGCCAAATGATATTGGGTCTCGAGGCTTTAGATTCAGTTTTTACTTCAGTAATAATAGAATTCGTATTGGTTTTACAAGCAACAATGGTAGCGCATAAAGCCCCAAAAAAAACAATTATTTTTAATGTTTTCATAAAATTACAATTTATTTATTTTTTAAAAATACCCCCTGAAAAAGGAAAGTGTTCGTTTTTCACACTCTCTCTTTTTAAAATGACATCTGCTTTTTTAACTAGCTCTGGATTGGATTTAGAAACATCATGCTGTTCATACAAATCATTGGATAAATCATACAGCTCCGTATGATAATTATTTCCGTATCGCACCGCTTTCCAGTTACCGAAACGTGTAGCTTGCCTAAACCCACTTACCGAACGTCCTTCTTGAATTTCCCAGTACAAAAATTCGTGCTTATCTTGAGGTTTTCCCAATAATTCTGGCAAGAATGAAATCCCATCTGTTTTATTGGGTACTTCTGCGTCTGCTACTTCTGCAAGTGTTGGCATCACATCATAAAATGCGCTTGGATGGTCACTTGAGGTGCCTGGACTTATTTTACCTTTCCAATAAGCTATCATCGGTACCCTCACACCGCCTTCATAAAGATCCCTTTTGTACCCTTTTAAACCGCCGGAACTATTAAAAAACTTATAATCATGATGATTTTCTCCCGTTGGTCCATTATCGCTTGAAAATATAATGAGCGTATTTTCCAATTCCCCATTTTCCTCTAACTTCTGAAACAATCTTCTAACTTCCTGATCCCACATTGTAATACGTGCAGCATGTCGTCTTTCTATTTCAGGCCATTTTTGGATTTGATCATAATACAAGTTGGTTTCGCTTAAAAACAGTTCATGTGCATGAGGCACTCTATACGACATATATAAAAAATAAGGCTTGTCGTGTGCTTTATTATCTAAATATTCCAATGCAAAATTGGTTCTAAATTCATCCAGACATTTATACTTATTGTAATCGTAAAAAATAGAATCTTCATTATTGTTTACCCAATGTACCCGCTCGTCTATTTCATTACCCTTAGCATCTTCACCCCATTGCTCTTGTACAGCATAATCAAAGCCCCTGCCTTTGGCCCAGGTAGAAACATCTTCTGGAACACCCAAATGCCATTTCCCAATCATGGCTGTTTGATAACCAACAGCTTGTAGCATTTCGCCAATAGTTTTCTCAGACTTTCTCAATGGTACTCTACCCCATTTTTTATTTACAACTCCCTTATTGCCACGAATACTTAAATGGCCTGTATGTAAACCAGTCATTAAAGAAGCCCTTGAGGGCGAACATACAGAAGTGCCAGAATAAAAATCCGTAAAACGCATGCCTTCTCTAGCTAAGGAATCTAAAAATGGTGTTTTTATAACCTCTTGCCCATAAGAACCCAATTCACCATAGCCCATGTCATCAGTGAGTAAAAAAATAATATTGGGCTTATTTCCCGAATAATTTTGTTTGACCTCAACAATTTCACTTTCTTTTTCTATAGTCTTACAAGAATTTAAAGCCAGCAATACCGCAAGGACAAGTATAAGTTTTATGGATTCCATTTTTATCGATTTAGTATATAGGAACGGCTTCTTTTTCCCAGTTCAACAAGTCGCTCTTTAGTGTTTTTTCAATTTTTAATCCTGTACCGATAAGATCATTTTGCTCACTTATATCTTTCGTAACATTAAATAGTTGGAATTTCCCACTATGGTATTTAACAAGCTTCCAGTCACCAGAGATGACTGCTGCATATTGATCTTCATAACTTCTAAAGAAATATAAATTACGAGGCTCCAAATCTTTCCCTTTCAAGATTGGCATTAAGCTTACACCCTGAATTTGGTTGCCTTCATATGTTTTCCCTGAAGCTATTTCAATTAAAGTTGGGTATAAATCGATGGATTGTACTGGAATACTCGTTTCTGTATTTGGCTTGGTAATGCCAGGATATTTAACCATAAAAGGCACCCTCGCTCCGCCTTCACCCAAAGCATTTCCTCCTTTTTTTCCACCGTTCAAGGGTGCATTAGTATAGGCACCTCCCTGATCGGACAACAAAATAATTACCGTGTTTTCTGAAATCCCTTTTTCTTCCAAAGCTTTTCTAACCCGACCTACAGATTCGTCCATGGCCTCCACCATAGCGGCGTGGTGAACATATTTGCCTTCCAATCCTGCATCTTGATATTTTTTTAATAGATCTTTTCTTCCAATTGAAGGTCCATGTACTGAGTAGTACCAAAACGATAACATAAAAGGAGCTTTTTTATCATAATCTTTGATAAAATCGACTGCTCCGTCTGTTAAAACATCTGTAAGATAATCGCCTTCTTTATAATTTTTCATAAAATTATTTGGGTCCCCTCCTTTGAAAAAAGGATAATAATAATTGCTTGGATTACCATGATCTGTTGTGCCAAATTCAGCGTCAAACCCCTGATTGATAGGGTATTTACCCTCATGTCCTAAATGCCATTTACCAATAAACATATTATAGTAACCAAACTCCTTTAGCCGCTCTGCATAGGTTATCTCCTCCAAAGGCAAGTAGTTTATGGAAGGCATCTGAACGGGGTCTTTAGGCCAAAGACCAAATTTTGCGTCTGGATTTTCAGGATCGATATCTATATGCCTAACCATTTGGACTCTAACCGCTTCCTTACCTGTTAAAAGTGACAATCTACTAGGGCTGCAAGTGGGTGTTGGAATATAGGCTCTTTGAAAATCCAAACTTTCCTTTTTAAGCTGATTGATATTTGGCGTACTGAAGATATCATTTCGATATCCCACATCTGCCCATCCATAATCATCAACAAATAACAATACGATATTAGGTTTGTCATCCTCTTTTTGGATATTTACACTGTTTATACTATCTACAATTTTTTTGTTTTTACACGAAAAAAAAATTATACAGATAAAACACACAAATAATAAACTACTAATCTTTACGTTCATTTTTTTGATTATTATGATAAAAAAATTAAATTATTTTATTTTAATTATACGCTCCGTTCCTATCAAACCTTGTCGTTAAATAAGCGTAGTACAAGTATAAATATGCTTAACTGAATTTTTATTTGAACTATAAATTTACAATTAAACAAAAATGTCAAAATCAAAATTTAATTATTGATTATCTTTTGTAAAACTAAATTGTCATGGGATTTGAGATGAACAAAATAAATATCTTTTGATAGATGAGAAACATCCATATTAATCTTATTTATTGTATTTTGAAATGTCATTAAAACTATTCAGAAATACTTTTAATGCTGATTCTAGATGCTTTTAAACCCTCCGACTCCGCCTTTAAAACAATTTCTCCAGGTTCTCCGTTTTTGGTTCTTATAATCACCAAAGCCAAACCATTAAATACCTTTCTTTGATTAGCCTGAAACGATTCATGATTGGTAGGGTCGCCATTACCTATACCTATTATTACTCCTGGTCCTTCTATGCTATAACTCACATTATTATGCGTTCTTGGCACCGTCAAACCATTATTATCTGAAATTTTCACAGTAACAAAAGACAGGTCTTGTCCATCGGCAATTACTATATTTCTATCTGCTTCCATTTCTAGCTTGTTTGCTTTCTTAGTAGTTTTCACTTCATCTATAGCCCAAACCTTCCCGTCTTTATAAGCCACTACTTTAAGCGTTCCTGGCTTATACACCACGTCATCCCAACGTAATCGGTACTGGTATGGTGCTTTTTTTCTTTTTCCTAATGACTTTCCGTTTAAAAAAAGTTCTGCTTCATCTCCAGAAGTATACACAAAAACAGGTGTAACCTCACCTACACGTTCAGGCCAGTTCCAATGTGGTAGAATATGTGCCATAGGTAAATCTGGGCGCCATTTAGATTGATACAAATAATAACGGTCTTTTGGAAAACCACATAAATCTACAATGCCAAAATAGGAGCTTCTTGGAGGAATATTTCCACCTAGTTTTTCAAGTTCCACTTTCATTTTTTCTTTTTCCTCCGGATTTGTAAAATTGAGAAGATTGGTCTTATCCTTGTTGTAAGGTGTAGGTTCTCCAATATAATCAAACCCTGTCCAGACAAATTCTCCCATTACAAATGGATTTCTGTCTTGAGCTTCAAATTCAATATCAACACGATATGCCCAATTAGGCGCTGAAAAATCATAACTACTTACCTGAAAATAACCGCCAGAACCTTCATTTTTATTTTCTGAAACTGGGAAAAAATATTCTCCTCTAGAGCTTACTGTGGAAGCGGTCTCACTTCCGTACAATGGTATATTTGGATTTGCTTGATGGAATTCTTCATACAAATGTGGTTTATAATTTATCCCATGGACGTCTGCTGTTTCTTGAAATCCATTAATCAAACCCTCTGGTCTACTATTTCCAAAAGTGGTTGGTCGGGTCGCATCTTCAGATTTAATAATATCAGCAAGCATCATGGCTATAGGAGCATCTTGACCTTCTCTTAATTCTATCATTTCATTACCTGTACTCCACATAATTACAGAGGGATGGTTACGGTCTCGCTTAACCATAGCTCTCAAATCGCGCTCATGCCAAGCCCCAAAAAGTGAAGCATAATCGTTATCTAATTTCTTTTTATTCCAAACATCAAAAGCTTCTACTTGAACCAAAATCCCCATTTTATCACATAAATCTAAAAACTCTGGCGCAGGCGGGTTGTGCGCAGTTCGAATGGCATTGGTTCCAAATGCTTTCAATATTTCAATTTGGCGCTCCATGGCTCTGATATTGATGGCTGTTCCTAACGGTCCTAAATCATGATGTTGGCAGACACCGTTTATCTGAACACGCGCACCATTTAACAAAAACCCATTATTTGCAGTAAACTCTATGGTTCTTATCCCAAACGATGTAACGTAATTATCGATAGGCTTTCCATCTTGAATTAAAGTGGTTCTCACCTCATAAAGATTTGGGGTTTCTAAATCCCAGAGCTTAGGATTTGCTATCTCAATAGTAACCTCTGCAATGAATTTTGTTTTCTGTTCCGCTACTTTTAAGGGATTATCACCTTTAGTGAATATTTCATGCAAGACTTCAAGATTTTTAGATGCATTTTCAATATCAGTTTTTATATGAACGGTTGCCTTTTCCTTCGAAACCTCAGGAGTTGTTACAAAGACACCCCAGTGTGCAATATGGACTGGGTTTGTTTTAACCAAACGCACGTGTCGATATATCCCGCCCCCTGGATACCACCTAGAGGATTCTTCTTTATTATCTAATCGAACTGCAACCGTGTTTTCTTCTCCTACTTTTATATGATTTGTAATATCAAACCTAAAGGATGAGTACCCATAAGGCCATTCACCTGCAAAACCTCCATTTACCCAAACTGTGGTTCCAGACATGGCTCCATCAAACTCTATAAAAACACGCTTACCTGCATCGGATTTTGGGGATGTGAAATTTTTGCGATACCAACCAATACCTGCCCATGGTAATTTGCCAGTTTGATTTGGTAAATCGGCACGAAAAGGACCTTCAATACCCCAATCATGCGGCACACTTAATACCCGCCAATCGCTATCATCATAATGTGCTTCGTCTAAATTTTCTGGTTCCTGTAAGATTGAACCATCAGGCATCGCTCCAAAACGGGCAAATTTCCACTCCTTATTAAAGTTCTCGATAATGCGCTCTTGACTATTAGCGGCACTCGTAGCAATTAGTATAAAAACGAGTAGATGAAATAATTGTTTGTAGTTTAATGACTTGCTCATAAAATATTTTTAAAATGATACACAAATAGTATTGGTAGCTTACAAATAAGAAGATCATTTTTTAATTCCCTTATTCCTTTTTACTTTCAAACTTTCATTGGATATTTTATCTGCTTTGATATGCGAATTAACATCTCCTTTATACGTGTTTTTTATAATTTTGGTATCCTTAGAATTTGTAAATTCAAAAAGTGGGGCATCCGGATATAATGCTTCTCTATTGTTTGTTTGAATAATGGTATTTCCTTTAAAAACCAATCCTTCTAAACGGTCTGCCCATACAATTCTATTATTAAAACCTTCGATGGTATTGTTTTCAAATACAATATTACGGTCATAAATTTCTTCTTGATTAAAGCCATCACCTAATAGAGGCGATACCCAAAGTACAGCATGATCAGCTCCTCCATGCGCACAATCTACAAAGTGATTATTACGGATCACAACATCTTCCACAGCTCCTGATTCGTACCATTTAAAAATTTCTCCACGCAACCCTATAGATGACATATCTGAAGAGAAATAATTATCTTCAATCACAATTTTTAGAGGTGTTTTAATCATGACATTCCGGGCCCTATGTTTGGTTACACGGCATCCACGCATTGTAAATACAGGGTTCCAAGTTTTATTTTCCAAAATATCTTCTTTAGATAAATTATTTGGCAGCTTATTCTTAAACGTCAATTCTGTATATTTTTCGTTTATAAATTTAGTTTTAACCACTTCATTTACTGCTCCGCGTTTTGGACTCGGCTTTTGAATAAACCAAACATCGTCTCCAACGTCTGCAAACCGAAACCCGAGTTGCTCAAAATGCTGTAATGCAATTCTTACGGTGTATTCATCTATAATTTCATCTACCGTCACATAAGTACCGTGCACATTGGTACCATCATCTAACATGCCTTCAATACGGCAGTTTTCTATTAAAATATCGCCTTTACAATTTGCAAAGTGTGTAGCATCAGCTGTACTAGAAATATATCTACCCGAACCATCTCTGGTGTATACCCCAGAGTTAACAATTTTAATATTCTCTGAACGCTCAAATAAATAAGCCATCCCCAAAGCGTGATGCACTACAACTTTATCATAAGTTATATTTTTGCTATTCATCACCTGAAAGGCCGGAGCATATCGATTTTCATTCTTACCTCCTTTTGAAGCCATGATTGCTCCAACAGAAGGATACTTTTTTAATTTCTCATGAAATCTATATACGCCATTACCAAGATCTTCTACTTTTTCTGGGTTTGGATGCAAATTCCAAGATCCATAAAATGTCGATTTTGTATTGGGATCAAAGAAATGGGTATGACCAAACTCCTGAAAGCTGAAACCGTCAATATTTGGAAACGTTATATTATTGTTTTGAAAAGACCATGAGTACCCATCTTTTAGAGGTTTAACATCATACCAGTTGTCTTCCTTATTTACTTTAAGAACTTCGGCTTCAAACACAAATGGGATATCCCAGTCTACAATAAGATTTTTAACCTCTATTTTTTTACAATTTTCAAACTGAAAAGGTGCTATTTTGCCATGAAAGATAAATTCAGAACCATTACCTTCAACTTCCACAGATTCAAAATCTTCAAATCGAAAAGCGACATATTTATACCCATTACCGTGATTAGTAATAAATGAGAATCTGCTAAGCGCATATTCTGGTAAAAATTTATAGACCCCTTTTTCAAAAACTAGTTTTATATCCTTCCCTTTAGCATTGGCTATAGCCTCCCTTACAGTTGAAGTTATGTCGTCTTTTGAATGTTTTATCTGAATAACCTCTGTTGCATTACTATCAAACGCTGATAAGAAAACGAGTATTAATAAGTATATGGATAATTTGTGCATGTGGATGTTAAGATTTTAATTTCTACTTATATTATAATTTTTCTTCCAACTCTATATCAATAAAACGAAATCCACCTAATGGAATATCTATATTAAATGAAGCGTCCGTATTTGTTTTAAAGACTTCTCCATTAAGAATATCTGTAATGATTTTTACTTTTATAGCATTAATTTTTACGGTAGCAACTGCTTTGTTAGGATTAATATATCCGTTTTCCACAATTGTTAATCGTAAATTTTTCGGTCCCGTTTGTGCCACTACCCAACCTACATTACCGGATACATTTACAGGAATTAGCGAAGCACTTTTCTTAATATCCTCCTCAATCACTTTATAATACTCACTTGGTTTATATAGTATTTTACCATCTGCCGACATATAGTTTTTTCCATCGGTATGGTATTCTTTTAAAATATTCTTATACCAAGGATGCATATTATCTGCCAAAGGTTTTCTAACAGCCTCTTTATCAACAAAAACGCCATTTTGGGGTGGGGTAATCAAAACCATTCCGTTGTTATATTTTGGAATAAAGTTTAAGCGTCTTTCCTTTTCACCTGCTGCATATCTTGAGAAATCCCATTCGGTTAGTGGCGCTCCTGGCCATGTTCCATTTAATCTACTAAAAGCAAACGAATCGTCATTATCTGCTCCTTTTTCATAAAAAGTCAACCATTTTACATTACTGGTGTTCTTAATATACGCTTCGTTAGGGTTGTTAACACTCAAATGTACAGGCGAAAAACTTAAGATATCAGAACGTTTAGGTACATATAGCGCTCCTTCTGCTACGAGTTCCCAAAGCAAGCTCATATACTCTTGATCTACCTCGAAGTTATTAATATATTGAGCCCCACTAGCGATACTATAAACCATTGTTTTTAAAAAATGATTGGGTAAGGTTTGATTAGAATGCTGGCGCAAACGATCAAAACTGGCATTATCTCTTGCACAACGCGCCCCCCAACTATCAACAGAACCAGCAGCCCATAGTCCCATTCTGGAGGCTAAGCTCAACTCCATGGACTTATCTGTGGTCTCTTCCATGGCGGGTACAAATACACTCGCATATTTCCCAGACACCAAGGGTTGCCATTTATCTGAATAGACATCAGATTGCCAAAATAAATGCTTATTTCGCATATATAAATTGGCATTACGTGTTTTGGAATAATCCGCCAATGGCAACAGCAAATCATTCATCACAAACTTAAACTCATCGGTATGGTCCACAACCTCTGGAAACACCAATACCGTTTTCTTACCATTCGCAATGTCCAAACCTTTCATAGTAGTAGCCACCTGAAACATATATGGATCGTTACCATGACCACCCCAATAGGATATCCCTTTACCATGAGACTGGTTATGCATCTTGGTTATTTTTTCCAGAACTTCATCTTGTGATAAAGTATATTTCATCCGCCCATCACGTTTATCTCTATAAACTTTGCTAGCCATGGCAGAACGGTCCCAATTTTCTTTATCGAAATTGCCTCCGTTCAAAAATACAGGATTATCATATTTGGCTTCAATACTATTTATAACCCTTGCCGCTGCGTCATCTTTTCTATTTTCAGTCATAAAATAAACTTTAGCAGACTCCCATTGCGTTGATGGTTTCTTAAAGGTTTTTAGATTTTTCTTTATATCGTTGGTATTTGTTAAAATACTTTGAATTTTACCAATTGGATTTAAGTTCTTATAATCTTTTTTCCATAAGTCATTATCAAAATTTATAATATGAATAGCACTACCCCCACTCTGCGCACTAGCCAAAACAACCGTATTAGAGTTTGGGTCTTTAACCATATCATTAAACGAAAACTGTGTAGAAACAACTTCGGCATCTGCCATATTAGAGCCAAGATCTGATAGAATAATATTACTACCAAGCAATACCATGTAAGCCGATTTTCCCTGGTTATTTATAACTTCTGGCTGCGTCACGCGATACATCCCTCTATTTAGTGCATTATCCTTGACCTTTTTAATATCTAAATACCTCTGCTCTAAATTTTTAGTATCT
This sequence comes from Gelidibacter salicanalis, assembly GCF_016469035.1. Taxonomy (GTDB): domain Bacteria; phylum Bacteroidota; class Bacteroidia; order Flavobacteriales; family Flavobacteriaceae; genus Gelidibacter; species Gelidibacter salicanalis_A. Next base: position 114,149 of record NZ_JAEHJZ010000032.1, on the reverse strand, counting down.
AAAATCACCACGCCACTTCCCTTTGCTTTAGCTCCTACACGTCCCAATAACACCTCACTATACCCATCTTGGTCTGCATCTACAATTTTAACATCACCAAAAGGACCATTCTTCTTGATGGCAATAGATTGGAATGGCTTTGCTTCTAAAGGATTAAAGAAATAGACGGAACCGTTTGAACTCATACTATTTTGAACACCATGAACTACTAAAATCTCATTTCCGTTACCAAGTTTTGCTGGTCTCAAGAAATTAGTGATATGCAATCCCTCTGGTGGCAATTCTTGATGTACGGCTTTACCCCAAGGTTTTTCTATTGAATAGTTTTTGGAAGAAATTTCACTAACCAATGCCCCTGTTTTTGATACGTAGTAAAAGCTGTTATCGTAACCACCACAAACCACATACGATTGGTTTTCATCCTTAATAACACAAACCGAATACATAGGAGCATCATTTTGTTTGAATTGCCACAGTAGTTTCCCTTGATTATCTAAACAATAGACATTACCATCTGCATTGGCTACAAAAATCTCATCAATACCATCATTATCAATATCACCAGCCCAAATATCGTGGTTCATGTACCCTGATAGCTTATTTTCCCATCGTATTTTACCATCATATCCCACTGCCAAAACAGTACCTTCATAACTCGTACAAGCTACATAGCTACCTTTTTCATCAACTGCTGTACGAACTTTAGTAATGGTATATTTTGTATCTATACTTTTCACCCCAAAATCTTTTAGATTTGAGTTTTTGGAATCACCCGATTGCGTAGCAGAACAATTAATAAATAACAGCATAGCTAAAAAAACCTTTAAAATAACAATGGCATTTATTTTCATATATTTTAATTTTATAATATTTACGCTATTGGCTAAGCAAAGTTGATTCCTATTACCTTGAAAAAGGTATGATTAAGTAAATTAAATGTATGTGTTAGTTTACTCTTGAAACCAACTTGAGTTATAAGTCAGAAAATCCTCATCCATTAGCGAAAAACCTTTTAATTAATCCTGAAATTCGTTAATTCTTAAACTGGTTATATTCAGGATTTACGTTGGCTTCCCTAAAAACAGGACGGTCTTTCCACAAGTTGAAAGTCGCTTTTAATTGTGCTGTATCCTCCGGATACTGGCCTTTATCATCAGTTTCTTTAATCCAATCCTCTAAAAAATCACTATGTCCTTTTAAGAGTACTGCATATTCTGGGTTCTCGGCAAGATTATTTATTTGATGCGGGTCTGCTTTTAAATTATAAAATTCTTCCACGGGCCGATCACCAAACCAATGTTTGTCTTGATATGCTGTCAATTTCCCTTCATCATGTAACTTTTTCAAATCTGTTACAATAGGTTTATCATCTCGATATCCAGCTTGCATCATAGGTCTTTCTGGGTAGTAGTTTCTAATATAGCGATACTGATCAGAAACCACCGTTCTAATACGATCTATAGAATAATCACAACGGTCTCTTGCACCTATCACGTATTGTACTTCTTTATAATTTTCCGAAAACAAATTTTGTCCATCTAAATACCCGGGTAACTCTACCCCTCCTAATGCTAAGGTGGTTGCAGAAACATCTAACAGGGATACCAAATCGTTTCGTACGAGGCCAGCCTTTAAACCTGGATGACTTCCTTTTATAATTAAGGGCACTTGCATACCACCTTCATAACAAAATTGCTTATGTCTCAATGATGTAGGACTACCATGATCTGAAAAAAAGAAAATTACAGTATTTTCCAGCTCTCCGTCTGCCTCTAGTTGTTTTAGGATGTTTTCAAAAGTAACATCTGACCCACGATTTGCATTATAATGGTTTGTCCATGCTTTGCGTTGCGAAGGGATATCTGGAAAATAAGGTGGTAAAGGCACATCTTTAGGCCCTAATTCTTCTCCGGCTCTTACATATTGAGCATCTCTTTTTCCACCCATTATTTGGACCTGTCCAAACCATGGCTGATTTTTATCTGGTCGTGCATTCCATACGTAATCCTTAACGCTCATGTAGTCTATTGCAAAATTACCTTGCCATCCGTTCATTCCCGCCTTATAATCTTCTTTAGTTCCCACATCATAAAGTGCTCTTCTGTTATAGTGAAAATTATAATCATCTTTCCCACTATTAAAGGTAAAATACCCCGCTTTCTTCATCAATTCAGGAATAGTTTTCATATCATCTGGCAATAAAATCCGTAGATCCTCTGGCACCACCTCACCATCTTTAAAACGATTGGACCTATGGTTGTGAGTTCCTGTGGTGGTTTGCATCTTTCCTGTAATTAGAGCCGACCTAGCTGCAGAACATACAGGCGCTGTAGTATAAGCACGTTTAAACAACACCCCCTCACTAGCAAAATTATCGATAATTGGGGTGTGGCCTTCATTTATAGAATCGCCATAGCTTCCCATAAATGGAGAAAGATCTTCGGCAATGACCCAAAGAATATTGGGCTTCTTATTAATTTGGGCTTTCGTATTACAGGAAAACAAAGTACTTATGAGAATTAAACATAGCAGTACTATTGATGACATTCTTTTCATATAAAATAGATTAAGTAACTGTTTTTTGTTAAAACTAACACAACACCAAGAAAAGGATGTCCTTTATGGTAAATGAAATGTCGTTATTAATAAAATTATAAGCACTACTCCCTAAACTAGGGCAACCAAACTATTAATTTTTAGGTACCGCAATTACTCCATAAGAAGTAAGGTATGAATTGCGTATTATGGGATTGCCATTATACATGATCAAGATTCCTATACATGGTGGAAGGCACTGGAATATTTTACCGGTCTTTAGTTTTCCTGTAAATTCTTTATCAATAAAACTTTGATGACGTTCAGAAAATTTCACAACGAAATCAAATTTCCAGTTCCACATAGAGACTGCATTCTAGACAATAAGTGAATAATTTAAGTCCATACTAGAAAGTTTTCAGATTCTAAATATAGATAGGATTTTTCCAAGTGTTAAAATATCTTTTATCCACACCCGATTTTATTATACTAGATAACAATTAAATTACTCTATTATATACTGTTGATTTGCTTTTAACCCAGGCTCATCATACTTTTTCAGCTGAATAAACAATTCCGTTTGCATCATCTTTGCTATGTCTGCGTAGTCTTTATTATAATAAAAGTTAATGAGCTCATTTGGATCTTTTTCTAAGTCGAATAAATATGGTTTTTCTTTTTTATCGATCACTAGTTTATAACGGTCGTTAACAGCTGTTACCCACCAACCTCCAGATTTGGCGTAGTACGTTATTCGGTCGCTATTCACAACTTTATCAGTATTTGTATAATCTTCCGAAGTATCTAAACCATGAAACTTGGCATCTGTTTTCACGTTCATCAAACTTAAAATTGTTGGTGCAAAATCAACATTGGTATAAGCAGTATTAATTACTTTTCCTTTTGGTATTTTATTTGGATAACGAATTATAAATGGAATACGCGCTGATGCTTCATAGGGCACACCTTTATTTCTACGATTATGTTCAAAAAACATATCACCATGGTCTGAAGTAAAAATTACAATAGTATTTTCCGCTAGGTTATTGACCTCCAGAAATTCTAAAATGCGTCCCACACTATCATCAATATGGTTTACCATTCCAAAATATTGCCTTAAAGCTTCTTTATCATTATCGAACGATTTCTCGCCAATAGTTTCATTATTAGAAGTATCAGTAGCCCATGAAGGTTTTATTGCAACATACTCTGGCGCCATTGTAATTGGTGCTATAAATTCCAAATTACTATACATAGTATCATAAGGTGGCCTAGCATAATCAGGTGTATGTGGGTCTGGAATAGACACCATTAATGCAAAAGGCTTGTCTTTATCACGTTCTAAAATCTCTAAGGTTTTATCAGTAAAAAAATCTGTCGCATGTATCACTTCGTTTTTAGAGAATTTTGCTGCCACATTTTCGCTAATTCCTTTTAACACCTCACCATCTTTAACATGAAAGTATGGAGCATGACCACCTCGCATCATATAGCGATTGTCTTCAAATCCTGCCTTATACTTAATGCCGAAAGTGTATTTCTCATGACCAGCAAGGTGCCATTTGCCAACATAAGAGGTTGAATAACCTTCGTCTCTAAGAATAGTTGCAAAGGTTGGAATGTCTTCACGAATATGAAGACCATTTTGTGGTGCACCCGTAGCTTGAGGATACAAGCCTGTAACCAAAGACGCTCTTGAAGGCGTACACACTGGTGAAGACGCGTAATAACTCGTGCTTATAGCGCCTTCTTTAGCCAAAATATCAATATTAGGCGTTTTTGTATTGTTGCCTTTCCCCCAAACAAAAGCTTGATCTTCTGGCAATAATTCTTGATAACAACTCAAGGTTCTAAAATTATGCTCATCTGTGTGAATAATGATGAGGTTAGGCTTCGTGGCCGTTTGCTTATCACTGACTAGACTATTGCTTTTTTGCTTTTGGGCATGACACGCTAAGAATGTAAAAAAACAAATTACTGTACAAAGTTTTAAAAATTTTAAATTCATATTGTTCTGGTACTATTCGTTTTAAATTTATTAGACTTTTACTTTTTATTTTGGTTTAATTCGACTAAAATTATGCTACAAACTAATAAAAGCCTAAGATAATTTTTTGATCCTTTTCTAAAAATCGAACGGTTTAAACACCTGTTCTAAAGGATTGTTTTCCTGAAAAGTTTGACCTTATCGAGGCGAATATTTTGGATGCATATATTTCTTTAAAGCAAACTTTCTTTTGCACAATATCTAAGGTTGGGGTTTCAAAAAATATTGAACCGTTAAATATAACATCTCCAGTGCCCTATACATCTACTAAGATAATAATGATATTGGGTTGTTTAGCTGTTTCCATTTTAGAATTCTTTTCAATTTCCCATGAATAAAAACCAGCGATTATTATGAGTGATATAAAGTGTTTCATACTACTTATTTAAAATAATTAGTTGCTCTCCAAATGCTATGCCCAAACGTCTTTGCCCTTCTGCGTTGTAATGCACATTATCTGCATGTTTAGGATAATCACTCCAACTCGTATCTGTGGTCGTTTTTATTACCTCTACATTTTTATCTGATTGTGCGACATCTTCCATAGCTTGTCTCACCATATTAGGACCTGCTTTAAAGTTTCCATATTTTGAATTTATTTGCCCGATAACACATGGCATATCCTCTACATCAAACTCATCCCTATAACTTTTAATCAATATTTTGAGATTGCTTTCGTAGGTTGTAGCACTCACCTCTTTCGCAGCATCATTCTCGCCTTGCATCCAGGCTAATCCTATAATCTTATAGCTTTTGCCCTGAGCTTCTAATGCTTTAAGGTTCGCTCTGATATCTTCGATGTGTGTGTTGTAAAGTTGAACATCTTGTTTCTGTTCTTTTTCTACTGCTTTTGCTTTTTCTAGTGTCCATTTTGGATTCCATGCCCCATACAATGCAGTTCCTCCTTGTGACCGTTTTATAAATAAAAATTCTTGTTTTGGATTGTTTTCTGCCAAGGTTAACCCCATGAACAGTTCTGGACCAAAACGTTTTATAAAATCATACTTTTCAGAAGGGGTATTGTCGTAATAGGATAAGGGTTTTACTTTACCCCCATTGTAGCTTAAAGCTACTCGATTGGAAACATTTTTAATTCTTTCTATCGCTTCAATATCTAATGCATCAAAGTTTCCTGCACCAGCCATATTAGATTGTCCTGCCAATAGCACCACGTATACATCTATTGTGTCCTTCAATTTAACTATAGTACTATCCGTTATTGTTGTTTTGCAACCTGTTAAAATGATTGATAATAGTATAAAAGTATAGAGGTAAAGCTTCATCATTTTAATTTTTAGTGATTTCATCAAAATAAACATCGTTAAGGTCTTAGGCTTGGATTAGAATCTACCAAAGTCCCTTTTAATAAGTCTCTACAAACGAGTGCTTTTTTAGTATCATTAAGCGTTATTTTTTCTCGAGAACATCAATCCCTTTTTTTTCTGCCTTTGACATAAGGGATTACAATATTTTAATTTTCGCTTCAGCCTCATTTCCCAATGTCTGTGCGCTCAATACAAATGAGCTCATTAAAAAAACTATTAGAAGTATTGGTTTAAGTCTTAAGATCATAGGGTTAGTTTTTAAAGCCCACATTATTCTTAATTACTAAATTTCTACTAGATGGACTATCGACCTTTATGATATTCGTATTTTTCCCCTCATAAGTATTATTTATTATTTGAATATTATCACAATTCACCAAATCGAACATAAAAGCATCAGGGAACAGAGGATTGTCCGTAAACGTTTGCCGTATGGTATTGCCCCTTATTATTAGACCATCTAAACGATCTGCCCAAACAATGCGGTTATCGAAGGTTTCAATAATATTATTTTCAAACAGAATGTTCCTATCATAAGTCATCGTTTGATCAAAACTTTTTCCCAGACGCGGCGACACATTTAATACGGCATGTTCCGAACCACCATAAGCAGAACGAGTAAAGTGGTTGTTTCTAATAATGACGTCTTCAACATTGCCTGATTCAAACCAAAAGAAAGTTTCTCCACGCAACATTATAGACGACATCATTGACGATAAATTATTATTTTCTATCAGAATTTTAAATGGTGTTTTAATAATTATATTTCGCGCTCTATGATCTTTAATTGTATTTCCCCGCATAGTAAAAACAGGATTCCAAGTCTTATTTTCTAATATATCACCTGATTTTAAGTTTCCGGGTAAATTATTAGTAAAAGTTAAATCTGAATATTTCTCATTTACAGTTTGAACATTTTTCACAATCCCCTCTTCCGCACGTTGTGGATTCGGACTTTTTATAAACCAAATTTCATCTCCTGGTCCTGCAAATTGAAAGCCCATTTGCTCAAAATGTTTTAAAGCCACTCGAACCGTTTTAGCATCTAACACGTCAATTACTTGCACGTAGGTGCCGTGTACATTTGTACCGTCATCATACATGCCTTCAATTCGACAATTTTCTATTAACACATCACCTTTACAGTTTGCAAAATGCGTAGCATCAGCAGTTGCAGAGATAACCCGGTCTGAACCTTCACGTATATAAACCCCTGAATTTAATATCTTGATGTTTTCTGTTCGTTCAAATAAAAATGCCATACCTAAAGCATGGTGAACAACTACATTTTCAAAATGTACGTTTTTTGAGTTTCTAGTTAAAAAAGCCGGGGCATATCTATCGTTTTCACGATCACCTTTTGAGTTAAGCACTGTTCCGATTGCTGGAAAATACGGCATGCTTTTTTGATGGATCCGTAAATTGCCATTGGATAATTTCTCTACATAATCAGGATCCAAATCCATGTCTAATGCACCATATGCTATAGCTTTAGTTTTTTTATTATGAGGTAAGGTACTACCCAACTTAGTGAATTTAAAACCATCAATATTTGGGAATATTATTTTTCCATCTATTAATTCCCATGAAAATCCTTTAGTATATGGTTTTAAATCGATGTAGTGTTCTGCAGGATTAACGTCGACAACATCTCCTTGAAACACAAATGGAATATCCCAATCTATAGTTATGTTTTCGATACTTACTTTGTTACAAGCTTCAAAAATGAAAGGCATCAAGGCACCATTAAATATAAATTCTGAACCTTGCCCATCAACTGCAACGGAGTCAAATCCTGTAAAATTAAAAATTATCTTTTTGAAACCATTTCCGTGATTTGTGATATAGAGAAATTTTCCTATAGCATACTCTGGTTTAAAATTATAAATGCCTTTTTCAAAAACGAGTTTAATGTCTTTGCTCTTAGCATTTCCAATAGCATTTCTTACTATGGAAGTCATATCACCATCTGCATATTTTATGTTTATAATTTCGGTTGCTGAAACTGAAAAAGTGAGCATTGAGACTAAAAAAAGAATCGAGGCAGACAGATTGATACTGAGTTTTTTCATATTTTAATTTAATTTATTCCCTAGATTTAAAACTAAAGCATGCAGTTTAAAATCAAATTCGTTATACCTAAAGGTAGCTTTCAACTTTAATTTTTAATGAAATGTTCTTTTTAAAGATTTACTCCTGTACCCTGCAATGAAGCATCGTTATCCCACATAATGAGCCATGGGTCATTAGTGTTTTGCTGAAAGATTTTTAATTTTTTCTTCATGGCGTTGAAAACATCTAAATATTGATCACTATTAGCCAAATTATTGGATTCGTTTGGATCTTTTGAGAGGTTGAACAGCTCAAATTCTGGTCTGTTTATATACGCTTCTACCGTTTTATGTCCAAAATACTTTTGATCATTTCTATAAATAGCTTGCCATGTTGACGAGGCCCATAAGTCTGATGCAAATGGATAATCTAATGGATATGCGATATTCCATATTAATTTGTAATCACCATCAATTACCACACGCATAGGGTAATACATGGTAATTTCATGAAATGTATGAGAAGCATATATTTTATCCCATCCCTTAGGTTTTTCGGTATCCAATATGTTATAGAAAGATTTGCCATGGAAATCATCACTATTAAAATCTACTTGAGCCATATCTAGTATGGTGGGTGTTAAATCTACCCATGAGATTCTTGCGCTGTTTGTAATCCCTTTGTTGGTTTTTGTTGGATCTTTTATTATACAAGGCAACTTTATGCCTGGCTCATAAACCGTAGTTTTCGCTCCAGGAAAGGCCATACCATTATCTGAAATATAAATAACTATAGTATTATCTATTTTACCCGAGTTTTTTAAATGCGCCATTAATTTACCGAAGCCTTGGTCTATTCTAGAAACACTTTGGTAGTATTGTGCAATTTCTTCACGGGTTTCTTTAGTATCGGGAAGAAACTCTGGTACCAAAACATCTTTGGGATTATAGATCACTTCTTCCACGCCTACATAACCTTCCTTCTTATTCCCGAAATTATTTGGCGCATCCCAGGGTTCAGGGTTAAAAGGGTCGCCTCTATGCGGATCATCTGTACAAAAATATAAGAAAAACGGTTTGTCACCATTTAAAAAATCCACACTGGCATTAGCCATTTCGACAGTATTCCTTGGGTCTGCTTCTAACACCTCATCAAATACATATACACTTTCTGGTGCTACATGATATTTCCCAATCCTAGCCGTTAGATATCCCGCATTCGAGAGTCTTTTTGACAGTGATTGAACATTATCATACGTACTAAAATGATGATAATCGTGCACATGCCCATAAGAGCCTGTAGCATGACCATACAATCCTGATAGAATTACCGACCTACTAGCTGCACAACTGGCGCTAGTACAATAGGCATTTGTAAACCTAATACCTTCAGAAGCCAATTTATCTAAATTCGGTGTTTTTATAATGGAATTTCCATAACTACCTAGAGCATCAATGCCATGATCATCGGAAACAAAAAGAATGATGTTTGGAGTGTTTTTCTTATCAGTAACTGAAGATTTTTTGTTTGAACAAGCACTAAAAAAAACAATGAAGAAACCACTAAAGATAAACCTAAAAAATATTGATTTTGATGCCATTTTCATTTTTATAATCATGTTTGATGATTTTTAAATTTTTTCTGCTGTTACTATCACTTATCTACACAGTGAGCTGGTTTAAGTTTCTCTATTTGGTTAATATAAGTTCATGTGTTTAAACCTTTTTACTTTTATAATTTGGCCTTCTTTAAATTCTCTTTAGCTCTTTTTCTAGCCAATTTCCAGTCCGGTTTCAGAGCAAACTCTTCAAGAGTCACCATGTTATCCTCATTCTTATCTAAACCCCAAAAGAACATGTCTCCTTTTGGCTGTCCTGCTTTGTTGATTTCGTTTTTATACAGCTCATTCATCTCCGCGATTGAAATAGAGTTATCTTTATCTTTATCAATTTTTACAAATTTATTCTTTACTTCTCCAATGATATCTTGAGCTCTTACATCCTGAGCACTAACATTTGACAATGCCAATATTGACATTAACAAAACACTTCCTCTCAATAATTTCATGATAAATAAATTTTAATTAATAATTAGTTTTAATATTTATAAAGTTCCTTATTGGATGCCTATTCGTTGTCTTTACCAATAAACAAAATGTATCCAACGATAAATAAGATGTAGTTTGATACTACTCATAATCAACAGGTATGGATAACTGTAAATAAGAGTAAAATGCCTGGGTCAAGTATTAAAAACCTTCATCTGTTAGAATTTAACAAGCATCCTTCTCATGGAATTTCCTAAATCTGTAATGGATTAAAAAAACACATCCCAGATGATAAATAGGATACATCTATATTAAATGTTCTATTTTTTCCTGAATAATTTATATTACCTACAATAACTCGTGAAGCTGGATAAACAATTATTTATTTATAGGTTGCTCTCCTTTAATGTGTATTAGTTTTGAAGTCGGATTTGGAAACACTTGTGCAATATTATTGTTTTTTTTATGGATTAAGTTTTACAATCTACATCTATAAATTCAGCAGGTATAATATCTTCTTGATACAGAAAACCAATTCCAAGCACAGGCTCTTCAACAACTACGGTTTGAACCCCATTGGTACATGTGTAATTTGTTTCCACCATTACAGTAGCAATTGATGAACCGATATAGATGGTAGGCTCATTATAATTAGGATAGGTAGCTTCAACTGTTGGGTTAGGAATTTCAGAGGGATAATGCTTAAAATGTTTAGACTTTAACTCGGCCAACTCGCCGAAGGTGGCTGTTACATCCCTTATGTAAATAGATTTGAACGTTCCATCCGTTAGCCCTATATTTTGATCGTATTTTTTTGATATAAAACCACTTTCAGCACGAATTGCAAAACCACTACTTATAGCTGTAACACCTTCCACATCTATCGACCCATTGTGAACAGCGTGTGGCGAAAGCATTACAGCCGAGTTACCATTTGTAGAAGCAATATTTCTTGCTACAATTTGATCTATACCTCCAACTCTTATTTCCCCAATAGGAAATTCCCTTTCCATTAGACTTTTGATGCTTTTTCTCAATTATATCTAAAACTTCACTTTGGGATAGTATATATTTCATTCGACCATCACGCTTATTTTTACATATCTCGCTGGTCATTTCAGAACGATCCCAATTTTCTTTGTCAAAATTTCCTCCGTTTAAAAATATTGGATTGGAATATCTTGCTTCAATGTTTTCAATAGCTTTAGATGCGTCTGGATTGTTTCTGTTTTCGGACATAAAATAGACAGGAGCCGATTCTTTTTGATATGAAGGCTTTTTAAAGCTTTTTAAATTTTGTTTGATTTTAGCTGAATTAGATAGAATCTCCTGAATTTTCCCTGGTGGATTCAATTTTTTATATTCATTTTTCCACTCCTTATTATCAAAATTGATAATATGTATTGCACCACCACCACTTTGTACACTTGCTAATATTACTTTATTAGAATTTGGGTCTTTAAACATATCATTAAAAGAAAACCGTGTTGGTATGACTTCCGCAGCAGTTTGTGCTTCTCCAATATTTGAAATAACAATATTACTTCCAAATAAAGACATATAAGCTGGCTTACCATTATTATCGATAACTTCTGGCTGTATAACCCGATACATACCTCTTCTTAATGATGCTTTATCTTTAGATTTACTAAAATCTTGAACACTCTGCTTATTTGGGGATTTTGTATCTATAATTCTAAAGGTCATCCCTTCAGCTTGAGCTCCAGTACGCCCCAATAAAATTACGTTACTCCCTTCAGAATCAGCGTCAAAACTACTCTTAAGTCGCCATAAGGCCCTCGTTTTTGCACACTGAAAGATTCAAAAGGCAAGTTTTCCAAAGGATTAAACAAATAAATAGAACCATCGCCGTCATACTGTTTTGAACACCATGAACAATTAAAATATCCTTTCCATTGAGTTTCCAGGTTTTAAAAAATTTGTAATGTGTAAACCGTCTTGTGGTAAATCTTTATGAGTAACATTACCAAATGGCTTTTCTATAGAATATGTTTTTGAATTCACTTCACTAATTAACTGTCCATCACTAGATACATAGTAGAAACTATTATCGTAACCTCCACAAACTACATTAGCTTGGTTGTCTTTTTTAACAACTGTAACTGCATACATAGGTGTGTCGTTCTGTTTAAATTGCCAAAGTAATTTTCCTTTATTGTCTAAACAATAAATAGAACCATCAGCATTTGCTGCTAAAACTTCATCAATTCCATCCTTATTAATATCTGCAGCGCAAATGTCGTGATTCATAAAACCCGATAATTTGTTCTTCCATAAAATGTCGCCATTGTAACTTACTGCGATCATAGTGCCTTCATAGCTCGTTGCAACAACATATGATTGTTTTTTGTCCTCTGCTGTTCTGACCTTTGTAATTGTAAGACCCGTTTCGATACTATACACACCTTTGTTAGAATAGTCTACTTTACTATTTTTTTGTGCTGTAACGCAGCTTGCCGTAAAAAATAACATCTGAATTAATAGCAAACTTCTGAACTCGTTTTTATGTGGGATTTTTTTCATAATTAGTATTTCTAATTTTAATAACAATATATTAGTGATCGTAAATATTTACTTTCAAATAATACCTGTATTTTGAAATACATAAATTATATAATCATAGTTTAACAAAAAAGGGATTGCTCTGAACGCTACCCCTTCTTTAAACAAGTTCAAATTACTGTTTTTTTATTTTAAAATAATCTTACTTGTCATTGATTTCCCTTCTGATGATAGCTCCATAAGATAAACTCCTGCAGAAAGATTAGAAACATCAATTCTGTTTTCTCCTATAAAAGACTCGTGAGATTTTACTAATTTACCATTTATGTTAAAAATAGAGACTTTAGCGTCTTTTAATAGTTTAACATTTACAAAATCTGACACTGGATTGGGATATATTGAAAAATCATCTGCTAAAAATTCTTCAGTACTTAAAGTAGCAGGATCCACAATTTGAATTCTGTTAATTTCAATTGTTCCTCCATCTAAATCAGCTCCACCAGCTTCAGTAAAACGTAATCTTAATTGAAAAGCACCAACCCATGTGGTAGATCCTGCTGGAATATCTATTCTATAGGTTTGCTCGTCAGTATCTCCAGTGCTAATTGCTATTGTCGCTATACTAGTAACCCCCCCGGAAACAGTTTGAAGTACAAACCGATCAGAATTAGAGTTATTTTTCATATCAATAAGAATGGTAGTCAACGTTGTTGGATCTCCCACATCATTTGCGTTTTTTCTTAATTGAGTATTGTCTCCCGTACCAGTAGTTACTATCAAAAGTCCTCCTGAAGCGGCAAGACTTGGTCCTCCAGCACCAGCTACGGCAAAACCTTCATCGCCCGAATCAAAGGTATAATCAATCTGACCAAGGCTTGAAACACTCACAACAAGACCAAGTATTAATAATGTTTTTTTTAGTAGAATTGTTTTCATAATTTATAATTTTAAGATTAATTACTCCAAAATTATAATTCCAATCTGCTTACTATGTAGTTATATGTTTATTTAGGGTCTGCTGATTTTCAAAAACGTGAAAACTCTAAAAATCGAATTTTGTCGGCTTCTAATCTTGATTTTTGTTGCCACATTAGTTTTTCGCACTTAAACAAGACCGTAGTAATCATACTTAGCCACTTTGTTGTGTGTTGCAGGGATTTTAGCAGCCAAAAAAAGTATTTTTCGGCCACTTTTCCAAGGGTTATTAGGTTCATTACGAAAAAGATCGCAGCTATCCAGCTTTCCGATGTGTCTTTGCGTCTGGCTCTGATGCAGTTAAGGTTATATCCGTTTTTTGCCTGTCCAAATTTGCCCTCTATCAGGTTGCGCTGATTGCGCTCTTTCCTTTGTTTTCCTTTTTGGTATGGCGAGAGTTCTACTTTGGGAGGCCTTCCCAGTGGTTTGCCCACTATTCTTATTCCTTTTTCTTTCATATACTTTCTGTTCCCACGCGTCATATAGATCCCATCTGCCAGCAATAGTTCCGGATACCGGCCATAGGTCTTCCGAAATTCTTCTACCTGCATTTTAAGTTCAGTGCTTTCATTGTAGGCATCCCAACTTATGGAGTTTATTTTGGACATGCCATTGCATTCGCTGGCGTTGATCTTTGCGCCAAACTCTATTTTATTCTTGCTCTTTCCCCTTACCATGGGACGTACATATGGCTGGTACACACTTGTTATCCTGTCCGGATGGCTGTGTTCCCTGTTTTCATACATCGTTTTTTGTTGTGCACAAATATTGCGTACCACCCAGTATATACGTTGATCGCGTTTGGTCAATGGCCATGCCGTGGAGCGTGTGCCAAGAAGATCGAGCAGGTTTTCTATGTGCTTGATGTCCCGTTCAACGTAACCTATCTGCTTGCCTATGGCTTTGCGTATGTTTTTTCGACTGTTGTTCCTTTTCTTCGAAATATTCAAATAGTCCTTGCGTGCATTTCTACGGTACGTTCTCGGTTTAGCGCCTGAGTAAAGGTTCTGTTCGACCGCTATTTTGTAAAGTAAGTCCAGGATGCGCTCACATTCCCCACGGCCGGTGCTCAACAGCCCAATGTCTGTGGGGTAGGCTATCTGCTGGTCGCACACGGTGGCGTCCAGTTTTAGCGTGCCTTTATTGGGAGGCAGGTTTGGATCGGACGGATCGCTTGGGCCATCTTCACCTTGGCCGCCGTTATCTTTTTTCGCGGCCTGTCCTGACATGATGCGTTTACGTCCGTTTACAAGTTCTTCCGCTCTGGCAATGACCACGTCGTTAAAACTATCAAAGGCATCTGCTCCCATTCGTTTGCGAATATCCACGAAAAGTGATGCGTCAAACGGATCTTCTATCTTAAAGGCCCTGTAGCCACAGAAGTATTGGATGTAAATATTTTCAGATATGGTACTGACCGTCTCACGGTCGCTAAGCTTTAGCTTGTGCTTGATTATCAGAGCTGCAATAACAAGGCGTATATCAACGCTCTGCCTTCCACTTTTGCTGTCCAGGTTGCGGGCATATATTGTGGCAAGCTCATCCCAGGGGATAATATTTGCCATTTTTACCCAACGGTTTGCTGGGTCTAGATCGCGTTCAAAGGGATGTTCAAAACCAGCTAAGGTCAATTGGGATGCGGGCGTATATTTTATCATATCTGCAAGGGTTTCTGTTACAAGTTCGCAAAACCCTTGCATTTGAGCCAAATAAAAGGCCTATACTTATTAACATATATTGCTGATTATTAACACTTAAGAGACTGTGGAGTCGAAAATCAGCAAGCCCTATTTAATGTAGTCCTGTGTAAAAAATGTGTGTTGATGGCTCTAGGTATCGATGCAATATCAGGAAGTTGCACTAGACTCGCCTTCATATTTACTAGGTGAGACACCAAATTTTTCCTTAAAAATTTTAGTGAAGTGTGTTCTACTTTTGAAACCTGTCATCATATAAACTTCGTTAACAGAATATTTATTCTCTAATAAATAATCTCCTGCTTTTTTTAGTCGATAATTTTTAAGCAATTCAAAAGGTGTCTGATTAGTCAACTCTTTTACTTTTTGGTAAAAGTGTGTTCTATTCAGGTAAAGTTCTTTGGTCAAATTATTTAAATCGAAGTTGTGATTATCAAGATTCTCTTCAATTAAACTATAAAGTTTTTCGAGAAAGGCATTATCATTTCTATTGTTTTTGTTGTTTTCTTTAGTTAATGGAATGCCTATTTGATAACGTTCACGTAGCTGTTTTCTATTGGTCAGTAAGGCTTCAATATTCGTAACTAAATGCTGGACGTTAAACGGCTTTTTAATGTAAGCATCTGCTCCGTCTCTTATACCTCTTAAATGATCTTCAATATTTGTAAGCGCCGTAAGTAAGATTACTGGAATATGACTTGTTTTTAAATCTGATTTTATGTTTATGCACAAATCTAAACCATTTAATTCGGGCATTTGAACATCACTGATTACAATGTCTGGCCATTCGTCCTCCAATGCATCATAGCATTCTTGTCCATTTCTAAAACTTTTAATTCTAAAAAACTTTGAAAGTATTTCAGCTACAAAATGTCTCATTTCAGAGTTGTCCTCAGCATAAAAAATAAGAGCCTCGGAAAAATCTCCATTAGTTGTAATATCATTTATTGAGGCTTCCTTAAAGAAATGATTATCTACGACAATCTCTTTTTCTTTTGGTAATTTAATATCTTCAATGACTTCTTTTTCTAGAAGTTCTCTAACTATAGGCAAACGAATAGATATGGTCGTTCCATAATTTAATGTACTGGTAGCCTCTATAAATCCATAATGCATTTCTACTAATTTCTTTGAGAAAGCCAGACCAATACCTGAGCCTTGTATGTGAACATTTTGTTGTTTGTGGGATTGATAAAATCGCTCAAAAACATGCTCTAAGTCTATACTATCTATGCCCATACCAGAATCTATAATGGAAACAATTAGATCCTTTCCATCACTCTTGTATTTGATTTTAATAGTGTCGCTAGCTTTAGTAAATTTAAAGGCATTGCTAAGCAAATTATTAAATATTTTTTCCATTTTATCTTTATCACCTGAAACCACAATGATCGATTTTTCGCCTATAACTTCCAGATTTTTGTTGTCATTTTTCGCTAAAAGTTTAAAGTCCTCAACTATATCTTCAACAAACGAGTTAAAGCTAAATCTTGAATAATTCATCTTTAATGCATTGACATCCGATCTTCTAAAGTCTTGTACCTGTTCTATTAAATGATGAATTTTTTTAGACTGACGCTCCATTAAGACAAGTTTTTCGCCAATATCTGGATTACCTTTAAAACGCTCTAATAACATATTGATTGGTTCTGAAATTAATGTTAAAGGTGTTTTTATTTCATGGGAAATATTTGAAAAAAAACGTAATTTGGCTTCATTTACTTCTTTAACATTATCGATTTCCAATTGTTCTATTTTTACTTTATAGTTTAAAGATTGAATTTTTAAAATGAAGCTAATGATTACATAAGCTAAGAATGCACCTAAAAAAGTATAAATTATATAGGCTAAATTAGTGTTCCAAATGGAAGGTCTAATTATTATGTTTAATGATTTTGGAACGGTCCATTCATTCAATGAATTTGAAGCAATCGCTATTAATTCGTATTCATCCGGTCTGAGGCCGCTATAATTAATTGTTCTTTGATTGGAGGGGACTTCTATCCAATCTTGATTTATTGGCAATAATTTATATTTTATAAAATGATTTTTGTTGTTGGCAAAATGTAAACTTGTCAAATCTAGTGAAAATGCATTCTCATTATGTGTAAGTTCTATTTCATCTACGTAGGTCAAACTTCTATTCAGTAAAACGCGACCATTAATTGTATCACCTGGGACAATTATTTTATTGAGAATTTTCAAATTCTCAAATTCCAATTTCGGAAGTTTTTCAGTAGTATGAATGTCCTTAGGGTTGAAATAACAAAAACCATCCAGACCGGACAAAATCATGGTACCATTATCTAATTTTTCGGCAGCAAACCAGAAGTCTTCAAAAGGTAAACCATCGGTGGAATTAAACTTTCTAAATTTATTCTCTCGCGTATTAAACTTATTCAACCCTATATTGGTCGTAATCCATAAATTATACTCATCATCATATAATATGTTTTTTACGACATTATTTGATAACCCATTTTTCTCAGTAAAAGGAATGAATTTAGGATTTGAATCACTATCTATAACTTTGCAAATCCCACCACCTTCGGTTCCGATCCACATGTCGTCATTAGGCAACCTAATCATTGAAGACACAAAATTACTTGATATAGAAAATTGATTGTGTTTATCCTTCAAGAACTGATCAATAACCAATTCTTCAATCACAGTATCTTTTTTATTGGTTATCCTAAACAATCCATCAGAATCTGCACCAATCCATATAAAATCGAAAATAGGGTCAGCATAAATCCTTCTTGCGAGTGATATTTTTTTATTCTTAAAATAGGGGTTGTCATTTAATGATTCTACTTTAACAACTTTATTGACTTCATTTATAGATATCTTGTAGACGTCGTTAAAAGCACCTATCCAAATATTCCCACGTGCATCCTCTGTAAAAGATCTTATCCCTGGAGAAGTCGATGACAAAAGATTTTTTAGAGGTATTTTTTCAAAATCATCAGTCCCTGGTTTTTTTCGATATATCGTAGATTCACCTACGATATAGATATAAATATTTTTTTTTGAATCAGTGTATACGGCTTCTACGTTTAGGTCTGCTTTATCAGGTAGATTAAATGGTAAAGGTTTAAACGTACCACTCTTTGTATTGAACAATGCTAAACCACCTAAAGTTGCAGATACATAAACATGGTCTTGACCTATTGGTGCAATATGAGTGACACTATTGGAACGCAATCCAAATTTGTAATCCATCTTAATATTATAACTCTTAAATGGATTGATATTATTATTAATTTTATATACTCCTTTATTAAAAGTAGCAAACCAACAATCATTTTCTTTTGTTGTCATTAAAAAACTTCCTCTTAAAATCTTAAGGTTATCATTAAAATTTTCTAATTCAAACTGTTTCTTATTCCTAATTAATTCTAAATCGTCAATTTTAAAAACACCATCATTTAATTCGCTAAGCCAAAGATTCCCCTGCTTATCAAGCAAAAGATCATTAAACTTATAGTTTTCTAATCCTTCATATACAATTTTAAAGGTTTTAGCTTCCAAATTTGCATCATATTTTATCATTGATACTCCTTTAGAAAGTGAAACCAATAAGGTTTTCTCATCAATCGCAATAATCGAATTTGCATAATTGATTTCATTATTTAAAATAGATTTGAAAGTTTTATCAGTTATGTCGAAAAGTAATAATCCCGAAGATGTACTAAATAGAAATGATGTTTCATCCAAATGTATTCCGTCAAAAAATGAAACGTCATTCGGGTAGATTTTCTGTGATGGTTTAAACTGCCCCAAAAATTCAAAGTCTTTTGTAAAAACTAACACTCCATAGCCTTCTGTCAGGCATAACACCAAATCAGATTCTTTATCTATTAAAATTTTACGGATAATGGGTCCATTAATTTTTTTTCCAGATATTTTATTTAAATGGATTTTAGTAAACTTTTCACTGAGAAAATTAAAAACTGTTATTCCTTCATCTGTTCCAATCCATAAATTGCCATGATTGTCTTCATTTATAGACCTAACCCGATTGCTTGTTAAAAAATCTTCATCAATGGAATTCTTATATGTTCTAAATTCATAACCATCATATTTACTTATTCCATCATAAGTACCAAACCACAGAAACCCTCTGGAATCTTCATACATAGATGTAACCCCGTTATGTGCTAATCCATCAGAAATATTAAATTTTTGAGAAAATCTTAAATTTTTTTCTTGGGCAATTAAACAATTAATGGAGAATAAAGTAAATAGTAGAACAATTAGGTGTTTATTCAACATAAAGCTTAAAATAACTATATTATAGAATTTATTATTATTCAATAAAATATAAATCTAAGCAATTACACAAGATTTAGAACAGAATAAAAAGAATATTTAGGGTCTGCTGAAAGCAGGATTATACTTCAGTTATTTTGTAATTGCCATATTTCCCGATTCTTTCTAAACCGAAATCGAATTTTGTGATGACACAATATTCCATTCTCCTTCAAAAACTATAATTTAATCATTTATTACGTCATAGATTCCAAATTATAATTTGAAATCTAATTCTAATCTCTTTGTGAGTACGAATCATCAATACTCTCTGTTATGATAAGTGTAAAACTCTAACCGTTTGGAGTAGAAATTTTACAAAGTTCATAATGTTTATAATATTTTGTTATTAATGAATGTTGAAAATCTTTATAAAAAACTGTATAATAAATCAATAAGTAAACTCTCTTACCACAGACATCAGAAATCATCTTAATAAATCAATTTGTTTTCTTTGGTTAAATTCATACTATATCATGGTAATTATGGAGATTATTATTCTTTCTGATTATTGCTATTTTACATAATCTAATTTAACTTATTAATCATTAGTTATTATGACAAAACACACATTGATAATTGGTCTCGTATTTATTATAGTTCTTAACGCGTGCAGCAATTCCTCTAAATTCGAAAAAGAGGCCTTAAAGAAAATTGAGACTCTTGAATCTTTAATGAAAGAAGCAGAAGACAAATCTATAGATATAACTAGAGAAAAAACGCTATTATGGTTTTCTAAAGAGTTTCTAAAATTTGCCAATTGGGATGAAGCCAATAAAGAAGCCATTGAGAAACTGTTTGGCTATGAACGTTATTATGCTGAAAACAAGCTACAACTTGCCGAAGAATTACCAGATTATGAGCGTAAAAAAGTTATCGAAATTTTAGATAAAGGGATAGATATTCTAAAACAAGAACTTAATGGCGAAATTCGGCGCCGACCTGTCAATAAAGTAGACTGGCAAAATACCAAAGCGGGAGACAACATGTTTATTAGCAATAACAGGCCTTCTTTTCCATATGATTATTTTTCAAAAACAGTTGGTCAACCTTTAACGAATACCGAAGTTTACAATGATCATTTAGGAGCCATGTATCATGGGGGAGAAAACCTCTATCCTGTAGATCATGACCGAGCTATTAACTCTTTTTTATTAAAAGAAGATGGAACCTTCGATGAAGAGTTAATGAGCAAACTCACAGATATACCTGATACTAATATTGGATTTTTATATTATTGGTCTATGGGAATTCCTGAATGGGTGGAAAAGCAAGAACCAGAAATCAGAAAAGGTCGTTCGTTATTTACGGGTTTTGATATTGACAACCCTCTTGCAAGAGAAGTTTGGGGAAAAATCATCCGACATACCGGGAAACTCACAAAAGGCAAAAAAGTTACAGAGTTAGGGTATATTTTTGCCAACGAGCCACATTGGTATTCAGAAAAAAATCATTGGACCTACAAATACGATGAGATGAATGACATCTCATCTTATACCCGGAACAAGTTCAGATCTTGGCTAAATAAAGCCTATCAGGGAAATATCAAGAAATTGAATTCTAATTGGGGTGCATCATTTGATAATTTTGATACAGTTGAAATTGAAATTCCCATTGATACATCATTAAGAGGCTCCCCACAATGGTATGATTGGAATCGCTACCATATGGATAGAAGTACGGAGTGGTTTAAGTTTAATCAAGATGAATTACATTCTGTAAATCCAGAAGCTAATACTCACATCAAATTGTTTCCACGTTCATTCTATGAGGACTCTCGCTCTCATGGGATCGATTTTGAAGCGCTTACTGAACTAACAACCATGATAGGTCATGACGCCAAAGCGTTGGGCAGCCCGAGCATTAGACCTCACATTGATTCTGAATGGCACAAGAAGTATGCCTATAAATGGGATGGGATGGCAATTTTACATGATTTCTTAGAGTCGGTTAGTCCAAATAAAATCAACATTAACTCTGAATCCCATTTCCTTTCATCTGGTATGTGGAGAGATTTAGAGGCACGCACCAGTTATGTGCGCAATGTGTATTGGTTATCTACGTTAATGGGTATGGATGCTAATATGGGCTGGTTTTGGGCTCGCGATCCCGATGGATCACCTGAAGATCGTTTGGAAGGCGACTTAAATTTTTTCGATCCTGGTTTAGGAGGTGCATATGCAGGCTCAAATAATATGCAGCCTCATATTACAAACGAAGTGACGCAAGTAATGTACGATTTAAATACTTTCTCCGAAGAAATAATTGCTCTTCGTCAACAAGCCCGCCCCCTACGATTATTCTATTCAGAGACTGCTGCAATTAACACGTCTGATTATATGACTAAAACAAATGAACTTTACGAATCCTTATTCTTTGAAGGCATTCCTCTAGGTTTTGTCACTAAAAACATCATAGAAAAACAAGATAACACATGGAAAGCGATCGTTGTTTATAAAACCAACTATGTGACAGATGCCGAGTTTTCTGCACTTCAAACCTATTTAGATAATGGAGGCACTGTGATCCTTGATTCGTCCAACAGCTTATCGATGAATGAGTATGGAGAAAAACGATTGAAAAATTTATCTAATAGTAAAGGAAAAATAATCAACATAGAGGATTCGAACATTCTCAAGTTGAAGAAAGTTGCATTAAAAGAAATAGAAGATCAAATGCCTAATATTATTATCGAATCAGACAATGGGGAGTCCCATAAAACAATTGTTTCACGTGTTGTGCAACAAGCAGATAGTTCTTATTTAGTTAATTTATTGAATGTAGGTCATAAGACTACAAAGGTCAAGCTTTCGTTTAAATCCGGAGCTGAAGCAACCATTATTAACTTAATGACTTCCAATAATGTAGATTCAATTTTTGACTTAGCATCAGAAGAGATACTATTACTTGAAGTGAAAGAAAAACAATAAAAAGCTCTAAATTATAAAATGATTTTTATATGTACATGTTAATGATTGGGAGCACGAGGTCGTTCTAAAATTTTAAATGTGGAATTAATAAAATTCTCTTTTATGGTTCTAAAGAATTTATAGGTTTTACTATCATCTGAAGAGACTCGAATAAGAATCAAATTGATATAGCTTTCACATATGACGCACGCAATAAAACAAATAAAATCACCCTAATAAATTTCAAATGAAGAAGTAAAAATTACTGGAATTCTGTATTTTATTATTATTTTCAAGGAAAGGTGTCGAACAACTTAACGATGACGTCAGCTCAAAAACGAATTAACCAAATATTGAAGTCACTTATCTGATCTTAGTAATTGATGAAAAAACTTATTTTCGGGAATATCTCATTATGTGTGTAAGTTGATAAAATAGCGGTGGACCCCGCTATTTTATTATATAATTTTTACACATTGTTAAGAGAGATGATTAATTTTAAGGGATCTTCGGAATCAGTTCCTAACGATCTATAAAAAATGCAGGTTAAGATTTAAAAATGTCAACTCCTGCTATTTTAAAATTACACACTTGATCGGATAGTGTTATTTATTATTTTCGAAAAATTCAGGTTCTAAATCGTTACAAAACAGCATTGATTTTCTAATCTTAATCATCGCAGTTTTAAGTGCCAATGAGGCTTCTCATTGAATATCCTGATTACCAATTTTGTCCTACAACCTCATTTCGATGCTACTCTTTTGAATCATATTTAAAATGGCGCGTTCACCAACTTTGTTTATATCCTCAATGAAAGCGATATTACAAAATCTTCAATATGATGAACGTCAGATATTAAATTAAACAAAAATGGACAGGGAATATAATCCCTGCCCATTTTTGTTTACACACTTTCTGAGAGTTGAGTATATAAATGAGATTTAATTAAGATGAAATGTTTTATCAAAATGTGGCATCCCATCAGCTTTCCATTCAATGCCAGTTTTTTCATCATGCCACCATCTTGGTTGGATATGGGTCTTACTCCAATCTTGGGCATCTGCAACTAATTTTTTTAGAACTTTTGGATAGGCATTACTAACATCATTAGCTTCCTCAATATCTTTTTCAATATCAAATAACTTCCATGGCTGATTATAGGCCTTCACCGCTTTCCATTTTCCATTTCTGACACCTACATCACTAAATCCATTTCTGTGCCTCATGACAAAGATGTTGTCATCTATGCGACCTTCTCTATTTATCATGATGTTATTCCACATGTCTTTCCCGTCTAAAATCTTCGCTGCTGGAATTTTAGCATCTGCTAATTTCGCAAATGTTGGATATAAATCTAAAGCAGAAACTGGGCTATTATAAATTACACCACTTGGCACAACCCCCTTCCAGTGAAAAAACATTGGCACCCGAAAACCACCTTCATAAACGCTTCCCTTACCTTCCTTTAAAGGGAAATTACTTGCACCTTTATCAGGTCGTCCGCCATTATCACTATAAAAAACAATCAATGTATTTTCATATTCTCCAGTGGCCTTTAAAGTTTCAACAATTTTCTGCACTCCTCTATCTACAGCATAAACCATCGCTGCATAAGTACGGCGATCTTTATCTTTGATATCAGCAAACAATTCCATGTCTTCCTTTTTGGCCTCTAACGGTGTGTGTGGTGCATTATAGGACATAAATAAAAAGAATGGATTATCTTTTTTAGAGGATTCTTCTATAAATTGTACTCCATGATTAGACAACTCATCTGTTAAGTATTCATCATCGTCCTTTACTTCTTTTCCATTATGTTCAAGAGGTAATAAATATTCGAAAATTACGTCTGCCCCACGCTTCTTAGCATCTGCGAATTTCGCTTTATACTCATTTGGATGGTAGTCATGTCCTCCGCCTAGAAAACCATAAAAATCATCAAACCCTCTATTATTCGGATGATACTTATCTATTGCGCCTAAATGCCATTTTCCGACAAGTCCAGTCCTGTAACCCGACTCGTTAAGCATTTTACTCATGAATTTTTCGTTGACATCAATGCCTTCTCCAATTGTTTCACTATTTGGAGGCAAATTAAATTGTGCGCCAATGGTATGGGCGTAACGACCTGTTAAAATTCCTGCTCTACTTGGACCACAAAATGGATGTGGCACATAGCCCGATGTAAATTTTGTTCCAGTTGCAGCTAAAGCATCTAATGCTGGCGTTTTAATATCTTTTGAACCATTGAACCCCACATCAGCGTAACCAAGGTCATCACATAAAATCATGATTATGTTTGGACGTTTTGGCGTATTTATTACAGTTTCGATGGATTCAGTTGACTTCTTGGATTCATCTGCGCCATTTTTGGTGGAATTGCAACTCGTTGCTAAAAACAGTGTTAAACTGCTTACGATCAGTGTTTTTATTAGTTTTTTCATAAGTTAAAAGATTAATTTTTAAGTTCTTCGATAAACAAAACTTCGTAAGGTTTTAATACTGGACCAAATTTGATTGGTATATCACTTATTAATTCTTTGAAAGCTATTGCTCTATTTGTTTTTCTATTTCTAAAATTTAACGTGACGTCATGTTTCCCAACATTAACAACGGATAACACATGGTTTCCTTTGTCATTTTCAATCACTCGCCAGATGCATTTCTTAGCACTCTCACCATCATTTTCAATGATTTCAATTGCTGGCAATAATTCTTTTTCTTGTAATAATGAAAGTGTTCTTCCTTTCATTTCTTGCAAAGTAGAAACGACAAGTAGCTTTCCTTTACTTTGATCCAAAGCAGGAAGTGATGCTCCATAGGCATCAGTTTTCAGGCTTATTTCATCTGTAATTATAGTTCCGCCGTTATCTAAATAATATTGAAGCGCTTGCAGTTCGTCAATGGTGACTTGTTGAGTTTCATAAATTAAAATGACTTCCCACTCCTTATTATCAATCCGTTTGATGATATTTTCAGTCGCAAAACCTAGAGGAATGCCTTCAAAATTCAAACTTTCATACAAGCCAAAAGTTTTGTTCATGTAATCTGCATTTTGACTTGCCGATGTTTTAGAGTAATATAACCGAATTGGCTTTCGTTGCTGTTGAAATGCCGTGATTTCTTCCGAAAAACGATTTAGATCCAATATCGTGTTTTCCAGCTCAAAAGTTACGCGTGGCTGTTGATTGTTAGATCCTGCATATCCTTTTTCGGAATTTGGTCGTAAAGAACCGTCAGGTCTCCGAGGCCAAAACCAAGTTTGTGTAGCGTTTAATCCTAATATATGAGCAGACCAATATGCCGCTCTTACATATTTTGGATTCATATATAAATCGCGCACATGACTTCCGCTCAATAGATGGCTCTCAGAATTAAAATTAATTTGGTTGGGCTGAATAGATTTCAAAAAATCATATCCCATAAACAACTCTCGCCAGCCCCAAGCATAATTATCATCCCAATCACTAGAATTTGGTTTTGTTGTATTGTAATGAGATGCGGCATCATTTCCATTGATCTCACTCAATTCAGTCAGTGCTTCCCAATCGACACCGCTGTCGGGATCATTATCCGTAAAAATTGAAGGCATCACTTTTAAATGAGCTTTAGCTTGGGGATCGTACTTACGAATTTCAGATTTCATGAATGTAAACCATTCTGTTACACGCTCTTGATTAAACGTTGTCCAATCATACCATTTTGCAGTTCCTCTTTCAGATAGATCAACCGGAAGCTGTAACGCTACCTCATTAAAATCAGACATATTTGTCTCCCAAAGTAAATTCAATTTTTCAATGGTTTCATGCCTTTTATGAAGCCAAGTTTCAAATTTATCTAATGTGTATTTTGATACATCTGCCCTAAACCACACATTTTTATTTCCATTGGAATAATTAGCCCAGCGTGGTTCATTAGCCAACATATAACCTAATTGTGTGTGTTTTTTATCTGCTAAATATGGAACTGTGGCCTTGAATAGTTTGGACAACATATCTCTTGCACCTGGATTATCTATATCATAGGATGTAAAAGGCTTACCCATTATTTTATCCAACTCAGTACCATAGACTTCTTCTGCCCATTGAGGGGTGTCTTTATGTGAGATAAAAACAAATCCAGCATTATTAGATGAACCTTCCTTCAAGCGTTGGAGTACATTTGAATTCAGATCTCCGTTTTTAGTTTTTAGCTGATTAGGATTGATTAAAAAATTATTCAAACCACCAAAGTACTTCGATAGTTTTGGTGTGCTTGGCTTCCATGTGTAATCATGCAAAAACACGGGCTTGTTTCTATATAACAAACGATTTCCATCAATTACTATTTGTGACCAATCAGGTCTAACATATGGAGTTCTTTTAATTTTACCTGATATCAATAGTTCAGCCACTTCAATTGTTTCGTCTAATAACTTTATGATATCATTTCTTTCAAATTCAGGCAACTTCTGAGCCATTACGAGTGCACTGTCTTTGTAGATGTTTATCTGCTTGAAATGTTCCGTGTTTTCTTTGATGTTTTTTTCATCCCAATTGGCATATTTCAAGAATTCTTCAGCCGTTGCGATTGCCAATTCTTCTTTAAAAGCTTCTATATTTAGTTTTTCTAAAGCTTGTATAAGTTTTTTTAACTCCTTTATTTTTTGATTTGCGATCTTTTCGGAAGATTGTGATTGTCCAGAACTCACAAACAAGATGCTAAAAATTAATATAACGTAAAAGACACTTTTTCCCATAATTCACCTTAAATAAAGTATATCTAATACTGTTTCGTTCTTTTGAATATCTACAATCACAATTTGTACTGTATCGAAATAGTCCGGTTTATCTACTATTACATTCAGCTTAAATATTTCCAAAGGATTGACGGTGTTTAGTTCTTGAGATTTCAATACTTCACCCCCTGTTTTAAATTGCAATACAGCTTTTCCTTCCTTAAACACACCATAAGTGCCAATCATTTTTTTCCCCGTATCCGTGAACGCCAACTTTTTAGTTATAATACCTGCAACATTCACGCCCAATACTGGTGCGTTCTCAATTTGTGCTGCGCCGTGAATTTCTCTATATATAAAACTTTTCTTTGGTGCCAAATCGTATAGTGGTGTTTGCACTTCAGTTTCTATATAACCTTCAGATAAACCACTACAAAAAATAGCATTATTCAATCCTTGGTCATATTCTAATTCAGGATTGTACGGTTCCATTATTTTTGCAAAAGCGGTGTTTGTTTTTTTATTGACGTAACATAACCAAGACTCTGAAGAAATCATATGAATGCCTGCCATTTGATTATAGTCGTATGCTACTTCATAAATTCCCGGTGCCACCTCACCATTCCAATTTGTACCATTATTGTAATATTTCTCAATATGTTCCGGATTGTTTTTATCTAGTTTGAAACGATTTCGATTAAGATATTTCCAACGCTGTTCCGAATCTGTAGTAATCTCAAATTGTTCTCCATTGGGTAATTTAAGGCTTTTATCAAACGGAATATAAGCCACATAATTCTCACCATCCCGCAAACCACGTTTAGTTTCTGAAACGTGCTGACTTGATATTTTAAGTCCACGTTTCACATTTGTATCACCAACATTTTTGAGCGTATGATCTATATACACTAAGCTACTGTTAGGCTCAATATAGAGTGTTCTTGAATACTGGAGCTCTTCTTCTATTTTATTAGGATAGACAAATCCTTGATTTTCGAAAAACTGTGGAACAGGCAACTGCTGTACACCAGATTCTACTTCAATAGTTTGAAAGCCTAATTTATTTTCACCAATAGTAATGTCATACTTAGCATCGCCAATAATAGCTGGTGGTGGCCAACGTTTACCTTGATTTCCTAACTTATCTACCGAGCAATTTTCGTAAGGCAGTGGTACCAACCGATAGCCCCCAAAATTGCGCCACTCGTTTATTTTTACCTTGTCGGTTGCAGGAAAGGTTTTGCCTAATAACTCAGGATTCAACCATAATGAAGGGACTTGACCTAAATTGTATTCTAAAATTCTTCCACCAGCATCTGGCACCACCACCACACTAATGTATTTATTTTTAGCAACATGCACATTCTCCCAATTCCATCCTTTGTAATTCTCTTCGACAGAAACTGTTTGCGATTGCTGAGCTATACAGCTAAAAGTTAGTAATGTTATAAAACAATATAGAAAAAATTTCATTGTGTATTTTTATTTACAATTTTGCCATATTTCCTTCCCAACCTTTATTAAACTGATCCATAAGTTCTTTAACCACCTCCGGATTTTCAAAAGCTATATTTTTTGTTTCTGTTGGGTCAATTGTATGGTCAAATAATTCGATAAAGACAGGTTCTTTTTCTGGATTTTTATAATCCTTCCAAACAATAAATCGGTACCTATCGGTACGCATTGCATAACCCATTAAGTTATTTTCGAATAATTTCCGGTCCCATTTATCGCCTTGTTGTTCAATAATTTTACCTTCAACCTCTCTAATTAAAGGGCCAAAATAGGTCTCACGCATTCCCTTTGACAATGGGTTTGCAGCCCACTCTCGTAATGCAGGTGTTGGAAATTGACTGAAGGCAGCACTTTTCCAATTTCTATTCGGTTTTTTTAATAGGGGAACAAAACTTTGACCTTCTAAATGTGTTGGCAGTTCGAGACCTGCCAATTCCGACAGAGTTGGATACATATCAACCAACTCAACTAATGCGTTGGTTGTTTTCCCTCTACTTCCTGATGGCATATCTGGAGTCCAAATCATCAAGGGAACTCGTGTTCCTATTTCATAATTTGTGGCTTTACCCCAAATCCCCATTTCGCCTAAATGCCAACCATGGTCTCCCCAAACGATAATGATGGTATTGTCTCTTATGCCTGCGTCGTCCAAAGCGTCGATCATTCTACCTATTTGAGCATCGATATAAGAAACACTGGCCAAATAGGCATGTTTTAATGTTCTTGCCAGGTCATCTTCAATAGGACCTTCTTTAGGGATGCCATATCTGGCACGCAATTCAAATGAAGGATGTAAACCCATGGCAGCACCATTTTCTGGACCAGAAGTTTGAGTAGCTAATTTAATGTCATCAGGGTTATACAAATCCCAGTATTTCTTGGGAGCTAACCAATCTAAATGCGGCTTTTTCATTCCAAGACCTAAAAAGAAAGGCTTGTCAGGATTTTTTTCTAACATATCCTTCATGGTAACAATTGCCAACTCTGTATTATAACCATCTTCATAAAAAGTGTCAGGTACATCTGCATTTTCATAAGCTGGCCCTTTACCTAGACCGTTTCTAGGTGCATCTTCGCCATATTTAGCAATCATGTCTGCCATGTTTTTTCTAAACATTTCTTGATTTTCAGGCAAAGCAAAGCCACCAGGAGTACTTTCTTTCTTAATCGTCATTTTTTCAGTGGCAGCTTTCCTACTCCAAGACAATTCAAGATCACCAAAGGCATCATTATGATATATTTTTCCAGTATAAGTAGTTTCATAACCATTAGCCCAAAAATGCTGTGGTAAGGTTATCATGTCTGGATTTTCATCCCTAAAATAAGTGAAGTTTTCTATAACATTAATTGTTTCTGGACGAGCGCCTGTCATCAAGCTTGCTCTAGATGGGCTACAGATTGCTTGTTGACAATAGGCTCTATTAAAAAGCAAACCATCACTTGCCAATTTGTCCAAATTAGGTGTTACTACGACATCAGAACCATAAGCACCGAGTTCCGGACGTAAGTCATCGATAGCAATAAACAGAATGTTTGGTTTCTTTTTCGATGTTTCTTTTTTTGAAGTTCCACTTTTTGTGGTCTCATTTGTCTTACAACTCATTGCAAGTAATAAACACCCTATTAAAATCAGACGTATTTTCATAAGACTTATGTGTATTAATTTAGTTTTATCTGGTATGACAATTTCGAAAAATTTAAACCGATTTTAAGTGTCAAAATTACCTTTTGTGTGCATTATATTATCTCAATGGTGATTTGGATAGGAAGTACAACTATTCACATTGTATTTTTAAAAATATTACAATTTTTAAAAATTACTCTATGCCATCTAAAAGCAATGGCTGTGGCAGTATAGGTACATTAATAGCATCCAATAATTAAATTTAAGAAGTCAAAAAGTATGTTGAAGAAATTTCAATAAAAATGTCTTTTCATTTCCAAAACATTATTTAATTAAATTGACTATTTTTTTTTCAACTTAGCCTGAATTTCTTCTATCGTTAAATTCTTTGTTTCTGGTAAGTATTTATACAAAATCACTAGTCCAACAAACACTAACCCTCCGTAAAATAAAAAAATGGTACTTGCCCCCATATTAGCAAGCTGCCACGGGAAAAATAATTGTGTTAAAGCACTTATTGTACTAGAAATTAAAGCGAAAAAAGGTATAGCGATACCCCTTAAGGATATTGGAAAAATTTCAGAAAGCAGTACCCACATTATGGGACCTACCGAGAAATGGAATGCCGCAATAAAACTTAGAATCCCAATTAAAATTAAGGTTGCATTTAATACTGCAAATTTTTGTAAAAAAACACTTGAATTATCTCTAGCAGATATCTCACCCATAACGTTTTTAACCGCATCTTTAAATTCGATATCCGTAGCAAATTGCTTACCAACTAATATTTTTAATTTATTAACGTCTGAAATATCCTGCATTTCAGCAATTGCTTCATTAGTAACTTTATATTTAGCAGTGCCAAACCCATAAGCACATAAACCTAAACTCAAAATAACCCAAACTAGGCCAGAAATCATCATAGGTCGTCTTCCTGCTTTATCAATCATAACAAGTGATAAAATCGTAAATATCACACTGGTTAAACCAATCCAAATTGCTTGTTCAAAGGCCGCATTTTCGCCTAAACCTAACTGTTCCATTACTGTTGGCGCATAAGTTAATACCGCATTGATGCCTGTGGATTGCTGTACAATGGCCATCGTTAAAGCCACTATGGCTACAATACTCATTTTTTTACTAAAAATCTCTTTTAATTGACTTCCAACTGAGCGATCTTTATTGCTTTCTGCAACGCTTTGCTGCATTTCGGCCACGTGTTTATCTATTTCCCATTCTGGAATCACTTTGGTTAAGGTTCGTTTTGCTTCTTCAAATTTACCTTTATAAACTAACCAAGCAGGACTGCAAGGAACCGTATAAAGCAACCCAAACCATATTAGAGCAGGGATAATTTCAATGCCTAACATCCATCTCCAAGTATATTCTCTTATCCCAAATGTTGTGACCCATTCAGCATCAGAGTTAGTGACTTGTAAAATCCAATAATTTATAAAATACGCTGCAGTAAGCCCAATAACAATATTGATTTGCGTCATCGATACTAACTTACCACGCCATTGTGCAGGAGCTATTTCGCCAATATACATAGCGGCCAAAGTGATAGAGCTAAATGCCAGACCCCCTAAAAATCGGGCTCCAAATAAGGTAATAAAAGAAGGTGCAAATGCAGACCCTAAAGCTGAAATTAAATACAGTGCAGCGATGATTTTTAAAGTTGCTTTACGTCCGTATTTATTACTAGACCAAGCAGCCAATGGCAATGCTACCAACACACCAATTCCAGGTCCAAAACCAAGGGCGCCCACTTGCCATTCATTGAGATTAAATTCTGCCGTTATAAATTTAAATGCACCTGATATTAAAGCGGCATCTAAACCGAATACAAAACCGCCCATCGCAACGATAGAAGAATAGGCAAATGCGTTTCTCTTGAATGAACTCATGAATTATGGTGTATTAATAGTTCCAATGGACACTATGTTATTTAAATTTTTTACCTTTTGATCAATTGTTTCGCCGTTAGAATAAGTGACTTTTATTTGTATAGGCTTATCACAATCTCCCAATCCGAAATGAACAAGATTATTAAAACTAAGTGAGTAAGCCGCTCCCGTAGAACCTATGCGTTGTTTTTGTGAATTGCCACAAGCTTTAATTTCTACTAATGCCCCAAGCGCAGTTGCTTTTTCTGATTTTGAATTATCAACATCAATAATTACAAAATTGTTTTTTTGAGCTTCAGATAATTCATTTTTGAATAGATGCCATTTTCCGCGTTCATTACCGATAACAACATCTATCTTACCGTCAAGATTATAATCAATAATTCCAACAGCCATGCCATTAGCCCCTAATTCTGTTGTAATTATATTGTGATTTTCTATTTTTTCAAATCCTAATTTACCTTTATTTAAGTAAAGCAATGATTCATTTTCATAAATTAAATCACCTCTTTTAATAACCAAAATATCCTGAAATCCATTATTGTCAAAATCAGCTGTTTGAACGCCCACGGAATGCTCATCAAAAGAAAGTTTAAGGTGTTTGGTAACATCTTCAAAACGCCCTTTTTTATTTTCTAATAACACATCATTCAAACCTTTTGGATGATTTGATTCTTTATAATTTTTTACACCGTGAACAATTCCAGAAGCAGGCGCGAACAGAAAACCAGCGATGCGCCATTTGTTATTTCCAACATAACCTATGTACCAGCCCTTTTTATCTTCGTAGTTTGCATTGTCAGGAAAACCGAGCGCATTGCTATTTACCAATTTAATATTTTTACCAGAGTGTGTTTCACCTTCAAATTTATAGTCATAAGACGATTCCCCTATAAAATAGGTATTCGCATTTGGCCATTGTGATTGAAAGTTTTCCATATTTAGCACTTCTCCTACTTCTAAATCATCAAATTGAAATGCACCGCGTTTTGTAAAAAATCCGAAAGTTTTCGATTCTTTATCATAGAAAGTTTCTCCTTTTTCAAAATCTAGGCCTCTTGTAAAATAGAGATCAAAATCGCCATCATTATCATAATCAATTTCAGAAATACCAGTGACCTCATCTAAATTGTAAGGGAATATTTTATCTGTGACGTCCTTATAAGTTAAATCACCATTGCCTTGATACGCTTTTACGTTTCCATGACCATACAATAAAATATCCAAAATATTATCCCCATTAAAATCTGTAACTAAGGTTTTTTGTCCATCTACTTTAATGGCAGGCAATGTGGAATGGAGTATAAGATCCCCATTTCCATTGTTTTTATAGATGTAATTCTCAGTTTTACCTTTTTTTTCTGAATCTGGGAACGCAAAGTTCAATAGGTCTAAATCACCATCATTATCGCCATCTATAAACTTTACGGTTCTGCCTCTCATCATTTCTAAAGGAATATCAAAATCTGGTAATGGAATAAACTCCCTTCCTTTTACCGTATATATCTTTGAATTTCTAGCATTACTTCCGGAACCGCCACCACGCGACATAATAACTTCTAACTGGCCATCTTTATTAATATCTCCAACAGCAATTCCATGTAGATCGCCCATAATAATGTCATAGGGTTTTGCGAATTTTCCTTGATTATTCCATAAAACTTGAACTCCCAAAGTATGGTCGTTTAGGAGTAAATCCGGAAAGCCGTCTTGGTCTAAATCTGCTACCACCGGTGCATCCCACTTTTTTAAATTTTTATCTTGTCTTGGAAAATCTTGGAAAACTTCAGTAAACGAGTTTTTCCCAACCTTAGTTTGTGCCAAAAGATACGATTGGCATGAAAGAATCATCAAAAGACAACAGATAACGGCCTTTGTTGACCGTGTTTTTTTATTTTTTACTAACATAAAGCATATTAAATTTTAATTATTCCAAATTACAGGTAAGAAAACAGTCATTTCTGCTTGTCCTCTATTACTCCAAGCGTAATATGGAACCAATTGCGTTTTATAGGATTCCCAGTTTGGTTTTTCAACACTTCTGTACATGCCTGATTTATGATCTTTCCGCAGTAGCAATTCAGTTTCAACAACCGTGACGCCACCTAAAAAATTTGGTTTATGTACTGCTTTTAAAGGCGCATCCCCATTAAAATAAACATCTAAAATAGTAGTACCGTCAGGAAGATCTGGAGATTCTATACAATAAACTACAGGCCCTCTTTTTATAGCAACCTGATTTCGAACTTCCTCAATACGAGGATGACCTTCTATTAATTTAACTTCCATTATAAGATTTAATGTAATAACATCCCCTTTTTTCCAAACGCGGTTGATGACTGCAAATGTGCCTGGCTGCATTTCAATATCTACAGTCTGATTATTAACTGAAAGCATCGCATCTTCGCACCAAGCAGGAATTCGTAATTTAATATCAAAAGCCGATGCTTTACATTCATCAATGGTTATGGTTACCAACCCATCCCAAGGATATTGAGTATTTTGAGAGAGTTTGATTTCGGAACCATCGGACAAATTGGTTTCCAAATGATTGCTTCCATATAAGTTTACAGAAACTCCGTCTTCAGTAAGGCTATACGCCCATCCTGAAACCTTGGCAACTGTTCTCACCAAGTTTGGTGGGCAACAAAAGCAGTCCAAATAAGGCTGTCTATTTGGTGTTTCTGTAATATTTTCATGAGAATGATAATCTCTCGTATTATTTACCATTCTTAATGGGTTGGCATAAAAATAATCTTTACCCTCCACACTTATCCCAGACAATCCACTGTTATATAATACTAATTCTATAATGTCGGCATATTTGGATTCCCCATGAATAGTCAACATTCTGTAGCTAAACATGGCATTACACAAATTAGCACATGTTTCATTATACGCCGTCATATTAGGCATCATATAAGCATCTATAAAGCCTTCCTCAATCATATCTAAATTTGTGGAAGCACCATAATGAGCCTGTCCTACGGCACCAGTAACATACATTTTCTTCTCAGTGATATTCTCCCATAGCCTATCGAGGGCATCAATCAAGGCTTTCTCGCCCGATTCAGAATATACATCTGCAGCACCTGCATAATAATATAACGCTAAAACGGCGTGCCCAACAGCTTCTTCAGAAATTCTTAAAGGCGTGCGCTCTTGGACCATATCTCCAATAGGATAGCCCTCTGTAGTGGAGTCATGTTTTACCTCATACTTGCCTCTATTATTAATGAATTTTTCTGCTAAGTTCAAATACCGTTGATCATCGGTTATTCTAAACAAATCAACCAATCCCATAATTTGAGTCTGGTTAAAACCAAAACGCCCATAATGCTTCGTATCGGGCATAAAGATTGTGAAGATCAAATCGGCATGTTTTATGGCAATATCTAAGAAATTTCTTTTTCCTGTAATTTTATAATGAGCACACGCGCTAATCAATAAATGACCGCTGTTATACATTTCATGATATTTCCTGTTTTCATACCTATCAACCCCTTCTCTTAACTGAATTTGTGTTTGCAAATAACCATCCTCCTCTTGTGCCTTAGCTAGGATAGCAACATATTCATCGAGTTCATCTAAAAGTTGCTTGTTTTTAGTGTGGGCATACACATAAGTTTTGGCTTCCATAAACTTGTAAAAATCACCATCATGCCAAAACATTCCCTTATGTTCACCTTCTTTTTCACCTGCAGCAATTTTAAAGTTATTCAATGCATGGCCGACATCTCCACATAAAACATCGCCCATATAGGGCACCATGACATCCTCGCACAATTTAAATTTTTCTGCCCAAAATCCATTGGTCCAATTACAATCTCCTATATTTATTTGTGTTAATTTCTGATATGTCTTCATAGTGTAATTAGGGTGTAAATTTTGAAATTTTAACTTTTACTTATTTCGATTTCTTAATTTCGATATCGTCAATAAAGAGCTTTGCAGCTCTTGTTTTAGGCAAATCTTTTTTATGGATTTCAATCAACATTTGATCATTATCCTCAGAGGCCTTTTGTCTTGATATTTTTGATTCAACCTTCACCCACTGACGTCTTGGAAGCGCTGAAAGATCTGTAAATTCAATTTTTAATTCAGGACTTCTAAGAGTGACATGGATTTTTTCAGGAACACGCCCTTGATCCAACCAAACTTTCATGGATACTATATAATCTCCAGCTGGTATGTTTAACGCACCTTCTGGAGAAACAACTACTACTTTATCGGCTTCCAAACTTTCATTTTTTCCGAAACCAGAAAACTTAAGACTGTTAACTCCTGTAGCGTAATCACCTTCTACGATGCTTAGATATTTTGACGACACATCATCAAATAACCAAAACTTTTGATAGTCGTTAGGCGTTGAATCTTCGGGAACCATAGTTAAAGGTCTCGGCTTTTCTTCAAATAATACAGGACCTTCAAAACCATAAAAAGCACGATCTCTAGCTAATAGGTTATCTGACGGTTGTTGCCAAACGCGCATATATTCAACTTCAAAATCTACAGGCAATTCTTCTTTATGAGGAAGTCCCAACCATTTGAATATTTCAGAATCCAACCACACTTCCATTGGGTTGTTAAGTATCCAATCCAAACCAACATCATCTTGAGTAAAATGATGTACCATTTCTCCATCTATAAATAATTTAAGAAAATCTACGCCCCATTCTGCGCCATACACATGAAAGTCATCGGCGGTTCTAAAAGGTAGATCCTCGGTATGTTGAAATACGTTTGTTGGCCTTTCTGCAGGAGGGCTCCAATCGTGAGCGGTAGCTAAATAAGAGTTTTCTCTAATATTCCCTTTTTTATTTTTAGGATTCCCCATCAGCTCAAACACATCCAACTCTTGCTCATATCCAATAGCCCAAAATGCTGCGGTGATGGCAGCGTCTCCCACTTTGGCCTTAACTTCCATATAGCCATTCAAAAATCGCTTTTTAGTAAGCACGGCAGCCGTAGTAATAGGCAATGGCTTACCTTCATACATGCCATAGGCAGCTGATCCCATATTGCCATCAGCATATTCTTCCTGCGCAAATGCATAATCAGGCTCCCATTGGGTTCTTAATTTAAGTTTACCATTTTCAACAATTACATTATGTGGGACAAATTGAGAAGGCGCTCGTCCTTTCCATATATAATAATCACCATTCAACCCCTCAACAAACCATTTGGTGGTATCTATTTCTGTGCCTTCAAACTCATCGCTTACGTCTTTGTTAAGAACCCATCCTCCTGTGTTTTCAGGATCAGAATGCGGATAATACAAAATGTTTTTATCTTGATTATGGCCCACTATTGACTGTGACTCTAATACTGATTGTTTTTTCACTTGACAACTTGCATTTAAGAATATAAATACACTGAATAGAAGTGCAAGATTGTACTGTTTTATATATTTCATATCACATAACTTTAATTCCATTTGTACTTAACAAATGTGCTATTTTTCTAATCTAACTTTTTAGTTCGTGTCACTGGTAAGTGCATTTCTTTTTCAACAAGCTCCGGGCTTCTGTAGCGATCCATACGATCTATATCATACTTCTCAAACTCTTGTTTTAGCATCCACATAGGTCGCTCTAACGTAAGCTCCCATTCAAAAAGTTTTTTATACATATTTCGCACTTGCTCTGGGTATTTTGAAGCTAAGTCATTTTGCTCGGCGATGTCCTTAGACAGATCATAAAGTTCTGCTGGCCTGTCCGGGAATCGAATTAATTTATAATCGCCTTCACGAATTGCGCCACGAGCTTCCTTTTTCCAATATAACGTCTCATGGGGTCTTCCCTTTATTTCGACTTTTAAAAATGGAATTAAATTTACCCCATCTATATCTTTTAAATCAGAAACATCACCTCCACCGGCCGCATAAAAAGTGGGTAATAAATCCAAAGTACTCACGGGGTAATTATAGGCAGTATTTCCTTTTAAATGTTTGGGCCAGCTTATTAAAAAAGGGACTCTTAAGCCACCTTCTAAATGGTTTGATTTAGTCCCACTTAAAGGTAAATTTATAGAAGCATTCTTATCAGTTGGACCTCCGTTATCATTAGAAAAAACCACTATTGTGTTTTCATCTAATCCCAATTCCTTTAATTTATCTAATATCTTTCCACTGGCACGATCCAAAGCCCAAGTCATCGCTGCCAATTCTTTACGTTTTCCTGTTAAATCTGGAAATCGGTCTAAATCTTCCTGTGTAGCCTGCATTGGCGTGTGTACTGCATTAAATGCGAGATATATAAAAAACGGTTTATCTTGATTTCTTTCAATAAATGAAATGGCTTTATCTGCAAAAACATCGGTAGCATAGCCATCTGGTTCTTCAAAGTTTCCAAAGTCACGCTCCATTTTATTGTCATGATGCACGTTTTTGAAGTTTTCATAAGCAAAGTAATTACGGGCACCACCTCTAAAACCATAAAATTCGTCAAACCCTCTTTTTAATGGATGAAAACGATCGGCATCCCCTAGATGCCATTTACCATACATCGCATTCACATAGCCCAGTTTCTTAAGATAATCCGCCATGGTGACCTGATCTAATGGCAGCCCCATATCATCTCCTAAGAACTTGGAATTATCGCTCATATAACCAGGTACATTTATCTCGCCATATCCAAACCGTTGTTGGTATTTTCCAGTTATAAGCCCCGCTCTTGAAGGCCCACAAGTGGCATCAGTGACATACGCTTGTGTAAACTTGACACCTTTTTTTGCT
Organism: Gelidibacter salicanalis; assembly: GCF_016469035.1. Taxonomy (GTDB): domain Bacteria; phylum Bacteroidota; class Bacteroidia; order Flavobacteriales; family Flavobacteriaceae; genus Gelidibacter; species Gelidibacter salicanalis_A. Next base: position 75,229 of record NZ_JAEHJZ010000032.1, on the reverse strand, counting down.
AATTTATCCAAGTTTGGAGTTTTCATTACCGTACTACCTTGAAAACCAAAATCAGCATAACCTGCATCATCAGCAAAGAGAAAGACAATGTTTGGTTGTTTCTGTGCATAGCTGTTGTGAAGAAACAGAAATGTTGTAAGAATAAATAGAATTTTTTTCATGTTAATACTTTTATAAAATGGATTAAACAAATTAACTTTAAATATTCAACTAATCATTAGTAGAATTTACCCTTCGATTACCAAAATTTACCTATTCGATATTTTTTAAGTTAAATCTATTAAGGCTTCTTCTAAAATTAAGCAAATAATTTCCTGATTACATTTTGAGATACTAATTGAAATTAGACAACCTTTTTATAAAAAAAATACCGAACATTTTTGTTCGGTATTTTCAAAATAATGACTAAGCAAACAAACCATGTTTGGATATTCCAGGATTTTATTAATAACCATCATTTTGTAACATCGCCGGAGCCTTTTCGATTTCGGTGGCAGGGATAGGCAAATAATACTGTCTTTCAAACCATGGTCTTGTAACGACAGTATATTCTGTAAATGAATAAACGTCCAATGTTGTCTTCGTCCATTTTAAGCCTTTTACAGGAAAACCTAAATGGGCTTCATTCATCCACCTTCTTTCATCAAAAAAGTTGTGTCCTTCAAAAGCCAGTTCTATACGCCTTTCTTTTTTAATAGCTTCTAAAAGTTCTATGCCACTTTCCGTAACTGCTGGCTGTAAAGCTCTTGTAATCACTTTATTCAAAAATTCACGGGCTGCCGCTTCTTGTCCAACATGATATGAAGATTCAGCATAATTCAAATAAATTTCAGCTAAACGATATAATATATAAGGCCGTTGAGATGATATATCTGTTAATCCAATACCTTCGTCCTGAAATTTCCGAATGTTATACCCAGTTTTTGAAGAATGTCCCTGATTTACCCCGATTCCATCCACCAATCCTTTTGGAGAATCTGGCCCATTGAGTGAACTGTTTCCAGAAGTTAAAGGGGTCAATACAGCATAATCTACCGCACGCCCCCTAAACATTGCACCTTGAAAATTAAGATTGGCGTAATACCTCATTTCTCTGTTATTGTTAGGATTAGCTGGGTTGTAGGTTGAAACTGAACCACTCGTTTTCGTACCATCTGCCATATTAAACTCTAAAGCAAAATTATGGGAAGGCGAAGATAGTCCCCATCCACCATAACCGCTAGGAGATTGTGTTTGATCCCACAATGTATTCACATCGGTACCAAAATCATAATAATCATTTCCATAAGGACGCACGAATATATTGTCTTGATTAGGTGTTAAAAATAGTTTTTGGTAATCGGTAGCGTTATTTACAGCAATCAAATCCCTAGCACCTACTAAATCAATAACGGCCTTTGCCGCATCTGCTGCATCTTGCCATTTGCTCGCTTTTGTATAATCATACAATGGGCCATTTGGTGATGTGCTTGGGTCATGTAACTTACTAGCAGCATATAACAAAGTTCTGGATTTTACAGCTAAGGCTGCTAATTTAGTCGCTCTACCATATTCCGCATCAGGACGTGTTTCAGGTAATATTGCAGCGGCTGCATCAAGGTCCTGAATTATAAAATCTACACAATCTTCATAGCTATTTCGCACTAAATTAAAATCATCATTTAAGCCTAATGCACGGTCTAAAATAGGAACACCACCATAAAAACTAATAAGTTTGCTATATAGATTGGCACGTAAAAACTGCATTTCTGCTTTAAGCAAACTTACCTTTTCTGGATTATCTTGCATAGCTTTACTAGTATCAATCCTATCTAAAAACTCATTAATCGACCTTACATAAAACCAATAATTACTCCATTTTTCTTTAAAAACACCAACATTGGAAGCCGTCCATCCAGCTCTAAGTCTATACTGATCTATATCGTTAAAGTTAAACTTAGCTTCATAAGATGCTCCTTCAATATTAAATCGTCTTGACCACCATTGGTTTTTGTTCAGCCCCCAACTTTCAGTACTGTTGTAAGCAGTAAAAACCAATCTTTCTACTTGGGCTGGATCACTATAAATAAGATCTTCAGCAAAGGCATCTGATGCTGTGGTGTCCAAAACATCTTCACAACTTATTGTTGCAAATAATCCACATGCAACAAAAAGATATTTTAATTTAAAATATTTCATTTTTTTCATTTTTATATTTATTAAAAACTAAAGTTCACACCGAAAGTATAGGTCTTGAGTGAAGGATAGGTCGCATTTCTGAAATTGTTATATCCTGTTGCCTCCGGATCCAAACCAAGTTTATATACATCTGAAAACATAGTCAGCAAATTGAATCCTCTTACAAATACTTTCAAATCACCTATTTTTATATCGTCCTTGTTAAAAGTATATCCTAATTCAATCTCTTTTAGTCTTAAAAAAGAAGCGTCACGCAGCCAAAAATCTGCACCTTCAAAATTATCAACGTTTCCACTTTGATTACCGCTATAACTATCGCTAATTCCAAAGGCTCTTGGATATTCAGCGTTGCGGTTGGTTGGTGTCCATCTATCATTGAATACATAATCGGGTTTGGCTCCCTGCTGATCAAAAAACACTAACATTTCCGCTTTTGCCTGTCCTTGAAATAAAAAATTGAAATTGAAATTATCATAATTTATACCTCCAAAAATACCGTACTGGATTTCAGGAACATTGGAAGTGAATTTACGTATCCTGTCTTTTGAGTTTATCACACCATCATTATTAGTATCCAAATAATATGGTTCCCCAGGAACAGTACCTGGTAATTTAACTGCTGTAGCATCTACCTGAGCTTGATCTTTAAAGATTCCATCTGTTGGGTAGACCACATATGAATCTAACGGTTTGCCTTCTCTCTTTAAGCCTTCGGGCGTGTCGGCAGCTTCAGCTAAATATTTAACTTCGTTTTTTGCTTGTGTATAATTAAAGCCTAGATTGTAATCTACGTTTCCGATTTTATCTTTCCAAACCATTTCAATCTCTAGACCAAAGTTATTTACTTTCCCAATATTTTCTGCTGGCAAGGTTAAGCCTGCAGCATCCGGAATTGCCTCTGCCCTTGTAACCAAGATACCCTCCCTCTTTTGATAAAAATAATTAATGTCGCCAGACAGCCTGTAATTTAGGACAGTAAAGTTTAAACCGATATTTTGCATAAAGGCGGTTTCCCATGTAACATCCGGATTAGGCACATTGGCACTGGTGTAACCATTGTAACTTGTTCCTGCTAAACCAAAAACATAATAGTTAGGTCTTGCCGCATTTACAGGACCACCATAATTATAGCGTGTTAAATATTGAAATGGCGCAATCCGGTCATTACCCATTTCAGCATAAGATGCTCTTAATTTTAAGGCACTCAACCACTCTATATTTTTCATATATGATTCTTTGTCTATTGCCCATGCCAAGGCAACCCCAGGAAAGGTACCGAAACGGTTATTGGGCCCAAAATTACTTGAACCATCACGACGTATTGTAAAATCAACAAAGTACTTTTTGAGGAAATCATAAGATAACGATCCAAAATAACTTACCGTAGCGGCTTCGCTAGAAGAACCACTGGATTGTTGCCCTTCGTCACTACCCGCAAATAATTCTGAATGATTATCGGTTGGAAAACCTTTTCTCTCCGCCCAAAAATTGCGCGACTTAGAAGTTTGTTGCTCATATCCAATAAAGCCACTTAAGGAATGGTTTTCTGCAAAGGTTGTAGAATAACGAAGTGTTGAGTTTAATAATGTTTCATCAAATTTCCAAAAACTTTCGTTCAGTATTCTTTCATTTCCACGTTGTGAGAAACCTGTCGATGCAAGGTAGTCATTTGAAGCAGTATCAAAAGCATATACCGTCCAAGGGGTGTACCAAGATTTTTCGTCATTGTTCATTCTTCTTACACCTGCATAACCATTTAAACTTAATCCATCAACTAGATTGCTTAAATCCCAATCATAAGAGAACCTACTTCTCAAATCATTATCTGTTCTTTTAACAAAACCAGATTCATTACTTGACATCACATAGGGGTTTGCTCCATTCTCAAGTCCAACACCAGAAGGCAGCCCATTAGGATACACGCCAACTAAAGTAGGTTCGTTCGTATAAATGTGTTTGTAAATATAGCCTGCATCCACGCCTGGTTCTGTTGTTTTCCCAAATCGTCCAGATAAATCCACGCCAATTTTAAAATTTTTAGTGATATCAATATCTAAATTAGAACGTATTTGGTTTTGATTAAAACCTAAATCTCCAGAAGCGTACATGCCTTCTCTATCTGTTACATCTCCACTGACAAAATACTTAACATTCTCACTACCCCCTGAAATAGACAGAGATGTTCTAGTTTCAGGAGCTGATTTCGCAAATGTAAGATCACTCCAGTCTGTGTTAGGAAAATTGAGAGGATCATTATTAGATGCAAAATTATTTATATCTTCTTCAGTATAAGGGAGAGGTTCACCTTTTCGATCTGCAATTTCATTGTTATAAATGGCATATTGTGAAGAACTCATTAAGCTTGGTGTTGAAGAAAAACTAGCTAAACTATAAGATGTGGATACGTTGATTTTGGGCTTTCCAAGTTTACCCCGCATAGTAGTAACTAAAATAACACCGTTTGCTGCGCGAGTTCCATAAATTGCTGCTGCACCATCTTTCAAAATACTTATAGAGGCAATATCTTGAGGTGATAATTGGGAAAACGACCCTTGTCCTGCTGCTATTCCATCAATTAAAATTAAGGGTGCATTATTCCCTAAAGTAGATTTACCGCGAATTAACAATGAAATATCATCATTTGAACCAGGGTATCCTCCTCTATCGGATACAATTAAGCCAGAAACCTTACCCGCCAACGATTTAGCTACATCCTTATTGGAAGTGTTCTGAATTTCAGCAGAATTTATAGTACTAACAGATCCTGTGAGCTCTCCTCGTTTTCTTGTGGTATAGCCCACAACGACAATCTCGTCAAGTAAGGCCGTATCTTCTTCAAGAATTACGTCAATTGACGACTTATTTAAAATCTCAATTTCTTTGGTAGTATACCCAACATAAGAAAACACTAACACAGCATTCTCAACATTTACATCTATAGTATAGTTTCCATCAAAGTCAGTAACGGCGCCAACAGACGTTCCTTTTATTTGAACATTCACGCCGGGTATCGGTCCATTGGCATCTGAAACTATACCCGAAATAGTTTTTTGTAATGACACAAACAAACCAAATTCCGGTTTGATGTTTTCTGAATTAATATACGCATAAGAGTGAGAAATCGAAATTGCAAATACGCATAGAGTAAGTTTGAATTTTAGATCAAATTGTAAATAATAAGGATATAGCATCCTTAAAAGAATGTTATTTTTCATATTTTTGTTTTGAATAAAGGATTGAATTAAGTTTTAATCATTTGAACCAATCGGGAAATGAACCACCATTTTCCGATTTTTATTGAAATGATTTCGTTGATTACTTTTGAGATGTTTATATCATTAATTGTTTGATTTTAAGTAGTTAAATAATTATTTATTAGTTCGCGTCAAATTAGAATAAGAAAGCGCTTAACACAAAATTAACATAAGGGTTTTATAAAAAAACATTCTAAATTACCCTAGAATCTTATAATTTTACCCAGTTTTTAATAATTTGAAACTAAAAATGTTAAATGGACAGTAGAAATATTGTATTGGATATAAATAGAATAGAGTAAACCTTCCTATATTTTGCCAACACTAAAAATTATAAAAAAGTGAAATGATATAAACATGTTTATATTATCTCTGATCTTGAGAAACAAAGTTGAAATGCAGAACACATTGATAATTGAACACATTCAATTATGAAGATAATTATGTTAAATCTCGAAGGGTTCTTCGCAATCTCTTTTTCACCAGACGCACGATGATATAAAATTACATTTCACATTCTGTTAATAAATGTATTGAGCGTAGAAAGTTCGATATTTCTTAGGTAAGTGAGAACCTAAATAGCTTCTCGGAAACTTTTGGGTGTAACCCCCATTATTTGCTTAAATTGCTTATTGAAATTGGTTATGGAGTTATATCCAACAGCGTAGCAAACTGAAGATACAGAAATGTCATCTTGTACTAATAGACGCGAAGCATTTTTGATTCGCACCTCATTTAGAAATTGGGTGAACGATTTATTTGTTGTTTTCTTGAAAAACCGACAAAAAGAATTAGTAGTCATGCACGCCACATCAGCAATATCGTCAAGCCCTATATTTGCGGCGTAATTATCGGAAATATATCTTAACACCGTATCTATACGCTCAGAACTTTCTGTGGTTGATTGTCTCATGTCTGAAGATGATAAAATGCTAATATCATCTGTCAATGATAACTTCTGCAAAATAGTCAAGATTTTTATGTATTGCTCAACGGACGATAGGTTAGGCAAGTTTACAATTTCATTATGAAGCGCCAAACTTGTTTCTACGCCAAAACAAATCCCGAATTTTGATTTATCTAAGAGTTTCTTGATTTCAATGAAATCAGGTAGTTTGAATATCTCATTGCCTAGAAAATCTATGGTGAATTTTGTTATAATTGTTTCCACTTCTTCCGTGCTATCTTCCTTGTAATAAGAAGGATCATTTCTCCAAAGATGTGGCAAATAAGACCCCACCAAAACTAAGTCTCCTGGTTGAAATGCTGAGACGCTATCGCCTACAAAACGTAGTCCATTACTCTTGGTTATATAAATAAGTTCAAATTCAGGATGATAATGCCATGCGACATCTAAACAGGGAAGAATCCTTCTTGAGACACTTAATTTCTTATAAGCATTTGTATCGGCGTTTTTTAACACGAGCTTCATAAAACCAAAGATAGTTATTTTTCAATAATAACGAAATTGAATACTAAATTGTCAAAAAAACTGCTATATATCCATTAAATTGTTAAAAAAATGTCTTTACACATAATCTTTAATCTCATTTTTTATACTCTGAAAATGATTTTTAAGACCAATAAAATCACCATTCTGTATCAATTTTGTATTAAGCAAAGAGCTGCCCATGCCTACACCAATAGCACCTGCCTCAAAGAAAGATTTAATATTATGTATTGACACACCTCCTGTGGGCAGTAATTTTATCTGGTTCAATGGGCCCATCACATCTTTTAAATACTGAGTACCTAATTGAGTTGCAGGAAATACTTTTACAGCGGATGCTCCAAGGCTCCAAGCCTTATAAATTTCTGTTGGTGTATATGCCCCAGGAAATATTGGTATATTTTGTGAAACAGTACTTTTAATGACCTCTTCATTTATTATGGGAGTTACAATAAATTGCGCTCCTGCACTTAATGCATTATTTAGATCATCTTTAGAACAAACGGTTCCTGCACCAACATTTAGAGTTGGAAACTCTTTGCGAAGAACCCTAATGATATTGATGGCTCCTTCTGTATTCATTGTAATTTCTATGGTATATAAGTTGGCCTCTAAATAGGTTTCAGCAATTTTCAAAATTGTTTCTAGAGGGGCGTTCCTTACAATGCCAACTATTGGAGCTTTTTTATATAAGTCCCAATTAAAGGATGTTTTACTTTTCATAATATTCTAGTATTTTCTTTTGACCAACTAACACGGCTTTTTCAACTATTTCATCATCTAAGAACATATAATTACCTGCACCAATAATATGGTCCAATGCTATTTTGTACAGCTTGGAAAGTGGATACGGAGCGGCTAAAAATATCTTTTTAGTTTCATTTTTCAAATATGCCAATTCATCACCAATCAATAAGCCACTTAAATAAAAATAATTTTCAGCTTTGGTGGATTTCCCGAATAAATCATTCACTCTAATTGAAAAGAGACTTGAAGAAAGTTTTCCTTGACTCCCTAATTTTACGCCTTCTAAAAAAGGACCTTCAGAAATTTGTTCTGTATCTTCCTTAATAATTGAATTAGACAATATGCTTATTTGAGAGAGAATTTCAAAAAGCTCTCCGGTCATAAAACTTTTGAGTTCAATAAAATGACCTTCCTTATATAAGAGATGCTTACTATGTGTACCAGGTAAAAGTAAAATACCTTCATCGTAGGATTGAAGATGCTCTTCAAATCCAATGGCTTGCGTCTCCTCCCCTCTCATTACGCCTTGTGAATCTTTAATTCCCGAAATTAGTAAAAGTTCAAAGTGATTTTTTAATTGCAGCATCTTTATTTCTAAATCCTTTCCATCTGCTTTAATTGGCATGTTGACATAATCCAATTCATAAAGGCCAATACTAGAGGATGCCATGCCCGAACAAATAATCACATGATTTTGATGTTTGATTGGCAAAACTTTAATTTGACTTATTATGTAGTCAGAAAAAAAATCAAATTGGCATAATTCATTTTGTGCTGTATATTGATCGTAAACTTTTTTAACACCTTGATTGGTTATAATTTCATTTATAACGTCCAAAGAAATTGCATGAACAACTCTTAGCCTAAAATTGCTTGTTCCCCAATCACAACTGATAAAATATTCCGGGATTTCCATATTTGAATGTTTCTAGTCTTAACTGTAAAAAAACCAATCTGTTTAATTGATAAAAATTATGTACAATTCAAAACTCATTATTGTCAAAGAACTGTATAAATGAACACTATTAGATAGTATCTATTATCCTCATGTTGCATTATTTTACCTTTTTATTTCAAAAGGTAATTTTTGCTTATCAACAGGTAAATTTTAAGAATAGTATTCTTTTCTTTTCTAATTACTTTGTAAAAATCATTGTTTCTAATTAATATATTATCATGAAATTTACCCAACATTTCAATATTGCATATGTAGCAATTGCCATTTTTTTTCTCCTGTTAACTTGTGGAAATAATAAAAGCATCACCCAAACTAGTACAGGTACAAACATAATTGTTTATCCATTCTCTGACCCTGCCAATTTGGGAAATTGGACACTTAATCCAGAGATAAGTGATGAGTTTAACGCTTCGTCAATTGATGAGGACAAATGGTACATCGTCGGGAAATTTGAAAACGACAAACCCTTTTACATACACCCAGACAAACCAAATAAAACGGTATGGAAAGGGCGCGCTCCTTCCCAGTTTTCAGGTAGAAATTACCGTTTAGAAAACGGAAAACTCATTTTAGAAACACGTTGGGAACCAGATTTTCCATTTAGTGAAGAAATAAAGACACCTGTATTTGGGGAAGCCTTACCATACGAGAATATAACTACAGCGTGCTTTATAGGCAGAAACGAGTTTACATATGGCTACATCGAAATTAAAAGTAAAGCTGCAGATGCACCAATTTCAAGTGCTTTTTGGGCTATGGGTAAAAAATTGGAAATTGATTTTTTTGAACTTTATGGAGGTTCTTCAAATCCAAGTAAATCTCATCTTGATAGTCAATTATGGTGGTCAATAAGAGATTGGGAAAAGCCACTTACAGGAAAACCAACCTATACAGAAATGAAGGATGTAGGTTTTAGGGTTGCTGACGATTTTCATATTTGGGGTATTGAATGGGATGAAAATGGTGTAAAGTATTATATAGATGGTCAATTATTTTCTTCTGTAACGGCAGATGAGGTCACCTCATGGGTCAAACAAAACCGAAAAGAACTTAATTTACCTGATGACTATAATGGCTATGTAGCCACTAAACCCATCAGCTTATGGCTTGACCAAGAAGTATTTCCATGGCATGACATTCCAAAAAGTAAGGAAGAATTAGAAGCTAAGAGTCCTGACGATAAGAAAGATGATGGTGTGGTAGATTTTGAAATAGAATATATCAGGGTTTGGCAAAAATAATAATCAGTAAACTAAGTATAACATTTAATATTAATATGATGAAAAAAATTATTCTAACATTATTACTCGCAATTACATTTACAGCAACTTACTCACAAAGCAAACACCAAGAAAGACAAAATAAATATTTTGTTGAAGCTGCCACAAAAGAGTACAATTTAAACAAACTGCAACAAGATGAGCTTAAAGTTATAAGAACGGCAATGGTTGTGGCGTACGGAGAGGCTACCAAACAAGAAAAAAGTGGAGACATTACTTCTGCAGATAAAATATCAAAAACGCAAGAAGCAAGTAAAAATTTTAACAATGCATTAATTAAATTGACTGGAATACAATATGATGAATTAGAGCCTTTTTTAACTAGAATGCGCGCAGAACTGAAACAAGTTAAATAAGGAAAGCTTATCAACACATGTTTTTAAGTAAGTTATAAAGTGTAAAATAGAGACAAGGATCATTTGTTCTATATTTTACACTTTTTATTTTTAAACATAAATATTTAGGCTGATACTAAATGCTTGAGTGAACTCAAAATTATGCTAATATATAGTTCACTTTAAGACATTTAAAATAAGACTATCATATATGCCTCGACCAACAACCAAACAAAAAACTATGAAATAAACGAAGGATTTGGCATCTATGGAAAATGAAATTCACGCTTAAGCTTAGCCAGTAAATCCGTCGAAAAATATTATTGATAATTCAATCCAAAATTTTTAGGGAAGCGTGCATTATCAAGTATGATTACTTAAATAATCCAATATAAATACATAAATATCAAAGCGATAGCTACAAACTTGGATTTGATCTTTTATTTCCTATAAGGGTAAAATTGGAGAAGCAAAGGGTAAATATTAACGTTAATTATTTTTCTATAACACTTAATTTTACTTTATCAGGAATAGATAACTCACAATAATGATTTTGAGACCTTATAGATCAAAATAACTTTGTTGCAACTAAATTAAACTTAAAACATATGAAAGTAAAAAGAATATTAGTTACTAAAAACGCTTTGAGTCAATGTTTGCTGATTTTGTTTTTAATTTTACATGGGGGTCTATCAGCTCAAAATAATGCGATAACAATTCAAGGTACAGTCACTGGTGAAGACGGCTTACCTGTTCCTGGTGTTACAATAGTCATACAAGGAACTACCACAGGAACTGCAAGTGATTTCGATGGGAATTACACTATTCAAGCCGCCATTGGAGATGTTTTATCTTTCAGTTATGTTGGTTATCAAGAAACTTCTTTAAAAGTCAAAAGTGCAACATTAAATGTGGTATTGTTGGAAAAATTAGAAGGTTTGGATGAGGTTGTGGTCATAGGGTACGGAACCGTAAAAAAGAAGGAAGTTACTGGGGCACTAACCCAATTAACTGCAGAAGAAATTACAAGGGTCGTATCTCCTGATTTGGGGTCTGCTCTGCAAGGACAAGTTGCTGGTGTAAATATAGTTTCTTCATCCACCCCAGGTGGTGAATCTGAAATATTAGTTAGAGGTATCACGTCACTCAACGACAACACTCCTCTATACGTTGTTGATGGCATTGCACAAAATGGTAATCCTAACATCCCACCATCAGATATTGAATCTCTAGTAGTTCTGAGAGATGCAGCCTCGACAGCTATTTATGGAGTTAGAGGTGCCACAGGTGTTATTCTTATTACTACAAAAAAAGGACGACCTGGTTCGTTGCAAGTACGTTCAAGCTTCAGTTATGCCGTTCAGGATAGACGGAAAGCTGTTCCATTGATGAACTCAGTCGAGCAGACCTATTTTGATGTTATTCAAAGTTTTAATGTTAATGGAAACCTTCCGGAAGATGTAAATCTTCAAATTCTTCAACAACCACTTCAATTCCAAAATGAAACAGATATTAATAATCTAGTATTTGTTGATCAAGCTGCCATTCAAAACCATAATTTAACAATTTCTGGCGGTACTGAAGAAATAAATTACAACGTTAGTTTAGGGTACTTTAATGAAGAAGGACTTCAAATTAATTCTGGGTTTGAACGATTAAATATGAGAGCTAACACTGTTTATGAAAAAAATAAGCTCCGTGTTCAAACAAGTTTAGGATTAAGTTTTGAAGAGAGAGACATTCCTCAAAATAATCTTTTGTCTCAAGCTATTATTTACCGACCAACTCAAAATGGTTTAGATTTAAATATCATTGACAACCTAGAACAGGGAGGAGATGATGTTATAAGACTAGGATGGGTTTTAGAGAGTTTAAGAACCACCAATAATGATAAAACTACGAGAGTTAATGCGTCTACAAATATTAGCTATAAGCTTTTAGATAATTTAACCTTAACCACCAATTTAGGAATTACAAAAATAAACAGTATTGGTAAAATCATAAGACCTTACACTGAAATTTTTAATACTCTAGGCGTATTACAAAGTCAACCTGAAAATAGTTATATAGATAATAGAACCCGATTTACGACCAATTCCCTTGCAGAAATTGGAGCCACTTATGAATCTGTTATTAATGAAGACCATGAATTTACATTTACAGGATTTGTTACCGCTGGTAAAAATATAAGTGAAGCATTTTCTGCAAGACGGGCAGGTGTTACGCTAAAAGGTAGCACCGTATTAGATTTGGCAACAGGAACTCAAAGTGTCTCTTCAGGTTTTGATTATACAGACACAAGTATGGGTGTTTTAGCAAGAATACAATACACTTATAAAGGTAGATATACATTTAGCTCAAGTTTAAGAAGGGATGGCTCCTCGAAATTTAGCGCTTTAACAGAACAATGGGGAACTTTTCCTGCTGTTGCAGCAGCATGGAACATCGACGAAGAACCATTTTGGGAAAAGCTGAAATCTTCTGTAAATAGTTTTAGATTTAGAATATCTCAAGGAACTTCAGGTGTTGACAGAACACGGTCTTATGCTTTTGATCCTACGTTAACTACGGACATCAACTATTTTGGCTATAATCCTACGGCCGATGCTGAGACAATAAAATTGGGCGTTATCCAAGAAGATTTTGCTAACGAATTACTAAAATGGGAAACAAGGACCCAAACCAATTTTGGTATTGATTTATCATTATTTAAAAACAAGTTGACCATAGCGGCAGATTATTATTACTCCACCAATGATGATATGCTCTTCCCTATATTTTTACCACCATCTGCTGGGGGTGGAGAAAATGCTCAGGTTATCCTTAACGTTGGCAATATGGTCAACACAGGGTTTGAGCTTGCACTTGGTCATAGAGGAAAAGTTGGAAAGTTAAACTATGGAATGAATGGCACGTTCTCTACCAACAAGAATGAAATTACAAAAATAAATGGAGACAGCAATTTCCTATTAACCAATGATTTTGGATTAGTGGGCAGAGCACCTGACCAATCTCGAATTACTGCTTTAGCAGTAGGTCATGAAGCGGCTTCCTTTTATTTATGGAGAACAAACGGAATTATCGATACTGAAGAAAAATTAGCAGAGTACCAGAGCATAGATAGCAACGCTAGAATGGGAGATACAAGATATATTGACCAAGACGATAATGGTATTCTCGATGCTAGTGACAGAGTTTATAGTGGTAGTGGTTTACCAGAATTTGAAATTGGTTACAACCTAAATGCCAATTATAAAAACTTTGATTTTTCAATGAATTGGTACGCATCCATTGGGCAAGAAATTATGAATGGTTTTGATGCTTGGGCTTATGGTTTTGGAAGGCACAAAGATCAGGTTTACCAATGGTCCCCAGTTAATCCTGTAACTCCAATCCCTGCTTTTAGAAATGATATTAGAAGGCACCCTAATTATTTAGGGTATAGTGATGCGTGGTTAGAAGACGGCTCTTACCTTAGATTAAAACAAGTATCCCTAGGCTACAGCATTCCTAAGCAGAAAGCTGAAAAATGGGGCTTCAATAGATTTAGACTTTATTTGAGAGCTCAAAACTTACTCACCTTTACAAAATACTCTGGTTACAACCCAGAAATAGGTGGAGGAATTTCTGGAAGAGGGTTAGATAAAGATACAGGGCCAATTTCAGTACAATATTATATGGGTGTCAATTTTGACTTTTAAAAGAAACTAAAACATTATGGTTAAAACACATCAAAATTTTATTTGATAGTGATAAATAACGATAAGCAAAAATAAAAGAAATATGAAAAAGTTAATTTACAAACTATACATACTTATAATCCCATTTGGGATGATGTTCTCGTGCAATTCTGAAGAGCTATTAGATCAAAGAAATCCCAATGAAATTTCCAAAGCTACCTATTGGAGAAATCTGAGTGAAACACAACAGGGTCTTAATACTGTTTATCAAACGTTACACAAACCAGGAGTGATTAATAAAATTAGTGAAATTTTAAGATCAGATTTAGGATATCCAGGTTATGGAAGGCCGGCACCTCAAAATACAGAACCATTTTATCTACACACCTATAATGCGAGTACTGATGAGATTACTAGCAAATGGGGAAGTTCTTACCAAGGCATCTTTAGAGCAAATCAGGTTATTGAAGCATTAAATAATTTACCTGGTGAGGATCACGAACAAACAGAATGGACATCTCAAATGGCACAAGCAAGATTTTTTAGAGCTTTGTACCATTATTATCTATACACCACATTTAACGATGGTCGAATTATTATACGGGATTTTGTCCCATTAACTAATGAAGAGTTTGCACAACCTCTTTCTCCTGCTGAAGATGTCATTGCTTTTATAAGGCAAGATTTAGAATATGCATATGCCAATCTTTATAAAAAGGGCGAATATCCAGATAATGATATTAGTAAAGTCACTTCTGGTGCAGCGGCTACTATTTTAGGCACAAGCTATCTTCAAGCCTTAGAATACACTACTGCAATGCGTTATTTTGAAGACGTCATAAATAATCATGGCTACACTATTGAGAATGATTTAAGTAAAATGTGGACTGCTGATGGTGAATTCAATTCTGAGTCTATTTTTGAAATCAACTTTACAAATGATAATGTGCGAATTGATAAATCTGCTTTTAACGGAGATTCTGGTACAAACTGGTTAAATCAACAAACTTCAAACACCCGTGGTGCTGTTGGACCAGCCTGGGTAACTTTTGCATATAAAAACGAGCCTATGGATCCTCTAGATTCTAGAAATTACTATAATGACTCCATAAAGGGAGTAACCCTACGCAACGTGCCACTAAGATCTTCAGCAATGTTGGCCATTGTAGAAGACACACAAACACCATATTATTTATTACCATCAACAAGTGAATATACAAGGTTTCATGGTAAAGCTTGGGGATTTTCTTGGTGGAAAAAGTATCAAAACCATGACATTGTTGCAAATGAAAATGAATTGCCTGGTGGCGCAGTTTATTCCAATAAAAACGTCGTATTAAACAGACTCTCTGAGGTCTTGTTAATGCAAGCAGAATGTAAGATTAAAACTGGTGATGTGGACGGCGCCATAAACTTAATAAATAAAATACGTAAAAGATGGGGCCTTGTATTATTAGGCACTTCAGGCCCTCTATCCGGAACCTATGACGATATTACCTATACTCAAGGAACTTTAATGCAGCACTTAATGCGTGTAGAAAAACCTTTAGAAATGTCCATTGAAGGTCATGCTATTAGATTTTTAGATTTCCAAAGATGGAAGAAGTCAGATAATTATGGTTTTAAAGAGAGATTAGAAGAATTAGCCAACGATAAATACTACGGTGTTAATTATACTTTTATAAACAGTAATGGACAGCCACAAACAAGAATTAATTTTCCGTCAGTTGTTAGAGAGCAACCAAATGTCAATCATATTGTAATTGATTATGAATACAAGGTTTCAGCTTTAAATTATAACGAGGCCATTCATGGCCAATATCCAATACCTTTCTCAGAGATCAACTCTAACCCAAATATTAACTAAATATAGTCAGAATTATGAAAAATATAAGAATCATCACATCCATCTTATGTCTTACCATTCTCTGGACATGTAGTAATGATGAATATCAAGATTATGACGCACCAGATGAGCTTTCTGACATATTATGGTTAATTGGAACCAACAAAAATTCCCAGGACCAATATAGTATCAATGCTGCCACACATCTCTCATTCTTGGATTTATCCCAAGGTGCTGTAAGCCATGAGTGGATTATTGAAGAGGGTAATAATTTCTTAAAAGAAGGTTTCAATAGCACCGATTCTCTAACTGCTTTTATAATTCCAAATGCGGGTTTGTCCACTACAAAACCTAAGGCACACATTTTGTTTAATAATAGTGGCTTAAATAAAGTAAGACTACTTAATAAATTTGATAAACCTGTTAAATACGTATCATCTCAAGGCATTTTGGAAGCAGTTCAAGAGGGTAATCTTTGGGTCATTGATACCACTTTTACATTTGATGTTTATGCACAAATTAAACCAGCATTCAAAGTATATCAGGATGGAGTAGAAATACTAAATATTACTGAAGCAGATATGCCGTCTGTCAGTGATTCTGATTCATGGCCCACTATAGAAGTTGAAGCAGGTACAGCGCTTCGTTTTGAAGATTTAACCACCGTAGGACGACCTAATGGAAGATCTTGGAGATTTCCTGAAGGTACACCAAACCAAATTGGAGGAGTTACTGCAAATGTAAGTTTTTTTCAGCTGGGAACTTTTACAGGTGAAATGCGATCTTTTAGAGTATCTCCTTTGCCTACATCAACCGTGACAAAACTTATTCCACTTAAGGTGAAAGTAATTCCATCTTCTCAACCATTTGTATTTAGTGGTCAGATCAAAGAGAGTGAAAATGAAAAAATCTTATTTCAATTAAATGGTGAAGTTGTCCCATTCTCAGGTGAAGAAGCAAATTTTACAGTAAATGTATTCAATGAGCAATCTGGATTTAATCAGGTTATACCTGTACAGACAGCTTCAGTCAGTACTGATAATGCAACCTTTATAGAGCTCACACTCTCGCAACCTATATACAATTCTGATACTATTACGGTAACATATGACGCATCTACTAACGGTATTACATCTACAGACACTAGAGTATTACAATCGTTTGGCCCAGAACGTGTTCAGATGTATTTTGGCAACAACATATTGCCTGGCAATAGTTGGGCAAGTTTTGAACCGTCTGGCGGGGGTATAAATAATGCCTTCGCTTCAAACCAATTCTTTATTCCTGGGGGACAAGGTAATGGACAATTTGATGATTTAATTTGGGAACGGGTTACAACAAAGTCTTTTGATGGCGTAGCGAGCATGAGATATAAATTACCCGCTGGCGAAAAATTACCTTTAATAAATCTTTTTGGTTTTGGACTTGCTGATGGCCCAGGTGGTGTTCCTGCAGGAACTTATCGCGTTTCTTATAGAGTGTATAAAGAAAATTCTAACTTACAGAAATTCAGAATGGAATTCGGTAACCCTACAACTGATATTAAAATTTTCGATATCTCAGCAATACCAAATAATCAATGGGTAGAAGTTTCCGAGACCATCACCTTTAATGAAGATTTAACCGCCGATAATTATAGAACAGCCTTAAGAATTGTGGATGAAGACAATCCTGGAATAACAGGGCCACAACTGCTCTATTTTGATGATTTGGCATTGATAAAATTAGAACCAAGACTTTAATTGTAAATTAGGATAAACTATGAAAGCTATACTATCATATCTAAGTATATTATTGATCGTTATTGCGGTTACAAGCTGTAATGTTGAAGAGAATTTTCAAGAACCCAATATTGAATTAGTCCCTGTATATTCAATTACAAACATACAAGGACCAAGTGCTCCGTTTAAGATTAATATATACAGACAAGATGATTTAATCGTCGAGTACAGTTCATCTGTAAACGCCTCCAATTTCAACTCAGATAACTATTCGGACACTTCCACAGAAGATATGTATATATTATCTGTAGACAAAATTACGGCAGACGGATCTATTAACTATTTAATTACAGCAGATAAGGGTACGGGGCAAGGCACTTTAACAATGAATGGAACTATAACTTACAGTATAGTAATTTCTCAAACAGACGTCTATAACTAGATATTCCTTAAAATTGTATGGTTAATACAGACGTAAAATCATGCCTAAAAAGAAATTGCCAGCGAAATGTTTTTATTTAAAAATACCACAAATACCAACCATTAAATCCAAATTATGATTATTGAAAAAATAGAAACATTTGTAGTTAAAGATAAACTTTCCAAGAGTTTTTTCTTTTCGCAATGGGAATACTCAGAACGCAGTATATGTATTGTAAAGATAACCGCATCTAATGGTATGGTTGGCTGGGGTGAAGGCTATGGCCCTGCCAATGTCTTAGAAGCGGGAATTAAATTTTTAGAACCAGTAATAGTAGGTCTTAATCCACTTGAAAATGAAGTAATTTGGAGCACCATGTACAGGAAAACTTTAGATTATGCCAGACGAGGTATCTTAGTTGCATCTATAAGTGCAATTGACATTGCTATATGGGATTTAAAAGGAAAAATACTTGGTCTCCCAATATCAACGCTTTTGGGTGGTGCACACAGAAAAAAAATAAAACCTTATGCTACAGGCTTGTACTTTACAGATCACAATAATCCATCACGGGATTTTGAAAAAGAAGTAGCACTTTATAAATCTCAAGGTTTTAAAGCCATTAAGATGAAAGTAGGTTTAGGAATCAATGAAGATTATGAAAACATAAAGCGCATGCGCAAATTGTTGGGAGACGATATTCAATTGATGATAGATTCCAATCACGCCTACACCTTAAGAGAGGCCGTTACACTTTGTCAGAAAATAGAACAATTTGATATAAGTTGGTTTGAAGAACCTGTATCACCAGAATATTACCAACAGTATCATGAATTAAGGCATAAAACTTCAATACCAATTGCTGGAGGAGAATGTGAATATTTAAGATTTGGTTTCCATCAATTGCTCAGAAATAAATCTGTAGACATTCTACAACCAGATATTTGTTCCAGCGGCGGTTTAACAGAGGCCAAACGCATATCAGCATTGGCGAGCACTTACGGTGTTGACATCATACCTCACACCTGGGGAACTTCAATTGGCATACATGTAGCCTTGCATTTTATCGCAAATCTAGAAAATATGCCAGGACGTATGAAAAGTCCAGATTTCTTAATTGAATACGACCAAACCGAAAATGGACTTAGAGAGCGCCTTACCTTTCCTAAAATAAAGATGGTGGATGGAATGATTGAAGTGCCAACAGCACCAGGACTTGGAATTGAAGTTGATGAAGATGTGTTATTGGAATATTCCGATAAAAATCGAAAATTAAATAAAACAATCATATAATAACAAAACGTATGAAAACCCAAAATTTTGGTTACAAGAAATTATACATAAATGGACAACTGATTGATGGTGTAAACAATAATAAAGCAGATGTAATTTGTCCTGCCAATGGCGAAATTGTTGCTCAAGTGGCAGTAGCTAGTAAAACCGACACTGAAGCTGCATTAGTTGCGGCACAAAAAGGCTTTAAATATTGGTCCCATCTTTCATTAGTAGAAAGAACGGAATGGATGCAAAAACTAAGTGATGCCATTAAAGAAAATGAACATGAATTAAGAACAGCAATGGTCCACGAAATGGGTAAAACCTATGCCGGTGCTTATGAAGACATTGAGGCCATAATTAATGGATTAGAATGGTACCCTAATGCGATGAAAAATTTAAGGGAAGAGCAAATTCCTGATTATGAGAATACGCATACCCACAAAATGATCTCTAAGCCTGCCGGAGTTGCCGTGGCATATTTAGCATGGAACTTCCCGTTACTAAATGTTGGCTTTAAATTAGGCCCAGCACTGGCATCAGGATGTTCAATAATTATTAAACCTTCAGCGATTTCCCCGTTATCAGCGTATATGATTGGTGAAATTCTTCATAATATTAATTTTCCTGCTGGAGTAGTCAATATTCTTTCCGGCCCTGTCAGCGAAGTTGCAACGGTTTTAACAACTAGCACTATTCCTGCAGTTTTAACAATGATTGGCTCCACAGAAACAGGAAAAAGAGTCATTGCGGAAAGCACAACATCCATTAAGAAACTAGGAATGGAATTAGGCGGAAACGCGCCTTTTATAGTATTTGAAGATGCGGATTTTGAAACGGCCTTAAATTTAGCCGTAGGCTTAAAGTTCGGAAATACCGGCCAAATATGTGTTGCCGCCAATCGAATTTACGTTCATAAAAGCATTCATGATAAATTTTTAAAAGCTTATGTAAAAAAAGTTTCAGAACTAAAAGTTGGATTTGGTACAAAAGAAAATCCAGATGTTTTTATGGGACCAGTTGCTAGTAGGAAAGATCGTGATCGTATGTTCGATATCATTGAAGATGCTGAAAGCAAAGGTGGGAAAGTAGAATATGGCAATAAAATACCTAAACATCTGCCAGAAAAAGGAAATTGGATAGAACCAACAATTATTTCAGGAGCTACTCATGAAATGACTTTGTTCAAAAAAGAAACTTTTGGACCTGTAGCTGGAGTTATGAGTTTTGAAACAGATGATGAAGTACTAGAACTAGCAAATGATACTGAATATGGCCTGGCTTCATATATTTTTACCAATAACCATAAAAGAATTGAACGTTTTACTGACGAACTAGAGTTTGGTGAAATTCAAATCAATGGCGTTAAATACGCCATCTACTTACCTCACGGTGGGATTAAAAACAGCGGTATTGGGCATGACTGCTCTCATCTGGCACTAGATGATTATTTAGTTAAAAAACGTGTATCTACAGCTATATAAAATATAGGTTATCTTCAATTTGAGTGAAGGTTATTCAAAAAAGTCTACAGTAAAATTAACTGTAGACTTTTTTATTGTTATACTTCATCTATCTTATCTCATGTGGAATATTATAAAAGAGGCATCAGAAAAAGAAAATTCCTTAAGATTCTAAGAAAGCTCCTTCTAATCTTAATATCTCGAATTAACATTCCAAATTATATTTGAAATCTGACCATTTAATTTGAATTGAATATTTAAAAGAAAAATGAAAAATTAAGACCAATCATTGTTTAATTACTAATTAGCCTAATAGTTATTCTCAAAGTAGTTAAAATCCAATCTATAATACACAAAATGTTAAATTATTGTTAAAAATGCTAATTCGGTGTCACTACATTTCAAGGACTCTTAAAGCCCTAATATAATCTCGAAAAACAGAATTTAAATAAGTTCCTCTTTATTCCCAACCATACCATTTAGAAACTAGGATTGAAACGTTCTTACACATCCATTAATACATGAAAAATCAGCATTCCCAACCAATACTGAATTGACAAGGATAGGAATATAGATTTCGTAATACCCCTTCCTCTATTATCGTTTTAAAACTGGTACATTTTTCTGTTACGTATTTAGGAATATAATCTATCCTCCAGTATGAATGGTCGGAAACATTCAGACTATTTTTAGTCGTGCTTTTTGAAATCATTTACTTATTATATCCTGAGCGTTTTCCTTTTCTTTTGATGCTGGATTGGGTTTTCACTATAGACCACTACTATAATCCCAACAATAAGAACACAAGGTTACATCATCAAATGCTTATCTATTTACTTCCCATTGTGTATCCTATCGCTGTTACCTTTCGGATACTACATCTAAAATTTAGATTGAGGAAGGACTTATAAAAAGGAGGCACGACCGGTTATGCAGTCTGTCTCGAGCTAAATTTTAAACTTTGTGGAGAAAATGGAATGGTGATCTCTTGTTGATAGCATCCCGTGTTTCCCTATTGTTATCAATAATAATTTTCAAAATGTCTTTCTGTCTTAGCGTTAAATCCGATAAATCTTCTAGATTCTTGCTAATCTGACCACCTCTCAGACCACCTATTTGTTGATTAACTTCAGTTCATCCTTACCATTCAATATCTTCTGTAAATCAATCATATCCTTACTTAATTTATCCTCTAATACACGTGCATAAATCTGAGTTGTTGATATTTTCTTGTGACCCAATAATTTAGAAACCGTCTCTATAGGCACGCCATTGTTTAATGTAACAGTTGTGGCAAAGGTGTGGCGAGCCATGTGAAAGGTGAGGCTCTTTCTAATTCCAACCACAGAGGCAATTTCTTTGAGATACAGATTGATTTTCACATTGCTAACCACGGGAAATAAGGTTTCTGAGATGACAGCCATAGGATGATTGTCATATTTTCCCAAGAGTAATTTCGCCTTATCTAATAAGGGTATTTTTACTTTTGTTTTAGTTTTTGACGATGCGTAACAATCCAATTATTACCATCCATACCTTCTAAAACATGTTTTGGTTTAAGGATTTTAATATCAGCATAACTGATACCGGTATAGCAACTGAAAAGAAAAATATCACGCACCCTTTCAAGTCGCCCAATTGGAAAGTCATAGGTTTCGAGATTAGAAAGTTCATTAGCAGTCAAAAAATCACGTTCCTTCTTTTCATAGCTCATTTTCCAACGCATGAATGGATCTTTGTCCAACCATTCCAAATGATAGGAAAGCGTAACCATTTTACGAAGCCTCTGAATGTGTTTCATGACGGTATTATGTCCCATCTCCCTATCATGACCCTTTGGATAGTATGCATTAAGAAACCGCTCAAAATCACAAATAAATTTATAATCCAATTGTTTTAATACAATATCCTTAATTTTTCTATCCTTTAAAAGAAACTTCTTAATGTAGTCTTCAGTGACCCCATAATTTCTGATCGAACCAGCAGCATGTGTGTTCTCTATTTTATTTGAATGATAATCAATAAGCTCCAATAACGTTTTGGAACTTTCATCCTCGCCAAGAAAAATAGTCTTGATTCTTTTAGCTGTAATAAGTTCCCCCTGAAATTTTAAATCCTGAAATATTTGAAAGAGTAATACTCGTGATTCTTCCAAATATTGATTGATCTGTTTTGCTTCGGAAGAATTACCTAAAACCTTTTTGTTCTTACCATCCCATAAATCGAGGGATACCTTTCTTTTCAAGCTGGTTTCAATTCTTTGCTGATTGACAGTTACCCTGGCATAAAGTAAGGCACTGTTGTTTTGTGCTTTCTTGGGATTTACCCAAAAGCGGATGGAAAATGTTTTTGAAGTACGCATAGTTGTCGTCTTTAAATGAAACAATCTTTTAAGACGAAAGTCAAATCAACTACATCAATTCAATTTAGGGAATTTTATTTAAAAGAGACCTCAGGTCTCTTTTAAATAAAAGGTCTCTTTTTAGCTACCATTTTAAATCAAATCATATCAAATTAAAGAAATCCATAAAAACCTAAAAACCAAGCGAATCCTAAGGATTGCTTGGTTTTGATACCATTTGTAAATGGTAAAAGTGACCACGTTTGGAGTTATTTGTTATTTGCGGCTTCGGATTCCTTTGCTTTGAGATCGATTTCAAGTTGGTCACTGTCCTTAAAATAATTGATGCCGATGTCATCCCAACGCTTCTCCATCTTTTTAAGAGCGCGCTTAAAGTGATCATAATCCTTGTTTTCAAGTGTTGTCCAGCCCACTTCAGCAAACGCGGCTATTCTTGGAAACGTCTGACGTTCTACATCGGCATTGGTCGGCGTCCATTCGCTCCACATTTGACATCCTACCCCAAGAATATTTTTGTGGTATTGGTCGTCCAATCCTTCAGGAATGGGATCAAAGTCATAGGCTTTTTTTAAAAGTCCATCTTTCTCCGCTGAGAGATTACCAAATCTCATCAAAAGCCGATAAACACTATGTTTATCGGCTTTTTGCATTTTCTTAAATATTAGTTAAAACTATAAAATAACAAATAAAAGGTGCGGGATTTGGTGCGCTTTTTTATTTATAAGTTGCGCACTGAACCTTTTTTAAAAAGTAAATGATTGTATGTTTTATTATGATTATTTAGGAGGTATTGTACTAACTTTTTGCGTCAACTTGTATTTTTTCTTAAAAATTATACTAAACGGGATTGCGTTCTGAGACAGAATATTTGTGTTAGGTTTTTGTACCAGTCTTCGCTCAAATCTATAAGCAATTCTCATGAGCGTCCATTAAAGCCCGGTAAGCCGAAGACTTTAAGAAGAAGAGTTTTTCATTTGCTGATTTCGATACAAACCTGCGTTATTAAATCTAATCAAAAAATTATGCTGAAAATGTATTATTAGCAGCCATCATCTGCTGTTCTTCTGGTTCGAAAAGTGCCACACCTATGCCAAGCGAAATTGTCATTTCTCCATTACGAACAAAATTCTTGAAACCTTCTATAAGTCCAGCTAATTTCAAGCGTTGTCTTATAAAATTATCGCCCCTGCCCAATCGCTTTGCAATTTCCGTGGCAGAGTGTTTTTCACTTAAATATGCGATAGCATCTGCTTCCTCTGTGGGTTCAACATCTTGTCTCTGTAGATTCTCGATTATCTGAATTTCCAAAATGTCATTGTTTTCATATTCTCTCACGATACACGGTATGGTCTTTTTACCTGCCAATTTACTGGCACGATAGCGACGTTCTCCCATTACGATGATATGTTCATTTCTGGATTTTCGTACCGTGATGGGTTGAAGTACTCCGTGTTTTTTGACACTTTCTGAAAGCTCCTTAAGAAGCAATTCGTTGAAAGTCTTTCTCGGTTGCATCGGGTCGGGAATGACCTTCTCGATGTTCAGATTTTGAATTTGAAGCCCAATTACATTTTGGGTCAATTTCTCTCTCATATTCTTTTTGACGGTAGCATTTACTTTACCGTTCTTTCTGGTTTTAACTGCTTTTGTTGTCATAATACTTAAATTTTAGATTAAACAATATTTAAGCAGGAACCAAACGGAAGATAAAATCTTGGCTCAAAAGGAAACGGAATAAATAAGCGTAGGAAGAAGCGATGGCTTTATGCCGTAGTCTTTTGATGGAAGTATTTTACGACTTTAAATTGCGGTTATATTGTATGATAATAAACTCCCTCTTACGAAGTACTAAGGCTGTGGTTTACCCAAAATTTATTATTCTGATAGTAAATTCATAAGGATTAAAACCAAGTATAGACATTTGATATCAATACGAATGTTCCATTAAAAAAACCAAAATGTTGTACCTATGTTGTACCTGACATTTTTTTCGAGCAAATTTTAAACAAAAAAAGCCGAAGATTTCTCTTCAGCTTTCGTACGGGCGGGGAGACTCGAACTCCCACACCTCGCGGCACCAGATCCTAAGTCTGGCGTGTCTACCAATTCCACCACGCCCGCTTTTTCAATAATAATTGGACTTTTATTTGGTTAAGTCCTAAGTCTAGCGTGTCTACCAATTCCACCACACCTGCAACTTATATTCCGAAATACTCTCAGAATTGGGATGCAAATATAAACATTCCTTTGAATATACAAATAACTTGACTAAGAAAATTCACTTCAAATTTTGTACTTTTGAATAACTTGAAAAACATCAGGTAATTCAATGCCATTAACCAAATATTAAAACATGCAAAACATAGATAGCTACGTAGAAAAAAATAAAGATCGTTTTATCACTGAACTGATTGAACTTCTCAAAATCCCATCCGTTAGCGCCGATTCTGCTTTCAAAAAAGATGTCCTAAAAACGGCTAGTGTCATTAAAAAAAGTTTAGAGAAAGCCGGCTGCGATCATGTTGAAATTTGTGAAACCGAAGGCTACCCGATTGTTTATGGCGAAAAAATAATTGACAAAAACTTACCTACGGTTCTGGTTTATGGCCATTATGATGTGCAACCTGCGGATCCTATCAGTTTATGGACATCGCCACCGTTTGAACCTGTCATTAAAAAAACAGACATACACCCAGAAGGTGCTATTTTTGCACGTGGGGCTTGTGATGATAAAGGCCAGATGTACATGCATGTTAAAGCCATGGAGTTTATGACCTCTACTGATCAACTGCCTTGTAATGTCAAGTTTATGATTGAAGGCGAAGAGGAAGTTGGCAGCGTTAATCTTGCCAAATTTGTGAAGCAAAATCAGGAGAAACTTAAAAATGATGTCATTCTTATTTCTGACACCGGAATGATTTCTAAGGACACACCTTCTATTACAACAGGCTTGAGAGGTTTAAGTTATGTAGAGGTTGAAGTTACAGGGCCTAAAAGAGATTTACATTCAGGTTTATACGGTGGCGCAGTTGCCAACCCTATTAATGTGTTGACTAAAATGATTGCATCATTGCATGACGAGAATAACCACATTACAATTCCAGGATTTTACGATAAGGTTGAAGAACTATCTGATGACGAACGCGCACAAATGGCTAAAGCCCCCTTTTCATTAGAAAACTATAAAAAATCGCTCGATATTGACGCCGTTTATGGCGAAAAAGGATACACCACCAATGAACGCAACTCGATCAGACCAACCTTAGATGTGAACGGCATCTGGGGAGGCTATACAGGTGAAGGTGCTAAAACAGTTATTGCCAGCAAAGCTTTTGCAAAAATCTCTATGCGATTGGTACCTAACCAAGATTGGGAAGAAATCACATCATTGTTCAAACACCATTTTGAAAGTATCGCACCAGAAGGGGTGAAGGTATTGGTCAAACCACATCACGGCGGGCAAGGCTACGTGACTCCAATTGACAGTACTGGCTATCAAGCCGCTTCCAAAGCTTATGAAGCAACGTTTGGCAAAACCCCAATTCCACAACGCAGCGGTGGCAGTATTCCCATTGTAGCGCTTTTTGAACAGGAATTGAAAAGTAAAACCATTTTAATGGGCTTCGGCTTGGATAGTGATGCCATCCACTCGCCTAATGAGCATTTCGGGATTTGGAATTATTTAAAAGGAATTTCAACCATTCCGTTGTTCTACAAATATTTTACAGAGCTTTCTAAATAAAAGAAACCGTTTCCTCTATTGCAATATATAGAGGAGACGGTTTAAAATAGGCCGCACCTACACCACTACAGTTTCCCTCTAGTCATGAAGGTGTAATTTTTCTGTTTCAGGCATTCAATAACACTAGTGTTTACCAATCCACTTCAGGAGGTATGTTGTGATAACTTCCACATTATTCTTTTCCTGCTCTTGTTCATAGTCATCCACTAAAGCGGTGGAGCTCCCAATATAATCTCTAATATTCTTTTCAGAAATCAATACTGCTTCTTGCGTGTCCTTATCCAACAGGTAAGGCAAACGGATGAGCGCTCTTTTAGCTGCACCAAACGCGGCGAAGACTCCGCCAAACATGTTTGAAAGATCAGAAGATTCAAATCCATGTTTTTTTGGATTCATCGGAATGCCTGCTTTAAAAAAGAAGTAGTCGCTATTTTCACCTTCCACTTTAGCGTACCAATATTGCAGTTCATATTTGAAACAATTAATGTAAAGATCAGTGCCTTCAGAATACGCATACACATCTTTTAAAAAGAACGCTCTTTTAACATCCTTATCGATGGCGTTGAGTTGATAATCATTGCCGCCATTCATTTTTATTTTTCCAGTACTTCGATGTTCCAATTCTACATTCAGATGTTTAGATGGTGCTTTATCAATCACCTCTTTAAAATCCATATAAATCCCCTCAGGATAGGTTGCAGTTTGCGCATTCATACAAAGGCTATAACAAACAAATGCACTAATTAAGATTAAGTTTTTCATTTTAATTTAAGAATGGAGTCAACTCCTATAGACGGTTAAACAACTCAAATATAGACTTTTTGATTAAAAAAAAGTAACAATTTATTTGGTGAATTAAAATTCTACTCTACATTTGTAGAACACAATCTAAACTTGTAGAACAATGCAACTCACAAAAACAGAAGAAGACTTGATGAATCACCTCTGGAAATTGGAAAAAGCCTTTATGAAAGACCTTTTAGAAGCGTATCCTGATCCGAAGCCAGCACCAACCACAGTGGCTACATTATTAAAACGGATGCACGACAAACAGTTTGTGGGCTATACCCTTTACGGAAAGTCAAGAGAATATTTTCCGTTGGTAAAGAAGAAAGACTATTTCAGCAAACATGTAAACGGCCTGATCAAGAGTTTTTTTAACGACAGCGCCACACAATTTGCCTCGTTTTTCACCAAGGAAACCAATCTTACAAAAGAAGAGTTGGAAGATTTAAAACAACTCATTGATAGCGAAATTAAAAAAAGATAATATGTTATTCTATCTCCTAAAATCCGCCGCATGTTTAGCCATTTTTATGGCCTTCTACAAGTTCTTTTTAGAAAGAGAAAACATGCATGTGTTTAAACGTTACTATTTATTAGGTGCATTAGTGCTTGCCTTTACAATTCCATTGGTAACCTTTACGGAATACATAGAGGTCATCTCAACACCGAATATTAATGAAGGCGCAGTGTATTATATTCAATCCGCTCCTCAGATAGAACAAACTAACTATCTTCCTCTGATTTTATGGAGTATTTACTTAATTGGCGTCGTACTATTCAGTTTTAGATTTTTCGTTAATCTCAGAACTATTTTACACAAAATTAAGGCAAATCCGAAGCATCGCTATCTTGAATATACCAATGTATTATTGCAAGACTTGGTAGTTCCTCATACTTTCTTAAGCTACATATTTTTAAACAGAACAGAGTATGAGCATCACCTCATACCAGACGAAGTATTATTGCACGAACAGACCCACGCCAAACAAAAACATGCCATAGATATAATTATCCTGGAGATCCTACAAATAGTGTTTTGGTTTAATCCTCTACTCTATTATATAAAGAAAGATATTAAACTCAATCATGAATTTTTAGCAGATCAAGCTGTTTTGCAAAAAGGAATCAATAGCGCACAGTACAAAAAAACCTTATTAGCATTCTCATCAAATGCCACAGAACCACGGTTCACAAATTCAATCAATTATTCATTAATCAAAAAACGATTTACAGTTATGAACACACACACCTCAAAGCGGAAAATTTGGCTAAGAAGCAGCTTGCTTCTGCCATTATTAGCACTGACACTTTATGGATTCAGTGAGAAAATGGAGGTTGTAAAACCTTTATCAAACCAAACCTTAAGTACGGATACAATCCGTGACATCATAATCTTTATTGATGAAAGCAATGCTCTTAAACTTAATGGAGTTCCGGTTCAACTTAATGATCTTAAAACAGAGATCAATAAGCTTAATCCTCAGTTAACAAAAGAACAGAAGAATTTATTTTTAGAAGCAACCATTAATTATGAGAATAGTGGCAGTGAGAGCTTCATAGAAAGAATTACATCTATATTAATTGAATCTGATATTTATTCTCATAGGTCAAGACTCATCAACGATTCAATACATTCCGGGTTCGGTATGCATCAATCGAAAAATCAGTATATCGGGAAAACAATAGCAGAAGCCAACACTATTTATGAAAATCAAACTATGGTACTTTCTCCGCTTAATGGTCTTTCTTCACCATGGCAATCTGCGATTGAATTACAAGAACTCCAAAACGGAGACTCCAAACCAGTTAAAACAGAGTTGATCAAAGAATATAATGCAATTGCAAAAAACATTAATTCGCAAGCAGAAGGAAATGCAACTGCTAATATGAAAGATATAAACCGTTTGATGCATATTTACCATTCTATGTCAAAAAAACAACGGCAATTATCAGAACCATTTCCGCAATTCGGACACCTTCAAGCTGCAAACACACAACAAAAAGCAACGCCTGAAGAAGTAGCAGAATATAATAAACTGGCCAAACAAATCAATTCCCAACCTCCCAACAAAACGGTCATAAGACTTAAAGACGTTAAACGTCTTAGGGTGCTCTATGATAAAATGAGTGCTGAGCAAAAGGCAAACGCCGAACCCATGCCTAATTTCCCACCACCTCCACCGCCGGTTGCGGCAGGTTCTACAATAAAACGGATGCCTTTACCTGCTCCGCCACCGCCAAATGCGACAGCTGAACAATTGAAAGCTTATGAAAAAGCAATCAAAGATTATAAAGCGGAACAAAACTATACCTACAAGCATAAAACTAAAGAGGGTAAGGAAGTAGAAGTGTTAGTTATTCAAGATACCGATGATCTTCTCCCGCCACCGCCACCACCTCCAGTTTCGCCGTTAGCATATGCCAGCACTATGGTTAAGAAAAACGCCCAATTTTTCTATGAAGGCAACCCCATTTCGTCTGACGAGGCCCTTGCGATTTTAAGAAAAGACCAGTCGCTCAATATCTCAACAACTTATACAGATGCCAACCAAGCAAAAGTGAATATCACGAAAGATCCTATTAAAACAAAAAATAGCAATTCCAACGAGGTGACCTCGGGTAAGAATTTTGCAATACATTCCGCAGTAACCAACTTAGTAGTCGATGCCGATACATTAGAGGAGTTAAAATCTTTTGACTTTGATGGATTGAGGAAGATTTTTTCAGAAAACCAACCTGACACTATGATCTCTGTTGAATTTAATTACAATAAACCAGTTTCATTAAATGAATCGATAATAAATAAATTCAGATACACAATGTCTTGTAAAAGTTCAGATTTAGATGAAAATATACTAAAATTTAAACGTGTCTTGAGTAAATTAGAGTCTATTTAATAGCCTAATCAACTATTTAAAATGCACCTCAATGAATTAAAAAACATTGAGGTGCATTTTTTGATAATAATTTGTAACAAAACCCCAACTCTAACGTTCTAATAGTCAACCTGTCCTGAGCGTAGCCGAAGGGTCAATCAAAAATCAAATCACATCATGTTAAAAAAATTCTTCATCCTGTGCTCCGGCTCAGATACTGATATTCTGGACCAGTGTTCCAACGGCGAACAGAACAAATATGCAGGTATTGGCGCTACCGTTTTCTTTACGGCACTTATGGCCACCATTGCGGCCAGTTACGCCCTCTATACCGTATTTGATAATGCTTATATTTCCATCGGTTTTGGTTTTATTTGGGGTTTGCTCATCTTTAATCTCGATCGTTTTATTGTCTCCACCATCAAAAAAAGAGGACGTTTTAGTGACGAATTGATTCAGGCCGCACCCCGACTCATTTTAGCGGTTATTATTGCGGTTGTCATTTCTAAACCTTTAGAACTTAAAATCTTTGAAAAGGAGATTAATCAAGTATTGTTAGAACAGAAGAACGACTTGACGCTTGCCAACAAAGATCAGATTGCTCAGCAATTCACCCCAGCGCAAACAGCTTTACAAAATGACACTGCAGCATTACAATCGCAAATTGAGATAAAAGAAGCGGAAGTCAACGCCTTATATAACACATATATTACTGAAGCAGAAGGCACTGCTGGCACACAACGCTTAGGCAAAGGCCCTGTTTACAAAGAAAAACGCGATAAACACGATACCGCTTTGGCCGAATTACAACAACTCAAACACACTAACACGGAAAAAATTGCCGATATTGAAAGTCAGCTGGTACAATTGCAGACTGAGTATTCCACAAAAGTTGCCAGCACACAACCCTTCATTGATGGTTTTGATGGATTAATGGCACGGGTCAATGCTCTAAATACGCTGTCTTTGCTGCCGTCGCTTTTTATTTTTCTCTTGTTTTTAGCCATTGAAACCTCGCCTATTTTTGCTAAATTATTATCACCTAAAGCGGAATATGACTATAAATTGGAAGATGTTGAAACCGCCATAAAAACTTGGGTGGAGCAAAAAGTTAACGAGCGTAAGACCCTTTTGCAAACGGACATGGCCATTAACAACAAAGTTTATAATGACATAGCTGAAGAAGATGAACTCTACCAATACAAACGCAAAAAAGCCAGAGAACTCATGCAACTGCAAGCCGACGCGTTTTTTAACCATCAAAAAAATGCGCTTTAAAAATTAGTCTGTATATTTAAGTACTACTAAAATTGTTATAATGAAGCTTATCTATGTCTGCTTAGTACTACTAACATTGTCTTGTAAACCCCATATTGCAGATCAGCATGCACCATCAGAAATAAAGGCTAAAAACGCCATAAAAGAGGTGCTTGCCAATCAGGAAATTGCCTGGAACAATCATGACTTGGAAGGCTTTATGCAAGGCTATTGGAAAAACGATTCGCTGAAATTCTACGGCAGTAAAGGTCTTACCCTCGGTTGGGATAAGACCTTGGCCAATTATAAGAAAGGTTACCCTAGCAAAGCTGAGAGTGGCACCCTCAAATTTGTGATAAACGACATTTCAAAAATTGAGAATAGCGCCTATATTGTCTTTGGCGAATTCCATTTAGAGCGCACCATAGGCAATGCTAACGGTATATTTACAATCATTTTCAAATACATTGACGGTCAATGGAAAATTGTTGCAGATATGTCGTGTTAATTAAGCCGCAGCCTCTTCAGATTTAAAATGCTCGTATAAATCGTCGCAGCCCATGCCAACAATAGAAAGTTCCTTCTTTTTTTTGAGGGATTCGTTATGCAATTGGGCCAGCGCATTAACGCCGTAACGATCAATACTGGAGAGTCCTTCAATATTCAGAATCAACGCCTGTTGCTTATCAAAAATGTTTGAAAATTCTTTTTTAAACACATGCACATTGCCTTTGTGTAGGATGCCTTGTACTTTGAATAAGTTGTTTTGGTGTGTAATTTTTAAATCCATAATAGCGTAAATTTAGTGTTAGAGTTTGTAAAGCACTATTAATCAAACAGGAACACTTCAAATATCGGCTAAATTATGAGAAAACAATTATATTTTCGACCAATAACATTCTGAAAGGATTATTGAACGTGAAATTCCAATTTCTTCGATATAACTCACTAGATGAACGTTTTTACTTACTTAAAATTTTCGATCTGGATGGAACATGGTCACATCCAGACTCACTTTTTTACCTGAAACTAATTCTGATACTAACTTGCCAGTTCCGGTTGCCATACTCCAGCCCATCATGGCATGACCTGCCGCAACAATTAAATTAGAGCATTTTGTAGACTTTCCAATATACGGTAACCCATCTGGAGATACGGGCCGAAGTCCCGACGCGGCGTTGTCCTTTTCGCTCTCGGTTAAGGTAATCTCTGGATAGTATTTGGTAGCTGCTCTAGCAATGGCAGTTACCCTATTTTTATTGATCTTATCATTAATTCCCGCAATTTCCATAGTGCCTCCAAAACGTGTAAATCCGTTCATAGGCGTGACCGCAACTTTAGATTCCGTTAAAATGGCAGGCAATTTGATTCCTGTAGGGCGCGAGGTATTGATTCTATAGCCCTTTCCTGCTTGCAGTAATAAATGGATACCTAACTTCTTACTTAAAGAGGCGCTCCAAGAACCCGCTGCCAGAACAAATTCGTCCGCATGAAATCTATGGGATTTGGTGATAAGCGCGACGATTTTTTGATTCTTAATTTCCAAATCATCCACTTTTTCATTGGCATAAAACACAACCCCTTTGGCTTTTAAATAGGTTTTCATCTCAGCCATAAACTCATTGGGTGTGGTATGGGCATCGCATTTAAAATGGGTACCTCCAATAACGTTTAATTTTACATTTGGCTCCAATTTTCTTAAGTCGGCAAGCGTCACTTCATTGACTTCCAATCCTTCTTCAGTGGCCAAATATGCCGTTTTCAGTTCTTCTTCTAAGGCTTTTTCAGTTTGACACAGCATCAAAATTCCGTCTTTTCTATATTGAGAGGTGAAATGCTCATATTCTCTAATATCTGCATATAATTCCTGACTCAACACTGCCAAATCCTTTATAACTGGAATCGCTTTTTTGACATGATTGGGATTGCAGGATTTATTAAACGCATAAGTCCACTTTAAAAAATCAGGATCAAGTCTTGGTTTGATATATAATGGGCTTGCAGAATTAAACATCCATTTAAAGCCTTTTAACATGACTCCGGGCGCAGATAAAGGAATGATGTGACTTGGTGACAAATAACCAGCATTAACATAAGATGCACCGGCATCCATATTAGATTGATCAATAATCGTGACTTGATGTCCTTCTTTTTGAAGGTAATATGCAGAACATAAACCAATGATTCCGCCGCCAATAACTATAACTTGTTTACTCATTTTATTCCCATTTAAAATCCCAAATTGGTTCGTCTCCCTTTAAATGTTCCACAAAATAATTCCACCGTTTTTTGGTGAAATAATTTCTGACTTTCCCCTGATAGCCATGTCTTTGACTTGGAAAAATCAATAAATCGAAATCTTTATCAGCTTTTACTAAAGCTTCGGCCAATTTAAAAGTTGCTGAAGGATTGACGTTCTCATCAATACCACCGTGAACCAATAATAATTTTCCTCTTAAGTTTTTTGCATTGGTGATGTTGGACACCTCATGATAGGTGGAGTCTACCGGCCAACCCTGATACATTTCGGGCCACCAGGCTTTTTCCATTCTAAAATCGTGGTCTGCAGAACTGGCTACACCAACTTTATACACCTCAGGGAACGCGAGCAGGGCTCTCCCGGTATCATAGCCACCTGCCGAATGTCCAAAAATCCCCACATGATTGGTATCAATCCATGGATATTGTTCCCCTAAATAAGTAATTGCCAACACGTGATCTTCAAGATTATTACCCATATTTTTATAGGAATGGTTATGGAATTCCTTAGAACGTTCTGAAGTTCCCAATCCATCCACCATCATCACTATAAAGCCCAATTCTGCCAAGGATTGATTGGTAAAAGCCCTATCGAAAGACTTTGGAAACACCTGAGTATGTGGCCCCGTATAACTATGGTCTATAATTGGATATGATTTTGTAGAATCAAAATTGGTTGGTTTCCAAATAGCACCGTAAATAGTTGTTTTTCCGTCTTTCCCAATAAGTTGAAATGGCTCTGGAGCCTGCCATCCTTTAGACACAACATCAGACACTTCTGCAGAAGTTAATTCTGCCGCGATTTTTCCCGTTTTAGCCTCTCTTAACACTGTTTTTGTAGTTCTATTAACTGTAGAGTAATTATCTACAAAATGTTGTCCATCTTCTGAGAATGATATCGAATGGTGTGCATTTTCTGGTGTCAGCAACGCTATATGTCCCTTGAAATCGACTTTATACAGTTGTTCATGGTATGGGTTCATGTTGGCTTCTTTTCCTGAGGCCAAAAAATAGATTTCCTCCTTATCTTCATCGGTATGCACCACTGAATTGATATAATAATTCCCTTTAGTCAAGGGTGTTATGGCTTTCGTTTTTAGATCCACCATATAGAGTTGTCGCCAGCCACTACGTTCTGACAAAAAGATTACTTTTTGCTTTTTATCAAACGACCTGAACCAGAAATTATCAATATTAGTAGCACTTGTTTCTTCGATAAGTGTTTCTTCAGTATTATTATTAAGATCCACAAGTTTTAAAAATTCCTTTTGATACCCTCTTTCAGAATATCCTACCAAAAGTTGCCCTGACTTTTCCATCCACTCAACAGCCACCGAGTTTATATGCGTGCCTGTTGGTAACTTTGTTTTTATTTCTTTTTTGCTTTCCACATTAAAAAACACAGGCTTTACATGCACCATAGTGGTATCTCCGGGAGAGCCTCTATAATAGGAGAGTAATTTTGATTTGTAAAGGGAGTCAATACTATGGTCTAATAAATACATTTTTTCAGCAGTTCTAAAGTCTACAACATCAGCTGCAATCCATTTGGAATCTTTAGACCAGTCCACTTTAAAGTGTTTTGGACGCTCAGCATTTTCCCCTTCCATAATATCATACCAGCCATAGAAGGTTGCGTATTCATAATCTCTTTTGCCATCCTGACTCAATTGAACTTCTTGGTCAGTGGTAGTGGATTTTATATATAAATTATAATCTTTAGTGAAGGCAATCCACTTTCCGTCTGGAGATTGGGTTTCAAACGGATCCTTATCTTCCTTTTTTTCTGCATTTTCAACCTGTATTTGATATGTTTTAAGATCAAGTGTATACGTCTTAGATTCAAAATTGAAGGTGAGCTGATCTGCTTTTGTTCTTTCAATAGTTGAGAGCGCCAATTGATTGGCCTCCAATTCCTTTTCTGCAATTTTGGATAATGCTTGTGCGACTTTGTCGTGGTCAAATAAAGGGTTCACCTTATTATTTTTAAAAGATACAGTTTTATACGACTTGCCAGCTTTACTATAATCAACAAACCAAATCCCAGAGTTATCTTTAAACCAATGCACGTCTGTATGTAAATTAAAAACTGTTTTGTTGTTTAAATTATCGGGCATAAAACTGACGGCTCTTTTATAATCGTCTTGAGTCAGTTTTTGCGCCTGAATTTGTGTTGTTAAAAACAACACGATAACTATATAATACAACTTTTTCATTCTCCTAATTTTATATCACCTGAAATCCGAAAGCATACGGATCGTCTTCAGAATCAATTGTTATTGTGTTCTGTCCATAAATTTTAGCCCAACCTTTAATGCTCGGAATCACAGCTAAGTTAGTACCTAAAGTGGTTTTCTTTTCAACACGACCTATAAATTTACTGCCGATAAAGCTTTCATGGACGTAATCTTCCCCAATTTTTAGCTTCCCTTTTGCATATAATTGTGCCAGACGTGCAGAGGTACCCGTACCACAGGGGCTTCTGTCTATGGCTTTATCACCATAAAACACTGCATTTCTACCCGAAGATGACGCATCTATTGGGGTTCCTGTCCAAAGTATATGGGTGACATCCCGTATGGTGTCATTCTCTGGATGTATAAATTGGTTGGGATATTTTTCATTGATACGCTGCCTTACCACTTGTGACAATTGAATAAGTTTTGAAGCAGAAAAATCCTGAACACCTGAAAAATTTTGTTGCGCGTCAATTATGGCGTAATAGTTTCCACCGTAGGCCACATCAAAGGTAAGGAGCCCTAATTCTGGACAATCCACCGTGAGATTCTCAGCAGCCAAATAACTTTTTATATTGGTTAATTTAACCCAATCCACTTTAGCTCCTGTTTGCTGGTATTCAATTTCTACCAAGCCAGCCGGGGCTTCCATCCTTATTTTACCTGGGGTTTTTGGTTGTACCAACCCCTCTTCTATAGCAATAGTTACAGTTCCAATAGTACCATGACCGCACATAGGCAAGCAACCTGAGGTTTCAATGAACAAAATGGCAAAATCATTTTCTGGAAGGTGCGGCGGAAACAATATCGAGCCACTCATCATGTCATGACCACGTGGTTCAAACATTAAACCTTTTCTAATCCAATCATATTCTTTTAAAAAGTGTTGACGCTTTTCACTCATGCTATTGCCTATGAGTACTGGACCACCTTCTTTAACCACTCTTACTGGGTTGCCGCAGGTGTGCGCGTCGATGCAGATGAATTTGTGTTTCATAAAATGTTTCTTACACCTCCCTAACCCTCCTCAAGGAGGGAATTGATTGTGACTTTTTATTAAATTTAACCATATATTAAATGCTTGATAACTATCTGACACTCTTCAATGAGGAAATTTCAACGGAACTCTGTCCTATAACGAACTCAAAAGTCCTCCCTCGAGGGAGGATTTAGGAGGGTGTTACTCATGCCATTGATTCTTTAATTTCATTTTCCATTACAAGCAACACATTCATCATATCTTGTTTTATGTCTTTATCTGAAAACCTTACGAACCTCACCCCTTCTTTTTCCAATCGACCTTGTCTTTTTGCGTCATATAAAAACTTATGATCATGGCTTCCACCATCTATTTCTATAGCTAATCCAATTTCATGACAATAAAAATCAACACTATAATCTAACATTGGCACTTGTCTGTGAAACTGAACACCGTAAGCCTTATTCTTAATTTTCTTCCAAAGTAAAACCTCGGAGTGCGTCGCATTGTTGCGTAAATATTTTGAACGCTCTCTTAAATCTGCTCGATATGGTATAATTTTATTCGCCATTTGGAACACTTTCTAGCCTTCTTCAAGCCTGCCTGTCGACAACTAAAGAAAGAAATGATCAAGTTTATTTTTTTTGTTTCTGGATGTAATTATCAACGCGTTCTTCCATAATCGACAAAGTGACCGTGCCTTGTTCTAGAATGATTTCATGAAAAGCCCTAATATCGAACTTGGAGCCCAATGCCTTTTCTGCCCTTTTACGTAGTTCTCGTATTTTTAATTCTCCTATTTTATAAGACAACGCTTGTCCTGGCCAAGAAATATAACGATCCGTTTCTGTATTGATTTCGTGTAATGACAAGGCGGTGTTGGCAGACATATAGTCTACAACTTGCTCGCGGGTCCAGCCTTTGGCATGAATTCCTGTGTCAACTACCAATCTGCAAGCACGCCACATTTCGTAAGTTAATTTTCCAAATTGCTCATAAGGTGTGGTGTACATCCCCATTTCATCGGCTAAAAACTCAGAATACAAACCCCAACCTTCACCATAAGCGGACAGGTATAAATTTTTTCTAAACTGCGGAATGCTATCACCCAACTCATTGTTCAAACTCATTTGTAAATGATGTCCAGGAACCGCCTCATGAACTGTTAACGATGGTAAGGTGTACAGCGTTCTACTAGGTAAGTCATAGGTATTTACCCAATAATATCCCGGTTCTGTACTTTCTTTTGAAGTTCCAATATAACGACCTCCAGTATATTTTGGAGCAATGGCATCTGGCACTGGCGCTACACCATAGGGTTTACGCGGCAGAGTTTTAAAAAACCGAGGCAACTGAGCGTCGGCACGTTTTGACATATCGCGAGCAATCATCAACAATTGTTCTGGAGTTTCAGCATAAAACTGTTTGTCCGTTCTTAAGAAATGGAAAAAATCGGCGAAGCTTCCTTTAAAATTCAGCTCCTTAATGATTTGTTCCATTTCTGACTTGATACGTACCACTTCTTTTAAGCCAATTTGATGAATGGCGTCCGCTGTGTATTGCGTACTTGTGGTATAATAGTTAATTCGATTTTGATAGAATTCTTTACCGTTTGGAGTTTCAGACACCCCTAAAGTTGTTCTTGTTTTTGGAAAATATTCAGTTTCAAAAAATGTTTTGATGCGTTTAAATTGCGGCGTAACTTTCGTCTCTATGGCAAGTTTCGCCACTTTTAATACAGAATCCTTTTGGGTTTGGCTTAAATCATTCGGTAAATTTTTGAATGGCGAGTAGAAAAAACTCTCCTTATAATCTTCTACAATATGTTCATCATAGGTCGATTCGTATCCTTTAAATATGACTAAAGGTTGTGAAACTCCCTTTTGCAATCCTAAGCGTATGTTTTTAAGATTTTGATTTACAAATTCTGGAATGGCATTCAAACTGTTGAGATAGGATTTAACTTGACCGTAATTTGATAACGGACGCACCCCGTAGTTTAAACTACTGTGAAATCCAGAATCAGAAAGTAACGGATTTAAATAGTGTTCAAACTTGTAATAATCAATTTGATCTTGTAATACAAACGCCAAGAGCTCCGCAGAAATACGTTGGGTTTCCGGTAATTGTGTGATGTCAACTTGAGATAATTCTGTTAAGGCTTTTTTGGCAACATCTGCTTCGGCCTTAAAATAGTCTTCAGTGTACAACCCCAAAGGAAACTGCTTCTTATTGTAACCCTCATGGTGTTCATACGTTTTAATCAAGCTATCCAATTTGCTAGACGCATTTTGGGAATGGGCTGAAGGCATCATAAAAAGCGACAGCATCAAGATAATAAAGGATTTAAAGAATTTCATAGGTGTTTTTGAGTTTGAATACCGTCAATATTACGAATTATTCCCAACGGATTGTCATCTTTTAGAGCATCTGGCAGCAATTGTTTTGGCCAATCTTGATAACTGAAAGGACGTACCCAACGTTTTATAGCGTGTGCACCAATAGCGGTAAACCTACTATCCGTAGATGCGGGAAATGGACCGCCATGCATCATGGACGGACAGACCTCAACTCCAGTTGGTACGCCGTTAAAAATAATCCGCCCTACTCTATTTTGCAAGGCTGACACAATCTTGGAATATTTTGAAATTTCAGTAGCATCTGCCATAATGGTGCCGGTGAGTTGCCCTTCCAATTTTAAGATGACTTCCTCTAATTGGCGATCATTTTCGCATTGCACTACAATAGCATAAGGGCCGAATACTTCTTGGTGTAATGCGACATTCTTCAAAAAAGTATCGCCATCTACCGTTGTTACGGTCTGTTTGGCATAATTTGGCTTGGTATCCGATGGATAATCGGCAGATATGTTAATTCCGTTTTGCGAAATTGCAGTGTTTTTATTCTTGTTATAGGTATCATGAATGTTTGGATGCAACATACATGAAGGTTCAATTTTTAGAATTTCATCAGAGAGCTGTTGGATAAAATTTGATAAGGCATCACTTTTTATTCCCAATAGCAACCCTGGATTGGTGCAAAATTGACCCGTCCCAAGAGTTATAGAACCGGCATAGGTTTTAGCTAGGGATTCGCCTTTAGATTCTACAGCTTTAGGAAGCAGAACCACGGGATTCACACTGCCCATTTCAGCAAATACCGTAATAGGTTCGTCGCGTTGTGCCGCCAAATCAAATAATGCTTTCCCGCCTTTATAACTTCCTGTAAATCCGACGGCTTTTACTTTTGGATGCTTTACCAACTCTTGCCCAACGTCAATACCACTACTATTAAGATTAGAAAACACACCATTTGGCATGCCTGTTTTTACAGCTGCTTTTAAAATGGCCGAAGCGACCAACTCCCCTGTGCCCGAATGCATGGGATGCGATTTCACGATGACAGGACAGCCGGACGCCAATGCCGAGGCCGTATCTCCACCTGCCGTTGAAAATGCCAGCGGAAAGTTACTTGCGCCAAAGACCACCACGGGTCCGATAGGAATAAGCATTTTCCTAAGGTCAGATTTTGGCATAGGCTCGCGGTCTGGCTGCGCGGTATCAATGGTAGCTTCTACCCAGGAACCTTCGGTCAATACGTTTGCAAATGATTTTAACTGCCCAATGGTTCTACCACGCTCGCCTATCGCTCTTCCTTCTGGCAGTCCAGATTCTGAACAATACATTTGAATCAGAGTGTCGCCCAATGCTAAAATTTCATCAGCAATGCTGTTCAGAAACTCAGCTTTTTTTGCTCCAGAGATGGCTCTGTACACTTCAAATGCTTCTGAAGCTAAGGTAACAGCTGCGTCAA
This sequence comes from Gelidibacter salicanalis, assembly GCF_016469035.1. GTDB lineage: Bacteria > Bacteroidota > Bacteroidia > Flavobacteriales > Flavobacteriaceae > Gelidibacter > Gelidibacter salicanalis_A. The sequence continues at coordinate 34,310 of NZ_JAEHJZ010000032.1, read as the reverse complement.
TTTCCTCTTGGGTAGCCTCTGTAAAAACGGATTCGTTTTCAATATTTAACTGCGGATTGAAGGTTTTGTAAGTTTGAGTGCCTTTTGCTGAGTATTGATTTCCTATATGGTTTTTTCCTGTAATCATACTTTTCTTTTTTGATCCTATTTCACTAATCTATTCAACCGGATTCTTGTTTTAGTGTAGACTTGTGTTAACGTCCAATTAGTATTTTAGTAATTCCAGAAGCTTTTTTGGACGACTTTCCTCCTGATTAATTATCTATACATCTACTTGCTGGTTGACTTGTTTTTTGCTGTCTTTACAAATTTTTATAATCAGGAAGTTTTGGTCTGTTTTTTAAGGCGTTTTCAATGGTTTTTATCACGTGTCTGCGTTCATCACCTCGTAATGTTAAACGTGGCGCACGAACATTTTCAGTACCTAGTTTAGTGTAAACCTCCGCTAATTTTATGTTTTGTACTAATGTAGGGATAATATCCAACTCCAATAAAGGCATGAACCAACGGAAAATTTCGATGGCTTCTTTAATTCTACCTGCTTTTTGGAGCTCGTAAATGGCGACGGTTTCTGCCGGGAAAGCGCAAACCAAGCCTGCTACCCAACCATCAGCTCCCATAATCAAACTTTCAAGCGCAATGGTATCAACACCTGTCATTATTTTGAGTCGGTCGCCAAAGCGGTTTTTGATTCGTGTGACATTCGTAATATCACGTGTAGATTCCTTGACAGCTTCAATGTTATCACACTTTAACAGTTCTTCAAACATATCTAAAGTCACTTCAATTTTATAATCGACGGGATTATTATAAATCATTATAGGCAACGACGTACTGTTTGCTATGGCCTTGAAATATGCTACAGTTTCACGATCTCCAGACTTATAACGCATTGGTGGCAATACCATCAGCCCTTTTGCACCGTCTTCTTCAGCCTTTTGCGCGGCTAAAATTGCATTTTTTGTAGTTTGTTCTCCAATATTGATTAATACAGGGACTTTGCCCTTAACGATGTCTACCGTTGTGGTGGTTAAGGTCCGTTTTTCTTGATCTGACAAGGTGCTTGCCTCTCCTAAAGTACCACCCAATACAATACCATGAACCCCTGCATCCAATTGTGCCTTGATATTGATTTCGAAGTTTTTTAAATCGAGTTCATCGTTATCGGTGAACTTTGTGGTCACCGCTGGCATGATGCCTTTCCATTGTATGCTCATAATATTACGTTTTGATTCTGTAAATTTAAGCCTCTATATCATGCAATATTAATGTACATTTATCCAAATTTGATAGTATAGTATCCATTATGAAATAAAGTTGTATAATTTTGAATAGTATATGTTGATTCTAGCCACATAAATGTTTTACCTTTTTAAATACCAAAACCCCGCTAGGATGCCTTTATATTTCAGGTTGACGATGATCTCATTTTTTATAATAAGCTACACCAGCATATGGAAATATAATTAAGTTATATGGTGGAAGGTGAAGGCACAGTGATTGTAGGTGCTAGGATAAACTACTATAGGAAGCCATATTCCACATGTCTTTAAAATGATTTCTCCCAATCTAAAACCAGGATGCTCACTCTTTTTTTCATCAAAAATCTTTTGGAAAAATAGTTTTTTTGAGCTTGAAGAGCTCCAAGAATTACACCATTTCTTTAGCCGATCAAAACACGGATTTAAAGTGACTTCTTATCAAAATAAAATCAAAACCTTTTTTTTACAATTTCCGAAATCGCGAAAGCTTCAGGTTATAATAGTATATCAAACTTTAACAGGTAATTTAAAACCTTAAACATTTAAGTCCCAAAGAATTTAAAAACAAAAAAAGGCTTACTATCTAAAGTAAGCCCTACTATTTATATGTTTTCCTTTCATTTGGCTAAGCCTGCAACATAGGTATAAACATAATCACCATGCCTGCCATCAAAATATTTTGCGCTTTTTTCTTCCATACCTTTGCGAGCTGCTTCGTCTTTCCAATGAGACTCAAATAATTCGGTATCCCTATCGAACATTTTATCTAAATCAGCCATAGAATCTAAAAAGAAAGCCTCAACTGATTCGGTCCGGTCAGAACCCCAGGCATGTGCCATTGGGTAATAGGCTTTGATATACTCATTTTTACTGGTTACGTTATCAAAATATTCTTTTGAAGTGGCTTCAAATTCCTCATTGTTGCCTTCCCCATATGCAAAATGGCCTTTTCGAACATAGCATATCATATCTTTAGTTGGCGCCGTAGTCATACGTTTTGCGTGTGGCATGGTCGCATAAATCTCATCGGAGTGCTTTGGCGAATAATAGGCGTCTCGTTTTTTCATAAAAGCAGTACGAGCTTTTTCATCTGGCCAAGCAGACTTTTCAAGTTCGGTGTTTCTGTCAGCTGCCTTACCCATAGCTTCCCAAGAAGGATAAGATTGTGCATACAATATTTCAGTATTGTCTGGTGTCATTCGATGTAAATAGAAGGACGCATTTGCAACATGTTCATTGTTCATAGTTACCTTGTCCAGATATTCCTTTTCTACAGCTTTCCATTCTTCCATTTTAAAGTCCTTATTGTCCATATTCCAATGCATAGTGGTTATGGTTACAAATTCAGGCCTTGTTTGTTCTTGAGCAATAGTTGAAGTGCTGTTTAGTAAAAGCATTCCTGCTAATACCACGAATAATCCTTTGATTGTTTTCATAATATTTGAATTTTGGTTAATATAAATTGATTACAAATTTTTAAAACCAAGATCTAGGACAATCGTAAAGAGCCTTTAGTACAAAGGCATAGGCATGTTGTGGAGAGGATTAAATGTACAAAAAAAACACGTGTAATTATTTGATTATTACATATTTATTAAAAAAAAAGAAGCTTAAAAATTAATGTAAGCTCCATTTCTGTATCAGATTTAAGTGTTATGATTTCTTTACATATTTTGTAATAATAACAATATTCTGACCATCCACTCTGCCTTCAATATATTCAGCATTTTCATGATCCAGACGAATATTGCGCACCGCAGTACCTTGTTTTGCCACCATACTGGAGCCTTTTACTTTCAAATCTTTGATCAGCACAACGGAGTCGCCGTGTTCTAGAATCACACCGTTTACATCTCGATGGATGATTTTATTAGCCTCATCTTCATGTTCGCCTGTGGCCCTTGCCAACGCTAAGGCTTCCTCATCAAGATACATCATCTCTACCAAATCTTTAGGCCAACCTTCGGCACGAAGTCTTTGTAATATGCGCCAGGCCATAATTTGAACAGCCACATTTTCATTCCACATACTGTCGTTTAAACAGCGCCAATGGTTAGTGTCCATTTCAACAGTACCCTCAATTTGATCTAAACAGGTTTTACATACCAATACATCATTGGCCACATTTTCATTTAACGATGGCGGAATAGTATATTGTGACAAATTTTCTTTTGAACCACATAGTTCGCAGGTGTTGTTGCTTCTGTCTTGAAGCATTTGAAGAACGCTCATTGGGAATTACGATTTTTAATTTACGACTTGCCCGAATGCATCTTTTCGATGCAGGCGGGTTTTTCACTTGCCCAAACGCACCTCTTGGGTATGGGCGGGCTGTTGATTGCAGGCAATATTTCTGCATTGCAAACATACCATTTTTATTGAAGAGATTCCCGCATCGTTTTAGGCATTCCTTTAACCACCATATCGTAGGAATGGTCAATTAATTGGGAAAGGAATTTTGGAGAGATTTCATCCGTGGTTAAATCGATGGTGTTCCAATGTTTTTTACTCATGTGATAGCCCGGCTGAATAGTGGGGTATTCTGCACGTAATTCTTCAGCATACTCCGCGTCGCATTTAAGGTTAATGGCTTTTTGGCCTGCCTCCCATTTTTTCAACCCTATTAAAGCATACATTTTTCCTAATACTTTAAACACAAGGGTATCGGCATCAAACGGAAAATCTTCAGTAACGCCTTTCTTAGACATACAATAGGCGTGAAGTTGTTGAATATTCATAAAAATACGTTCAATTTTAGGCATGAATCTATTTAAAATTACAAAAATTATGGAACTTGAAATTCATTTTATTTTCATCTAGTGTTGCTGTGGAATTTGGATCACAATAAAACAGTCTGAAAGGTGCAGCACATTCAGGAGAAATTGTTCGCTCGAATTTATAGTTTAAAAATATTTCGCAATCCATTTGGTGTTTGGGAGCATTGATGGCGTTGAAGACACTGCTATTTTACTTGGTTTCTTAATGAGTTCAAATGTATTTTCATCGGCCATGCTAGGTACCTTGTGTGTCTCAACAGTTTCAATTTTATACTCAATAAAGTTAAAACCACGTTTCAATTGCAAATTGTATATATAGTGCGTTTCATAAGATTCATTACCAGTGTACGACACGGTAGAAGTGCACGTGCCTTGGTACTTAAAATTAGAGTCCATATAAACCAGTTTAAAATAGGAGCCCAAAACAGCATCACTATCCCCACTGGACTCAATCCATGGCACTAATTGTTCTTCGGTAACCAAGAAAATCAACCCTGAATAGGGATTATCCTTAGTACTTAATGACAAATAACCACCACTGGTTGCTTTAACGTTTTCCTTCTCTGAGAGTATATCGTTACTATTATCACAATTTGAAAAAATGGTAAATGCTGCGTCCGACATGAAATCTGCTTTTATCTCCTCTGTAATAGTGCTTAACGTTGTTGGGAAATTTAAAGTTAGTTCTCCTGAGTTCGAGAGTGTACCGATGGAAATAGGATGTTCCATGCCGAACGCGAACAGGACTACCTCCATAGGTTGTAACGGGTGGTTCTCAACTTTAGCTACAGATTGTGCTGCCATAGTTTCCACGGAGAACAGTATTAAGACCAGTAACATCTTTTTCATAATTTCGATATTTTTTGGGTTTTCTGAACGCTCAATTCAGTAATATATTAAAGCTATTAAAACGTTAAATTTCTCATATCGATAACATTACAAACTTAATTAACATCCATTCATATACCTTTTGTATTACAAAAAGCCTAGTGTTGCTTAGCATCCCAAATGATGATTAAAAATCTATTTTAGCATACACATTTATGTTGACGACTGTTTTCAAAACATGGACAACATTACCAAGAAAGTGAGTTTCATTGGGGAAAATCTTTAGAACTTAGTTCATCTGTTCTTCTATAATGGCTTTTGCTAAAGCAATGGTTTTTTCTTTATCTAGGTTGTCATCATTAGACATATCAACCTGAAGCGTAAAGGAAACGCCGTTGTAATACACCTCTAAATGATGCTTTTTAGAATTCCAATACGCCCCTTCGCCAACGCCATTTACTTTGGATAATTCTGGATGGTTGTCAAGATCTATAAAGTCTAAAAAAGAGTCCATATCAGCTTCACCATCTACCCATTTTAGCTGAACCAGATCCATTGTAGATGATATATCGGTGTTTTTTCTATTAGGGGCGGTGCTTTCCTTGGCCTTTTCTCTACCATTATCCCAATAATACCGTAGAACTTCTCCCAACATCCCTTGGGTAGTATTCATTTTTTGTGCTTTCGAAGGGTAAAAACCAGTAATTCGAGATGCCATTTCCAAGCTTAATAAATCGTTATAATCTCCGCTGAACACAAAATTTCCCTCAGGATTGGTGACATCAGTAGTTGAAACAATATCTGTTGTTTGTCCATTTCCTTTGCAGGAAATAAGAAGTCCAATTAACATAAATACATATAAATAGCTCTTCATAATTTGTTTTTTTAATTACGTCTGGCAACTTAATTTTGAAGGATTTCAGTTTCCGAGCCCTAGTTATATAAGAATCAGCCGTATATCCTTACATAAATTTATAATCAGATTTACGGATTGATTTTTGAACTTTCTCCAACCCCACACACTCCATGGTTGCACTATTCTTTTTATTTTTTAAATCCGTCATATCCATAGAAATCATAAGTACTTTATCATCAGGATTAAAATAATCTTTCAGCGCTACTGGAATTTTAGTTTTACTGTTTTTAAAAATGTCATCAAAACTTACTTGGGTTTCATTGGTAAAATACATGACCATTTCATACGCTGTACTTGTTGCTTTTACACCTTTGCAATGGTATCCATTGACGCTTTTCTCAGGCAGAGTTTCAAAAGTAAATTCGGCCGATTGATCTTCTTCAAAGTCCAAATCACTCGGCATTTTGGTAACCATTCCTATATTATTACCTTCAGACTCCATAAACATGGCCATAATTTTTTTATCAGTATCCATGACGTTAAACATATTTTTCATTGCTGCAGACGTAAATCCGAAATATGGTGCATCAGGTTTCAGATAATAATCAAAAACAATTTCCCCATCTTTTGTGCCCATTTTTAGCGAATATTTCCAAGTAAAATCATACGTATCTGCAATTAGAGAAGGGTCTGCCTTCTCTGTTCCGCCCAGACTACCAAGTGGATTTCCTTCAAACACTTTATCCATAGATCTGGTAGCTGATTCTGCCGCTTCATTGGCCGTTTTTTCAATGACTGCGTTCTCCACTTTTTGTTCTACCCGTTTTTTAAGGTTTTTAAGGAATTGAGCCTGCGAGTTTGGTATAAAAAAAAGTGTAAAAACAATTACTGCGAGCATCTTAAAATTAAAATTTTTCATTATGAATTGATTTAGAATGACTTACCTTTAGTCATACGGAAATTGCTGATGTTAACACGATATTAAAAAAATTCTAAATTTCAAATGGAACATCAATTTGCAGATGCGCTAAAACACAATGACGATCAACTCGTCAAAGAACTTTATGTCTGCTATAGAGAAGAGTTTATCAGATTTTCAAAAAAATACCAAATTGCACCACAGGACAGTGTGGATATTTATCAGGATGCATTTCTATCCATTAGAAAACATGCCCTTTCTGGTAAATTATATGAGGTAAACAGCAGTTTTAAGACCTATCTATTTGGCATTGGAAAACATCTCATCTTTAATAAGCTCAAAGATTACGCCTCCAAAAAACCATATGATCCAAAGCTTCATCATCCGTGTACAGAGTATGAGATCATCCGTATAAACGACACCCAAGAACCGTCTGAGGAACAAAAATTATTGCGACATTATTTTAATCAACTGGGAAAAAGTTGCCAGCAGATGTTAACATTAAGCTTTTACCGAGGACTAACTAATGAAGAAATAGCAAAACAATACGGTTACGACAGTGAAGCCGTAGTGCGAAGTCAAAAATCGCGTTGCCTGAAAACACTTAAAAACCTCATCAAACAATCCCCACGATGATGATTAACGAAACACTTTTAGAAAAATTTTTTTCTAAGCACTTGTCAGAAGCAGAACTTCTGGAATTCAAAAAAAGATATGACACGGAGGCCGACTTCAAGCAAGAAGTGGACTTTCTAAACAACTTACAATTGGTTTCTGAAACTGAAGAGGAGACAAAATTTAAAACGCAATTAGCCACCTATGAGAGTGAACTTTCTAAAAAAAAGAAATGTGCAATTTTGTAATCAGTGCTCCATTCGAACAGAAATAATTGAAGGAACGACGGTTACCTCCTGATGTATTATAAATCATTCTAACAACTTATATAAAATTGGTTTGCTGGGTGCGGCATCATTTTCAAAAGGCGCAATCTGTAGATTTAAGATATAACTCCCATCTTTTATTTTATTCCTGACGTAAATCAATTCCGTAATTGTGCAATGCATCCGCCGTTCTCCATCAAAATCCCAGAAAGCCTTATGTGCTAACAATTTTCCACCGTCATGTTCTCTGTCAACACTGGGTAAATCAATCAGCAGATGTTGAATGCCCTGCTCTCGTATAAACACCATCGCATCTTCTGTAAGATATGTCCAGTTGGTTTCAGAATACTGTCTGCTATTTTTTTCTTTCGTATTGGGCATGGTACGAATGACCAAGGCTTCTGGTGTTTTTCCCTTCAATAAAGATTCAATTTGCTTCTTAGAAATTACGGTGTCTTTCATGTAGTTTTCAGGAGCCACTGAAATTAATTCGGCAGTAAAAAAAAACTGCTGTAAATTTTTATTGATGGAGTGAAATTCTTCCGTAATGTGCCCTATACATTCCGTATGTGTACCGTGCGCATGCGGATTGAAACAAATATTATTAAAATTGACATCTGCACCAGCTTTTACGCTGCCAATCCACTCTTTGTTTTTTACTGGTTCCATTGTGGGCTCGCCAATATACCAAGCGTTCACATTGCTTTTTGAGGCGCGTAGTGGAATTGAAATATCCAGTGGTTTTGAAAGGTCTATGCTGTATAGTTTAGAATGATGCGTAATGGTTGTTTTCAAGATAAATTGATTTTAAAAAGATCAGACGCAATACCATCACTCAAAAATTTACCCTTTTTGGTGACCAGCAATTTGCCATCCTCAAGATACAATAATTGTTCAATAATATGTTTTTGTGAGTGCTCCAAAAGGTAGTTTTTATAGTCTGATCCGAAATCTTTTTCCACTTTATCGAGAGAAACACCCCAAATAGTACGCAGCCCTGTCATCACATATTCGTTGTATTTGTCGGTAGTAGAAAGTGTTTCGGTTTCTAAAGGCAGTGTATTATTTTCTAAGGCCTTGATGTATTTGGTATTGTTCCGGACATTCCATCCCCGACGTGCTCCATCAAATGAATGCGCCGAAGGCCCTATTCCCAAGTACGATTTTCCTTGCCAGTAAGCTGAATTATTTCTACTAAAATAGGCTGGCTTTCCAAAATTGGACAGTTCATAATGGATAAAACCTGCTTCCTCCAATTTTTCTATTAAAATGTGGAATTGTTCTTGAGCCAGATCATCATCTACGTTATTAATAATTCCTTTTTTAATAAAAGTAGCCAATGCGGTTTTTGGTTCAACCGTTAAGGCGTAACTAGAAATATGCGGAATGTTAAATGCCAATGCAGTATCTATATTCTGAATCCAGCGCTCGTTGGTCATTCCGGGAATGCCGTAGATGAGATCAACAGAAATGTTGTCGAAATGTTGCGTCGCTTCTTCCAAACATTTTTGAGCTTCTTCTGAACTGTGCGCGCGATTCATCAATTTTAAATCCTCTTCAAAAAAGGATTGAATGCCGATAGAGAGACGATTTATGCCAATGTCTTTGTACGCTTCAAAAATGGACTGCGACAGATTCGAAGTGACGGTATTTTCAAACAAATCATCCGGATTGGCTTCGAGGGTGATTTCAGGAGTGTCCACAACGTCGTAATCTCTATAAACCTCAGCAATCAACAATTTCAATTCAGCAATCGACAATAAACTTGGCGTTCCACCACCAAAATAAATGGTTTGTATCACTTGATTTTTGAATTCATCTTTGCGCAATTCCAACTCCTTAACCAAGGCATAGACTAAGTCATCCTTCTTTTTTAATGAGGTCGAAAAATGGAAGTCACAGTAGTGACAGGCTTGTTTACAAAATGGGATATGAATATAAACTCCGGACATGAATAATGCGAATCAAGGGTTGGTTATCAACAAAAAATTGTTGATATATTTCTCTAAAAACCAGAGAGATAAGGCTTAAAATATAATATTAAAAGCCTGTAAATTAGTATATTATACGATTATAATTACACAATCATAAGATATGATCTCCGAGGCTAAAAGTCTAAAATTACTGAAAATTTACTTTTATATCTGTGAAAGGTACAATGAAGATTTGAAATACCATTGCCAAAGGCTCAGCAACAACAACGAACCAAGACTGACAGCCCAAGAAATAATGACTATATACCTTTTTGCCGTGGATGAAGAACAGCGCTTCAAGGTCAACCAAATACACCGATTCGCACAAGATTACCTACGCCCGTGGTTTCCCGAACTTGGTTCCTATGCGGCATTCAACAACAGGATAAACAGGCTATCCGGGGCATTTGGCCAACTGGGGAATTCTTTGATCTCGGATTTCAGGTCTTCGGATTGTTCTTCGGCACAAAGCCTATTGGATTCGATTCCCGTTGTCACCTGTTCGGAAAAATGAACCCCATGTATAGCAAACGGACTTGTCGACAAAAGTTATTGTTCCAGAAAAAACATGTGGTACCATGGCTTAAAGTTGGTACATGTTTTTGGAAAATTGACTGCGGCTTTTATTCCTCTAATTTTTTAACCCTTGATTCGTATTAATATGCCATCGGGCGATAAATAGCGGGCTAATTCTATGTCCAAGTTCTAAGTGTTTTTCTTGCAAAGAAACGTTTATCCCCAAGTTTTTGTCTTGATACGGAATGCACTTAAAAAGAATCTTTTAAGGTTTGGACTGCAACTGCACGAGGATAAAAAGAGCATCCCTATTGAAAAAATACAATTCTTGAGATGATCCAATATGCTGATGGATGCCCTAAAATGAATTATTCTGAGTATATCAGTGAAAAATTAAACTATGATTATACCTATCTGGCCAATATATTTTCAGAAGTAAAAGGTATTACCATACAGCAATATATTATCCTCAATAAAATTGAAAGGGCAAAGGAATTGCTTTTGTATGATGAGCTCAATCTTACCGAGATCTCCTATAAACTTCATTACAGAAGCGTGGCACATTTATCTGGTCAGTTTAAAAAAGTCACAGGTCTTTCGCCTTCTTTTTATAAATTACTGAAGCAAAAACGAGAGGAAACAATGGAAATCATTTCAATGAGGAAATTTGATTATGAAGATTGTTTTTCGTTTTCACTTCATTGTCTCCAATCGTTGACTGAACTTTCCTGGAAAATTTGGACCCATTTAAAAAATTCATTTAGAACAAATCGGTCTATTTTCCGCTCCAGATATTTAGAGCGTAACAGATAAAAAATCCTATTTCCTTAATTCCAGAGCCATTTTTATCTGGTGCTCCATCACCCAACTTTTCTTCAATTACCCAACTTTTCTAAGTCCTGCAATTCAATTTATTACCGTTTTCAACTGGGTCAAGACCTACTCGCTGGTTTTTATAATCTAACTAACACCAAATCTGCGAATTATATAATTTTTATTTTAATTGATATGTGATGCTTTATATCATATAGTTATGTAATTTTAGACGTTGAAATTTTTTCACGCCTGGCCCCACCAGTAATATTAATCTACAATTATATGAATTTAAAAAAATTACTCGCAACCTTTGCTTTTGCTCTGGTATTTTTACTTACCGGCTGTGACAAAGATGAAGTCGTTGAGATCGTTGGAGTATGTCCAATTGTATTATCAACTATTCCTGATAATGATGCTATTAATGTACCACTTGATCAGGTGATCACCGTAACATTTAATGAGGATATAAATCCTGAAACAATTAATGAGGAAACTTTTACAGTTGATGGGCCTACTCAATTAGTAGGAACCATTACGTCTTCAGGTGCTATCGCAACCTTTACACCTTCTACTGATCTTGCGCCAAACACCACCTACACAGGAACGGTGACAACATCCGTTAAAGACCCTATGGGCAATGCGTTACAGGAAAACTATGTGTGGAGCTTTACTACTATTCCGGAAGTATCATTATCTGCAAGCCCCGAAGACGGAGGAACGCTTATTGGAGCTGGTACATTTGCAGCTGGATCTTTAGTTACAGTAGCTGCAATACCTAATGAAGGTTTTACATTCACTAACTGGACAGAAGGTGAAACTGTTGTTTCAACAAGTTCAAGCTATCAGTTTGAGATGGATGGGAATATAGCCTTGGTAGCTAATTTTGACGAAGTTGTTTTAGGGAATTTTAGGATAAATCTTTCTTCAAGCCCAATTGCAGGCGGAACCACATCCGGATCGGGACAATATACTGAAAATTCAACTGTAACGGTTTCAGCTTTGCCAAATCCAGGATATGTTTTTGTTAACTGGACAGAAGGAGAAACTATCGCTTCTACCAGTTCAAGTTATCAATTTGTATTGACCGGAAACAGAACCTTGGTTGCAAATTATAGCGAAATATCTGCAGGTCAATTTGCGGTAATTTTATCGGCAAATCCTGCGGCAGGTGGATTAACAAATGGATCTGGTTCATATGATGCTGAAGCTAACGTAACTGTAACTGCAACCCCGAATAATGGATATGCCTTTGTTAACTGGACAGCAAACGAAGTGGAAGTCTCAACCAACTCAAGTTATACATTTGCAATAACTGCAAACACCAACTTAGTTGCCAATTTTGAAGTTAGAACCTACACATTAAATGTAACTGCAAAAAATGGAAGTGTTACAAAAAATCCGAATGAGGAAAATTACAATAGCGGAGCTCAAGTAGTTCTTACTGCTACCCCTGCGACTGGATATGAATTTTCATCGTGGAGTGGGGATGCCACAGGATCTAACAATCCTCTAACAGTGACTATGAACAGTAATAAAAATATTACTGCTAACTTTACAGCCATCGTTAGCACATTCACTTTAAATGTAACTGCAGTAAACGGAACTGTTGCAAAAAATCCTGATCAGCAAAATTACAATGATGGAGATGATGTTGTCCTTACGGCTACGCCAGCCAATGGATATGAATTTTCATCGTGGAGTGGAGATGCTACAGGATCTAACAATCCTCTAACAGTGACTATGAACAGTAATAAAAATATTACTGCTAACTTTACAGCCATCGTTAGCACATTCACTTTAAATGTAACTGCAGTAAACGGAACTGTTGCAAAAAATCCTGATCAGCAGAACTACAATAATGGAGCTATAGTAGTTCTTACAGCTACCCCTGACAACGGATATGAATTTACATCCTGGAGTGGGGATGCTTCAGGCACCAACAATCCATTAACGGTAACTATGAACAGTGATAAAAATATCACTGCGAACTTTACGCTGGTAAATAATCCTAATCCCCAAGGGATAAATCTTGGATCTGCAGGTAACTTTGTTGTTCTTTCGGGATCTGGAATTACCAATACTGGAGTTTCTACCAGGCTTATTGGTGATGTTGGTTCATTTCCTACGGCTACAATTAATGGCCTTGACCAAACAAATGTGGTTGGAACACTTTATACCTCTGCCGATCCTTTAGTGGGAGTAGCAAAAGAGGATTTAACTTCTGCTTATATTGAAGGTCAAGGAAGGTCATTAAATGCGATCTCATTGCCAGGACAACTTGGCGGTCTTACTTTGACTCCAGGTCTTTATGTCAACTCTTCCTCAACCGGAATATCAGGAACAGGGCCTCAAGGTATCTTAACACTTCATGGGGATGCAAATGCGGTATGGATCTTCAAAATGGGTTCCACTTTAGTTACTGGCCCAGGTACCAGTATTGTCCTTTCGGGTGGTGCAAAAGCTGAAAACATTTACTGGATAGTTGGTACTTCAGCAACACTTGGAACAACCTCTGTTTTTTATGGGAATATTCTTGCTGATATATCTATTACAATAAATACCGGTGCAGTCTTGAACGGAAGAGCACTGACCAGAACTGGAGCAGTTACCTTAGATTCCAATACAGTTACAAAACCATAATTCATTTTAAGAATTAGGAAAACAAAAATTAATTATAAAATGGGGCTGTGCCTGGCACAGTCCCCTTATAACCCAAATATGAAAAAAATACTATTTATTGTTTTAATCGCATTAGGTTTCCAAATGTCTTCTTTGGCACAGGAAACTCAGTATGAGAAACCAACATGGTTGTTTGGTGTAGCCGCCGGTGCAAACTTTAATTTCTATCGCGGTACCACACAAAGATTAAATAAGAACCTAACCGTTCCAACAGCATTTCATGATGGTGATGGGATTGGACTTTTTGCAGCACCTCTTGTAGAATATCATTTCCCGGATTCAGTATGGGGAATCATGTTACAAACAGGATATGACAATCGCCAGGGGGATTGGGATCCGGTTACTTCACCTTGTAACTGCCCTATGGATCTTTCTACAGACCTTAGTTATATTACCGTTGAACCAAGTTTGCGTATTGCACCCTTCAAAAACGGCTTATATATTTATGGCGGACCAAGATTGGCTTTCAATTTAGATAAATCCTTTACATATGAAAAAGGAACCAATCCTGATATTCCTTCGCAAATAGCCGATCCTGCTGTCAATGAGGATTTTGGTGACATCGAAAGCACAATTATCTCAATGCAGATAGGAGCAGGATTTGATATCCCTCTTTCCTCAAATACCCAGAAAACACAATTTGTGCTTTCTCCTTTTGTATCTTTCCAACCATATTTTGGTCAGAATCCACGTGCAACAGAATCATGGAACATCACTACTGTAAGAGTTGGTGCAGCACTTAAGTTTGGCCACGGACGTAAAATTGTAGTTGAAGAAGCGGAAGTTGTTGTGCCTATTGTTGGATTTACTGTTAATTCTCCTGAGAATATTCCGGGTGAACGATTGGTAACCGAAACCTTCCCATTGCGTAACTATGTGTTTTTTGAAAAAGAATCTACAGAGATTCCAAGTCGCTATGTATTGTTGAATAAAGACGAGGTAAAAGATTTCAAAGAAGATCAGGTTGAAGTAAATACTCCTAAAGACTTGTCCGGACGTTCAAAACGTGAAATGAGGATTTATTACAATGTATTGAATATTCTTGGTGACCGTATGGAAAAAAACCCTTCCTCCACCATTACTTTGGTTGGATCATCAGAGAAAGGTCCGGAAGACGGAACTTTAATGGCAGAGTCTGCTAAGAAATATTTGGTAGATATATTTGGAATTGATGCTACAAGAATTGCTGTTGAAGGAAGAAAAGAACCAAAAATCCCATCTTTAAAATCAGGAGTAACCCGTGAGTTGGATTTACTACTTGAGGGAGACAGAAGGGTTTCTATAGAAAGTAATTCACCAGAATTGCTTATGGAATTCCAAACCGGCCCGAATGCACCTTTGAAACCGGTACAAATTAATGGTATTCAGGAAGCACCTATTGAAAGCTATGTAACTTTTAAAGCTGAAGGAGCACAAGAAGCATTTTCTTCATGGAAACTGGAACTTACTGATGAAAACGGAATGGTTGAAAATTTTGGACCTTATACAGAAGAAGAAGCGAGGCTTCCGGGAAAAACCATTTTGGGAACCAACACTGAAGGAGACTACAAAGTTAAAATGGTAGGTACTACTAAAGATGGTGGGATTGTAACTGAAGAATCTAACATAAATGTTGTACTCTGGACTCCGTCAGAATTGGAAGAAGGGATGAGATTCAGTATTCTTTATGAATTTGATGACTCCAAAGCGATAGCTATGTACGAAAAATATCTTACCCAGATCGTAGCGCCAAAAATTCCTGAAAACGGAAAAGTTATTATCCACGGTTATACCGATGTTATTGGAGAAACAGATTACAATCAAAAATTATCTTTGGCACGTGCAAATGATGTTAAGACAATCCTTGAAAATGCCCTTTCAAATGAAAACAGAAGTGATGTGACATTTGATGTACACGGATCTGGTGAGGATGAATCAGCAGCTCCATTTGGAAATAAACTTCCGGAGGAACGCGCTTATAATCGTACGGTTGTAATTGATCTTATTCCGGCCAACTAAGTTCTCTTACTAGTTAAAAGAGAATTTCTTTTAAGAATTTAAAAAAGGATATGGTATAAAACCATATCCTTTTTTTTCTTCATCAAAATTTTAAATTGATCCCATTTCATCAAGAAAATGCCGCATTTTACAAAAACAGAAAACCGGTTTATTATTTAATGGTTTCTTGTTTAATTGTTTAATTACACTTACAGTGTCCGTGCCTTGCTATTTGCAATGCTTTGTCTAAAGCTTTGGTATTCGCTGTTGTATTGCCTATTAAAGCAATTACATTGCTTGTGTACTGACTTTTGCTTTTTTCAATCATCTTTATAAATCTCATCGAGACTAGATCATTTAAAGCCTTAATATAAGTTCTGTAATTTTTTATGCCTAAAGTTTCCATTGCACAGTCGGTGGGAAATCCAAATTTATTTTTCCAACCTAGACGATTGCATCGCTCTATAGCAAATACATATATTGCATGGTGAATTGGTTTAATTTTATCAGGATTTTCGAAACAGAAATCGAACCAGGCACGAGTGAATTTATATCCATTCATGATTAATGCGAATCAAGGGTTGGAAATTTGGAAATAAGGTAAAAAGAACAAGATTATTTTGAATACAGATACCAATAACAAGGATTGCAAGTTAGTGAGAATATATTATTATGCCTGCGAAAAATTCGAAGAGAATCTACAGACAGATGTGAGCGCTCCAGCAATAATACCGGGCCTAAGCTCACAGATCAAGTAATTATAACCATATACCTGTTTGTGATGTGCCATCTAGGAATTTTTAAAATGAACAAGATAAATCAATTTACCATGGAGTATTTACTGGATTGGTTTCCTGATCTAGGGAGTTATCAAGCCTTTAAAAATAGGCTCAAAGGATTTTTACGTAATGAGCTCCCTTGTGGAAACGCTCTTAGATAAATTTGCCACAAAAGTGTGTTCCAAGAACTATAGTGTGCTGGATTCCATGCCCATTATTACTTGCTCAGGGAAACGTTCGGGAAAAGTAGCCCCGGAAATCATGGTCAAAGGCTATTGTTCTACCAAAAGAATGTATTCTTACGGCATGAAATTGCATGCTCTAGTTTTTTGTAATACAGGTAGGTTGCCCCACCCAGAGCAAATTATATTTACACCAGCCTTCGTGAACGATCTTGCTCTTTATAAAGACACTTGGTCTGAAATTGAAAATCGCACATTCTTTGGAGATAAAATATATAATGACACTTCTTTTTTTTCGAAAGATGAACCATGCCTTCAACTCTGAAATGCTGACCCCTGTAAAAGCCATCAAAGGGATGACCCGATGTTTTAAAGAAATTTGACAGGGCTAGCAACAACCTGTATTCCAGGCATGTGTCCAAAATAAGGCAACCTATAGAAGCCCTGTTCAGTTAATTCATTGAAAAATCTGATATAGAAAAAGCCAGTAAGGTCAGGTCAACAAAAGCACTAAATCTTCACGTTTATGGAAGATTAGCTGCCGCCATTATTACTCTAATTTTTTTTAACCTTAATTCGCATGAATGATGAATGATGAATGATGAATGATGTAAAAAAAGAACACAGAACATTCTATTAGAACATCCTAAAGTTTTAAAAATATGTCAACCACTAACTTGAAACTTCAAACCTGAAACAAAAGAAACTAACTACTTCTTAACTCTGCCTTCATTATCTTTCACAAAAGCGGCCCATCCCGTATAGTTTTTGCCTACGTCAATACGGCCTTCATTATAAAAATGACAAACAGCTGCGGCCAGTCCGTCAGTGGCATCGAGGTTTTTAGGTAAGGTTTTCAATCCGAGCACACTTTGCAACATCTTGGCAACTTGCTCCTTACTGGCATTTCCGTTACCGGTTATGGCCATTTTAATTTTTTTTGGTGAATACTCCGTAATAGGGATCTCTCTGCTTAAACCGGCCGCCATGGCAACACCTTGTGCCCGGCCCAATTTCAGCATACTCTGAACATTCTTGCCAAAAAAAGGTGCTTCAATAGCAATTTCATCTGGATGATGTGTGTCAATAAGCTCAATAGTACGTTCAAAAATCAACTTTAGTTTCAGATAATGATCGTCATATTTTTTGAGATCAAGTTCATTCAACTGAAGGAATGACATGGTTTTACCCACCACTTTTATCAGTCCGAAACCCATAATGGTGGTTCCCGGGTCAATTCCTAAAATAATTCGTTCTTTACTCATTTAATAACAATAATTGCATCCGCTCAAAGATAGGGATACCCCTAGAGCAACATACATTAAATCGCCATTAAATGAATATCCGTCAATGGTTGGGTTGTATTTATCTTTTCCAGCAAGCGCTAACACATACGAGCCATCAACAAATACAGAGAAGGACTCTGATACCCTATAATGCAGTTCCAAACCCCCTAAAAAGTTAGGATAGGTGTAAGTGTTATTGGTATCGTTACCTAAAGGTTTGGTCATACTGACTCCTGGTCCCGCATGGGCTACAATACCTATGGGAGCGGGTAAAAAGCGAAGAATATCTTTAAAATCATAAACGAGCTGCGCATTAACACGTGTGTAATTTAATTTGAAGGGCTTAGATCTATCGGCCGACTCAGACCTATTATAACCTAAATCAATCTTAGCACCCAAGTTTTCAGAAAACATATGCTGCACACCGAGATTAATTGTTGGAAAGTTGACGTATTCAGTGAAATAGCCATCTTTATCATTGGTATCAATAGGATTATTTAATCCTATACTCGCCTGAAGCTTCCATTTCTCAACATCTCTCTGAGCGACACTCAAAGAGCTGGTCATGAGCGTTAAAAACAGGAGCCATAATAAGTTTTGTGTTTTAATATAAGTCGCCATAAGCTAAATATCATTTAATTTGTAACTATGTTAACAGCAATATCCTACAAATCTAAACAATTCTTACCAACACTTATAAAATTAGGTCTTGTTGTGGCCGCATTTTATGTTATACACTCCAAACTGTTTCAAAATAGCGATTTACATTTTAATGAATTGCTTAAAAATGTAATGGATTTTAGTTCAATTTCGGCAAATACCCTACTTATCTTAATCTTATTGAGCATTTTTAATTGGGTTTTTGAAATCCTTAAATGGAAGCAATTGGTTTCTTCGGTCAGTATAATTTCATTTAACGCAGCAAAAGAACAAAGTTTGGGAGCCCTTACCGCATCTTTATTAACGCCAAACCGAATTGGTGATTATGGCGCGAAAGCTTTGTACTACCACCCTGAGCTTCGGAAAAAAATAATATTTTTGAACTTCATAGGAAATAGCATCCAAATGGGTGTTACTACGCTTGTGGGTAGCATTGGCTTGACTTACTTTACGCTACTGTATCAACCAAAATTGAATGGTATTGGCATCTTATCAGGTATTGTGGTGATTGGTATACTTTTCCTTATTTGGACCATGAACGCAAATTGGCTCCAAAAACAGAAACAACCACTTTATAAACATCTTGCTTTTATTAAGTGTATTTCCAAGCAAACCCTGTCCAAAATAATTCTGTTTTCCTTAATACGTTATCTGATATTTTCATTTCAGTTTTACTATTTATTGATTGTTTTTGGAGTTGAACTGAACTATTTAGAAGCTATGGCAGCCATCTCAAGCATGTACCTCCTATCTTCGATAATTCCTTCCATTTTTATCTTTGATGTCGTCATTAAAGGCGGCGTTGCGGTTTATTTGTTTGGACTAATGGGAATTTCTGAAGCTATTGTGCTATCTATTGTAACCTTGATGTGGATTTTAAATTTTGTGCTGCCCAGCTTTATAGGCAGTTATCATGTGCTTCAATTTAAACTTCCAAAAACAGAGGCATGATGGTAATTATTGCAACTGTAACACTCCTTTACGTATTACTGATTGGAAGTTTCTGCTGGGGATTTGGGCGCGTAAAATCTTTTGAACTGAGTAACGTAAAGCCAAAAACCAACTTTACCATTATTGTTCCCTTCAGAAATGAAGCCCAACATCTTCCTGCACTTTTAGAATCAATTTTTGGTTTGAACTATCCGAACGCACTCTTTGAAGTCATTCTTGTAGATGATGCCTCTGATGATAATTCCCGAGAAATTCTTGATTCTATTCTGAAATCTAACGGCAACAGTTCTACAAACATTAAGGTGGTCAATACGATAAGAACAACTACATCGCCAAAAAAGGACGCCATTACCTTAGCCATTTCACAAGCCACTACCAATTGGATTGTAACTACTGATGCTGATTGCGAGCTTCCAACCTACTGGCTGGATAGTTTTGATGCGTGTATTCAAGCACAAAATCCAGCACTTATTGTTGCTCCTGTAACCTATCATGAAGTGGACGGATTTTTACAAAATTTTCAATTGTTGGATGTCTTAAGTTTGCAAGGCGCGACTCTTGGAGGCTTCGGTATTAAAAAGCCTTTTTTGTGCAATGGGGCAAATTTGGCCTATACCAAACAACTTTTTTATTCGGTTAATGGATTTGAAGGCAACTCAGACTTGGCGAGTGGCGATGATGTCTTTCTTTTGGAAAAAGCTATAGAAAACAGCCCCAAACAGGTACATTATTTAAAAAGTGCCCAGGCCATTGTGGTTACCAAAGCGCTAAACACTATAACAGAGCTGGTAGATCAGCGGGTGCGCTGGGCAGCTAAATCTACAGCTTATAAAAATGTGTTTGGGAAACTTGCCGGTGGAATTGTGCTTGCTCAAAATGCACTTATAATTGGTTGTCTTTTTTTGGTGGGGATGGGAGTGCTCAGGGCAGAAATACTGTTGTATATATTCTTAATCAAATGCAGTATAGATTTTGTTCTGATTTATAAATCGGCAGCTTTCTTCGGTCAAAAAAAACATTTGGAATACTATTTTTTAGCCTCTTTTTACTATCCGTTTTTTAGTGTGTATGTGGTAATACGCTCCGTTTTTAAGGGGTATAAATGGAAAGAAAGACCCTACCGACAATAACTATTGGCAAAGATTAATTGATGTTGACAATAACGGGCAGACTGAACTCTGTTGCCACTTGCTGACTGCGTTTGATGGCAGGATAAATTTTAGGAAGGGAATCAAAACTGTGTCTTAAAATACTGTCCAATTGCGGAATTTGAGCTTGCGTCATAGAATCCATATCTATATTGCGTATTGAAAACTGTCCTTTTTTATCGATGTGGATTTTTAAGATGATGGTATCTGATACATCTTCTGTAACTACAATTATTTGGTTTTTTAAATGTGACGCCAACAAATTGTGAAGATAACTCTCAAAGCAGGCTTTCTTGTCTTGATTGGTATTTGCACCGTCACAATCAGAAAAGGTGGGGTAGTCATCCACATCATTCCAATTAATGGCTTGCATTTCTTCTTCAAGAAGTTGTTCTGTCGATACTTTTTTAGATTGAAAATAATCGCAAGACGTCAGTAAGATAAGGAAAACAAGTAAAAATGGCTTCATTTTATAATGTAACTGAAGCTGAAAAATACAATTTTTTTAGTGAATTTATTCACTTCATGTAGTTGTGTTATACAATTTCTATGAGGCGGCATGCCTGCTTATTCAGATTTCATAAACTTTTCCTCCTTGAGCTCCCGCAATCGCTTGTCTGCAAAGAAACCAAACACACTTTTTGGAAAACGTTCTTTAAACACCTCATAGGCCTTAATTTTAGAGTCGGTGTCCGCAAAATATTCGTCTTTTGTCCGCACCAAGAAGAACTGAGCCCGCTCATCCTTAGGATCTTCCTTGATGGCGTTTTGTAGCGCCGCCATGGCTTCCTTGTGTTTTTTCTGCTGATTTAGTACAGTGGCCAAGGTGGTATATTCTACATGTAACGGCTGATCCATAATGATCAGAGCTTTAGTAAGCCATTCTTCTGCGGAAGCGAAATCGTTGATCTTTTCATACAACCGACCTAAAATATACAGATTGGTGGTGTTATTGAGGTCAAAATCTACGGCGCGCTTAGCGTAAACAATGGCTTTTTCATACTGTAGCGTTTCCGCATAACAGAAGCTTAATTTTTCGTGGATAAATTGGGAATTTTCTCCCAAATCCAACAGCTTTTCAAACCATTGTGCAGCGGCTTGATAGTCTTGTTTCCAATAGTAATTGAGTGCTTTTAGGTTAATGAGTTCTGTATTGTTGGCATAACTCTCCAACCCAATATTGATGTATTTTAGAGACGCATCATGATGACGCTTTACCAATAAGTGTTTGGCAATTTTATGAATGGCTTTTTGATGGGTTTTATCGAGGTTAAATGCCGAATGAAACCTGTTCATTGCGGTAGAATCTCCTTGCTGCTCCATTACCAGCCCAAGTTCATAATGATAATTAGGATTTCTATAGTCTAGATACACCAACTCATTTAAGAGCACCTCAGCGCTCTTTAGTTTTTTGCTTCGGGCCAATAGCTTAGCGTAATCATATTTAAGAAGTGCATCCTCAGGAGAGGCCTGGGATGCCCTTTTATAATTCTCCAAAGCTTCGTCGTAATTACCCAGTGCGATATAGGCTTTGGCCAATTTTTCATAGACTTGATCTTGCAGTTCTATAGATTTAAAGACTGTTATGGATTGTGCATAATTGCCATGCACATACAAACTGTCTGCGAGTTTCAACCTGGCAAACTGCGCTTGCATTGACCATGAGATTAAGACAATACTTAAGACACTACAGAATTTGGGCATACGAGATGTGCTTAGTTTTTGACTTTTGGCGCGGCTTCATTGACTTGAAATAGAATTGGCAAACTATAAGGTACAACTACGGCTTTCCCTCTCTGTTTGCCCGGTTGCATTTTTGGCAATTGTCCAATAACACGAATAGCCTCTTTTTCCAATTCCGGATGTGACGCTCTCGATCTTATATCTGTAATAACACCGTCCTTACCAATTTTGAAGATCACACTGATACGTTGCATTCCTTTAAGTCCTAAATCATTGGCCAAATTAACGTTGAAATTTTTATTGACAAATTGACCAATTTCATCTGAGGTACATCTCTTGCGATCCTCATTGGACTCCGAAGATTGACATGTTAAGAAATAAGGAGCTTCTTCTATAACGGCATAAGGCACTTCAATGTCGTCCTCTCTCCCATTACCCGATTTATTTTGGTCTGTTTCTGAATTGTCGCCTGGAACCATAAACAAAATCGGTAAACTATAAGATATCGTAACGTCTTTCTCTTTTTGTTTTCCAAGTAAATAATCTGGCATTGCATTAATTACTCGTTTAACTTCAGACATCAAAGCTGGATGTGGCGCTCTCGCTTGTACATTTTCAACCTTTCCATTAGCATTTATTTTGAAAACAACATGAATACGTTGTTTTCCGGTAATCTGATTCTCTTTAGCAACACTAGTATTGAAGTTTTTACTGACAAACTGTGAAATCTTATAAGAAGGAGACTGTTTATCTGATTGGTTTGACTGTTTAACATGAGCATCTGTAGATAGCACGACTTCATCGAGTGCGACAAATGGCCCATGGTTATTATTCCCTTCAGGAATATCATCTTGAACCTGAAACAAAATAGGCAAGCTGTAGGGTACGGTAACTGCTTTACCACGTTGTTTTCCAGGCGTAAACTCTGGCAAAAGCTCAAGGACCCTAATGGCTTCTGCTTCTAACGCCGGATGTGGCGCTCTTGCTTTGATATCTTTGATCTTTCCGTCCTTACCCAGTTTAAAGATGACACTGATTCGCTGTCTTCCTTTCAGATTTTGCTGCTTTGCGATGTCAGTATTAAATTGTTTAGCGACCATTTCCGACACTTTCTCAGACATACATTTTTTTAGATCACTGTTGGAAGTAAGATGTTCGCAGCCTGGAAATATGGGGACTTCCTCTACTACAGCAAAGGGCACTTCCACATCTTCAGAAACAGAACTTTGATTTGTCTCTTGAACCTCAACATTATTAGCATATAACAGAGTAGTCATTTTACCATCCGTCATTTTCAGCACCTTGAACTGATTACCTTTTGTTATCAAGGCTAATTTTTGCTCCCGCTTCTTTTGTTCTGCATCTGATAAATCATTTATATCGTCTACAACCAAACGAAGTTCTCCGTTACCTGCGGAATTCTCCCAAGCGCCCTTTCCTTTGTCTGATTTTTTATAAATTACATACTCATCATAAGTAGGTTGTTCACTGCCAAAAAGCTCCATATCGGATTCATCTGCTTTACTTAAAATTCCTTCAGCCTTTTTTTTCTCCATTAATTTGGTGTGCTTGTATCTTAGAAGCGCTTGGGCTTTGGCAACGTCTTGCCTACTCTGCATATAATCTTCACCAATGTCGCCATAATTTTTATAGGCCTTGTAGTAATCCTCTGGAAGTTCGCTTAGGCCAATAACATCTTGGTAATACTTATCTACAAGTTCTGAAAAAGATAATTCTTGGTTTATCGTTTCATGTTGCCCCAATGATAAAGGCTCTTTAATTTCACTGGCATAAGAGGAGGTGTACAGCAACATCCCTATCACCATAGGAATTAATAAGGCATACTTGATAAGATGGATCTGTTTTGATTTTGTTTTGCTTAACATAACGATTCGTTTTTTGACCTGCCCGTTATGGACTCCAAAAGAAAATTGTCTTCCAAATACAGTCAGGCGGGTTAATGATTGTTTGAAAAATGGATTGATGAAAGAAATGTGCTGGGTCTCAAAAACCTGAGACAACAGACTTTGGTAATAGGCTGATTTGCCTTTATATTTTACAGCTTTGGCATCGGCAATAAACTCGTGCAATGTGGACAATCTGTTTTGATACATGTACACCAACGGATTAAACCAGAATACAATGCGCAACACTTCAAAAATCAACAAATCGATACTGTGCTTTTCCTTAACATGCACCAGTTCATGCTGTATGATATGTTCTTTTTTGTCAGCTTGGATTTCAGACCCTAAGAAAATGTAGTGGAAAAACGAAAAAGCGGCATTACTATTTAATAAATAGATAAAAAGAACACCTGCATCTAAGCGCTTCGGATTGGCATAATAAAGCTTACTCAACTTAACAATCTTGTAGGCCAAAATGAGAGCCGTTAATACCACACCTGCAATCCACACATAGGTCCAAGAGAAGTTGATTGCGTGGTCTGCAACTTGGTCTGCCTGAATGATTACAGTACCATCATTAAAGTTTGAAGACACCTCCCCTATAATGACTTCTGGCAATCGGACCACCATAGGTTCTGGCACGATAGCTCTAAAACTTTCCAACTTTAAAAAGGGTATTACGATGGACAAAAATGCGGTGCCGATCAAATAGGCGCGATTCCAATTAAAAAAGGTCTCTTTCTTTAAGAATAGGTCATAAATAATCAGAAAGAAGATCTGAAAGGCAACGGTCTGTAATATATAGTGTAGCATATCAGTCGTCTTTTTGGTTAATGTGTTTTAAGATAGATTCCATTTCTTTTAAGCTGAGATCATTTTTCTTAACAAAAAAGGACACCATACTTTTAAACGAGCCTTGAAAATAATTATCCACTAGCATATTAATGCTTTGGTTACTGTATTCGATTTTTGAGAGCAGCGGAAAATAAAGATGGCCTTTACCCTGCTTTTCATAATCCACAAATCCTTTGCTCTCCAAAATCCGTACAATGGTCGATACGGTATTATAGGCAGGTTTTGGTTCTGGCAACTCGTCAATGATTTGTTTAACGTTGGCTTTTTTTAGTTGCCATAGGACTTGCATAATTTCCTCTTCTGCTTTTGTAAGTTGTTTCATCTGTAAGACTGCGCCCACCAATTGGCAAACTTTGTTGCAGTAGTTTTTTAATTAAACGGGATATTTATTCGGGAAATTTAGAATGGAATTGTCCAACCCATTAGTTTCCTGACGCTAATATAACTAAAATATTAGTTTAAACTAATATTTTAGTTATATAATTTAATGAAGAAATTGAAGAAGAGGTTGTTTTGAAAAAAAAACCTAATAACATTCCAGATGGGCCGTTATTAGGTTTATTCTATGGTGCTATTAACGCAACAAGATAATTTGAGGGATTAATTAATTATTGTTGACTTGCCAAAATTAAAGAATTGTTTTGGATTTAAGTTACGGGATAACCGTAAATTTTCTATGGAATACCCGTACTAATAAGGAGCGAAAAACCTTTGGGGAGTTTATAAAACCTTAAACTTAAGAGATTTTAACACTCTTAATCATTATTGTCCGATAAAGGATTAAGACCCTGCCGGCCGGGAACAAAGATTTGATTATAACTAAATGATAGACAGTCATTAATCTAAATCAAATTTGCCAAATTATACTAAGTGAAAATGGTTTCAAAAAGCAAGGTGTCATTTTTTAAGATCTTATACCTGGTCTTGCTTTAATGGGGTTTGTAAACTTTTTATCTGTTTTTCGAACACTCATGTCTCCTAATTAAAGAAAGCCCATTTTTCTTGCTTCTTCAATCAATGTTTCATCTTTTCCATCTTCAACAGAGAACAACAACTTGAGTTGTCTTTTCCGTTTTTCTATCGCACTCATGGATAAGTTGATGTGCTCGCGTAAGGTAATTGTTCTGATCCCTTGAGAAAGAAGGTGTAGAATTTTCCTATTGATATCATCCACATGCAAATTTGCAGATACCGTTTTTTTAAGATAATTGTTCACGGTACTACTGTAATAGGGTGGTGTGGTTAAAATATGCTGAAACGCCTCAGCAAGTTCGCTTGAGGTCAGGTCACTTTTAATCAAGAATCCGTCCGGATTAATCTCCTGGATAATATTGTGCACTCTATACGATTCATTAAACATGGTCAAAATGACCACCTTGGCGTTTGGCATGATATCTCGTGTCATCTTAGCTAAATCCTCTCCTGAATTCAATTTACCGTTAGAAGAACTGGGCAAACTGATATCAAAAAAACAAATATCATAGGGCTTCTCTATGGCCGCGCGCTGCAACAGCTCATTAGCAGTATCACAATCATTTGCTGTTTCTATCTGCAGGATTTGATCTTCGTGCTTGGTGGCCATTAAAGTGTTTTCATAACCTTCAATAATAATTGGATGATCATCTACCATTAAAATATGAATATGTTGCATATCTATTTAAGTTGTATAGGGGGTTTTAATTTGCAGTGTAGTGCCTTTGTCAATCTGTGATTGAATTGTCACCGTTCCATTGAGTTCCTTTGCTCTAGAGTTGATGTTTTTAAGACCAATGCCCTTTTTGCTTTTATTGGAATCAAAGCCACTACCATCGTCGGTAATGGACAAGCAAATTACAGCTTTTTTTAGTTGAATACTAATATTTACCCGCTTAGCTTTAGCGTGCTTATAAATATTGTGGAGAGATTCTTGCACCATCCTATACAAATTAATTTTGGTTTTATTGGGGATGGCTTCCCAATTAATATCGTCAGTAAAATCAAATTTAGACTCTAATTGATAGGCTTGGGTTTGCTTGTCAATCAATTCTGTCATGATATCCATAAACCCAGAGCCGGACACAAAATCTGTACTTAGATCATGGGAGATTTTTCGGATATCATTTTCAATGGTTTTGAGTTCAGCAATATACTTAGACCTAACCTGCACCGCTTCTTTTCCTTCATTAAAATTATAGCTGTCCAAGCTTAACCGCGTCCCAAATAATCTGCCCAAAACACCATCATGTAATTCTTGGGAAATACGCTTTTTTTCTTCAGCCTTTGCGCCATCTACCTTATCTTGCTGCGAGAGCATCAAATTATAGATCTCTTCATTAGCCTCCTGCTGATCTTGCCTAAATTTTAATTCCCTATTTTTATTTCGCTGTGTAATGATGATGTACACCAATATTGACGTTAATAAGAGTACGACAGAACTAATTATCCACCACATTTTTTCAGTAGCAATCTTTTGGTTTTCTAATTCTATTTGATCGGTTTCAAAATGTACACGTGCAAATTTATTACGGATGCCCCGCTCATGTGCCAATAAACTATCACTCAAACGAATGTACTCTTTAAAATAACTTTTCCCTTCATCGCCTGCTTTAAGCTCAGACAGAAGGATCATAGATTCTAAAAGAATGTCATTTGATGAGATATCTCCAGCCAAATCATAGGACTCCTGAGCAAAGTGTAGTGCCTGATCATTTTTTCCTTGCCCTTTATAAAATTTTGAAAGATCAATGCTAACGGCTAATTTTGTAGTGGGATCGTCCAAACTATCACTGAGTCTATAGGCTTCCATAAACATATTTTCCATAGCTCCATAATCCTTATCCTGTGATTCAAATTTAGTAAAGGCAATATTATCAAGGATTAGGGGATAAAAACTGGGATCTTCAATAAATAAATCCTTTTGTTGCAATATCTCCTCATACAATTTAATTGCGGCTCCATAAGCCCCCTGTTTTCTTAAAACAAAGGCCTTATTGTGGATGGACGTGTAATAATCGGACTCCCCATTTCCTATTTTCTTGCTAATACCGATGGCCCTATCATGATATTCTAGAGATTTCTCATACAATCCCAAATCCAATGAAATGATACCCAATCTGTTGTATAGAATCCAAAACATTGATAGGTTGCTATCTTTGGTTGGTAACTGCGCTAATAGTCGGAGTGCCTGGATGCATAAGTCTTCACTCCCAAAATAATCCCGTTCAATATATTGAATCAGTGAAAGGTTGGCCATAACCTCAATTTTTCTTGAGACCTCGCCAGATTGCTCATAACTTTTAATTGCCTTAGTGTAGTAATAATAAGCACTGTCATTTTGACTTTTTGTAGTATGATAAAACCCTAAGTTATGATTAGTCATACCAACGTTTAAGGTGTCACTAATTCGTTTCGAAATTTTTAAATTCTCATGATTAATTTTACTAAAGGCATCATAATCTCCAATATAAAGATATGCGGTACTTAAAATTTTGTTGCTTCTTAGAACAATACTATCAACTTCCAAATCATGAGATATGTTGACGGCTTTTTTAGCATATTTCAACCGGATTTCGAGAGAATTATTTGGGTCTTCCCCTAATTTTCGAAATTTTAGAATACTATCGTATTCTGAAGATCCAACAATGTCTTGGGCAATTAAAGGACAGGAACACAAAAATAACAGAAAGAGGATTGGAGGTCTTAACACGTGAATGGTCAATTAAGTTTTAAATTTAGAAAAATTATTCCAAAACTTCAGAATGTCGTCTAAATTAAACAAAATAACGCTTCATAAAACCAGATCGATTAGCAACATCTCAAGCCCTTATTAACTAAAATAAAGGCTTGAGACGCTAAGGAATTTTAAGTTTATCCCTGTGTTGGAATAACAATCTTATCTTTTGAATGTGCCAACAAATCGTAATAAGGTTTTGTTGAGTCGTAGTTTTTAACTTCTTTCTGAGTTGTATTCTCAATTGTCGTCTTGTCCGTTTGACTAGAAACAGTTAAAAATAATGCAAGCAATAAAGTAATTTTTAGAGTTCTCATTTTAATTAATTTTAGGAGTTATTTACAGTTTTGTTAATTAATAATTGGGCATGAAAATGCCATTTGAGGGAAGAATGGATTATTAATTTTGGAGCATAACGCCCAGTATTGCTATTACTGTTGAGGGAGATTTAAGACCGGAAATAAGGTCTTAAGGAAAATGGATCAAAATTCTCTATTTAAGTTGATTGACAACTCTTACAGAGATGCAAATATATTATTAAAAAGTTATCAACAAAAATAAATAAGAGAATAATGCAATAAATTCGATCAAATGCAGTTGCATTAAAATTCTACTTGATTTCAAAAGCAAGAGCCCTAGGCTGCACGGCATCAAAAACATGGATCTTTTAATAATGGCATGTTTTGACTTGATCCTTTTTGACTTGATCCGGTATGTGTAGAAAACGGAGCATTACCAAAACCCCAAAAACAAAAAAGCATCCCGATCCTGTTATAAAACAGAAAAGGAAAGCTTCTCATCGGAATACCAAATTGCTCTGGTATCACTACGTTTATCTAAACTTTCATTCAGATAAAACAACACAACTTCTTCTCGTTCCCATGACGATGGGAATCTCGCCAAAAAAAGCTCCAAATTTCTTTAGAGCTTCTTAGTATTATTGCGGTCTGGACGGGACTCTGACTTGAATCACTTATCCTAACCATATCAACACTCTTGTTAAATCTCTTTATCTATGTTGACGATTTGTGACCTTATTCCCTTGGGTTAGGGTACAATTTGATTTCGTCTGGTGCAAAAATACTAAATAGAATCAATTAACTATGCTTAATATTAATAAAAGTAGTTAAAATATTCTTGCCATATTCTCACTATACTTCACACCCATTGTACAAGTATCTTTTTGGTTCCACATCCCCAAAAAGGGTTGGGCTGTTGCTATCTCTTATTACTTCAGAACTGTATATAATTCACAACGAGATATGCTGGTCAATTAAGGAGATAATTTAATACTATACCTATGACGGCATTGTTTCCATTTTGGTTCTAAAATATCCAGTCTTATCCATCCAGTATCTGCGTGGCTAGCTTGGTACTGCATGTTTAGGAAAAGTTGGCAACAGTTGGTCTGGCTGGGTGATTTCATCATCCAATTTCCATGATATTTAGTGACGATGGCATATGGTCAGCTTTTGGTTGCAATTTAAAAATTAAAATGATATGTTTATACTACCCTAAAATCGTGAGTATTATGATCAATAACAAGCCTAAAGGAATTAAAATAGACCCTAGCAGATTGCAACAGAACACAGCAAAATCAGAACCCCAAATAACATCTCCAAAGAAACCGAAGGATAAGAAGTAGAGTGATAATGAGCGGTCAATTTGATTCGCGGTACTGATGATAACCGTGAATGCGATTGCACAATGGGACATAAATATCATTCAAATGATGTGATGTCATAAGAAGAAATAGCCAAATAATACAGCTTATTGGCATTAGTTTTTTTCGAAACCCCTTAATTTCTGTTCGGTGAACAATTTGTATGTTTCCTTTATATTTCTATTTTTCCTTTTCATCCATAAGTCCTCTTTCGTCAAGGAAGAAATATAATTGTCTTTGGTCAGTATTTTCGTCTCCAAAATATTTGTCCATTAAACTTTGTTTGGCTTCACTTTTTAGGAATTTTAAAAATGTCGAAAATTTTTGCTTTGTTGGTAGTCCGTTATACATTACAATATTAACTCCATGGCTGCTGAAGCTGAAGCAAAAACCAGCAATTTAGGTTCTTGTCATGCAATATGTAAATCGGGTTCGCGAGAGCGCTTCAAATCCTCAGGGATTCTCGAAAAAATATGTTGATGATAATAGCCCACTTACAGGTTTTGACCAAGCTAAGAATGCTGCCAATTATATAATCGGGATGTACACCACTTCAGAATTCTTTTCTAAAGAAAGTGCGCTAGAATCAATTCACTACGAACGTAAACTTGAATTAGCCATGGAAGGACACCGCTTTTTTGACTTGGTGCGTTGGGGCATTGCCGAGAAAACCTTAAATGATTACTTTCAATATCAAGGTCAATTAACTACCGATGTTAGGGGAGGCAAATTTATTTCAGGTAAAAGTGAATATTACCCTATTCCTCAAGCTCAAATAGATCTTAGTTTGAACAACTCTGGGGAACCTACCTTGACCCAAAATCCAGGATACTAGTTTGAAATAATAAAGATTTACAATATATTTAGAAAATTCAGGAATAAACCAATACCTTGAATGCTATTGGTTTATTGTTGTCTAAGGAAGACCATGTTCACTATTTAAAACCAATAAACAAACCTGTTTACTATCCAGAATTTAAAATATCAAAAACCACTATTTAATTATGATGAAAAAAGACAGACGTTCCTTTATAAAAAAATTAGGAATAGCAAGTGTTACGGCAGCCGTATTGCCCTCCACCTTTGCCGCAGAGACAAAACACGTCAACATATTAAACCGACATTTATTAGCTGATACCACCAAAGTCTTAAAAATAGCACTAATCGGTGCAGGCGGTATGGGGAGTTCTGATACCAACACTGCTTTAGAGCACAAAAATATAGAGTTGGTTGCCGTCTGCGATTTGTACGACGCAAGGTTGGACAATGCAAAGAAAACTTGGGGAAGCCATTTATTTGTCACCAAAGATTATAAAGAGATTTTGGACCGAAAGGATATAGATGCAGTAATCATAGGCACTCCGGATTTTTGGCATAAACAGATTAGCATAGATGCTTTAAATTCGGGTAAGCATGTATATTGTGAAAAACCCATGATACGCAACATTGATGAAGGGCAGGATGTCATTAATGCCTGGAAGAAATCAGGAAAGATAATGATGGTGGGCAGTCAGGGCATGTCTTCCTTAGGTAATGAAAAGGCAAAAGAATTACTGGCCGAAGGGGCTATTGGAGAACTAAATTATGCCGAAGGTTTTTGGGCGAGAAACTCGCCAATTGGTGCCTGGCAATACCCTATTCCCAAAGATGCCTCAACGGAGACGGTAGATTGGCAAAAATACATTTCCATAAGCAAAGATCGTCCATTTGATCCGCTACGATTTTTTAGATGGCGAAATTATCTAGATTATGGAACGGGAATGGCAGGGGATCTCTTTGTGCATCTTTTCTCTAGTTTGCATTTTATTACTAATTCATTGGGACCTAATAGAGTATCTTCAACAGGAGGGTTGCGCTATTGGAAAGATGGTCGTGAAGTACCCGATGTACAGTTAGGAATGTTTGATTACCCAGAAACCAAAGAACATCCTGGATTTAACCTTTCTTTGCGTTGTAATTTTGTAGATGGCACAAGTGGAGGGACGTATTTGAAATTAGTAGGCAGCAAAGGTTCGATGGATGTAGAGTGGGATCGAGTTACTTTAAAACGAAATGCTGGAGGAGCTAGTGATGATCCGTTTTTAGCAGAAAAGGCCAAGGAAGGATCAAATCAGTCCGATCGAAAACAAATAATGCCACCTTTAGAAACCGTATATAATGCACAAGATGGGTACAAAGGAGCCCATTATGACCATTTTGCCAACTTTTTTGATGCTATTAGAAACGATGGCGAGGTCGCACAAAACCCCATTTTTGGATTTCGTGCTGCAGCCCCAGCATTATTGTGTAATGAAAGCTATCGCAAAAATGAATTTATGGGTTGGGATCCAGAAAAAATGAAACGGGTTTAATTTTAAAGACATAATTATGAAAAGAGCACTAATATGTATGTTATTGGCAATTTCAACAGTAGCATGTAAAAACTCAGAGGACAGCAAGAAAATAACTGAGAAAGAAGCAACCTCTAAAGAAGATCGCAAAAATGATACAATCAATACCAATGGAGAATGGCAATACCTTTTTGACGGCACGAGTCTTAAAGGTTGGAGAGCTTATGGAGAAGATCAGTTGCCACCCGGTTGGACGATTAAAAACAAGGAACTTACCTATGATACAAAGCTTGGTTTAGAAGAAGACTATAAAGGAGGACGGGACATTATTTATGGAGATGAAGAGTTTGAAAATTTTGAATTATCTCTTGAATGGAAACTTCCAAAAGGCGGTAATAGCGGCATTTTTTATCATATTAAAGAAGGCTATGCAAATCTGTCAGAAATTGCACCCGAGTATCAATTAATTGATGATGAAAACTACGCCGAAATACATGATCTTTCTGGTTACAATAAGAGTCTTGGTCACACCCAGAACCTTACGGAGTTAAAACCACTTAATAAAACAGCGGCAGATTACTCAATGTATGCTCCCGATCTTGATAAGAAAGAATTAAATCCTGTGGGGGAATGGAATACCTCTAGGATCGTTTTTACACCTACAAAAGTAGAACATTGGCTCAATGGAAAAAAAGTAGTGTCCTTTAAACCTTGGTCTGAGGAATGGTATACTAAAAAGAACTCCGGCAAATGGGAAGGCAGTCCGGATTACGGTAAATTTAAAACGGGATACATTGGTCTGCAGGACCATCAAAGCCCCATATGGTTTAAAAATATTAAAATAAGAAAATTGTGATGGTTAAGAAAGCAAGTTTGTTTGCGGTTATGTTTAGTCTTTTATTTGTAGGTTGTCAATCTGGGAAAACCCTTTTTAATGGAAAGAATCTAGACGGTTGGAAAATTCACGGAACCGAAAAATGGTACGTTGAAGAAGGGGTGTTAGTATCTGAAAGTGGGCCGGAT
Organism: Gelidibacter salicanalis; assembly: GCF_016469035.1. Lineage (GTDB taxonomy): Bacteria > Bacteroidota > Bacteroidia > Flavobacteriales > Flavobacteriaceae > Gelidibacter > Gelidibacter salicanalis_A. The sequence continues at coordinate 653 of NZ_JAEHJZ010000032.1, read as the reverse complement.
AAAAAGTATGGCTACCTCGCCACTACTGATAACTACAAGAATTTCGAAGTGACTCTGGAATTTAAGCAAGAAGCCGACGGAAATAGTGGGGTTTTTATCCGCTCTGAGATTGACGGTACCAAAATAGCAGGTTGGCAGATAGAAGTTGCGCCACCCAACCTTCACACGGGTGGTATTTATGAATCGTATGGCCGTGGTTGGTTGGTTAAACCTTCTGAAGAAAAAGAGGAGGCGCTTAAATACGGTGAATGGAACAAGTTAAAAATAAGAGTTCATGGAGACCGGATAATCAGTTGGTTAAATGGTGTTGAAATGGTCGATTTTTCTGACGCTAAAATAGGAGATGCAAATGGCAAGATTGCGTTACAGATCCATGATGGGGGAGGGATTAAAGTGTATTGGAGAAATATTAAGCTGAAAGCGCTTTAATTTTATTTCGGTTTGAAGTGCCTGATCATGGAGCAAGAACGATAGCTTTTAAAATCCCTTCATTTATATATGAAACGCCCTGAATAGTAGGAATGGATAAATTATTGGATTTTAGTAGGAGATGGTAACTCTATTTGTTTAAAAAAGACAACTGGGGTTTCTGCCCAACCTTATATCAAGCGTCTGTCTTGTTTCTTGTCTAATTAGTCGAACCTTAACTACAC
>NZ_JAEHJZ010000316.1 GCF_016469035.1 Gelidibacter salicanalis | reverse complement strand
AAAAGGATGAGTCTCAATAGATCGCAGTGTGGTAGCTGCTCTACCAAGTACGACACCTCGGCCGGTACATAAGTCGTCTACAAACGATTTGGGGCCAGAACTCTGCTAAATGAGTGTTCAGGAAAGACAAGAGCGCTTCAGGCTCAAGTCAGGCTCCTGAATCTGGGTTGGAGGCTTGCTCCTATCCTTCCCCGCACAGAAATCAGGCCCAACAATAAAGTTGCCATGTCTAGGCGGGTTTCTGCCTTAGAGGCGTTCAG
>NZ_JAEHJZ010000315.1 GCF_016469035.1 Gelidibacter salicanalis | reverse complement strand
CTAACCCGTTCTATCACAATGATGGACAGGTCCTTACCCGGGAAAAAGCCTAGCCCGAATTTGGATGTGGTCAGAAAAAAACTGCCAACGAACCGGCTACCACCGAAACCAAGCCATGAAAAAACTCCCAGGTAGAGGTCAAAGCTCTTCTTGAGTCTAGGTTGCGCTGCAAACAGGTCTGATCTAATTCTGTAGTAGGTCCT
>NZ_JAEHJZ010000314.1 GCF_016469035.1 Gelidibacter salicanalis | reverse complement strand
AATAGCGTGCTATTTCGAAACTCGTGTTCAACTACCAAATAGAATGTGCAAGCAATGGCGTCAATCGAAGCGTCGACAAAACAATGTATCGACACAACTCTATCTAACACCAAGCCCAGGTGTCTGGGTACTTTGACGGTATTCAAATCGACCAACTCTGCCAACCAAGCTACCCATTTTTGTGAAAGATCTCTCTGAATT
>NZ_JAEHJZ010000313.1 GCF_016469035.1 Gelidibacter salicanalis | reverse complement strand
CAATAGTTAGTACGTGGTCAAGCAACACCGACTGTAAAGGAATGCTTATCGTGGCTACTTTTCAAGAAATGAATCCCACATTTTGTGCTTGAGGAAGCAGAATATCACCAGATTGGTGTGTGTATGTGTAATCGCACCTTCCGGTGGTTTCGTGTTCTACACCATGGAACCCCCATGGTGAACACAGGGCCAACTGATGTTTTTAGCTAATTTAGCTAGTCGCCGTGCAGCCCCGTACAATCCAGCTCTTTAATTTGTGGGGAACCAGAAGGGACCTTTCCTCAAGATGTGGCCGCACCTGTTTTTCCTGACCTTGAACGACTAAGGTTACAGGGAGTCGTCATTCACTCCCCTCAGTAGAAGAAAGTCTGGAGTGGCGAAAATTTCTTTTTCCGCCGGGCCCGGGAATCGATCTGCGACCTTTC
>NZ_JAEHJZ010000312.1 GCF_016469035.1 Gelidibacter salicanalis | reverse complement strand
TGGAAATGGGACGCAATGCGAATGAGATTCTTTGGCCGCCGGTCATGCCATGCGAGTCCAAGCCTCAATCTTGAGCCCACCAGAGTGTAATTGTATGTTCCTAATCAAGGCTTTCCAACCTTCATCTCCCCCTGCGAGCTCGCGTGGAGCACATTAAAGAAGGACCACTATCGTATGTGGAGAATTCACGTAGATCCTGGCGCAGATCTGCGTTGCGAGGGCGTAGAGGTGTAAATCGGATGAGGTGACTTCGCCCAGAGCGACCCGTGTGTGTGTGATCGCACTTTCCGGTGGTTTCGTGTTCGCACCATGGGTACACAAGGTCCACTTATGTTATTAGCTAATTTTAGCTAGTCGCGGTGCAGCCCTTACAATCCAGTTCCAACTGCTACTTTAATTTGTGGGAAAC
>NZ_JAEHJZ010000311.1 GCF_016469035.1 Gelidibacter salicanalis | reverse complement strand
AACGTTGCATTCAGTTTATTGCAAGGGGATCAATTGTCCATTTTGCCAAGTGCGTGTCCCTCTTTTTAGCACTTATCAGATTCCGGTTCAAACCCTTTCACAAACCCCTTAATCTTCGGCCCGATTTTATCTCTTTGTTCTTCAGTTGATGACACCATGAAGCCCTTGTCGCCATTGAAAGAGGCTTGAAAGTAAGAGTTTGATTTCGCCGAAAGGTGCAAGAAAAATCTACCACAGTT
>NZ_JAEHJZ010000310.1 GCF_016469035.1 Gelidibacter salicanalis | reverse complement strand
TAAGGCAAAATTTTCTCCTAAAGGCGGGAAAATCATGACAACTGGAGAGGAAAACAACATAAAAATATGGGATGTTAAATCTGGAGAAGAACTTCATTTGTTTAATAATTATGAAGACAACTTTGTTTTACGAAGCATTTTTTCGACCGCCTTTGATAATGTTATATTTACGCCCGACGAAAAGAAAATAGTAACTAGTTCCTTTTCCAATGTTTTGATATGGAATGCTGAAACTGGCGATGGACTTAAAAGAATTAGAGGATATTCCTACAGCAATCCCTTAATCTCAGTAGATGGAAGCAAACTAATTACTACTTCGAAAAACGAAAT
>NZ_JAEHJZ010000309.1 GCF_016469035.1 Gelidibacter salicanalis | reverse complement strand
CAATACTCTTAAGAGAAAAGAAAATTTATTAAGTCCAAATTTTGGACGAAATTCTACGACTAGTAACGTCTGGTCACGCTGGCAGCAATTCAGCTCATTGCGGAAGTGATTCAAACTTGAGCGGAAAATCCCAGGATTGATGAACAAATTCAGTCGCTTCTATAAGGATTTCCTTCCTCGTATGCAAGGATGCAGGGACTCTTAGTCCAGCTTGGAGGTGATCCAGCCAGACCCCTCCATACTTGTTGATATGGCAAGAGGAAGAAGGTCACCACATCAAAACT
>NZ_JAEHJZ010000308.1 GCF_016469035.1 Gelidibacter salicanalis | reverse complement strand
AAGAATATTGCGCACACCTTTAATACCCGGCTGATCGTTAGCGCGTTTCATGGTGGCGATATCGTGACGCAGGTTCCACTGTATAGCCGTAGCGCCGGTGACCCGCAGCAATTCTCCGCTGGTTTCATCTTTCAGCACATCGAAACCGCTGTTCCAGGCAAACGGCAGCGTCAGGTCAATATGTAAAACACCGTCCATCAGCACGCAGTGATGCAATGCTTTTATCGCGGGTAAATCTTT
>NZ_JAEHJZ010000031.1 GCF_016469035.1 Gelidibacter salicanalis | reverse complement strand
AAGATTCCCACTGGAATTATCACAAAAATGGTGATAGATAAAAGCATTACAAACCGGGAACCTAATTTATAAAACCTCATTTTAGCCAAGTTCCAATGTTGCTAAAATGAGGTTTATATTTGATTTTTTGAATGTGAGTTAGTATTAATCTACACCAAATACCATGAAAGTAAATTATATCAAACACCTGCTAACGTTATCAATTTGCTTTTTTTGTTTTTCTGCGTTTGCGCAGAAAGAATTGAAAAATAAAATCTCTGACTTTGGCACGTTGATGCCTATTGAAAGTGCTAGCATTTACGTGCAAAACACCACTATTGGAACGGTCAGTAATGCCGATGGTAAATTTGTGTTGCAAGTACCCACGCAATTTCTAAATGACACCTTGGTCATTTCGTCCATCGGATTCAAAAGTTTTAAAACCCCTGTCAGTGAATTTGACAATACACAAGACATCTATTTAGAAGAAGATATTGCGTCTTTAGACGAAATTGTGCTGGTGGCAGAATCCAGACCCAAAACTGGTAATGATATTGTGAGTAAGGCGCTCGAAAAATTATCGGTAAATATGCCCGAAACGCCTTATTTACAAAAGGGGTTTTTACGTCATAAAGAGCGCAACCGAAGAGAGTTTAAATGGCTTATCGAAAGTGCTATTACCGTATATGATTCCAGTTATGCATCTTCAGCACCCACCAATCTTAAAATCAATGTAGATCAAGTCAGAAAGAGTTATGATTTACGGGATGTGGACAGTTTACTCACCTACACAGCCTATCTTAAAGAGAAAGCGAATAAGGGAAATCTACACGCCAGAAACCTAAGGAGGGACACCATAAAAACATCCACCTTGGTAAAAGCCATTAAATGGAATGATACGAGAATTAATGGGCTACAAAATTTATTTGAAAGCAAATTAAATGTTTTCAGAAACGCCAATACCAACCGTGCGTTATTTGGAGATGATGTGTTGGACACCCATCAATTCAGATTGGATACCATCTTAGTCGATAACGACCGGAAGCTTTACAAAATTGAAATTTCTGAAAGTCACAAGTATATAAATTTAGAAACCAAAGGCATTTATAATGACGGGTATCAGGCCAAAGGTTGGCTCTATATTTATTATGATAATTACGCCATCAAGAAATTGGAATATGAATTGGTTGCGGCATCCAATGCCCAAAAGAGTAGGAGTAAGACGCTTTTTGATACCCAAATTAATCATAAGCTCATCATGACCTTTAGAGAATATCAAGACAAAATGTATCTTAATTATGTGTATTATGAAACGCCTAAGTTGGTTAATGTTGGGTATAAACCCACGAAACCAGGTGAAATCAACGAGGCAGAAGCAAATACTGATGAACGTTTTTACTACACCGTTCAGGAGCTGTTATTTACTGAAATCATTCTCGATTCAGAAAAAATAGACACGGTACTTCAACAACCATGGGATCCAGATATTTTCGCGGTGAAACCTTATAACAAGGAGTTTTGGAGAAATTACAATACACTCTTGGAAAGTGAAGAGGATGAAAAATTGATCCAAGATTTGACCAAGCGGTCGTCCTTATATAAGGATTGATTTACTAGCGTGAGCGCTGTTAGAATTGTTCTATGGAGTAACCACGGGTTTCCTTCAACGGATAAATTATAAAGGTCGTGCGCATTTAAGAAGGTCTTCTGGTAATTTTAGTACGTTATTTGAATTACAACATTTTTTTTAATTGCAGATTCATCAGTGTTCGGTAAAACAGGTAAAAAGTTTGCAAACCCCCTTAAAGCATGATCTGGTTCGAGAACTTAAAAATGACACCTTGTTTTTTGAAACCAATTTCACTTAGAGTGATTGGGCAAATTTAATTTAGAATAACGACTGTTTATCCGTTAGTTACAATCAAGTCTTTGTTCTTTTCCCGATAGTTATCGGGACTATAAGCGCAGCGATCTTAATTCTTTATTGGACAATAATGTTGCAGATTATAATTTACTTTTTATATTTGCAGCCTGAAAATTCTAAAAGAGAGGAGGTTAAGACACTATGTTAATAATACCAATTAAAGAAGGAGAACAAATAGATAGAGCACTGAAGCGCTACAAACGTAAGTTTGATAAAACTGGTACAAAGCGTCAATTGCAGACGCGTAAGCAGTTTAACAAGCCTTCGGTAGAGCACAGGGCTTTGATTCAAAAAGCACAATACGTTCAACGTTTAAGAGAGCAAGAAAACGTGTAAGCGTTCTATTGTATTTAATAAAAAGAGATTCCTGCACTAGCAGGAATTTTTTTTGCCCTATATTTAAAAATCAAAATCATAAAAGGCTCGATACATGTCCGTACTAAATACAGAGTTCTCTTATTTTTCAGAATATTTACGCCACGAAAAAAAATATTCTGAACTGACCGTTAAGGCGTACCTCACAGATCTTGAAGGTTTTTTGAAATTCATTACTGAAGAATATGGTTCGGAAAATATTCAAGAAGTGAACTATTCACAAATAAGACGGTGGATTGTAATGCTTGTGGAAGCTGCAATTTCAAATAGAAGCATAAATCGTAAGATTTCCTCCTTGAATTCCTATTTCAAATTTCTGATTAAAATAGGAACTATAGAAGCAAACCCGCTATCTAAACACAAAGCTTTAAAAACTACAAAAAAAGTTCAAATTCCATTTTCACAAAAGGAAATGGCAGATGTGATGGAGATTTTAGAATCGGAGACTGATTTTGAGGGTATCAGAAATCGGTTGATTGTAGAATTATTTTATGCTACAGGAATTAGACGCATCGAACTCATTCAAATTAAGCTCAAAGATATTGATCTTGCCAACAAAACCTTAAAAGTACTCGGAAAGCAAAATAAAGAACGTTTTATCCCGTTAATTGATACGGTGGTATTGACAGCAAAGCTTTATATGGAGCTGAGAAATACTTTAGAAAATATTGAACATCCAGAATATTTGTTTTTAACCAAAAAAGGGTTAAAAGTATATGAAACGCTTGTTTACAGAATTATAAATGAGTATTTTAGTAAAGCGTCTTTAAAGGTAAAAAAGAGTCCGCATATATTGAGGCACTCCTTTGCGACGCACTTGCTTAATGAAGGTGCTGATTTAAACGCTGTTAAAGAATTACTGGGGCATTCAAGTTTAGCGGCAACCCAGGTGTATACGCATAATAGTATTGCCGAGCTAAAAAAAGTATATGAAGGTGCACATCCAAGAAGTAAAAACAATACCTAATGTCTAACCGAAATGGAGGCATGAAACTATAACCCTCAAAAGTTATATTTTTTTATGCTGCCAATTTATTAAAAAAACAACAGATGAAAGTAAACATGCAATCAGTTAACTTTAGTGCAGACAAAAAGTTAGTCGACTTTATTCAGAAAAGAATGGATAAGTTGGATTTATTTTACGATAAGGTCATCCAGTCTGATGTCTATCTTAAAGTTGAAAACACAAGCGACAAAGAAAATAAAATATTTGAGGCAAGAGTAAATGTACCGGGAGATAGTTTTGTTGTGAAGAAACAATGTAAGACATTCGAAGAAGGTGTAGATATGGCCGTTTCGTCGTTGGAAAGACAGTTAAAACGTAGAAAAGAGAAATTAAGATCACATATTTGAAAAAAAAATTAAAAAATGTTTTGATTAAATAAATAAATCTATACATTTGCAGTCCGTTAGAAATAGCGGGCTTTTTTATTGAAGGAATAGATCATAAAAAGCCGATGTAGCTCAGCTGGCTAGAGCAGCTGATTTGTAATCAGCAGGTCGTGGGTTCGAGTCCCTCCATCGGCTCAAAAACCCGAAAGGGTTTTGAGATTTTTTTCCTTCGATAAAAGCACTGGGCAACCAGTTAGAAGTTCATTAACAAAGATTGAATAATTGGGGAGATACTCAAGCGGCCAACGAGGGCAGACTGTAAATCTGCTGACTACGTCTTCGCAGGTTCGAATCCTGCTCTCCCCACAAAACTTTTAAATAAGCTACTGTCAAAAGCTCGCTTTTGTAAAGTAGTGTTTTAAAAGTTTTAGTAAGGGGTCACCCTTACGGATCACCGACCGCAGGGAGGTAATCCATTAAAACATGATGAGATTTTCAAAAGCTCGCTTTTGTAAAGTAGTGTTTTAAAAGTTTTAGTAAGGGGTCACCCTTACGGATCACCGACCAAAGGGAGGTAATCCTAACAACATGAAAGAGTGTTAAGATGCTCGCTTTTGTAAAGTAGTGTTTTAAAAGTTTTAGTAAGGGGTCGCCCTTACGGATCAAAGTTCATTAAATAGTTCATTAAATAATGGAGTTTGAAATTTCTTAAACGGAATTTCATAAAAATGCGAGAGTAGCTCAGTTGGTAGAGCGTCAGCCTTCCAAGCTGAATGTCGCCGGTTCGAACCCGGTCTCTCGCTCAAAAAGTGGAACGTGGTCACGTTAATGCGTCGACCCGCTCTAAAAAAGGATACCATCGCAACAACTTGGCGTGGTGTCCTGCTCTAGATTAGTTTACGAGTTACTTACTGCGGTTTACGGATCGTAAATCCAGAAATCGGCTATCGTAAATGAACCGCCGGTGTAGCTCAGGGGTAGAGCGTTTCCTTGGTAAGGAAGAGGTCACGAGTTCAATTCTCGTCATTGGCTCTTTTGAATAAGCAAAATTAAATTTTTGAACACTAATATAAATTAAGATTAAAATAAATTAAACATGGCAAAGGCAACTTTCGATCGTTCAAAACCACACCTTAACATAGGTACTATTGGACACGTAGATCACGGTAAAACAACTCTAACTGCTGCTATTACTAAAGTATTAGCTGATGCAGGTTTTTCAGAAGCAAAATCATTTGATCAAATTGACAACGCTCCAGAAGAAAAAGAAAGAGGTATTACAATTAATACATCTCACGTAGAATATGCAACAGCAAACCGTCACTACGCTCACGTTGACTGTCCAGGTCACGCGGATTACGTAAAGAACATGGTTACTGGTGCTGCTCAGATGGACGGTGCTATTCTTGTGGTTGCTTCTACAGATGGTCCTATGCCACAAACTCGTGAGCATATCCTTTTAGGTCGTCAAGTAGGTATTCCTCGTATTGTTGTATTCATGAATAAAGTGGATATGGTTGATGATGAAGAGCTATTGGAATTAGTTGAAATGGAAATCAGAGATTTATTGTCATTCTACGATTATGATGGCGATAATGGTCCTGTAATTCAAGGTTCAGCATTAGGAGCACTTAACGGTGAGCAAAAATGGGTAGATACAGTATTACAATTAATGGAATCTGTTGATGTTTGGATTGAAGAGCCAGTTCGTGATATGGACAAGCCTTTCTTGATGCCTATTGAAGATGTTTTCTCTATTACTGGTCGTGGAACTGTTGCTACAGGTCGTATCGAAACTGGTATTGCTAAAACAGGAGATCCAGTTGAAATTATTGGTATGGGAGCTGAGAAATTAACTTCTACTATTACTGGTATCGAAATGTTCCGTCAAATCCTTGATAGAGGTGAAGCTGGAGATAACGCAGGTATCTTGTTAAGAGGTATTGAGAAGTCTCAAATTACTAGAGGTATGGTTATTGTTAAGCCAGGTTCAGTTAAGCCACACGCTAAGTTTAAAGCTGAAGTTTATATCTTGAAAAAAGAAGAAGGTGGACGTCATACTCCATTCCATAATAATTACCGTCCACAGTTTTACGTACGTACAACTGACGTAACAGGAAACATCTTGCTTCCTGATGGCGTTGAAATGGTAATGCCAGGAGACAACTTGACTATTACAGTTGAATTGATTCAATCAATTGCAATGACTGTAGGTTTACGTTTCGCTATCCGTGAAGGTGGTAGAACTGTAGGTGCTGGTCAGGTAACTGAAATTCTAGACTAATTTTAATGGTCTAAATATTAATTAAGGCGTCTTGAATTTTCAGGGTGCCTTGATTATGTTTACGGGTTTAGCTCTCCCGATAGCTATCGGGATGGTATAGCACGAAAAAAGATTGAAATAGAAATATTTCATCTACGGGTTTAGCTCAGTTGGTAGAGCACTGGTCTCCAAAACCAGGTGTCGTGAGTTCGAGTCTCTCAACCCGTGCAAAGCAATTTAAAGTATTCAGTAGTAATAGTTTAAATGAAGTTAATAAAGAATTAGAAGCGCTTGCTTTAAAATAAACACAACCGTATGGCAGGATTTGTAAATTATATTTCAGAATCTTTTGGTGAATTAAAGAACAATGTAACTTGGCCAACATGGGCTGAGGCACAGCGTTTGACCATAGTAGTGGCTGTTTTCTCAATCATATTTGCCTTGGCAATTTGGGGAGTGGATACTGTGTTTAGTGGAGTTATCGAAGCTTATTTTGACTGGATTAAGTAAAATACAAAAAGAGAATGTCTGAAACTAGTGGAAATAAAAAGTGGTATGTTGTAAGGGCTGTTAGTGGTCAAGAAAACAAAATTAAAGCCTATATAGAAAATGAAATCACCCGTTTGGGTCTTGAAGATTTCGTGGACCAGGTTTTGGTGCCTACTGAAAAAGTAATTCAAATTCGAAACGGAAAAAAGATAAACAAGGAAAAGGTTTATTTTCCTGGTTATATAATGATTCAAGCCAACTTGAGTGGTGAGATTCCTCACATTATAAAATCCATAACTAACGTTATTGGATTTTTGGGTGAAACTAAAGGGGGAGACCCTGTGCCTTTAAGACAATCTGAAGTAAACAGAATGCTAGGTAAGGTAGATGAGCTTACGGTAGATGCGAATGCTAATGTTGCCATTCCATTTACTATAGGTGAAACGGTTAAAGTTATTGATGGACCATTTAATGGTTTTGACGGTACTATCGAAAAAATAAATGAAGAAAAGCGTAAACTTGAAGTGATGGTGAAAATTTTCGGAAGAAAAACGCCATTGGAATTAAGTTATATGCAAGTTGAAAAAGTTTAATAATTGTTACATATAGATCGTAGGTCTTTCGGCTTCCAATGGGAAGATTTACAACTAAAATTTTAAAAATGGCAAAAGAATTAAGTAAAGTAGTTAAGCTACAAGTTCGGGGAGGCGCAGCGAATCCATCGCCGCCGGTAGGACCCGCTTTAGGAGCTGCTGGTGTTAACATCATGGAATTCTGTAAGCAATTTAATGCTAGAACTCAGGATAAGGCAGGTAAAGTATTACCGGTTGTAATTTCTGTATTCAAGGATAAATCGTTTGATTTCGTTATTAAAACACCACCAGCTGCTGTACAATTATTGGAAGCGGCCAAAGTGAAAAAAGGATCTGGAGAACCGAACAGAAAGAAGATAGCAAAAGTAACCTGGGATCAAATTAAAGCTATTGCAGAAGACAAAATGCAAGATTTAAATGCATTTACCACTGAAAAAGCTATGGGTATGGTTGCAGGTACAGCAAGATCAATGGGTATTACTGTAACAGGTAAAAAACCTAATTAAAAAATTTCTGAAATGGCAAGATTAACAAAAAAGCAAAAAGAGGCAAGAGCTAAAGTTGACAAAAACAAACTTTATTCTCTTGAAGAGGCTTCGGCTTTATTAAAAGAAATCACTTATACAAAGTTTGATGCTTCAGTGGATATCGCTGTAAGACTAGGAGTAGATCCTCGTAAAGCAAACCAAATGGTAAGAGGTGTAGTTTCTTTACCTCACGGAACAGGAAAGGACATGAAAGTTCTTGCATTGGTAACCCCTGACAAAGAGCAGGAAGCTAAAGATGCAGGTGCTGATTATGTAGGATTGGATGAATACCTTGAGAAAATCAAAAATGGTTGGACAGATGTTGACGTTATCGTTACCATGCCTGCAATCATGGGTAAATTAGGTCCTTTAGGTAGAGTATTAGGCCCAAGAGGTTTAATGCCAAACCCTAAGACAGGTACAGTAACGATGGATGTAGCTAAAGCAGTTGCAGAAGTAAAAGCTGGTAAAATTGACTTTAGAGTAGACAAAACAGGAATCGTACACGCTCCAATAGGAAAAGCATCTTTTAGTGCTGACAAATTGATGGAGAATGCTAACGAACTGTTGACAACTTTAATAAAAATGAAACCTGTTGCGGCTAAAGGTGTGTATGTAAAAAGCATCTTTATGTCAAGTACCATGAGTCCAAGTATATCAATAGATACTAAAATAGGTTAGTAGTTAAACTTTAATATTATGACAAGAGAAGAAAAATCACAAGTTATTGAAGAGTTGACTGCTCAATTAGCGGAGAATACACATATCTATTTAACAGATATTTCTGGATTAAACGCATTAAACACTTCAAATTTACGTCGTGCATGTTTTAAAGCAAACATTAAAATGGCCGTTGTAAAAAATACGTTGTTAGAGAAAGCCATGGCTGCCTCTGATAAAGATTTTGGAGACCTTCCAACGACTTTAAAAGGGAACACTTCAGTAATGTATTCTGAAACTGGAAATGCTCCAGCTAAGGTAATTAAGGAGTTCCGTAAAAAGTCTGCTATGCCTTTATTAAAAGGTGCTTTTATAGAAGAAGCAATCTACATTGGAGATGACCAATTAGATGCGTTGGTTGACATCAAGTCTAGAGAAGAGTTAATTGGAGACATCATAGGATTGTTACAATCTCCAGCTAAAAACGTTATCTCTGCACTTAAGTCAAGTGGTGGTAAAATAGCAGGCATCGTCAAAACATTATCCGAAAGAGAAGGATAAACAACTCAGTACGCACTTAAACAAATTATATTTTATTAAAATTATTAAAACGATAGAAAATGGCAGATTTAAAAGATTTCGCAGAAAAATTAGTTAACTTAACAGTAAAAGAAGTTAACGAATTAGCTACAATATTAAAAGATGAGTACGGTATCGAACCAGCTGCTGCTGCAGTTGCAGTTGCTGCAGGTGGTGGTGCTGGTGCTGAAGCCGCTGAAGAGCAGTCAGAATTTGACGTAGTTCTTAAGGCAGCAGGTTCTTCTAAATTGGCAGTTGTTAAATTGGTAAAAGAATTAACTGGTTTAGGTTTGAAAGAAGCTAAAGAATTAGTTGATGGTGCACCAAGTAACGTTAAAGAAGGTGTTTCTAAAGATGAAGCAGAAGCTTTAAAAGCTCAATTAGAAGAAGCTGGAGCAGAAGTTGAGCTTAAATAAGCTTAGCCCAAACTACAATTTATGGTTTAGGTCTTCCCAATCCCGATAACAATCGGGGCGGAATGACCTAAACCCTTTTGTGTATATTAAAAGTACATAAAAAAACTACTATTTTTTTTAATCAAAATCTCGTTCATCGATGTTAGCACAAAAAGCTGAAAGATTAAATTTCTCTTCTATTGTAAATAGAACGGATTATCCTGATTTTTTGGATATCCAAATAAAATCCTTCCAGGATTTTTTCCAATTAGAGACTAAATCTGAAGAAAGAGGGAATGAAGGTCTCTACAATACCTTCATGGAAAACTTCCCAATCACCGACACTCGCAATCAATTTGTTTTGGAGTTTTTGGATTATTTCATTGATCCGCCAAGATATGCAATTGAAGAATGTATTGAAAGAGGATTAACATACAGTGTGCCATTAAAAGCGCGTTTGAAGTTGTATTGTACAGATCCTGAACATGAAGACTTTGAGACGATTGTACAAGATGTGTATTTAGGTACCATCCCTTACATGACGCCAAGTGGAACCTTCTGTATTAATGGTGCTGAGCGTGTTGTCGTTTCACAATTGCACAGATCTCCGGGGGTATTTTTCAGTCAGTCATTCCATGCCAATGGAACTAAGTTATATTCTGCCAGAGTTATTCCTTTTAAAGGATCATGGATTGAATTCGCTACAGATATCAATCAAGTGATGTATGCGTATATCGATCGTAAGAAAAAATTACCAGTTACAACCTTGTTTAGAGCTATCGGCTTTGAGCGTGATAAAGACATCCTTGAAATTTTCGATCTTGCAGAAGAGGTAAAAGTTTCTAAGTCTGGTCTTAAGAAAATCATAGGTCGTAAATTGGCTGCACGTGTGTTGAACACATGGCACGAAGATTTTGTTGATGAAGATACCGGTGAAGTAGTTTCTATTGAACGTAATGAAATTGTACTCGATCGTGATACTGTTTTAGATAAAGACAATATTGAAGAGATTCTTGAGGCAGATGCAAAAACGGTTCTTTTACACAAAGAAAGTACGCAACAAGGCGATTATTCTATTATCCATAATACACTTCAAAAAGATCCAACAAACTCTGAAAAAGAAGCTGTTGAACATATTTACCGTCAACTACGTAATGCAGAGCCGCCAGATGAGGAAACTGCACGTGGTATTATTGATAAATTATTCTTTTCTGACCAACGTTACTCTTTAGGTGAAGTAGGTCGTTATAGAATGAACAAAAAACTACAGTTGGATATCGGTATGGATAAGCAAGTGCTTACCAAATTAGATATCATTACTATTATCAAATATTTAATCGAGTTGATCAACTCTAAAGCTGAGATTGATGATATTGACCACCTTTCTAACCGTCGTGTACGTACAGTAGGGGAGCAACTATCTCAACAGTTTGGTGTTGGTTTAGCCCGTATGGCACGTACCATTCGTGAGCGTATGAACGTTCGTGATAATGAGGTGTTTACCCCAATTGACTTGATCAACGCGAAGACCTTGTCTTCTGTAATCAATTCATTTTTTGGTACCAACCAGTTGTCTCAATTTATGGATCAAACCAATCCGTTGGCTGAGATTACGCACAAACGTCGTTTATCAGCATTAGGACCTGGAGGTTTATCCAGAGAGCGTGCAGGATTCGAGGTTCGTGACGTACATTACACACACTACGGTCGTTTATGTCCAATTGAAACTCCTGAGGGACCCAATATTGGTTTGATTTCTTCACTTTCTGTATATGCAAAAGTGAATGGAATGGGCTTCATTGAAACACCTTACCGTAAAATAACAGATGGTGTTGTTGATATTAAAAACGCACCAACCTATTTAAGTGCTGAAGAGGAAGAAGACATGTTGATTGCGCAAGCAAACCTCAAGATTGATGCCGTCGGAAAAATTATTGAAGACAAGATTATTGCTCGTCAAGAAGGTGATTTCCCTGTAATTGATGGGGTATCGGCTGATTATACTGACGTTGCTCCTAATCAGGTTGCTTCTATATCAGCGTCATTGATTCCGTTCTTAGAACATGATGATGCCAACAGAGCCTTGATGGGATCTAACATGATGCGTCAGGCAGTACCATTATTGCGTGTTGATGCACCAATTGTTGGAACTGGTTTAGAGCGTCAAGTAGCTTCAGACTCTAGAGTACTGATTAATGCAGAAGGTGAAGGAACTGTGCTTTATGTAGATGCTAATGAAATTACGATTCAATACGAACGTACGGAAGAACAAGCAATGGTTAGTTTTGATAGTGATACCAAAACCTATCCATTAGTTAAGTTTAGAAAAACCAACCAAGGCACGTCTGTTAACTTAAAACCTATTGTAACCAAAGGCGATAAAGTTAAAAAAGGACAAGTACTTTGTGAAGGGTATGCGACACAAAACGGAGAGCTTGCTCTTGGACGTAACATGAAAGTGGCCTTTATGCCTTGGAAAGGTTACAACTTTGAGGATGCCATCGTGATTTCTGAAAAAGTAGTTCGTGATGATATTTTTACTTCTATTCATATTGATGAATACTCATTGGAGGTTAGAGATACCAAATTAGGTAATGAAGAATTGACTAATGATATTCCTAACGTTTCTGAAGAGGCTACTAAAGACTTAGATGAAAACGGTATGATTCGTATTGGTGCTGAGATTAAACCTGGTGATATCCTTATCGGAAAAATTACACCAAAAGGTGAATCGGATCCAACACCGGAAGAAAAATTACTAAGAGCAATCTTTGGTGATAAAGCTGGTGATGTAAAAGATGCTTCATTAAAAGCGTCTCCATCATTACACGGTGTGGTTATTGAGAAAAAATTATTCTCAAGAGCGGTAAAAGACAAACGTAAGAGAGCTAAGGATAAAGAGGATATTGATGCACTAGAGGCAGTTTACTACAGAAAATTTGACGACTTAAAAGTAGTTTTAGTCGAAAAATTATTTGCTATCGTAAACGGTAAAACAGCGCAAGGTATCTTTAATGATCTGGGAGAGGAAATCATTCCAAAAGGTAAGAAATATACCTTAAAGATGTTAAACTCTGTAGATGACTATACGCATTTAACTGCAGGTATTTGGACCGCTGATGAGCAAACCAATACTTTAGTGGCAGATTTGATCCACAATTACAAGATCAAGGAAAATGACCTTCAAGGGTCTTTGCGTCGCGAAAAGTTTACTATTTCTGTAGGAGATGAGTTGCCAGCAGGTATTATTAAATTAGCTAAGGTTTACATTGCTAAAAAACGTAAACTTAAAGTTGGTGATAAAATGGCGGGTCGTCATGGTAACAAAGGTATTGTTGCGCGTATTGTACGTCAGGAAGATATGCCATTTTTGGAAGATGGAACTCCGGTTGATATCGTATTGAATCCACTTGGTGTACCTTCTCGTATGAACATTGGTCAAATCTATGAAACTGTTCTTGGATGGGCTGGTCAAAAATTAGGACGTACGTATGCTACACCAATTTTTGATGGTGCTACCTTAGATCAAATCAATGAATTGACGGATGAAGCTGGTATCCCACGTTTTGGACATACTTACTTATATGATGGTGGTACAGGAGATCGTTTTGATCAACCTGCAACTGTTGGTGTAATTTATATGTTAAAACTAGGACATATGGTAGATGATAAGATGCACTCGCGTTCTATCGGACCATACTCATTGATTACACAACAACCATTGGGTGGTAAAGCTCAATTTGGAGGTCAGCGTTTTGGTGAGATGGAGGTATGGGCACTTGAGGCTTATGGCGCATCTGCAACCTTACGTGAGATCTTAACAGTAAAATCTGATGATGTTATAGGTAGAGCAAAAACTTACGAAGCAATCGTTAAGGGAGAGCCAATGCCAGAACCAGGACTACCTGAATCTTTCAACGTACTTATGCACGAATTGAAAGGATTAGGATTAGATATTAGATTGGAGGAATAATATCGCAGATATTATTCCGTGGTAGAGACAGATAATCATCTGTCTCTACCCAATCGAAAAAATTAAATTTTAATTTGTTAGTACCATAAAAAATGGCAAGAAGACAAGATAAGAATACAGTACAGAGATTTAACAAAATCTCCATTGGTTTAGCGTCTCCAGAGTCTGTTTTAGCAGCATCTCGTGGTGAGGTTCTTAAACCTGAAACTATTAATTATCGAACACACAAACCAGAAAGAGATGGTTTGTTCTGTGAGCGTATTTTTGGTCCTGTAAAGGATTTTGAATGTGCTTGTGGTAAATATAAGCGTATCCGTTACAAAGGCATTGTTTGTGACCGTTGTGGTGTTGAAGTAACTGAAAAGAAAGTACGTAGAGATAGAGTTGGACATATCAATTTAGTAGTTCCTGTTGCTCATATCTGGTATTTCCGTTCATTACCAAACAAAATTGGATATGTATTAGGATTACCTTCCAAGAAATTGGATATGATTATTTATTACGAACGTTACGTTGTAATTCAACCAGGAAATGCTAAAAATGTTGATGGAGAACCATTACAACGTTTAGATTTCTTGACGGAAGAAGAGTATTTAACTATTCTTGAATCTACGCCACAAGATAATCAGTACTTAGATGATAATGATCCAAACAAATTCATTGCAAAAATGGGAGCGGAATGTTTGATTGATCTGCTTTCAAGAATTGATTTGAACGATCTATCCTTTGAATTGCGTCATAAAGCAAACACTGAAACTTCAAAACAACGTAAGACTGAAGCATTAAAGCGTCTTCAAGTTGTAGAGGCTTTCCGTGACTCTAACGCTAACCGTGAGAATCTTCCTGAATGGATGATTATGAAAGCTATACCAGTAATTCCACCAGAATTACGTCCGTTGGTGCCTTTGGATGGTGGTCGTTTTGCGACTTCAGATTTAAATGATTTATACCGTCGTGTAATTATACGTAACAACCGTTTGAAGCGTTTGGTTGAAATCAAAGCGCCTGAGGTTATTTTACGTAATGAGAAACGTATGTTGCAAGAATCAGTAGATTCATTATTTGACAACACACGTAAGGCATCTGCAGTTAAAACAGATTCTAACAGACCGTTAAAATCATTATCTGATTCCCTTAAAGGAAAGCAAGGACGTTTCCGTCAGAACTTACTAGGTAAACGTGTGGATTATTCAGCACGTTCGGTAATCGTCGTTGGACCAGAATTAAAATTATTTGAATGTGGATTGCCTAAAAACATGGCAGCAGAATTATACAAACCATTCATCATCAGAAAACTGATTGAGCGTGGTATTGTAAAAACTGTAAAATCTGCAAAGAAAATTATAGACCGTAAAGAGCCAGTAGTTTGGGATATTTTAGAGAATGTTTTAAAAGGACATCCAGTACTTTTAAACCGTGCTCCAACATTACACAGACTGGGTATCCAAGCGTTCCAACCTAAGTTGATTGAAGGTAAGGCAATCCAATTGCATCCATTGGTATGTACGGCGTTTAATGCCGATTTTGATGGGGATCAAATGGCGGTGCATTTACCATTAGGACCTGAGGCTATTTTGGAAGCGCAATTATTAATGTTGGCTTCCCATAATATCTTAAATCCTGCTAACGGTTCTCCTGTTACTGTACCTTCTCAAGATATGGTGCTCGGTCTTTACTATATGACCAAAGAACGCAAGTCTACTGAAGCGGTTAAAATAAAGGGTGAAGGCTTAACATTCTATTCTGCAGAAGAAGTCAATATTGCTTACAATGAAAAGATGGTGGACTTAAACGCTGCTATTAAAGTAAGAACTGAAGCTTTTAATGACGAAGGTGAATTGACAAAACAAATTGTTTCAACTACTGTAGGTCGTGTGCTTTTTAATGAAAAGGTGCCAGCTGCAGCAGGATATATCAACGAAGTTTTAACTAAAAAATCATTAAGGGATATTATTGGTGACATTTTAAAAGCAACCTCTGTTCCTGAAACAGCAGAGTTTTTAGATGAAATTAAAGATCTTGGGTACAAGTTCGCCTTCCAAGGTGGATTGTCGTTCAGTTTAGGGGATATTATTATCCCACCTGAAAAACAAAGCATGATTGATAGTGCCAACAAACAAGTTGATGGTATTATGGCCAACTATAACATGGGTCTTATTACTAACAACGAGCGTTACAACCAAGTTATTGATATCTGGACCTCTACCAATGCTGAATTGACTGAATTGTCAATGAAACGTATTCGTGAAGATCAACAAGGGTTTAACTCGGTATATATGATGCTTGATTCTGGAGCTCGTGGATCTAAAGAACAGATTCGTCAGTTAACCGGTATGCGTGGATTGATGGCGAAACCTAAAAAATCTAACGCCGGTGGTGGAGAGATTATTGAAAATCCAATTCTTTCTAACTTTAAGGAAGGTCTTTCGATTTTGGAATACTTTATCTCTACTCACGGTGCTCGTAAAGGTCTTGCCGATACCGCACTTAAAACAGCAGATGCTGGTTACCTAACACGTCGTTTGGTAGATGTATCCCAAGATGTTATTATCTACAGTGAAGACTGTGGTACATTAAGAGGTATTGAAGTTTCTGCATTGAAGAAAAATGAAGAGATCATTGAAACTCTAGAAGATAGAGTTGTGGGTAGAACGTCATTAAATGATGTTTATGATCCTTTAACTCAAGAACTTATCGTTAGTGCAGGTGAACATATTTATGATTCAGTTGCAAAACGTATCCAAAACTCGGCTTTAGAGTCTATTGAGGTTCGTTCTGCATTGACTTGTGAAGCTACTAAAGGTATTTGCTCTAAATGTTACGGGCGTAACCTTGCTACTGGTAAAATGGTACAAAGAGGAGAAGCTGTTGGTGTAGTTGCTGCGCAATCTATTGGAGAGCCAGGAACACAGTTAACACTTCGTACATTCCACGTTGGAGGTATTGCGGGTAACATTTCTGAAGAAAATAAATTGACCGTTAAGTTTGACGGTATTGCGGAAATTGAAGATTTAAAAGTTGTAAAGGGTACAGATAGCAGTGGCGATGCCGTTGATGTTGTAATTTCCCGTACATCTGAATTTAAATTGATTGATGCAAAAACTGGAATTACTTTAAGTACAAATAATATTCCTTACGGATCATTCATCTACTGCAAGCCAGGAGATAAAGTGAAGAAAGGCGATGTGATTTGTTCTTGGGATCCGTATAATGGTGTCATTATTTCTGAGTTTGCCGGTAAGGTATCTTACGAAAATATTGATCAGGGTGTCACTTACCAAGTTGAAATTGATGAGCAAACAGGATTCCAAGAGAAAGTGATCTCTGAGTCTAGAAACAAGAAATTGATTCCAACATTGCACATCCAAGATTCCAAAGGAAACGCGATACGTTCTTATAACCTACCTGTAGGTTCCCACTTGATGATCAATGATGGTGAGAAGATTAATGTTGGTAAAATCTTGGTAAAAATTCCTCGTAGATCAGCTAAGTCTGGTGATATTACGGGAGGTTTACCACGTGTAACTGAGTTGTTCGAAGCACGTAACCCTTCTAATCCTGCTGTAGTAAGTGAGATTGATGGTGTTGTGTCTTTCGGAAAAATCAAAAGAGGTAACCGTGAGATTGTTATCGAATCTAAATTAGGTGAGATTAAGAAATACTTGGTAAAACTATCCAGTCAAATTCTTGTTCAAGAAAATGATTATGTTAAAGCTGGTATGCCTTTATCTGATGGGTCTATCACTCCTGATGATATCTTGAATATCAAAGGACCTTCAGCAGTGCAACAATATTTGGTAAATGAGGTACAGGAAGTATATCGTTTGCAAGGTGTGAAGATTAATGATAAGCACTTTGAGGTTGTTGTAAGACAAATGATGCGTAAAGTTAAGATCATCGATTCTGGGGACACTATTTTCTTAGAAGATCAATTGGCTCATAAATCTGATTTCATCGAAGAAAACGATAAAATCTTTGGAATGAGGGTTATTGAAGATGCTGGAGATTCCAAAACTCTTAAACCAGGACAAATTGTAACCATGCGTCAATTAAGAGATGAAAACTCTGTAATTAGAAGAGAAGATGGTCAATTGGCTGTTGCAAGAGATGCACAACCCGCTACCGCAACTCCTATATTACAAGGAATTACTAGAGCGTCATTACAAACAAAATCGTTCATTTCAGCGGCATCGTTCCAAGAAACGACCAAAGTTCTTAACGAAGCTGCAGTAAGCGCTAAAGTTGATGAATTGGAAGGCTTGAAAGAAAACGTAATTGTTGGACATAGAATTCCTGCAGGAACTGGAGTAAGACGCTATGAAAATATCATCGTCGGTTCTAAAGAAGAATTCAATCAAATGATGAAAGCTAAAGAAGAGTTAAATTACAACTAATAAAATGCCACTTCTGTTTTTTGCAGAAGTGGTTTATTGAATACTCCCGACGCAACTCGGGATCTCATGAATAAATTGACGATTTTGAGCGCATCTCAAGTGATATCCAATATTGACAATATATTCAGATACTAACTTTTAAAGATTGAAATTCCTTCCCGATAGCTATCGGGATTAGCAGGAATGTAAGAATTATGAGCGATATTAAAGAAGACCAAAAACAAGGACAAATCAATATTGAATTAGATGAAAAAACAGCGGAAGGGATCTATTCCAACTTAGCGATTATCAATCATTCGGTATCTGAATTTGTAGTTGATTTTGTAAGCATTATGCCTGGAACCCCAAAAAGCAAAGTGAAGTCACGAATTATCCTGACGCCACAGCACGCTAAGCGTTTGCTTAAAGCTTTGGGTGAAAATGTAAAGCGCTTTGAAAACGCACATGGTGAAATTAAAGATTATGAACAGCCGCCAATCCCATTAAATTTTGGTCCAACTGGTCAAGCATAACTAAAAAAATCCTCTGAATTTCAGAGGATTTTTTGTTTCTATCCGTTCACGGCAGAATAAAAGCATTTGCTAGTATTTGGCACCAACAGATTAATATCCTTTTGATTCACTTCAAAGGGGTTTTTGGTTTGTGCTCCTTAAGCTACTTTTTGATGTAATTGGAAGGTCAGCGCTCCAGAAGGGCACTTCTTAACTTGATCAATGATTTTCTGATACGGAGCGCCATCTAAGTCAATCCATGGAATCACTGAGGTCTGGAAGACATCAGAAAGTTCTTTTGCACAACGTCCGGCATTGGTGCACATACGAGGTTGGTAAGTAATCGTAATATCACAATTACTAAACTGGTTAGCATTGGTATCCATAAGTAGCTCAATTTGGGGATTTGACTCTTTTTTAAATTTTAGAAAACGTAGTGCAATGTGACGCTAAATTTCCTAAACCTCTCGTTTAAATTTACAACAAAATAAGACAAAGTGCAAGCTCTAAAGCTGAGTATCGTTGAATGTCAATCTACTTTTTAAAAGATAGAATTCCAGATGCCAAATAGATTCATTTTGGCATCTAGAATGTGTGGTTTTATTATCTAGTTAGTGTCTGGCCGTAAACCTTCAAGTTGTTGATTATTAGGTTAATAACTTATTCTTTATCGCTGAATCTCCCTCAAAAAAAAGCCGTAAATTAGTAAGAACAACGTTTTTACTGGGATTGCTCTCTATAGATTCGATAAAAAATGATG
>NZ_JAEHJZ010000307.1 GCF_016469035.1 Gelidibacter salicanalis | reverse complement strand
CTTCAAGCAGTTTCAGTCATAGGGTACTCAAAGGCAACATCTTTCCCACAAAGCCTGCGGTAGACCGCGGAGAAGGTCTCGAGCTTGTATTCGGTATTGTTGCGCTCCTTTGGGTCCAAGAAAATCTTGATGACCTTGGCACCATCCAGACGGTATCTGATGCGCTTGCCAACAATCTCAGCTGGGTAGACTACATCCTCCAAGATACCATCATGAACAGCAGTAAGAG
>NZ_JAEHJZ010000306.1 GCF_016469035.1 Gelidibacter salicanalis | reverse complement strand
TCGATCGAACGAACGTGTCCAGACTTACCCTTCATTCCGGCGATCGTTGTGAGCATTTGCATAGGTGACGTCTCCGGCTTTACGCATGAGATCTTTCAAATCCTGCAAAGAAAATCGTATCAATCTTGCTTTCATTATTCCAAGGCTCTAGATCTCCGTTGGCAATGTGGCGGGACAGGGCTCGATGAGCCTTATCTACACCAACTGAAGCCGGGAG
>NZ_JAEHJZ010000305.1 GCF_016469035.1 Gelidibacter salicanalis | reverse complement strand
TAGAGATCATAGCATTGATGAAGCCCGTCCAGTTAAATGAAAGTTCAGTCAGTGATGCCATTGAAACACCAAGCACGACAGGGGCAAGAGACAACCAAAGAGGCAGGGGAACTTGCTGTCCAAGGACAAACTGGGTAGCCGCTGCATTGAAGAAGGGCTCCAGAGCTTTAATGGTGTGGGCAAATGAAACTGCAACAGTAGCAAACGATACATTGCTAGTGACATGACCAAGAGCATGGCACAACGCAACTGGAAAGAGCAGCTTCAAGAGTGTCGAATTGATAGGCGCACGCTTTGGGAGCCCGACGGTCCAGCTCACGAGGCAGTACACGACACCAACAAGC
>NZ_JAEHJZ010000304.1 GCF_016469035.1 Gelidibacter salicanalis | reverse complement strand
ATGTGTTGGCCTATCTAGGCCGAATTTGGTGCTTCCCCTAGTTGGAATTCAACTAGATACGGCAGTGTGGCCAAAAAGGAAAAGTGTTAGTGTCAGTCTTCCTACAGCGAGGTCAATTATGACCCACAGACTATCGTAATTTCATCCAAGATCCACCCAATGCGTCAAAGAAATAGATCTAGCCATCATCCAGCATTGATACTC
>NZ_JAEHJZ010000303.1 GCF_016469035.1 Gelidibacter salicanalis | reverse complement strand
GTTAAAAGTTCCTTCTGAGAGTGACAGCCCAACGACTAAGGTTGTCTTGACAATACCTAAAGGCGTCGAATTCCAACAATATGAGCCAGTCTCTGGATGGAAAACGTCAACTGAAGAAAAAGATGGCAAGGTAACAAGAGTGACTTGGGAAGCAACGGGTAAAGGCGTGCTTGCCGGACAGTTCCAGCAATTCGTTTTTGTAGCGAAAAACCCTGAAAAAGCAGGCGAAGCTGCATGGGATGCGTATCAATATTATAAGGATGGAACGGTCG
>NZ_JAEHJZ010000302.1 GCF_016469035.1 Gelidibacter salicanalis | reverse complement strand
GCCCTGGCAGATATACAGCAACTACCCCAATACCGAACGGCGGCGCAACTTTAATGCCTCGCTCAAAGCCAGCTATCACTTGCCGGGCGCTACGCTGACCTCGGTGACGGGTTTTCAACGGTTTACTATTGATTACCCCGACCGCTACGACTTCGACTTCACGGCCCAAAACCTGATTAGCGGCGAGGGCAGCACACCCCAGCGCAACTGGACCCAGGAGCTGCGGGTAACCTCGGACCCCAGCAG
>NZ_JAEHJZ010000301.1 GCF_016469035.1 Gelidibacter salicanalis | reverse complement strand
CTATTTCATACACAAATACAATAGCTATTGATTACGGTTATAATGTTTAAACCATCAAATCAAAATTATAGATTATTTTAGTATTACCAACATCGGACACATTTGTGAGAATAACTCAAAATATTAAAGACCTGCACCCGAGAAACGCACACAAACATGGCTACGATTTTACCGCATTGATTAAAGCATATTCGCCTCTA
>NZ_JAEHJZ010000300.1 GCF_016469035.1 Gelidibacter salicanalis | reverse complement strand
AAGATTAGCTTCCACTATCACTTTGATACATTCAGCCAGAGTAAATGTGGCCCTGGAGCGGATCCTTGGGTGGTTTGGGTGGAGTGGTCGAGGGTCCATTTGCATATCTGCGACTCATTTCCATGTGGTCACTGAGCCAATCCTTTACTCTCAGCCAATATGAAGATGGTTTCCCATTCCGTGTGCCGGGAACAAAATGGAAT
>NZ_JAEHJZ010000299.1 GCF_016469035.1 Gelidibacter salicanalis | reverse complement strand
CGCACGGTCCTGCAAATTGCAGTTTCATTGTTCCTTCCTCACTGTTGGATCCTTTTTCTGCCCGGCTGCAGCGGAGCCTTTTGACAGCGCATTCGCAGGCAAAGACATCTGCTGTTGCAGCCATTCCTGAAGATTGTCGCCAAAGCGCAAGCTGCGCCAGAGCTGGTAGATGTTTTCCTCGTGGGAATAGTTGAGGACGATTTCACGTTTTTCTTTGTCACCGCCGTGCGTCGTGTCGGTGTAGTTCACCCCGTCCACT
>NZ_JAEHJZ010000298.1 GCF_016469035.1 Gelidibacter salicanalis | reverse complement strand
CTTCGGGGTTACCTTTAATGGGCATAATTTATACGCTTTTCACAACCTTAGAGGTCAAGACAAGTGAAAAAACATGATTTATTTCAATATCGACTGCGCCTTGGAAAGGACCCAAATACATGAAGGGCCCTTATCCAGCCAGCAAAAAAATCCAAATCTTTCTACGTAGTGGCAAAACGTAAGAACAATCAGTTACCAATGCT
>NZ_JAEHJZ010000030.1 GCF_016469035.1 Gelidibacter salicanalis | reverse complement strand
TTGGGAAGATGTCTTTTTATAGCCATGGTATAAGTTTGTGTAAAAATAACAAACTATTTTTATAAGAAAATGCTTAATGTGCATTATTGAATGGTTATTTTACCAAAAAATGAACAACCTCCACCCAAGGGTACGAGGTATCAAGTAGAAGTTCCCTTTCTATTTCGACGCAGAGCGTCGGGGAATAAAACCCAAGGATCCCGCTAAAAAGCGGGATTAGTTCAACTAACAATTTTTAATTCATTGCTTCGCAACTTTTAAAAATTGAGTTTCACTAATTTAAACATCAAATCACCATATTTTTAAAACGATAAAGACTGACCCTGATCATTTCAATTCCTTGCTCCTATTCATAATTTTGGTTTTATAAGCACCGAAAACATTACAAAAATGGGAGCATACAAGAGACAGAACAACTAACACCGATACCCAAAACTGGGGTACTTTTCTTTAGTCACCCAATAGATTTTACACCTGTGGGCACTTCATAATTTATCACGTTTGCGCATGTGGAA
Organism: Gelidibacter salicanalis; assembly: GCF_016469035.1. Lineage (GTDB taxonomy): Bacteria > Bacteroidota > Bacteroidia > Flavobacteriales > Flavobacteriaceae > Gelidibacter > Gelidibacter salicanalis_A. The sequence goes on along the minus strand of NZ_JAEHJZ010000030.1, from coordinate 1,420 downwards.
AATACATATGAAACTGACATTGCAAGTTGGTGGCTTTGTCCCTTAATGGATTATACACCGAGATAAAGTAAGACACAAACGGACAGAGCTGTGTGTTTTTTTTATGGACTCTAAGAGACTGTTTAAATTTTAAAAAAAAGAGATATTAATGACAAAATAACATCATAAAACATTGATTATCAGTTGTTTAGGTTGTTTTATATTCGTAACTTGTTGGTGTTAAATCAATTAAGTCATAGAATGAGAAAATACCCAAGCAACCTTAGCGATAGTCAATGGAATACAATATTAGAGATTTTACAGGATAAAAGAAAGCGGCAGCATAATTTAAAAGAGATATTCGATGCCATATTCTACCTTTTAAAAACGGGCTGCCAATGGCGGATGCTACCGTTCAGCTTTCCAAAGTGGGAACTGGTTTATTACTATTTCTCAAAATGGAAAAAAGATGGGACCTTTGAACTGCTCAATGAAATCATCAGAGGGAAAATAAGAAAAAAGAAGAACAAGAACGAACAGCCAAGTGTAGGGATAATTGATAGTCAGAGTGTTAAGACAACAAGAAGCGGGGCAATGGAAAGAGGGTTTGATGGAGGGAAGAAAATCAAAGGTAGAAAGCGGCACATCGTAGTGGATACTTTAGGGCTGCTGTTGGTAGTGGTGGCTCATGCTGCCAATAGGCACGATAGCAAGGCCGCTCTCAAAGTGTTGGAGAAGCTCAACGAGCAGTTCTATACCATAAAAAGGGTATTTGCGGATGGAGGTTACAGGGGAGAGCTCATCGATATCGCGAAACAGAAATTCAATCTCATATTAGAGGTCATATTAAGGACCGATAAGGAAGAGCAATTTAAGGTACTGCCAAAAAGATGGATTGTTGAAAGGACCTTTTCTTGGTTTGAAAGCTACAGAAGGCTGAGCAAAGATTTTGAATATCAAACAGATACTGCAGAAGCTATGGTGAATTTAGCCATGATCAGATTGATGCTTAACAGAATTAAAATTTAAAATTTAAACAGTTACTAAGCATTATTAGAGTTATTTTTTTAAGCTTAGGAAGAAATTTTGAATACATTTATAGTGTACTCATGGCTCTGCAAACTGCCGATGCTTTTGGCAGTTACCACCCCTGCCGATTGGAACCCAGGAGACGATGTAATAGTTGCCAGCCCCAGGGTCTTGTTGAGTGAAGAACGAATGATACCTACAGACGAGTTGGATTATAAATATTTTTTTTATCACTCTGATAATAAGTCAATTAATATAAACCACTATGGACTGGAAGTCCATAGTTTTGAACAAAAGAATGAAATTCTTTTTTCAGAATAATTTGGATGCACGTTGTCTAATTGCACTTTATATTTTAACTCAAATTCAGAAATCCTATCAATAATTGAATCAATGGCAACTGATATTACTC
>NZ_JAEHJZ010000003.1 GCF_016469035.1 Gelidibacter salicanalis | reverse complement strand
TCTGTCCTATAACCTTCATAGCTTGGGAAGCTTGATAAAAAAGGAGAGAGATAAAAAGTATACAAAAAAACAACAAAAGGTAGCATGAAAAAAAGTCAGTCCAGCCTTTTTAAGGGACAGCTATGCTTTAGAACCAAATTTCACACGCAAAAAAGAGGTTTTTATCGATTTCAACAGCTGGAAATCCAAAAAACATAAAAATCACAAACTATTTTAAAATCAATCAAAAAAAACTGGATCCAAAAATTAAATTTGTTAGCAAATTGCTCCACTTACCGACCAGACACTAGTTAAAGGTTTAAACCCTGCTCCCGATAGCTATCGGGATTCATCGCATTTACTTTAGTTTCTATAAATTTTTAAGGGTATTTTGTCATTTCGACAGAGCGAGGAACGAGTGACGAGAAATCTTATAATATTGTGATTCCTCTTCGTGCCTCATTCGGAATGACAAACTATTATCAGAAAAGAATGAAATTCTTTTCTTTAAAACTACGGATTTCAAATCCATAGTGGTTTATTTAAATTCTGAAGTAAAATGAAATTTAATACTCGGATATTTTTGTTGGGTCATCTGTAATGAAAATTGAGAATCTGCTAAAAATACTAATTGATCTTCTTTGTCTTTTGCTAAGTAGCGCTGTTTAACCCTCAAGAACTCTTTGTATTCTTCATTTTTAGGATCGGTAGGCTCTACCCAACACGCTTTGTAAACGTTTAGGTTTTCGTAAGTACATTTGGCACCGTATTCATGCTCCAATCGGTATTGGATCACCTCATATTGTAATGCGCCTACGGTTCCGATAACTTTTCTCCCATTGAGTTCTAAGGTAAATAATTGGGCGACCCCTTCATCCATCAATTGGTCAATACCTTTAAACAATTGTTTCGATTTTAAGGGATCAGCATTATTGATATATCTAAAGTGCTCAGGAGAGAAGCTTGGGATGCCTTTGTAGTTTATGTTTTCGCCTTCGGTAAGCGTATCACCAATTTTAAAATTACCTGTATCGTGCAATCCTACGATGTCTCCAGGATAAGAGATATCCACAATCTCCTTTTTCTCAGCAAAAAACGCATTAGGGCTGGAGAACTTCATTTTTTTCTTGTTCCGAACATGCACGTATGGCTTATTGCGTTCAAACGTTCCAGAAACAATTTTAATAAATGCCAAACGGTCGCGATGGTTGGGATCCATATTGGCGTGAATTTTAAATACAAATCCTGTAAAATCTTTTTCGTCGGGTTGTACCAACCGTTCTTCACTTTGTTTAGCTCTAGGTTTTGGTGCAATTTCAATAAAACAATCCAATAATTCGCGAACTCCAAAATTATTTAAGGCCGAACCAAAGAACACAGGTTGTTGATGGCCATTTAAATACTCGTCCCTGTCAAAGGTTGGATAAATACCTTCTACAAGTTCGACTTCCTCGCGTAATGTATACGCTGCTTTTTCTCCGATAAGCTTATCAATTTCTTTCGATTCTAAATCAGAGATTTCAATGGTGTCTTCAATGTTTTTACGGCTGTTACCACTAAATAAGTTGATGTTTTTCTCCCAAAGATTATAAATACCTTTAAAGTCATAGCCCATCCCAATTGGAAAACTCATGGGTACAACACGTAACCCTAATTTCTGCTCAATTTCATCTAACAGGTCGAATGCATCCTTTCCTTCACGATCCATTTTATTGATAAATACAATCATCGGAATATTTCGCATTCGACAAACTTCAACTAATTTCTCCGTTTGCTCCTCAACACCCTTTGCAACGTCTACTACCACAATTACACTATCTACAGCTGTAAGAGTTCTAAACGTATCTTCGGCAAAATCTTTATGTCCAGGCGTATCGAGAATGTTTATTTTGGTACCTTCATACTCAAAAGCCAAAACGGAAGTCGCTACAGAAATTCCACGCTGGCGTTCTATTTCCATAAAGTCACTCGTAGCTCCTTTTTTGATCTTGTTACTCTTTACGGCACCAGCTTCTTGGATGGCACCACCAAAAAGTAGTAATTTTTCAGTAAGTGTGGTTTTTCCGGCATCTGGATGCGCAATAATACCAAAAGTACGTCGTCTGTTTATCTCTGTTATAAAACTCATATTCTGAATTAAAATGGGTTGCAAAGATACTATTATTGAAAACAAATTTAACAGATCATAGGAGGCGATTTTATTTTTAAGACAACATTGGATCTTTTTATTACTTTTGTTGGTAACTTTGTAGGTTATGACAGAAGAAAACGTAATACTCGTCAATGAAAAAGATGAGCAGATTGGCACAATGCCAAAGATGGAAGCGCACGAAAAGGCACTATTGCATCGCGCTTTTTCCGTGTTTGTTTTTAATGATAAAAACGAATTGATGTTGCAGCAACGTGCATCACATAAATACCATTCGCCCTTACTATGGACCAACACCTGCTGTAGTCACCAAAGGGTAGGAGAAACCAATATCCAAGCGGGCAAACGCAGGTTGCAAGAAGAAATGGGATTTGAGACGGAGTTGGAAGATACCATTTCGTTTATTTATAAAGCACCGTTTGACAATGGTTTGACCGAGCATGAATTTGATCATATTCTAGTGGGTAGTTATGAAGACGAGCCCAATATCAATCTGGATGAAGTGGCCGCGTGGAAATGGATGCCCTTGGAAGATGTGAGGGAAGATATGGTGCAACATCCAGAACTTTACACGGCATGGTTTAAGATTATTTTTGATAAATTCTACCAACATATAAACAAAGTAAACCCATGATTGTTACCGTAAGTAGAAAAGCACATTTTAATGCGGCGCATCGGCTTTTTAGAAAAGAGTGGAGTGATGCACACAACGAGACTGTTTTTGGTAAGTGTAGCAATCCAAACTATCATGGGCATAATTATGACCTTACTGTGAGTGTTACTGGAGAGATAGATCAAGAAACAGGCTTTGTAATGGACTTAAAAGTGTTAAAAGACATTATCAAAACAGAAATTGAAGATGCTTTTGATCATAAAAATCTGAATCTTGAAGTTGCAGAATTTAAAGACATAAATCCTACGGCTGAAAATATTGCTGTTGTGATCTACAATAAGATCAAACCTAAGCTCAAACCCGCTTTAGATTTAGAAATCACTTTGTACGAAACACCACGTAATTTTGTGACGTATTCAGGATTACAATCTTAAGACTAAAACCTAATATTTTGAAAAACACCTTATATCCCTTAAAATTCCACCCTATCTTAAAAGATAAAATCTGGGGCGGAGAAAAATTAAAATCGTTATTACATAAAGACTCTAAGCTACCCAATGTTGGTGAGAGCTGGGAGATCAGTGATGTAGATGGTGATACGTCCATAGTCTCAAACGGAAGTTTAGAAAGCCAATCCTTAAAGCATTTATTGAACACTTATAAAGCGGATTTAATAGGAGAGAAGAACTATAGGCAATTTGGTGATAAATTCCCATTGCTCATAAAGTTTATAGACGCTAAAGAGGATTTGTCCATTCAGTTGCATCCCAACGACGAATTGGCGGCGAAACGTCACAATTCTTTTGGGAAAACAGAAATGTGGTATGTGATGCAAGCGGATAAAGATGCCAATTTGATTGTAGATTTCAATCAAAAAATGACCCCTGAACTGTACTTAGAACATCTCAACAATAATTCGCTTACAGAAATTCTCAATTTTGATAAGGTTAAAACAGGTGACACCTATTTTATTGAAGTAGGACGTGTACATGCCATTGGGGCAGGTGTGTTATTGGCAGAAATTCAGCAAACAAGTGATATTACCTATCGTATTTACGATTGGGACCGAACGGACGATGCTGGTAATGCACGAGAATTGCATACAGAATTGGCTATTGATGCCATTGGTTTTGATATGCCAGATAATTTTAGAGTGTCCTATGACACCACTTTCAATCAATCTAACGCTCTGGTGAGTTGTCCGTACTTTACAACCAACTATTTAAAGGTGGATACTGAACTTGCAAGGGAGAATACGTATGATTCCTTTATGATTTACATTTGTGTTGACGGCGAAGCTGAAATCAAGATAGGAGAGGTAACTCAAATCATTAAGAAAGGAGAAACCATATTGATTCCTGCAGCGATCACTACGTTTCAGATTGTTGCAGAAGATGCCACACTGTTGGAAGTTTACGTGTAGTTAAAATTTACGGAATCCATTATAAAAGACATGGTTTAATTGACTACTTTTGTAAAAATTTTAAAATCAAGAAAAATGGCAAATGTTAGAGACCTAAAAAAAGATATTAATTATGTTTTAGGAGATATTATTGAAGCAGCATATGTTTGGGAATATACGCATTCTGGTAAAGACACAAAAAAAACTGAAGCAATAGTTGATGAAGCTATCCTTACGTTTGATGAGTTAATTGCTAAAGTGAACGATAAAACTGTTGAAAACAAAAAAGCTCACTTTAAGAAAGTTAACGCTGAACTTGAAACTAAAGGCCGCGCGCTGATTGAAAAAATCAACGCCTTAGGTTAATTTTTTATTTCAAAAGATTTGCAGATATAACTTCCGAGATTATATTTGCAGTCTCTTAGGCCGATGTAGCTCAGCTGGCTAGAGCAGCTGATTTGTAATCAGCAGGTCGTGGGTTCGAGTCCCTCTATCGGCTCTAAAAAACCTCTCTTTTCGAGAGGTTTTTTGTTTCCATTAATTAGGGACGAGAAGTTTATCCTGAGCGCAGTCGAAGGGAGTCCCTCTATCGGCTCTAAAAAAACCTCTCTTTTCGAGAGGTTTTTTGTTTCAATTAATTAGCGACGAGAAGTTTATCCTGAGCGCAGTCGAAGGAAGTCCTCCATCGGCTCTTCAAAAAACCTCTCTTTTCGAGAGGTTTTTTGTTTCCATTAATTAGGGACGAGAAGTTTTATCCTGAGCGTAGTTGAAGGAAGCTCTTCTTCCTGATCAATAAACCCTCCCATTTAAGAGGTGCTTTTGTTTGTTTTAGATGCTCCTTGAAATAGTATTGATCGTCAATAAAACATCATAATGGTAGACATTATTTTATTATAATAACATGTCTATGTCATCAACAATTGTTCAGCGTAAATCTGCGGGATCTGTGGGATCTGCGGGAGAATCATCCGTACGCTTATTTTTATTTCCCACTGATTACAGAGATGGTCGCGAATTTTTCCCTAGTATGACAAAAAACGGATCTACATAAATAGTCGTAATGTGTAAATTTGAGAACACTGACTTTAGAAACTTTGTAACAATTGGAATCGGCCTTAATGAAAAGGAGATTACCTGTCTTTATCCTTCTTCTTTAACCAACCAAAGATCCCGCCACCTTTCTTTTTCTTCTCCTCTTTCTTTTTAAATTGACGTTCATCTTTATTGCCACCAAAGAGGCGCTTAAAGAAGCCATCGGTTTTTGTTGGATCGCAGTTCAGTGAACTTAGGACCGCTTCAGAAGGGCTCTCAAAAGAAGCTTTTGTAATGCTGTTGTAATTGGAATCGGCATTCAATTTTTGAAGGTATTTGGCAAAGATGGGAAGTGCAGAATTTGCACCTTGTCCTAATCCTGTAGAACTAAATCCGATTTGCTGATTGTCATTACCAACCCAAGTTACCGTTACCAATTTTGGCATAATCCCAACAAACCAACCGTCTTTATTATCCTGCGTAGTTCCGGTCTTACCCGCAAGTGCATTAGGCAATTGATAGGTGGAGCGTAACCGGGTGGCAGTACCTTCATTAACGGTAGCTTTCAAAAACTCTAACATCACCTGTCTGGTGTCATTACTAAAGGCCATATCCGACTCCGATCTTTCAGGATAGAGATCCTTAAAAGACGCAACAATATTCCCGTCTTTATCTTCTATTTTAGTAATAAACATTGGGTTTGAAGGCTTGCTACCATTAACGTAAGATGTGTAGGCTTTGGCCAACTCCAACACTGAAAGATTTGAAGATCCCAACGCTATAGACGGTACGGCTTCAATGTTGCTCGTGATTCCCATTTTTTTGGCCTGTGTGATTACATTGCCAAGACCAGTTTCATAGAGTACTTTAACAGCAATAGTATTAATAGAATTGCTCAATGCTTTTTGAAGTGAATAATTTAAGTCTTCATCATCAAGACTGCCCGCGTTGGTCGGACGCCAATTGTTAACATCAGTATAGGTTATGGCTTTGATTGGGATGTACGTGCACGGATCCATACCATTTTCTAAAGCTGCTGTGTAAACAAAAGGTTTAAAGGTAGAGCCTACCTGACGTTTGCTTTGTACAATATGGTCAAATTGGAAAAAGCTATAGTCAATGCCTCCAACATAGGCTTTTATAGCGCCATTAGACGGATCTAAAGAAACAAGTCCGGCATTCAGAAACTTGGAGTAGTACTCTAAACTGTCTAAGGTGGACATCGATGCTACGGTGGTTTCATCCCAAGAAAAGAGATCAATTTGGTGGGTGCGTTTTAAGGAGTCTTCAATCGCTTTATCATCCAGACCTTGAGCCTTAAATTTTTTATAAGATTTTAGACGCTTTTTTGCCGCTTCAAAAGCCGACTTGCCTTTGAGCCACGGCGCATTCTGCCCGTAGGCTTTTTCAAATTGCCGCTGCAAATCGCTCATGTGCTCGGCCATAGCGGCTTCAGCGTAACGCTGCATGGTATTGTCTAAAGTGGTGTGGATCTTTAAACCGTCATGGTAAATATTATACATTTCGCCATCGGGTTTTCGGTACTTTTTCTGCTTTAGCAAACTGTCCAATTGTTTTTTGATTTCAGCTCTAAAGTAGGGTGCTAAACCTTCATTGGGTGAGTAATTTTGATAATCAATAACAATACTATCCGTGGTGGCTTTGTTGGCCTCCATTTCAGAGAGAAAGCCATATTTCTCCATCTGATGGATGACTACATTTTTACGTGCGCCTGATTTTTCAGGGTAACGACGCGGATTGTAACTTGTATTAGCCTTCAATGAGCCGACTAAAGTGGCGGATTGCACTAGGGTCAGATCTTTGGTGCGAACATTAAAAAACTTTTCGGAAGCACTTTCAATACCATAGGTGTTATCAGGAAACGGAACGGTGTTGAGATACAACGTAAGAATTTCCTCTTTGGAATAAAGATCTTCAATACGCCTAGCAACAATACTTTCTCTAATTTTATTGACCACTATTCCAAAGGGCCCATAATTTTTTCTTCCGAAGAGGTTTTTAGCCAATTGTAAGGTAATGGTGCTACCACCACCAGAAGAATCATCAGACATGAGGATGCTTTTGAAGAACACCCGAAGCAGACTTTTACTGTCAATACCGCTATGTTCATAAAACCGAACGTCTTCTGTAGCCACGAGGGCGTTAATTAAATGTTGTGGAAAATCGTCGTATTTAATGGACTGTCTATCGTACACGTAAATTTTACCAATTAAATCAGTATGGGCATCAAGTACTTGTGTTGCCTGACTCTGTTTTAAGCGCGCCAATTGTTCTTTGTCAGGAATTTTCCCCCACAGCCCAAAATGTATACTGGCATAAAAACAAATAAAAAGGGCTAAGAGAATGCCTAAGCCGTAGCTTATTCTCTTAGCCCATTTGATAACGTTAACTTTGTTGATAGTCATTAGTTTAAAAAGTCTTTACACAAGAACGGATATCCTTGTTAAGTATTTCAATGTTAGGGTCGCTATTGTGTTATGGCAAACAGCGCCAAGTTATAAAACGCCTATTGTTTTTTTCTTTCTGCAATCAACTCTTGTAATACTTTGCCGTATTTAGACGATTTAATTTCTGGCGTTAAAGCATTATTAATAGTGTCTAAATATCTCACGTTGGCATCTGAGATTTCTGATACAGCCAAATAAGGTGCAATTTCACTATCCTTATTGTTCATTGCGAAATTTATCGTGTATAAATACTTTCTGAGGATTAAATTGTTGTACTCCTTGTAACTAGAGTCGATTAAAAGTGAATCTTGACTTTTGCGGGCTTCTAAATTATTTTTGATGAGATCAAGATTTTTGTCTTTAAACTTGTCCATCATCATGTTGTACTCTTCTAATCTTTCTTGTTGTTTAGAGCCTTTAATTTTGGCGTCGACATAGAAATTTTTTAAAGTCGTATTGATTTCCGTGATGCCCTGATCAGCAAAAAAAGGAATCACACCAGATTCCTGGCCATTTTTATCTAATTTGAGATACAACACTTCTGGTCCTTCTAAATCGGTGTGAAGTTCAAATTGCGCTTCGCCGTTTATTTGTAAGGAATCAATAGATACAAGTAAGGTGTCATCTACTCTTTGAAGATAGACGGTGCCTTTTTTTAAATCTTTGATAGACCCTTTAAGTGTGAAATTTGAATTGTCTTTAGCACAAGACGACACAATTAGTAAACTGAGGATAAACGCTAATTTTTTCATTGAAATTTTTTAATTTTTGGTGGGCAAATATCTTATAAAATTCCTTTAAAAACTAACCTACAGCAACTATTCTCATGAGTTCAGCGCACAATAATGCACCATAAGTTCCTACCACATAACCAAACACTGCTAAGAGCGCACCAACTGTTGCTAATGACGGATGGAAAGCAGCTGCAACAACAGGAGCAGAAGCCGCGCCACCTACGTTTGCCTGACTGCCAACAGCCAAGAAAAAGTACGGAGCTCTAATAAGTTTGGCAATTACAATAAGCAGAACTGCGTGAATGGTCATCCATACCAATCCAATTAAAATGAGGCCTGGGTTTTCGAAAATTTTGCCTAAATCCATTTTCATACCAATGGTGGCCACCAAGATATAGATAAAAATACTTCCAATTTTACTGGCACCCGCACCTTCGTAATTTTTAGCGGGAGTAAAGGACAGTAGGATGCCTATTAACGTTGCAATTGAAATCAACCAAAAGAATTGGCTTCCAAAAGATGATAATGCGCTTCTAGGATTGCTTACCGCTTCAAAATTATTAGAAAGGTAGGTAGAAATAACATCGGCACCGTAGTGGGCAATCCCCACCGCGACAAAGGCGAAGGTTAAAATGATCAGTAAATCTGTTAAGGTTGGAATACGCGTAATTTTTTCGCTGAAATTCTGTACTTTTTTTTGCAATTCGTTGATGGCTGTATTATCGGCTTTCAGCCAATTGTCTATTTTTTCACGTTTTCCAATCCCTAATAAAAGAACCGCCATCCAAATATTGGCCACGACAATATCAACCAAAACCATTCCTCCGTAAAGTTCTTGATTAAAACCGTAAATCTCTAACATGGCTGCTTGATTGGCGCCGCCTCCAATCCAACTTCCTGCTAAGGTTGCCAATCCGCGCCATACGGCATCAAATCCAGCACCTCCAACGGTTTCTGGAGAGAAGGTAGAGATGATCAGAATGGCAATTGGGCCACCAATAATAATACCAATGGTTCCCGTAAAGAACATTACCAAAGCTTTCCATCCTAAATTGAACACCGCTTTTAAATCGATACTAATCGTGAGTAATACCAAAGATGCCGGCAATAGGTAACGACTCGCAATATAGTAGGTTTCTGAAACGTCGGCAGAGATTAATCCCAACGAATTGAAAATAGCAGGAATCATATAGCACATTAAAAGACCTGGGATGTATTTGTAGAATTTTGGCCAAAAGCCTCCCTTTTTAGATTCGGTATAAAATACAAAACCAAGCGCTAACATTAAGAGTCCAAAAACTATAGCATCATTTTTAAAAAGTACAAATTGATTGACTGTTGATGGTTTGACTGTCTCAGAAACACTGAGCACGTTGGCGTTGTTATAAAATTTACTGTCGTTGATAACAATGAGTTTCTTTTCTGAAAAACGATTGGTGGTATTCAATTTTAAATCGAATAACTTTTCTTTTTTTGCTATAGCAATAGGGTCTGGGTTGGAATAGTCAATTGTGTAAATAGAACCCGTAGAGGAGAATTTTAGGGTGCCTTTCGAGATTTTTTTATTGAGGACAACTTGATCGATAACGAGCGAAGGATCACTTGTTGAAAGTTTAATTTGGAAACTGTTAAATTTGATAGAATCAACGGATACAGGAACATCAAAGTTTTCTGAATAATTATCATTAGCCTTGTCAACAATTAAAGTTTGGGCATTGATTGCTGCAGTTGAAGAAATGATTAAACCAAAAAAAAGTAGGAATTTAAAATATGGACGCATTTATGGTGATTTTGAGTCGCAAAATAAGGATAATTATTATGATGACAAACATAAATATGGCACGGAATTTGAAAAGACTATACATGTATATAATTATGCTCCATATTACAAAAAAGGAGTAGTTAACCTTTTGGAGACGTTAATATTACATTTTGGTTGGTTAGTTAGTTAAAAAGCACCTTGAAAGAGGTGCTTTTTTAGTTATGGGATGTTTTAAAAGTTTTAGTTTTTAATAAAATCAACTATAGACGTGACCAATGCTTCCGCTATTTTTCCGTTAGGGTCATTGTAAGACTTCGCATTTTCTTGGTCGTCTCCAGTTATGATAAAGAGAACGTGGTTCATATGATCAATAAGTTTTAATTCTGCCTGTTTAGAAGCATTATGCAAAAGCTCCGCTTCTGCCGTGCTGACCTGTAAATCTTTGGTGCCATTAATAAGTAAAATAGGAATATCCAAGGATTTGATCACCACAGCAGGGTCATATCTCATCCAACTCATCATAAACTCTTGTACACTACTGTCAAATATGGAAGCCAGCGCAGGAGGATAGTCTGTGGTTGTTCTTCCGGATTTTAAAACTTCAAAGGCACGCTTGGTGTCTTCAGTAAACATGGGTGCCGTTTTTTGCACCTGTTCCACAATGACCGCATCAATAGATTGTCCGGCACCCGCCAAAGAAATAAATCCATCCACACCTTCCTGAGCTGCCAACATGCCAATTAAACTGCCTTGACTATGTCCAATAATATAGAGGTGTTTAAACTCTTGCTGGGTCTTAAAGTAATTGACAACAGTAATGGCATCTGATACAAAATCATCGAATTTGATGTTCGGATTCACAGCTTTCATTTTAATCTGCTTCACAATACGCTTGTCATACCTAAAGGAGGCAATGCCATTTAGAGCCAGTTCTTGTGCAAGTTTTTTAAGATTATTTGTTTTTAGGAAATTCTGATTGCCATTTCTGTCCGTAGGTCCAGAACCAGCAATAATAATGACGAGTTGATCAGCACCAGTATTTGGAACGACGAGACTGCCGTCAATCCATTTCGAAATGTTGAGGTCTGTTTCGGCATATTTAGTTTCCTGACCAAAGGTTAGGGCAGAGATGAAGCTGAAAAGAAACAATAAGTTTTTCATAAATCTAATTTTATAGAAACGAAGATACAGTACTCGCTTTCAAGATGTACAGTTGAACGTTAGAATGTCAAAAATATGATACAGATGTTATATGAATTCTCTCAAATTTAATTTGGATCTTGTGGTTGAAATGTACCTTATTAGCCTTAATTGTTAAAATTACATGTATTTCATCGATTTATTGTGTATTTGAGCTGAAGCTTTGGGTAAAAACTCTATATTTGAAATGTACTAAAACTTAGGTTTTTGTACGATGGATTAATTAATTAGTATTTGCACATGTTGTTGACTTAGTAACCCTAATCTACACATTATAAAAAACGCAAATTAGAAGAACCGAGGTTGAGGGACCTCGGTTCTTTCTTTTTTAAAGGGTTCTAAACGTGAGATTAATACGCTCGTTTACGGTTCTTTTTGTTTTTGCAATTTGGTGCAGCCAAAAGTGTTGCATTTCTCCTTTCATAATTAGCAAGCTTCCCGATTCTAAATTAAGTTTGTATTTTTCATCTGAAATGTTACGGTGTTTAAAATGAAATGTTCGTATAGCACCAAAGCTCAAGGAAGCAATGACTGGGTTTGTGCCCAATGTCTTTTCATTATCGGCATGCCAGCCATTACTATCCGCTCCGTTTCTATATAAATTAAGGAGTATGGTTGTAAATTCATGATTGCAGAAGTCTTCAATATCTGTTTTGATCAGCTTCAGTTCCTCAGTCAGGTTTTTAGGCACCATTGTAATGTTAGAATAACTATATGGTTTTGTGTTAGTTGCAAATAATGCGGTTAACCGTGGTTGTGGATAGGTTTTGCCAAAAATTGTGATGTCGTCCTGCTGCCACGGAATTGTGGCTTTTAAGTGTTGAAAATACGCATCCGCCTTATCTGGATTATAAAAATTAGGAATATAGAGCACTTCAGCATTGGGAAGATGTAGATGTGTTTTTTCAGTTGAAAATAAGTCCATGGCATAAATTTTATCTAAATTAGCATAACTATGAAGAAAAACAAAGTATTGCTTTTGGTGCTGATAATTTTAGGATTTGGGTTTGTAAAATCGCCTACAGCGCAATTGCCAAAAGGATTTGTGTATGTTAAAGAGTGTATTCCAGATTTGGATGTAGAATTACGCTATTTAACAGATCATAACTTTGTAGGAAAGCCTATTATAGGGTACCATGCCAACACATTGATTCTTACAAAAGATGCTGTAGAGGCTTTGAAAAAAGTTCAAGAAGCACTTAGAAATCAGAATCTGTGCTTAAAAGTTTACGATGGCTATCGTCCACAGCGTGCCGTGAACCATTTTGTAACTTGGGCCAAAGATTTGGCAGACACTATCAACAAACGCGAGTTTTATCCTGAAGTTGAGAAACAAAATTTGTTCAGTGAAGGGTATATTGCTTCCAAGTCAGGCCATAGCAGAGGTAGTACCTTAGATTTGACGATTACTGATGGCAATACGGGCGAACCGTTGGATATGGGTGGCACCTATGATTTTTTTGGAGAACAATCGTGGTTGTCTTATAAAGATCTCACAGCAGCACAACAGCAAAATCGTGAGATTCTGCAAACGGTCATGCAAGATAACAACTTTAGAAATTATCCTAAAGAATGGTGGCACTTCACCCTAAGATGGGAGCCTTTTCCTGATACGTATTTCGATTTTCCTGTAGAATAACCCTCATAAAATTACTTTTCTAAGATTACGACTTCTGGCTCAGGTTCATAGCCCAGTAACATATCTATCGTATTTGCCGTAACCGAATGATAATTTGGACGTGATTTTTCATAAATCTTCAGGGCATCTTCCATTCTGTCATTTCTCTTATAGGCTTTGAAAATAGTTTCTACATACCATCGGCGTCCCACAGTGGTTAAAAATGTTTCAATTTTTTTATCTACGTTTTTTCCATGATAATCATAGTTTAAAGCTTGTTCATACCAGACCATTTGAATATACGAATTGGTAGAATTTGTAAAATTAAACACCGTGTCCAAAGCTTTCATTTGATCTGCGGTCATCGTGTTTGGGAAATTTCTAATAAAATGCACCCATTCTTGAGAGGTCCATTCTTTAGTCATGTCTTTGTCTATTTTATCAGTAGCAATAAACTCTTCTAAGGTCTGTTCAACAATTTTGAATTTATCAGAGTTTATGATGGCTTGGTTTTGAGGAACTCCCGGTTGGTTGATCCATTCATCAATGTTAAAAGTCAGTTTGTTTTTTTGCAGCAAATTGGTGGTAAGGTAAGTCACAAACTTATCTGTAGTGATGGTAGAAAAGGCATGCTCTTTAAAGTATTGTTTTAAAAAGGCATCAAATTTTTCACGACCAACGGTTTCTTCCAAAGTCCTTAATAAGAGATAGCCTTTATCATAAGCAATACTGTTCATGCCATCATCCGGATTTTTGCCTTTTAAATCTAATTTTAATTTGGTGGCGCTAGGCGTGTCTTTAAGATTTTCCAATTCATCGTTCAAATCCTGGCGACTTATTGCAGCGAGCATGTTAGCACGTTCTTTGCCATAAAGGGCTTCCATAATGCGCATTTCAAAATAGACTGTAAATCCTTCGTTGAGCCAAAAGTCATTCCATGTAGCATTGGTGACCAAGTTTCCGGACCAGGAGTGTGCCAATTCATGCGCTATCAATGAGGTTAAACTTTTATCGCCCGCAATAACCGTTGGGGTTGCAAACGTTAACCGTGGATTTTCCATGCCGCCAAATGGGAAGCTTGGTGGTAATACAATCACATCAAATTGATCCCAATCGTAGTCGCCATAAAGTTGCTCAGCAGCGGTGACCATTTTTTCCATGTCTGAAAATTCATCATGCACCTTTGTTAACATAGATTTTTCGGCATACACGCCCGTGCGATCACTAATTGCTTTATAGTCAAAATTACCCACGGCCAAGGCAATGAGATAGGCCGGAATGGGTTGCTGCATTTTAAAATGATACATGCCATTTTCAGTTTTCTCCTTCGGATTTTCAGCACTCATCACCGCCATTAGACCTTTCGGAACCTGAACATTTGCTTCATAGGTTAAGCGGATTTGTGGACTGTCTTGAATGGGGATCCATGTTCGTGTTAAAATGGCCTGTCCTTGTGTAAATAGAAAAGGATCAGTCTTATCAGCCGTTTGTTGGGCTTTTAACCACTGCAAAGCTTCGGTGTCTTTGGTGGTTTTATAGATGATTTCAATTTGTTTGGTGTCTCTGCTAATGGTAATGGTTAAGGGCTGGCCTAGGATCTTATCATTGGCGCCCAATGAAAACTCGGTTTCTTTTCCGTCAGCGTTAACAGCTTCAATATCTAGAAATTTGGAATCTAATATGATTTGTGTACTGTTGTTGTTTTTAATATCATAGGTGGCCTTTCCGCTGATCACTTCGGTTTTAAAATCGACCGTAAGATCTAATTTAAGATGCTTGATAAAGGCATTATTTGGCTTTGCATAAGAATGCGGTTCTTCTACATAAATATACACTACTGGTTCTTCTGCTTTAGGTTGTGCACAACTTGTCATGATGAGAAGGAGGAGATAAATTATTGAAGTTGACGTTTTCATACTAATTTTTTACAATTAAGATTTCGAAGATACTATATTAATGGAAGAAATTAAAGCGGTAAATACAAGTAGGCCCAATACATGAGAGCAAATTGCAAAGGGAGGCGCAGGAGTAATGCCCATTGCGGAATTCCTGCTGCTGCTTTTTTATTGGACAACATGTAAAAATGGACTAATAAAAATACCATAAGCATAGCAATAATACCTGATATGGCACCGTTTTTTGTGGAAGGAAAACACAATCCCACCCCTAACATAATTTCGGCAATACCGCTTAACGTGACCAAAAGTTTAGGTTTGGGCAGATATCTTGGCATGATCCGTAAATACATTTTAGGCTTGATAAAATGCATCATCCCCGCTAAAACATATAGTGCTGCCATGAGATAAAGGTGCCAAGGGTACATCATAAAATTTAATCTTTATAAACGTTATAGGTTAATCCCATCCCGTAATTATTGAGTCCTGATTGGAGTAATGTAGATTGAAAATCGCTGCCAGCTTCAAATCGGGTCCATTTATTTCCATTGACGAACACACGTTTGATGTAAGTTCTGTTTTGTGAAATTTTATCTGTGAAGGGAAGTAAGGGTCTAAAATTTGTGGGTATTTTAACCACACTGCCACCTCTAGATTTGATTTCTTTGTATTTCTTATTAGATAATAATTTACCATTGGCATCTGTGTAACCCAAAACTTGGAGGGATACAAATATGCCTGTTTGTGGAATGAAAATAGCTTCATCAGACACATCAAAAATTACGGCATCACCATCTTTTTCTGTCGCTCTGACCACAAGGGTTTTATAAATGATTTCCTGTCCTGGATAGCCGTTTTGATTAGTGTAAAATTTCACCTTAAATAAGGTGGAAAATGGTTTTTTATCGGCATTGGATCGTTTGCGTCTCTCCCAATCTTTAGACTCTAGGGTGATGGGAAAGTACACTTTAGTAATTTTCTTTTGAGCCTCATCAGGATTGTTGAAATACACTGCAATTTCAGATTCTACGGTGGGCAACCAGCAATGGTAGTAGTCGTCATCTAAATAAGGTTTGATGTCTTCCACTTTAAATTTACGATCCGTTTTTGCCGTAATCAAGACTTCATCCAGCGCATTCGTTTCCGTTTGCATCTGTATGGCAGTAGGTAAATTCATGGTAGCTATTTTTAGATCTTGATAACCTAGCGCCGAAATATAAAGGGTGTCAATATCTGGATACAATTTTTTGGTGAAAATAAATTCGCCTTCATCATTGGCAAACAATCCGTTGCCATTGTTGAAGGAAACCGTGGCGTAAGACACTGGGTATTGAGATTGTGCGTCTGTAATTTTTGTTTGTGAAAAACTGAATGTAGCGCACAATAAGCTCAGTAAAATGAACGTAGATTTAAAAGCTGTTTGAAGTATGGTCATCGATCCCGTTGTATCTAATTTTTCTAATGGTTCAGGTTAGCAGGTGGCAAAAATGAAATATAATTTTTTATGCTGAATTATAAATTAGCACTTAAGACTTTAAAGATACATTTATTAATAAAAAAAACGGACAACAAAATGTTAACCGTTAGATGAAGAAAATTTTAAATTACCCGGAATTATTCCTTTTCGAGGTTTTTTGTCATATTGAAACCTATTAATAATCCAAGTCCTGCCATAAGAAAAATGGTAGCTGGGTAAATGGCACCATTAAGTGTGGTGTAATTTTCAAGGATCAAGGCTATAAAAATTCCCAATCCAATACCCATAAGAAGCAATGCCAAATTAAGAATGAGGACTTTCCAAATAGGAGCTGTTGCTTGCTTGCCTCTCATAAAAATACTGGCATCAGCGCCTTTTTCAATCAGAGCCAAACGTTCTTTGTTACGTGTTGAAAAAAAAAGATAGAAAATACCAAAAATAGCAGCGGTAATTAATGTCATGATTATAACTGGTTCCATAGCTGTTCGATTTTAATTGATTAATTTTAGTTTGTTCATTACTTATGACGACCGGTTTTGGATTTAGGTTACATAAAATTCATTTTATTTTCAAGTTAAAGGTTAAAACCTTGCTCCCGATATCGGGATTCATTGCAGTTACTTTAGTTTATATAAACTTTTAAGAGTATGTTGTCATTTCGACAGAGCGAGGAACGAGTAACGAGAAATTTTATAATAATATGATTCCTCTTCGTGCCTCATTCGGAATGACAAACTATTTTCAGAAAAGAATTTCATTCTTTTGTTTAAAACTATGGATTGGAAATCCAAAGTGGTTTATTTATTTTTAACTTCCTTGTAACCTAATCTCAACTTTAATCGTCTTACCTTAAAATGACCACCAAGGACGATCACATATATATTGACCAAATTTTGAATGGTGATGCCAATGCATTTGCCATTGTGGTAGATAGGTATAAAAATCTGGTGTTTACATTAACGCTAAGAATGCTTAAAAATAGGGAGGAAGCTGAAGAAGCTTCCCAAGATACTTTTATAAAGGTTTTTAAGTCGCTACATAGTTTTAAAGGGGAGTCAAAGTTTTCAACTTATATTTATAGGGTAGCGTACAACACCTGTCTTGATAGAATCAAAAAGAATAAAAAACATCAGAACGATGTAGCGATTGATGAATTTACCGAGCATCAGGTCATGACTATTGATAATGCTTTAAATACTTTGACCGAGACGGAATACCAAAAATCGATTAAAGATTGCATTGCCCTGTTGCCAGAGATGGACGGCTTTCTCCTTACCTTATATTACTTTGAGGACTTATCTTTAACTGAAATAGCAACTGTGGTTAATTTGGAAGCAAACACTATTAAAGTGAAACTATTTAGAAGTCGAAAAAAATTAATGACTATTTTTAAAGAACGATTGGAACCAGAAATTATAGCTTATTATGAAGGACAACGCAGATAGATTATTGGAGAGTGTTGTAGAAAAGGTGATGAAATCGTCACACATTGAATCTCCGTCAAGCGATTTTACGAAGAGGGTCATGGCACATGTCAACACTAAAAGTACCGCGACAGTATATCAACCGTTAATTTCCAAAACAGGTTGGCTAATTGTTTTTAGCGGTGTGATTGCTTTTGTAATTTATATTTATATGATTACGGGAACTGATACCAGCAAATGGTTTGAAACTATCGATTTTAATGTGATTGCAACCACTGACATCACCAATTTATTTTCTAAACTGAAGTTGGAACAGGTAACGTCTTATGCAATGCTTGTTTTTGGATTGATGCTCTGCGCACAAATTCCTATATTAAAATACTTTATTGATAAAAGACAAAGGAATTTCTCTTAATTAGAAACAAATTTTAAGCCTACAATTGAAAGAATAAGGGTTGCCAGGAAAAAAACCCTCCAAAAGTCAGCCGATTCTTTAAAGATAAATATACCCACCAATACAGTTCCAACGGCACCAATTCCTGTCCATACCGCGTACGCCGTCCCAATTGGCAAAGTCTCGGTAGCCTTAATTAAGAGGAGCATGCTAATGGTCAGACATACGATAAAACCAATATACCACCACGTTGCTACAGTACCCGTTGCATATTTTGCTTTACCCAAGCATGCTGCAAACCCAACTTCAAACAAACCCCCAATGATTAATAGAATCCAATTCATAACCCCTTATTCTTAAATTAGTGAAACTCAATTTTTAAAAGTTGCGAAGCAATGAATTAAAAATTGTTAGTTGAACTAATCCCGCTTTTTAGCGGGATCCTTGGGTTTTATTCCCCGACGCTCTGCGTCGAAATAAAAAAGGAACTTCTACTTGATACCTCGTACCCTTGGGTCGAGGTTGTTCATTCTACGTATAACCCCAAACAGCAAGCGTTTTAGTACCAACGCTTTTTATTGCTTTTAGAACCTTGCCCTTTACGTCCTTTTTTGTGTTTACTGCCCGTTTTTTTAGAGGTGTGAATTATAGGTTTCGCATGTGGATCCAATGGGTAAGGGTGATCATCTTCTACAGGAATTTGTGTGTTGATCAGTTGCTGTATACTTTTTACATATGGTTTTTCATCGGCAGAACAAAAAGAGAAGGAGTTGCCAAAATGTTCCGCACGTCCGGTTCTACCAATACGGTGCACATAGGTTTCAGGGACGTTGGGCATATCAAAATTAACCACGGCATCCAACTCCTCAATATCAATACCTCTTGCCGCAACATCTGTAGCAATTAAAATATTAGCTTCGCCGTGTTTGAATTTGCCTAAAGCCGCCTGTCGGTCGCTTTGGGTTTTATCGCCATGAAAGCTTTCTACTTTATAGCCATTTTTGAGTAAGGTTTGTTCTAATTTGTCTACGCCAAACTTCGTCCGCCTAAAAATTAAGATATTGCCTTTAATGGTATTTCTTAAAAGATGTAGACACAGCTCAATCTTATTTTGTTTTGGAACATAATACAATACTTGGCTCACGTTTTTGGCGGCAGATGAGGTAGGAGTTACTTCAACACGCTCTGCAGATTTTAATATGGAAGTCGCCAATTGTTCCACTTTAAAAGGCATGGTTGCCGAAAATAATAAGGTCTGTTTGCCTTCAGGACACAAGCGTACAATTTTTGTCACTTCATCAATAAAACCCATATCAAGCATCAAATCAGCTTCATCCAATACCAAGGTTTCGATATAATCTAAATTAATGAGATCTTGTTTATGCAAATCCAGTAGACGTCCTGGGGTGGCAATTACAATATCGACACCTTTTTTAAGAAGATCAATTTGAGGTTCAATAGATGCACCTCCAAAAACAACCATGGTTTGCAAATTGGTATGCGCACTGTAGGTTTTAAAATTCTGGGCAATTTGAATGGCAAGTTCTCGGGTGGGACTGATAATCAGGGCTCTTATTTTTTTGCCTTTTTTTGATCCCTCTTGCTTATCAAAAAGAAGTTGCAAAATGGGTAGTGCAAATGCAGCCGTTTTTCCGGTACCGGTTTGTGCTGAAGCAATAACATCTTTCCCTGCCAAAACTAACGGGATGGTTTGTTCTTGTACTAAGGTAGGGGTGTCGTAACCAGATTCGGCCACTGCTTTTAAAATAGGTTTGTTGAGCTGTAAGTCCTTAAATGACATTGTTAATAATTTTTTGCAAAGATAGCAGAAAATATAGTGGCAATTTGTAGATGGGTTTAGGTTTAAATTAGTGAAACTCAATTTTTAAAAGTTGCGAAGCAATGAATTAAAAATTGTTAGTTGAACTAATCCCGCTTTTTAGCGGGATCCTTGGGTTTTATTCCCCGACGCTCTGCGTCGAAATAAAAAAGGAACTTCTACTTGATACCTCGTACCCTTGGGTCGAGGTTGTTCATTCGAGAGCTTGTTTGGTAACAAATACCCGCCATCCAATAATGGCCATTTCTAATTTGGAGGCTTTAGAGAGATCTAGGCCTTTCTTTGAATAACTTGGTAGTACTGCCTTATTGATCTTTGCCAAAAATTTGAAGAAGTTTGTTTTCATGAAGATCCTTAATTGCGTGAACAACAAAGATAAAAATTTAACGCTCTAAAATTGACAATTATAGACGAATGCTAATACTAAGCTAAAACTCATTCTAGAACTGAGTTTTACTTAGTGTTTTGATTTAGCTAATCGAGAAAATAATATCGATTATAATTTTGACAATTGTGATCATGAGCGTAGTGTTTAAAAGGTTCATATATAGTGCTAAATTGCAATTGTTCTTTCAAGATATATGATTTGTAAACTATAATCCAAATACTTAGGACGTTATTAATGAATTTGACTTTAAATTTATAACTAAAACAATAATAATTGTTTCAGAATTTATAGATGTCTCTATAATATTATAATAAATTGAAATTATAAATGGTTATATAGCTTTAATTGTGTAATAATCTAAGGGCTTATTTTGAGGGCTTTTAAAATTCTTAGGCTGTTTTTGTTTGTAAAGTTGCGAAAATTGACAATTTCGTCTTTTTTATAAACTTTTAAAGACGGATTTATCTGGTGAAAGAACAGATAACGATTGATCCACAAGAGGGTAGATTTAGTTAATGCCCTGCAGCGCAATTGATACTGAAATAACATCCGATTTCTCAGTAAAAAATTGAGCGGAGTCAGAAACATCATTTATACTAAATTGATGCTTTCGCTCCGCTCAGAATACCAGATTAAAAATCTCTTAGTCTGTCTTTTTTGTGCTGATGATGACGACGCCATTTTCACCCTTAGCACCATATTTTTTTGTAGCATCGTTGTCTTTTAAGATATCAATATATTCAATGCTATCTGGGCTGACAGCCTCCATTTTTTCTTTGCTAATTTCTTTACCATCTAGAATGTATAGTGGTTCTTTTTTTAGATCAGAAGTTGCGGTGGTGTTTTTAAGTTTAATTATAATGACGCCGTATTCACCTTTTTTGCCATAGTTTTTTGTGACCTTGTCATCCTTTAGCACGTTTACAGAGGCAATAGTGTTGGGGTCGATAGCCTTCATTTGCTGGTCTGTAATTTCCTTGCCATTAACAATGATTAATGGTTTGTTTTTCTGATTGTTGAATACCTGAGTTTTATGATCTGATTTTCTAACTCCTTTTACTTTACCGTCATCGTCAATGGTGTAGATGTTGTTGACTTTATCGGTTGTGTTTTGAATAAATACCGTGTCTTTACTTCCCGTATTATTGTTAAGTTTATTGGCAATAATAAGGAAAGAATCTTCTTTAGGGTCAGAATTGGACTTTGACAGTTTAGTGTGTTCTTTTTCATCCGTTTCAACATCAAAAATTTGACTTAATGCTGATGTCTGATCACCTATGTTAATACTATGGTTTGAGGGGTTCATTGAAATCTCAATAGACGGAATAGGATGCGATAGCTTCTTTGAATACGTTACAACTTTGTCTTTATAGTCATACTTAATTTTGATACCGGTAATCTCATCTTTGGCGTTTCTCTCCAGGTCGTCAAAAGAAATGACCGCCTCTTTTTCGGCAAGTTTTTCCTTTATAAAATCCAACTGTTTGTCCTTAGTGTCTTTTGTAACGACAAATTTTAAGATGTTCTGTTGATCACTGGTAGTAGTTGATGGGTCTTTCTCAGAAGTGGTCTGGGCAATTGTTTCGGTATTGAATGTGAGGGCGAAGATGGCCAATAATGGCACAATAATACTGTATTTCCAAGTGTTCATAAGGTTTGATTTTGATTTGTGTAACATAACGATTCGTTTTTTGATTGTTGAATTATAAAAAGGATTAATGCTGATTAATTTCTCTTCAGGCACGCTGGTTTTAAGCAGTAATTTTTGATAGCGTTCTTTACAGCGCGATTGTTTCTGGGTTTGGTGATCGGCAATAAATTCCAAATTTTGCTTAAGTGATTTTCTGTACAGCCATATCAAGGGGTTGCACCAAAACAGAGCGGTTGTTAAATCAATAAGGAGAACATCCACACTGTGCTTTTGTTCTGCATGTACTTTTTCGTGCTGTAAAATGAGATCAAGTTCTTGGGCATCAAATTGGGTTGGATTATAAACAATCCAGTTAAAGAACGAAAATGGAGTGCTGACTTGCGCAGTTTCGATAAAGGTATAAGGGGCTGTTTTTTTCTTATTATGTTTTTTGATAAGGGTAGTTATTGAAAAGAGCTGAAGAATAAATCTCCCTAAAAAAAAACTTGCACCAATGGCATACCCCCAAATAAATAGTGAAGTCACATCAAAAACTTCAGGACGATGTTGCGTGGTGGTGGCCACAGCCGCAAAGCCAGTGTTGGGCGTCATTGGAACCTCTATATACACAGGAATCACCATCAATGGCAATAGGGCAGAAGTCATTAATCCTAATAATAAAAACCATCGGTTGGCATCATAAAAGGTTTCCCGCTGTAAAAACAAGCGGTAACAGATGTAAAATATGGACAATATGGCGCTTGCTTTAAATACGTATTCCATAATTAGAGGGTGTTGGATTTTTCGGACTTGGCGTCGTCACGATTTTTTGTTTCAATAAGCGCTATGATTTCTTTAAGTTCATCAACACTTATTTTTTCTTCCTTAGCAAAAAATGAAACCACATTTTTATAAGAATTATTAAAGTAATTCTCAATTGCGGTGCTCATAAATCGCTTTTTATAGGCTTCTTTACTAATAACAGGGTAGTACTGATGGGTTTTTCCATAGGCATGATAACTGACATAGCCTTTATCCTCCAAATTCCTGATGATGGTTGATAAGGTGTTATAGTGTGGCTGATCGTCTGTGATTGCTGCGAGCACATCTTTTACGAAGGCTTTTTCCAGCCTCCATATAATGTGCATAATTTCTTCTTCTTTGTTGGTGAGCTTCTGCATGGTCAATTTTTTAAGTTGCAATGGATACCTTAATACTCTAATGAAATTCAAATATAACTATTTTTGTAGTTATACAACTGTCATTCTAGTTATTTAACTTAAATAATAGTTGTAATACAGATGTGTTGAGGTTGCATAAGTATTATAGCACGCCATAGGACCACGGTTAGCGTGTTGTTTTTGTCGGTACTAAGAATTTTAAAGATTCCTAAACCACAATGCATCCCACATAATTCGAATATAGTATCTTCGCAAAAAAAAATATTTATGAGTATTGTCTGGGTCCTTTTAGGTTTAATTCTCTTGGTAGTAGGTGGCGAATTTTTAGTACGTTCTTCTGTGGCGCTATCGTTTAAATTTAATATCTCCAAACTCGTCATAGGTATGACAGTGGTATCTTTCGCGACCTCTGCACCAGAACTCTTGGTGAGTTTACAAGCAGCTTTGGATGGGGCGTCAGATATTTCTTTAGGTAATGTAATTGGGTCAAATATTGCCAATATTGGTTTGGTATTGGGTATTACGGCGCTTATTTCGCCATTGGGAGTGGATAAGAATTTTTATAAAATAAATTGGCCAATGATGATGTTGCTCTCTATTGTGCTTTATTTTATGCTGCAAAGTGGCAACATTCTTGACCGATGGGAAG
The DNA here is from genome assembly GCF_016469035.1 of Gelidibacter salicanalis. Lineage (GTDB taxonomy): Bacteria > Bacteroidota > Bacteroidia > Flavobacteriales > Flavobacteriaceae > Gelidibacter > Gelidibacter salicanalis_A. The sequence continues at coordinate 183,488 of NZ_JAEHJZ010000003.1, read as the reverse complement.
GGGCCGCGTTGTTTGTTTCCATTATTATTTTTCTTGTGGTATTGATCAGACGTTCAAGGAATGCGCCAGAAACGGGAATTGATGATGTTGACGACACCTTGCAGGTAACCTCAGGGTTTAAAATTACAGTTTGGTTATTGATTGGGGGTGCAGCACTTTATTTTGGAAGTGAATGGTTGGTTTTTGGGGCTAAAGAGATGGCCCTTTCTTTTGGGGTCAGTGAACGGGTAATTTCGGTAACTATGGTAGCTATTGGCACCAGTGTTCCTGAGTTGGCGGCATCTGTTATTGCAGCACTTAAGAAAGAGAAAGCCATTTCTTTGGGGAATTTAATAGGATCCAATATATTTAATATCGCCTCCGTACTTGGTATTACTGCCATGATACAACCCATAGCCGTCAATAATCCTCAAATTTTGGGCAGTGATATGCTTTGGATGATTGCTTTTGCCTTTATTTTAATTCCAATGATTTTATTGCCTAAAAAATTTGAGATAGGAAGGTTAAAGGGGTTTATATTATTATCCGGCTATCTCGTTTTTATATTTTTAGCGTTCTATATCGAAAATTAGAGGGGGTATTGTTGCGAATATCATAATTATTGTGACAACACCCTAAATTTTTTAGGGTATGATCTTGTTTTAAATCATTTTTTTATACTTTTGAGGCATAATTTAATTAAAATATATAATTATGTCAACTCTACGTTTCCACGCAATTAAAAAAACTCTTGATCGTAAACCTGTTCATATTGAAGAAAAAGAACGGCGCTCAGAACTGTTTGGAAGAAATGTCTTCAATGAGGCAACCATGCGTCAGTTTCTTACAAAAGAAGCGTTTAACAGCGTTATGGCTGCCATGCAGAATGGAACAAAAATAGACCGCTCTGTTGCCGATCATATTTCTACAGGAATGAAAGAATGGGCCATTTCAAAAGGCGCTACACATTACACGCACTGGTTTCAGCCTTTAACAGGTTCTACTGCTGAAAAGCACGATGCGTTTTTTGAAACAATAGGAAACGGATTGGCTATAGAAAAATTTGGAGGTTCTCAATTAGTTCAACAAGAACCTGATGCTTCAAGTTTTCCTAATGGTGGGATCCGAAATACCTTTGAAGCACGTGGATATACCGCATGGGATCCAACATCTCCAGCGTTTATATACGGGACAGCATTGTGCATTCCAACAGTTTTTGTCTCCTATACCGGAGAAGCTTTAGATTTTAAAACACCTCTACTAAGAGCGCTATTTGCTATGGATACTGCAGCGGTTGCCGTGTGTAAGTATTTTGACAAAAATGTAAAAAAAGTGAACACTTCTTTGGGTTGGGAGCAAGAATATTTCTTAATTGACAGTGCCCTTGCAGCTTCAAGACCTGATATCGTACAAACTGGGCGCACCCTGTTGGGGCATTCTGCAGCCAAAGGACAGCAGTTGGACGACCATTATTTTGGATCTATTCCAGCAAGAGCTTTAGCCTATATGAGGGATCTTGAAACGGAGTGTATGCTTTTGGGGATACCAGTAAAAACGAGACATAATGAAGTAGCTCCAAACCAATTTGAATTGGCACCTATTTTTGATGAAGCTAATTTAGCGGTAGATCATAATTCGCTGTTAATGGATGTGATGGACAAAGTTTCAGAACGTCACAATTTTAAAGTGTTATTCCACGAAAAACCATTTGCCGGTGTCAATGGTTCAGGGAAGCACAATAACTGGAGTTTGAGTACGGATACGGGGATCAATTTATTAGGTCCGGGAAAAACGCCAATGAGCAACTTACAGTTCTTGACCTTCTTTATCAACACAATTAAAGCGGTAAATGACAACGAAGAGCTGCTAAGGGCTGCAATAGCCTCTGCGGGCAATGATCATAGATTGGGAGCAAATGAAGCACCGCCCGCCATTATGTCGATTTTTATAGGTGAACAATTGACCAACGTATTGAATGAATTGGAAAATGTAACCAACGGAAAATTATCACCACAGGAAAAAACCGATCTAAAGTTAAACGTGGTTGGCAAAATTCCGGATGTTTTATTGGATAATACAGATAGAAACAGAACTTCTCCTTTTGCCTTTACAGGGAATAAATTTGAATTTCGAGCTGTAGGGTCGACTGCCAATTGCGGGAATCCGATGACCGTTTTAAATACCATCGTAGCAAAACAATTGACTGATTTTAAAGTTGAAGTGGATCAGTTGATCAAGAAAAAGGAAATGAAAAAAGATGATGCCATTTTCAATGTTTTGAGAGAATACATCAAAAATTCCAAAAAAATCTTATTTGAAGGCAATGGTTATGGTGAGGCTTGGGAAAAGGAAGCTAAAAAGCGTGGATTAAGCAATCATAGAACAACTCCTGAAGCTTTAAAAGCTAAGGTGTCTAAAAAATCAATTAAGCTTTTTGAAGATATGGGCGTTATGAATAAGGTAGAATCTGAAGCGCGTTACGAGATTGAAATGGAAGATTACGTTATGCGCATTCAAATTGAAGGGCGTGTGTTGGGAGATATAGCTCGTAATCACATTGTACCAATTGCGGTGCAGTACCAAAATAGATTGATTAAAAATGTAGTGGGCCTAAAAGAAATATACGGTGCAGGATTCAAAAAATTCGCACAAGAGCAGCTGAATTTGATTGAAGACATTTCAGGGCATATCTCATCCATAAATTCTGATGTCACTAGAATGACAGATGAGAGAAGAACAGCGAACCTGTTGGAGGATTTTGAGCAAAAAGCACATGACTATTGTTTTAAGGTAAAACCGCTTTTTGATAGCATCCGTTACCATTGTGATAAATTAGAATTGTTGGTCGATGATGAAATTTGGCCAATGACAAAATACCGTGAATTGTTGTTTACAAACTAGTTTTAAGAATTAAATTTACAAATCGCAGGAGAACCTCTTTTATTAGAGGTTTTTTTGCGTTTTATAGGTTCTTTAAATGCGCGTTATACGTAGTACTACGTACTGTATCGCTCATATAACTGTAGTTCGTCTAAGTATAATGCATCTAATCGAAATTATTGAAAAATAGCAAAAATAGATCCTTAAACACTAATGTTCAGAGTCTTATTTTCTTACATTTGTCATGCTATTAATCAATAATTATTAAAATGAAAAAACTTATCATAAGCTTTGCGGCTTTGGCATTTGCTACCTATTTGTTTTCTCAAGACGGTTCAGATAATGCTACAGAAATAAATCAATACTCTGAGGTTATTACTCAAGATGGATTTCAAAATGTTACTAAACTTCCAAATTAAAGAGAAGAATCTACTAACAAGCTTTTATCTGTTTTCATCTTATTAAGAAAACTGTGTGAAGGACAACTAATTTTAGAAATTAGTTGTCCTTTTTTTTTGGATTATTATGAGGTCTAGCGCTTTGATGCGTTTTCATAATTTTAACTTGGGAGAAGGTTTTAAAATTACTTGGAATGTATCAATGGCCAGTTTAGCTTTTTAATTGGTTCTTTTTCCTAAATCAGGGGCAATTCAAATCCGAATATCAGGGAAAACTAAAATACAATCCCTATTTTTGTAAATCCAATAAAAGTTATGAGCCAAGACATAAGTAAAAGGTATGCCCAAAGGGGTGTTTCAGCGTCTAAAGAGGATGTTCACAATGCTATAAAAAACATTGATAAAGGCCTATTCCCACAGGCGTTTTGTAAAATTGTTCCAGATTATCTCACCAATGATGACGCCTATTGTTTGATTATGCATGCGGACGGTGCCGGTACCAAATCGTCTTTGGCGTATATGTACTGGAAAGAAACGGGAGATGTCTCTGTATGGAAAGGCATTGCTCAAGACGCATTAATCATGAATATTGACGACTTACTGTGTGTGGGCGCTACTGATAATATTATGCTGTCCTCTACAATTGGCAGAAATAAAAATTTAATTCCTGGCGAAGTTATTTCTGCTATCATAAATGGTACAGAAGAATTAATCGCTGAATTAAAAACTTTTGGTGTAACCATTCATTCTACAGGTGGTGAAACTGCCGATGTGGGAGACTTGGTCCGCACCATCATTGTAGATTCTACAGTTACGGCACGTATGAAACGTTCTGATGTAATTGACAACGCCAATATTAAGGCAGGTGATGTTATTGTAGGATTGGCTTCTTCAGGGCAGGCAAGCTATGAAACGGAATACAATGGTGGCATGGGCAGTAACGGACTGACGTCTGCACGCCATGATGTTTTTCACAACTATTTGGCTGAAAAGTTTCCAGAAAGTTTTGATGCCGCAGTACCAAAGAATTTGGTGTATTCTGGAAACATAAAATTGACTGATGCTATTGAAGGTGCGCCTATAGACGCAGGCAAGCTAGTGCTGTCACCAACACGTACGTATGCGCCAATAATTCGTAAAATTTTATCCAAATATACGCCAGAGGATATTCATGGAATGGTTCACTGTAGTGGTGGCGCCCAAACTAAGATTCTTCATTTTGTGGAGCATCTCCATATCATAAAAGATAATTTATTTCCTATTCCTCCGTTATTTAAATTGATTCAAGAGCAATCCAACACCTCGTGGAAGGAAATGTATCAAGTGTTCAACTGTGGCCACCGTATGGAGCTATATGTGTCCCCTAGCATTGCTGAAGATTTGATTGCCATATCAAAATCTTTTAATGTGGAAGCGCAAATAGTGGGTAGGGTGGAAAATGCCGCTAATAAGCAGTTGACCATCACAAGCGAATTTGGAGAATTTAACTATTAACACCTAGTCTAAACCGTTAAAAGCCCGCTTAATGAGAAAGATTTTTATATTATGCTCAGTTTTACTGTGCCAATTTTTAAACGGTCAGACCACTGGCCAAGAAAAGGACTCCGTTGCTGTGGCAAAGGTCGACTCTTTGGTGGCGGCAAAGGCTAGGTTGAAGGCAGCTGAAAAGGCCGCTGCAAAGGCCAATGCCTTAGCTATTGACCTAGCTGTGGCAAAAGCTAAGATCATTGCTAAATATAAAGCAGACTCTCTCGCGGCTATAGAGAAGCCCAAATGGGTACAAAATAATAGAGCCGGTGTAGATATTAGTGAGGTCACTTTTGTGAACTGGAACTCCGGAGGAAGTAATTCGATATCTGCGTTATTGGGTCTTAACTCTAGTTTAAACTATAAGTACAAGGATTTCTACTGGTCTAATAAAGGTAAGATTCGCTATGGTCTCCATAAACAAGAGGATCAGAAGTTGAGAAAAACTGAAGATATTATTGAGTTGGACTCTAATGTAGGTTATCGACAGGACTCTTTGACAAATTGGTTTTTTTCTGCGCAGTTCAATTTCAAAACCCAATTTACCAATGGTTATAAATATCCCGATCGTAAACGGGCCATCTCCAAGTTTATGGCGCCCGGTTACATGTTTGTTGGAGTAGGTGCTGAATATGGTAAAGATATGGAGAAGTTTGCATTTTATTTTTCGCCGTTGACCGTCAAAACAACCTATGTTTTAGATCAGACCTTGGCCAATAAGGGCGCTTTTGGTGTAGATCCAGCGGTTTATGATGAGGCAGGAAATATGCTTAGAAGAGGAAGAACTTCTAGAAACGAAGTTGGAATTTTAGTCACTAATTATTTCGAAACTGGAGTTTTTGAGAATATTAATGTGTCCAGTAAAACGAGTTTGTATACCGATTATATAAATAGTTTTGGAAATGTTGATATAGATTGGCTCGTAAATTTCGATTTTAAAGTGAATCAATTCGTAAAAGCATCATTAGGATCTCATATAAAATATGATGACGATATCAAGATTTTGACCCCCACAGACGTTAAAGATAAGTATGTTCAGAGTGGTGCCAAGGTGCAATGGAAGCAAATTCTAGGCATTGGAGTGGCCCTTGATTTCTAAATTGAATGTAACAACTAGTATTATTTAAATTTGTTAACTTTTAGATGTTAATAAATAAATAACTATCTGGTTGTTAGTATTTTAAGTCTATTTTGTTGTAAACTTTATGATTGAGGTCATGGTGTAAGTTGTTTATTTTTTGTTACTTTACATTTTCAAAAGATATTTTTCACAACCTACTAAAGCCTAAAATTAAATGAAAGTTGACACCCCTATCGCTCCAACATCCCTCTACACCCAAGAACAAGCTTTTGAAGCTGCTTTAAACTACTTTAAAGGAGATGACCTGGCCGCAAGAGTCTGGTTAAATAAATATGCCCTTAAAGATTCACAGGGCAATATTTATGAATCGACACCAAATGACATGCATACGCGAATTGCAAAAGAAATTGCTCGTGTAGAATCTAAATATAAAAATCCGATGACAGAACAAGAGGTTTTTGATCTCATCAAGGATTTTAAATATATTGTACCACAAGGCAGCCCTATGGCAGGGATTGGGAACCCATTTCAAATTGCTTCATTGTCCAACTGTTTTGTAATTGGTAATTCTGGCGATTCTGATTCGTATGGCGGGATTATGAAAATTGATCAAGAACAAGTTCAGTTAATGAAGCGTCGTGGCGGTGTGGGTCATGATTTATCACATATACGTCCAAAAAGTTCTCCAGTTAAAAATTCAGCATTAACGTCTACTGGTATTGTTCCGTTTATGGAGCGGTATTCAAATTCTACAAGAGAAGTTGCTCAAGATGGGCGTAGAGGTGCTTTAATGTTATCAGTGTCTATCAATCATCCGGATGCTGAAGATTTTATTGATGCCAAATTAGAACAAGGTAAAGTTACCGGGGCTAACGTTTCAGTAAGAATTGATGACGCGTTTATGAAGGCTGTAAAATTAGATAGACAATACACTCAAAAATATCCTATTTTTAGTGAGGATCCTAAGTTTTCTAAAACGATAGAAGCAAATGGCATCTGGAAAAAAATTGTTCATAATGCCTGGAAATCGGCTGAACCTGGCATCTTATTTTGGGATACCATTATCAATGAATCTGTGCCAGATTGTTATGCTGATTTAGGTTATAAAACAGTGTCTACAAACCCGTGTGGCGAGATTCCGTTATGTCCTTATGATTCCTGTAGGTTATTGGCCATCAATTTATTCTCTTATGTAGAGCAACCGTTTACGAAAGACGCCAAATTCAATTTTGAACTTTTCAAAAAACATGTGGGCTTTGCACAGCGTATTATGGATGATATTATTGATCTTGAATTAGAGAAAATTGATGTCATTTTACAAAAAATTGATGCAGACCCAGAAGGTGATCAGGTTAAGGCAACCGAAAGAAATTTATGGGTAAACATCAAAACAAAAGCAAAAGAGGGTAGAAGAACTGGTGTAGGTATTACTGCAGAAGGAGATATGTTGGCCGCTTTAGGCATTCAATACGGTAGTAAACAAGGCAATGCGTTTTCTGTAGAGGTTCATAAAACCTTGGCACTTGCAGCTTATCGTTCTTCAGTAGACTTAGCAAAGGAGCGTGGTGCTTTTGCCTTTTTTGATGCTGAGCGTGAGAAAAACAATCCGTTTATTGGGCGTCTAAAAGAGGCTGATGAACAGCTTTATTATGACATGACAGAATATGGTCGTCGTAACATTGCCCTGTTGACCATTGCTCCAACCGGGACAACAAGTTTGATGACACAAACATCTTCAGGAATTGAACCTGTATTTATGCCAGTGTATAAAAGACGTCGTAAAGTAAATCCTAATGATAAGGAAGCGCGTATTGATTTTGTAGATGAGGTTGGCGATTCTTGGGAAGAATACGTGGTATTCCATCACCGATTCAAACAATGGATGGAAGTGAATGGTTTTGATCTGACCAAAAATTATGCGCAAAAGGAATTGGATCAGTTGATTAAAAAATCGCCATATTACAAAGCAACGTCTAATGATGTGGATTGGATGAGCAAAGTGTCTATGCAAGGTGCTGTTCAAAAGTGGGTGGATCACTCTATCAGTGTCACCATCAACTTGCCAAATGACGCTACTGAAGATTTGGTTGGGAAATTGTATATGGAAGCTTGGGAAGCAGGATGCAAAGGTGTTACGGTGTATAGAGACGGTTCAAGATCAGGAGTCTTGATTTCAAATGAAGAAAAGAAGGAAGAAGATACGGATACGTTGACCACGTTCCCTACAAAACGTCCGCAAGTGTTGAAAGCTGACGTGGTACGATTCCAAAATAATAAAGAAAAATGGATTGCCTTTATCGGATTGATTGATGGGAAGCCTTACGAGATTTTTACGGGTCTTGCTGATGATGAGGATGGTATTTTGATTCCGCGTTGGGCAAACGAAGGGGTGATCATCAAAAATAGAAATGAAGATGGTACGTCGCGTTATGACTTCCAATACAAAAACATTAGAGGCTATAAAACAACTATTGAAGGGCTATCGCACAAATTTGATCCTGAATACTGGAACTATGCGAAATTGATCTCTAGTACTTTGCGTCACGGCATGCCAATTGATAAAATTGTGGACTTAATCAATAGTTTGCAATTGGATACAGAATCTATCAATACCTGGAAAAATGGTGTGGTGAGAGCCTTAAAACGTTATGTTGAAGATGGAACGCAGGTTAAAGGACAGGCGTGTAGTAACTGCAGCTCTGAAAATCTAATTTATCAAGAAGGGTGTTTGACCTGTAAGGATTGTGGATCTTCTAAATGTGGATAACAGTTTGAATATTATAAAAGGAAGCTTATGGCTTCCTTTTTCTGTTTATAGATGGTCAACATTGAGATGGTCATAGTCGTTGAGTTCTTCAATATCCTCAATCTTTTTGGTGCACCCATTTTTTAAAAGATAGAGCGCATCGCTAATGTCAATAACATCTTTATAATAATGATCCGTAATAATAATGGCTTTATTAGGTTTTTCAGCGGTGATAAGTTGTTTGATTTTTTCTACATATAACGGTGCGATATGAGAAAAGGGTTCATCCAGCAAAACCAATGCACTTGCTTGTTTTAAAACAGCATAGGTTTCAATCACACGCCGTTCACCTCCAGAGATAGTAGTCAATTTGGCGTTGTAATACGGCGAAAAATTATCAAAATAACTTATGAATTCATTCCAATCCAATTGCAAAAGCTTAAAAAGTGTTTTGATTTTTAGATGGTTTGGAGCAAGCTGATGTTGGGGTAGGTAAACGGTATTCTTTTTAGAATATAAAGGTTTTAAGAGTGGCTTTCCGTCAATCTTTACAAATTTGTATTTGGGTGTTAAGGCTCCAAACAAGATCTGTAACAAACAGCTCTTTCCGCTGCCATTCCGTCCCAAAAGCCCCACAATAGTTCCAGTTTCGGCTTTGAGATACACACCGTTTAAGATGCGTCGGGTGTTGAAATATAATTCAACACTATCCAATTCAATAATCATACAAACACTTTCATTAGGAGCAGAAAGGTAATGGTTATAGTAATGTCAATAAAAAAAAGTGTTGTAAATAACCGCCATGTCGAAATGCCTAAATTTTTATAAAAAAGCAATTTGCGTTTGGCGCCGGTTTCGTGCACCAAATACCATACAAAAAAGGTCAAAAGAAGTTTTGTAATGATACTCGGTAAAATATAGGGATTGAAAATGACAATCAAAATATTGATCGTCATGGACCATACAAAATAGGGTCTATAAAATAAGAAGATGGCTCCCAAGCGGTGTATCATAACGACAAAACGAAATTTTTGAACATTTATTTTAGTGATACTCCATTTTGAAAAGAGGCTAAGTAGCGCATTCATAACGAATTGTTATGGTATTCTCAACCTTTTATCGAGCTCAATATAAAACCCAATTGCGTTACTTTCTTTCAAATATAACCTAAAAACGTGTTTTAGGAACACTGGCTTTAATTTATAACCAGCAGATGAAAGCGGCTATTTCATCATGATTTTCTTTAGTCCGTACTAAAAATTCCTAATTAAAATTGAGAAATTATTGTACTTTTGCGTCACAATTAAACCATACATGTTAGACAAATTACAAATAGTAAAGCAGCGTTTTGATGAGGTCAGTGACTTAATTATTCAGCCAGATATCATGACAGACCAAAAGCGTTATGTTGATCTGAATAAAGAGTACAAAGAATTGCGCAAACTCATGGATAAGCGCGAGGAGTATTTAGAGTTGACTAACAATTTGACTGAAGCACAGGAAATTTTAGATGATGGCAGCGATCCAGAAATGGTAGAAATGGCCAAAATGCAATATGATGAAGCCAAAGAAGGGATCCCCAAATTGGAAGATGCCATTCGTTTTATGTTGATTCCAAGAGATCCTGAGGATACGAAAAATGCCGTTATGGAACTTCGCGCCGGTACAGGTGGTGATGAAGCCAGTATTTTTGCTGGAGATTTGTTTAGAATGTACTCTAAGTATTGTGAAAGTAAAGGCTGGAAAGTTGATGTGGTAGATTATAGTGAAGGTACCAACGGTGGCTACAAGGAAATTCAATTTGAGGTTTCTGGAGATGATGTTTACGGCACCTTAAAATTTGAAGCTGGCGTACACCGCGTGCAACGTGTGCCACAAACGGAAACCCAAGGGCGTGTGCATACCAGTGCCGCAACGGTAATGGTGTTCCCAGAGGCTGAAGAGTTTGATGTGGAAATTAATCCAAAAGATGTACGTATTGACTTTTTCTGTTCTTCAGGTCCAGGTGGTCAATCTGTAAATACCACCTATTCTGCGGTACGTTTAACGCATATTCCAACCGGATTGGTAGCCCAGTGTCAAGATCAAAAATCACAACATAAAAATAAAGAGAAAGCCTTTAAAGTATTGCGTTCACGTTTATACGATATGGAACTTGCCAAGAAAAACGCAGAAGATGCTGAAAAGCGTGGTTCTATGGTCACGTCTGGAGATAGAAGTGCCAAGATTAGAACCTATAACTATTCTCAAGGACGGGTAACTGATCATAGAATTGGTTTAACCCTATACGATTTAGGCAATATTGTCAATGGAGATATACAACGTATCATTGACGAGCTGCAATTGGCAGAAAACACCCAGAAATTAAAAGCAAACACTGATGTAATTTAAATAACAAGCCTCTTTTTGAGGCTTTTTTTTGGTATGACAACACAAGACCTCGTTACACAAATTAGAAAAAAGAACTCCTTTCTTTGTATAGGATTGGACGTCGATTTAGAAAAAATTCCGCCGCATTTGCTATCTGAAGAAGATCCGATTTTCGCCTTCAATAAAGCCATAATTGATGCGACCCATCACTTGTGTGTAGCCTATAAACCGAATACGGCCTTTTATGAAGCCTACGGGTTAAAAGGATGGAAAGCACTCGAAAAAACAATTCATTACCTCAATCAACACCATCCTGAAATGTTTACCATTGCCGATGCAAAACGCGGCGATATCGGTAATACCAGCCGGATGTACGCGAAAGCATTTCTCGAAGATTTAGGGTTTGATAGTGTTACGGTAGCGCCTTATATGGGTAAAGATTCGGTGGAGCCTTTTTTAGATTTTAAAGACAAGCACACCATACTTTTAGCATTGACTTCCAATCAGGGCGCTTTCGATTTTCAAACCAAAAACATTGATGGCAAAGAAGTTTATAAGCATGTCTTAGAAACCTCGAAATCTTGGGAAAATTCTGAAAACCTCATGTATGTTGTGGGGGCGACTAAAGCAGAATATTTGGTAGACATTAGAAGCATTATTCCAAACAGCTTCTTGCTGGTGCCAGGGGTTGGAGCACAGGGCGGTAATCTTCAAGATGTGTGTAAGTATGGAATGACTAGTACTATTGGATTGTTGATCAATTCGTCACGAGGCATTATATATGCGTCCAGTGATGAGCACTATGCTGAAGCTGCTGCTCAAAAAGCAAAGGAATTGCAACAAGAAATGGCATTCATCTTAAATCAGTAATTAGAGAATATCTCAAATACTTCCTGCAATCAAAAAATGAGAGATCAACTGCATAGACCAATCAATTTAGAAAACACTCCAAAACGGATTGTTTCCTTGGTGCCGTCACAAACGGAACTGTTGGTTGATTTAGGTCTTGAAGAAGCTCTTGTGGGCATTACCAAATTTTGCGTCCATCCCATTCATCTCCTCAAAAACAAAACCATTGTTGGTGGTACAAAACAAGTCCATTACGATAGAATAATAGCGGTGCAACCCGATATTATTCTGTGCAACAAAGAAGAGAATACTAAGGAGATGATTCAGGAGCTGGAGAAAATAGCGCCAGTACATATCAGTGATGTTAATACTGTTGAAGATGCTCTAGAGTTGATAGAAAAATACGGTCTGCTTTTTTCAAAAGAGGAACGTGCTAGGGCAATGATTAGGGAAATAGCTGAGAAAAGACAGGAGTTTGCTGACTTTGTAAAAGATCAACCCAAAAAAACCACAGCCTATTTTATCTGGAAACATCCGTGGATGGTGGCAGCAAAAAACACCTTTATCAATGAGATTATGCGAGGCAATGGATTTCTCAATTATTTTGAGGACCCGGAAGTTGATCTGAGCAGAGATCAGCCGGAATCTGCAGAACTCGTTCTGTTATCAAGCGAGCCGTTTCCGTTTAAGGAAGAACATAAAGCGGAAGTGCAAGCTTACTTTCCCAACGCAACCATTTTAATAGTGGATGGAGAAATGTTCTCTTGGTATGGCTCTCGGTTAGTAAAAGCCTTTGATTATTTTAAAACGCTGCATCAACATCCGCTGAATTAGAATTTTTCAAATTCAAAATAATCTTTCTCAATTTGGAGGCTTCGTGGTATAAAAAATCGCTTAAACTCGCATCGGTTTGCAGCATGTTGTAGGCTTCTTCCGTAAATTTTAAATAATTGTTTTCCACTTCGTCTAAATTCAATACCTCATTGAGGCTAAATTTAATTTTTCCGACTTTACAAAACTGTGTATTCATATAGGTTAAGATTTTAAACTATAGATACGTTTGTGTAACTATTTAAAGATATGTGTTTAAAGTTAAATTTATGGTAAATTATCAGATTGTCCTGGGACGTGAAGATTCCCGACTCAAATAATTTAAACGATTCAATTTATTTAAAAGCTTTATCGCTTTATATTCTGAAATATCGCTTAAGGCATGATCTGTTTGACGCAGGTTATAGGCTTGTTCAACAAGTTGTTTATAACGTGTTTGTAGTTTAATTTGATGGGATTTAATTTCTAATGACTTTTTCATGACTACAAAAGTTTGAAAGTTAAATATATCTAAAATTGTGATACGCAGTATGTTAAAAACCCAAAAACATTTAAAAAAAGCCGATTTATTTTATTAACCGGCTTTTAACTGACTCCCTTTTGACCCTATTAAAATAAGCATAGTATTTTAAAGAGCTAAGGCAACACTGCATGTTCTGATGTATTTGAAGATATGTCCAGTATTAGGAAATCTTTACATTAAGAATCCCTTAATCTTGTAGTGCAAAAACTCTTCTCAATACATCCGTTGTTCGCGCGCCAACTTTAGTTCTGATTTCTTTTTCTTCAACCGCAATCATGGTATAGACGCCTTTCAAAGCCTCTTCTGTAACATAATCCGTCAAATCAGGGTTGACATTGGTAGTAAATGGGATGGCATTATATCTATTGATTAAATTTTCCCAAATTTGATCAGCGCCCACCTTTGCAAAAGAAGCGTTGATTACAGGGTGAAACTTATCGTATAAAGAGGTTCGGGTTTTAGTGGAAAGGTATTGTGTTGCGGCATCATCTGTTCCTAAGAGGATGTTTCTTGCGTCAGTAAAAGTGATTTCCTTAACCGCACCTACAAAAATTGGTGTGGCTTCCTTAACTGCATCCTCAGCAGCTCTGTTTAACGCTTTGATGCCTTCATCTGCCAAATTGCTCAAGCCGATATCACGTAAGCCTTTGTCAACTCTTTGTAATTCTGCAGGAAGAAGAATTTTTACAAGTTCATTTCTGTAAAAACCGTCAGTTTGTGTCAGTTTGGTCACTTGTTTTTCAATACCCAAATCGAGCGCCTGTCTTAATCCATTCGCAATATCTGTATTACTTAAAACACCGCCTTGAGGTAAGGAGTCTACCACGCTTTGTAATTCTGCACAAGAATTCATGGTAAAGATGGTAACTAATATTAGTAGAGATTTTTTCATAACAATTTTATTTTTTAGTGGATTCAAAAATAAATCAAATAGTTTTAATTACGATGGTTTAGTAAACCTTTAAGATCATTGGTAGTTGACCATACAAAAAAGGAGAGGAGACTTGTCATTATTAAAAATGCGCAAAAGTAACATCCTGAGACCGTGACTAAAATACCTTTAGGACAATCTTGCGTTCTCTAAACTATTCACAATATATGTGTACTTCTTTTATAAAATCTGTAAATTTGCGAGAGGTATAAATTCAATTTTTACATATGATACAAGTAACACCCTATAAACCCAAACATAAAGTTAGAATCGTAACTGCCGCATCTCTTTTTGACGGTCATGATGCTGCCATAAATATTATGCGACGCATCATTCAATCCACAGGCGTTGAGGTGATTCACTTGGGGCACGATAGAAGTGTAGAAGAGGTTGTCAATACAGCCATTCAAGAAGATGCGAACGCAATTGCTTTAACATCTTACCAAGGTGGTCATAATGAGTATTTCAAATACATGTATGATTTGTTGCAGGAAAAAGGGGCTGGCCATATCAAGATTTTTGGTGGCGGTGGCGGTGTGATTCTTCCTGAGGAAATCAAAGAACTCATGGATTATGGCATTACCAGGATTTATGCGCCTGATGATGGAAGGGAATTGGGATTGCAAGGCATGATCAATGATTTAGTAGAAACTTCAGATTATGCGCTTGGAGATGTCCTTAACAATGAGTTTGGAGATTTAGAGAAAAAAAATCCCAAAGCTATAGGAAGAATCATTTCTTCCGCAGAAAACTTTCCAGAGGTTGCAAAAGCTACACTTGATAAAATTCACATAAAAAATAAAGACTCTAAAACGCCTGTACTCGGAATTACAGGAACTGGAGGTGCTGGTAAATCGTCATTAGTAGATGAATTGGTTCGTCGATTTTTGATTGATTTCCCAGAAAAGACTGTCGGTTTAATTTCTGTGGATCCTTCAAAACGTAAAACAGGTGGAGCACTACTTGGCGATCGTATTCGTATGAATGCCATCAATAGTCCGCGGGTCTATATGCGTAGTTTGGCAACCCGTCAGTCCAATTTGGCTCTTTCTAAATATGTGAACGAAGCTATTCAGGTGTTGAAAGCTGCGGAATACGATTTGATCATTTTAGAAACTTCAGGTATTGGTCAGTCAGATACTGAAATTATAGAACATTCTGATGTCTCTCTTTACGTGATGACACCAGAATTTGGTGCTGCCACCCAATTGGAAAAAATTGACATGCTCGATTTTGCCGATTTGGTAGCCATTAACAAATTTGATAAACGCGGTTCTTTGGATGCTTTGCGCGATGTTAAAAAACAATACATGCGCAACCACCAACTGTGGGATGTCGATCAGAGTGATTTACCGGTTTTTGGAACGATTGCCTCACAATTTAATGATCCAGGAATGAACACGCTTTACAAAGCGATCATGGATGGGATTGTTGAAAAAACAAACGCCGATTTAAAATCGACCTTTACCATTTCGAAAGAAATGAGCGAAAAGATTTTCGTCATTCCACCAGCTAGAACACGTTACCTTTCTGAAATAGCAGAGAGCAACCGCGCTTACGATAAAACTGCAAACGACCAAGTAGAAGTAGCACAAAAACTCTACGGCATTTATAAAACATTAGAATCTGTACTTGGCAAAACGCCAGAATTGGATAAAGCAGGGATAGATAGTAATTCAATCGCGTCTGTTGCCGATGCCCATAAGGATTTTGTCAAGTTATTGGTGGGCGAATTTGATCGTGTTAAATTAAATCTTGATCCTTACAATTGGGCGGTTATAACGGGCTGGGATGAAAAGGTCAACACGTATAAAAATCCTATATATTCGTTTAAGGTCAGAGGTAAAGAGATAAAAATTGAAACCCATACGGAGTCACTTTCCCATACTAAGATTCCTAAAGTAGCATTGCCCAAATACCAGGCTTGGGGCGATATTTTAAGATGGATCCTGCAAGAAAATGTACCTGGGGAATTTCCGTTTACCTCAGGACTGTATCCTTTTAAACGCACGGGTGAAGATCCTGCGCGTATGTTTGCTGGCGAAGGTGGACCAGAACGAACCAACAGACGTTTCCATTATGTGAGCATGGGCTTGCCGGCCAAACGCTTATCGACAGCATTTGACAGTGTAACGCTTTATGGGAATGACCCAGATTTACGACCTGATATTTATGGGAAGATAGGAAATGCAGGTGTCAGCATTTGCTGTTTGGACGACGCTAAGAAATTGTACTCAGGATTCAATCTGTCACATGCCATGACCTCGGTAAGTATGACCATCAATGGTCCTGCACCAATGTTGTTAGGCTTCTTTATGAATGCTGCCATAGATCAACAATGTGAGTTGTATATCAAAGAAAACGGACTGGAAAAAGAGGTGGAGGCAAAGATTGCCAAAATCTATAAAGAGAAAGGTGTTGAGCGTCCAACCTATAAAGGCGACTTGCCAGAAACCAATGATGGACTAGGATTGATGTTGCTCGGGGTTACTGGTGATCAAGTTTTGCCAGACGACGTGTACCAAGACATCAAAACCAAAACGATCGCTCAAGTACGAGGTACGGTTCAAGCGGATATTTTAAAAGAAGATCAAGCACAAAATACCTGTATTTTTTCAACTGAATTCGCTCTGCGATTGATGGGAGATGTTCAGGAATACTTTATTGAGAATAATGTACGTAATTTCTACTCAGTGTCTATTTCAGGCTACCATATTGCCGAGGCAGGCGCGAATCCAATTACCCAATTGGCATTGACCTTATCCAACGGATTTACCTATGTAGAGTATTATTTGAGCAGAGGGATGGATATCAATAAATTTGGTCCCAATCTATCGTTCTTCTTCTCAAATGGTATCGATCCAGAATATGCGGTTATTGGCCGTGTTGCCCGTAAGATATGGGCAAAAGCAATGAAAAATAAATATAATGCAGATCCGAGAGCGCAGATGTTGAAATACCATATCCAAACTTCAGGGCGTAGTTTACATGCGCAGGAGATTGATTTTAATGATATTCGCACCACGCTTCAAGCGTTATACGCTATTTATGACAACTGCAACTCATTACATACAAACGCTTATGATGAAGCCATTACAACGCCTACAGAGGAGTCTGTGCGTCGTGCCATGGCCATTCAATTGATTATTAATAAGGAATTAGGCTTGGCGAAGAACGAAAACCCAATCCAAGGCTCATTCATCATTGAAGAATTAACCGATTTGGTAGAAGAAGCGGTGTTATTGGAGTTTGATCGTATTACAGAAAGAGGCGGTGTACTTGGGGCAATGGAAACGATGTACCAACGTAGTAAAATACAGGAAGAAAGCCTGTATTATGAGACCTTAAAGCATAATGGTGAATTCCCTATTATTGGCGTAAATACATTTTTAAGCAGTAAAGGCTCACCAACGGTCATTCCGAAAGAAGTGATTAGAGCAACGGAGGAGGAGAAGCAATTCCAGATTGCCACACTTGAAAATCTGCATAAAGGAAATGATACGGGCCACTTACTCCAAGAATTACAGCATAAAGCCATCCATAACGAGAATATTTTTGAAGCCTTAATGGAGGTGAGTAAAGTATGTTCATTGGGTCAAATAACAGGGGCGCTTTTTGAAGTCGGAGGACAGTATAGGAGAAATATGTAAGCAGCGAACCAAGTTTTGCTTTTCGCAAAACTTGTGTGAGTCGCTTATCCCGCCCTTCAGCGGGATCTCATGAAAGATCAGTGACACATTTAACCACATTTTCCTTTTCGCAAAACTTGTGTGAGTCGCTTATCCCGCCCTTCAGCAGGATCTCATGAAAGATAAGTAAAATATTTAACCGAATATAAATTCCGCAAAACTGGTGTGAGTTGCTCGCACCACATCAAGGGATCTCAAGATTTCTAACCTTAATTTAAATAGCGAAATCTTCAAGAATTTCACAAATAAAAAATAAACCCATTCAAAATGCATCTTTTTTAAGTTTTTCACGTCTATTAGGTGAACCTAAAAAATAAACATCATGAATAATAACCAATGCGCATGTAATTGCGACAGTTGTCAAAAAGGAAATTGTGCAGCTTGTACTTGTGAAAATTGTACCTGCAACAACTGCAACTGTTAAGCTTAGTTTAAAATGTTAATAATAAGAGTCTATTTTAGTAATTTTATACTAAAGTAGACTCTTTTTTAATGCATTCTTATGAAAACAAAAGCGGTATGGAATTTATATTCGGAAGACATCAAACACTTTATTTTAGGTAAGGTCAAGGACGATGTGGCTACTGATGATTTACTCCAAGAAACATTCCTCAAAGTGCATGTAAAATTAGACACCTTACACGATGAGACTAAGTTAAAACCTTGGGTATTTGCTATTGCACGACACACAGTGATGGATTATTTTAGAAACCATCAGTCCATTAGCAGTCAAGCAGAAGACCATATTCCTGCTGACAACGCGCCCGCCGAGCATACTAAGGAAGACTGTTTGCGTGGCATTATTAAAAGCCTGCCTAAAAAATACAGAAATCCTTTAATTCTAGCGGATATTCAAGGACTCAAACAAGCACAAATATCTGAACGTTTAAAACTGCCGTTACCAACCGTCAAATCTCAAATTCAACGTGGTAGAAAACTAATTTCACAAGGCTTTGTGGAATGTTGTGATTTTAAAATAAATAATGATGGATATTTGGTAGGAGAGTTGAAAGAACGCGAGGAATGTAAAGTGTGCCATTAAGCAAACCCATAGTCAAGATATTGAAAGGTGGTGTTTATTTCTTGAATCTTATAACGTCATCATCCACGTATGCTGTAATCGGCGGAATTTTTTCAATTCACTTCTTAAAATGGGCAGATAATCTCTTCCATTACTATGACTTTTCTCTAAACGTCGGCAATTTTTATAAAGTAGGGTCGTCAAACGTTCCAAAGAAGCGATGTGTTTGTATTTTTTATCAGAATGACGTTCTAGTTCAGCATTGACAATTTCTGGAGCCAATGATGTGGATTGTTGTACGATATCACCAGAGAAATAAATGTGATGATCTTCAGAACCGTCTGGCTTTAAGTAAGATAAATCTTGGTTTAGATATGTAGATATATTTCTGGAAAGGGTAATAATATCCATGGCCTTTTTGTAAATAGGCAAATCTGATAGATGCGATGGAATTGGGTATACCATTTTTATGAAAAGCAATTTTATCAAATTTACAGACAAATTCAGACCTATTATAATCGGTTTTAAAGTAAAACCGTATATTTGCTTTAATAATTAAAACATTTTAGTTAATTTTATTTAAAATGAGTATAGATGCCCTTAGTTGGAAGATTTTAAAGTGTTTACAGAATAATGCGCGTCAATCCAATGCTGAAATTGGAAGACAAGTAGGTGTGAGTTCACCTGCAGTTTCTGAACGTATTAAAAAAATGGAAGATGCAGGTATCATTCAAGGATATCACGCTTTTGTGTCGCCGTTCGAAGCAGGATACCAACTCAAGGCTATTATCACTCTAAGGGCATTTATGGGTATGCTCAAACCATTTTTGGAAAAAGTAAAGACTTATGATGAAGTCTTGAATTGCTATCGCATAACGGGAAATGAAAACATCGTTATGGAAGTGGTTCTGAAAAATCAGAAACATTTAGAAAGCTTTATTGATCAACTGATTGTATATGGCGAAACAAAAACTCAGATTGTATTATCCCATGTGATCAAATACAATGAAGTCCGGCCAATAAAATAATTTTTTAGAACTCAGGTTTTCAGGAGTTTGTCTTTTTAATATGCGCAGCAATTAACTTTGCATGAATTCTTGAGTTTTCAATAAACCACTTATGCGTTTCTGTACCTCCACAAATAACACCCGCCAAATATAACCCTGGTACATTTGTTTCCATGGTTTCTGGATTGTATTGAGGTAATTGCGCTTCGTCTTCTGATAAGTGTATGCCTGCATCTACTAAAAACTTAAAATTGGGTTGATACCCAGTCAAGGCCACAACAAAACTATTGGCAAAGATAAGCTCACCTTTTGGTGTGTTGATGGTGATGTCTTTTTCTGTAACTTTGACAATTTCTGCATTGTAATGGGCAGTAATACTTCCTTCCTTAATCCTGTTAATAATATCCGGTCTTACCCAATATTTAACACGGTCTCCAATTTCTGACCCCCTTATAACCATCGTAACTTGTCCTCCCTTTCTCCAAATCTCAAGCGCTGCATCTACTGCCGAATTGCTAGCACCCACCACAACCACATCTTGCATAGCGTAAGGGTGTGCTTCATTGTAATAGTGCGTCACTTTTGGCAACGATTCTCCAGGAACATCCAACAGTTTCGGAATATCATAAAAGCCTGAGGCAATAACAACTTTGTCAGCGTGATAGGAGGATTTTGAAGAGGTAACTTCAAATTGATGCGCTACCTTTTTAATAGATTTAACCTCTTCGTACAAGTGAATGTTTAGCGTATTTGAGGTGGCAACACGTCTGTAGTATTCCAGCGCTTCATCTCTATTGGGCTTCGGATTGTTACTGATAAAAGGGACGTTGTCAATTTCCAGCTTTTCTGATGTAGAAAAGAAGGTCATGTTCTTCGGGTAATTAAAAAGAGAATTGGTCAAGGCCCCTTTTTCAAGCACAACATAGTCCCAATTTTGTTTTTTACACTCTAAGGCACAGGCAATTCCAATAGGTCCTGCGCCAATAATTAATACTTTATATGTTGTTGTCATGTTAAATTATCTGTTTTGTGGAGATTATTTGTTTTTTAAGATACATTAAAAGTCCCAAGCCTAGCAGTCCAAAAACACTCATGATGATCCAAGTTTTATGAAAGCCTAATGCATCTATTAAATGAAACCCCACATTATGTGCAAATATATGCGCTATTGAAAAGGCAATGCTATACAATGCCATATACTCTCCTTTCAATCCTCGTTTTGCTCTATCTAAGGCAAAAGAATTTGAGAACGGAAATACAATCATTTCGCCAAAGGTCAATAAAATCATACTAATAATAACAAAACCAAGCCATGGATCGATAATTAAAAATAGAAAACTGATGCAAATCAAAATCAGTCCAAAAACCATCAATCCGATTTTAGTATATGATTTGTTTTCAAACCATTTAATGAGTGGCATTTCAAAGATAAAAATCAAAAGTCCATTCATGGCCATGAGTAGCCCGATCTCAAATTCCGTAAGTCCGACACCTTCCTTGTAAAAATATGGAATGGTGGAAATTAATTGTAAAAATACAATTCCGAAGATCACCATGGCTGCCAGAAAAATAATAAAAGATTTGTCGGTGTAAGCCGATAGCGGACTGGAACTGACCTCCGTATCCAAGGTTTTTGATTTTTTAGGATGTAGAACTTTCAGGAGTAAAAACCCAGCAATCATACACGAAAATCCATCTATCCAGAATAAGGCGCCATAACTCATGGTGGTAATAATGAGTCCGCCAACCGCAGGTCCTGCAGAAAATCCTAAATTGATGGCCAACCGTATTAATGTGATGCTTCGGGTTTTATTTTCTGGTTTGCTATACGCGTTAAGCGCCACAAACATTGCTGGTCTAAACATGTCCGCAACAGCCATTAAGACGAAAATACCCAGACAAACCATATTAAAAGTCTCAAGATATTGCATGCCCAGAAACAGTACACCGCTCAGCACCAAACTGAGAACCATGACCTTGTAGTATCCAATAACATCTGTTAGTTTTCCACCAATCCATGACCCTACTAAGGAGCCAAAACCGAAGGCGGTCATAATCCAAGCCACATCATCCAAGGAAAAATTAAGGTCAGTGGTGAGGTACAGTGATAAAAATGGAATGACCATGGTGCCCGCTCTATTAACAAGCGTTATAAACGCCAACCACCAGACTTCTTTAGACAGTCCTCTGAAGGTGTTCAGATAAGCTTGCCCCACAGAATAATAAAAGAAATTAAAAATTTTCATTGTTGGTTTGGTTAAATTAGTGAAACTCAATTTTTAAAAGTTGCGAAGCAATGAATTAAAAATTGTTAGTTGAACTAATCCCGCTTTTTAGCGGGATCCTTGGGTTTTATTCCCCGACGCTCTGCGTCGAAATAAAAAAGGAACTTCTACTTGATACCTCGTATCCTTGGGTCGAGGTTGTTCATTACGATCAATAAAAAATGAAATTACCATCACAAAAGTAAAAAGTCCGACGTTGTGTCAGACTTTTTTATAGTGATCAAATGGTTGTTTACATCAGAGCATATAATACGTCAAACGCCTTTTGAAAGAGGTCCTAATTTGTGAATAGGAGACGGTATTATAAAGCATGATTGTTGTTTTTATTGTCGCTCAAAGCTAGGGAAAATAAGTTAAAGTTGTATTTTTGCAAATCAATTATTTTTTTTATGAAGACGTTACTATCAGTTATATTAGGATTTATATTTCTCTGGAGTTGTACTCAAAAAAAACAACAACTTCAGGGTGATACAGAGTTTCAAAGAGAACTTAATGCAGAGTTCAAAGATGCTTCCAAATCGCCTTTAAAAGATAAAGATCGAAGGGATTTTAAGGGGTTGGAATTTTTCGAATTCGATTCTACTTATGTAGTCAGCGCCAGCTTTAAAAGAACCGAAGATGAAAAGCCTTTCAAAATGAAAACCACCACAGATAGGTTAGCTACCTACGTGAAATATGGTGAGGTCAGCTTCACTTTAAATAATGATAATTTTCAATTGAATGTGTATCAAGATCAGGATTTATTAAACGAAGAAGAATTTGAAGATTACTTGTTTTTGCCATTTTTGGATGATACCAACGGAGAGGAAAGTTATGGTGCCGGACGTTATATCGATTTGAAAATTCCGGCAGATAATCAGATAACCATCGATTTTAATACCGCTTATAACCCCTATTGTGCGTATAACGAAAAATATTCTTGCCCAATTGTACCCCGAGAAAATTATGTGGATACTGAGGTTAGGGCAGGGGTGAAGGATTATAAGACATTGGTTGAGTAAGTCTCCAGCGGGGAGTCTTTAGTTGGCAGTTGGCAGTATGCAGTTAGCTGTCTTCACTCTTCAAAATGAGACCATCGGTCTTCTGGCATCTGACAATCTTATCCATTCAGCTCTTCACTAAGTACATGCCTCCAAAAACAGCCATAAACCCAACAACAAAACTTGCAATTGTATACACAGCAAAGCTCATAAAATCGCCCGATTTTAAAAACACGTGGTTTTCATAAGCAAAGGTTGAGAATGTGGTGAAACCGCCACAAAATCCTGTAGCGAGAAATAAAATTTGATTTTCTGACAGTGTATTGTTTTTCATGGCTAAACCAAGAATGATCCCAATAAGTAAACTTCCTAAGATGTTAGCGGCAAAAGTGCCATAAGGAATGCCTGTGGTAGGACTGTTGAGGTATCTTCCGATTATAAATCTAAGAACGCTCCCAATGCCACCGCCCACAAAAACTAATACTAATTGTTTCACAGGGCTTCAGCATTTTCCTTAATTGGAATATAGATTTCAGTAATCCAATCGGCAGGGTTGGGGAGACTGGCATGATCATTTTTATAGACCTCAAAAGGACTCATTTCTGAAGCTTCCAGATTTTTATCTTGTAGATGTTTTCTGGCAGCTGCCCAAGCTTCCATGACATGAGAATAGTTTCCTTTTAGGGTCACCTTGACTGCTCCAGTACGCTCCATATAGCCACTGAGGACATTACTGTTTTCGGCAACCAAAACATTTTCGCTTACAGGAATGGCATTACTCATGATGACGTTGCCATTTTCAGCGTTCATTTCAATATAAATACTCATTGGCATCCCGCTAGCAGTTACATTATGACGATCCATAAAAGCCGAAATTTCTTTAAATTGTTTTACCATAGAGGCACTTTTGTTACTGCCAGTAGATGAAATGGTTTTATACATATAAAATCCACCGCCATAATCCGTCAGCCCATCTACAGTAATGGTATAAACCGACATACTTTCAATAACCTCGCTATCTAAATTTTCAAGATCGGTTTTGAATTGATGTGTAAGTTCTTCTACATTATCTCCGAACAGAGCGAATTTGGCTTTGGTCATAAAAGATAATCTATCGGCAATAAGGGTACGTGTTACATTTGTAGAACCGTCGCGGTTGGATTGAAAGATCCACTTCAAATCTGATTGTTTAATGCGTCCGCTTGTATAGGTTTGAATGATGGAATCTGTAGGATGCGTATTTTCTGTTTGTAATGTCTCGGAGGATTTCCAAAATGAAGACCGATCATTTTTTATGGAATCATCAACAGCTTTAAAAACAACAGTTTTTGGAGCATTGATGGTCGTGCTTTCTGAAATTGTAAAGGAATTAGGTTGGACAGCCACGTAAATAGCCATTCCAATAAATGCAATTAACAGTAAAAATAAGAGATATTTTAAAAATTTCATCCGCGGTTTTTGTAATGTTAATCAAAGATAGACAATTTTATAGTATCTTAATAAATATTACATTTGTTGTATAATAATTTAAAATTTAACTGATGAACTTAAAAATGATTTTCGGAATTGCATTGGCAATGAGCTTGACTTATTCCTGCAAGAACGAATCAAAAACAAATACTGACGCACAAGCGGATACCGTGGCGTACAAAGACAGCAAAGCGTCATTTGATTATAATGTGGAGCAGTTTGCTGATATTAAAATTCTGCGTTACCAAATTCCAGGCTGGGAGAACTTGACCTTAAAAGAACAAAAATTAGTCTACTATTTAACGCAGGCAGGATTAGTGGGTCGCGACATTATGTGGGATCAAAATTACCGTCATAACCTCAAAATCAGAACGGCATTAGAAACAGTCTATTCCAATTACAACGGTGATAAATCGTCAGACGATTGGAAAGCTTTTGAAACCTATTTAAAACGTGTTTGGTTCGGGAATGGGATTCATCACCATTATTCCAACGATAAAATAAAGCCTGAATTCTCCAAGGAATTTTTGAAAACTTTGTTAGCTGAAACCAATGCTACACTAGAGGGAGAAGCCTTTGAAGTTATTTTTAACGATAAGGATGCTAAGAAAGTCAATCAGGCAAAAGGTGTGGATAATGTGGCACAATCAGCGGTTAATTTCTATGGTCCAGATGTGACCACTGCTGATGTGGAGAAATTCTACAAAAATAAAAAATCACCTAATCAAAAAAAACCACTATCTCATGGACTGAATTCTAAATTGGTGAAAGAAAATGGTGAGGTAAAAGAATTGGTGTACAAATCAGGAGGACTCTACGGATCAGCAATCGACGAAATTGTTAAATGGTTGAAGCTGGCGCAAGGAGTTGCTGAAAACAAAGAGCAAGGTGACGCTTTGGGATTATTGATAGACTATTATAATACCGGCGATTTACAAACATGGGACGACTATAATGTAGCTTGGACCGCTGCAACTTCTGGTAATGTAGATTATATCAATAGTTTTATTGAAGTCTATAATGACCCATTGGGATACACAGGTTCTTATGAAAGTATTGTGCAAATCAACGATTTTGACATGTCGCAAAAAATGAAGGTTTTGTCTGATAACGCACAGTGGTTTGAAGATAATTCACCTTTAATGGATGCGCATAAAAAGAAAAATGTAGTTGGGGTGACCTATAAAGTGGTCAATGTGGCTGGCGAAGCTGGCGATGCGTCTCCTAGCACGCCTATTGGGGTCAACTTGCCCAACGCTAACTGGATCCGTGCTGCAGTAGGAAGTAAATCGGTTTCTCTTGGAAACATTATCAACGCCTATAACAATGCGGGGAGCACAGACCGATTGAAAGAATTTGTTCATGATGATGAAGAATTGCAATTGGAAGAGCAGTATGGTCAAATAGCCGACAAGTTGCACACGGCCTTACACGAAGTTATTGGTCATGCCTCAGGACAATTAAATCCTGGTATTGGCGAGACTAAAGAAACCCTTAAAACCTATGCATCAACCTTAGAGGAAGGACGAGCGGATTTGGTTGGGCTTTACTATTTGTACAATCCAAAATTACAAGAATTAGGATTGGTAGACGACTGGAAAAAAATGGGAATGGCTGCCTATGATGGTTATATCCGTAACGGATTGATGACACAGCTGATCCGTTTGAATATAGGCGATGATGTTGAAGAGTCCCATATGAGAAACAGACAATGGGTGAGTGCTTGGGTTTTTGAAAAAGGGCAAAAGGATAACGTCATCGAAAAAGTAACGCGTGACGGTAAAACCTATTACAACATCAATGACTATGATCAATTACATGAGCTTTTCGGACAATTGTTACGTGAAACACAACGTATCAAATCAGAAGGAGATTATAAAGCCGTGGAGAATTTAGTGGAAAATTATGGGGTAAAGGTCGATCAGAAATTGCATACAGAAATTTTGAAAAGAAATGAGCAATTTACCGGTGCGCCTTATAGCGGTTTTGTAAATCCTGTATTAGTACCAGAGATGGATGATACTGGTGAGATTACAGCTATTAAAGTAACCCAACCAGAATCTTTTCCTATCCAAATGTTAGAATACAGTAAAACGTATAGCTTTCTAAAAGGCGATAATTAATTTCTAAAGAAGTTGATAAATGTAAAAGCAGGATATTTAAAATATCCTGCTTTTTTATTTCAAGTCATTCTTAAGGAGTAAAATTAAGAAATATGCTGCTTAGCAAACAGAGGTCAAAGATGAGTTAATCATACAATGACATACTTCACCAGACTAAGCATTACAATAAATCCAATAAAAGCAAGTAGAATCCAGAGACTTCCTTTGTAATATTTTCGGTGTAGTTTTAAGTCTTTACGATAGGTGTAAAACAATACAACAGCAAAGACAATTGCAAATAAACCTCCAAAAACCAATTGACCATTTGTAAACATATCGCTATTTTTATGCAAAATTACTCAAACTATTGTAATCCGAGACATGGATGTCTTAAAAATGGTGGATTTGCCATAAATATCTTTTAGTTTTTATTCACTTTAAAATAAATTCATGAGTGTCCGGTAAAATAAGTAGAAAGTTTACAAAGTCCATTAAAGTAAGACCTGGTAAGAGATATTAAAAATGGTACCTTGCTATTTAAAACCAATTTCACTTAGAGAGATTGGGTAAATTTAATTTAGAATAACGATTGTTTATCAGTCAGTTATAATCAAATCTCTGTTCTTTTCCCGATAGTTATCGGGACTATAAGCGCAGCGATCTTTATTCTTTATCGGACAATAATGAAATAAATTATAAAAATGATCTCCCTATGAAAAAGAAAATTGAAGCCGTTAAAGCTTTTCATACCGCCTTTAAGATTGGCCATAGAGAAACGCCAAAAGCCAATTTGGGGATAGAGAAAAATATGCTGCGTTACAAACTGATGCGAGAGGAAAATGAGGAATATTTGGACGCTGCCAATGCTAATGATCTGGTTGAAGTGGCGGATGCTTTAGGAGATATGCTCTACATTTTATGTGGCACCATCATTGAACATGGTTTACAACATAAAATTGAAGAGGTCTTTGACGAGATCCAAAAGAGCAATATGAGCAAACTAGGCGCAGATGGGGAACCAATTTATCGCGAAGACGGAAAAGTGCTGAAAGGCCCCAATTATTTTGTCCCAAATATTGATAAAATACTCAATCCTTAAAACATTAAAACCCCAATTTCCATAGCTGATCTATTATAATTGGGGTTTTAAATTGAGTTCCTGTTTCAGGATTTTACCTCGTATCTCCAACCGTGCTTATCTTCAGCCAAATTGTGCTGAATGTTAAGCATTTTATCTTTGAGAGTATCAGCGTATGAATTTTCAATATTTGGAAGCTCAAACAGCTCTTCTGCATGTTCAAATGCTGAAATAGGACTGATAACTGCAGCAGTTCCTGTTCCGAAAATTTCTTTTAACGAACCATTTCTTGAGGCCTTCTTAAGTTCCGTCACCGTTATTGGTCGTATTTCTACATCAATGCCATTGTCTTCAGCTAATTGAATGATGCTTTTTCGTGTCACACCATCTAAAATTCGATCGCTTACCGGAGCAGTAATCAGAGCGTCATTTACTCTAAAAAACACATTCATGGTGCCTGCTTCTTCCAATTTTTCATGAGTGTCAGCATCGGTCCATATAATTTGCTGAAATCCTCTTTTTTGTGCAAGACTTGTAGGGTAAAATTGAGCGGCATAATTTCCTGCTGCTTTAGCAAAACCTACACCACCATTAGCTGATCTACTGAATTTTTCAGCAACTAATACCTTAATTTTATCACTGTAGTATGCTTTTGCTGGAGAGCAAATAATCATAAATCTGTAATTGCTTGACGGCGAAGCCGAAATAGCAGGATCGGTAGCAATAATAAAAGGTCTCAGATATAAAGAATTGCCTTTGCCCGGTTTTACCCATTCACTATCCATTTGTAGCAATTTGGTGATGCCCTCAAAGAAATACTCTTTAGGGAATTCCGGCATTGCTAAACGCGCTGCGGATTTATTGATTCGGTTGAAGTTGTCTTCTGGTCTGAACATCCACAACTTGCCGTCATCATCCTTATAAGCTTTCATACCTTCAAAAACAGCCTGTCCGTAATGAAATACGCGTGCAGATGGGTCTAGGGTCATCGCCTGGTAAGGTATGATCCTTGGCGTTTGCCAGGCATTGTTTTCAAAGTCACATATAAACATATGGTCGGTGAAAATTCTCCCAAATATCAAATTATCAAAATCAACAGCGTTAATTTTCGAAGTGTCTGATTTTACGATATCGATTTCGTATGTAGTAAGTTTTGTCATCTTATTTTGTTTGATGCTGCAAATTTAGTCATTTCTTGCAGTATAAAAAACCAAAAAATTGTTTTAAAAAAAGTTATATTTGTCACGATTATTTTTATAGAAATCAACTTATTATGAGAAAATTGCTTATAGTTTTCGGAGTTTTATTGTCGGTAGTCGCCTGTAAAACTGTGGATAAAAATACAGCGATAAAAGCCGTTGAACAGACCAATGGAAATTATACATCCATAGGAACAAATTTTACCGCTGACGCTGCAAAATCGACATCAGATATGGCCGATGCTTACACAGCAATGCGTATTGGAGACACTATTAATGCCAAAATGGTTGGTACAGTAGATGAGGTGTGCCAGTCTAAAGGTTGTTGGTTGAAACTTAATCTTGAAGATGGGAATCAGGTTATGGTAAAATTTAAAGATTATGGGTTTTTCATGCCTAAAGATATTGCGGGACAAGAGGTGGTGCTTAACGGAAAGGCGTATGTAAATGAAGTGCCGGTAGAGGAGCAACGTCATTATGCTGAAGATGCAGGCCAATCTGCTGAGGAAATTGAAGCGATAATTGAGCCTAAGAAAACATTTTCTTTTGAGGCGGATGGCGTACTGTTAAAATCCGAATAATCCTTGCAACGAAAAATTATTACTACCGCAGATGGTTCAAAAACCATTCAGATAGAAGAATGGAATGAACAGTACCATTCTATTCATGGTGCTATACAAGAAGCAAACCACGTGTATATCAAACATGGTTTGCTTTTTTGCTTTGATATTCTTGCGGGTCTTAGACCTGTTTTGAAATCTGAAGATTCTTTAAATGAAAACTCTCGAAATCTTTCTGTTTTAGAAATTGGTTTTGGTACCGGTTTAAATTGTTTTTTGACTTTATTGGAAGCAGAAAAACACACGGTGGATATCCAATACTGTGGCGTGGAGGCATTTCCTATTTCTGCTGAAGAAATGGAAGCGCTAAACTATGTTGAAGAACTTCAGGTTAATGAAAGAAAACATGTGTTTGACCAATTGCACCTTAGTGCATGGGAGCATGACGTTCCATTAACGCCACATTTTAAACTTCAGAAACAGCAAAAGTTGTTCAAGGATATTACTGCAAAAAACCAGTTTGATCTGATTTATTTTGATGCTTTTGGAGCCCGTGTACAACCTGAGTTATGGACAGAATCTATATTCCGTATCATGTTTGATGCTTTAAAAACAAAAGGTGTTTTAGTAACCTATGCCGCCAAAGGCAGTGTGCGCCGTGCGATGCAGGATGTTGGTTTTAGTGTGGAAAAATTGCCGGGACCTCCAGGAAAGAGGGAGATGCTAAGAGCCACGAAAGGCGATGACCTGCCTTTTTGAAGAACGCATTCAAAGAAAAAGAATGGGAAGTACATAAAACTTAAAGAAAGTAATTGGTAGTGGCTGAAGCTTCCCGGGACTAATTATATGTTAATTGTGTTAAACCTACCGTAAATTGATCATTAATGAGAGGTGCATTTATTAACTTTATGAAAAGCATAATTATAGATGATCATATTAATTACGGGAGCGACAGGTTTGATAGGGAAGGAGATTGTAAAGCGCTGCCATGAGGAGGATATTTCAGTCCATTACTTGACCACATCAAAAGAAAAAATCGAATCTCAGGATAATTATAAAGGGTTCTATTGGAATCCGAAAGAAGGGGTTATAGATTCCAAATGTTTTGAAGACGTTGATGCCATAATTAATCTAGCAGGTTCCAACATAGCGCAGCGATGGACTGACAGTAATAAAAGAACCATTATGGAAAGCCGCATCAATACCCTTCAATGTCTTAAAAAGGCGCTGTCAGAGGTGAAAAGTCATCAAGTTAAACACATCCTTTCCGCAAGTGCTATTGGGCTTTATCCACATTCCTTTACAAAATACTATGAAGAGTCCTGTGGCAGAGTATCGCCTACGTTTTTAGGTAAGGTAGTATCAGCCTGGGAAAACGCAGTAGATGAGTTTTCAGAATTAGGGTTAGTGGTCTCCAAAGTAAGAATAGGATTGGTGCTCGATGATACAGAAGGGGCACTGCCACAAATTGTAAAACCTACCGCCTTAGGGTTTGGAGCAGCTTTCGGGTCTGGAGATCAATGGCAATCCTGGATTCATGTGTATGACCTTTCTAGAATATTTGTTTATGTCATTCAACAAGAACTGGAAGGTGTTTATAACGGCGTGGCGCCAAACCCCATTACTAATACAGAACTTACCAAAGGGGTTGCAAAGGCGCTGCATAAACCCTTATTCTTACCAAATATACCTGAATTTGCTATGAAGTTGGTCTTGGGTGAGATGCACATTCTGCTTTATGAAAGTCAGCGTGTGAGTTCAAAAAAAATAGAAGAGAACGGCTTTGGGTTTACGTATTCCAATCTTCAGCCCGCTCTAGAAGATTTGCTTCAAAAGGAATAGTGATATGGCTTACGGTTTCTTGAATTTTAGTAAAAAGAAACCATCTTAGATGTAGATGGCTTCGTAAACTGTATGTTAATTGTGGTAAGCAATTATGCCTTCCTCTTTAAATCTCTCAAAAATGATTTAGCTAACTTGGCGTAGGCCTCAGCCACTCTGCTATGGATTGAGAAATCATAACCCATTGCATCGGCACCTTTAACATCTTCATATTTTACTTTAAAAATTGCCGTCTCCTCACCGCGTTTGTAAATGGAAATAATAGCGTCAATACGCGCTGGTTTTCGCATAACCCCTACGTTCCAACCATGATAGAGCTTTGTAGTATGCACCTTTAAAACATACTCAGAATCGTTATAATCTTCACTCGACTTTTCGTCACCTCTTTTGTTAAATGATTCCACAAATCGAGGTTCATAATGCACGTCTCTATCGGAATAATACTTCTCTTTCCAAATTAGACCGTCTCCAGGATTAGATTCCTCTTTCTCCTTCATCTTTACTGCGATATAATCTTCTTCCTTGTCAAAATCTGGAATTTCAATGTCTGAATAGTCAAATTCGAGATCAAATTTTTCAATTGAGGTCAAAGATTTCCATTGGCCTTCAATGAGAAGGGGTTTTTGTGCCATTGTGGAAAGGGTGAATAAAATGGCTAAAAAGCTTAAATTGTAATGTTTCATAGGTGTCTGATTTTTTAGTAATGAAAAGTAGGAAATATCCTTTACACATGACGTCATATGAAATAAAATTTTGGATTTTTTCACAATGCACACTTTTAAGGTGAAGGAAATCAACCTTGGGTCTCTCATTCAAAATATGACCCTCTTAAAAGACTTATAATACGGTAATGCAGCAGCATCAAAATTCAGATAAACTTACCAAAGTTTATGAATTGCCTTGAGTTGAAACTTTTGTAGAACCTTATAAGTTAACAAATGATAAATTAATCTATGACATTTTGACATTTTATGAATAATGGCAGTACTTTTGCCAATTGAAAAATGAAGATTTAAAATGAAGTTCAAAATTATGAGCAAAAAAGATAAAGTAGAAGACGTTGAAACAAACGTTGAGGATCCTATACATGAGACTCCACAAACTGAAGAGTTAAGTGTTGAAGAGCAGTTGCAAGAAGACTTAGGTAAAGAAAAAGATAAGTTTTTACGGCTGTTTGCAGAATTTGAAAATTATAAAAAACGCACGACCAAAGAACGAATGGATTTATTCAAAACGGCAGGTCAAGATGTAATAGTGTCACTTTTACCGGTATTGGACGATTTTGATAGAGCTCTTAATGAGATTTCAAAGTCAGATGAAAATGAACTCTTAAAAGGGGTGGAATTGATACGCAACAAATTTAAGAATACTCTAGAAATTAAAGGTCTTGAAGAGGTAGCTGTAGAAAAGGGAGACGTTTTTAATGCAGATTTGCACGAGGCCATTACCCAAATTCCGGCGCCTTCTGATGATTTGAAGGGTAAGATTATAGATGTTATTGAAAAAGGCTATAAAATGGGCGATAAAGTGATTCGTTTTCCTAAGGTAATTACAGGGTCTTAAACCAAGCGAGTGATTATTTAGGAATAGATTAGAAATACTATACAATGAAGGAAGATTATTACGACATACTGAAAATAGACAAAAGTGCTTCGGCTAGCGACATTAAAAAAGCGTATAGAAAGAAGGCTATAAAGTATCATCCAGACAAAAATCCAGACGATAAGGCGGCAGAAGACATGTTCAAAAAAGCTGCTGAAGCTTATGAAGTGCTGAGCAATCCTGAAAAGAAGGCTCGTTATGACCAATTTGGTCATCAAGCATTCCAAGGGGGTGCGGGTGGTTTTAACGGTGGCGGCATGAATATGGACGACATCTTTAGTCAGTTTGGTGATATTTTTGGTGGCGGCTTTGGCGGCGGTGGCGGATTTTCAGGTTTTGGTGGTGGCTTTGGCGGTCAGCAAAGACGTGTTAAGGGCAGTAATTTACGAATTAGAATTACCTTAACCTTAGAAGAAATAGCCAACGGCGTTGAGAAGAAATTAAAAGTGAAGCGTAAAGTTCAGGCTTCAGGCACAACTTATAAAACCTGTACAAGTTGTAATGGTTCTGGACAGGTGATGCGAGTCACCAATACCATATTGGGGCGTATGCAAACATCTTCGCCATGTCCTACATGTGGTGGTGCGGGAGAGATGATTGATAAAAAGCCAGCTGATGCAGATGCACAAGGCTTGGTACTACAAGAAGAAACGGTTTCTGTTAAGATTCCAGCCGGTGTTGTGGATGGTATGCAGTTAAAAGTAACAGGAAAAGGGAATGAGGCACCAGGAAATGGGATTTCTGGAGATTTACTGGTTGCCATTCAAGAAGAAGAGCACAGCACGTTAAAACGCGAAGGAGACAACTTGCATTATGATTTGTATGTGAGTTTACCAGATGCAGTTTTAGGTAACAGTCAAGAAATAGACACCGTTACGGGCAAAGTAAGAATCAAGATTGAGCCAGGCGTTCAATCTGGTAAAATACTGCGTTTAAGAGGTAAAGGAATCCCTAGTATCAATGGCTACGGAAAAGGTGATCTATTGGTGCACATTAATGTGTGGACGCCAAAAACCTTGAATAAAGAGCAAAAAGATTTCTTCGAGAGTATGAGGAATGATGAGCATTTCCAGCCTAAACCGGAAAGTTCTGATAAATCGTTTTTTGAAAAAGTCAAAGATATGTTTTCATAACCACGGCGTATTTTGATAAAAATGACTATATTTGGATATCACTACTATATTTAGTGATAATTTTTCTTTTTCATAGCAATTTTTTCCCATCCTTAATTTTTTAAGGGTGGGTTTTGTTTTTTAGACCGTTTTGATTTTGTAAATAGTGAAAATAATATGCGGTTTTAATCAAAAATTAAAGTGTATAACCAGTCCTGAACTCTAACATTTAATATATTTACAAATCTTTTAACTGAACTATTCAAACCCTCATTTATGAACAACTTATTGGTTGCTAATTCTGTTTCCAAGAGTTTTGGAGACTTTAAAGCACTAAATAATGTCTCTATAGAAGTTGCAAAAGGCAGCATTTTCGGACTCCTTGGTCCCAATGGAGCAGGTAAAACAACGCTTATCAGAATCATCAATCAAATTACAATGCCAGATGCTGGCGAAATTCTGTTGGATGGTGCTCCGTTAAAACCGCATAATATCAGAGATATTGGTTATCTGCCTGAAGAACGTGGGTTATATAAGAGCATGAAAGTAGGGGAGCAGGCCATCTATTTGGCACAATTAAAAGGACTTACCAAACAAGAAGCAAAAGACCGTCTTAAATACTGGTTTGATAAATTGGATATTGGGGATTGGTGGAATAAAAAGATTCAGGAGCTCAGTAAAGGACAGGCTCAAAAAATACAATTTATAGTCACGGTACTTCACCGACCAAAATTGTTGATTTTTGACGAACCTTTTTCTGGGTTCGACCCTATAAATGCTTCGCTTATTAAAGATGAAATCTTACAGTTGAGGGATGAAGGCGCCACCGTAATTTTTTCCACTCACCGTATGGAATCTGTAGAAGAATTATGTGATCATATTGCACTCATCCATAAATCCAATAAAGTGCTAGACGGAAAGTTGACCGATGTGAAGCGTCAATTTAAAACCAATACCTTTGAAGTGGGTTTACAATCTTCAAATCCGGAAGAAGTGACCCGACTGATTAAGGAGCAATTTGAGGTGTTCCCGGCAACGTTTAGAAATTTGAGTGACGATGTTAAAATGAATATCAAACTGCCTCAAAACACCTCTCCTAATGATTTGTTAAGCTTTTTAACTTCAAAGGCTGAAATTCATCATTTTGTTGAAGTTATTCCCAGTGCCAACGACATCTTTATCCAAACTGTAAAAAATAACTAATAATGAATCATTTACCGCTGATCATCAAAAGGGAGTATTTGAATAAAGTGCGCAACAAGTCTTTCATTGTCATGACGTTCTTAAGTCCGATAATTATGATTGCCCTGATTGCTGTCGTAGCTTATCTGTCTCAAATGAGTAATGATAAACAGCGCACCATTTCCATTGTAGATGAAACGGGGTTGGTAGGTGATGTTTTTGAAAGTTCAGAATACACAACCTACACGCTTCTCGATAACCTACCCTTTGATGCTGCAAAAGAACTTGTAAAGGGCAACAATAATTTTGGATTGTTGTACATTAAAAAAAGCGCAGACACGACCAAGTTGGTAGAAAGGATTAATTTTTATTCTGATGAATCGCCATCTCTGTCCATCATATCAGGTTTGGAACGCCACATAGAAAAACGTCTATCTGACGTTAAACTTCAGAATGAAGGCGTCGATATAGAACAAATTAGGGCGTCTAAAACTAGAGTTAATATCGCACAAGAAACGTTTGAGGGAGAGAAAACATCTAAAATTGACAGTTATTTAAAATTAGCATTTGGAGGCGCCGCAGGCTATTTATTATTCATGTTTATCATTATTTATGGTAATATGATCATGCGAAGTGTTATTGAAGAAAAGACGAGTAGAATTATTGAGATCATCATTTCTTCTGTAAAACCCATCCAATTGATGATGGGTAAAATTATTGGCACCTCATTGGCAGGCGTGACACAGTTTGTTATATGGATCATCCTTGGAGGGGTGCTTTTATCAGTTGTATCTGCAATTTTTGGAGTTGATTTAATGCAAATTCAATCGCCACAGCAAGAGATGATCAATCAAGCCATGACCGCTTCAGACGCCCAAAATATGGCGCAAGAGCTAATCACTGGTTTTATTAATCTGCCAATTTTGAATCTGTGTGTCGCCTTTTTGTTTTTCTTTATTGGTGGTTATCTATTATACAGCTCTCTATATGCCGCTATTGGGGCTGCTGTAGATAATGAAACAGATACCCAGCAATTTATGATGCCCATTATCATGCCGCTTGTGTTGGCAGTGTATGTAGGTGTGTTTACGGTTATTGAAGATCCACATGGCACTGTATCTACCGTGTTTTCATTTATACCGTTCACTTCACCGGTAGTTATGTTAATGAGAATTCCGTTTGGTGTTCCAATATGGCAACAGTTATTATCGTTTGCTATACTCGTATGTACCTTTGTATTTACCGTATGGTTTGCGGCCAAAATTTATAGGGTTGGAATTTTGATGTACGGAAAGAAACCCACATATAAGGAACTATTTAAATGGTTGAAGTATTAAAAAGTCATGAAAGAAATTAAGGAATTTCTAAATTTATCAATCCACTTGAGCGATGAGATCGTTATAAGTGTGAGAGATATTTTGATATTGGCGGTTGTGCTGTTCGTGGCGACGATAATTCTTCGAATCGTCAATAAGATAATAACACGCAACCTTCCATTGCCAAATAAAAGAAAGGTCAATACGGTGTTTTCATATTTTCGGTACTTGGTTTATATGATCATTTTATTCATCATGCTGCATTCGTTCGGTGTACCTGTTACTGGAGTTTTTGCAGCATCAGCGGCCTTGTTGTTAGGGATTGGATTGGCACTTCAAACCTTGTTTCAGGATATCATTTCAGGGGTCTTTATTTTGGTAGATCAAACCGTCCATGTAGGTGATATTATTGAATTGGATGGTAAAATAGGACGTGTAGATGAAATAAAATTGCGGACTACCAGAGCGACCACAGTAGATAATAAGGTCCTGATTATTCCTAACCATTTCTACCTTACCAATAGTCTTTATAATTGGACCCAAAATGGGACCACAACCAGGGAAAGCGTTAGTATAGGGGTAGCTTATGGGAGCGATGTGCAACTCGTCAAAAAAATTCTTTTAGAAGTAGCTAAAAATCATCCAGCCGTATTGGATACTCCGGAACCTTCAGTTTTATTTACGGATTTTGGTGAAAGTTCATTAAATTTTAAAGTCGCATTTACATTAAATGACAGTTTTAACGTGCGCTTCCCACAAAGTGATATGCGCTTTGAAATTGATCGCTTGTTCAGAGAGCACAACATAAGCATTCCTTTTCCACAAAGAGACATACACATTATTGGCAACCCATCTTCAAGTAAAGTATAAATTTTATGTCCCCAAAACAAAAGACTAAAATCTTGTCCCTATGTATAATGCTTATCAGCTTCAGGCTTACATCGCAAACCTCAGATTTGATGCGCATAGAGTATTTAAACCTTCCTAACAGCAGCACCAAAAATTCGGTAAACAGATTTAGAGGACTTTTCCAATTGCCTTTAAAGATAAAAGAAGGGAATTATTTGGTGATTGGAGGCGAATATCGTTACCTCGATTTAAAATTGGAAAATGTTCCTTTTGAGACGCATGATCTTCAATCCATTCAAACCATTGAAGGCGCTATCGGATATTTAGTTAAGCTTAAAGAAAGTGACTGGTTTTACGGTTTCAAAGTGGGGATGCGTTTAGCGTCTAATTTTGAGTCTAAGTTAATATCTGACGATTATTTGTATCTTGTTGCCGCTTATGCCATTCGGGACCGGACAAAAGAAGGTGCGGCAGACAAACCAAATAGGTTGATATTGGGTTTGGACTATTCAACTACTCCAGGACGCAATTATCCTTTGCCAATTCTGAATTATTATAGAGAGTTTCATCCCAATTGGACCTATACTTTGGGCGTTCCAAAGACCAATTTGCGGTACAAGTTTAACAACAAAAATCATGTACAGGCTTTTGTAACCTTAGACAATTTTTTCGCCAACATTCAAGGCAATAAGACCGTTAATGGAAAGCACGCTGAAAATATTTCCCAAACTATAATTTTAGGCGGATTGGGTTATGAGTATTATTTTGCGGAACATCTTTTGTACTACGGGTATGCCGCTTACAGTATTTCCAATGATTACAGGTTGAGAAATAACAAAAGAGATGATATTTATACCATAGATGATAAAAATACACTCTATTTTAGAACAGGAATAAAATTTAAATACTAAAAATGCCAAAAATATTAGTAATAGAAGACGAAGCAAGCATCAGAAGGGTCTTAGTTAAAATTCTTTCTGAAGAAAATGATAGCTATAAAGTAGAAGAAGCCGAAGACGGCCTAGCAGGAATTGAAAAAATAAAAAACGAAGACTATGATTTGGTGCTATGCGATATTAAAATGCCAAAAATGGACGGTGTTGAAGTTTTAGAAGCGGTCAAAAAAATAAAACCAGAAACAACGATGGTTATGATTTCAGGTCATGGCGATTTGGATACCGCGGTCAATACCATGAGACTTGGTGCCTTTGATTATATTTCAAAACCACCAGATTTAAACCGATTACTCAATACCGTAAGAATAGCTCTAGATCGGAAAGAACTGGTGGTTGAAAACAAAATGCTCAAGAAAAAGGTGGGCAAGAATTATGAGATGATAGGAGAAAGTAAAGCTATTTCCCACATCAAAGACATGATAGAAAAAGTTGCCGCTACAGAAGCACGCGTCTTGATTACGGGTCCAAATGGTACAGGTAAAGAGCTTGTAGCGCATTGGCTTCATCAAAAAAGCGACCGTTCAAAGGGTCCCTTAATA
This sequence comes from Gelidibacter salicanalis, assembly GCF_016469035.1. Taxonomy (GTDB): domain Bacteria; phylum Bacteroidota; class Bacteroidia; order Flavobacteriales; family Flavobacteriaceae; genus Gelidibacter; species Gelidibacter salicanalis_A. The sequence goes on along the minus strand of NZ_JAEHJZ010000003.1, from coordinate 144,584 downwards.
GAAGTCAACTGTGCAGCCATCCCTTCAGAATTGATTGAGAGTGAATTGTTCGGTCATGTTAAAGGGGCTTTTACCAGTGCTGTAAAAGATAGAGCTGGAAAGTTTGAAGCAGCCAATGGGGGTACGCTTTTTTTAGATGAAATTGGAGATATGAGTCTTTCCGCGCAAGCCAAAGTGTTGAGAGCTCTGCAGGAGAGTCGTGTACAACGTGTGGGTAGTGACAAGGATATTAAAGTTGATGTGCGTGTTGTTGCTGCAACCAATAAAAACTTGACTAAAGAAATAGAAGAAGGAAGATTCAGAGAAGATCTATACCATAGGTTGGCAGTAATCCTTATCCAAGTCCCGTCTTTAAACGATAGAAGGGAAGATATTCCACTATTGATAGACTATTTTTCGAATAAAATAGCCAGTGAAAATGGTACTGCGGCAAAAAGATTCACTGACAAAGCCATTCAACAATTACAAGAATATGATTGGACCGGAAACATTAGAGAATTGCGAAATGTTGTTGAACGTCTTATAATTCTTGGTGAAACGGAAGTAAGTGAAAATGATGTGAATCTATTTGCATCAAAATAATCTGAGATGATCAAACTGACCCAGTATAACAGAAGAGCGCTTTATGGAGGGATCATCTCTACCCTTATAATGGGGCTTGGAGCATACTTTATGGGTCACATTAGTGGTTATGAAGCTAAGGTGTTAATTAAATCATCGCTGCCTGGAATTAACACATTATGCAATACTATAGCCTTGGCTTCTGCCACTATTTTGGCACTTTTGCTCACCCTGCTGAGTGTGAGTTCCAGCACAAAATCGAAGCTCACCAAAGAACATTATACACATATATTGCTCATTGCAAAAATAGATACCACAGTTTTTATATTTGCAATTATATTTTTTCAGTTTTTAAACATTCCAATTACTGAAGCTGATAATGTTCCAAGTTCTTGGTATACTTCAATTTATTACATCAGTTTAGGACTGTCATCTGTTCTGAGTGGAGGATTGATAAGTGTGGTTTTAATGCTCTTTAATGCTGTAAGCAGTATGATTAAAATTATAGGTCTGGAAGTTAAAGATCATCCTTTAATGATTCAGGAAGATGAAGAAGAGAAAGAACATCAAGATCAATAAACATTTGAGTACTATATAATAAAATCAAATAACTTAAATTTTATGAAAGATATTAATATTGATGATTTCAAAATTAAGGACACTGTTAATATAGAAGATCTTGAAACCACTTTCAATTTGGAGGCTTCAAAAGGTGAGATTAAAGATGGCCTGAAAGAGATCCGCAAAGGTTTGGGTGAAATTCAGGATAAGATGTATGCCCATGGTAAATATGCGGTTTTAGTGTGTTTGCAGGGTATGGATACAGCAGGGAAGGACAGTCTAATCCGTGAAGTCTTCAAAGATTTCAATTCGCGGGGTGTGGTGGTCCACAGTTTTAAAGTGCCCACCAGTTTAGAGTTAAAGCATGATTTTTTATGGCGCCATTATATCGCACTCCCCGCGCGTGGTAAATTCGGTATCTTTAATCGTACCCACTACGAAAATGTGTTGGTAACCCAAGTGCATCCTTCCTATATTTTAAATGAAAACATTCCTGGCATTGATAGCGTTGACGATGTTAACGATGCCTTATGGAACAAACGCTATGAAGCTATCAATAATTTTGAGAAGCACATTGCAGAGAATGGTACGTTAGTGTTTAAGTTTTTCTTAAACCTCTCCAAAAAGGAACAAAAAAACAGATTGTTGAGACGTTTGGATCGTGAAGATAAAAATTGGAAATTTTCTCCTGGAGATTTAGAAGAACGCAAACTTTGGAATGATTATATGGCTTGTTATGAAGAGCTTCTCAACAGAACTTCAAAATCTCATGCGCCGTGGTATGTCATCCCTTGCGATGACAAAAAAACATCACGGTATTTAGTGGCCAAAGTGTTGTATGATACATTAAAAACATATAAAGATATTAAAGAGCCAGAATTGGATGATGCTATTATGGCTAATTTGGAATTGTACAAAGAGCAATTGAAAAACGAATAAGCTCAACCTTTCAGGGTTTCAGCCTAAAGTTTTTTATATTTTTAGCACATGTGGAAATCTGTTTATCTTATAGGTATATAAATCCCACTCTAACCTCCAGTTTTTATGAAATATTTTAGCACATTACTAGTTTTGCTCTTTTCTTTTCAGGTCTCCGCACAATCTGATGCGGAGAATCTTAAAAGCATATACAGCAACGCGTTGACCAACGGAAAAAGTTATGAATGGTTACGCCATTTATCAAACAACATTGGCTCGCGACTTTCAGGGTCGTTTGGTGCAGAACAAGCCGTAGCCTATACAAAGTTAGAACTTGAAAAACTGGGATTGGATAAGGAGTGGTTGCAACCTGTTATGGTGCCAAAATGGGTGAGAGGTTTACCTGAATTTGCCTACATTGAAACCTTACCTGGACAAACAACACATGTCAATATTTGTGCGCTGGGCGGGTCTGTAGAAACGCCCAAAGGAGGCGTACGTGCACAACTTGTTGAAGTGAAGGGGATAGAAGAGTTGAAAGCGCTAGGAAAAGACAAGGTGAAGGGCAAAATTGTATTTTTTAATCGGCCCATGCAAGCGCATTTGATAGACACTTTTGAAGCCTACGGTGGATGTGCAGACCAGCGATATTCTGGAGCTTATGAAGCTGGAAAGTTAGGAGCCGTTGGCGTTATTGTACGGTCCTTGAATTTGAGGTTGGACGATTTTCCGCATACGGGTAGTATGACTTATGGGGATTTGCCTGTATCACAACGTATTCCTTCTGCCGCAATTAGCACTAATGATGCGGAATTATTAAGTACCATGTTGTCGCTAGATTCTTCAATAAATTTCTTTTTTAAGCAGAATTGTAAACAGTTGGAAGATGTGCAATCCTACAACGTTATTGGAGAAATTAAAGGATCTGAATTTCCTGATGAATATATTGTTGTGGGTGGGCATTTAGATTCATGGGATTTGGGCGATGGTTCTCACGATGATGGTGCCGGAGTGGTACAATCCATGGACGTCTTACGTTTATTGAAAGAAAGCGGTATCAAGCCCAAACGAAGCATTCGAGTGGTCTTGTTTATGAATGAAGAAAACGGACTTAGAGGGGGCAAAAAATACGCTGAGGTTGCTAAATCTAAAGGCGAAAATCACATTTTTGCTTTGGAGAGCGATTCAGGTGGCTTTACACCAAGAGGCTTTTCTTTTGACTGTAATGATGCTGTGTTTAATATGGTTTTAGGTTGGAAAGATCTGTTTAAACCTTATTTGATCCACTATTTTGAACAAGGGGGCAGCGGTGCTGATATTGGCCCGTTAAAATCTGATAGTATTGTTTTGGCAGGATTAAGACCAGATTCTCAGCGTTATTTTGATTACCATCACGCCGCAAGTGATACCTTTGATGCAGTTAACAAAAGAGAGCTTGAACTGGGGGCAGCGACTATGGCATCTTTAGTATATCTTTTTGATACCTATGGCACATCAGCTGAAACTCCTAATGGAACCCCTAAAAATTAGAATAAAATTGTGGTTTTCGAGTGGAAAAAGACTACAAATTTGATTCGGAAAGCAATCGCTCCTCCAAAATTAATCCTTAGAGGATATTTTACATATTAATATATAAATAGCGTGCTTTTACAAACATGTACAAGCCATAACATATGAGGCCAAAAGCCACCAAACTAAGTACCAAAGCTCCAAACTGATAGTTTAAGAATTGGAACGCATCGGCCACGGTGCTTAATTCTTCATTTCTAAAGGTAACCCCTGTCCTTATGGTTAAAAATGCCATGATTCCAAAAACCACAGCCCGTGCTAAGTGACCAATAACGCCAAATTTCAACAAAATGCTTTTAGCTTTAGGGGGCATTTCAGAAGATTTTACATTTTTTTTAAATTGATTTGAGAAGATAAAGAAAATTTCAAATACACATTTACCTCCTAAAATTAGTCCTAAAATCACAGACACTGCACTGCCATATTCTGAATTTAAAAGTTTGATTATAAATTCTTGGTTTTCATCATATCCTCCTCCAAAAAATAACTTTATGGCTATAACACCTAAAGATCCGTAAAATAATGCTCCAGAAAAATAACCAGCTCTTACAAATAGACCATTTAAGTCTGTCCCTAAACGTCGAGAATCAAATAGTGTTTGGTACAGGCGCCAAAATACGTAGCTGAACAATCCCAATGCAATGACTATTAAAAGAAGTTTTCCTAAATATTGATTGTTTATAAAGCCAATAGCGCCTTTGGTACCAGTTTTTTGTCCACCCCAATTAAAAGCTGCCATGGCAGTTAAAAAACCAACTACAATATAAACAAAACCCATGGCGCCTAGTCCAAAACGCGCAATATTTTCTTTATTGAAATTCATCAAAAATTGTTTAGTATAATTTTCAAGAAAATGTAATTATATCTGTTTTTGTCATACTAGTAAAAACCCGCGAACATCTCCGTAATCAGCAGAAAAAAAATAAGCGTATGAAAAAATTATCCCGCTGATCTCGAAGATCTACGCTGATCAAAAATAAATATTTTTTTTTGATCAAATAAACATGTTATTGTAATCAATCAATCTAAATTAATATGATGTGTTCCGGATTATCAAAAATGTAAATTAGTGAAACTCAATTTTTAAAAGTTGCNNTTGCGAAGCAATGAATTAAAAATTGTTAGTTGAACTAATCCCGCTTTTTAGCGGGATCCTTGGGTTTTATTCCCCGACGCTCTGCGTCGAAATAAAAAAGGAACTTCTACTTGATACCTCGTACCCTTGGGTCGAGGTTGTTCATTATAAGACTGTTTGTAGTGGACGAATATGGTGAAATTTACGAATTCTATCTTTAAAAATACCCTGAGATAGTTTATGCAGCATTCCATAAAGTTAAAATTTGTTTAAAGCCTAGCAAAATGGTGTCTTTTGGTACGGTTTCTGTCACATCTAAGCTGATGAAAAATTACTTCTTTCTGTTTACTATAGGAATTTGTTTATATGGATGCTCACAAGTGCAACGCGCAACAGATTTTATAACAAAACCGTCGGCAAGAGAACTTTATACGCGAACCTTGGACACGGCTGGTGTTTCCGAAACGCTTTGGAATGATGCATTTCAGGATGCAAAAGCTAACCAGTTACAAGTTCCCATCCCTTTTGTGATTGCATCGCAATCCTTTAAGGATAAAGCGATAGCCTTAGCCTATAATATTACCTTGGAAAAAGGATCAATATTTAAATTGATTGTGGAGAAAAACATTGATTCTGGCTTAGTCTTTATTGATTTCTTTGAATTGGATACAGATTCAACACTTTTAAAAAAGCCCTTAGTTTCAAATGATTGGAAAACAGATTCCATAAGCTATACTGTAGAACGTTCTGGAGCTTATAAAGTGGTTATCCAACCAGAGTTGAGAGATTCTTTAATGTTCACCGCTAAAATGTACACCCAACCCTCATTTACATTTCCGGTAAGTGGTAAAGGGAATGCTGCTATTGGTAGTTTTTGGGGTATGGCAAGAGACGGCGGGAAAAGGTCTCATGAAGGTATCGATATCTTTGCAAAGCGAGGGAGTCCTGCCATAGCAGCAACTGATGGATTTATTTCATTTACAGGAAACAAGGGACTTGGAGGAAAACAGGTGTGGCTTAAAAACGGGCTTTGGGGACAATCTCTATATTATGCTCATTTGGATAGTATTATTGTATCAAAAGGTGCACGGGTAAAGAAAGGTGATACTTTGGGCTTGGTGGGCAACACGGGCAATGCGAGAACCACGCGTCCTCATTTGCATTTCGGAATCTACACCCGTTTGGGTGCCATTAATCCTCTACCATTTGTGGAAAAACAGGATGTGCCTGTTTCCAAACATAAGGTGTCTTTTGATAAAGCACTTACCAAACTTAAAAGTAACCAATTGCGTACTGGGCCAGATATCAGATACATGGAGTTGACTAATTTGCCAAGACATCAGGAAGTTGCAGTTTTAGGAAAGACGCACCAATGGTACCATGTAAGGGTGGCAGATTCTTTGGAAGGTTTTATAAACCAATCGCTGCTGCAAAAATGAGCGCTCGTGGGCGTACAATTAGCTTGTAATTGTGTCGTTGTGATTCCAGACTTTCGGGGTCAAAATGTAGTTTGCTGATTAATGGAAAATTAAAGAACTTCCTTTCCGGTAGTAGATTCCTGTTTTCCATATTCGTTTTTATAAATATTCACCAAGGCTAGAAAAAGGCTGATCAACAAAGGTCCAAAAATCAATCCGATAAATCCAAAAATAGGGACGCCCACTATAACACCTATTAAGGTGATGAGGGGGTGTACATCATCTAGTTTTTTTAGTACATAAAGACGAATAATATTATCTGTAGATCCGACTACCACAAAACCGTAGATTAAAATGCCCCAGGCTTGAAACGCATCTCCAGATGACAGACTTATTAAAAACACCGGTAAAATTCCAATAAGGGTGCCTACAAAGGGAATCATAGAACCAATAGTTACAATTACAAACCAAAAGAAAGGTTCGTCAATGCCAAAAATCAAAAATCCAATAAGTGCTATAATCCCTTGGGCTACGGCTACCAAAGGGATGCCTATGGCATTAGAACGGACCATGGCTTGCACTTCCAAACCTATCTCTTCTAAATTATCACCATCAATGGGAATGTATTCGGTTAAGGACTCCCGTAACTCTCTACGGTTTGTGAGCATATAGTACAGCATAAAGTACATCAGACCTATCGCTATAAAAGCGTTAAATGTACCTCCTACAAGATTCTGTAAGTTCTCTGAAACCCATCCTGTAATGGCTCCAGTATCAATATTAGAGCCTATGTCAAACCCTAAATAGTGTTGTACACTACTCAATTGGCCCTTAAAGGCAGTTACTACTTGTTCACTATTATTAACTGCTCTTCCTATTTTATTGCTTAGCATCCATACAATTCCAGCAAGTGGAATGAGAATGCCAACAAAGGAAATGAGCATGATTAATAATGCCGCTAAAGAAGGATTCCATTTTTTCTTTTTGACCAAGGTTGCCATCCATTTTCTAAATAGGATATAAATGGTTATTGCACCAAGAACACCAGTGAGGTATGGAAGCAATTCTTTAAATATTAAACTTCCCATAAACAATATAAGAAGGATGACGAAGATTTGCCGTATTAATTTAGGTGATATCTGATTCATCAAGAAATGTTATGATTTCATTATTGAAAACTTCATTTTTAAAAATTAAAGGTACTGTAAGTTTCTTGAATTTTATATTATAAAAATAACGCATATAAATTATTATGCACCCAAATCAATTTCAACTTGGTTTTGGATGATGTCATCAAAAGTCTCACGTTTTCTAATTAAATGCGCTTTTTTATTATGCCATAATACTTCAGCAGGTCTAAAACGCGAGTTGTAATTGCTGGCCATACTGAAACAATAGGCACCAGCATTTTGGAAACACAAGATGTCACCTTCACTGATTTCATTAATACGTCTATTGTTAGCGAAGGTATCTGTTTCACAAATATATCCTACTACAGAATAAAAACGCTCCCGACCCTTAGGATTGGAGATGTTTATAATCTCGTGCTGCGACCCATAAAACATAGGTCTGATCAAATGGTTAAATCCAGAATCAATCTGAGCAAAAACCGTAGAGGTTGTTTGTTTAATAACATTTACTTTAGTTAGAAAAACTCCAGCTTCACTCACCAAAAATTTTCCAGGCTCAAAAGCCAAGGTCAATTCTCGCCCGTATTTTTTACAAAAATTATTGAATCGTAAAGTAAGCTTTTCGCCTAACTCTTCAATATTGGTTTCGATGTCGCCTTCTTTATAAGGTACTTTAAAACCAGATCCAAAATCGATGAATTCTAAATCTTTAAAATGTAATGCGGTATCAAACAAAATTTCACTGGCGTACAAAAACACATCAATATCAAGAATGTCACTACCAGTATGCATGTGGATACCGTTAATGTTCATTTTGGTGTTTTCAATAATACGGAGTAAGTGAGGGATTTGGTGAATAGATATCCCAAATTTACTATCAATATGTCCTACAGAAATATTGGTATTCCCACCTGCCATGACATGCGGATTGATTCTGATACACACGGGGGTTTTAGGGTGGCGCGTACCAAATTGTTCTAAGATTGAAAGATTGTCAATGTTAATTTGAACGCCTAGCTTAGCGGCCATCTCAATTTCTTCAAGAGATACGCCGTTGGGGGTGTATATAATTTGCTCTGGAGGAAACCCTGCCTTCAAGCCTAATTTAACTTCCTGAATAGACACGGTATCTAACCCAGAACCAAGGGTTTTAAATAATTTTAGTACCGAAATATTGGACAGGGCCTTTACAGCATAGTTGATTTTTAAGGTCTTAACCTTACTAAATGCGGATGTTAAGCGTTTGTATTGTGCGCCAATTTTTTCTGAATCATAGACATAAACTGGACTTTCGAAGTCTTTAGCGATTTGAAGTAAGGTTTTGTTTTCCATTTTTAAAGTTGAATTTTAATAGCGGTAAATCTAAATCCTTTTTTTTATTCAAGCATAAAGAAAATCCTAAAAATAGTACATCTTTTATATAATGTCTTTGAACATAGCAAACAATACTTAAAATTATTGGTTAAAACATTTATGTTGATTACTTTTGTGCTGCATAAAAATAGAGATTTCCGCTTTGCCTGAAGCTTTTTCAGAAACTTATAACGGAACAATTATATACTGATCAATATGAATTTACACGAGTATCAAGGAAAAGATATTTTAAGCAGTTTTGGAGTACGTATCCAGCGTGGTTATGTCGCAAAAAATGCTAATGAAGCTGTTGCTGCAGCAAAACAGTTGACCGCTGAAACCGGAACCGGATGGCATGTGATCAAGGCACAAGTTCATGCAGGTGGACGTGGTAAAGGTGGCGGTGTTAAGTTGGCTAAAAACCTTAAGGAAGTTGAAGAAATTGCAGGACAGATTATCGGGATGCAATTGATTACACCTCAAACTTCTGCAGAAGGGAAAAAAGTACATCAAGTATTGGTAGCTGAAGATGTGTACTATCCTGGTGCAAGTGAGACCAAAGAATTTTATGTGTCTGTACTTTTAAATAGAGGTACAGGTCGTAACATGATCATGTATTCTACTGAAGGTGGGATGGACATTGAAACAGTTGCTGAAGAAACTCCACATTTAATCTTTACTGAAGAAATTGATCCTGCTACAGGTATTTTGCCTTTCCAGGCACGACGTATTGCTTTTAATTTAGGTTTAGAAGGCACTGCCTTTAAGGAAATGACCAAATTTGTGACCAATCTTTATACGGCTTATGTAAAATCTGATGCGTCTTTATTTGAAATCAATCCTGTATTGAAAACAAGTGATGACAAGATTATGGCGGTTGACGCAAAGGTAACTATTGATGACAACTCATTGTTCAGACATAAAGATTATTTAGATTTACGTGATTTACGCGAAGAAAGTGCTATTGAAGTTGAAGCAGGTGCCTTAGGTTTAAACTATGTGGATTTGGAAGGTAACGTTGGCTGTATGGTTAACGGTGCTGGACTGGCAATGGCTACTATGGATTTGATTAAGCAAGCAGGTGGTGAGCCGGCAAACTTTTTAGACGTTGGTGGTACTGCAGATGCGGCCCGTGTTGAAGCAGCATTCAGAATTATTTTAAAAGATCCAGCTGTTAAAGCTATCTTGATCAATATTTTTGGTGGTATTGTCCGTTGTGACAGAGTTGCGCAAGGTGTGATCGATGCCTATAAAAACATGGGTAATATTGATGTGCCAATCATTGTACGTCTACAAGGAACAAACGCTGATATCGCTAAGAAATTAATTGACGATTCAGGACTGGATGTTATGAGTGCTACTGAATTTCAGGAAGCTGCTGATAAAGTACAGTCGGTTTTAGCTTAATCAAGCCCTAACCCTATATAATTTTAGACCTCACAGTTGTTAGAACTGGTGAGGTCTTTTTTTATTGAAGTTGTTTGAATGATATGCGCTTTATAAACTAGTTGGAAAGAACCAATGCAGCGCGTTGGGAGATTTTAGAAAAAACAGAGTGGTGTGCTACGCTTTCTTTTTAGGAATTGTTTTTGCGCCTTTTTCTGGCTTCGGTCCGCGTAAATGAATCACCAACCCATTTAAAAAATTGCGCAAAATCTGATCGCCACACTCCACATAATTAGGATGGTCTTCTTTTCTGAAAAAGGCACCTAATTCGCTTCTTGTGATTCTGAAATCTACCAGCTCTAGAATTTTAACAATTTCGTCGTCCCTCAGTTGAAGTGCGACGCGTAGTTTTTTAAAAATATCGTTATTAGTCATTATAATGGTATTTTGTTAGTGCAAATTTAAGTCTTCTCGGTGATTTGGTTAGGCCTGAATCTTTAATTTTCTCAATTCTTATGCAACCATTGATAGGCTTTTGGGGAATTTTCACGCCACAGGGCTTCATTGTGTTGACCTCCTTCAATAATAATGTTTTGGAGCTGATCTCTGGAAACTCCTTTTTTCAACAATAGAGCCACCATTTTTTGTTGATCCGGAACCATCGTTTCGCTTTCTTGAGAACCTGCAAGAAAATAGAATCTTGAATCTGCCGAAACATGAGATCCAGAAACCAAATCAAAGATGTCCTTACTGAACCAGAACGAAGGTGAAAAAACACCTGCATTATTGAAAGTCTCAGGATGTTTTATCACGGCATAGAAAGATAAAAGACCACCTAAGGACGAGCCAAAAATAGTTGTATATTTTGAATCTTTAAGAGTTCTATATGTTGTGTCGATATGTGGTTTTAAGGTTTTGATGATAAAATCCAAGTATGCATCTGCGTTCCCTCCACCATATTTTTCATTTGAATAAGGTGTTAATTCGTGCATGCGTTGGTCGTTTCCATGTTCTATACCTATGATAATCGAATGGCTCTCAGCAATTGAGTCAAGATACTCATCTATCTGCCATTCGCCGGCAAATGAAGACGCTGTATCAAATAGATTCTGGGCGTCATGCATATAAAAGACAGGATAGCTATTTGTACTGTCTGAATACGTTTTTGGCAGATAGACCCAAATCGTCTTGATGGTTTGCAGTTGTGGCGCTTCTATAGAAAAAGTAGAGACTTGCGCAGAGGCTGTAGATTGTGTATGACCCAAAGCGGTACATCCAAAACTAAGTATAAATGTAAATAGAAGATGTCTAAATTTCATTAATAGCGCCAAGAATATTAGAATACAAATTTAAGAATAAACAGTCATTACGAAGCTTAAAATTGACGATTAGGCAGTGCAAAACACGGTAAAAAGCCATCAACATGTAACTATTTGATTGTCAATTAATTGTGTCAGATAACGTTATGAAATCAATAAAATAACGATGAATCGCTCTAAATTATTCGATAAGTTACTAACTATCAACGATTAACAAAATATAATTCTCGCTAACTTTATAGAGGTAAAATTAGATTCCCTCTGTTATGATAAACCGTATAGAAAAATTGAGTCTCCTGTCAGAGATGATTGCATTTGCGCAAATTGACGCGTCCATCAAATCCATAGAATATAAATTTCTTTTAGGTGTTGCAAAACAGTTGGAAATTTCCCAAGACGACTTTGACTATTTGTTCGAGTGTCCCGTAAATTATGTCCATTTAAAATCGCACAGTGAACGTATAGTTCAATTTCATAGGCTAGTTTTGCTCATGAATCTCGATCAGGACATCTCCACTAAGGAATTGGTTAAACTGCACAATTTTGGATTACGGATGGGGTTAGGCCATGAATCCATTAATCGCGTATTAGATCTCATGGAAAGTTTCCCTAATAAAATCGTCCCCCCTGATTTCTTGATTGATATCTTTAAGGTGCAGTATAATTAGAGGGCAGTTGGCAGTTGGCAGTTGTCTGTTGTCTGTTGTCTGTTGTCTGTTGTCTGTTGTCTGTTGTCTGTTGTCTGTTGTCAGTTGTCTGTTGTCTGTTGTCAGTTGTCAGTTGTCTGTTGTCTGTTGTCAATCTTCAGTTGTCAGTATCCAGAGCGTACGATTTAAGTTTAAAACTGTCAGATACAATTAGCTTGCTTTTCTCTGTGGAACTTTGTGCTCCTCTGTGAAACTCTGTGTAATAACTTCTTTAGTTGGCAGTCTTTAGCTGATAGTTCGGCTTTTGATTGGAAAATGTTTAAGCAATTTGAGTTTCTCTCACTTTATACCTAAATTTTCTCAAACCTCACACCTCACACCTCATACCTCAAACCTCAAACCTCAGTCCTCAACTCTCTTACGCCTTCAATTCTTCCAATTTACCCTGATACGCTTTGATATCATCTCTTAGCTGTGCAGCAATGATAAAGTCCAAAGCTTTTGCAGCTTGCTCCATGAGTTTTCGTTTCTCCCGAATTCTTTTTTCCAACTGATCTTTGGTTAAATATTGACTTTCAGGTTCGGCAGCTTTTGCGGCCTCAATTTCGTAACTATACGTACTCACTGAGTTTTTGGCCAATATATTATCCAAGCTTTTATTTAGTGCGGTTGGTATTTGACCATGCTTGGTATTATAGGCAATTTGTTTTTCACGACGGTAATTAGTATCGTCAATGGTCTGCCTCATGCTATTGGTAATTTTATCCGCATACATGATGGCCTTTCCATTTAAATGTCTTGCAGCTCTTCCTACGGTCTGTGTTAACGATCTGTTAGACCTTAAAAAGCCTTCTTTGTCAGCATCCAAAATGGCTACTAAAGATACTTCTGGTAAATCCAAGCCTTCACGCAGTAAGTTGACCCCTACCAAAACATCAAACAGGCCTTTACGTAAATCTTGCATAATCTCTACACGCTCTAATGTATCAACGTCACTATGTATATAACGCACCCTGATCTGAATTCTATCCAGATATTTGGTCAATTCTTCCGCCATACGTTTGGTTAATGTGGTAACCAAAATACGTTCATCCTTTTCTACCCGTTGATGGATTTCTTCGATCAAATCGTCAATTTGATTCAAACTTGGTCGCACTTCAATAACTGGATCCAATAATCCCGTTGGACGAATCAATTGTTCCACGAATATACCGTCACTTTTTTCAAGCTCATAATCGGCGGGGGTAGCACTCACATAAATCACTTGATTTTGTAGGGCTTCAAATTCTTCAAACTTCAATGGTCGGTTGTCCATAGCTGCAGGAAGTCTGAAACCATAATCTACCAAGTTTTCTTTACGACTTCTATCGCCGCCGTACATCGCGTGCACTTGGGAGATGGTTACGTGACTTTCATCAACCACCATCAAATAATCATCAGGAAAATAGTCCAGCAAACAAAATGGGCGTGTGCCTGGCAAACGACCGTCCAAATACCGCGAATAATTCTCGATGCCAGAGCAATAGCCCAATTCACGAATCATTTCAAGATCAAACTCCGTACGTTCTTTCAGTCGTTTTGCTTCTAAATGCTTGCCAATATTTTGAAAGTAATCATGTTGTTTTACCAAGTCATCCTGAATTTCTTTAATGGCACCTTGAAGGACTTCCGGAGAGGTTACAAACATGTTTGCAGGAAAAATATTAATCCGGTCATAGGTTTCAATGACGGTATTGGTTTGGATATTAAAAGCTTCGATTTCTTCAATTTCATCACCAAAAAAGTGAACACGCACGCCATAATCCGCATATCCTGGAAAAATATCCACCGTGTCGCCTTTAATTCTGAAATTCCCATGATTAAAATCGGCTTCCGTCCGAGAATAGAGGCTTTGCACCAATTTATGAAGCAGTTTTGTTCGAGAAATCACTTCATCTCTTTTAATCGTGATGACATTCTTTTGAAATTCCACAGGATTTCCAATACCATATAAACACGATACAGATGCCACTACAATAACATCCCGTCTGGCAGAGAGTAGGGAAGAAGTAGTGCTCAGTCGCATCTTCTCAATTTCTTCGTTGATGGAGAGATCCTTTTCTATATAAACACCAGAAGCAGGAATGTAGGCCTCAGGTTGATAGTAATCGTAATAGGAAACAAAATATTCTACAGCATTATCTGGGAAGAATTGCTTGAATTCAGAATATAATTGCGCGGCTAAGGTTTTGTTATGGGCTAAAACTAAAGTTGGCCGTTGGACCTCTTCAATAACATTGGCCACGGTAAAAGTTTTACCAGATCCCGTTACGCCTAATAGGGTTTGGTATTTATCCTTATTCTCAATACCATTGGAAAGCTGTTTTATGGCCTGAGGCTGATCTCCAGTAGGTTTAAATTCTGATTTGATTTTGAATTTCATTTTGCAAATTTAACCAAAGTTTATTGAAGAATAAAAGCTATTTCAAATTACATGTTACCAAGAGATTGAGCTCCGATTTGAGATTCTTTTGGATTAATAAATTACGTATTAAGGTTAATGTAGATTTTATAATCTGATTATTTTTACGAGACCTTACTTATTTCTCTAACTGAACTATTGATATTGAGATGAACATTAACAAATCTTAAATTGATAGAACGTATGAAAACTTTAAAAAAATTTACTTTTGCTATCTGTATGCTAATTACTCTTGGCGCAGTAGCCCAAAATGACAAAGATCATAAGATCATGTCTGATGCCGAGCATGCTAAAATGCAACTTATTGAGGCAGACGAAACCCTAAACGATTACTTTGAGGACGCTGCGGGGTACGTTTTGTTTCCCAACGTTGGTGAAGGTGGCTTTATAATAGGCGGCGCATCTGGTAACGGCGTGGTTTATGAAAATGGCGTTGCTATTGGAATGGCTAATCTTAAAAAATTAGATATCGGCTTGCAAGCCGGAGGTCAAGCAATCATTGAAGTTATATTTTTTGAAACCGAAGCAGATTTAGCCGATTTTAAAGAAGGTAATTTTGAGTTTTCTGCGGAAGCTTCAGCAGTTGCTGTAGAATCTGGTGTTGCTGTAAGTGCAGATTATAACAACGGAGTTGTGACCTTTGCCTTACCAAAAGCAGGACTCATGGCAGATGCCTCTGTGGGAGGGCAAAAGTTTAGCTTTAAATCATTTTAATAAGACTCTTTTGCGATCTTCAAGAGATCCTTTTTCAAACAACGTCCGTGATAAGTTTTATCATGGACGTTTTTTGTTTAGACGAAAAGTAACCGTTCTCTAGAAATATTAAACTGTTGCAATAAGCATTCTGACAAATTTCTCAAAAAAAAATCCTCGAAATTGAGGATTTTTAATGTTGCTATAATTTAAGGAAACGCTTTATTTTTTTTTGGTTTATTATACTATCGCTTTAAGGCAAAGTGACCTGTAAGTTGAAAAGTAGTACCGTCTTTCTTCACATCAGCCACAAACCAATAATCAGTAGAGGGCATTTTATGACCATTAAAAGTACCATCCCAACCTGGCGATGTGGAGGTGAGTTGTGCTAATTGTTTGCCATAGCGGTCGTAGATCAGCACAATTGTACCTGGTAGGGTTTTTACTCCGGTAATGTGCCAAGTATCAAAGTACCCGTCATCATTTGGTGTCATAAATTTAGGAGTGTCCAGTACAATAATTTCTTTGGTTGTTGTGCCACAGCCATTTAAATCGATAACCGTCACCAAATTTGCTCCAATAGGTACATTCTCAAAAACATTAGACTCTTGAGGTTCCTTGTTGTTTAATTGGTACATATAATTACCAATACCACTAATGGTCACCGTAATATTATTTGGGTCAGAAAAATCTACATGATCGGTAAAGTCAATGGTTGCAGGTTCTGATTCTATCACATTATAGACGTGGGTTGTGCTACAACCAGATGTAGTAGTCACGCGCAACGAATAAATGCCTATTTTATCAATTTCGATTTGTCTCGTGGTTTGAGCAGTAGACCAAACATAACTATCGTCCTCATTATTCGTTTCTGGACCAATAATAATCGATCCCATATTTTTACACAATGCCGTTTCGTAACTTTTAGTTTCTGGTAAACTCACTATCAATTCAATTGGGACCTCCAAATGACAACCCGTATCGGTATTTGTGATCCAAAGATAGACCGTTTTTGATCCTGAGGCATATGCAGTTGGTTTTAGAATAGGGAGTTGTCCGTATTCATCCTCATAATAGTTTAATACTACATTTCTATTATCAATGATATCCACTTTTGCGTCTTGTAAGTTGAATTCAACAATACCATCAACCTTAACACCAAGAGCATTATCATAGGTGTCACATTTTATTAAGGGCTGGGCTGGGGCTTTGATTTGCGGAGGTTTAATTATTCCAATGTTAAAGCTAACAACTGGTGTGCAAAGACTATTATTAGTGATGCGAGCATAAATGAGTTGTGTATTACCCTTTGGGTTGGAAAGATTTTCGTTTAACGGCAATGGATTCCAGCCCCTCTCAGCATCGCTTAAATCCTTATAGAATGACACTTGTAAATCGTCAGAAAAGCCTTTCTTAATTTCGAGGATTATTTCATTAAGATCGAAACTTTCAACACCATCATTATTAAAATCACAAGGAAACTTATCACTAGGGATGTTGAATTTAGGGTTTGATCCTACTTCAGTTAAGAAAGAACCTGTAGCATAACACGTAACATCCGTTATATTTTCTACTCTAACATATATTGTTCGGGAAGTGAGGGATTGTGGTTTCTTTTTGTCAATAGCTTTCTTGTTATTTCGTTGTTCCGCATCTATTGGATCCAAATAGTAGAATACGCGCTTTCCACTTTGACCATTTAAAATTTCGGCATCTTTTGTAGAGAAGGTAAATAGCCCCATACCGTCACTGTCGTCCTCGCAATATTTATAAACACTTATGGCAGGAATAACGGGTAAGGTGTTAACGATTATATTTATAGGTTCTATAGTGTGACATCCTGTAATGGTGTTGTCAACACGGGCATAAACCGTTTGGGTTTTTTTATCAAAATTGCTAGGGTTGGAAATGGAATCCATTTTACTTATCGCATTTTCTTCCGTTTTATAAAATGTGATGGCTCTATCGGACATGTCTTCAACAATTTCGTCTATTTTGTCATTGAGATTAATGACAAACTCAGTTTCACCATCGTCACATATAATAATATCTGAAGCTTTATTGGTCTCTGGAGCGGGTAAAATGGTTAGTGTGAAACTTTTAATATCGGAACAACCTGTTTTGTCTGAAGTCGTTTTTGTGTAGATTATTTGCGGATTACTCGTATTGCTGTCTAAATTGGAAAGTGGATTATTTGATTTTAAATCTTCTTCAGTTAAATAATACTTCACTGAATACCCCGTTTGACCGCTTGTAACAGCATTATCGAATACGCTAAAATCAATAGGAGTAATACCATCTTGATCCGTGTCACAATAGGTAGCATCGCCTATGGATGGGAAATCGACAATAGGATTAAGGATCAGGTCAATTTCTGCAATTTCTTTACAAACAGTATTGTCTATGGTAATATATAACTTATGAGGAAATGATGGTGGTGTATATGGTAAGGTTTTGTCTATAGAATTGTTGTTACTTCGATCATCAGTTGATTCATAAAAATGTACAGAAATGTTAAGTAATTCATTGGCGATCGTCTGTTCTATATTGAAGAGATCAAAAGACTTCTCTCCATTCTGATCATCACAAATTGAAAATTCTTGAATTTTTGTACCCGTTAACAGCGCATTCGTATGCAGTTCTATAATTGCTTTTGAAGAACATCCTGTGGCATTGGTTACTTTTATATAGACATCTTGCTGGTTAGCCTTGGTGTTGCTATAATTGCTTGGGTTCAAAATTTCATTTCCTTCAACGCCCTCATCATCCATTTCAAAAAACCGGGTGGTCATACCAGTAGATCCATTTAAGACATTATCAACCACGCTGGTTAAATCGAAAGTGGCAAAACCATCGTGATCAGTGTCACAGGCATCAATATAATGACGATCTTCAGTATTGATAACTGGGCTTTCCAACACCGTGATAGTTAGATTGCCCTCGTTGATACAGCCCGTTATAAGGTTTTCCACACGCACATATAATTGTGCTGTTTTAGAAATCCTGTAGGGTTCAAGTATGGCATTATCATTAGAGACGGCCTCAGATTGGTTGTGAAAATAGAACACGGCCAAATCAGGATCACCTTTAGTAATGTCAAGATCTGTTTGTAAGTCTATTGTTGTAAATCCATCCTTGCTATTGTCGTTACAAACAGTAACCATTGGTGGTAATACAGGTGAAGCATTTACAACAATATTGAAAGATGAATAGGCTAAACACCCGTTAACTGTATCTTCAATTCTTACAAATATTGCTTTGGGATTGGTGGTGCCGGGAATTGGAGATGTGATGGCATTGTTATTTGAAAATGCCTCCTCTTGAGTGTGATGATAAGAAATGCTGTAAGAGCCGTTAGGAACCCCTTTTAAAATTTCAGGATCCTTTAAACGCAAGTTGAATTGTTCAGTGCCATTGGCAGAAGTATCATCACAAAGTTCAAAATCAGTTATGGGCTCGGCTGTTTGTGTGGAACTCAATTGGATATCAATACTGTCTTCAATAGTACAAAAGGAATCTGATAGCGGAATTTCCACTTTAATGGTGTAAGTTCCTGTCTGGTCAACTACCAAAGTTGATTGTGTTTGATCTGCAATTGGGGCATTATTAAAATACCAGGAATACGTCGCCTGTGGATTTTGAATATTACCATTTAAAGTTAGACTACTAGCGCATGTTGTGATGTCTTCTCCTAAATTGACTGTCGCATTGAAGCTATTCCCCTCAATAAAAACAGCCGAGTCATATGTTGCATCAGTTTGGTCAGCAATGACCATTTTTATGAGGTATTTTACATTTGGTGAGATACCAGCTGTAGCGGTCATCACTTTTGTCCTACCATTATAATTGGTGTCTCCTAGGTTATAGCCATCAAAATATTGAGCATTAGATGGGCCACACTTGCCTGCAACCCCGTTGCGAATGGTTTGGGTATTTACCGGTGTATTAGTCCCTGGAATTAACGCAATGTTTTTATAGGGCTCATTGCTGTCTGCGCGTTTAATAAGAAATGCAAAACCGTCAGAATAGTTACACGGATTATTTCCGTAATATTCTTCGGAGGCTAAGATATAATTGAATTGAATTAGGTTTGATGTTGATGCAAATTCAAATTCTATAGCGGTGGCATTCAGTGTATTGGTGATTCCTAAAGCCGTTTCAAGATCAGGATCTGATCCCCAACTCTCATTGCCATCACTTAATTGGTCTGAATTAACAACATTTCCACCGGCAGTTGCTTTTCCTGTGGTCAACACAATCCCGTTTTCAAAAGGAAAATTAGAACTTCCACGTTCAAAATATCCAAAACTTGAAAATCCATTTTTGGTTCCATTTATGGGCGATGAGATACTAGAAGTTTCTACACAACCTTGAATTAAATGGTTTTCAATCAGGTCTTTAGGTGTTGTTGAACCGTCTACCTTTATTTGCTGACTGAATCCTCTGCTACACAAAATACATGTCAGAACAAGGAGGGAAATTTGGAACGATTTCATTCTTTTTTGGTTACATTTAGTCTGAAGACACCCAATGCAAAGAAGATGAGTGTGCTGCGATTAATCAATTAAAGTGGAAAAGTAGTTAATTATTAGACGAAATGCAAAATAATACGACGAAATACATTAAAATTTAACTGTTAAGGATATTATTGGATTGCACCTAAACAATAGGTATATCAAGCGTAAGACTTATAGTGTTAACAAGAGGCCTATGAGGAGATTAAGAATTCAAGCCAAACTGAATTTATAACACCTTGTATAACGGCGATGAAGCACCTTGAAAAACGAGTTTATTAAGGGTAACGTGCACCAAGCTAAAATTAATGGTCTAGCGTTTTAACGTGAAATGACCTTTATAAGTCCTACCGTCTTGTAACCTAATTGAATACCAATAATCGTCGGGTGCCAGTGGCTGTCCGATATAAGTGCCGTCCCATCCACTGCTTAGCGGATTCAATTGCTTTAGCAGTTTGCCCATTCTATTAAAAATGTAAATGGTAGTTTTGGACTGAAATTGTGCGCTAATACCCGTTACCTGCCAATAGTCATTGATACCATCATTATTTGGTGTAAAATATTTTGGAAAGCCCACAACGGAAATTTGTCTGCTAGTAATGCCACAACCATTTGTGTCTTTGATATAAACCGTGTAGAATCCCGGGGCCACATTCTCGAATGTTGTATCTGTCTGATAGGATCCTTGGGGGGTGTTTAGTGCATATTCGTAGGAGCCTTCTCCAGTAACGATTACGGTTACCGTGTTGTTTTGAGAAGCATCAGTAATTATAATGTCAGTAATAGTGGCACTGTTTGATGGCAATACATGAATTGTTCTGTCTTTAAAACAACCATTACCATTAGTTATTCTAACGGTATAGATACCCGATGCGTTTACACTGATTTCAGAAGTTGTTTCTCCTGTAGACCAGCTGTAATTATAAATTTCTACAGGAGTACCCATAGCATCCGCATAAAGTGTTATCGTTTCAGGAAAGGAATTAAGACAGTAAATTTCTTCACTTGCTATTTCAACGTTGGGTAACTCCCATACGTTAAGCGTCACTTCACTGATACCATAACAAGCATTGCTATTTTCAACCCTTGCGTATATGATCTGAGAAAAGGCGGTTGTATTTTTAAATAGGCTAGGGAGCGGGTTCGTTTCCAAGAGCGCATCAGTGTAGGTTTCATAATAAAAGAGTTCCAAGCCATTAGGCAAACCGTTTAAAACATCAACATCAGCGTCAGTAAGCGTAAAGGCATAATAACCGTCTTCTTGACCATCGTCATCACAATGGTTTAATTGTGCATCATAGGCTGCGGTAGTACTGACCTCCAAGCGCAATTCCGCAATGCTGTAACATCCGGTTACATCATTGGTGACTTTAGCGTATAGCAACTGAGGATTTTTAGTGTTTTCAAAGGTACCATCATCTATAGTGCTCACATTACCAGATTGTGCCTCGGGTTCAGTTAAATAATACGAGACGCTTCTTTCAGGTATGTTTCCAGCAATAGTTTCTGTGATCTGGTTTAAGTTGAAAATGGTAAGACCGTCCTTTAAGCCATCTTCGTCACATTGCTTAAGACTAGTATTGTAAGCCTCTGGAAGGGCGTTGACCACTAGATCTAGAGTAGTGATGGTTTTACAGTTTTTATTTGAGGCGTCTTCTATCCTGACAAAGAGTTTCTGTTGATTAGGAACCGCATTGTAATATGAAATCTGGTTCAGGCCCGCATCTGAATCATTAGTGGCGGAAGCCATAGATTCATGATAGCTTATAGTAATGGACAAAGGGTCTTGGCCGTTGAGAATTTCTGAATTTTTGGATTCTAAATTAAAATATGTGCGCCCATTCTTACTATTGCCATCAGCATTGGTATCACATTCCGATAAGGGGCTAGGAGTTTGAAAATTAGGGCCTAAATTAACGTTTAAAGAAAAATCTGCCAATTCAAAGCAGCCTGTAATGGGGTTGGTAATTCGGGCGACAATTTTTTGTGGATTGGAGATATTGGTGTAAGGACTTGAAAGTGGATTTATAGCGCTGGTAGCATCAGTCTCATTGAGGTGATAAGTAACCTTAACATCTTGCGTTCCCTTAATTCTTTTGGTATTGACGTCTAAGTCAAAACTTGTAAAATCAGTATCACATTTATCCAAATCAAGAGGGGTTGTTACAGGATTGGCTGCATTGACAGGAGGCGATGAAAATTCTGCAGTTCCAGTCCATTCCAATGTAAAACCACTATTGCCAATTGGTCTATCAATTACTATAAAATAGGAGTCCCCGGCAGAAACGCTTAGTGATTTCACAAAGCTATCACCATCAGGTCCAGGGCCTTCAGAGGTGTCGGTGGAGTTAGAATGCATTCCTGTATGGTTGTTGCTCTGTCCAGCGGCGGCAGGATTGGTGGTTGAGCACCTAATGGCTTGTCCGAGGGCATTACATGGCACATTTGGGCCAAATACAAAAAAATCATAATCTTCTTGGATGGCCCTGCTGTTGGGCTTTAACGTAAACCCCAGAGTTCCGTTAGTAACAAGACTCACCTTAAGCCAAATACTATTGTTTTCTTGACTACTACAACTGTTAGAATTATTAAGTTCTTGAATTCCAACACCACTCACATTTAAATTGCTGCTTGCGTTTCCGCAAATAATAACAGAGTCCACACAGTCCGTTGGGTATTGAGCATAGACACTTGAGGTGATGAACAGCAGGAAGCTGACCAGATGGATTTCAAGAAGTCTTTTCAACAGATGTTATTTTGAGATGGCAGATGCTCTCAAATATATTATAAATCGCGCTGTTTTAATAATCTATACGATAAAAAGATAAAGATGGCCGTCCAACCTAAAACAATTAGTAGTTCATACCAATACACTCCGTAATCATAGGCTATATCAATATTTTCAGGATATTTGGTCATCACAACACGTTGAAAAGGTTGGTTGATCAAATTGTACATAGACTCTAAGGGTAGAAAGTTTTTAATTTTCCATGCCGTTTCCAAATTGAACGTTTTAGTAGCAACTCCAAAAACAATCCATTCAAATATATACAGTAAAAACAGGAAGGCGAGCGCAAATGCCGAACGCTTTACCAACATCCCGAAGAACAAACACAAACTAAAAAAGCCAACAAGTTTTACAAAATACGCCAGCAAAAATTCTGTTTCCCTGAAAATGATGGAGGCTTCCGTATAACTCGAGTAATACAGACCAATTAAAAAGGACGCCACCCCTATTAAAACCGTTGCAAATAATGAGAAGAGAACAATGGTATAAAACTTAGAGAGTATAAATTCTTTCTTGCTCAGTCCATCAATTAAATTTTGTTTAATGGTCTTGTTGCTATATTCGTTACCGATCATGCTGACCACTACAATAGCGAAAAAGAGTTTAAAATAGGAAGCGAAAAATGTAGTGATATGCCAAATGATCGGGAAATTGAAAATACCAAGTTCACCCAATTCTAAGGTGAAAAATCCGAAGAAATTTATTTTTATGGAAGAGAGAATCAAAACCGTAAAAGGCAGAATAAAGGAGATAAATATCAATATTTTACTCGTTCTATTTAGCAATAATTTTTGTAATTCTAAATTGACTAGTCGTAACATAATGTTGGTTTTGATTGCTTAGTTGTTGTCAGTTAATTTCAGGAATTGTTCTTCTAAACTTTCCTTGCGTTTCACTAGATGGGAGAGCGTAATATCTTTTTCGAACATTAAGGTGTTGAATGTAGAAGCATCCATGGGCTGGTTTAGAAAAGCGGTGATGAGTTCGCCTTCTACTTTAACACTTAAAAAATCAGGGTTGTTTTGGAGGTAAGACAACAAAGTGTCGTGCTGTATAGATTTCAACTCAAAAAATCCGTGACTGGAAATCATTTCATCTACACGTCCTGAGTAAAGTTTTTCCCCTTTACGAAGCACCACAACATGGGAACATACTTTTTCGACTTCGTCTAAAAGATGGGACGCCAATAAAATAGTGGTGCCTTCGCTGGCAATCTGTTTGATCAAGCTTCTGATCTGATGAATGCCTTGCGGGTCCAAGCCGTTGGTAGGTTCATCTAGAATCAATATTTCGGGATCATTTAAAAGAGCAGAGGCAATAGCCAGACGCTGTTTCATTCCCAAAGAAAAGTTGTTGAACTTGCTGTTCTTTCTATCTAAAAGTCCGACAATTTCTAATTTCTCATCAATCTTACTATAGTCTACACCTTTAATTTTACAGACCAACTTTAAATTTTCATAAGCCGTCATATACGGATAGAAATTCGGGTTTTCTATAATGGCACCTACTTTTTTAAGAGCGTCATGGGTGGTTGTTTGTCCTTCAAACCAGCTAAAATCTCCTGAAGTTTTGTTGACCACGTTGAGAACTATGCCTAGAGTGGTCGATTTACCACTACCGTTGGGACCCAAAATGCCATACACATTCCCTTTATGGATCGTAAATGATAAATCTTTAACGGCAGTGAGATAGCCAAATTTTTTGGTGAGATTGGTGATGGTGAGAATGGTTTCCAAAATATTTCTGATTGATTAGTTACACGTATGACGAGTGATGGTTACATTTGTTACATCTGTAAATATAAAAACTTACATTTGAGATAACTTAATAGCAATGCAAGATCTTAAAATATCATTACGTAAACCTTCATACCCCATTACTGAAAGGTTGCATAACTATCTTTCTGAATACAACAGAAATATTAGGTTGCCAATTTTTTATGACGATTTGCTACGCTTTCAAGGGGCTGTAGTTTTGTATGATAAAGATGATGTAGATACGCTTTGGGTTCGCGTGTATTTTAACGAATTTGAACGGCAGGAAATAGATTTGAGTTTAAAAAAAGTCTATACCATATTGCATTCTGATGGTAATGAACGCACTATTCCATTTTTAAATGTGGATGCTATTGATTACTGCACTTTTGGTAATTCAAAACCATTCCGAATCAAAGTCAGAAATATCCTGAATGATAATTACACCTATTTTTATATAAAAAAAGCCGATGCTTCGCGGATTTATGGCTTGGAATTGGAGCACATGCTTTCGCCATATAATCTTAATTTTTTGGTGTTTGAGAATACGTTGATAGAAGAGCATATTGCTGGTGTACCTGGAGATGAATTTATCAAAAACATGTTGCCAAAATGTACTCCTTCAGAAAGATCGCAGATTGCCAAAGAGTTCGTAAAGTTTAATGAGCGTTGTATGATCCGTCTTTTGGGAGATATGCGTTCCTATAATTATGTCATTGTGCCTACGCACGACTTTGATCATGTAGTTTATAAAATTAGACCCATAGATTTTGATCAGCAAAGTTATGAAGGCAAGTTTAATGTGTACCGACCACAATTTTTTAAGGAGAATTTAGCGATGGTAGAATTGGTTCAGGAAAAATTTCAGCAGGAATCCATTGACCAATATAAATTGGAAGAGCGCTCTATTGTTGCTAAACGTTTAATCAGTTATCATGAACGAATTAAGGAACTTCTGGACTGTATGATTAATGATACCCTGTCCACGCCAGAGCACATTAAGCTCCTAAAGATGAAAATCTTTGATTATACACAAGATTTGAAATTTAAACGCAGCAAGAATATGGGAGAGATCGTCAAAAACGCGCTAGATTTTGTGCAGCGCAATTACGAGAATGTGAATACTAGAATGTTGTGAGTGTTTGAGACTAGAGAAACTAGACTGGAGAAAAGAGAATAGAGAGTAGAGAGTAGAGAGTAGAGAAAAGAGAAAAGAGAGTAGAGAGTAGAGAAACTTGTACGTCCAACAACAAATCCCGAATCCTGATTCACCAATACCAAAGGTTGAATAGTGCAGCAGGGTCACATTGGCCATTATTTTGTTTGCTATATTTTAATATTATATCACAATCTTAAATTCTCCTCCTGGTAAAGGAGGAGTGGATTCTGCTTCCGAAGAGAAGCTGAAGACGAGGTGGTTTTTATCTGATTATTATTGGGTAACGAATGTTGAATAAAGAAAAAAGAAAAGAGAATAGAGAGTAGAGAGTAGAGAAAAATCTCGAATATCCAACAACAAATCCTGAATCCTGATTCACCAATACCAAAGGTTGAATAGTGGAGCAGGGTCACATTGGCCATTATTTTGTTTGCTATATTTTAATATTATATCACAATCTTAAATTCTCCTCCTGGTAAAGGAGGAGTGGATTCTGCTTCCGAAGAGAAGTAGAAGACGAGGTGGTTTTTATCTGATTATTATTGGGTAATGAATGTTGAATGGAGAATAGAGAGTAGAGAAAAAAGAAAAGAGAGTAGAGAGTAGAGAAACTTGTACGTCCAACAACAAATCCCGAATCCTGATTCACCAATACCAAAGGTTGAATAGTGGAGCAGGGTCACATTGGCCATTATTTTGTTTGCTATATTTTAATAGTTTATCACAATCTTAAATTCTCCTCCTCGTAAAGGAGGAGTGGATTCTGCTTCCGAAGAGAAGCTGAAGACGAGGTGGTTTTTATCTGATTATTATTGGATAACGAATGTTGAATGGAGAATAGAGAGTAGAGAAAAGAGAAAAGAGAGTAGAGAGTAGAGAAACTTGTACGTCCAACAACAAATCCCGAATCCTGATTCACCAATACCAAAGGTTGAATAGTGCAGCAGGGTCACATTGGCCATTATTTTGTTTGCTATATTTTAATATTATATCACAATCTTAAATTCTCCTCCTGGTAAAGGAGGAGTGGATTCTGCTTCCGAAGAGAAGCTGAAGACGAGGTGGTTTTTATCTTGATTATTATTGGATAACGAATGTTGAATGGAGAAAAAAGAAAAAAGAAAAAAGAAAAGAGAGTAGAGAGTAGAGAAAAATCTCGAATATCCAACAACAAGTCCTGAATCCTGATTCACCAATACCAAAGGTTGAATAGTGGAGCAGGGTCACATTGGCCATTATTTTGTTTGTTATATTTTAATATTTTATAACAATCTTAAATTCTCCTCCTGGTAAAGGAGGAGTGGATTCTGCTTCCGAAGAGAAGCTGAAGACGAGGTGGTTTTTATCTTGATTGTTATTGGATAACGAATGTTGAATAGAGAATAAAGAAAAGAGAATAGAGAATAGAGAAATAAGGGTGGTTAATTCCAGTTTTCATCAAAATCTAAGTCCTCATAGTCATCCACATCCAAATCATCATCAAACTCATTATAGTCATCAAATTCATTGTCAGCTTCAAAGGTTTTTTGTGGTGCTTCGGTAGGGATTTGACCATGCACGAACATTAAATTTGGATAATCAGTACCTTCAGCTTCTTCAACTATTTCTGCCAACTCTACAAGAAAGGTCCACATGCTAAAAAAATCATACACATAAATCAATTTGGTTTGCATTTCATCAACCACGGCATTGATCGTGGTGTCTGCCATAAGTCTAATTTCATCATAACCTTCACTAGTGTCAAACATTGAAATTTCCTCACCTTGATTCCAGTCGTCGTCACTGACATAAAAAGAGGCCATTTCAATACCATCAAACCCAAAAGCTTGCGTAATACTGTTGTGCAGGTCTTCAAGAGTGTCTGTTTCTCGGATTTCTATATCTCTAAAAACATCATCGTCGGTGTCGTTGTCAAGAATAATTCTGAATCTGTAAACCATGAGTAAAATTTAATTGGCAAAGATAAAGCTTTTTCTATTATTTGCTAAAACGATGCAGGGTAAATGTCATTGCTGAGAGTAAGAAAAATGCCCCTATTTGATGTGCTACGCCAAGCCACAATGGTACGCCGTAAATGATGGTCAAAACGCCAAGCAAGAATTGAACCCCAACCAATATCAAAAGGCTGTTGACCCCATTAGATTGTATGTTAGTCAATGTCATTTGTTTAGCGCGATACCAGATAATCGCAACGAAAATTACCACCACGTAAGCAAAGGTGCGGTGGACAAATTGAATACCACTCGGGTTTTCAATGAGGTTTAAATAGAACGGTTCAATGACATAGGCAGATTCATGGATAAATTTACCCTCATTCATAAATGGCCAATGGTTGTGTAATAACCCAGCTTTCAACCCCGCTACGAATCCGCCGTAAATAATTTGTAAGATGAGGATCACGTAGCCCGCACCAATCAGGTTTCTAAAAGTTTTGTCGATGGGTTTCTCTTTCGGATAAATTAAATCTAAGGCCACCCAAAGTGTAGCGGCAAACGTTAAAAAGGCTGTGGTTAGATGTGCCGCTAATCGGTAATGGCTTACGTCTGGCATATCCACCAAACCGCTTTTTACCATATACCAACCTAAAAAGCCTTGAAATCCACCCAGAAAAAGTAATACCAATGATTTTTTTATGGTTTTGGCAGTGAGTTGTTTTGTGGCAATAAAATAGATAAACGGAAGGACGAAAACCAATCCAATCACTCTACCAATAACGCGATGCAACCACTCCCAGAAATAAATCGATTTAAAATCGGATAAAGTGAAATGCGAATGTAGTTTTTGAAATTCCGGATACTGTTGGTAAACGGCAAAGGCTTCCAGCCATTCTGCTTCATTTAACGGGGGGATGGTACCTGTAATCAATTTGTATTCAGACATGGATAGTCCAGAATCTGTTAGCCGCGTAATACCGCCAACCAAGACCATAATAAAGAGGAGTACACAACCTGTTAGCAGCCAATAAATGACGGTCTTATTATCTTTTTGTTTTGCCATTGAAACATGTATTTGAAATTGAAGTTGAAATTCAACTTCAAGTTCAATTTCAAATTATTTTTTAACTCATCCCTACTACCTACTACCTACTACCTACTACCTATTGCCGTCAATCCCAATCGCTTCCCCTCTTCTAACATCAAGTCGTAGGCAGCTTGGTGCTCATTGGGTATTTTCCCTTCCAAGATGGCTTCTTTAATGGTCTCTTTGATGGTTCCAATTTCTCGGGACGGTTTTAAACCAAAAGCTTCCATGATTTCCTCGCCAGAAACCGGTGGTTGAAAATTGCGAATTTGATCACGCTCTTCCACTTCAACAATCTTATCCCTAACAAGCTTAAAATTGTTATGGTATTTTTTAAATTTCTTAGGATTTTTGGTCGTAATGTCTGCTTCACACAGCACCATCAAATCATCCACATATTCGCCGGCATCAAATACCAAACGTCTTACGGCAGAATCGGTCACATCTTGTGCCAAAGCTATAGGTCTGGAACTCATAAACACCATTTTTTGCACAAACTTCATCTTGTCATTTAAAGGCATTTTTAAACGCTTAAATAACCGATAGACCATTTTTGAGCCTTCCAGCTCATGGGCGTGGAAGGTCCAACCTACTTTTTTGCTGAATTTCTTGGTTGGCGCTTTTCCTATATCGTGCAATAGGGCAGCCCAACGCAACCATAAATCGTTAGTGTTTTGTGCTATATTGTCAACCACTTCCAAGGTGTGATAGAAATTATCTTTGTGGCGTTGTCCTTCTTTTTCATCAATGCCTTTCAAGGCTGTCAATTCTGGAAGAATATACTCTAACAAACCAGTTTGTTCTAACAATATAAACCCCACGGAAGGGACGTCGCTTTCAAGAATTTTATGAAGTTCTACAACAATCCGTTCTTTGGTAATGATGTTGATCCGTTCTTTATTTTTTAAAATCGCTTCAAGTGAGGTTGGTTCTATAGTAAAATTGAGCTGGGTTGCAAAACGGATGGCACGCATCATTCGCAAGGGGTCATCGCTGTACGTGATGTCAGGATCTAAAGGTGTTCTGATGATTTTGGCATCCAAATCTTTAATGCCCTCAAACGGATCTAGCAAGGTTCCAAAATTGGAAGCGCTTAAATCCAAAGCCATGGCGTTTATGGTGAAATCCCGTCTGTTTTGGTCATCCTCCAGCGTCCCATTTTCTACTATGGGGTTCCTACTTTCTTCGGTATAGGATTCCTTACGGGCGCCCACAAATTCAATTTCTATGTCTTCGTATTTTAGCATTGCAGTACCATAGGTTTTGAAGACTTGAACTTTAGGATGATTGGGAATATTTTTAGCCACTTGTTTGGCCAAGGCGATTCCGCTACCAATCGCAACAATATCAATATCTTTATGCTGTCCGCGTTCTAAAATATAATCCCTAACAAAGCCACCAATAACATAGGCGTCAATTTTTAGCTCGGCTGCCGATTGGGAGATGATTTTGAAGATTGGGTGTTTTAAGGCGTTATTGTTATTCATGTTTTTTACCGCAAATTCGCAAATTATTTTTTCTTTGAATCTATAATGCGTTTGTACTCCAAGGAAATTAAGTTGAAATTGGCTAAGACTGCTAGTTTATAACCAGATATTTTCAAATAATTAATACATTGATTATAATGGCTTGCATTAAAGCACTCAACTGTTTTATTTCCAATATGATATTTTTTACCGCAAATTCGCAAATTATTTTTTCTTTGAATCTATAATGCGTTTGTACTCCAAGGAAATTAAGTTGAAATTGGCTAAGACTGCTAGTTTATAACCAGATATTTTCAAATAATTAATACATTGATTACAGTGGCTTGCATTAAAGCACTCAACTGTTTCTATTTCCAATATGATATTTTTTACCGCAAATTCGCAAATTATTTTTTCTTTGAATCTATAATGCGTTTGTACTCCAAGGAAATTAAGTTGAAATTGGCTAAGACTGCTAGTTTATAACCAGATATTTTCAAATAATTAATACATTGATTATAGTGGCTTGCATTAAAGCACTCAACTGTTTCTATTTCCAATATGATATTTTTTACCGCAAATTCGCAAATTATTTTTTCTTTGAATCTATAATGCGTTTGTACTCCAAGGAAATTAAGTTGAAATTGGCTAAGATTGCTAGTTTATAACCAGATATTTTCAAATAATTAATACATTGATTATAATGGCTTGCATTAAAGCACTCAACTGTTTTTATTTCCAATATGATATTATTATATACAACAAAGTCCGCATAAAATTTGTGTTTTAGAAAAGTGTCTTTATACTTTACTTTAAATTCTTTTTCGCGTATAAATGGAATATTATTGTTGTTGAATTCATACTCTAATGCATCCTTGTATACAATTTCTGAAAAACCTTTACCGAGATTTTTATGGACCTCAAAAAGAATACCAACTATTTGATAATTTTCTTTCTTAAATATATAGTCCTCTTCCATTTTAACAAAAAATAATTTGCGAATTTGCGGTTATGTTATTATCTGATAATTTTCACTTTCCCATTAGCGCTCAACTTAATAATAGACGAGGGTTTGGTACAAATTTTTTCGCGATTCAAATTTACGACATAGTCTACACCTTTTAAAATTAGAGGTGCTATTTCTTTAAATGATTTTGGAGTGGGCTGACTGCTTAGATTCGCTGAGGTTGAAACTATAGGTTTGCCGAAGCGTCTGATGAGCTGAAAGCAAAAATCGTCGTCAGGAATTCTAATTGCAATGGAATTGTCTTCAGCTATTAAGTTAGCAGCTAAATTTTGAGCATCGTCATAAATAATGGTAATGGGGTCTTCGGATACATCAAATAAATCATAGGCTACTTTCGGAATTTCCTTTACATACCTTCCCAACATCCTGTCATCGGCTACCAAACAAATTAGAGCTTTACTATCTTGGCGCTCTTTTAGTTCGAATACTTTTTTAACGGCTTCCGGGTTGGTGGCATCACAGCCTATTCCCCAAACCGTGTCCGTAGGGTAGAGGATAAGACCGCCTTCTTTTAAAACCTGCAAGGCGTTTGAAATTTCTTTATGCATGACGTAGTAATGAATGGTTTTGCAAAAGTAGAATAAAGTAATCTAATTCATTATTTCGGTCTTAAATATCTTGAAAGAATATTTCTTATATATTTGTGTCTAAATTTTATATATGAAAATTTTACATGTTTCGGGCGCAAGTGTTTGGGGTGGAAATGAGCAACAATTGTTCGATTTGATTTATGGGTTAAATAAATTACATATTGAAAACGTCATATTTTGTTTTGAAAATTCGGCAATTGAAGAAAGAGCAATTCAAAATACAATTCCATACCTAAGTATGCCAAAGGCAAAAGCACTTTCATTAAATTATGCGAAGTCTTTAAGGAATTACGTGAAAGAGCATCAGCCGGATATTTTACATTTACACACAAGCAATTCGGTAACAGCTTATGTCATTTCTGATGTTTTATTTGGATTGAAAATACCGACTGTTTTTTCTAAAAAAGGGATTAGCGGAAGTGTTAGCTTTTTAAGTTTTCTGAAATATAATTACAGAGGCATAAAAAAAATTATTTGTGTATCGAAGGCTGTTGAAGTCGCTTTTAAAAAAGTACTAAAACCAAAAAATCATCATAAATTATGTGTGGTTTACGATGGCATAAAAGTGGAACGTTCAGAGAAAAGGAGTACAGTAAGTTTGCGAAAGGAATTTTCTATTCCAGACTCCAGTATTATAATAGGTAACATCGCTAATCATGCAAAAGCAAAGGATTTAGTTACTTTAGTTAAAACCGCTAATGAATTAGTCCATGAGTTGAATGTTAAGAATGTGTGCTTTATTCAAATAGGCAAGGAAGGAAAGCATACTGCCGATTTTATGCCTTTAATTAAAGAGTATGGTCTTGAACCCTATTTTGTTACGACTGGTTTTCAGGAGTATGCTATGGATTTACTTCCTCAAATGGACATTTTTATAATAACCTCCGAACGCGAAGGTGGCCCTACCTCTATATTGGATTCTATGTATAGAAAAGTGCCTGTAGTTACGACTAAAATTGGCGTAACAACGGAGGCTATAAAGCATAATGAGAATGGACTTTTAGCGGATGTTAAAGACTACAAGAAATTAGCTGAAAATTTAAAATATTTGTCTGAAGACAAGGAATTGCAAAAAGTTTTTGCAGAGAAGTCTTATGAATTGTTGTTTCAAAAGTTTACAACCAAACAATTAGCAGAACAAACTTTAGAAAATTACAGGAGCATTTCTTAATTCCGTATGAAAAATCACGTCAATAATAGTTACTTATTAATGAAAAGGAGCGATAAAATTGATGGGGTACTGCGCAGCATTATAATCAGTTAATAATTATTGAAGTATCAAAGTTTCTTAGTTAAGTATTGATTAATCCCATTTATAATAAAAGTTATCTTTTTATTAGTGGTTTCTTCTTCAATAATTTTGTTAATATTAATATGGCTTTTATTTTGTTCTTTATGATAGATATGGTAGACAATACCTCTAAACTTTAAACGTTTGCCTTTCACACCAATATTTAAAAGTCTCTGAATCATTTCACTATCATCAATACCCCAGCCAACAAGGTCTTCATTAAAACCGTTAATTTTAATAAAATCATTTTTCCAAAAGGACATATTGCAGCCTCTTAGTTTTGAAGATCTTTCTGTCTCTTCAGTATAAATATTGGATAAGAAGGGAATACGGAGTGTTCTACCTCTTTTTTTTATTCCTTTTGAAAGAAAATGAAATGAAATCTGTTTTTCGCTAAATAAATCATCTAAAAAACCTTTTTGAATGTTTACCCTACTGCCATACAAAAACATATTTTTTTGTGACATTTCCAGATGATCTTTTACAAAATCCTTGTGCATTATAATGTCACCATCAATTTCAATGATATAATCATATTTTGATTTGGCAATAGCTTTATTCATAATGGCCGGCTTTTGGTTTTTGTTGTCCTCATGCCAAACATGAATCAAAGGAACAGGGAAATCTTGCTGAATTTTTTTGATCAATTCCTGAGTTTCTTTTCTGGAACCATCGTCTGCAATAATAACTTCATTTGGTAAATGTGATTGTTCTTTCACGCTTAAAAGCAAAAGTTCTAGAGCTTCAGGCCAATTATAAGTAGGAGTAACAAGAGAGCACGTAGGATAAGTCGACATATTGATATTTTGAAAGGTAAATTTATGTTTTTTTTTAGATGCAGGATCATATTACAAAAAAACAAGTTATAATTTTGTATATCCCCAATCACGAATAATCGCAAATTTTGAGTATTTTAGACAAAAAATAAAGGTATGAATATTTTTAGTTTTTCGGCCGAATTCAGCAGTGAAAAGGCATGCCGCACGCATTTTAAGGAAGAACGAGATAGGAGTCGCCTGCAAGAAGTGCTCGCATACGGAGCATTATTGGATAAAGAGCTAGTGGAGCTACGAATGTAAAAAATGCCGGAGCAGGACTTCTTTGCGCAGCGGCACGATCATGCAGAGTTCAAACCTGTCCTTTCTGACCTGGTACAAGGCCATGTTCCTGCTGACGGCCACCAAAAAGGGCTTTTCCTCCAAGGAGATCCAGCGCCAGTTGGGCCTAAAACGTTACGAGCCTGTTTGGGCGATGGTCTATAAACTGCGCAGGGCAATGGGAAAGAGAGATGACAGATATGCCTTGGAGGGAATGATCGAAATGGATGAGGGCTATTTCACCATAGAAGCTTCCGAAAATGAGCACAGGACACAAAAACCGGGACGGGGAAGCAAGACAAAATCCAATGTGATCGTGATGGCAGAGAGCGCGGTCCTTGAAGATCTGGACACTGGAAAGGTTGAGCGCCATGCCGTTATTTCAAGGCCAAAGTGTTGGAGGACCATAAAGCGGATGGTACAGACCGAACACTCCAGAACGCGATTCGATTGCCCAAGAACAGACCATTGTCTTTACCGACCAGAGCACATCATATGTCAACATTGCCGATTACGTGGAACTGCACATCAGCGAGAGATCGAGCGGAGAAACAACAAAGGGGACCTTGAGGTGGGTCCACATAACAATCAGCAATGCCAAGCGCAATGTTGTGGGCAATCATCACAAGATAAAGAGGAAATACCTACAGTTATATCTGAACGAGTTTGTTTACAAGCTCAATCGAAGATATTTTGGGGAGAAGATCTTCGATAGGCTTGTAATTGCCAATATTACGTGGTTATGAGTAAAAACGGATATACAGTTATAATTTTATATTTTTGAAGCATGTTCTAAAAAATAAACAGAACTGATATTATCCTAGTGTTTAATCATAAATAATTGAAAATTAAGGCAGTATTTAAGGTGAAAAAAGTATGAAAAGAAAGAGGTCAGTACATAGCGCTCATATATTAGAAACAGATTTTTTTGACGACATCATTCATGATTTTGCAACCAAAGGCGAAGACTACGGGAATCAAAAACGAAATACCTTAAAATTATTTATGCTAAATGATTTTACCATTAATGTGAAGTCCTTTCGTGTACCCAATCTTGTTAATCAAATTGCGTATCGATTTTTTAGAAAAAGTAAAGCACAACGCTCTTATGAGTATGCTAATAAATTGCTCACATTAGGAATTCGTACACCGCAACCCATAGCATATTACGAATTTCATACACTATTTCTATTTAAGAAAAGTTACTATATAAGTGAACAGTTGGATTGCGATTTGACCTATAGGGAACTTACAACAGATTTTGATTATCCCAATTACGAAACCATTCTACGCGCCTTTACGAGATTTACATACCAACTGCACGAAAAGGGGGTCAAGTTTTTGGACCATTCTCCTGGGAACACCCTTATTAATAAAAACGGTGAGGATTATGATTTTTATTTGGTAGATTTAAATCGGATGCAATTTGGAAGTTTGGATTTTGAGACCAGAATAAAAAACTTCGCACGGTTAACAAAGCATAAATCTATGGTAGAGGTGATGAGCGACGAATACGCAAAATGCATTGGTAAACCTTATGATACGGTTTTTAATGCAATGTGGCGTGAGACTGAGGCTTTTCAGGAAAAATATCACAGGAAGAAACGATTGAAACAAAAGCTGAAGATATAATTTATTTTCTACCTTTTCTAAGTAACCATAATTTTACATAGCGCATAAAGACGGTATAACCTTGAATATACCCAATAGTTAAGCCAACAAACCCATCTCTAAACCCGCTTTGTAAAATGTAATGTTTAAAAAACCCATAAAAAGGTTTGATAACAAAGTGATAGGCTGTGAGTTTGCCGGTTTTTTTGTTGTAATCCTCAGCTTGCCAATTTGCATAGCGATTAATTTTTTCTACATAGTTGTCGAATGTTGTGTAAGTGTTGTGATAAAGTTTGTGATGTAAACTACTTACAGTTCCATTGGCAATGATTTCTGCATGAACATGTTTATCTTCATATGTACAGAAATCTCGTTTAAATAATCGAATTACTTTGTCATTTCTCCAGCCACTATAATGAACACGTTCTCCCATAAAATGGTTGTTTCTTCCAATCCAATATGCGACAACATCCGGTTTTGGATTTTCCAGTGTTTCAATGATTTCCTTTTGCAACTCCGGAGTTACACGTTCATCAGCATCAACTAATAAAATCCATTCGTGCTTAGCTTGTGGAATGGCCCAGTTTTTTTGAGAAGCAGAATAAATGTAGTCTCTTCGAATAACCTTAGTGGCCAGCTTTAAAGCTTTTTCATAAGTTCCATCAGTACTAAAGCTGTCAACTACTAAAATTTCATCTGCAAAATTAACAGAAGCAATGACCTCTGCAATGTTATAAGATTCATTTCCAGTGGGAATTATTACAGAAAGTTTATTCATGTTCTTGCCTTTCAATGGCGTATTGTTCATTATAACTTTTTAGCGTAAAATACGCCAAACGTTTTCTTATTTTATATTTGCGAATTAAATTGAACGGTTTGTTATTAAGGTAACTTCTGTCTTTGTGCAAAAACGATATACAAGCATCAATGACACGTTTACTTGATTTTCCATCAACATAAGGATGCAGGTTTTCAATATAGGTGTCTATTCTTTCAAGTAAGTCTTCTGACGGATTTAAAGCTGTTGAAAAGGCCGTTTCAATTTCTTGGGGATCATCAATATCTATTAAAAAATCTTCGTGTACTCTATGTTTAAAGGTAACAACAGGTTTTTTTTGAAGCACAAATTCTTGAATTGCTGAGGTGGTGTCGGCAAAAAGAATATCAGCTTTTAAAAACAAGGGGATTAAATCAGTCGTATTAAAAAAATTAAAATTGGCATTGGTTAAAAATTGCCACTTTTCTATGATATGCAATGGTAATTTGGGATGTAACACCATGATAAACTTATAGGTGTTGGAATTAGAAAGTCGTTTAATTTCGTTGAAAACGGCATCGTTGTATGCCAAGCTTAAACGTTCGGTAAAGGTTGAAGCAATCATTATAGTAGGGCGTTGGTCTGTTTTAGAGGGTGTTGAATCACTACTTTTTTCTAGAGGAAACATAGGGTCTGCCTTGCTCCATCCTGTTTCAATGACTTCAAAATATTTAAGTTCTTTTGAAAGCTTGGTGAATACATTTGTAGTGCTCGGGCCCTGTGTACAATAAAGGTCGAAAAATCCACGGATTCTAAAATGATAGAATTCACCGTTTTTTAATGGTCTTTTTTTTGCAAAAAATCCATGAAATATTTGAACTTTTAATCCCGTAATAAAATCAGGTACATCGTCAGTAGCCCCGAGAACTATCTCAGGTTTATAGGCAACAACATCTTCAATTGTATTTAATAGGTTGCTTTTACCTTTGAGACTCTGTTTCCCGTTTTCTAAATCACTAAACCACTTGATGGTATGGCCACGATTGATGATCTCTTCCTCCAACGGAATTCCGACGGGCACTGCATAACTGTAAGATATGTATATGAGAAATTTATAAGCCATTGGGAAATGCTTTTAGAAAAACAGTTAATGTTGGAATGATGTATTCAGGCTTGAATTTTAAATAATACGGTTGTGGATTTTTTTTAGCATCATCTAAGGTGTTTTTAGAATAGTTGATATAATCCTGGAGATGTACCGAAACGTGGTTTTTTCCATCTTCAAACATGTTCCAATTTTCTTTACTGAGCCCAGGGGAGAAAATAGTAAATGTGGGGATATCCAATGCTTTAGCCATGTTTACGGCGCCGCCTTCATTGCCTATTAGCGCAGTGCAATGTTTTGTAATGGCCAAAAACATTCTCAAATTCTCTCCATACACATCAAAATAAATTTGATTTTGAGTCTCTTTCTTACAGAGGTCATAAATTGCTTTTGCTTCGTTAATTTGCTTTGGTATATAATTGAATAAGACCTGACCTTGGGTTTGGGCAACAATCGTATCAATTACTTCCGCCATGTATGGAAAAGGATAGGTTTTATTAGGATCACTCCCTAAAACACTAATCATAAATAGGGGTTTAGAAAGATTTAAATGATACTGTTTTAAAAATGCATTTGAAACTTCAATTTCTTCTTGCGTCAAATATATTTTCGGCTTGATAATGGTACCCTCAATTCCTAATGGTTCAAGTAACTTCAAACGATTTTCTATTGCTAAACTAGCATTGGTTCTAGCCTTATTTGCGTATATAATTGGATGGTTATAGATGAAGTACGTATAATACTTGTATTTAGATATTCTGGTTTTTGCGCCAGAAAATAGTGTCATAAGAATGCTTAAGGGTTTAGAATAAACATCAACAACTACGTCATATTGTTCCTTGCGAATTGATTTTATAAAATGCCATAAAGGCCCTTTATTGTGTTTCATTTCTGGAGTAAAGAAAACAAGTTTGTCAATATAAGGGTTGTGCTCAACAACAGGAAATGTATGCGAATTTATAACATAATGCAAAACTGCATCAGGATATTTTGCTTTCAATGCTTCAAACAGAATACTGCTTGCTAACACATCGCCAATCATTTTCTTTTGTATGATTAAAACTTTCATTAAACAGCCACATTATATTCCCGCAACGCATCATTTAAAGACGTTTTTTTGTTGGTGCTTTCTTTGCGTTTTCCGATAATCAATGCGCAAGGCACATTGTAGGTTCCTGCTGGAAATTCTTTTGCATAACTTCCCGGAATCACTACGGAGCGTGCTGGTACAATACCCTTCATTTCTACAGGTTGATCACCGGTTACATCAATAATTTTTGTAGAGGCCGTTAAACATACATTTGCACCTAAAACCGCTTCTCTTTCCACTCTTACACCTTCCACTACAATGCATCTGCTGCCAATAAAGGCATTGTCTTCTATGATTACCGGAGCGGCTTGTAAAGGCTCTAAAACCCCACCAATGCCAACACCACCTGATAAATGCACGTTTTTTCCAATCTGCGCACAACTGCCCACCGTTGCCCAAGTATCCACCATCGTACCTTCATCTACATAAGCACCAATGTTTACATAACTGGGCATCAAAATCGTGCCTCTACTAATATAGGCACCATGTCTCGCAACAGCATGAGGTACCACACGGATGCCTTTATCTGCATACCCACGTTTTAAAGGGATTTTGTCGTGATATTCAAAAATACCTACTTCAAAGGTTTC
Organism: Gelidibacter salicanalis; assembly: GCF_016469035.1. GTDB lineage: Bacteria > Bacteroidota > Bacteroidia > Flavobacteriales > Flavobacteriaceae > Gelidibacter > Gelidibacter salicanalis_A. The sequence goes on along the minus strand of NZ_JAEHJZ010000003.1, from coordinate 105,633 downwards.
CATTTTTTGAATCGGGAAATACAGTACTACTGCTTTTTTCACCCATTCATTTACCTGCCAACCATCAGTGGTAGGTTCAGCCACTCTCAGGGTGCCTTCATCGAGTAAATCAATAACGCTTCTAATACTTTCTATGGTGACTTTATCCGAAAGTAATTCGCGATTTTCCCAAGCATTCTCTATATTTTGTTGTAGTTGTTCCATATCTAAATTTTAATTTACACAAATATAAAGCTATAATTCATTTTGGAAAATTTCTTGGTGCAACTTTATCAATTGCTTTTTTTGAACGCTGTTACTAATGATGATATCAATATTTTGTGTGTAGCTCTGTCACTTCATTGGAGGTCTTAGTAAGACAATTTCTGAATTACTAATTTCCAATCATCAGTGTCCGGTAAAACAGGCGAAAAGTTTGCAAACCCCCTTAAAGTATGATCTGGTTCAAAAACTTAAAAATGACACCTTGTTTNNAGCGCCTGCCTGCCGGCGAGGCAGGATCTTAATTCTTTAGCGCACAATAATGATTTACAATGAATCTCTTCAGTCAGAAATTTAATTCACGTAACTTTGCATATTAAGAATTTAAAATGAGAATCCTGCCTACGCAGGAAGTGGTATGGCAAGAATTTTAGCAATAGATTACGGCACAAAACGCACTGGTATTGCGGTTACTGACGAACTTCAAATCATCGCTTCCGGATTGACAACGGTTGCCACTAAAGAACTTTTACCTTTTTTAAAGGACTATATAGCCAAGGAGAATGTTGAATTGTTTCTAGTTGGAGAACCAAAGCAGATGAATAACGAGGTTTCTGAAAGTGAGGAATCCATTCAGTCTTTTTTGACAAAACTAGCTAAAGTCATTCCTACAATGCCAGTTAAGCGCGTCGACGAGCGCTTTACTTCAAAAATGGCCTTTCAAACCATGATTGACAGCGGACTCAAAAAAGGGCAACGCAAAAATAAAGCCTTGGTGGACGAAATTAGTGCGACCATTATCCTTCAAAGTTATTTGTACAATCAGTAAGTGCTGCGCAACAATTTTAACTGAAGTTTCTAAAATCCTAAATAAGTGTTGTATTTTTGCACTCTTAAATTTAAAGAACAATGATTTTACCTATTGTTGCCTATGGCGATCCTGTTTTAAGAAAGGAAGGCGAAAATATTTCGGCCGAATATCCAAAATTGAAGGAACTCATTGCCAATATGTATGAAACCATGTATGATGCTTATGGGGTTGGTTTAGCTGCGCCACAAGTGGGCTTGGCCATTCGTTTGTTTGTCATAGATACGACTCCTTTTTCCGAAGATGAAGATTTGACCGCTGAAGAGAAAGCGCAATTAGAAGGGTTTAAGCGTACGTTTATAAATGCAGAAATCATTGAAGAAACTGGGGATGAATGGGCTTTTAATGAAGGCTGTTTGAGTATTCCGGAGGTTAGGGAAGATGTGTTTAGAAAACCTAAAATCAAGATCCAATATCAAGATGAAGATTTTAAAACGCATGTTGAAGAAATTGACGGACTTGTCGCCAGAGTGATTCAGCATGAATATGATCATATTGATGGTATCTTATTTACCGATAAGTTATCAACTCTAAAGAAGCGTTTAATCAAAAGTAGATTGAATAATATTTCAAAAGGAAATATTAGCGTCGATTACAAGATGCGTTTTCCTGCGATGAAAAAGAAACGTTAATTTTTTACAATCCTAAAGGCAAAGGTATATATTTGTCTCCGTCAAAATAAAAAGCATATAAAGAATATGAGTTTAGATAAGATTTTATCCATTTCAGGGAAACCAGGGCTATTTAAAATTGTAACCCAAACACGTAGCGGTTTTGTTGCAGAATCGTTGCTTGATAATAAACGTATTACCGTTGATATTCATAGTAATGTAAGTGTTTTGAGTGAAATTGCTATGTATACGCTTACTGAAGAAGTGCCATTACGCGAGGTGTTCAAAAAGGTACGTGAAAAGGAAGATGGCAAGCAAACGACAATCAGTCATAAAGATTCTAAAGATAAGCTAGAAGAGTATTTCTTTGAAGTATTACCTGATTATGATGAAGACCGTGTATACCCAAGTGACATTAAGAAAGTCATCCAATGGTATAATATTTTGCAATCTAATGACTTGTTGTCTGCACTGGATAAAGAAAACGAGGATAAGTCAACAGCTGCTAAAGTTGAAGAAGCCCAATCTAAAACGACGGCTAAACCTAATACCTCTAAAAATGTAGGGACTAAAGCTTCGGCGTCAAAAAAAGGTGGATCTACTAAAAATACAAGCGCTAGAAAAACTTAATTAGAATTAAGATATTAGAATCAAGAATCGAGATTTGGTTCAGGACACATAAAAACCCCGCGATTTCTTTTGAAAATTGTGGGGTTTCATTTTATATAAAATCATGCCTTGAATTTTCCAATTTTAAGTGGATCGCCATTACTGACCGTGAATTAGTCTTGGTTCTTGATTCTAGCAGCGCAGCGCCTGCCTGTCGGCCATCAGGGTCTCTTTTCCCAGCGTAAGATTCTCATGTATAAACTAGCAAACAACATTCGTTTTCGTAATTTTAAAATTTAGAAAAGCAACCACATGACACGTAGACAAGAACAGCTCCAAGCCTTTGACCGACTTCTAACTATTATGGACGAATTGCGCGAGCAATGCCCATGGGATAAGAAACAGACCATGGAAACGCTCAGGCATTTAACCATTGAAGAGGTTTATGAGTTGGGCGATGCAATTTTGGATAAAGATTTAGATGAGGTTAAAAAAGAATTAGGCGATGTGCTCTTACATATCGTTTTTTATTCGCGCATTGGGAGTGAAACAAAAGATTTTGATATTGCAGATGTGTGTAACAGTATTTGTGATAAACTAGTGGAACGCCACCCACATATATATGGAGACGTAAAGGTAGAAAATGAAGAAGATGTGAAACGCAACTGGGAACAGATTAAATTAAGAGAGAAAGGAAAAACAAGTGTGCTTCAAGGCGTGCCAAATAGTTTGCCCGCAATGGTAAAGGCCAATCGCATACAAGATAAAGTTGCCGGGATTGGTTTTGATTGGGACCATCCAGAACAGGTGTACGAGAAAGTGGAGGAGGAGCTCGCCGAATTAAAAGTTGAAATCGCTAAAGGCGATGCCGATAAAATGGAAAGTGAATTGGGTGATGTGCTTTTTTCTATCATTAATTATGCGCGGTTTTTAAAAATAAATCCCGAGAACGCATTGGAACGCACCAATAAGAAATTCATCAAAAGATTTCAGTATTTAGAGGCTAAGTCTCGGGAAATCAACCTGCCTCTATCAGAGATGACATTGAAAGAAATGGATGTATTTTGGGAAGAAGCAAAAAAAGTTTGATTTTTTATGTCATCTCGTAATCCAAGACGGGATTGTATTCGTATATATGATACAATGAAACTTTAATTAGTTTCATAATCATAAGTAGGTAGTCTTAGTTATATTTTAAGCGGTATTAATTAAGATTAAAAATTTAGTTTAGTTAGGGGTCAAAATCCTATCTGTTTTCACAGATAGGATTTGATTTTTAGGCCATTTCGTCTTTTTAAATTAGTGAAACTCAATTTTTAAAAGTTGCGAAGCAANNTACCCTTGGGTCGAGGTTGTTCATTCATAACTTTGATTCATAACTTTGATGTCATAAAAAAAAGGCCCAATTTTTCTTCTTGAAAAATTGAGACTTTTTAATTAGTCTATACTTTACTATTAATACAGTTCTTTCAGCTTCTTGAATTTTTCTTCCCAAACAGCTAAGTTTTCCTTGTGGTTTTCTATATTGTTCAATACATCTTTGACCAAAGGATTGGTTTTATCAATATTGGAGAAAAATTGAAGATTATTTTCCAATTGGTTAATCTCCCCACGCACTTCATCAATTTTTTTACGAATAAAATGGTGTTCATTGTCTAGCAATCGCGTATCGTCCGGTTGAGATAAATGCTCCAGTTTGTTTTCAAACTTGATCATTTCTACTTCAGACTTATCCATTTTTAAATTATTGAATAAGCTATCTACTGCTTTATTGAATTTACCTTCAATGAAACGTTTATTTTGCGGTACTGGTCCTAAAGCATTCCACTCTTCAGTTTTTTTCTTAATGGTCTCTAAATCTTCCTCAGGCGTACCGCTTAGTGATAATTCTTTTAAATTATCAAGTAATTTCGATTTCTTTTCAAAAGCTTCTACTTCGCCTTTATTTGCAGCGTTGCGTTCAGCATTCAGCTTGTCAAAATAATGGTTACACGCAGCTTTAAATCGTTTCCATATCTTGTCACTGTCCTTCCTTGGCACGTGTCCAATCTCTTTCCATTCATTCTGAATTTTCTTCATCAATGGTGTAACAGTATCAAAATCATCACTATCCTTGTGCTCTTCAGCAATTTTGATCAAATCCAATTTCTTCTGTAAATTGGTATATTGATCCTTTTTTAAACCTTTATAAAACGAATTTTTCTTTTTGTTAAAAGTTCTTACAGCAGCTTTAAATTTTGCCCATGTGGCTTCATTTACTTTAATAGGTACCTTGCCAGCGTTAAAAAATTCAGTACGCAAGCCTTCAATAACCTTAATTTTATTTTGCCACGCCTGATGAGAATTGAGTTCATCCTTAGCTATCTCTTCAATTTTAGCAATGATGGCTTCTTTTTTCTCCAGATTGGCTTCGTGGGCTTTATCAACGTCAGCGTAATAGGCTTGTCTTTTATCATGTATGGTTTTGGTTGCGTTGCTAAAACGCTCCCAAATAGCCTCTCTATGTTCTTTATCAACAGGGCCTAAGTCTTCCTTCCACATTTTATGGAGTACCTGCAACTCCCTAAAAGCTCGGTTTGAATTGTCATCTTGGGCCAATTCCTCAGCACGGTCGATGATTTTTAATTTCTGATCGAGATTGTGTTTGAAATCCATATCGCGCAAATCGCGATTGAGATGCAAAAAGTCATAGAAAATCTCTACATGATGGTGGTACGTATTCCATGCATTATTGTATTTGTCTCTTGGTATTGGACCAGCAGTACGCCATTCTTCCTGTAAATCCTTAAAAAGTTTATAGGTGGTGTTGATGTTTTCTTCAACATTAATCAGGCCTTTAATATCCTCAATAATGCGTAATCTGTTCTCTAAATTAGACTTCAGATTGGTCTCTAAAGTCTTGTAATATGCGTTAAGATTGTTTTTGTAATCTTTATAAAGCGCATTGAAGCGCTTTTTTAGCGGGCTGGAATAAAAGAAATCAATCTCACTTCCGCCTTCGCTTAAGAATTCCTCTTTCTTTTCTTCTAGAATTTCTGAAAACTTAGAGTTGAATTCGGTTTTAATCTCGTCTATATGAGACTTTATAGTCTGAACTTTTTTGTTCTTTAGTAAGGTTTCAAATTCATCTGCCAACTGCTCCATAGTCATGGAGTGGTAGTCTTTATCCTCTAAAGTATGGCGCTCATTATTGCCTTCGTCTTCAGCATCTTCAGCATTGGATTTTTCAATTTCATCCACATGTGCGTCTTTCTTGTTAGCTGCTGTGTCTTCTGAATTAGCCGTTGCTGTTGTGTTATCTTCTACAGGTTGATCTGCTTGCTCTTCGTCTTTTGGGGTTTCAGTGGCTTCACTTTTGATAGCATCTGATGCTTCAGTTGTTTCGTTTGAAGGGGTATCTTCTGGTGTGTTTTGGTTTTCAGCAACTGTGTATTCAGTAGTGATAGCCTTGCTTTTTAAATCCTCGTTTCCATCTGCATCATGCAGGTTATCTTTCTCTGACATCGTCGTAATGTTTAAAGTTCATGTTGTTGGAAGTAAATATACTAACAACCCCTTAGATTACAAAAGAGAAAGTTGCTTTTAGGCCATTTAGCCTACTTGCTCCAAATCTCCCATGCTTTTTCAGCTTGATATTCCAGCATTTTTGAGCCGTTGCAAATAGTGGCACCTTTAATTTCGCCGCAGATCAAAAATTTTGTTTGAATAGGATTATAAATCAAATCATAAAGCAAATGCACTTTGGTAATTGCATCATACGGGATATCAGGACATTGATTGACGTTGGGATGGGTGCCCACTGGCGTACAGTTGATAATGATTTTATGGTCTCTGATAATAGCTTCTGTGAGATCAGTATATAAAAATTTTGCCTTAGCATTTGGGCTTCGAGAGACATACTCAAAGCTGATCTCTAACTTTTTTAAAGCATAAGCAATAGCTTTAGAGGCGCCACCTGTACCTAAAATCAATGCCTTAACATGATGAGGTTTTAACAACGGTTGGATGGATTCTGTAAATCCGTAATAATCTGTGTTAAAGCCTTTTGTTTTTCCGGACGCGTAGATTTTTATGGTGTTAACGGCACCTATTTCTGATGCTGTTTCATGAAGTGAATCTAAATAAGGAATGACTTGTTCTTTATAGGGAATCGTAACGTTGAGGCCCATCAGATCTCCTTGTTCTAAAATTTCTGGAAATTTTAAAATAGTATCAATGTCAAAGTTCTCGTAAGAATACGGGAGCTGTTCATTCTCAAACTTGGTCGTAAAATGGGCTTTTGAAAATGAATATTCAATATTTTTACCCACCAGCCCAAATCTAGACATTGATTTTTCTAGTTTTGTTTCCATACCATTCTAATGCTAAAACAATTATAATACCAACTCCAATATATACTATTGCCAAATAGGTTTCACTATGCAAACTCGGTATAAAGCGTTCGTAATTGGAAACTACTTTCTTGCCTGCGGAGTCAAAGATAAATCCCCCATCATCTGCGAGTCTATAGATGGTTTTTTTCCAAGGCCAAACAACACCTAGAGAGCCCACAATAAAGCCAATAATAGAGGCGGTGGTAATGCTTTTGTAATGTTTAAGAATGTAGCTCAACATGTGTGAAAACGTTACCAATCCGGTTACAGAACCTAATGTAAAAACGATTAAAACTTTGAGTAAGGTAATGCGCTCTGAGTTGTGGAACACGCTAAAATCACCCACGATAATTTCATAAAAAGTATCTGAAAGAGCGTTGACAGAATCTACCAATAAGAGTACATAGTTTCCTAATAGGATGAGAATAAAAGAACCAGAAAAACCTGGTAGGGTCATGCCTGAAACGCTGATGATGCCACAGAAAAACACAAAAAATAGATTATCGTTTTCTTTGGCAGGGTCAAGGAAACTGATTCCAACACCCAAAACAATACCTATAACAAGCGCGACGATGGTTTTGTAGTTCCAGTCGTTGAAATCTTTGTTAATGTAATAAATGGAACCGATAATCAATCCGAAGAAAAGGCTCCATACATAAAGCTCAGAATGGACAAGAAAATAATCTAGAATTTTGGAGATGCTAAAATAGCTGATAATCATTCCTAAGAAAAGCAAACCCAAAAATCGTCCGTTTATATAATGGAAAAAACTTTTGAAACGAGCGTTAAAAAGTAATTTAAAGGCTGTTTTGTTTACTTTCTGAAGTGAGTAAATAAACTCTTCATAAAATCCCGCCACAAACGCAACAACTCCACCTGAAACCCCAGGGACCTTATTTGCAGCACCCATAGCCAAGCCCTTTATAACTAAAAAAAGTTTATCTGTAAAGGTTCTGGTGCTTTGCATTTATGGAGTTTTGGAGCCTACTTTTTCAAGAATGAAGATAGTTAAAAATCCCACAATCATCAATCCAATAGCCCAGGTTATTTGCGGGTCTACGCCGTTATTGATTTCTGAATAGTGAAGCGGCCATACACTCTTTTCTGAGATCATCTTAAAGGTCTCAAAATCATTAATCTGTCCTTGGTAGACTTCAAGAGTTCCAAAATCTGTTACATTTTGGATGGGAGCAGTGTTGCCAGTCGACTTTTCTAAAACGGTCAAGGTCTCTTTCCATGGCCAAATCTTGTTCAATGATCCAAAAATAAATCCGGTAAGCACTGCCAGCGTCGTATTTTTATAGTGGTTAAACAACCATTTTAATACTCTACTAAAACTTAATAACCCAATCACCGCGCCAACAGCGAAAATGGCTATTTTTTTAAAATCAAAAGCGTGTAATGCATCACTAAGCGTTTTATAAGCGCCCAAGATCACCAAAATAAAAGACCCTGAAATTCCAGGTAAAATCATGGCACAAATTGCCACAGCTCCCGCAAAAAACAAGAATATGGAGCTGTCATTATTTGCCATAGAGGGCAGTGTCGTGATGTAAAATGCAGCTAGCGATCCAATGATTAAAGCCACGATAGTGCCTAAATTCCAAGTTTTAATTTGTTTGCCTACAAAAAAGATACTCGCCACGATGAGTCCAAAAAAGAAAGACCATATCAATATGGGATGATGTTCAATCAGGAATTTAGCAAGTCTCATAAACGACACAAAACTGATAATTATTCCGGTAAGCAGAGCCAATAAAAAGTTGCCGTTAAGTTGGCTCCAAAAAGCAGAAAATCCACTTTTTCTGAAGGTTTTTAATAAGTCTAAATTGACGCCACTGATAGTCGTAATCAATTCTTCGTAAATACCAGAAATAAAAGCTATGGTACCTCCTGAAACTCCAGGAACGGCATCTGCTGCTCCCATTGCAATTCCTTTAAGTGATATGAATAGGTAATCTGAAAAGCGTCTTTGCATTGTTGATTTTACATATAAAAGCCGTAAAGATATATAAATTTACTTGGAGGTTTTTTTGGAACCTGAAATAATATTGACCACCATTTGATGGTCAGCAATTAAAGGGAATAATTCCTGAAGAATAAAATGGTAATCTTCATTAAGGAGCAATCCGTTTTTAAGATGGTATTGTCCTTTTTCATTTTCGAATAACGTAAAATAAATGCCGGCCAAACGGTATTCAATCTCCGCTGTTTCTGGGTAAAATTCTGCTGCTTGAATCAGGTTAAGGGCAGAAGCTTCATACTCACCTAGGCCAATAAGGGCATCAGTTCTTGCAAGCCATGTATCCAATTCATAATTACCGAGGTCTAATGTCTTTTTGTAGCCACGTTCTGCTTCTTCAATAAAGTTTAGACGGTGGTTGATTTGTGCGTAAAGTTTCCAATACCTCACATTGTCCGCATCAATATTAATAGCTTTATTGATATAATACAGAGCCTTGTGGTAATCTTTCTTTTTGTTATAAAAACGGGTAATGGAAATCCAACCTTTGTCTAACAATGGGTCTTCATGGACGGTCTTAAAATAATATTGCACGGCCAAGTCATCCGAGCCTAATTTTTCATAACAGTTGCCAATTCTCAATAACGCAAACGAGGTTGGTTCATCTAATGCCAAGGTGATGTTATAGTTTTCAATGGCCTCTTCGTACTTTTTCATTTTTTCCAACACCTTCCCTTTTTCGAGATAGGCGCCCACAAAAGTATCGTCAGAAATTATGGCAAATTCAAATGCAGCTAAGGCTTTTGGATAGTCTTTTAAGGAAGAATATTGTTTTCCCAATTGATGCCACGCCACTTCACAATAAGGATTTTTATCTAAATAACGGTTAAGGAAATCAATGGCCTCTTCATGCAGGTCTAAAAATTCAAAACAGTAAATAATATTATACAAAGCCGAATAGTCTTCCATGTCCAACTCCAAACACTTGATAAAATATGTTTTGGCGTTTTCAAATTGGTCCATAAAAAGGTATTCCATGCCAATCAGTGCATATAAATCGGCGTCTTCTTCCTCTAAATCAGATAATTCTAGGGCGATTTTTAATGTGTCAATGGCTTTTTCATGCTCATCACGTTTCGATAAAATACTTGCTTTTTGAATATAGATTTCTTCGTTGGAAGGTTCTAAAATATACAATTCATCCAACAGTTTTTCTGCCTGTGGCAACTTGTCTTCCAAGATGTAAATTTCTACTTGAAAAAGTTTTAAAACTATGGATGAAGGGTGCTGCTCCAGTCCTAATTTGACAGCTTTTTTTGCGAGTGCAATGCGGCCATTTTCAAAATAGAATTGGATGATATTTTCAAACTCATTGGAATCAAAAAACAACACATTGTTGGTTTTTAACATCGATTCAAATTTTGTTAGCGAATAATTATTGTCGTCGTCATGTTGACTGAACTCCATAAGCACTTGTATTGTTCGTTGAAATAAATGTAACGTTATCAGGAGAGAAATGTGATTATTAAGCCGAATGTTTTCAACAAATTAATTAACAGCACTACTCTTGTCTATTTAATGGTTGGGGTGAAAGCCTATGTTACAGTGCGTTGTAGGCCTTACTGAACTCTAAAATTTGGCCGAAATTTCATCTAAAATTTCAATGATAATTTGGCAACCTTTTATGATTTCATCGTTAGTTATGGTTAAAGGCGGTGTTAAACGAATGGCTTTTGGTTCAAAAAGCAACCAGAAAAGTATTAAACCTTTGCCTTGTGCCTTCAAAATCAGTTCGTTTGTTGTCTCTGCAGATGCTGTTAATGCCGCCAACATTAATCCGCGACCTCTAATTTCTGTAATAAATGGGTGAATGAGATGTTTTCTGAAAATTTGTTCTTTTTCTAGGGCTTCTGCCATTAAATTGCTTTCTGTAATTTCCTTTACGGTTGCCAGTGCAGCCGCTGCAATAACTGGATGCCCACCAAAGGTGGTAATGTGTCCTAGTTTTGGACGATCCTGTAAAGTTTGCATCATTGATTTTGACGCTGTAAAAGCACCAATTGGCATTCCGCCACCAAGGCCTTTTCCAGTGACTAAAATATCAGGAATACAGTTGTAATGCTCAAAGCCAAATAATTTTCCTGTACGCCCTACGCCAGGTTGAATTTCATCCAAAATCAATAACGCACCCACTTCATCACAACGCGTTCTGACCTTAGTCAAATAGTTGGAATGTGGCTCTATAAAACCAGCACCACCTTGAATGGTTTCTAAGATGACCGCAGCCGTTTTATGCGTAATCTGGTTTAAATCTTCAGTCTTGTTAAAGGTAATAAAATGGACGTCTGGAATTAAAGGTCTAAAGGCTTGTTTGCGCTCTTCGTAACCCATCACACTCATAGAGCCCATCGTGTTGCCGTGATAAGCGTTGTGGGTAGATACAATCTGACTTCTGCCAGTTGCACGTCGCGCTAATTTTAAAGCGCCTTCAATGGCTTCCGTGCCAGAATTAACCAGATAGGTACAGTCTAAAGATTTTGGTAAATGTTGCGCCAAAATCTTAGCGAGTTCTACTGCTGGTTCCTGAATATATTCTCCATACACCATAACGTGCATGTATTTATCCAACTGATCTTTTATTGCTTTGACCACTTTAGGATGGCGATGGCCCAGACTACAGGCTGAAACACCAGCAACAAAATCGAGATAGGCTTTATTGTTGGTGTCATAAACATAACAGCCTTCAGCGTGGGAAACTTCCATTGCCAAAGGATGTGGTGTAGTCTGTGCTTGGTATTGTAAGAAATCGCTAGTCATATTAGTTTTCCTTTTTCTGAGTTTGCTGCAACGGTTTTACTTTTGAAGAATCTGCTTTTTTAAGCGCTTCCTTCGGAATGTTGCGCGATGCTTTTTGGGCATCGTCCTTTTTAGTACCGATGGGTTTTGCATCTTCCACACGTTTCAGCAAGGCGTCATCAAAAAATTCTTCTTGCGGCACATACTCACCTAAACCTTTGATTACCGGCAACACTAAGGGTGGGTCATCGCTAAATAAATCCTCGACACTTTTTGGCCGTTCTTCTTCGCGCCAGTCAAAACCTCTCAGTTTTCGTGCATTTTCGGGGAATTTGGATTCGGGATAAATGTCACCATCTACCTGGTCAATTAAGGTGATGATCTTATAGTCTTTCTCAATTTTAAGGTTGATTTTTCCGGATTTGGACTTGTTGATGCCAATGAGTTCCTGATTGTCGTCTCTAGAATAATTGATGACTTCAGCGTTTTTAATAATGTCTACGTTATAAAGCTCATTGTCTTCAAAGAGACCGATAAGCCGTAAGCCTTTGATCTGATTAAAGCCGGTACCAAGTGTGTCTTTGCTAATCAAAAAGGCATTCTCAAATACTTTTAGAGAATCCAATTGTTCGGTTTTGGGATTTGATATCAGGTGAATGGTGTCTCCAGTCATTTGATTGTCCAAATTCCACAAGATGGGTCTGCGTCTGGTGGTAAAGGCATCAGTGGTTGAAAAACGCTTTAAGTTGATAAGTTGCGTGAGTCCAGCTTTATGATCGGCATGTATGGAATCAGCCTTGCCGCTCAAATCGCTCTTAAATATTTTGGCATTATAATAGGCTCTAGTAATGCGATGCTCGGGTTTTCCTGTGACCATCAAGGTATCGCTGTGCATATAAATGGAATCGGTCTCCTGAACCGTGATTGCCAAAGCGCGTTTGGTGATAAAGACAGAATCTTTAGCGCGCCATATTTCAGCATAATGTCCACGGGCAATACTGTTATTAATGGTGTCCGTAACTTTGATGTTGTTGGTAGCTGAGGCAAAATTGATTTTCCTATCAAAATACATGCTGTCACCTTCAAAAACACGATTCTGATAGTTGATTTTGGAGTTTTTCACAAAATACCCTGTATCGTTATTGGTATTGTAAAAACCGCGTTCAGCATAAATGGTATTGGCTTCGCCCACAATAGTGGAAGGCCCATAAAGATAGGCATGTCCAGTTTCTGTATAAAAATCGAGGTGGGTGGTGTTCAGGGTATATTCCGGGTTTACCAAAACGACATCCTGTACAAACTGGTATTTTTTAGTGTTCATGTAATACCGGCCAATCTGACTGGTAATAGTACCTGAAGAATCTCGAACAACCTTGCCTTTATTCCGATAATAGGCTTGTTGTTTGATACGGTCAAAATGAAGGGTGTCTGTAGTTAAAACCGATTTTGGTTCTGTGAGCACAACATCGCCACTGGCAAAAGCCAATTGCGTCTTACCGCTATATTCGGCATACTTGGCAGTCATATTGATCGTGTCGCCTTGCTGCATGACCACATTGCTGTAGGCTTCAATAAAATCTTCCTTTTCGTAATATATGGCCTGATCGCAATACAGATTGATACCCTCATGGGTAAAGTGGACTTGTTGGGTGTCATCTCTTGTAAAAACCGAAACCCCAGGGCCTCTTAAACTGTCAGAATCAACAAAACCTGCATATTCCACCCGAATTTTCTTGAGCTTTTCTGTTTGTGCGGTAACAGAAAGACCAAAACTTAACAAGGTTATAAAAAGGTGTAATGCTCTCAATGTGTGACAACTGATTTTCAAAAGTAACTCTTTAATTTAAGCATTATTTTCCATTAACATAAATTTATGTGCAGACATCGCTATAGTGATTAGGAAGTACGCTCATTTATGTAATGAATATTATTTAAAACAAACCTGTCTGACCTTTGTGAGACAGGTTTGTTTTAAAAATTATCTTATAATGGTTTGTTTTCTATCCGGTCCAACAGAGACAATGGTAATTGGAATTTCAAGTTCTTTTTCCAAAAACTCAATATACTCTACCAAAGCTTGTGGCATGTCTGCAGCATCCGTCATCCCCGTCAAATCCTCATTCCATCCTTTAAAATCAGTATAGATTGGCGTCAGGTTCTCTGGCTCAACATTGTAAGGGAAATGCTGAATTTCTTCGCCTTTATAGTTGTAAGAGGTACATACTTTTAGGGTTTTAAAGCCAGAAAGTACATCGCCTTTCATCATGATCAATTTAGTAACGCCATTCACTTGGCAAGCATAGCGTAAGGCTACTAAATCTAACCATCCACAACGACGTGAGCGTCCAGTTGTAGCACCAAATTCATTACCCACACGGCCCATAGTCTCTCCAACTTCGTCAAATAACTCAGTAGGGAAAGGTCCTGAACCTACTCTGGTGGTGTAAGCTTTAAAAATACCATAGACTTCGCCAATTTTATTAGGTGCAATCCCTAATCCTGTGCAAGCTCCAGCAGCAGTGGTGTTTGAAGACGTTACAAAAGGATAGGTTCCAAAATCAATATCTAATAAAGAACCTTGTGCACCTTCAGCCAAAATTGTTTTGCCTTCTTTTTGAGCTTGGTGCAAATATTCTTCTGAATCTATAAATATCAATGATTTTAATACTTCAACCGATTTAAAAAACTCAGTTTCAAGTTCCTGCAAATCATACTGCAGATCTACATTATAAAAGGCAATCATGGCTTCATGCTTATCAGCGAGCGCACGGTACTTATCTTTCCAATCGGCCATTTCTACATCGCCAACTCTAATACCATTTCTGCCTGTTTTGTCCATATAGGTTGGGCCTATGCCTTTAAGGGTAGAGCCAATTTTAGCTTTCCCTTTGGAGGCTTCACTCGCCGCATCAAGCAATCGATGGGTTGGTAAAATAATATGTGCCTTACGTGAAATCAATAGTGATTTTCTGAAATCAACGCCTTGTTCTTCAAGTTTGTCGAGTTCCTTATTGAAAATGACAGGATCAATTACGACACCATTGCCAACTAAATTAAACGTACCCTCGTGGAAGATTCCTGATGGAATGGTGTGGAGCACGTGCTTTTTGCCGTTAAACACCAAGGTGTGTCCAGCATTTGGCCCTCCTTGGAAGCGTGCAATAATATTGTAATTAGAGGTCAAGACATCGACAATTTTTCCTTTGCCTTCGTCGCCCCATTGTAATCCTAGTAGTAAATCTACTGCCATTTTTAAGATTCTTTAGGTTGTTCGTTCTTTGTTCCGTAAAAGTAAAGTGAGTGGTTGGTGATAGAGATGTCAAATACTTCTTCAATCGTTTTTTTGATAGATTGGATCCTGGGATCGCAGAATTCGATAACTTCTCCAGTATCTGTTAAAATGACATGGTCGTGTTGTTTATCAAAATAAGACTTTTCGTAATGTGCCTGATTTTGACCAAACTGATGCTTGCGAACCAAGGCACAATCCAATAACAATTCAATGGTATTGTAAAGCGTTGCACGACTCACCCGATAGTTTTTGTTTTTCATTTTAATATAGAGAGATTCTATATCAAAATGTTCTTCACTATCATAAATTTCTTGTAGAATAGCATAGCGCTCAGGGGTTTTTCGGTGCCCTTTACTTTCCAAAAATGTGGTGAACACGTTTTTAACTATTTCCTGATTGGTATGTTTTGTTTTTGCACTCATAATTTACGTTGGCAAATTTACACTATTTAAACTCTTGCGACCTTATCAATCCCGTTAATTTTTTTTAGATTCTCCATGAGTTTTTTAAGCATCGTACTGTTTTTCACGATAACGTTGATTTT
The DNA here is from genome assembly GCF_016469035.1 of Gelidibacter salicanalis. Lineage (GTDB taxonomy): Bacteria > Bacteroidota > Bacteroidia > Flavobacteriales > Flavobacteriaceae > Gelidibacter > Gelidibacter salicanalis_A. The sequence goes on along the minus strand of NZ_JAEHJZ010000003.1, from coordinate 90,376 downwards.
ACCTGAAAATATGCCGTCATCACTTTGAAAACTAATGCTTTTCATGTTGACATGCATATTGGAAGAAATAACTCTGGTGATGTTATTGACCAAGCCCATATTATCAATACCCGACAAGGTTATTTGGGCGGCAAATTCTTGTTGGGAAGAATCAATCCATTTGGCTTGCATAATCCTGTAGGCATAATTAGACTGCAGACTCAGCGCATTCGGACAGTTTTTTTTATGGATTTTTATGCCCTCATTAATCGTTAAAAACCCGAACACGTCGTCTCCTGGAATTGGGTTGCAACAGGCAGAAAGTTTATAATCCAATTTCTCCTCCTCCTTGCCAAACACCAACATGTCATATTTGGCGGTAATTTCATCTTTATCAATATTTTGGACCACCGTTGGCTTGCGGATCTTACTTTTGATGTAACTCATAAACGCATTGCTGCGTGAGGAGGCAAAATCTTTAAGCATAGGATTGTCAATAGAGCCAATACCAACTCTATAAAACAGATCTAAACTGGTTTTTAGCTTAAAAAACAAGACCATTTCATTGATCGATTTTTCGTCCAGGATAATCTTGAGTTGCTTTAATTTACGTCTTAAAATCTCCTTTCCTTCTTCAGCAACCACTTTCTTTTCATCCTTTAAAGACGATTTTATTTTACTTCTGGCTCTGGCCGTAGTAGCATAATCCAGCCAGTTTCTATTTGGTCTTATGTTTTCTGAAGTCAAAATTTCTACTTGGTCACCACTTTGTAGTTCGTGACTTAGCGGTACCAGTTTACCGTTCACTTTTGCACCTCTGGTTTTCATGCCAATTTCTGTATGGATACTAAACGCAAAATCGAGAGGCGTGGCCCCTTTTGGCAATGATTTTAAATCGCCTTTGGGAGAGAAGACGTAAATTTCTTTAGAATATAGGTTCAGCTTAAACTGCTCTACAAAATCCACAGCATTGGTTTCGTTGCTTTCCAAAGCTTCCTGAAGCTTGTCAATCCAAGTATCTAAGGCATCTTCAGCGTTGCCTTGTTTGTATTTGTAGTGCGCTGCGTAGCCTTTTTCAGCAATTTCATTCATCCGCTCACTTCTAATCTGAACTTCTACCCAGCGACCCTTTGGCCCCATCACCGTAATGTGTAAGGCTTCGTATCCTGTAGATTTTGGAGATGATATCCAATCCCGTAAACGAATTGGGTTGGGAATAAAATGATCCGTTACAATTGAATAGATTTTCCAAGCCAGAAATTTTTCATTGTCAAAATCAGATTTATAGATGATTCTTACCGCAAACTTATCATACACTTCATCAAAGGAAACGCCTTGTTTGAGCATTTTTCTTCGGATGGAATAGATGGATTTTGGTCGGCCTTTAATACTGTAACTCAGACCTTCTTTGTCTAAGGAATCTACAATAACTTGAGAAAATGCTTTGATATAAATATCTTGCTCTTCCTTACTTTCTCTTATTTTGTTGTGAATTTCTTGGTAGACTTCAGGTTCTGTATATTTTAACCCTAAATCTTCAAGCTCACTTTTAATATTGTAAAGTCCAATCCTGTGGGCTAAAGGCGCGTAGATGTATAGGGTTTCAGACGCTATCTTTTCCTGCTTATCCGCACGCATGGAGTCCATGGTCTGCATGTTATGAAGACGGTCTGCAATTTTAATGATAATAACGCGTACATCATCATTGAGCGTCAAGAGCATTTTTCTGAAATTCTCTGCCTGCGTAGAGACATCTGTTTCCTTGCTTAAGGATGATATTTTGGTCAATCCATCTACAATTCGGGACACAGTTTTCCCAAAGGTTTCTTCAATAAAATCATGAGTATAGTCAGGGTTGTCCTCAACCACATCATGTAATAATGCCGCCGCAATACACGTAGCGTCCAACCCAATTTCTTGCGCCACAATTTTTGCTACCGCAATGGGGTGGAATATATATGCTTCACCTGATTTACGGCGCTGGTCTTTGTGAGCTTCCACAGCTACATCAAAAGCTTTTCGTATCAGTTTTTTATCAGCCGCACTTAGCGTTTGGTAACTTACCTTAAGCAACTGTTTATAGGCTTTTGCAATGGCAGCATTTTCCTTTTCTATATCAACTTCTGTCATAAAATAAAAGTAAGACAAAGAAAGGGAATGGGCAATATTTTTTAATAAATTTGAGTCAGCTCTCCAAAGATTTGTGATTTATCAGAAGCTGAAGTTTTTAGGTTAACCTTTCGATCTATATTGTTAAATAAAGTGACGCATTCAGTTTAATTTTATTCAAAATTTCTAAAATATTTAAATTCTAGCTTCGCTTTATGTCCTTTGAACGTACCCAGGAAAAATTGAAGATCCTTGCCGATGCGGCTAAATACGATGTGTCTTGTGCATCAAGCGGAAGTAAGCGCAGCAATGCCAGTAAGGGGCTTGGTGATGCTACAGGTATGGGCATCTGCCACTCGTATACTGAAGATGGACGTTGTGTATCCTTGTTAAAAATATTGCTGACCAATTACTGCATTTTTGATTGCGCGTATTGTGTGACCCGTAAAAGTAATGACATTAAACGGGCGGCATTTCAGGTTCAGGAAGTGGTGGATTTGACCATCAATTTCTACCGTCGGAATTATATTGAAGGCTTGTTTTTGAGTTCCGGTATTTTTAAAAGTGCCGATTATACGATGGAACGTTTGGTAGCGGTGGCGAAAAAATTGCGGTTGGAAGAAAATTTTAACGGTTATATCCATTTAAAATCCATTCCGGGAGCCTCTGATGAGTTGATGAAAGAGGCTGGATTATATGCCGACAGATTGAGTGTAAATATCGAAATTCCTACAAGGGAAGGCTTAAAACTCTTGGCCCCAGAAAAGAATCGCGAAGATTTTATAAAGCCGATGGTGAAAGTTAAGAATGAAATCATCCAATACCAATCGGAGAAGAAAATTATAAAAAGTACCCCAAAATTTGCACCAGCAGGTCAAAGTACACAAATGATTATTGGGGCGAGCGGCGAAAGTGATCAGCAAATCATGTGGACGTCCAATTATTTTTATAAGAAATTCAATTTAAAACGGGTATATTATTCGGGGTATATTCCTATTAGTTATGATTCGCGCTTACCTCAAATAGGTACCGATGTGCCTATGTTGCGTGAAAACCGATTGTATCAAACCGATTGGCTGATGCGGTTTTACGGATTTGAAGTCCACGAAATTCTGAATAACGACCACCAAAATCTCGATTTAGACGTCGATCCCAAATTAGGATGGGCACTCAGGAATATGGAGCATTTTCCTGTAGATGTCAATAAAGCAGATCAATTGATGTTGGCACGCATTCCCGGATTGGGGATGAAATCCGTTTATAAAATTATACAAGCGCGACAGTTTCGGAAGTTAAATTGGGATCATCTCAAACGCATGGGGGTCGCTTTAAATAGGGCGAAATACTTTTTGGTGTGCGATTCAAGAGATTTTGAACGTCGCGATTTGACGGGGCCTCAATTAAAATCAATCATTTTGCAAAATACAACCAGTAAATATCAGAAAATCTTGAGTCCGCAATTGAACCTATTTGAATAGATGTTAGTCTCAGAAGAACATACACTTATTTATGATGGCACGTTTGATGGTTTTCTGACGGGTGTCTTTGATGTGTATGAACTCAAATTGCAAACAGTCATTTTTCAAAGACCAGAAAGCGTCCAAGAATCGCTCTTTGGTAATACACTTGAAATCACTACCGACTTAAACAAAGCCGATCGGGTTTGGAAAGGCATCAAAAGTAAAACGAGTGCGCGCGGAAGCTCGAGGTTGTATGCGGCATTTTTAAGTGGGCAATGGCAAGTTGAGGCGCTCTTACTAGATTACATTCAGCTAGCTTTTGAAAGTGCTCTCCTAATCGATTCAGATTTCTCTAATGAAACCGTTTTGAAAATATCACAGATTGCTAAAAGCGTAGGGCGGGAAAAGCATAGAATGGAAGCCTTTGTCAGATTCCGACTGACCAATGACGGGATCTATTTTGCCACGATCGAACCTGATTTTGATGTTTTACCGCTCATTTCCAAGCATTTTAAAAATCGGTATGCCGATCAAAAGTGGATTATTTATGATATGAAGCGTGGGTACGGTTTGTATTATGATTTAGATAAAGTAGAGGTGATGCAATTGTCATTGCCCGAAGGATTCGATGCCACCAAAACCAAAAGCGATTACTTTATAGCATCAGAATTAGAATTTCAAACCCTATGGCAAGATTATTTTGAAAGCACCAATATTGCCTCACGTAAAAATATGAAACTCAACGTACAACACGTTCCGAAGCGGTATTGGAAATATTTGAGTGAAAAGTTGCGTTAAGCTATCGGTTCTCAAATTATGCAATATCCAAGCTGCTAGGGAGAGTTTAGTGCCAAGCGTGTTCTGCTTTTAAAGTGGTGTTTTTATTTTATTTCTCAAAAAATTTCTCTTTAACTTCCGATAAGTAAGCGAGAGTTTATGGCTAACTTTGCACAAGATATCAACTTAATTTTTCCGACTATTTATGTCCCAAGAGCTTTTTAACCCTTTTAAAGATTTAATTTTTGACGAACACTTCTGCTTTCTTTCCGGAGCTTTAACCAATGAAAAGATGACTGTTTTTCCAGAATGGTTGATGGCGCATTTTAAATTTGGAGAAGAACGAGTTGAGATGATGGATAAGGCCAAGTCTTATCATTACCAAGATCTTGAAGTGCCCTGTTCTCCCGAAGTCAAACAAGCGTTTGATGCCTTAGATGTGAAAATTCAGGAAGCTTATAAAAACGGTTATGAAGGAATGGCCGCACTTGATGAAGTTTTGATTTTTCAATGGACGGGTAGAATGGTCTATGGATTGTTGTACTACGAAATGATTTACGAAAGAGACCGATTGCTTAAAAAACGTAAAGCATTTGAACTTTCACCAGCCCTTAAAGAACGCTTTGGTAATTTTCACCTCATGTTGCAATCGATCATAGAACCGATTTCTTTTGTGGGTAAAAAACCATGGAGTATTGTGGTATTTCCATTAAAATACTCCGCGGATATTTTCAGCTATCGCGATGATGCCATTAATTTAATGTTTTCGTTCGGTGTAAACGGGTTTGGTTTTATTGCCTGTTTACAAGATAATGGCGTTATAAAGGAGAAGCAAAAAGAAATTCTGCAGAAAATAGAAGGGCACGTCTTGCATCCAGCGCAGTTTGAAGAATTGTACGCCAGATTTCATTATTCAGATTATATTTTACAATACGCACCTAAATTCACTGTAACCAATCAAGGCCATAACTTGAGCATCGCAGTTGATGCAGCTCCGAAAGATGCCTTTTTCGGATTTTGGAATGAGGATATATTTTCTCAATTGCTTTCCAATTATTGGCAGGTTTATGGTATTTCAAAAGAAGACATTCTTCAACCACAAAGACCGCCACTTAGCTTTCTTGAAAATCCCTATACCAAGGATTTTGTTGATCCAGAAACTATTGCATTACCATTTTAAAAGCCTATTAATTTGGTTTTAACTTGAGTATACAAGAGCTGATAGGATTAATTAATAAATTATAGATGAATAACTTCAATATTGCCTTTATCTGCAAGGGTAACATAAACCTTTTTGTAATCATTGCTAAAGGTAAGATTGGAGGGTTTTTGTCCTTTTAATTGGTATTCTTTTAGTACCACTCCAGTTGGAGACAAGACTATCACAGTGCCTTTGTCATAACGGCAAACATAAAGGTTTCCATCAGGATCACAACGCATCCCATCCAATCCAAAATCCGCAAATGATATCAATTCGGTCTTATTGTTTATGGAACCATCTGCAAGAATATCGTAGACCCAAATTTTACGTTGCACGGATTCATTGACGTATAACTTTTCACCATCAGGACTTACTTCAATACCATTAGTAGTGCCCATATTTTTTTCTAACAATTCAAAGCCCTTTTCCTTGGTCACTTTCCAGAGTTTTCCCGTATTCTCCGCCCAATTGGGATCACTGGCATAAATGGTCTTGTCAGGAGAAATTGCGAGGTCGTTGGGCTGGTTGGCGGTTGGTTCATGCGCAAATATTGAAATATTTTTGGATCTTAAATCAATTTCTAAAATATTGTGATTCACGTAGTCCGCCACAAACATTTGGTGCTGTTCTCCAAACCGAATACCGTTTCCGATACTGCCATTAGGCAATGTTACAAATACGGAACTTTCACCCATTGGAGTCACTTTTCCAATGGTGCCCTGTTCTTTAAAATTAACTGCGTAAATATTGCCTTCATAATCTGTGGCTGGCCCTTCAATGCCTTTGGTAAAACGCCCTTCTTGGGTAAACTCTTTACTTTGAAAACGCGTGCCGCAACTCGTCAAGAGTGTTATTAAGGCTAAAATTGAGATATATTTCATGTGTGCGTAATTGATTTTATGCCATTGATATGCTTAATAGCATGCCACCCGCGCTGACAGTCGCTTATTTTTTATTCAAACTTAGTTGCCACTCGCTGGCGTAATCATAATATGAGAACGGTGAGTGTCAGCATCCATTAACCAAGGCATTCCGGGGGCGCTAGGTTTGGTAGGTAGGCCAGTTTCAGCGCCACTCATATAGGGTTTGTACAAAACGTATCTCATTTTACTAAGCTTTAATTCGCCACTTTCAATATCATGATCTTCTTTCTTTGCAGTCACCATATATGCAGCAGCCGGTTCTTTAGGCATCATCAAAGTTCCAGCATCGATTTCTTTTTTGCGCAGATCCCGTTTTTCTACTTCACCTTTTCCACTTGCCACCAATTCACGACCTCTTGCCATGTAGGCTTCTAGTTTGTCACTATAACAAGATACGCTCACGCCATCTCTCTTGGGATCGTTGGCTAAACAAATCATGCTGTTATTGCCTTCCCGTAGCGTGACGAGCTCCCCTTTCTGATTGTAGCCCAAAACTTTGGCACCTTCTTGGTACATTTCAGGACAGGCGTAGAGTGCTGTTTTAATTTGACTTTTTGTAGATGGGATCTCGGTTTGGCCTATGGCAGACGTAAAACCCATTATAAACAATACTACTATTAGATTTTTCATAAATTTTAATTTTAAAATGATTGTTTAAGTTACGAAACTTTTGGAAATTGGGGTTGTGTGATTATATGTTTCTTGCTCAAAGAATGCATCTCTTGCTCAAGATTAATACCAATTGACCATTTAGGTTTCCACAAATGCAAATATTTTGACTGGAATTCTAAGTTATATGAGATGGTAGTAAATATGAAAATAGATGTAGGAAACTGTTGGTGGAAAACACCAACAATGGCAAAGGAGTTGTAGGAAACTGTTGGTGGAAAACACCAACAGTGGCTAACTAAGGAAACACCAACAGTGGCGAAGTTATTTTATTCTTTAGAGATAAATATATGCGGAAGGTTATAAAATCAAGGTATACCGTAAGATAAATGTGTTGGATATGCGATGAAAAGTCTTGAGAAATGATATGTATAGTTTAATAAAATTGTTGGTAAAAAACACCAACAACGGCGCAGGATTTCTCGGAAGTTGTATGTGTTGGATATGCGATGAAAAGGTCTTATGAAATTATTTGTATAGCTTAATAGAATTGTTGGTGAAAAACACCAACAATGGCGCAGGATAAAACTGTTGATAAAAATACACCAACAATGGCGAAAAAAGTGTCCGAGGAAAACAAAACAGTTGCAAACATCGTTGAGAGCAACAACAATACCACCGCAATTATTTTTTATCGTAAAAATAGCCTTCGAAAAGTGATGTGAGCTGAGTTTCAATAAACTTTGAATCAGTCGGTTCTTTTACTTTATTAGGTAATAATTTGTTATAGAATACAATTTCATTTTTTTCCGAGTCGAATATAAACGCATGCAGTGTTAAATTTGATTTAATTGGCGATGGAACAGCCATCCCCAACGTCAAAATGCCAACAGCAACTCCCTTTGCTACTTGTCCGCCATAATTTCCTTTTCTCCTTCCAAATCCTGTGGCAACTGTAGAAAGTGAAAATCGCTGATTGTTGATCTTTAAAATTGAATCAATTGCCGGTGTGAGCGGAATTCCTTTCAAATTTCTTTGCTGTCCAATCAATTGCACTAAATAGCCCAGTTCATTTTCCACTCTTGTACTGAGCGCAGCATCCTTAATTACAATTTTATCGGTTAGGCGTAAATTGGAAGCGTTTTTGGTGAATAGCGAATCCAATTTTGCTTTTGTGATCGCAGATATAGAGTCGCTGAGTGTTGTTTTATTACCTTTCTCAATATATTGAATGTAGGCAATTGGCTCGAAGTAACTAAGTGCTGTAATCTCACTTGATGCCACTGAATTTGTTAAATGTTTAGGTGTTCCGCAAGATGTTAAAACCAAAGCAAAAATTAAAATCAAAAAATGCTTCATGTGCATATAAACTATAAGTTAGCCAACTTAGGTGTTGTAGTACCAATGTAGTTATTTTATCCATCACTTTTTAAATAGGCACGTAATTTTTCCTGCACAATTTTAATGTGGTTTTCAGGCTACTTTAAAGGGTTTGTGAAAGTGCCAACAGTCACGAAATAAGATCAAAATATATTCTTAGTATGTTCTGCTGTTACTGACGTTATCAATTTAAAAGTATACATTCCAGGTATTTTCGGTTAATGTAGTTTGTTGGCGGTGTTAACGCATCAAATTCCTAACCCGCTCCAATAAGGTCGGATGCGAATAATGTACCCACACATACGCAGGATGTGGGGTTAAGTTGCTCAAACTGTTTTTTGAGAGTTTTTTTAAGGAGCTCACTAAGGGTTCTGCTTTATAGGTGTTTTTAGCATAATCATCCGCCTGGTATTCAAACTTGCGAGAGAAATGGTTCATCACAAATCCGGTCAGTTCTGAAATAGGCGCGTAGAGCAATCCAAACGCAATCAAGCCCACATGAAAACTCGGAATGGCCACCCCAAGGGCGTTGGATAATAAGGGATTTGAAATAAAAATGGATAAAATAAACAGCGTTAATCCTGTAAGGAGCAACGACGCTATCAGATTGAAAACAATATGTTTCTTTTTATAATGCCCAACTTCATGCGCTAAAACGGCCACAATTTCTTCGTCTTCCAAATCATTGACCAAGGTGTCGTAAAGCGTTACGCGTTTTTCGCTTCCAAACCCTGAAAAATAGGCATTGGCTTTGGTGCTTCTTTTAGAACCATCAATCACAAAAATCTTATCCAGATTAAAGCCTACAGAATTGGCATAGGCTGAAATTTTTTCTCTCAAAGGGCCCGCTTCCAATGGAGTTTGCTTATTAAATAACGGGACGATGAGTCGCGCATAAAACATATTGACGAATATGCTGAATACTGCCACAAGCGCCCAAGCATAGAGCCAAAAATAAGTGCCGGTCACTTCGTAAAACCAAATAATCAAGGCTAGAAGTCCGCCGCCAACTATGCCCATCATCGCCAATCCTTTTAATTTATCTAAAATAAAAGTAGCTGTAGTGGTTTTGTTAAATCCAAAACGTTCTTCAATCACAAAGGTTTGATAATAGGCAAACGGAGTAGTGAGGAGGTCACTTGCCAGCATGATAATTCCAAAGAAAATCAACGCAATAACAATGCTGTTACTACTATAACTTCGTGCAATATTGTCTACAAATTCAAACCCATCCAACATTAAAAATGTCAAGGTCAATACTAAGGAAAAGGTTGAGGTTATTAAACCAAATTTATAATTGGTGGTTTTATAGCGTTGCGACTTTTGATAGGCATCTTGATCATAAACATCGGTTAATTCTGCAGGAATTGGATCATTATAATGTTTGGCGTTTAATGCATCCAAAATTTTATCGACTATAAAATCGAGGATGATTACGGCGATGATGATATAGAAAAGGGTAGTAGCAGTCATGGTTTTTAGTCTTCAGTTCTCAGTTTTCAGTTCTCAGTAGGCAGTCTTCAGTGGGCAGTATTCCTACTTAAAATTTCGTTGTCTTTTAGCCTCAAAAATAAGGATTCCTGCAGCTACCGATACATTCATGCTGTCAATTTCGCCCTGCATAGGGATGATGATGTTTTGGGTGGATTGTTGTAACCAGGCATTACTCAACCCTGTCGCTTCCGTTCCCATTACAATTGCACTAGCTGTGGTGAAATCTTGCGTTGTATAAATTTCAGATGCTTGTAACGCGGCACAGTAGATGACGATATGTTGTTCTTTTAGAAACGAAATAATGTCTTCGGTTGATCCTGTAGCAATTTGATTGGTAAACACACAGCCTACACTGCTGCGGATGATATTTGGATTGTATAAATCGGTTTTAGGGTTGGCGATAATTACCGCATCCACGTTGGCAGCGTCTGCTGTTCTTAAAATTGCACCGATATTACCCGGCTTTTCAGGAGCTTCCGCAACTAGGATTAAGGGCTGATCCGATTTAAATTTGATAGCCTTTAAATCATGCGTTTTCGTTTTCGCCACTGCAATAATACCTTCGGTAGTATCTCTATGCGCCAATTTTTGGTACACCTCTTTGGAAATTTCTATTCTCGAATTTGATTGTATGTCTAAGCTATTTAGCTCTTCTTCAGAAAATAGTTCAGGCAAATACAGTACAGTGTCAATCTGATAGTTTCCCTTTATAGCCAAGCTAATTTCGCGCGCGCCTTCAATCAAAAACAACCCTGATTTTTTACGGTCTCTGGATTTTTCTTTTAGCTGAACCAATGCTTTGATATACGTGTTTTGGACACTTGTTATTTCTTTATTCACAGATTAGTAGTATTTGGCTAGCACAAATTTACTTAATAAGAGCTAAGAATTACTGTATTCGGAGGGAATTGAATGGAATTCTTACCAATATCAATATCTTTTCTTGGACACTAATTTCACAAATGGACACAAATAATTTCGGATATGTAATCTGAAATGAATAACTATTAGGGGAATTCGCCTGAGCGGATGAGCAGGATGGTATGTAAAGATAGGTAATGCATTTGCTCTAAAACAATATTCATCTTTTTTTGTGTATTTTTATCCGTCGTATAATGTCGACCCTTTACGTTTTTAAATAACATTAATTTATGAAAAGAATCTTGTATTTATCACTGTTTCTTGCAGTTATAGTGTCTTGTAAGGATAAATCCACCGAAACAAAACCTGAGACTGAACCGTATACGGAAGAAGAAATGGATATGACCACCAGCGTCTATCCTGAAAATATGACGAAGGTGTTTGATGCCCATGGCGGACTCGACACTTGGAATGAGATGGCCACTTTGGAATTTTCGGTTGAAAAACCAGCCGGTTATGAAATCACGACTACCGATTTGAAAGAGCGGTATTCGCTCATCGAAATGCCCAAATATACCATTGGTTTTGATGGCGAGGTGCTTTGGTTAAAAAATAGGGAAAATAGTAAATATGAAGGCAATCCGAAGTTTTACTATAATTTGATGTTCTATTTTTATGCGATGCCTTTTGTGATGGCTGATGATGGCATTATGTATGCTGACGCTGAACCTTTGGTGTTTGAAGGGAAGACTTATCCTGGGATCAAAATCTCTTATGAAAGTGGCGTTGGGGCATCTCCGGATGATGAATACATCTTGTACTACGATGCCGACACCAATAAAATGACTTGGTTAGCCTACACGGTGACGTTTGGCAAAAATGAAAAAGCGAAGGACTACCATTTTATCAAGTATGACAACTGGCAAGAGGTAGAAGGCATATTATTGCCCGAAACCATGGTGTGGTATAATTATGAAAACAACAAACCGACAACAGTGAAGAATGAAGTGAAATTTGTAAGTCCGATGTTGACTACGGTTAAAATGGATGCTAGAGTATACAGCAGACCAGAAGGAGCAGAGCTGATTCAGTAGGTTTTTAGATTGAGAGATGTTTAGGTAGAACAAAGTACAGAGTACAGAGTATTAAGAAATGAGAAAAGAGAGTAGAGATAAGAGAAATTAGGATAGGAATTACTTAATATCTTCTTCTAAATCCCACTATTAACTGAAATAAAAAAATCTGTCCATAGCGAAACATTAAGTTTTAATCTTAACGTTTGCTCTTTGGACAGATTTTTTTTATTAGAGATTTGAGAGTATAATCTTTCTCTACTCTCTACTCTCTACTCTCTACTCTCTGCTCGCTGAGTACCCTGAGTTTTGAATTTGTTGTCATAACGTTGGTACAATTCCGTTTGATGTGTTTCTAAACTTACAGAACGTCCGTCAATAAAAGCATGAGTTAAGATGTTGGTGCGCATGTCTAAAGCATCACCTTCACTTATAAAAAGTGTAGCGCTTTTGCCAGTTTCTAAAGTTCCGTAATCTTTATCAATCCCCAAAATTTTTGCGGTATTAGAGGTAATAAGCTTTAAAGCTTCTTCTTTATCCAAGCCGTGAGCTACAGTGGTGCCAGCATAAAACGGTAAGTTTCTAGAGTTCATACGTTCCATTTGTCCGTTAGCATTTAAAGCCACCATCACCCCTTTATCTACCAATAGTTTGGCAAGTTTATAAGACATGTCATAGTCATCATCATCTTTACTCGGTAAAGAATGCACACGTTGTAAAATGACCGGAATATTATTTTGTTTCAACAAATCCGCTACTTTATAAGCTTCGCTACCGCCAACAATAACAAGATGTTGCACTTTATTGTTCTTTGCAAAATGAATAGCGTCTGTAATTCCTTTTTCATCATCCACATTGATGAACAATTTTTTAGAACCATCAAACAAACCTTGAGTGGCAGCATATGGTAAATTAATGATTGGTTGATTTCCGGCCGCATAAGCTTTGGTCTCATTAAAAAATGACACTACCTGATCTACCTGTTCAGTATATTTATCATTGATTTTCAATGCCGGATCTTCACCAAGCCACCATTTGCCACGGCTAAAACTATTTGGCCAATTCATATAAATACCATCGTTTACTTTTACGGTAGCATCTTCAAAATTCCATGCATCAAATTGTACCACTGATGAGGTTCCTGAAATACGACCCCCTTGTGGCGCAATTTGGCCTAAAAGAACGCCATTAGGACGCATGGATTCGATGACCTTAGATTCGGCATTATAGGCGATGATGCTTCTAATGTGCGGATTCATTTCTCCAATTTCGCTATCGTCAGTGGTTGCTTTTACAGCGTCAATCTCTACTAATCCAAGCGTAGAAGACGGCACAATAAATCCTGGATATACATGTTTCCCATCAGCTTTAAGGACTTCCATTGCAGAAAGGTCCATTTGCGTCGATTTTGAAACTGTGGTTAATTTACCATCCTTAAAAATGATTAGGCTATTTTCAATCACCTCACCATTGCCTAAGTGAGCGGTTGCACCAGTAATAGCAATTGCTTTAGATTGCGTGGATGCGGGTGTTTGTTGTGCAAACCCAACACAGGTACACAGTGCTAGGAGTATGATAGATATGTTTTTTGTCATTTGAAATCTATTTGTATTCCCTCGAAAGAGGGAATCTTATGAATATTTAAATATGTTTTTTTTGAGCAACAAATTCACGAATAACTTTTTTATTACTGAAGACCGCCAACTGAATCTATTCCGAATCACAATGCAATAATTCTTTCTCTTTTTTCTTAATTGGCTGTGTTTTTAAACCTTTGTTCTTGGCTTGCAACATATCGTTGATCAGTTGATTTTTCTCTTTTTTAATTTGAGTTCTGATCATTTCATCACGTTTCAAATCGAAATAAGTAACCCCTTCAATAATGGTCTTTTCTGCTTTTGCATACACCGAAAGCGGATGGTCTGTCCATAATACGACGTCCGCATCTTTCCCAACTTTAATACTGCCCACACGATCATCAATATGCAATAGTTTAGCTGGATTCAAGGTGACAAACTTCCAAGCCTCTTCTTCACTCACACCTCCATATTTAATGGTTTTAGCCGCTTCTTGATTCAAACGACGGCTCATTTCAGCATCATCACTATTAATGGCCACAGTAACGCCTGCATCGTGCATAATGGCGGCATTGTAAGGAATGGCATCATTCACTTCATATTTGTAAGACCACCAGTCGCTAAATGTAGACCCACCAACGCCGTGTTCTACCATTTTGTCCGCCAGTTTATAACCTTCTAATATATGGGTAAATGTGTTGATTCTGAAGTCAAATTGTTCAGCCACTTTCAAAAACATATTGATTTCACTTTGTACATACGAGTGGCAGGAAATAAAACGCTCACCGTTTAATATTTCTACCAAAGTTTCCATTTCTGTATCTTGTCGGTAAGGATTGCCGCTTTTCTTTAGGGCTTCGTAAGCTTTTGCTCGGGTAAAATAATCGACATACACCTGTTCTACACCCATTCTGGTTTGTGGAAAACGGGTACCCTCCCAATTGGATTGCTTGACATTTTCACCTAAGGCGAATTTTATAAACTTCGGACTGTTGTCAATAATTAAATCTTTAGCCGCATGTCCCCATTTTGGTTTGATAATGGCCGAGCGCCCACCAATTGGATTTGCTGAACCATGTAAGATTTGGATTGAAGTGACCCCACCCGCCAAGTTTCGGTATAAATTGACGTCTGTATCATCAAGCACATCTTCAATAGTCACTTCTGCTGACGAATTTTGTCCGCCTTCATTAACCGAAGCTGCAGCGATATGAGAATGCTCATCAATGACACCAGAGGTTAAATGTTTACCGGTAGCATCAATAACTGTGGCGCCTCCTTCCGATAGATTTTTACCTATTTTGGCAATTTTGCCATTTTTAATCAGGACATCCGTGTTTTCTAAAATACCGTCTTTTTCGTTGGTCCACACTGTAGCGTTGGTAAATAATAAAGTCTCCGCTTCTGGCAAGGTTTCAAAACCATAGCCGTTATTAGGGAATGTGATAGGTGATACAGCAGCAGTGACCTCTGTTTTATCGTCATCATCATCATCATCATCTTTTTTGGAATCAATTTCTTTTTTCGATTCTGTTTGTTTTGCGAAGAAGCTCATTTCACTCCCCGTAGGAAGGATTGCTTTGCCGTTTAGGTTTTTGTTGGCATCAACAGTAGCTATAACTCTAACAAATTCCTTTTTTGTGCTGTCTTGAGTAGTAAACGCAATATTTACCCAATCTTCAACATAAGATATTTTTGAACCTCGTTTGTTGTTGTTAGCGGTGATTTCCGATTTTAATTTTGTTAATTCACCAGAAAGGATCATTTCATAAGTGTCACCCGCTAAAGTAAAAGCGTAAGTACCGGTAATATCTACGGTGTTTCTATCTTCAATGGTGTTTTTATAACCTTGGACCCAGTTTTCATATAAAGTTGTTTTTTTATCAAAAATGTCTCCCGAAGTGATCAGAAAGTTGGCATAGGCCCCATTTTTTAAAGATCCAATTTGGTCAGATTTCCCTAAGAGTTGCGCCGGAACAGTTGTTAAGGCTTCCAATGCTTTTTCTTTAGATAGGCCTGCTTCAATAGCTTTCAGCAAATTCGATTTGAAGTCTTTAGCCGATTTTAAATCGTGTGTCGTCAAAGCAAACGGAATGTTTTTTTCAGCCAACAATTTTGGATTGCGTGGTTTCTGAGTCCAAGCTCTCATATCTTGTATAGATAGGGTAGAGGCTAAAAAAGCATTTTCAACATCATAGGCCTCAGGGAAATTGATTGGAATAATCATCGGTGCGTTCATCGCTTTTATTTCGTCAAGACGCTCATATTCGTCACCACCACCCAAAATAATGTATTGGATGTTGAAAAGATCTCCTACTTTATCCGCACGCAAATCATTGGCCCTGCTGCCGGCTTCAAAAATTTGCACCATCGATTTGTTGTTGTTTAAGGCTTCAATAGATAAGTCTTTAGTTTCTGAATTACCTTTGGCATACCAATCCGCATCATTATATAACTGTCTCAAAAGTGCCATACTTCCCATAATTGAAGACGGGTAGGACTGATTGGATTTAACACTTTTGCTAAAAGAAAGGTATTGTGCCGATTTAGCATCAATGATTCGCATGGAATTATCGCCATCAGAATTAAGGGCGACCAAAGTTCCGGTACCACGAACAATCCCGTCCTGAATGTGCGTATTGACAACGCCAAACCCGGCTTTAATCAGGTCTTCCGCTTTTTTAGAATCATATTGAAATTGGTCAATGGCGTTATTTTCTGGCATGACGTGGTCATTCCAATAAAATCCAGTGCGAGATGGATCATATTGCGAACTTCTGCCACTGCCTTGTCGTTTTGGTTTTTCAATACCAAAATCAGAATACATATCGATAAAAGAAGGGTAGATGCTTTTTCCAGTAGCATCAATTTGAGTGGCATTCTTTGGAATGTTCACCGAAGTCCCAGTCGAGATTACCTTGCCATCTTTAATAAGCAAGGTCCCCTTCTCAACAACTTGAGTGGGCGTTACATAGATTTTGGCATTTGTAATTGCAGTGTAATTGGTGTTTTTTGTAGAAACCCCGTCATTTTTGGGGAAATAATCTTGTGCGAGCATTGAAAAACTGCACATGAAGGTCATGATGGTTAATAGTGTTTTAATCATACGGTTAAAATTAGTTAGCAAACTGAATTCTAAAGATAAATATTATGAAGAGTTTGGAATGTTATTAAGATATTTTTAACGTTTACAATGGGCGCTTATCAAAATAGTTGACCAATAGTGCCACGATATAACTGTAACTCTCGATGCCACCTTTTTGATTATTAGCCATCAAAAAACCGCTGTAGGTGTTTTTGAAAAAGGTTTCAGACACGTTTTCATAAGACTGCCAAAAGAGGCGTGTTTCTTCATAGTTTTTAAGCACGCCAATATTAACGGTCATTATAAGCGCTTCATAGGTAATCGGATCCCTCAAATAAATATCATTTAAACAGTGCCTCAAAGCAAATGAGTATCCTGAATAATTAAAGTAGATGTTTTCGTGTTTCATAGCGGCCATCGCTCCAATAAAGTTAGCTTCATTTTCTGCCGCATATCCCAATTGATGCGCAATTTCATGGCTGGTCGTGGTGGGATATTTGTAGGCAGGTATGAGTCCGTCAATTTGCGCTTCATTGGTGAACGGATTCAAATAGCCACTAAACCCCATGTAAGTTAAAGGGAGACTATATATTGAACGCTTTAAACTGCTAGTGCCGTAAGCAAGATTTGGATATTCTTTAGACAGTTGGGCATATCCTTTTGGAGCCAAAGCAATAAGTTCTTTTTTGGTGTAGGGCATGATCACCATGCTGGTGTCGTGTGCCTTAATAATGCCGTGGATGACATTCGTTTTTGTAATTAAATCTTGGGTTATCCGGATCAATTGTTCGGTAGAGTATTCGTTCTCTATTTTAAGCGATTGGTGCAACGGTAGTCTGTAATAATTAAAAGCCCAAAGTATATGAAAGGCGAAATATCCTAATGAAACTGTCGATAGAATATCTAACATATAATTTTTGGTATCGGTCCTCAGTCGCTTGCGATTCTTATAAATCCATCGTATACTATAGACCGCCGCCATTGTATAAAAAATATCCCCAACCGAAAATGGAATCCATCCCAATACCACATGCATCGCTTTAGAAATCCATTTGTAAATTCCGTTGCTATAATACCGTTCAACAACTTCAGGAAAGTTTGCCAATACCTTAATGAGCACGATTTGTAAAGGCAAGGAAAGGGCAATAATAAGTTTGGTGTGTTTGCGCATCCTTCAAAAATAGAAAATAGTTTTATATAACATACACGAATCCGTACCTTTGTAGAACAACAAAAAACACACTATGAATACAGAAATAAGACAATTAGAGCCTCAAGAGCTTTGGAATAAATTTGCCGATTTAAATGCTGTACCACGGCCCTCAAAAAAGGAGGAACGGGTTATTGCATTTATGAAAGAATTCGGTGAGAAATTAGACCTCGAAACTTTTGAGGATAAGGTAGGCAATGTGATCATCAAAAAACCGGCAACTGCGGGGATGGAAGATCGTAAGACGGTGGTGATGCAATCGCATTTAGATATGGTGCACCAAAAAAACAACGACACCACCTTTAATTTTGATACCCAAGGCATCGAGATGTATGTAGATGGCGATTGGGTGCGTGCCAAGGGGACCACTTTGGGTGCTGATAACGGCTTGGGCGTTGCTACCATTATGGCTATTTTGGAAAGTAAAACTATTCCACATCCTGCTATTGAAGCTTTATTTACTATTGATGAAGAAACAGGAATGACGGGAGCGAAAGGTTTGGAAGGCGGCTTATTGGAAGGCGATATTCTGCTGAATTTGGATACCGAAGAAGATGATGAAATTGGAGTAGGTTGTGCCGGTGGTATTGATGTAACCGCTACCAGAACCTATACTGAAGAAGAAACCCCTGAGTTTAAAACAGGTTATAAGATTACGGTGAAAGGACTGCAAGGTGGACATTCTGGAATGGACATCCATAAAGGCTTTGGGAATGCCAATAAATTGATGACCCGTTTGCTTTTTGACGGCTTTGAAAACTTCGGATTGCGTATTTCTGAAATTGACGGCGGAAGTCTCCGTAACGCGATTCCTAGAGAAAGTAATGCGATCGTGGCGATTGATACGATGAACGAGGAAGCATTTGCCACTGAAATGGAGGAGATGATCAACGATATCACCACCGAATATAAAACTATTGAGCCGAATTTAACCATTGAAATTACAAAGGTTGACACTCCAAAACTAATGATGGATTTAGGGGTTCAAGAAGGCTTGACCAGAGCACTTTATGCCGCTTGTAATGGGGTGTATCGTATGAGTCCCGATATTCCTGATCTGGTAGAAACGTCCAATAATATTGCCCGCGTCATCGTAAAAGATGGCGACATTAAGATTGGCTGTTTAACACGGTCTTCAGTAGAGACCTCAAAATGGGATTTAGCGAACATGCTTCGTGCTACCTTTGAATTGACCGGATGTGAGGTGGAATTTTCGGGCGATTACCCAGGTTGGAAGCCTAATATGGACTCGGCTATCTTAAAAGTACTCTCAAAATTATATACTGAAATGAACGGTAAAGACGCTCACGTCGCGGCCTGTCATGCCGGATTAGAATGCGGAATTTTAGGTCAGAATTATCCGGAAATGGATATGATTAGCTTTGGTCCAAACATAAAAGGTGCCCATTCACCTGATGAGCGTGCACAGATTTCTTCAGCACAAAAATATTGGAAGTATGTATTAGAAATTTTGAGAAATATTCCTAAAAAATAAAGGACAATTATTTGAGTAAATTTGAGGAGAGAGGCTATAGCAATTATAGCCTCTTTTTTTATGTTATTGTGGTAAAGAAAATAAGATGAAGTAGATGTTATTTTCGTTAAATGGTATAATCGTGCGAATAAAGCATCGACAAAATACATTTTAAAGGCTTTTATTGCACTTTATCGGTGTTTTTTTTTGTTATGAAAGAAAGTTAGCTTAATTTTGTGTCTCCCTCATAAACAGTCAATTAAGATTTTAGATTTTTTAATTTTTTTTAAACTTGATTTTTAAAAAAATATTGGCATTTACCCTGATTCTACAATATGAAAAACTATTACGCTATATTTTTTAAAGCTGTATTATTCTTGTGGGTGAGTCATGTGGCATTAGGAAATTCTGTTTTCAGTAAAAACTTTTTAATAGTCAATGAAGTCTCAGAAACCTATGATCTAAGTTTTGATTATAAAGGAAATTTTGATGTGTTGAACTTAAGTGGGTTTATGGGGTCGACAGCTTTGTTTGTGGAGCGAACTGAGGTGAGAAAAGTTAAAGTTGATCAAAATGATCTTTTAGAGAGACTGTGGACAAAGGATTATAGTAGTGGGTCGTTACATAATTTATGGTCTGTGGGACAAAGTTATGATCGAGAGTGGGTCGCAGTGGCCGTGTGTAAAAACATCGAAGTATATCTTGATGCGAATGGATCGGCGATTATTGCGGAGGACGCAGTAAATAATGGTAGTAGTGGTATGGGGTCCTTAACTTTTGATACAGACATTACAAGTTTTGACTGCTCTGATGTAGGCATTCCGGTTACTGTTACACTAACTGTTACAGATAATGACAATGGGGGTAGTACAGATTCGTGCCAAGCCAGCGTAACTGTCTTGGATAAGTTACCCCCAACGATTACCTGTCCTGACAACCGTTCTATTGAATGTGACGCTAGCATTCTGCCAACCCATACAGGAACTGCAACTGCTATTGATAACTGTTCTTCTTCTGGCAACATTATTATAGATTATACCGATTCCGTAGTGACTGGAGCAGGCAACAATTCTGTAATTACGCGAACATGGACAGCTACGGATAGTCATAATAACACTACTTCTTGTGAACAAATAATTACAGTTACCGATACAACAAAACCTGTATTTACGACATCGCCTACCAATTTAACCATTGAATGTTCTGCAAGTTCTTTGCCTGCAGATACAAACGGCCCCGCAGCTGCAACAGATAATTGTGCAACTCCTACAATCGCTTATTCAGATGCTGTTGTCAATGGCACTGGCAACAATAAGACCATCACCAGAACCTGGACTGCAACGGATGCCAATTCGAATATAGAATCCTATGTGCAGACCATTACAGTAACCGATACGACAAAACCTGTATTTACAACATCGCCTGCCAGTTTAACCATTGAATGTTCTGCAAGTTCCTTGCCTGCAGATACAAACGGCCCCGCAGCTGCAACAGATAATTGTGCAACTCCTACAATCGCTTATTCAGATGCTGTTGTCAATGGCACTGGCAACAATAAGACCATCACCAGAACCTGGACTGCAACCGACACCAATTCCAATGTAGCCTCATATGTGCAGACCATCACAGTTACCGATACGACAAAACCTGTATTTACAACATCGCCGGCCAATATTACCATCGAATGTTCTGCAAGTTCTTTGCCTTCAGACACCAACGGCCCCGCAGTTGCAACAGATAATTGTGCAACTCCTACAATCGATTATTCTGATACTGTTGTCAATGGCACTGGCAACAACAAGACCATTACCAGAACCTGGACTGCAACGGATGCCAATTCGAATGTAGAATCCTACGTGCAGACCATTACAGTAACCGATACGACAAAACCTGTATTTACGACATCGCCTACCAATTTAACCATTGAATGTTCTGCAAGTTCTTTGCCTGCAGACACCAACGGCTCCGCAGTTGCAACGGACAACTGTGCCACCCCTACAATCGATTATTCTGATACTGTTGTCAACGGAACGGGCAACAACAAGACCATCACCAGAACCTGGACAGCAACCGATACCAATTCGAATATAGAATCCTATGTGCAGACCATTACAGTAACCGATACGACAAAACCTGTATTTACAACATCGCCTGCCAGTTTAACCATTGAATGTTCTGCAAGTTCCTTGCCAGCAGATACAAACGGCCCCGCAGTTGCAACAGATAATTGTGCAACGCCTACAATCGCTTATTCAGATGCTGTTGTCAATGG
Source organism: Gelidibacter salicanalis (assembly GCF_016469035.1). Taxonomy (GTDB): domain Bacteria; phylum Bacteroidota; class Bacteroidia; order Flavobacteriales; family Flavobacteriaceae; genus Gelidibacter; species Gelidibacter salicanalis_A. Next base: position 68,892 of record NZ_JAEHJZ010000003.1, on the reverse strand, counting down.
CACTGGCAACAACAAGACCATCACCAGAACCTGGTCGGCAACCGATGCCAATTCCAATGTAGCTTCATATGTGCAGACCATAACGGTTACAGATACAAAGAAACCTGTATTTACGACGTCGCCTGCCAGTTTAACCATTGAATGTTCTGCAAGTTCTTTGCCTTCAGACACCAACGGCCCCGCAGTTGCAACAGATAATTGTGCAACTCCTACAATCGATTATTCTGATACTGTTGTCAATGGCACCGGCAACAACAAGACCATCACCAGAAGCTGGACTGCAACCGATGCCAATTCCAATGTAGCCTCATACGTGCAGACCATTACAGTAACCGATACGACAAAACCTGTATTTACAACATCGCCTGCTAGTTTAACCATTGAATGTTCTGCAAGTTCCTTGCCTGCAGATACAAACGGCCCCGCAGCTGCAACAGATAATTGTGCAACTCCTACAATCGCTTATTCAGATGCTGTTGTCAATGGCACTGGCAACAACAAGACCATCACCAGAAGCTGGACTGCAACCGATACCAATTCCAATGTAGCCTCATACGTGCAGACCATCACAGTAACCGATACGACAAAACCTGTATTTACGACATCGCCTGCCAGTTTAACCATTGAATGTTCTGCAAGTTCTTTGCCTGCAGATACAAACGGCCCCGCAGTTGCAACAGATAATTGTGCCACCCCTACAATCGCTTATTCAGATGCTGTAGTTAACGGTGTTGGCAATAACAAGACCATTACCAGAACCTGGACTGCAACCGATGCCAATTCCAATGTAGCTTCATATGTGCAGACCATCACAGTTACCGATACAACAAAACCTGTATTTACGACATCGCCTGCCAGTTTAACCATTGAATGTTCTGCAAGTTCTTTGCCTGCAGATACAAACGGCCCCGCAGCTGCAACAGATAATTGTGCAACTCCTACAATCGCTTATTCAGATGCTGTTGTCAATGGCACTGGCAACAATAAGACCATCACCAGAACCTGGACTGCAACGGATGCCAATTCGAATGTAGAATCCTACGTGCAGACCATTACAGTAACCGATACGACAAAACCTGTATTTACGACATCGCCTGCCAGTTTAACCATTGAATGTTCTGCAAGTTCTTTGCCTGCAGATACAAACGGCCCCGCAGTTGCAACAGATAATTGTGCAACGCCTACAATCGCTTATTCAGATGCTGTAGTTAACGGTGTTGGCAATAACAAGACCATCACCAGAACCTGGACTGCAACCGATGCCAATTCCAATGTAGCTTCATATGTGCAGACCATCACAGTTACCGATACGACAAAACCTGTATTTACAACATCGCCGGCCAATATTACCATCGAATGTTCTGCAAGTTCTTTGCCTGCAGATACAAACGGCCCCGCAGTTGCAACAGATAATTGTGCAACGCCTACAATCGCTTATTCAGATGCTGTAGTTAACGGTGTTGGCAACAACAAGACCATCACCAGAACCTGGACTGCAACCGATGCCAATTCGAATGTAGCCTCATATGTGCAGACTATTACAGTACAAGATACCACACCACCAACTTTGACCGCAGGTTCAGATATAACCGTTAGCACGAGCACTACAACTTGCGACATTTCTGTTAATGTTCCACATGCAGTTTTTAGTGATAAATGTACAGATACTCCTGCTATTTCTTATACCTTAACTGGTGCTACAACACTTACTGTCACCGATGGTCAAGTGGGAACCAGATTATTTAATAAAGGAGTTACTACTATTGAATATACTGTAACTGATGGTGCAAACCTTACAGTGAAGGGTTCTAAAACGGTGACCGTTGTAGATAATACAGCCCCTTCATTAACTGCTGGTTCAAATATTACCGCAAACACGAGTTCAACAACCTGCGATGCTTCAATCCAGGTTACAGATGCTATTTTTAGTGACAACTGTCCTGCTAACATTTCTTTTACCTTAACTGGAGCAACAACACTCGCCGCCACTGCTGGCCAAGTTGGAACTAGAACTTTCAATAAAGGAGTGACAACAATTACCTATACTGTGACTGACGGCGTTACATCAGTTACAAAATCTAAAACAGTAACTATTAGTGATACAGAAAAACCAGTTACACCAATTTTGCAAGATCTAAATGGGGAATGTTCTTTAACTGTAACACCGCCAACAACAATAGATAATTGTGATGGAACCATTACTGGAACAACAAATCTGTCTAGTTTAACATTCAATAAAGTAGGAACAGAAACCATATTTTGGGAATTTAAAGATGGCGCTGATAATTCCATTATAGTGGAACAGAACATCACTATTACGGATAGTGCTCCTGTACCTAATATATCTATATTAGAACATCAAGTATTTAATGGGTGTCAGATTCCAGACATCGATTATTTAATACGTCCTACAGCTGATGATGTTTGTGATGGTACAATTGTAGGGACATTGGGTGCGGATTTTATATTTCCTTTTTCCTTTAGTGGAACAGAAACTATTGAATGGGAGTTTGTAGACAGCCATGGTAACATTACGATTCAACCACAAGATATCACGCTTAATCCTCTTCCAATAAATGGAGGAACTTTAAATGGAACCTTTAAATCAACTGTTTTTTCCAATGGCGTAGATATTTCTTCTTGTGGAGAGGCCATTAGTGTGGCTATGAATTTAACGGGTAGAGATGGAACCATAGTGCAATGGGAAAAATTTGCGGTAAATCATGGAACATGGGAAGTCATTTCAAATACGACTACCAAGCAAACGGCTTCGTTTGCTATTGGCGCTTTGATATCTACTTATTATAGAGTGTTGATTCAAAAAGGCACCTGTATAGCCTATTCTAACCAGTTTTTTATCAGGGCGTTGCCGGCTGGCTCAGCCCCTACAATTATAAATTTGGATGACGATGAATTTTATTGTTTGGGAGAGAAAGTTAGTCTCCTTGCAATGACCAATTATACGGCAACCCAAGAAACGATACCAAGGTCATCAGGAGAATTTAATCAAGGGCAGCAACATGACTGGATAGTTGATGATTCCAAAAATGGTTTTACGGCTGGAGGAAATTCAGGTAAAACTAGCAATTGGTCAGGTACTAATTGTGGTAAGCTTAAAGATGGGGGAATAGACTACTGCAGTAACGAAGGTAAATTTGCCATAGCTAATGGTGATTATTCTGATCATAAGTACAAAGGAAAAATTCCAACTACATTAGAAACCCCAATTATTGACCTGTCTAATGCGGCATCAGCAAGTCTTGATTTTGACCAAGCGTATAATTTTTCAAGTGGTGACTATGCAGAAATTGAAATATCAACTGATGGGGGGCTAACGTATTCCTCCCTTAGATTAATGCATGCTCCAGGAGCCGCACCCATTAATTGGTTTACAGCGGGGACTGCTGAATCTTATGTGGGTTCAACGGCATCAGAATATAATTTTCAAACTGATAATACGTCTATCGATCTCTCAGCATATTTAAATCAAACCCAGGTAAGAATCAGATGGTCGTTTACGGGGACCAATGAAATAAGTGCATGGGCAATGGATAATATTTTGGTAAACAAAGAGGTGAAAGTTGCAACTGATATTGAATGGACAGATGGTATTGGAGATCCTGATGAGGATCCAATTATAGTAGGGGAAACTGAAGTGGAATTTAGCTTTACACCAGATGCACCAGGAGTTCACCAATATGGGGGCACCGCCTTAATCAGTGATTGTAGAACTTATGATGAAGAGGGTACAGCTTTGATTGAGATTGCTGTTTCCCATGCATATGCTGGAGAAGATGTCATTTATTCTAGTGAAACTTGTGGCCAAAATAACATTCAGTTAAATGCTTATGATAATACTAAGACCGCTACAGAAAATATAGTCAAAAAAGCTTTTGTGGCTTCTGCCAACTGTATCAATTGTGATGATAAAGGTACAGGGGAAATAGGGACATGGGGAGTAATCACAGACCCTGGCAATACATGTGGTCCAGGTGTTTTTAGTACAAATAATCCAACAAAATATCCCAATCCACTAAATGATCCTGATGCAATTTTTGCAGCTGACGCAGGTACCTACACCTTAACGTGGACTGTTGCTGGCTGTACGGATGATATTGTAGTAACTACAACAAGTTGCAACCAGATTGATTTTGATGGTACAAATGATTTCGTAGAGTTTGGAAATGACACGTTCAATTTGAGTAATGGCAACTTTAGTATTGAGGCTTGGGTAAAACCTCATTCAATTTCCGGAATACAAACCATTTTTTCAAAACAAAATGGCATAGGGAGTAATTCTGGATATGATTTGAGTATAAAGGAAGGGATAGTCTCATTTAACATGAACGAATCAGGAACAATAGATTCCAAATCTTATAAGATTGGTACGGATCGCTGGTATCATATAGCAGTAGCATACACATTATCACGTTATAGCTTGTATATTGATGGAGTTGAAATTAATTCAAATACTGGTAGTCTTCCAGTATCAAATTCATTTAAAGCGATGTTGGGGGCGATGGGCACTTCCAATATTACTAAACAACATTTTAAGGGTTGGATAGATGAAGTGAGAATCTGGAATGTTGGGCTTGTTGCAGATCAGTTACGTCAAATGATGAATCAGAAAATTATTTCGAGTCCAACGGTTGCAGGAAATGTGCAGGGCGAAACGATTCCGAGGGACATCTCTGGATTATCATGGTCAAACCTCACTGCGTATTTTCAAATGGACCCTACTAAAATAGCGTGTGGATATATAAAATCTTCTTCAAGTGCCATAAAAGGGAAGCTAAAAAACATTTTGTCTAATCAACATCAAACAGCACCTCTGCCCTATGAGTCTATTGCCAATGGGCTATGGTCAGCAAAAGCGACTTGGAAACATCCAACTGTTTGGGATGTTCCCAACAGCAATGGTATTAACGGCAGCCCTATTGACTGGAATATTGTGAGAACAAACCACACAATTAGTTCAGATGCTAAAGATGTCACACTATTAGGTCTCCTGGTAGATAGCAAAGAGCTTATAATAACTGGTCAGGGTACTCAGGATGAAAACAATGCCGGAACCGGATTATGGGTGACTCATTATTTGAAACTTAACGGTAAAATTGATTTGGTGGGCGAGTCGCAACTCGTACAAAAACGGTATTATTATAATCATGATAACGATAGTAATACCCCTGACGTAACTTATCAGAGCAGTGAGAGTATTTTTGATAATGCAAGTAATGGTTATATTGAACGTGACCAACAAGGCACGGGTAATTACTATAATTATAATTACTGGGGCTCTCCAGTTGTACCTCAAGGTAGTAATGCCGGTAGCTTCACTATTTCAAGTGTGCTCCGCGATGGAACAAGTTCTAGTAATCCGCGTGAGATTACATGGATAAACGGTCTTGATGGTAAGCCGGGACCACCGTTGCAGATAAGCTCACGTTGGTTAACTACCTATACTAATAAGCTATCAAACACCTATGCATCTTGGGATAGAATAAATGAAAATACCTCCATAAATACTGGTTTGGGGTATACAATGAAAGGCAGCGGCGCTGATTCTCCAACTCAAAATTATGTATTTATAGGGAGACCCAACACTGGTACCATCATAACAAAAATTTCTAAAGGTAATGATGCTTTGGTTGGCAATCCATATCCGTCTGCAATTGATGCTGATGCTTTTATTGACGATAATATGAGCAGTCTTTCTGAAGGTTCCCTAACATTTTGGGAACATTTTGATTCAAATAACACACATGTACTGCGAGCTTATAAAGGGGGGTATGCTACATACAATAAAACTGGAGGTCAAGTAGCTGTAAGTCCTAATGTGACATCTGATAATATTACAATTATCGGAGGGAAAGGTACCCGAATACCGGGACGCTATCTTCCAGTTGGACAAGGATTTTTTATAACGGCAGGAACTCGTGAAGGCGAGATTATATTTAAAAATAGTCAACGTATCTTTAAACGGGAGGAAGCCAACAGCTCTGTTTTTTTCAAAGGTGTTAAAGGCAGTTCAGTTGATAATCAACAAAGAACTACCAACACTAAGGAAAATGATATTAAACGCATACGCTTGGATTTTATATCACCAGAGAATACCGTCAGACCATTGTTACTGGGTTTTGTACCAAATGATTTAGCGACCGATGGCGTGGATTATGGGTATGATGCTTTAAATAAAGACAATTATCCAAGTGATTTATCTTGGATGATTAATAAGTCTAAATATATTATTCAGGGCGTAGGCAACTTTGATGAGACTAAGCGATATCCTTTTGCCCTGCATTTGGGTAAAAACGGCGCTGCGGAAATTAAATTAACTGAATTAGAAAATTTCACTGAGACAATTGACGTTTATATTTATGATTCTGTATTGGGAACTTATCATCAAATTAATAGTACCAATTTTACCATTTCATTGGACGCAGGAAACTATGATAACCGTTTCTATTTAGCGTTTAGTGAGGAGAAATCCTTATCTATAATTGATGAAGAATTCAAAAATGTGGTTGTAAAGTATTTACAAAATACTGATGAAATTTACATTAAAACTCCTAATGACATTGAGGTGCAACAAGTGTCTTTGGTCAATATTATAGGGCAAACTGTTCAAGCTTGGAATGCTACTAACACCACCCTATCTAACGACATGAAAATTCCAGTTAAATACTTGCCTGACGGTAATTATATTGTGAAAATTCAAACGACTACAGGAACTTTTAACAAAAAGGTAATCGTAAAATATTAAGTCGTTAACCTAAACATATCTTATAATACAAAGGTCAAAAACCGTTTCTAACTTGATATTAGAAACGGTTTTTCTTTTAGCCTACGCAAATTTCTTCAGTATAAAGTATTGGAATTCATTGTTGTCTGGTGAAAGAATCAAGACCCTCCCTAAAGAACGGCAGGCAGGGAATCAAGACATAAACCGTAAAACATTGAAAAGACAGGTCTTGAGATTTATAATAATAAGGAATAACTGTATCTTTTTAGAAGATTCAGTAAATTTTAATCGGACAACAATTTCTGGAATTATATATGGAGCTTTTTTTAATCCTAATTCAAAAAAAATAGGAAAATTAACATTTCATGAAGTTGTATAGACTAAGTTTTACTTAGCACAGACTCTCTTTTATTTTTTATAGGGTCAGTATGTAAAGACGTTAAATACCGAGATATAAAATTAATTCGTTGGGCGTCAGGAAATTAAAATATGGATTTTATAGTTTTAAAATGCACTTTATCGACAAAATTCTCTATCCTAAATAAGTTGTCGTAGCTTTAGTATATCCCCCCCCCATTAACGGCCCACTAACAATTCATTTTTTTTCGCATATCATGATTGTGCAATATAACGGCATGGTATGATTATGATGAAGATTAATATCATTCCCATAACTCTAGGATATGAAAAGATACTACTCTCAAATTTTTCGATTTACATTACTCTTTTTGGTGACTCAGGTGTCGTTAGGGAATTCAAATTTATATAATTTAAACTCCATTATAAGTAGCGTTCCAATAAGCTATAATCTCAATTTTGAGTATCACGGGCATTTTGAGGCCCTAAACTTAAGTGGGTTTACGGCATCAAAGCGGGTGTTTAATGAACGTTTGGTTAATGGTCCTCGAGAAGGCAAATTGGATGGTATAGAAATTGAATTACGTGAAGTAATTACGTGTCCTATTGATTTATCGGTATCTGTAGATCCAGGATTTTGTGGTGCTATTGTAGATTTTCCATTGCCAACTACAGATATTTCTGGTGGTGCAATGGTTTTAACTACAGCGCTCGGGAAAGGCGATTTATTTCCTGTTGGAACTACTGAAGTAATTTATGAAGAACGTGAGGCGAGTGCTGTACCGACTGGAAAGACTTGTATCTTTCAAGTTACTGTGGTTGATAATATCCCTCCTCAGGTAACTACGCAAATTGTTACAGTAAATCTAGATGCTACTGGCAATGCTACAATTGCTAAAGATGCAGTCAACAACGGGTCTTCTGATGCGTGTGGTGGTTTGACATTCGATACAAATATTACCGCGTTTACTTGTTCAAATGTTGGAGCTAATACTGTAGTGCTGACTGTAACTGATGCCAATGGTCAATCTGCTAATAGTAATGCCACAGTAAACGTTCAACCATATACTACAAGTGCCACAGTTACATATTCAATAGCGGAAAATAAGACTACGGTCTGTGATTTTGATACCTTAAATTTTACAGCGCAACCAAATAATCCTGGTGCAGATTCTGCCAGCTATGAATGGTTTGTTAATGATGGTGTTTCATTAGGTTCTGGGTTGACTTTTAGCTACAATAGTTGGACAGCTCCCAATGATGTTGTAAAATTAGTCATGACTTTTGGAAGTGGCTCTTGTGCTCCAAAAAAGGAATATTCATCTACAATTTCAGTTAATCCAGTAAAAAGCGTCAATTTTAACATCATTACACCATCAAATATATGTATAGGTGAAAATGCGACTTTCACTATTGGAAGTCCTCAAAATTTTGGGACTGCAACCTATGAGTGGCGATTAAATGGGGGTGCAGTAATTTCAAATACTGCTACCTTAACTACAAATGCGTTAACTGTTGCAGGTGCAAATACTATTGAATTAAAGGTGACATCAACTGCCAATTGTGTAAATCCAACTACAGTTATAAAATCGGTCAATGTTACTACGGTAAACCCTAAGCCAACTCTAACTGTTACTAATGGCGTAGTGTGTGCCAGTAATCAGACCTCTATAAATTTAAATACTTTAGTTACCAGCGATGCAGGTGCAACAGTAACCTTTCATGATACAGCAGCAAATGCGGATAATGGCAGTAGTGCAATAGCAAATGTGGTGAGTCCATCTGCAGACAAGACCTATTATGTTCGTAGTAGATTTAATACGGGTTGCTATGTTACTTCACAACTTAACGTAGCCGTAAATCCTTTACCTACTATTGCTGTAGGCTCTAACCCATCTATTTGTAATGGGGATACTTTTGACCTGTCCACTATTTTTACTGGGCCAAACCTCACGTATTATACATCGCTAGCGAATGCAAAGAATAAAACTGCTACTATTTCTAAAGATGTATCACCAACTACGACTACGTCTTATTATGTTCGGGCTGAGGATTCCGGAACTGGATGTTATAACACAAATTCAGTGACTGTAACGGTCAATCCTTTACCATCGCTTACCATCAATAATGGTGCTGTTTGTGCCAGCGGACAGACCTCTGTAGATTTAAATACGTTAGTCACAACCAATGGCACAACAACCTTTTATAGTAGTGAAGCCAATGCGACAGATGCAACTTCTGCTATGGCGCCATCCGTTAGTCCTACAACTCAAATGTCTTATTGGGTAAGAACACAACTCGGAACAGGATGCTTTAAGGTAGGAGAAATTGTAATTTCAGTAAATGCACTGCCTACATTGACGGTAGCAGATGGTTCGGTTTGTGCAAGCAGCCAAACATCAATTAATCTTAATAGTCTGGTTACGAATACTAATGGTAACACCGTAACTTTTCATTCAACCCAATCTAATGCCGACGATGGAACTAGCGCAATAAATGCTAGTGTAAGTCCCGCTTCTGAAACTAGGTATTATGTAAGAAGTAAGCTTACAAATGGATGTTATAGTACCGCATCTATCCTTATTTCTGTTGATTCTTTGCCAACATTTGACGTAATGCCTACCGAGATTTGTAATGGGGATTCAATTGATTTGAGTACTACGGTCTCTAACAATACAGGTAATGGACTGACTTTTTTTAGCAGTTTAGCGAATGCGAATAGCGGCACAAATGCTATTGCTGCAACTGTAAATCCTACTAACTCTAGTACCTATTATATAAGAAGTGCAAATACAGCGGGATGTTATACGGTAAACCCTGTAGTGATTACCGTAAGCGACACGGTTAGCATAGCTTTAGATTCAGGGAACAAAAATCCGAATATTTGTGCGGGAAGTACGATTCCTGCAATGACTTTTAAGATAACAAATGGAGGTACTGCAGCTGGTGCAACTGTTACAGCTTCTCCAGGGACAGGAATTACCTTATCAGGATCTTATAACGCTGCTACAAAAATCTATACAGTAACAGGAACTACAACCAGTGCGGCCACTATAGGTACTTATAATTTTACAGTAACTCCAACGGGATGCGGGGCTGGGAGCGCGGCAGTTCAAGCAGGAACTATTAGAATATTTAATGGTGTGCCAGCTATTCCAACAAATCTGGATATATTATCATCATCATTTATAATTTGCCCTACTAGTACAGAAACATACGAAGTTACAGCAGATCCAAATGTGCAAACTTATAATTGGACTTTCCCAAGTGGTTTTTCAATTACAAGTGGCGCAGATAGCCATAAAGTGACTGTTAATGTCGCGTCAAATGCATCGGCTGGAATTGTTTCAGTTACAGCTATTAATTCATGCGGTCCGAGTGACGCTGCATTTCAAGCTATAAAAATTGGTAGTGTAGCAGCTAATGCTGGACCAGACCAATATATATGTGCAATTAATCGAGATAGTAACACTCGAATTAGATTAGCTGGTTCGGTTACTGTAGCCGACGTAAAAAATTATGGACAGGATAAAAAGGGTGAATGGTGGTGGAGTGATAATGGTGCTGGAGGAGAATTCATAAAATTCTCTTCTGGCAATAGTGGCGATTGGTTAGATGCTTGGTATAAGCTACCGCCCAATTTAGCATTTACTGAAATTACTATTACTATTCAAACGATAAAACCATCAGGAACGAATAATTGTGGTCAAGGGGCAAAAGATGATATGAAAATATATGTCCGGGATACACCAACAGCATCCGTTGCAAGTAACGGTGCTATTTGTACTGGGTCTACTGGATCAGTAATATTTAGTGGTACACCCAACACCACCATCACCTTTAAAGTTGGAACCAATCCTAACCAAACCATAGCACTGGGTGCTGGCAATGGCACTACTGCAACAGCTAATTTTACTACAGCTGCATTAACCATGACTACAGATGTTATTATTCAAAGTGTAGCCTATATAAATAACTCTCCTTGTATAAATACATTTACGACAAAACCTACAGCCACAATTGTTGTAAACCCGCTCAATACGGTCACGCCTGGTCTAGCCATCACGGTTTGCCAGTCAACAAGTCCAACTCCAATACCATTATCTGGTGCTAGTGTTGGGACTGGAGCGCAAGGTGAATGGATTATTATCTCGGGCGGAGGTTCATTATCATCTTCAGGAATGACCTCAACTCCTGCCGCTGTGACCTACACCCCAGCAGTTAACTATAAAGGTGACGTCGTTTTACGCTTATCAACCAATGCACCTGGAAAATGTCCTAGTGTCAATGCTAACAGGACGATCATCATAAATGAAGCTCCAACAGTAGTTGCAGGTACACAAGGCAACATTTGCCAATCTGATATACCAACGGCAGTTACGCTTAATGGTGCGAGTGTTGGGGGTGGCAACGGGAATGCTACGGCTGCATGGTCCATCACAAACGGAGGTGGTAGCTTAAGTAGCACTGCTCAAACCAATACGCCGTCAACTGTTACCTATACACCACAGGCTAATTACACTGGTCAAGTTACCTTAACCCTTACCACAAATGCTCCCGGAGCTTGCGCAACTATCTCTGACACTAGGGTTTTTAATATTGATGAATTACCTACGCTAGTTACTGGCACCTACGGTCCCGTTTGCCAATCTGCAAGTCCAACTGCAATAACTTTATCTGGCGCATCCGTCGGTGGCCCTTCGGGAGCAACTGCGCAATGGTCCATCGTTTCTGGTGGTGGTAGCTTAAGTCCAGCATCTGGATTTTCTGCTAATCCAGAAAATGTGACGTATTTACCAGCCACTAATTATAACGGGGAAGTAGTTTTAAAATTAACATCAAGTTCAAACGGTACTTGTATCCCAGTTGAAAAGACTACAAATATACTAGTAAACAAGGCTGCCACTATAGATGCGGGACCAGCAACTGCAATTATTTGTGAAGGAGAAAATGTCACGCTTAACGGTAGTTTTGGTGGCAGTGCAACATCTGGCACATGGACCTCAAGTTCCAATAATAATGGCGGTTTTGGAAATACTACAGCAGCTTCTACAACATACACACCTAGTGCGAATGATGTGCAAAATGGCACTGTGACATTAACTTTTAGTTCTAATGATCCAGATGGTACCGGTCCTTGTCTGGATGTTTCAGACGCAATTGTTGTCACTATTAATGAAGCGGTAAACTTAGTAGTAACCGGGGATACTGATATCTGTTCAGATGAATCATCTACAATTGTTGCAGATTTGAGTAATGGTAGTGCAACTTCGGGTACTTGGACTTCAAGCTCCAATAATAATGGTGGTTTTGCAAATGCTTCTGCGACATCCACAACCTATACGCCAAGCACTTCAGATATTAATAATGGTACTGTGACCTTAACCTTTACAACAAATGATCCTGATGCAGCTGGTCCTTGTGGTGCCGTAAGTGAAACGATTATTATCGCCATTTCCAAGAAACCATTTATAAATGAAAACACTGAAAATTTAGGGGTATGTGCCACGCAGCCTGCGGCCCTCAGTGTTGTCGCATCCGGTGACGATCTTACCTATCAATGGTATAAAGGCAATCCAGGAAGTGGGGTGGCAGTACTTAATAGTCCGCCGCAAATTGCAGGGGCAACCAGCAATACCTTGAATTTTACAAATACGAGTACAGCTCATGCTGGAAATTATTATGTTATTGTTAGCGGAAATAGTACATGTGATCCTGTAACGTCAGAAGTGGCGGTCTTAATAGTGAACAAGGATATAGATATCACCACACAACCAATAGAAGTTACTGATTGCGTTGGTAATACTGTCACCTTTACAGTTGAAGCGACGGGCTCTATCGGATCTCACCAATGGAAAAAAGATGGCGCCAATTTTAGTGGAGGTACACCAACATTTACGACGGCCGGAACATTAAATACTTTTACTTTAGAAATTCAAAACATTGCTGCTGGTGATGCGGGAGACTATGCATTACAAATACTTAGTGATGGCGGCACTTGTTCAGAGGCCAATACGACTATTGCCTCTTTAACGGTGACACAAATACCGACTGCAACAATTAGTTATACCTCTCCATTATGTTCAAATGATACCACACTAAAATCTGTTACACTAACAGGTACACATGCCTATACTATTGGGACTTTTGCTGCGGTGGCAACTTCTGGTGGACCTAATCTTGATCTTAAAACCAACGGAGATATTGATCCGTCAAATAGCGATCCAGGGACTTATACAGTAACGTATACTATCCCGGCTTCTGGTGGATGTCCAGCAGATGATTCAGCAACTACAGTTGTGACTATAAACCCATTGCCTGTAATCACTGCCTTTAGCTATACTGATTCAGGATATTGTGAGTCGGACGTGGCTACATATACACCAACAATTACGGTTTCAAATGGCTTTGGAGGAACTTATTCGGCAAGTTCGGGTTTATCTATCGATAGTACAACCGGCAAGTTCTCTCCAAATGGTGTGGCTCCTGATACGTATACAATTACCTACACAGCTATTAATCCTGATGGTTGTTCAACAGTTGTCAATGAGTCGTTCGAAATTATCATCGAAGCCAAGCCAGATGCCAATTTCACTTATTCAGAATCTGTATTTTGTAATAATGGTACGGATCCGATCGCAATAATTTCAGGTGATTCAGGTGGAACTTTCACCTCTACCCCAGATGGAGTCGTCTTTACAAATGCAGCAACAGGTGAAATTGATGTCTCTGCAAGTGTAGCCGGTACTTATGATCTGCTTTATACCTTTACTGCGGTTGCAGGTGGTTGTGGTGAAGTTCAAGAGTCTTTTAAAATAACAATCAATGCCTTGCCTGTAATCACAACATTTGATACTAGCGTTGCGCAATATTGCGAAACGGATACTACTGATTATACACGCACAATTGTTGTAGATAATGATCTTAGTGGCTCTTTAGCAGTTACACCAAATTCTAATTTAGACGTAAGTCTCATGAACAATGTCATCACAATTAGTCCAAATAGTAGTGATGTAGGGGTATATCAAGTGACGTATACAGCCAATATTCCAGCTGGTTGTGCCACAACAGTTGTAAGTGAAACGTTTAATGTTACCATTGGTGCCCTACCAGTTGCAGTTTTTAATTATGAGATGTCTGAATATTGTAAAACTGGTGTAAACCCTATATTATCATATGCTAGTGGCGGTGTTGCTGGTACGTACACTTACACCTCCTCGCCAGCCAATTTGGCCTTAGGATTAAATGCCACTACAGGAGCAATTGACCTTGCTACCAGTGCTGCAGGAACGTACACCATCACAAATACTATTCCTGCTTCGGGAGGTTGTATAGACGTAGTGCACACGGAAACCGTAACTATTTATGAAGCTTCTAATGGAGGTGTCATAAATATTCAAGGTACTACGGATAGAACAAAACTCGTGTGCTATGACTCAAATTCAAACCCGCCATTAATTTTAAGTGGGTATACAGGTACAATTGTAAAATGGCAATACAGTACAAATTCTGGAGCGGTTTGGATTGATATAGCAAATACCACTGATTCTCAGGGCTATGATAATGTAAATGCTACAAGAATATATAGAGCCATCATAAAAAGTGGAAATTGTAGCGAAACGCCTTCAAGTATTGCTGTAATAAGTGTAATTCCTAATGATATTAAACCAAACCCAGTTAGTGTGTCTGAAGAGACCATTTGTTTGGGTGAGACCGTAACATTTAATGCTACTAGCGGTTATGCAACAGGAAGCCTAATAGAAGAAGGAGGTGCATTTGAAAACTCCAATCCTAAGGGTTGGAAGGCTGATGGTTGTGACAATTGCTTAAATGCAGGTAGTAGTAGTACTAAAACTGATGGTTTTAGACTAAGTGCTTCAAATGGTGGAACGTACTCGGGGATTAATTATTTAGCCACGGGAAAATTCGCTATCACTAGTGGTAATGTTAGTGGTTACTCTAATGAACGTTCAGTTTTGGAAACACCAATTTTTAATCTTTTAGGTTTGAATACTGCCAAACTTCGATTTAATCATGCCTATAATTTACTGGCAGGAGCAACTGCAAAAGTAGAGATTTCTATGAACGGGGGTATTAACTATACCACAGTGCTTGCAACTTTTACAGGACCGTCTACACTGTCTCCTTATAATGCCTTTCCAAATATGGAAATTGATTTAAGTCCATATATAGGGCAAACCAATTTAAGACTCAGATTTAATTATAGCAGTAGCAATGCTAGTTCTTGGGCTATAGATAATATAAGAATTCCGGACAGACCTATAAATGAAAATATTGTATGGACTAATGAAGCAGGAGTGGAAGTAAGTAACCAAGCATCATATGTACAAACTCCTAAATTTCCTGGAGTGCATACATACACTGTAACATCCTATTTAAACGGATGTAATTATGCCATAACAGACCAAAATTCTGTAGATATTTCAGTTAACGTTAACTATGCCTATGCAGGCCAAAATTTTACGCCGGCATCTGGTAAATGTGGAGAATCTACAGTCGCACTTAATGCTTATGATAATACGCTCACAGCTGCAGACAATATTGCTAATGGAGCCTATGTTAATACTGATTCAACACTAAATTTTGCTAAACCAGGTACTGGTGTTGGAGGCATATGGTCTGTATCTCCAAATACAGCAATATGTGGCATCACGCCTATTTTCTCTAAAAATGATGACCCACGAGCGACGTTTACTGGTCCTGCTGGAACTTATATCTTAACTTGGACTGTTGATAAGTGCAGTAGTAATATAACTGTAGTATTGGAAGATTGTAACAAGGTAGATTTTGATGGTACGGATGATTACATCACATTTGGTGATGCTTTTAATCGTGGTGCTAACTTTAGCTTTGAAGCTTGGGTGAAACCAAATTCAATTGTTGGCAATCAAACTATTTTATCCAAACGGAATGTAAACAATAATGCTACCGGCTATGATTTAAGTTTAAATGGTGCTGCATTATCCTTCAATTGTAATGGCTCAGAGAGTATCACCTCTCCATATCTTTTAACTACAAGCAGATGGTACCATGTAGCGGTCGCTTTTGGAGGTGGCAACTATGAATTATATATAGACGGAATTTTAGTGAAAACAACTACTGGTGTAGCTCCTATAACCAACAATTCAAAATTCCTATTGGGTGCCATGGATCAAGCAGGAAGCCCACCAAATAAACCTATGAATTATTTTAACGGTTGGATTGATGAGGTACGCCTTTGGAATAAAAAAATTACTCAAGTGCAGTTGCGTCAAATGATGAATCAGAAAATTAAAATTGATGGTACTGCCGTGGCTGGTGAAGTGATACCTTTCCCTATTTCAGGACTTAACTGGACAGATTTAGATGGGTACTATCGTATGAATTTTGACTGTGCGGGCTTAATTTCGCTTGCAGGAACCGTAGCTGGAAGATTAAGAAACATGACCACTAATCAGCCAAATACAGCACCATTACCGTACACTTCAAGAGTAAGCGGTCAAACTTGGGACGCGGACAATACTTGGACTAATTTTGACGTATGGGATACTCCAAATAGCGTCGGTATTGATAATTCAACTCGAATAGATTGGAATATTGTTTCTACCGATCACGACATAATTTCGAACACTAGAGATTTGACACTTTTGGGCTTATTGGTAAATAGTAATAAATTGACCATCAAGGGTGCTGGTTCTGATAACGAAACTAATGATGGTAACGGACTACGTGTGACCCATTATTTAAAATTGGATGGTACTATTGATCTTGTTGGAGAGTCACAACTCGTACAGGATGAGGGTGGTCTTTTAGATGCCGCTAGTACTGGGAAATTAAAACGTGACCAACAAGGTACTGGCAACCTATTTAACTATAATTATTGGGGATCTCCTGTAGTTGCGCAAGGCAGTAGTGCGGGCAATTATACACTTTCAGGTGTGCTTCGTGACGGAACGAATTCTTCAGCTCCGGTCCCAATCACTTGGATAAGTGGTCATAATGGGGCACCAGGACCTCCAATTAACTTGAGCACACGTTGGTTGACTACATATACCAATAAAAAATCAAATACCTATGCCTCATGGGAAAGAATTAACGAGAATACCGCCATTAACATTGGGCTAGGCTATACAATGAAAGGAAGCGGAGCATCAACTGCCACTCAAAACTATGTATTTGTTGGTAAACCTAACAATGGTACTATTACAAATCCGATCTCTCCCGGTAATGATGCTTTGGTTGGCAACCCATATCCTTCTGCCATTGATGCTAAAGCCTTTATTATGGATAATGCAAGTAGTCTTATAGATGGGTCTATACAGTTTTGGGATCACTTTGGAGTTAATAATACGCATATTTTGAGGGAGTATCAAGGCGGCTATGCTACTTATAACTTAAGTGGTGGATTAACAGCAGTTACTCCACTCATAACTTCTGATGGGGTAGTCATTGAGGGCGGAGCAGGATCCAAACAACCTGGTCAATTTATACCCGTAGGACAAGGATTTTTTGTAACTGCGAATACGACGACAGGAGGAACACTCATTTTTAAAAATAGTCAGCGCGTTTTCAATCGAGAAGGTAGTGGCAGCTCCCTATTTTTAAGAGGTGCTGATGGTAATACCAGTGCTGCAAACTATAGAACTAATAATCCTCAGAAAGATTCAATTAAACGTATACGTTTAGAATTTAAATCTCCAGAAGGAACAGTTCGACCATTGTTATTAGGGTTTGTTCCAAATTATTTAGCTACAGATGGGGTGGATTATGGATATGATGCTGTAAATAGAGATGCTATCTCTAGTGATTTATCGTGGTCGATTAATGAGTCTAAATACATCATTCAGGGAGTAGGTGATTTTGAGGAGACCAAGAAATTTCCTTTTGCTATGCAGTTGTCAAAAGATGGTGCTATAGAAATTAAATTAACTGAATTGGAAAATTTCAGTGAAGCTATAGACGTTTACATTTATGATTCAGTATTGGGGACTTATCACCAAATCAACACTACCAGTTTTGCTATCTCCCTAGACGCAGGAAACTATGATAAGCGCTTCTTCCTTGTCTTTAAAGACGATAAGACCTTGTCAATAATTGATGAAGATTTCAAAAATGTCGTAGTGAAATTTTTACAGAACACAGATGAAATCTTTATACAAACCCCAAGTGGGATTAATGTAAAACAGGTGTATTTAGTCAACATCATCGGACAAACGGTTCAAGCATGGAATGCGACCAATATAACATTGTCCAATGAGATGAAAATTCCTGTTAAGAATTTACCTGAAGGTAGTTATGTGATAAAAATCCAAACAGATACTGGAACTTATAATAAGAAGATTGTTCTTAAATACTAAGATAATGGCTACTATGTATTCTAAGGTAATTAGTTATATAGCCGTTTCTGTCTCCAGAACAGGAAGTTTTTTGTAATAATGGGTTGAACACTCCCGGAACTTATCAAGTATCTTAATCTATAACGATACGATGATATTTTAAGAAAGATATAATAATGGAGCAGATGGGGCATGGTGTTAATAGCATCCGTAAAACGTCCAATAATAAGAGAAGATAGGAAGGAGAGATAAACTAAAGGCGTGTCTGGTATAAGCAAAAAAACCGCCCTGAAAAATCCGGGCGGTTAGATATTTTAAGCTACATTATTTATTGTTTTATAATCTTAATCATTATTGTCCGATAAAGAATAAAGATCGCTGTGCTTATAGTCCCGATAGCTATCGGGAAAAGAACAGAGATTTGAATATAACTGACTGATAAACAGTCGTTATTCTAAATTAAATTTGCCCAATCACTCTAAATGAAATTGGTTTCAAAAAGCAAGGTACCATTTTTAATATCGCTTATCAGGTCTTACTTTAATGGGCTTTGTAAACTTTTTACTTGTTTTACCGGACACTCATGAATCTTAATATAAGAATGTATAAGTTCTTTTAAACTATTTTTCGACTCCAACCATTTCAATAATAAAGATCAAATCTGTTCCTGGTGGAATAACCCGGTTTCCGCGTTCTCCGTAAGCCAAATGGGATGGTAAAAAGAAGTACGATTTATCCCCCACACGCATTTGTGAAGCTGCTTCTCTAAAACCAGCGATCATTGGGGCATCAGGACCGATTTTAGTCGGCATTGGGTTATACATCTCTGCCTGATCCTTTTGCTCATTGTACATGCCGTAGTTTTCTTCGATGCTCTTAACATTACTGTCAAATAAACGACCGTCAGTAAAGTAGCCTTCATAATAAAGTTTCGCAGTGTCGCCAGTTTTTGGTTTGTCGCCTGTGCCTTTCGTTATGTTGAACATTTTTAAACCTGAGGCTAAAGTTTTTGATTTGCCTTCATAAGTATCTAATGCAGGTTTCATATCTGCAGCAGCGCTAGCACTTTTTTCTTCTTTAATCTTTTGATCTGCTTCAGCTTTAGCAAGACGCTCTTTTTCTTCATCTTCAGCTTTCGCAAAATGCTCTTTAAAAATAACTGGGGCATCAAAGTTTTTAGCCTCTTTTCCTTTTCTGATGATGTTGACTTCTTCCATAATCACAGGATCAATTGGTTTGTCTCCAGGTGCAGTTTCGACGCCGGCTAAGGTGTGTAAAACATCTTCTCCCATCACTATATATCCAAAAACATTATAACCACCATCTAAGTTAGGGGTTGCACCTTCTGTGATAAAAAACTGGCTCCCGTTGGTGTTAGGGCCAGAGTTGGCCATGGACAGGGTGCCGACTTTATCGTGCTTTAAATCTTCAGAAATTTCATTGTTAAATTTATAGCCAGGGCTACCGCTTCCAACGCCTGTAGGATCGCCACCTTGAATCATAAATTCGTCAATAATTCTATGGAACGTCAAGCCGTTATAATATTTTTTACCGATATAAGCACTGTCTACAAGGGTGTTGGTCCCTTCGGCTAAAGAAATAAAATTGGCTACGGTAACCGGTGCTTTCTGGTATTCCAATCGGAGCACCATCGTGCCTTGGTTGGTGATAATTTCAGTGTACAATCCGTCTTCTAAATCTGGATATTTGTCCTTGCAAGCTGTTGCGGTAACAAGAAGCATTAGTAGTAACAGGCCAAAAGCCTTTTTAATCAATCGCATAGTTTTAATCGTTTTGGTTTTGAATTATTGAATTTACGGTCACTTCGCAAATAACGGGAGTGTTTGTGCCAATTTTGTTCTTGTCACCATAGTAACCGTAAGCTTTTTGAGAAGGAAATAAAAAGGTGACAGTTTCACCTGGTTTCATGAGTTTTAACCCTTCTCGGAGTCCTGTAAATAGTTGTTCTTGGTCCATCGCATAATCACGCGGACGGATGTCTTTATCAGAATAAATGTCATTACCATTAAAATCTTTTACATCATAATCAAAGTTAACGATGTCTCCAAACGCTGGTGTAATGGTGTCTTTTTCAACTTTAGTATTGTAATAGTACCAAAACCCGCTTTCTGAAGCAATATATGTTTTAGTGGTGTCAGATTGAATTATATTTTGAATTCTTGCAGTCTCTTCTGCGTTTAATTTTTTATTGCGCTCTGCGGATATTTTTATAAAAGAACCTGTTTTTTGGGATATAGGTCTTCTGGCTTCGGGAGACTTACAGCTACTGATGCCAAGCGCTAAGAGCGTAATGAGAAGAAGGGCTCTTTTCATAAATTTAAGGTGTGTTTATAGCTTGGCAATATACTAATAAATTTTTCAACTGTTTCATTTAAACTAAGGTCGCTTTTACCTCCTGCAGCGTTGGTATGGCCACCACCTCCAAAGTTTTCTCGAGAGAATTCATTGACGGAAAAATCACCTTTGCTCCGCAAGGAAATCTTAATAATCCCCTCTTGTTTATGCTCAATAAAGATGATAGCAAAAATAATATTTTTGATTGATAGGCCATAGTTTACAAATCCCTCCGTATCGCCTTTCTTAAAGTTGGCAGCATTCAACTCCTCTTGAGTTAAGGTAATGTAGGCTGTTCTATATTCTGGAAGAATCTTTAAATTTTTGAGTGCGACTCCTAACAATTGTAGACGTTCAAAACTATTGGTGTCGTAAATTGCATTATAGATTTCAGAATGGTCAGCGCCTTTGTCAATCAATTCCGCAGCTACAATATGTGTTGTACTCGTAGAAGATGGAAACCTGAAAGAACCCGTGTCGGTCAAAATACCAGCATAAAGACAGGTGGCGATATGATGTTCAATATCGGCCGCATCGTCAAGCATGTTAATAAAATGATATATCATTTCGCAGGTAGAGCTCATGGCAACATCACTAAACTTGTACTTGGCGTAGCCGTCTGGTTGTTGATGATGGTCAATCATGATTTTAATTGCCTTAGAATCCTCCAATGGCGTCTCCATATTTCCTGAGCGGTGCAGCGCATTAAAATCGAGCGTAAAAATAATATCCGCTTGTGCTATCAGACTTTCAGCATTCATCCTATCAGATTCATAAATGATAACTTGATCGTCACCTGGGAGCCATTTTAAAAAGTCAGGATAATCATTGGGTACGATTACTGTGGCTTTATGATTGTACTTTGTAAGATAGTGTAACAGCCCCAAAGTAGACCCCATGGCGTCTCCGTCAGGGTTTTTATGTGGCACAATAACAATGTGTTTTGGCGTAGATAATAAGGCCTTTATTTCTGTAATATCGTGTTCAGTCATAGCGTGCGAAGATACAATTTTTTAAGATCCATAATATGGTTTTTTCTGATAAATGCCGTACTTTTGCACGAAATTTATCAGTGCTTTACAAAATGTAAATTACACTAAGCATTCAAAATTGGAGCGCGCAACAATTAAAAATTAATATAAATCAGAATTAAATAACTTACAAATATGGCAACTAACAGAACATTTACAATGCTTAAGCCAGATGCAGTCGAGAAAGGACACATTGGGGCAATCTTAGAGAAAATCAGTGCTTCAGGCTTTAAAATTGTAGCATTAAAATTAACGCACATGACTACTGCTGACGCACAGGAATTTTATGCGGTACACAGCGAAAGACCTTTTTACGGTGAGTTGGTAGAGTATATGACTCGCGGACCAATTGTGGCTGCTGTGTTGGAAAAAGAAAATGCAGTTGAAGATTTTAGAACTTTAATTGGTGCTACAAATCCTGCTGACGCAGCTGAAGGAACAATCCGTAAGCTATATGCAGCTTCTATTGGTGAAAACGCCGTTCATGGAAGTGACAGTGATGAAAATGCAGCTATTGAAAGTGCTTTTCATTTTGCAGGAAGAGATATGTTTTAGTAAAAGATATGAGACCGCTGCGCTTTTAGATAGTAGATATCAGACTTTTTAATAGTTTAATGTTTGTATCCAGTTCAATGAAGCGAAGCAAAAAGCATGAAGGGCCTAGAACTATTTAATTCTAGGCTTTTTTGTTGACATTAATTAAAAGCAAAAAGGCCCGCAACAGTGTTGCGGGCCTTTACATTTAAAAAAGCTTATATATTAGATAACTTTTACGTTAACTGCGTTTAATCCTTTTTTTCCTTCTGTAAGATCGAATTCAACTTCGTCGCCTTCACGAACTTCGTCGATTAATCCTGAAATGTGAACAAAATGTTCTTTGTTGTTTCCTTCTTCTACGATAAAACCGAAGCCTTTAGCATCGTTGAAAAATTTTACTGTTCCTTTACTCATTGTAATAAATATTAAATTAATTGTATATAATTGTTCAAAGATAATGCCAAAAAGTATACAAACTACATTTTAGGCCATAAATATTTTTAAATGACAGGGTTATGTATGTTTTTTTAGGTGTTTATCTCACCTTAGTTGAGATTTACCACCCGCATTTGAGGTGCAATGCAATAATAAATACAGTAGTTCTTGAACATCTTGCCAATTTCCAGGCTGATTTTACCTCAGAACCAACTTTTTAATGACGTCCTTCCCCAAGGATTCGTTGAGCATGCTAATGATCTTTTCTTTACCATAACTCAATTCTTCTCGTAATACACTAGAGCTTAATTGTACATAAAGCGTGTCGCGCTCCAATTGAATAGCCGTGGTGTAATTGTTAACGCCGTTGCCCATCATTTCTGCCCAAGCATCTTTAACATTTACTTTGTCCAAGCCTGGTTGCAGCTTATTACTGTCAACAAATTCCTTTAAGAGATCACTAATGGAGAGATTATCTTTATTGCGTTTGGCCATTGGGATTGTTTAGAGGGCGTTTAATTAATTTTTGATGTGATATTGGGATAGATTGTCTTCTCTTTCCCACCAAAACACTGTTCTTAATGATAGGCTGTGGGATAATCTAGATTTTATACTTAACTATTTTTCGACAGTTATAGGTATAAAGCGCTTATAAAGGTAGCGTACATTTTGTTGGTTTACAATCAAAAGTTCATCTTCTGTTGCATTTAAAACCGTTTCTTTCCATGTCGCGTAAGGTGTGGTATAATAAATATGCAGACTATCACTTTCGATTTTTAATGTTAGGCTTTCGGCATCTTCTGAAGTGGTATAGGTGCCATCAAAACTGGGCTTCATTTTTTTTCTAAACCCCGTCAAACTATCTGTAACGCTTAAATAATCAACAGTGTCATTATAGGTGTATTCCCTTTTAGAGCCATCTGCCAAAGTCACTTCGTATATTTCCCAATAGCCGCTTACATGGGGAATAAAACTTTCTGGGTCTTTGCTGCATGCCATCACTAAAAATAGGGCACTATAGAGTAGTAATTTTTTCAAAGTTTAAATATTTTATACGATTGATGTACCTGTTTAATAATGTTTTCGGTCCGGTCAGCATGGGTGTCACTAATAAAAAGCTGTCCAAAATTCTCATTATCAACCAACTCAATTATTTGAGCCACACGATTCTCATCTAATTTATCAAAAATATCATCCAAAAGCAAAATAGGAGAGACGCCACTTTGCGCTTTTATAAAATCAAATTGGGCCAGTTTTAAAGCAATTAAAAATGATTTCTGCTGGCCTTGACTTCCAAATTTCTTAATTGGGAACCCGTCAATTTCAAAATTCAAATCGTCTTTATGGATGCCCACAGAGGTGTAGTGCAGCGCTTTGTCTTTATTGATATTTAATTTCAACAGTGAATTCAGATCGTCTTCAAACAGGTCACTTTTATAACTTAAATGCACCGGCTCCTGTTGATTACTGATCGCGTTATAACGCGCTTTAAAAATAGGGATAAACGTTTCTAAAAACGCCTTTCTGGTCGAGAAAATTTCAGAGCCATACACCTGCAATTGTTCGTTATAAACTTCTAAGGTTTGGGCATTAAAAGTGTTGTTCAACGCAAAATACTTCAATAATGCATTGCGTTGTTGAAGCACTTTGTTGTAGTTGATGAGTTGGTTGAGGTAATTTTTGTCACTTTGAGAGATGACGCTATCAATAAATTTTCTTCTGGTTTCACTGCCTTCAATAATCAAGTCTCTATCTGCCGGAGAAATAATTACCAAGGGGATAAAACCAATATGATCACTGAATTTGTCGTAGGCTTTTCCATTGCGCTTGATCATCTTTTTCTGACCTTTTTTTAGCGAGACGATGATTTTCTCGTCTCGCTCATCTTTTTCAAATAGCCCCTCCACCACAAAGAATTCCTCGCCATGACGGATGTTTTGTGTGGCGATAGGGTTAAAATAACTTTTCCCAAAAGACAGGTTGTAAATGGCGTCCAAAACATTGGTTTTTCCTATGCCATTGGCACCCACAAAACAATTTATTTTTTGGTCAAAAGTAAAATCTTGACTGTCAAAATTCTTGTAATTTAGTAAGGAAAGTGTGTTTAAAACCATGTAAAAAATTCGCTTTTAAATTAGTGAAACTCAATTTTTAAAAGTTGCGAAGCAATGAATTAAAAATTGTTAGTTGAACTAATCCCGCTTTTTAGCGGGATCCTTGGGTTTTATTCCCCGACGCNNTGGGTCGAGGTTGTTCATTAAGATTTTAGTCAACTTGCGAAAGGATGTGCAAATTATTGAAAAATAACAAATAATTTACCTTTTTTATACCAATTAAAATTTTAATTTTGCGATCCACAAATTACGACGATATGGCAACTTATAAGAAAAGAGGATACAAACCAAAAACAGAAGCTGAAAAAACCGAAGCTCTAGAGGATAACTCAACAACGGCGGAGGTATTTAACACTCTGGATGAGTCTGCTTCTAAAACGGAAGAATGGGCTGTACAGAACCAAAAGTACATTATTGGGGCTGTGGCAGTGATTGCTGTTGTTGTCTTGGGGTATTTAGGTTACAACAAATTTGTGGCTGAACCGAAGGCTAGTGAAGCAATGAACGAGATGTTTAAAGCACAACAATACTTTGAACAAGCCGTTAATGATACCAATGCAAAAGATTCTTTATATACTTTATCCTTAAACGGTGGTGAAGGAAAATATGGTATGTTGGATATTATCAACGAATACGGTGGGACGCCTGCGGCTAATTTAGCTACCTATTATGCCGGGATGGCGTATTACAATTTGAACGATTACCAAAATACTGTAAAATATTTGGGTGATTTTTCTGGCGATGATAAAATATTGGCACCTATTGCAAAAGGAAGAATTGGCGATGCTTTTGTTCAGCTAAACCAACCTGAAGACGCGTTGACCTATTATGAAAAAGCGGCGAGTTTAAATAAAAACGAGTACACTACACCAATGTATTTGTTTAAAGCAGGAAATGTGGCATTGACTTTAGGTAAAAGAGAAAAGGCACTTGACCATTTCAATACTATAAAAGAGACGTACCCAATGTCTAATGAGGCAACTAATATTGAAGTGTTCATAGGACAGGCACAAGCAAGTTTGTAAGACATGGCAACTAAAAATCAAAATTTATCAGATTACGATAAAAACACAATCCCAAATGCGAAGGACCTTCGGTTTGGGATTGTTGTTTCAGAATGGAATAGTAATATTACAGATAATCTTTATGAAGGTGCCCTCAGTACCTTGGTAGAACATGGTGCATTGTCTGAAAATATATTCATCTGGCATGTGCCAGGTAGTTATGAGCTTATCTATGGTAGCAAAAAAATGCAGGAACATCAGGTTGATGCAGTTATTGCTATAGGTTGTTTGATTCAAGGGGAGACCAAACATTTTGATTTTGTATGTGAAGCCGTTGCCAATGGGATCAAAGATTTGAATGTGATACATGACACCCCAGTAATCTTTTGTGTGTTGACTGATAACACCATGCAACAGTCTATCGATAGATCCGGTGGGAAACACGGCAATAAAGGCGTTGAAGCTGCAGTAGCGGCTATTAAAATGGCGGTGTTGCGTCAGAAGGCGTGATTCAGTTGGCAGTCTTCAGTTGGCAGTTTTCAGTTGGCAGTTTTCAGTTGACAGTCTTCAACAAGTAGTTTTTTTTTATAGCTACGAATTTGTAAATGGGCAAATCTTTAGTTTTGATGTGCTGTGTGACTCTGTGCTATAGTAATATTCACCACGATTCTGATGCAGCCGTCCTCGGTCACCCGTTATCTGTCCTTCACCTAACTCCGAACTCCAAACTCCAAACTTCCTTCCTTCTTGTTAACAATTTTTAGTAGTTTAAGCATCGTTTTTCCTCGTATTTTGAGTACATTTGAAGTTCACAAAGGCAAAGCGTTCAACAGTGAGTTTATTTAAACAACGGCAACCTAAACGTTTCAGTTACACGCCAAGGCATCTCAAAGATCGTCATAAGGACGCATCCTATGAATTTGAGCCCCATTGGCGCCAAAAAAATCAGCGCAAAAAAAAGACGCCAACATTACTCATTCTCTTAATCATTTTAGGTATGGTAATTGGTGCTTGGTATATTTTGAGTAACTACGAAATTTAGAAATTATGGGCATCTTTAAAACACGTCAAAACAAAAAATTTAACTATATACCGCAGCACTATAAAGGTGAGGGAAACCCTTTTGAGATTAAGCATAAGTTTGATGATCAAAGAAAAACCATCGGAAAAGTTGGTTTGAAAGGGAAATTTGAAAATGCTTGGGACGACTATAAAAACACGCCTGATAAATCCGCAAACAAACGCACACTTATAATTGTTGGAATTTTAATATTTATTTTCCTCTTAATTATAGGCTTTGATTTGTCCATATTCTTTCCAAAAGGCTAATGTCAGATATCATTCAACTTTTACCAGATCATGTTGCTAACCAAATTGCAGCAGGAGAGGTCGTACAGCGTCCCGCTTCTGTGGTCAAGGAATTGCTTGAAAATGCCATTGACGCTGATGCAACCGCTATAAAATTAATCATTAAAGACTCGGGAAAAACCCTTGTTCAGGTTATTGATAACGGTAAGGGCATGAGCCCTACGGATGCACGATTGAGTTTTGAGCGTCACGCAACGTCAAAAATCCGCTCGGCAGATGACTTGTTCAGTTTAAATACAAAAGGCTTTAGAGGCGAGGCATTGGCTAGTATTGCCGCCATTGCGCACGTAGAATTAAAATCCAAACAGGAATCTGAAGAACTTGGCACGCTAATAGCCATTGAGGGTAGTGAAATTAAAACCCAGGAAGTTACAGTAACCCCAACAGGGACGTCCATAGCTGTAAAACATTTATTTTTTAATATTCCTGCCCGCCGTAATTTTTTAAAATCCAATACGGTGGAGTTGCGCCACATTATTGATGAATTTCATCGGGTGGCTTTGGCACATCCTACTATAGCGTTTGCCATGTACCACAATGGGAGCGAGCTCTTCAATTTACACGAAAGCAATTACCGCCAACGTGTGGTCCATATTTTCGGTACTAAAACGAATGAAAAATTAGTTCCTGTGGAAGAGACGACTGAGGTATTAAAAATTTCAGGCTTTGTTGGGAAACCGCAATTTGCAAAGAAGACCAAATCAGAACAATTCTTTTTCGTCAATAACAGATTTATCAAAAGTCCGTATCTCAATCACGCTATCAACGCGGCTTTTGACGGATTGGTTAAAGATGGCAATCATCCCATCTATTTTTTAAATTTAACGGTCGATCCAAAATCGATTGATATTAACATCCATCCAACAAAAACGGAGATTAAGTTTGATGATGAGCATACGCTGTATGCTATTTTGAGATCTTCGGTAAAACATAGTTTGGGACAGTTTAACATTGCGCCTGTGTTGGATTTTGACTATGATACCAATTTGGATACCCCGTACAATTATAAAGATAAAGGTGCTGAAACCCCAACGGTAGAAGTAGACCGTGATTATAATCCGTTTAGGGAAGAACGCTCTTCTGGTAAACAAACGTCATCATTTAAAAAACAAACGCCCAATAGTTGGGACAGTTTGTATGTGGGGTTAGAGTCTAAAGGCACACGCGACTCACAGGATTTCAGTCAAGTAGAATTTGAAAGTGAGCCAGAAAATGCATCGCTATTTGGTAATCAATTGCAGCAGGACAATGCCCAAAGCACTTATCAATTTCAGAATAAATATATTATTAGCACTATCAAATCGGGAATGTTGATGATAGATCAACATCGTGCGCATCAGCGCGTTTTATACGAAGGGCTTTTAAAAAGTGTGACCGTTAAGGAAGCTGTAAGTCAGCAGTTGTTATTTCCGTTACACTTACATTTTACAGGTGCAGAATTGACTATTTTAAAACAATTGCAGAGCGATTTAGAAGCGACGGGCTTTGTGTTTTCTGCTATTGCTGAAGGACAGGTAGAAATTACCGGGCTGCCTATAAACGTCCCGGATAGTGAAGTATCCATAATTTTGGAACAACTGATTAGTGATGTTGAGCAGGAAGTGCCTGACAGTCACTTTAGCGCCACAGATCTCCTGGCAAAATCCATGGCAAAAAGTTTGGCCATAAAAACAGGGCAATCCTTATCAAATTTAGAGCAAGAGCACTTAGTAAATAGTCTTTTTGCCTGCAAGGAGCCTTCTGTTTCACCTACCAATCGCGCGACGTTTATTACAATAACGATTGATGAGGTTGACAGGAAATTTATGTAATTATATTAACGTTAAGACAAAAGAAGAATGAGAGGAATTACAGATACCGTTAAGCATTTGCTCATAATAAATGTGGTGATGTTTATTGGTACACTTACCATACAAAATGGCGTATTTTATAACTGGTTTGCCCTATATTTTCCTAAAAACGATTTATTTCAGCCTTGGCAAATCATCACCCATATGTTCATGCATGGTAATTTGATGCACATTGCGTTCAATATGCTGGCTTTATGGATGTTTGGCACCGCAGTAGAACAAGTGTTTGGAGCTAAAAAGTTTATCTTTTTCTATATTTCCGCAGGATTGGGAGCGGCTTTAGTGATGTTGGGCGTCTATTATATGCAGTATTTACCACTGGAGGCTGATATTCTATCAGCAGGCTATACGTCTTCTCAAATTCATGAAACCCTCAGCACGGGTAAGGTTATGGAAGGCGTTAATGCCGTACAGAGAGACCAATTGCAAAGCATGTTCAATATTTTTAACTCCTCAATGGTAGGGGCTTCTGGAGCAATTTTTGGAGTTTTGGTGGCATTTGGAATGTTGTATCCTGAATCAAAATTGATGCTTATATTTTTGCCAATTCCCATAAAAGCCAAATATTTTATTCCTGCCATTATCGCCTTGGATTTAATCTCCGCGTTAACAGGATCGTCGTTCTTTAGTCCAAGTAATACCGCTTATGCTGCCCATCTTGGTGGCGCGTTGACTGGATTTTTAATGATGTGGTATTGGAAAAAAACACAATTCGATAAAAACCGTTGGGACAGATGACCGCATTACATAAAGATGTTCAGGATAAATTGAGAAACCTCAATGTACTCGAAAAAATAATTGCTCTTAATGTGGTTGTTTTTTTGATGGGCTTGTTGCTATCGCTGATTGTAAAATCAGGCGGCAGCTTGTATTGGTTAGAGTTGCCAAAAGACCTGGGGGAGTTTATCTTTAAGCCCTGGAGTATTATCACTTATGGCTTTACCCACTATGGACTGTTTCATTTGCTGTTCAATATGATGGTGCTGTTTTTTGTGTCTCAAATGATGCTCAACTTATTTAGTGCCAAACTCACATTGAAAGTCTATTTCTTGGGCATTATTGTCGGTGGACTCTTCTTTATGTTTGCCTATAATGTATTGCCAGCTAACTTTTTAAAACCGGCTGGAGCTTTGGTTGGTGCTTCTGCGGGGGTGAGGGCATTACTAATTTTCCTGTGCGCGTATATGCCGAATACACAGGTGAAAATTTTTATGTTTAATATCAAATTATGGCATTTGGGAATCGCGCTTGTTGCTTTTGATGTTATTGGCCTATTTGGAATGAACCAAGGCGGGACTATAGCGCATTTAGGCGGGGTAGCATTGGGTTATCTTTATGCCAAACAGTTGATTAAGGGAAATGATATTGGAAAAGGATTCGAAAAAGTAATGGATTGGTTTTCTAACCTTTTTGAGAAAGGCAAAAAATCACGTTTAAAAACGGTGCACAAACGAAAATCAAATCCTGTTGCAGGTCATAATAAATCTGAGTTTAGTGAGTTTAATAAGCAAAAGCAAATCGATCTTATCTTAGATAAAATAAGCAAAAGTGGCTATGAAAGTCTGACAAAAGAGGAGAAAGCTTTTTTATTTAAAGCTAAAGATTAAGACTGATGAAAAAACTCAATCTCCTTGACAAGTTTGTGTTTTTCTTAAATTCTGTTGCAGCAACCACACTATTGCTGTCTTATGTTTTGCCCTATATAGAGCCAGAACGCTCCGCTTTTGTGTCCGTTTTGAGTTTGACGGTGCCATTTCTCATCCTTGTCAATCTATTATTTGTGATCTATTGGCTTTTAAAAGTTAAGAAGCAGCTTTTACTATCTCTCATTGTGCTGTTAATAGGCTTCAATTACATCACATCGTTATATAAAATTTCAGCTTCCAAAAACGTGGAAGATCCGGATAATATCGCCGTCATGAATTATAATGTGCGATTGTTCAATCTGTTTAAATGGATTCCGGATATCAATGTCACTTCGGAAATAAGTAAGTTTATAACCGATAAAAACCCGGATATTATCAGCATGCAAGAATACCGTCCTGATGATGATCTGTCCCTTAAAGGATATTATAAGTATGAGGCGCTTTCTGGGGATAAAATAAAGAACGGACAGGCCATATTTTCTAAATTTCCCATTATTAATAAAGGCTCTATCGAGTTTCCGAACACTTATAACAATGCTATTTTTGTGGATGTGGTAAAGGGTAAGGACACCATCAGAGTTTACAATGTACACTTGCAATCCCTAAAAATTGATGCAAGCTCGGATCCCTTGAAGAATGAAACCTCTGAAAATCTTTTTAAACGGGTTGGGAATACGTTCAGGTTGCAACAGGCACAAACGGACTTGTTTCTGGAACATAAGGCCACTTGTACCTATAAAATTATTGTTTGTGGCGATTTAAACAATACGGCCTATTCTTATGTGTACAATAAAATAAAAGGCGACGATTTAAGTGATGCCTTTGTAGAAGCGGGTAACGGTTTTGGACGCTCGTTTAATTTTAAATTCTTTCCAGTTCGGATTGATTTTATTATGGTTGATACTAATTTTGATATTAACGCTTTTAAAACCTATGATGTCAGGCTGTCGGATCATTTTCCGATTATGAGCAGGGTAAAGGTGAGGCAGGTAGTAGGCAGTAGGTAGTAGGCAGCAGGTAGTAGGCAATACTCAGTATTCAGCATTCGGTATTCGGTATTCAGCATTCAGCATTCGGTGTTCGGTGTTCGGTGTTCAGTTTCAAGTCTTCAATCAACAATCAACAATCAACAATCCCCAATCAACAATCCTCCGGCCTACATCATCAAACAGTCCGTCGCATCAGCAATCATATGGATGACCAAGCCAATACCTATAATTCTGGTTTTCTTAAAAAATAGAAATCCCACATAAACTACCATTGCATAATACGTATGCAGCGGATGGAAATTAATGCTACAGCGTCCAGGATCAAAAAGAGGCACTGCCAAAAGATGGTCTAAATCAATAATCATGGTAGCAATCATGATTAAAAATACGCGTTTCCATTGGGATTTGAAAAATAAGTAAGCCACCACCAATGGTACTGCAAAATGAATTCCGTAATGTATAAAGGATTGTAACATTAGTTTGGTAAGTGTTGTTGTTCCAAATATAACAGCGCATTAGGACCTTCGTTAAATATCAAATCGAGAACGCTCAAGTTTGGGGTAAAGCCATGCTTGTCATCAAATACTTGAACATACGGTTTTAAAATCTGTTCGGTCTCTTTTCGATGATCGACCAAATAGCGATAATCTGTTTTATCTTGCGGATTGAGTTCAAATTCAGTGGTGTTATCATACTTTAAATCGTGCTGAAGACATTCCAAAAGGACCTCCAAACATTTGAAATTAAAGGCCATCAAGTGCGTGGCTTCTTCTTGAAAAAGGTGGATCAAATCATGTTCATAAAACTCAAAAAAAGGCGAACTGCTGTAGGCTGACTGAATCGATTTCCAGTGTAGATCCTGCCAGTTTTCATTGTTGGAGATGCGTATGTCTTTGTAACGTTGTCGGTTTTTTTGCGAATAGATTACAGGAACGGTAAGGGGCATTTTGCCCTGGGCACCATAAATATTCATGCGATTTCTATAGGTTTGTTTCTGATAATTGTCACAGACTTCAAAGCTTACTTTCTGCGCTTGCACCATGGCGACACATTGGGCAATGCTCGGAAAATAAGTAGGATGAAGTAAAATGTCCATAGTAAAACTGCACCTTATTTAGCTCTTCGTTTGCGCCAAGCATTAAAGCCAAATACAAGACCTAATAACACAAGAAAAGGAATAAAGTAAGATACCAGTTTGCCATTACCACCAACAGTTGTAAAAAAGCGTTCCCAGCGTGGGCTCTTCCCATCCCAACTCATCCAAACCAGTACAGGTTTACCCACGACGTGGTCAAACGGTACAAATCCCCAAACACGAGAATCTTGTGAGTTGTGACGGTTGTCTCCCATCATCCAATAATAATCTTGTTTAAAGGTATACTGGTTGGTGATCTGGCCATCAATGCTGATTTGATTGCCGTTTACTGAAAGCTCACGGCCTTCATAAGCTGTAATGACCCGTTTGTATAACGGTAAGTTTTCAGGGGTTAAGGTGATGGTCTTTCCTTTTTCGGGGATGTATAATGAGCCAAAATAATCATTGTTCCAATTGTAGGCTGAATTCATTGGGAAAATACCTGCATCACGATTGCCTAAAGAATCTTTTCTGATTTCAATGGACGCAATATTAGGATGGTTTTTTGCTCTTGCCACCGCTTCTTCCGTGGCGGCAGGAATGATCCATTTTTCGTTTTGTTGATCGTAACCTAAACCATCGGTCATATCAAATCGCTTGAGGATTTCATAAACTTGCGCATTGGAGGCAATCTGACCTTTAAAAGTGATATCATATGAAAACTGAATCCGTGCACGATCATTAAGTACATTTTGTTTTCCATTAATATACACATAGCCATCTTTTATAGAGAGCGAATCTCCAGGTATCCCAACGGCACGTTTTACGTAATTGGTTTTCTTATCGATGGGTTTGTAGTAATGCTTGTCCGTATGGCGCATGTCTAACATCGTGTCTACTGGCCAGTTAAACACTACAATATCATTCCGTTTTATGTTTTGAAAACCAGGAAGTCTCATATAAGGGAGCTCTGGTTTTGAAAGATATGATTTGACATTTAAAATAGGAATAGTATCATGAACCATAGGTGCTGCCACGGTAGTCATTGGAAGTCTTGCACCATAATGGAATTTACTCACGAATAAAAAGTCGCCCACCAATAAGGTTTTTTCTAATGAAGAGGTCGGAATCGTAAACGGTTGAATAAAATAGGTATGGACAATGGTTGCGGCAACAATGGCAAATAGGATGGAACTGATCCAATCTCCAGCTGCCGACTTTGGATGCAGACTTCTGTCTTTAACGTGGACAACATCCGTAAAATAGTTCAGGAAATAGTTGTAAAACCCTAAAGTAATCAGTGCTAAAACAGTATCTGTAGTGGTGTTCTTTCCGAAGCTTCTAGCAGTTTCTACCCAAATAACTGGAAACATAATCAAATTGACAATAGGCACAAACAGTAAAATGGTCCACCACCAAGGTCTGTTGATGATTTTCATTAAAACCACTGCATTATAAACGGGAACAAATGCCTCCCAAGCTTGTCTGCCTGCTTTTATGTATAATTTCCATGTGCCAAGTCCGTGTATTACCTGTATCACGAAAAAGAATATAAACCATTCTGTAAATGTCATCTGATAAGCTTTAGTTTTTTAGTGTAAATCAGGCTCCAAGCCTGGTTTAACAAATATATTGTAAATGATAAATCGCCATTTAAAAATCGGCAGTAAGTTAACCAATGTTTAACACATCCTTCATTGAAAACACCCCCTTTTTTCCAGCAATCCATTCCGCAGCAATCACGGCGCCTAAGGCAAATCCTTCACGGCTGTGGGCGGTGTGTTTAATGGAAATTGTGTCTACAGTTGAGGTGTAGGTTACTTCATGGGTTCCGGGAACATTTTCAATCCGCTTGGCATCAATATGCAATTCTTTAGGTTTTGCAGCATCCAACGTCCACGTGCCGTATTTTGAGTTTTTAATAATATCTTCTGCCAAAGAAATGGCGGTACCACTAGGTGCATCCAATTTTTGGGTATGATGGATCTCTTCCATGCTAATAGCGTATTCGGGTAGCATAGCCATCAATTTTGAAAGTGTCTTGTTCAATTCAAAAAAAATATTGACCCCTAAACTAAAATTGGAAGCATACAAAAACGTGCCTTCCCTTTCTTTACATAAAGCGAGAACCTCATTATAATGCTGCAACCAGCCCGTAGTTCCCGAAATAACAGGAACGTTGTGACCAAAACATTTTAAGATATTATCTACTGCGGCATCTGGAGTACTAAAATCAATGGCTACATCAATGCCATCAAGAGCATAATCCTGTGTGTCTGCATCAACTTTTAAAACGATGTCATGATGCCGTTCAATGGCTATCTTTTCGATGGTTTTGCCCATCTTTCCATACCCTAAGAGCGCTATTTTCATGTTTAAAATTTAAAATTTAGAGTCACACCTAAGTCGGTGGAATTTTCCTGTTCGTTATATTGAAAATGAGGTTTTAAAGCCAGATTTTCATCTAAATTATACTGCAACAAATGTGCATCTACATTGGCATCGATGATGTTAAGGGCGTATAATCCAAAGGTAATCAACAGTGACAACTCCTTATTACGACGCAACGTATTTTGTGCACGAATAAGTCCTTCGTTAGACACTTTTGGGGTAGGGCCATCTCCATAAAATTCGTCATCAGTAAAACCCGCTAATCGGCGTTTATAAATGTCGCGGTAGCGCTTATATGTTTTATCATTATCTAAATACACATAGATACCTGTGCCAATTGCAGCGTATACTATGGGGATTTTCCAGTATTTTTTGTTGTAGGCCTGACCTAATCCCGGGAGAATAGCAGAGTAGAATGCAGCTTTTGAAGGGGCTAGAATATTTAAAGGTTTCCTAACGATGCTGTCAATAACAACTTCATTTGAAATAGTGTTTGGAACGCTGTCTATTACCGTTGGAATAGAATCCGTTTCGGTTTGTGAAAATCCGAAGACAGAAACAAAACATAAAATAACAAGAGGTATATAAATGCGTTTATTTAGCACTTTGAACAAGTTTTTTGATGCGGTTAAAATCTTCCTCAGAATGGAATGGAATACTAATCGTTCCTTTTCCGTTCTTGCTCACTTTAACGCTAATTTTTTGTCCAAAATATTCTGAAAACTCCTTGACGCTGTTTTTAATAAATTTTGGAATCTCTGGTTTTTCAGAAATTTGCACATCGCCTTTATGATGGTAGTTTTTAACTAAAGCCTCTGTATCTCTCACCGATAATTTATCAGAAAGAATTTTTTCATATATATCAAGCTGATGCGATTGATCTTCAATGTTAATAATGGCACGGCCGTGACCCATTGATATAAAACCATCCCGCATACCCGTTTGGATGATAGGATCTAATTTTAAAAGTCTGAGATAGTTTGCAATGGTAGAGCGTTTTTTGCCCACGCGCTCACTCATCTGTTCTTGGGTGAGCTGAATTTCATCAATCAGACGCTGGTAGGACAAGGCAATTTCAATAGGATCTAAATCTTGGCGTTGGATGTTTTCAACCAAAGCCATTTCAAGAGATTCCTGATCATTAGCAATTCTGATATAGGCAGGAATGGTTGACAAGCCAATAAGTTTGGAAGCTCTAAAACGACGCTCACCAGAGACCAATTGGTACTTGTTAAAGTCGAGTTTTCTAACCGTTATGGGCTGAATCACACCGAGTTCCTTGATGGAAGATGCCAACTCACGAAGTGTTTCTTCATTAAAATTGGTTCGGGGCTGAAACGGATTGATTTCAATAGCTTCCAATTCTAATTCCACAATATTACCAATCACTTTATCGGCATTTTTATCCTGAACCGACTTAATATCGTTTGACGGATCTTTTAAAAGTGCTGATAATCCTCTACCTAAAGCTTGTTTTTGGGTTGCCTTCGCCATTAATGGTTCTTTTTAATAATTTCCTTTGCCAGACTTAAATAATTGGTAGCGCCTCTGCTGCTCACATCATAATTGATGATGCTTTCGCCAAAACTTGGGGCTTCTCCCAAACGTACATTACGCTGAATGATGGTATCAAAAACCATGTCGCTGAAATGCTTTTGCACTTCTTCCACAACTTGGTTTGACAAGCGTAAACGCGCATCATACATGGTCAGTAACATCCCTTCAATATCTAAGTGTTCGTTGTGGATGCGTTGCACACTTTTAATAGTGTTCAATAACTTACCCAAACCTTCCAATGCAAAATATTCACATTGTATCGGGATGATAACCGAGTCGGCTGCAGTAAGCGCATTCAAGGTCAAAAGCCCTAAAGAAGGCGCACAGTCAATTAAAATATAATCATATTTCTCTTTGAGGTGATGGATGGCTTTTTTGAGCATATACTCCCGTTCATCCTTATCAACCAATTCAATCTCAATAGCGACCAAATCAATGTGCGCCGGAATAATATCCACATGAGGCGCGTTTGTAGGAATGATACAATCTTCTGCCGTTGCAGAATGTTCAATAAGTTGATAAGAACCAACTTCGACACCTTCTACATCAATCCCTAAGCCAGATGATGCGTTGGCCTGTGGATCTGCATCTATTAATAATACTTTTTTTTCTAATGCACCTAAGGAAGCAGCTAAATTTACTGACGTCGTTGTTTTACCAACGCCTCCTTTTTGATTGGCTATTGCAATGATTTTACCCATTAAATGATCTGGTTTTAGTCTCGGTAAAAATACAATTATTTGCGAGTTTAAAAAATGTTACTTGTTAACAAACGGGGCGCAAACTTAAAGATTGTCTCTCCTCCACAATAAATATGCTCTTGCTTTATGATCAGTATGTTAGTGGGGGTGATGTGCTGAAAACAAAGAGCGATTATAGGGTGGTTCCGTGTGTTTTAGGCTGTTAAACTTAATTGTGTTTCTGTTATAACTTTTTAACTTTTACTTTTTTTTGCTCTAATCATGGCTTCCAACTGATCCCATATTTCTTCAGGTATTGCTTCTAATAAATTAAATTGTCCTGCGCCTTTAAGCCATTCGCCACCGTCAATGGTAATCACTTCGCCATTCACATAAGCCGAAAAATCAGACACCAAATACGCTGCCAAATTGGCCAACTCCTGGTGGTCTCCCACGCGGTTTAAAGGCACTTTTTTCGCCATATCAAACTTGTCCTTTAAATCTCCCGGTAAAAGTCGGTCCCAAGCACCTTTGGTGGGGAACGGCCCCGGTGCAATGGCATTAAAACGCATCCCGTATTTGGCCCATTCTACCGCCAGACTGCGTGTCATGGCCAACACACCTGCCTTGGCGGTGGCGCTTGGCACCACATAAGCGGAACCCGTCCAGGCATACGTAGTAACAATATTGAGTACAGAGGTGTTGGTCTGTTTGGTGTCAATCCAATGTTTTCCAAAAGCTAAAGTGCAGTTCTTGGTGCCTTTTAATACAATATCAATAATAGTGTCGAACGCATTGGCAGAAAGTCGCTCCGTAGGAGAAATGAAATTTCCCGCAGCATTATTGAGGAGTACATCCACTTTTCCAAAGTTTTCCACTGCGCCTTTGAGCATGGCCTCAACTTCGTTGTAATTCCTGACGTCACATTGCAGGGGCAAACAGGTGCCTTTAGTTTCCTGTTCCAACGCTTCAGCCGTAGCCTTGAGCTTGTCAAGATTGCGTGAGGTAATGACAACATTGGCGCCCAATTCCAGAAAGTATTTAGACATGGCCTTTCCTAATCCACTGCCGCCACCGGTGACAACTATCGTTTTTCCGTTTAAAGCGCCGTCCCGGAGCATTTTTTGAGTATACATGATGCTGTTTTTAGTAAAAAAGTGAATTTAAAATTACGGATTAAATCTTACGATGGTCATTTTAAAAAGTCAAATTATTCTTAATACTTGATCAATTGATCACATTTCTTATAGAATACATTAGGACTAAATTTTTTGATTCACCAAATAGAGGTTTGTTTTTTTTATTATACCTTTAAAGTCAATCAATTACAATCCTGTTATGAAAAAAAATAATCCATTATTCAAAATTGCAGTAACAATATTGTTTTGTCTTGCCCTTTCCATCAGCGCAGAGGCGCAACTTAAAAAAGGTGCAAGCGTAGAAGGTATTACAGAATACAGTTTGGACAACGGTTTAAAAGTACTTTTGTTTCCTGATAATTCTGCACAAACTATTACTGTAAACATAACCTATATGGTGGGTAGTCGTCATGAAGGCTATGGCGAAAAAGGCATGGCGCATTTGTTGGAGCACATGGTGTTTAAAGGCACACCAAACCATCCCAATATTCCAGAAGAACTATCCTCTCACGGTGCACGCCCCAATGGAACCACATGGTATGATCGTACCAATTATTTCGAAACGTTTAATGCTACAGATGAAAATTTGGATTGGGCGTTAGACTTGGAATCGGATCGAATGGTTAATTCCTTTATTGCGAAAAAGGACTTGGAATCTGAATTTTCAGTCGTTCGAAATGAGTTTGAGAGTGGCGAAAATTCACCTACCCGTGTTTTGATGCAAAAAGTGATCAGTTCTGCCTATCTATGGCACAACTACGGCCAATCTACTATTGGAAATAAATCTGATATTGAACGGGTGCCTATTGAAAATTTACAGGCATTTTATAAAAAGTATTACCGACCTGACAATGCTATTTTAATGGTGACGGGAAAATTTGATACTGAAAAAACCTTAGCTTTAATAGAGAAGAAATTTGGACCGATTAAAAATCCAGAAGAAAAATTAAAAGATGTACCAACGATTGAGCCGGAACAAGATGGCGAAAAACGCGTGACCTTAAATCGTGTGGGCGACTTGCAAATTGTATCTGCATTGTATCATGTACCTGCAGGGTCTCATGAGGATGCGGCTGCATTGACGATTGCTGAACAAGTGTTGACGGATGAGCCTTCCGGCAGATTGTATAAAGCCCTGGTAGATGGCAAAAAAGCGTCTGGTATTTGGTCTTTTACACCGTTTACCAAAGAACCTTCTTTTTTATATATTAATGTAGATGTGCCATCTGATAAGTCGTTGGCTGAAGCAGAAACAACTTTATTGACCACCTTAGATAGCCTGGCAGATGCACCAATTACCGAAGCCGAATTGAATCGAGCCAAGGCAAATATGTTGAAGCAAATGGATCAGGTGTTTCGGAATTCCTCGTATTTGGGCACTTATATGAGTGAGTTTATTGGGGCTGGCGATTGGCGATTGGCATTTATTTTTAGAGACCGTATTGAAGATATGACGGTTAATAAGGTCAATGAGGCTGTTAAAAAGTATATGATTCCTTCCAATAGAACGGTTGGGAATTTTGTGCCAACAAAAAATCCTGTGCGCATCGGGATTCCGCATACTGAAAACTTAGAAACCTTGGTAGCCAATTATAAAGGTAAAGAAGCTTTAGATGCTGGTGAAGCTTTTGATGTGTCCTATGAAAATATTCAAAACACCTTAAACTCTGGAACATTGGAGAGTAGTGGCATTGAGTATGGTCTTATCAAAAAAGATAACCGTGGTAAAACAGTCAACCTCACCTTTAATTTGCGTACAGGAAATGTGGATCAATTGATGAATAAGGGGCTTACAGCAAGATATACGGCCAGA
This sequence comes from Gelidibacter salicanalis, assembly GCF_016469035.1. GTDB lineage: Bacteria > Bacteroidota > Bacteroidia > Flavobacteriales > Flavobacteriaceae > Gelidibacter > Gelidibacter salicanalis_A. Next base: position 28,473 of record NZ_JAEHJZ010000003.1, on the reverse strand, counting down.
ATGCTCAATAAAGGCACCACCACCATGTCCAGACAAGATATTGAAGATAAGTTGAGCGCCTTAAAATCGTCAGTATTCTTTAACGGTTCTAACGGACGTGTTACTGCTTCTATAAATAGCACAGAAGACAACCTGATGGAAACTCTTGCTTTAATGACAGATATGTTGAAAAACCCGACGTTTGATGCCACAGAGTTGGAAAAGTTGAAGACACAAGACCTGGCAAGTCTAGAAGAAAGTAAAACGGAACCACAATCTGTTGTATCGAGACAGGTAAGGTTACTCAATAATCGCTATAAAAAAGGTCATCCTTTATATAATAGAACACTAGAGGAAGAAATTGAGGCTATAAAATCTATAAATGTCGCAGATTTAAAAGCCTACCATAACGATTTTTATGGTGTTAACAACAGTGCATCCTTGGTGGCTATTGGTAATATGGATGAGGAGGCTGTTAAAACCTATATTGATAATACGTATGCCGATTTCAAATCGGATAAATCGTATACTGAAATCAGTGATAAATTTCAGAACAGCAAGCCTGCCAATGAAAAAATCATAACCCCAGATAAAAAGAATGCCTTCACTTTAGGGGTGATTTCCTTTGAAGGCAGCCAGTATGACGAAGACTATGCCGCTTTACAAATAGCTGGAGAAATTTTTGGTGGTGGGTTTCTAAACTCTCGTATTGCAGGACGCCTACGTCAAAAGGACGGGGTAAGCTATGGTGCTGGGGGTAATGTTGGAGTGGATGATAATCAGGAAGATAAAAATTCGTCCATGTACATTTATGCCATTTATGCTCCAGAAAATGCAGCTAAGGTACAGCAAGGTTTTAAAGAAGAAATAGCCCATTATATTACTGAAGGCATTACTGAAGAAGAGCTTAAAAATGCCGTCAACGGTTGGGTTCAGGAGCAAAATGTATCGAGAGCAAAGGATAATGAGTTGGCAAGAGTCATCAACAACAACTTGTATTATGACCGAGACATGATGTTTCAGAAAAATGTTGAAAACCAAGTTAAAAAACTAACGGTTGAAGATGTGAATAAGGTTATTAAAAAATACTTTAAAAACTATGAGAATTGGACCGTGGTCAATGGTGGCGATTTTGATAATCTGAAGATCAAGACAGATGCTAAAAAGATAGACTAATATTAAACCAATCAAAAAATGACCTGCTTCAACAGTTTTGGCTGAGGAGCAGGTTTTTTGTTTTTAAAAATTTGAATTGTAATAGTTTAGTAAAATAACGAGGTGTTTTTAAATGGTTGTTTGTGAGTAGTTTAAGGTGTTGTGATGGCTATTGTCTGTCTTCATAAATAACTAAAATTAGATGCTACAATAACTATTTAAATTTTGTAAATTTGCCTGCGTTTAACAGCGCAACATGACAACTACTACAAAATACATATTCGTCACAGGAGGAGTAACGTCTTCCTTAGGGAAGGGCATTATAGCAGCTTCTTTGGCAAAATTACTTCAAGCTCAAGGCTACAGAACAACAATTCAAAAATTAGATCCATACATTAACGTTGATCCAGGTACAATGAATCCTTATGAACATGGGGAATGCTACGTGACGGATGATGGTGCTGAAACAGATTTGGATTTGGGCCACTATGAGCGTTTCTTGAATGTAACTACCAGTCAATCCAACAACGTTACTACTGGGCGCATCTATCAAAGTGTTATTGAAAAGGAGCGCCGTGGAGAGTTTTTGGGTAAAACCGTTCAGGTTATTCCTCATATTACGGACGAAATTAAGCACAGAGTGCAAATTCTTGGAAAGTCTGGCGATTTTGATATTGTCATTACTGAAATAGGAGGAACCGTTGGAGATATTGAGTCTTTACCATATATAGAAGCGGTACGTCAGTTAAAATGGGATTTGGGCGAGCATAATGCCATCGTGATCCATTTAACCCTAGTGCCGTATTTATCTGCAGCAGGAGAATTGAAAACAAAACCCACCCAGCACAGTGTGAAAACATTGATGGAAAGCGGGGTAATGGCAGATATTTTGGTGTGTCGCACAGAACACGAGTTGCCACTGGATCTGCGTCGTAAATTGGCATTGTTTTGTAATGTTCGCGAAGAAGCTGTCATTCAATCTATTGATGCCTCTACAATTTATGATGTGCCTAATTTAATGTTAGAGCAAGGTTTGGACAAAGTCGTTCTTAAAAAATTGGACCTTCAAAGTGATGCTCCAGATTTAACCCAGTGGAACCAATTTTTAAAACGCCATAAAAATCCTAAGAGTGAAGTTACTATAGGATTGATTGGAAAATACGTTGAGCTACAGGATTCCTACAAATCTATATTAGAATCGTTTATACATGCAGGGGCGGAGAATGAAGTTAAAGTAATTGTAGAGCCTATCCATTCTGAACACCTAACCATAGAAAATGCATCACAAAAATTAGCACATTTAGATGGTGTGCTCGTGGCTCCAGGATTTGGTGAACGCGGTATTGATGGAAAGATTGAAGCGGTTAAGTACGTAAGAGAACATAATATTCCGTTTTTGGGCATTTGTTTAGGGATGCAAATGGCTGTTATAGAGTACGCGCGTAATGTATTGGGATTAAAAAATGCCAATTCAACAGAAATGAATCCGCATACGTCTGATCCTGTTATTGACTTAATGGAATCGCAAAAAAACATCACAGAGAAAGGTGGCACTATGCGTCTTGGGGCTTGGGCCTGTCATTTAGAAGACGGCAGCATCGCTAAAGAGGTGTATCAGAAATCTGATATCATGGAGCGCCATCGCCATCGTTACGAATTTAACAACGCCTATAAACAGCAAATTGAAGAGGCTGGAATGAAAGCAACGGGATTAAACCCTGACACCGGCTTGGTGGAAATTGTAGAAATTCCATCGCATAATTGGTTTGTAGGTGTACAGTACCATCCAGAATATAAGAGTACCGTTGCCAATCCGCATCCATTATTTGTGGCTTTTGTAAAGGCAGCAGTTAATTATAAGCAAGATGAAAATCGTGTCAGTATGGCACAAAAGTAATCTTGGATGCATTTTTGTGATAAAAAATCTTATCAAAAAACAAAATTAATTACCAACTTAAAAAAGGCCTTTAAAGTTTTACCAACCCGTCAGGTCTGAACACAAATTAAATGGAAGAAAAAAAATTTGATTTCAATTCTATTGTAGGATTTGTTCTTATTTTCGGAATATTGTTGTTCATGCTGTGGCAGAACAAACCAACTCCTGAGGAAATTGCAGCTGAAGAGCAAGCCAAACAAGCTCAGATAGCCGCAGAGAAACAGCAAAAGGTCGAGAAGGATACATTTGTCACCAAGGCTGAGGATTACTCCAATACCACAGCATTAGATTCTCTTAAATTAGAGGCTTTAAAAAATAGATTGGGTGCTTTTGCCTATGCGTCTACCTTGCCTTCTGCTACTGATACTGAAACCTTGGTTGAAACCGATTTATTCCAGTTAAAGTTCAGTAATAAGGGAGGGTACTTATCTGAAGTAAAACTTAAAAAGTTTGTGACTTCTGATTCTGTGCCAATCTATATTATTAAAGATGGCAATGCCAACTTTAATATCTCATTTTCTACAACAGACAATAGAAATCTAAATACCAAAGACCTATATTTTGAGCCAACAATAACCCAAAATGGCGAAAACACAGTGGTTTCGATGAAGCTTAAAGTTTCTGAAAGCAAGTTTTTAGAGTACCGTTATGAGTTGAAGCCAAATGATTACATGTTTGCGTTTAATGTACGCTCACAAGGGTTATCTGATGTGATCAACAGTTCTCAACAAGTCAATTTAGATTGGAATATCAAAACCTATCGTCACGCTAAAAGTATCAGCTATGAAAATAGATATACGGAGCTGCTTTTTGAATATGAAGGCGGAAAAGACGATTATTTAGGGCAACAGGATTTTACTGATGATACCGCCGAAGATGTAACCTGGGTGGCTAATAAACAGCATTTCTTTACCTCAATTCTTTTAGCAGATCAACCGTTTAAGGAAGGCTTGTTTACTTCTAAAAATTTAGTTCAAGACGAAGATATAGATACGGTTTTCACCAAAGCGTTTACTACTAAACTGCCATTGGCACTGCAAGGTGGTGAATTGAATAGAAACATGGATTTGTATTATGGTCCAAGTGATTATAAAATTTTAAATGCATATGACAGGAATCTAGATGAAATACTGCCATTGGGTTGGGGTATTTTTGGCTGGATTAACCGTTACTTATTTATCCCATTATTTGCATTTTTAGGGTCTTTTATGCCTTACGGAATCGCGATTGTGGTCATGACGGTGTTAATCAAATTGTGTCTGTCATTTGTACAGTACAAACAGTTCCTGTCTCAAGCGAAGCTTAAAATTATTAAACCAGAATTGGATGCTATTCGTGAAAAGTATAAAGACAACAAGCTGAAAGTTCAGCAAGAAACCATGGCCTTACAATCTAAGGCAGGCGCGAGTCCGCTCAGTGGATGCTTGCCGGCGCTGATTCAGTTACCAGTGTTTTATGCACTCTTCCAGTTCTTCCCATCGGCCTTTGATATTCGTCAAAAAAGTTTCCTTTGGGCAGATGATTTATCGTCTTATGATACCATAGCCAATTTACCGTTCAAGATTCCGTTTTATGGAGACCACGTAAGTTTGTTCCCAATATTGGCGTCCATAGCAATTTTCTTTTACATGAAGATGACCACAGGGCAACAAATGGCGTCACAACCAACTCAAGAAGGGATGCCAGATATGGCAAAAATGATGAAGTATATGATTTACTTCTCTCCTATAATGATGTTATTCTTTTTTAATAACTATGCTTCTGGATTGAGTTTGTATTACTTTATTTCTAACTTAATTAGTATCGGAATCATGTTGGTGATCAAAAATTTTATCTTAGACGAAGATAAAATCCATGCACGTATTCAGGTGAGTAAAGCAAAACCTAAAAAAGAAAGTAAGTTCCAAAAGAAAATGAAAGAAATGATGGAACAAGCTGAACAACAACAGAAAAAACAAGGAAAGCGTTAGATTAGCTTTTTAAGTACACTAAAAAATGTCTCTAAAGTCTTTAGAGGCATTTTTTTTAACTTCTAATGAGAGGTCATAAAAACCATCCCTAATAAGTTGAAACCCAATCCTAAATACCAGGCATTGCAAAATGTTATAAGTTTTTGAAATAAGTTTCAATTTTTTGAGTTTATTTGTTCGACATAACGTGACTGAACCTCTTTAATGAAAACATATAATGAGTAATCAAAATATACTTTTTACGGTAGTTTTAACCCTGTTTTTAACTGCTGTCCATGCCCAAGAGAAGGTCAACCAATATGATGCTAAAGGAGAGCGCCATGGCATATGGAAAAAGAATTATGAAGGTTTAGATCAACCAAGATATGAAGGCACCTTTCAACACGGGAAAGAAGTAGGCCAATTTAAGTTTTACAAGCTCGATAAAAATAAAAGTGTGCTGAGCGCTACCAGAGAATTTAATCTTGATAACGGTGATATTAGTGTCAAGTTTTTTTCATCAAAGGGAAAATTAATTAGTGAGGGCCATATGGTCGATACGCTTTTTGTAGGGAAGTGGGTGTATTATCATAATAAGACTAAAGCGGTCATGACCGTTGAACATTACAACACCAATGGACAACTTGAAGGCGAAAGAATGGTGTATTACGAAACCGGGCAAATGGCCGAACATTCCACTTACAACAACGGAAGAATAGAGGGCATCTCCAAAATATTTTCTGATAAAGGTGTGGTCATTAAAGAGTTTACCTATAAAGATGATAGGCTCGATGGCATGTCAAAATATTATAATGGCGATGGGCAACTACTTGCTGAAGGCGCTTATAGAAAAGATCAAAAATACGGCATTTGGAAATTTTACGACAATGGCATCTTGACCGAAGAAAAGGATTATACAGTTTATAGTAAGAATCCGATGAAACAGTAGGGGAAATGGGGGTTTTTTAGTTGGCAGTTTTCAGTCTTTAGTAAATTGTTTTTATTGTTTTTATTGTTTCTGTTGTTTCTGTTGTTTCAAGTTGGAGTCGCTATACATTAGAGATCTGCGTAAATTGGCGACATCTGCGGGGGACTTAGTTTTTCAATAGGTTTCTGTTGTTTCTGTTGTTTCTGTTGTTTCTATTGTTTTTTTTGTTTCAAGTTGGAGTCGCTATACATTAGAGATCTGCGTAGATTGGCGACATCTGTGGGAGTTAAGCTTGTAAATAGGTTTCTGTTGTTTCTATTGTTTGTTTTGTTTCAAGTTGTAGTTTCTATACAATTAGAAATCTGCGTAAATTGGCGAGATCTGCGGGACCTTGGTTCGTAAATAGGTATCCTTTGTTCCTATTATTCTTAGGATTTCAGACACCACTATTTAATAAACAATCAGTCTGCAAAAAAAACATCCAAATCAGCAGGTCACTACGGGCAGGTAAATTCCTGCCTTCGCTAAAGCTACGGTCGGGCAATCAACTCAACTTCAACTTCATTTTCATTTTCATTCCCAATAATCTTCGTAATTTTGCAAAATGAAAAGAGTAATCGTAGGACTTTCGGGAGGTGTAGATTCAAGTGTTGCCGCGTATTTGTTAAAAGAGCAAGGGTATGAGGTCATTGGTCTGTTTATGAAAAATTGGCATGATGATTCGGTGACCATTTCTGATGAATGCCCGTGGTTGGATGATAGTAATGATGCTATGCTGGTGGCCGATAAATTAGGCATTCCCTTTCAAACGGTCGATTTAAGCGAGCAATACAAGGAGCGCATTGTCGATTATATGTTTGATGAATATCAAAAGGGGAGAACGCCAAATCCGGATGTGCTTTGTAATAGAGAAATCAAGTTTGATGTGTTTATGAAAATTGCGCTCCACTTGGGTGCCGATTATGTGGCTACGGGCCATTATTGCCGTAAAGGCGTGCTTCAAAAAGATGGTCAAGATGTTTTTCAACTACTCGCAGGAGTAGACACTAACAAAGATCAATCCTATTTCTTGTGTCAATTATCCCAAGATCAATTGTCAAAAGCACTGTTCCCCATTGGCGAATTGACAAAGCCAGAAGTGCGCAAAATCGCTGCTGATCTCGATTTGGTTACTGCAGATAAAAAAGATTCCCAAGGGCTTTGCTTTATTGGTAAAGTGCGATTGCCTGAATTTTTACAACAAAAGTTACAGCCAAAAGAAGGCGTCATTGTAGAAATCCCAGCAGAGCAAGTGTTGTATCAGGACTCACAACCTGAATTCACTTCTGAGAAAGAAAAATTAGCCTATCTGACGCGTAAAATCGATTATAATGTTACTGACGGTAAAATTGTTGGGACACATCAAGGTGCCCATTATTTTACTAAAGGTCAGCGTAAAGGGCTTGCCGTTGGAGGTACGGCTGAACCCTTGTTTGTCATTGATACTGATGTTGAAGAGAACGTCATTTATACCGGTCAAGGTAAAGAGCATCCCGGATTGCTTAAAAGAGCACTTTTTGTGTCTAATGATGAGGTGCATTGGATCCGTGAGGATTTAAAATTAGAAGTGGGTCAAACTATGAAGGTCAACGCACGAATCAGATACCGCCAACCCCTTCAAAAGGCCATTTTACATCAGCTAGAAAATGGACTATATGTGGTTTTTGAAGAGTTGCAATCGGCCATTACAGAAGGGCAATTCGCAGCTTGGTATCTTGATGATGAATTAGTAGGTTCGGGAGTTATTTCTTAAATTGCAGTACTGATTTTACTAAATTCTTGCTGTATTTCATGAAATTCATTCTGTTCTTCTTATGCTGCATTTCTCAGGCTGCCTTTTGTCAACAAGATGCTTGGGTTTATTTTGCGGATAAGGAAAACGTTGAAACTTCTCTTGAAAATCCGATTTTCATACTTTCCCAATCAGCCATTGACAGGAAAAAACTTCACAGTATTAGCATTGATGCCCGAGATGTACCGGTCAACCCTACTTATATTTCCGCAGTAAAAACGGTAAATAATATAACTGTATTTGCTAAATCCAAATGGATGAACGCCCTTCATGTTAGAGGAGGTGTTGCCGCTATTAAGTCGCTTTTTAATTTGGAGTTTGTGCGAACGATCGATTTTGCTGATAAGAACCTTCCCGATTTATCAAGACCAACTCTGCAAGATAACAAGTTTACTATTGAAGCAAATTTAGAAGATTTTGAATATGGAAGTGCCCAAAATCAAACAGATATGATTCATGTAGGTGCGCTTCACATTGAAGATTTTACAGGTCATGGCATTATAATAGCAGTGTTTGATTCTGGCTTTCCAAACGTAGCCACAATGGCTTCTTTTGAGAGATTGAGAACTGACCAAAACTTGTTGGATGGTTATGATTTTGTCAATAGAACTTCAGCTATTTATGACTATTCAGGCAGCTCCCACGGAACCCGTGTGTTGAGTACGATGGCTGGATATATAGAAAATAAATTTGTGGGTACGGCTCCTGATGCCTCCTATTATCTATTCCGAACAGAGGAGTCAGAAATTGAAAATCCCATTGAAGAAAGCTACTGGGTTGAAGCCGCTGAACGGGCAGATAGCTTAGGGGTGCATATCATCACTTCCTCTTTGGGGTATAATACTTTTGACAACCCCAACTACAATTATACACCGTCAGAAATGGATGGGACTACGACGTTTATCAGCAGAGGCGCTACTATTGCATCCCAGAAAGGAATTTTAGTGGTGAATTCGGCCGGTAATTCTGGAAACACACCATGGGGAATTGTCACCGCCCCTGCAGATGCCAAAGGTGTATTTACAGTTGGTGCGGTAAATGGGGATGGTCTTTATGCGTCATTCAGTTCGCGTGGAAGTAATTTTCAGCCCACCCAGAAACCAGACGTCGTCGCCCAAGGGTTAGGATCTTTTGTTATTGATGAAACGGATTCTATTGTCAATAATAATGGCACCTCTTTTAGTGCCCCCATTGTGGCGGGTGCCATAGCCAGCTTATGGCAGGCAATGCCTACAGCAAGTGCAGAACAAATTAAACAATACGTTCGGATGTCTGCATCTCAATATGATACACCAGATTATTTATTGGGGTTTGGTATTCCTGATTTTGAGGCAGCTTTAGCTTTGACGTTGTCAACCAAGAACGCCAAATTCAATACGTTTAAAGTGTACCCCAATCCTGTTGCGCACGAACTTCACCTGAAATTACCGTCTAGCAATGAAGATCGTACACTTCGTGTTTATGATGTTCTTGGCAAAAAAATAATCGAGCAGATGTATAAAGATGCCTACTCAAAAATAGATGTCTCAGCGTTGGTTTCAGGAATATATCTGCTTAAGATCGATTCAAAGACCACAGCTTTCAATTTTCAATTTATAAAATTCTAAATGTCAAATAAAATTACAACCCTTTTCAATATCCAATACCCAATTATTCAAGCAGGAATGATCTGGAACAGTGGATGGAAATTAGCGTCTGCTTCAAGTAATGCAGGTATTTTAGGACTTATCGGTGCAGGATCAATGTATCCTGATGTGCTGCGCGAACACATTCAAAAATGTAAACAGGCCACCGACAAACCGTTTGGGGTCAATGTGCCTATGTTGTACCCGAATATTGAGGAAATCATGGATATTATTGTAGAGGAAGAGGTTAAAATAGTCTTCACATCTGCAGGAAATCCCAAAACATGGACCGCATGGCTTAAAGAACGTGGGGTAACCGTAGTGCATGTGGTGAGCAGTGTAAAGTTTGCTTTAAAAGCACAAGAGGCAGGTGTCGCTGCTGTTGTGGCAGAAGGTTTTGAAGCCGGAGGGCATAATGGTAGAGAAGAGAGTACTACCTTAGCATTAATTCCTATGGTACGAGAGGCTTTAGACATTCCGCTAATTGCCGCTGGAGGAATTGCTACTGGGCAGGGCATGTTGGCCGCCATGATATTAGGGGCCGACGGTGTTCAGGTTGGCAGCAGGTTTGTTGCGAGTAAAGAGAGTTCCGCACATCAAGCGTTTAAAGATGAGGTTGTCAATGCTAAAGAGGGCGCAACCCAATTGACTCTTAAAGAATTGGCGCCCGTACGGTTGATTAAAAATAAGTTTTATAATGATATTGTAGAGCTGTATAAAACGGCGCCCAGTATTGATGATTTAAAAGGCCTATTGGGAAGGGCACGAGCAAAACGGGGCATGTTTGAAGGCGATTTGGAAGAAGGCGAATTGGAAATTGGTCAGATTGCTGGACTGATCCATGATATCAAACCCGTTGCCGAGATTGTCCACGATATGCTGGCAGAATACGAAACGGCAAAACAACAGGTAAGCACGTTGTTTTAAAGAGGTATTCTTTAAATCAGATTTAAATTAGTGAAACTCAATTTTTAAAAGTTGCGAAGCAATGAATTAAAAATTGTTAGTTGAACTAATCCCGCTTTTTAGCGGGATCCTTGGGTTTTATTCCCCGACGCTCTGCGTCGAAATAAAAAAGGAACTTCTACTTGATACCTCGTACCCTTGGGTCGAGGTTGTTCATTTGCCCTTTATCGCAAGTTGATAACGATAACTTATCCGGTGTGTTTTTGTTGAAATTAAATCGGAAAATGATTCATAAACTTGGGCAATCCACTACCTTTGCACTTTTAAAATTTCAACGTGGTTTTATCGCAATATACTAAAGAATTTAAGTACAACTTAAACTTGGCAGCTCCGGTTATGCTAGGGATGCTTGGTCATACTTTTGTGAGTCTGGTAGATAATATCATGGTGGGTCAGCTGGGGGCTACAGAGCTTGCAGCCGTGTCTTTAGGAAACAGTTTTGTTTTTATAGCCATGTCCTTAGGAATTGGGTTTTCTACAGCCATCACGCCCTTAGTGGCCGAGGCCGATACTGAAAAGAATTTTGCAAAAGGGAAATCGGCATTTAAACACGGCTTATTTCTATGCACCGTATTAGGCATCTTTTTATTCCTCATGCTTTTAATGGCCAAACCCTTAATGTATATTATGGACCAGCCTGAAGATGTGGTGGAGTTGGCAATTCCGTACTTAGATTTAGTGGGGTTTTCATTAATTCCGCTAATTATCTTTCAAGCTATTAAACAGTTCAGTGATGGTCTGTCCTTAACAAAATATCCAATGTATGCCACTATTTTGGCCAATGTCATTAATGTGGTATTAAACTATCTTTTAATATTTGGTAAATTTGGATTCCCTGAAATGGGCCTTGTTGGGGCAGCCTTAGGAACATTGATTTCTAGGGTCGTTATGGTCTTTTTCTTATGGTGGCTTTTAAGAGCGAGAGACAGATCGAAAGCCTATGTTACCAATATCAAGATTTTTGTATTGGAATCGACCATGCTCAAAAAAATCATCCATATCGGATTTCCAAGTGCGATGCAAATGTTTTTTGAAGTCGCTATTTTTACATCAGCCATTTGGTTGAGTGGAACATTGGGACAAAATCCGCAAGCAGCAAACCAGATTGCTTTAAATTTATCCTCCATGACCTTTATGGTGGCTACAGGATTGAGTGTTGCCGCTATGATTAGAGTAGGCAACCAAAAAGGGCTTCAAAATTTTACTGAATTGCGACGTATTGCTATGTCCATCTTTTTTCTAGGCGTTATCCTTGCTGTGGTTTCTGCGTTATTATTCATCCTCTTGCATAAAGTGCTTCCAACTATTTACGTCAATTTAGATGATCCGTTAAATGCTGTGGATACAAGAGAAGTAGTTACTATAGCCTCTACTTTGCTATTGGCAGCAGCTATTTTTCAGATTAGCGATAGTTTGCAGGTTGTAGCTTTAGGAGCTCTAAGAGGTCTACAGGATGTGAAAATCCCTACCGTTATTACGTTTATTTCCTATTGGGGAATTGGGTTTCCGGTTAGTTATTATTTTGGTAAGGAAGACATGTGGGGCAGTTTGGGCATCTGGCTCGGTTTGATTGCCGGCCTTACAAGTGCTGCCATTTTGTTGTTTTTTAGATTTAATTATTTGACTAAAAAGTTGATTAAATCGGAAGTAGCCATGGTGCCTTAAATAGTTTAAAACTAAAGGCAGAAAGGGTTAAGGGCAAGAGCTGCCAATACGTTTCTAGAGTACCGACATAAGTTGTATATTTGAAGTTATTACTTCTATTATTTTGATAACGCATAAATTAAAACAAAGACGATTTTTATATGGAACTACCAAAATTCATCCTCGGCGATAATACAGATTTCCCAGATGCCATTTACATCATACATACTGATTTTCCTCGTTTTATATTGAATCTTGAAGACGATGAGGTGGAGTGGATGGAAGAGTTTGATGATCAGGACGAAAAGGAAATTAAGTCTGAAACCGAGAATTTGATTCAGCAGGCTACAGACTTCTACGATCGTGAAATTGAAAGATACAATGCCTAATGATTGATCAAATTTTACAGTTAGACACTGAAGTGTTTATATTTCTCAACAGTTTGGGAACGCCAACCTGGGATCCGTTTTGGTTGGCTTATACCTCCAAATTTAACTGGATTCCCTTTTATGCCATATTGCTTTATTTAATTTCTAGACAAATGAAGATCAAGGCAATTATCATTACTATGGTACTGGTGGCGTTGATGATTTTGGTAACAGATCAGGTGACCAATCTTTTCAAAGACGGATTTCATAGATTAAGACCTTGCCATTTAGCGGAATTGATTGATGGGATGCGTCTTGTTAAAGCCAATTGTGGTGGTCAATATGGCTTCTTCTCGGGCCATGCTTCCAACACTATGGCAGCGGCTTTCTTTATTGGACTTACCTTAAAGAAACGATTTAAGTATATGCTATACTTTCTCATCGTCTGGGCGCTCTTAATGGGCTATAGCCGTATTTATATTGGCGTGCATTATCCGTTAGATGTGTTATTGGGCACCATATTTGGTGTGATTACAGGAACACTATTTTATAAGCTGAATGGTTTCCTGATTGATAAGTTCAATGCGAACACTCCTAAAAAGACCATAGCATAGTGTCTATGTACTAGTTCAGAAAGAGCAGCATCTTTAGTTTCTGTAATAAAAAAAATCCGTCAAGTTGAACATCAATACTATGAATGTCGACCTGACGGATTTTTATGCGAGGTAGCGTGATAAATACGTGATTGACTATGCTTTTTTCTGAAAATTAAAGTGACCAAAACATGGTGCTAGAGAATTTAGAAACCTAAATTTTTATACAAAAGCACTATATCCCGTAATCGCGCGACCCACAATTAAAGTATTGATTTCCTTAGTCCCCTCATATGAGTAAATGGCCTCTGCATCTGCAACAAAGCGCGCGACGTTGTACTCTAGTAAAATACCGTTTCCGCCCATCACTTCACGCGCCTGACTCACCACATCTCTTGTTCTTAAGGAACAAAAGACCTTTGCTAAAGATGCGTGTTCGTCGGTTAACAGACCTTGATCCTGTAATTCCGAAAGTCTATAAACCATGGTTTTCATTGCTGTTAAATTGGAGAGCATTTCCACTAAATGATTTTGGACCAGCTGAAATGACGCAATAGGCTTTCCAAACTGTTCTCTTTTTTTGGTGTATTTCAAAGCGTTTTCATAGGCGCCTCTGGCACAACCAACGGCTTGCCAAGCTACGCCTGCTCTGGTCATGCGTAATACTTTAGCGGTGTCTCTAAAGGAATTGGCGTTTTGAAGTCGGTCTTTTTCTTCAATTTTACAATCGTTAAGTGTAATAATAGCATTTTGAACGGTTCTCAGGGCCATCTTATCTTCCATTTTCTCCGTTGTAAACCCTGGGGTGTCTTTACGCACTAAGAATCCTTTTACTTTATTGGTGGTTTCTTCCCGTGCCCAGATAATGGTCACATCAGCAAACGTGGCATTTCCTATCCATTTTTTCTGCCCATTCAATACCCATACATCGCCTTCCATCCGGCAGGTAGTTTCCATGCCACCGGCAACAGCACTCCCCACATTGGGTTCTGTCAGACCAAAAGCACCTATCAGTTCCATTTTTTGCATTTTTGGAAGCCACTGCTGTTTTTGTTCTTCGCTTCCGCACAGGTAAATAGAGCCCATAGCCAATCCACTGTGCACGCCAAAAAATGTGGAGATCGACACATCTACACGTGCCAATTCTTCTGCTATAATCCCCTCCATAAGGAATGGTAGGTCTGGGCAGCCATAACCTTTATAGGCGACCCCGCAAATATTGAGGGCAGCCAATTTGGGAATAATCTCCATTGGGAATTGTGCTTTATTCCAATATGCATTGGCAATCGGTTCTATTTCATCCTCCATAAAATTGCGGACTTTCATTTGAATGGCGCGTTGTTCTTGGGTCAATTTTAAATCCAAATCATAAAAATCGCCGTCAATAGGAGGGAGTTGGTGCTGTCCCTTTTTGCTTTTTTCTGACAACATTTTCATGAGTCCGTCAAGCTGCTTGTCATCCAATTCGCCAACCGTTTTCATTATTTTAGGTAAGTCTATCTTTTCTGAAATTTTGCTCAGGTCTTCAAAATCGACCTCTTTCATCAATTGGATAACAGACTTTATTTTGGTGAATAATTTCATAGGGCTTCTGGAAGTTATTTGTTAATTGTTGAAAAGTTAATCATTTCCAATTAACTATAGGAGCTGCATGTTGAAATTTACAATGTATTTAACGTGGGAGGATGAAATTGAAATTGAATATGAACTTGAATTTGAATATGAAAGAATAAAAGTATTTATTTCAGTCCCAATAAGACTTCTGCGGCAGCGAACGGCGAGGTTGTGCCATTTTCAATATGCTGCAACTGAATTTGCAATTCTGCTTTGATGGCTGGATTATTGTAGAAATCCGATTTTAAACGGTCTTCAATGGTTTGAAGTAACCAGAACTTGTTCTGTTCGTTTCGTTTATGGTCGAAAAAATGGGTTGTTTTTGATAAATCTAAATAGTCTTCAATCAATTGCCAAACCTCAGGAATGCCTTCGTTCTGTAAGGCACTTGCGAGCAAAACCTTAGGTTGCCAACCGGATTCTTTGGGCGGGTAGAGGTGGAGTGCCCTGTTAAATTCAACTTTAGCAGTTTTCGCATTTTTCAGATTGTCGCCATCTGCTTTATTAATCACAATCGCGTCCGCCATTTCCATAATACCGCGTTTAATGCCCTGCAATTCATCGCCGGCACCGGTCAATTTAAGCAACAAAAAGAAGTCTACCATACTGTGCACTGCCGTTTCACTCTGGCCAACGCCAACCGTTTCTATCAAGATGGTATCAAAACCAGCGGCTTCACATAAAATAATGGTTTCTCTACTTTTACGCGCTACACCACCTAAAGAGGTGCCAGAAGGAGACGGTCGGATAAACGCGTTATCGTCTTTAACTAAATCTTCCATCCGGGTTTTATCGCCTAAAATAGAACCATGGCTCAACGTACTACTTGGGTCTACAGCCAAAACAGCCACTTTTTTTCCTTGTGAGGTTAAAAACGTACCAAAAGTTTCAATAAATGTACTTTTTCCAACACCTGGAACACCAGTGATACCAATGCGTACCGATTTGTTTGCATACGGCAAGCAGGCTTGAATGATGGTATTGGCTTTTTTAAGATGCTGCGGATTGGTACTTTCTACCAGAGTGATCGCTCTACTTAAAGCCGTAAGATTTTTAGCTAAAATACCCTTTACCAAATCAGCGGCTGAGGGTTGGCTTTGGCGCTTGGTTTTTATAGCTTGAATAGCGCGCTTGTTGGTGGTCTCAGGTTCAGAAACCCCTTCATGTTCTTTTAGTGCCGAAGATTTACGCGGATTGGTCAAGCTATTCTGTTTTTCAAATTAAAGATTAAAAATTAATCTAGATTTAGTTGTCCTGAGCTATTCTGGTTGCACTTTGCTGACTTCCATAGGGACTTCTACTTTAGTGTGATCCCATGCCATCGTCAATTTTAAATTATCAGTGGTATTGTCAAAAGCAATTGTAAACTGCTCAACAGTATTTTCTAAAGCAATGACAGGTACTTCAATTTCTAAAAGATCATATCTAGGCTCCCGCATCGGCTGCATTTGCTCATCTACACCCCATGGATACTCTTTGGTGTTAAAATAGACAATCCAAACACTGTCCCTAGGAACCGTCCACAGGGTGTAAGTTCCCACTGGCAAAGCTTGTCCATCAACCAACAAGTTTTTATTGGTCGTAAACGTTGTGGCCTCATTGGCACCGGTACGCCAAACCTTGTCATAAGGCACTAGAGCGCCAAAAATTTCACGCCCTTTTTTAAATGGGCGGTTATACATTACTTCCAATGTGGTGTCATTTAACTCAAACTTGACAGCGTCTTTTGGACTCAGTCGTTTTGAGAAAATGTCTTCCACAAAATGAGAATATAAAAACAATGCTACAGCCACTACGGCGAGGATGATTAAAAGGCGTTTTAAAAACCTATTCATATACTAAATTTTAAACCTGGGTTAAATATAATTCAAAAAGCTTGCTCTATAAAGCTCTTAACGCTGTTTTATGGAAAGTTGATATAATTTTTTAAAAAAATGATTAAATTCTGCAACATCTTATAATTTGTCTCGTCTTTAAGATGAATACCACCACTAACCAAAAGCTAACCAAGCATGTTTCAAACGGAACTTATTGAAAAATGCAAACAGAACAATAGAAAAGCACAGTTACAACTTTACAATTGTTATTGTGATGGTATGTATGTGGTTGCCCATAAATTTTTGGGCAATACCATGGAAGCTGAAGATGTTGTACAGGAAGCTTTTATAAATGCCTTTGTCAAGTTGCACCAATACCAGGGCGAAGTGACTTTTGGAGCTTGGTTAAAGCGTATCGTTATCAATAAAAGTATCGATGTGCTAAAATCCAAAAAGCACTATTGGCAAGATTTGGAAGAGGCGCACCTCAAAGTGGTTGAGCCGGTAGATGAAGAATGGTTGATAGAAGACACTATAACCATTGAGAAGGTTAAGCAGGCCATAGACCAACTGCCAGAAAAGTACCGATTGGTAGTTGTGCTGTATTTAATTGAGGGTTATGACCATCAGGAAATAGCAGAGATTTTGAACATATCAGAAGTGGCGTCCCGTACGCAGTTGTCAAGAGCCAAACTAAAATTACAAGAATCATTAATACCCTTAAGCAATGCCAAAGAACGTTAGAGAATTATTTGAAAATGACCAAAATAAGGATGTTAAACGCATGCCTGCCGGTCATGAGGCACGGTTTTTAAGAAAACTGGAGCAGGAGCTTCCCATTGAGAAGCGTGGAGCGATGCCCAATGCGCATAATAAAGGTTTCCGTTTTATGCAAATTGCAGCCAGTATTGTGGTGTTGTTGGGGTTGACGTTTGGTGCGTTTCAATTCTTTCAAAAGCCTGAAGCCGTTAATGATACACCAAATACTACAGTTGCCATAAAATCTTTGGGTGATGTTTCGCCCGGTTTAAAGAAGGTGGAAGACTATTATATGGCCAACATCAATTTAGAATTGGCCAACGTAAAATTGACACCAGAAAACAAAGCACTGTTTGATAGTTATATTGTCCGTCTGGAAGAGTTGAACAAAGAATATTTGCGTTTGTCTGAAGAGTTGACTGAAATGGGACCTAGTGAGCCAACGGTCAACGCGCTTATTGATAATTTAAAGTTAAGACTCAATTTGCTGTATCGTTTTAAAGATCAATTAAAAGAATTAAAAACGTATCCTGATGAGGCAAATATCACTTAAAAAGCCATCCTGAAAACCATTAAAAAGAAGAAAAATATGAAACATATAAAATTAATAGCACTGCTGATACTGGTCTTAAACACGGTCAACGGTAGTGGTCAAGAGAAACTACAAAAGTTATCCAAAAACGTGAAGGCGAATAAAGAGGTGATAATCAATTTAAACACCAGTCATGTTAATATTGAAATTGATACCTGGAATAAACCAGAAGTTGAAGTGGTCGCGTTTATTGAAGGCGAAAAATTATCTAAGGAAGAACTTCAAAAAGCCTTGAAAAATTGGAATATTGATATCAGTGGTTCTGGCGATGAAGTAACAATCACGTCAAAAGGAGGAACACATAGTTGGCCCATTGATTTTGATACGTCTGCTTTTGATGTTTTGAGAAACTTTGAATGGGAAATGGCTGAACTGCCTCAATTACCAGAAATGCCAGAAATGCCAGAGTTGCCAAATCTCCCAAAAATGCCAAAATTACCTGAGTTGCCAAAATTGCCCGATGGTATTGGTACTGTCATCTTTGATTATGAAGCCTATAAAAAAGATGGTGAAGCTTATTTAGAAAAATGGAGCAAGACCTATGAGGAAAACTACGGAAAAGCCTACAAAGAGAAAATGAAAGGTTGGGCGCGTGAATTTGGAAAAACTGATTTCTCTACCTATTCCAAAAACATGGAGAAATGGGGAGAGGCCTATGGCAAACAATTTGGCAAGGATTATGAAAAAAAGATGGAGGCATGGGGTAAAAACTTTGAAGAAAAATGGGGTAAGGATTTTGGACAGAAATGGGCAGAATGGGGTGAGAAGTTTGGTGAAGCGTACGGAAAACGCATGGAGGACCAAGCCAAAATAATGCAGGAACACTCTAAGTCAATGCAAGAAGATGTTGAAAAGATGCAAGTTGAGACTGAGGCGCGTCAGGAAATGCAACAACACAGACAGGGGCAATTAAAGGATAGGCAAGAGGTTTTGGAAAAACGTAAGGCGGTTATTGTCAAATCTATTGAGAGCAAAGCTGGGACCAAGGTCAAAAGGACCATTCAGATTAAGATGCCCAAAAAGGCACAATTAAAATTGAACGTCCGGCATGGCGAACTTAAATTAAGCTCGGTCATAACGAATTTAAAAGCTGATATTTCACATGCGGCACTCACAGCAGAACACATTGATGGAAGGCAGACTTCCATCAATGTTTCTTATTCTCCAGTATTGATCAACCAGTGGAGTCTGGGCGAATTGAATTTGAACTATGTGGACAAAGCTCAAATAGAACACATCAATAGGATGGTTTTAAGCGCCAATTCTTCAAATATTAGTATGAACACTATTTCTGGGAATGCCATTATAGAAGGAAGTTTTGGGACTCTAGAAATCAACAAGATTGCTGATACCTTTACCAATTTGAATATTAGTCTCGAAAATAGTGACGCTCTATTGGTACTCCCAAAAACAGACTTCAATCTCTACTATAAAGGTAGTAGGTCTAAATTGAAGCATCCTAAAAATAAAAACGCCACCATATCTAGCTTCTCAACCGGAGATGTGGCAAGTGGCAAGTCTATTGTGGTCAATGCAAAATTTAGCGAGGTGATAATGCAGTAATAGTTTCCTGCTGCGCGACTGATCTAAGAGGAAGGTCAGGAAGAAGCTCTATAGGTCAATACGTTGCTGTGGACAGAAATGTTAATCTAGGAACAACTGATTTTTTACTCGTAAAGAATTCCTCGAGGCTCTGCCTCGGGGTTTCCGTTGATCCCGATAATATCGGGAGTCGTTCCCGTGAAAACGGGAATCTAAATACAGTATTTTGGTTTTTGACCTTTTTCAGGTCAAAATGAAACCAGCGAAATACCTCTATGGCTCTGCCTCGAGGATAGTTGGTTTCAAAAAACTCTTTATTTAAACGAGACGGCGTTTTGCCTGTAAGACAACTATTTGCAGTTTTCAGTAAATCCTACCATAATATCACGTACTTTTGCGCCCTCAAATAAAAATTGAAATGAAGCGCATAAATGAATACAAAAAACTCTTTGGAGTAGAAACTGAAGTTGAATTAAAGACTTTAAAAAAGAGTTACCGTGATTTGGTTAAGGAATGGCATCCTGATAAATTTCAAAATGGTGATGCTTTACAGGAAGAAGCCGAATCTCAAAGTCGCAAAATTATTGATGGTTACCATTTTTTAGTGAGTATTGCACCTGAAACTATTGCCGCTAATTTGGACAATTATACTGAAACGATTACCAATTCAGGTATTGCCGATTATACGCACAAAGGGCTATTGCTAGAAATCACATTTCAAGATGGCACCACTTACGAGTATTTTGGGGTGACCAAACAAGTGTATATTAAAATGATCAATAGCGATAAACTAAACCGTTTTGCGAAACGCAGCATTTATCCTAACTATGTGTATAGAAAAACAAAACGAAGCTTAACAGAAGCTTAATTTTACAGTAAAAAAGACCTTAGTAGCACATTTCCTAAAATGTCAACTAAGGTCTTTTTTTGTTTTATAATCATTGTTGTCCGATAAAGAATCAAGATCGCTGCGCTGTTAGAATCAAGAATAAAGACTTGCTTGCAACTAACTGACAAACAACGATCATTTAAATTCAAATCATCCAATCACTCTCGGTAGAAAAAGATTTTAAAAAGTAAGGTGTCATTTCGAAAATCTCCTAATGTCTCTTGATCTAAAGGAGTTTGTTAATTAATATATATTTTTACCGGACACTAATGTTTTATAATGTAAGTGCCCATTCAGAAACTTCCCAGTACCATTTTAGCGAGTTCGCTTTTTGAATTTCTCAACTCGTATTAGGGCAATGAGGGCTACAACCACTACAATAGCCGTTAGGATATAAATAAAGTTTGGTACCGGTACAGGATCACCAGCGGCATAACTGTGTAGGCCCGTCAGGTAATAGTTGACTCCAAAAGACGTCATAATTATGGAGGCAAACGCAAACACACTGGCAACGTTGAGTGTAAAGCGACTGTTAAGTGCGGGTACAAGCCTTAAATGCAGCACAATGGCATATACAATAATTGAAATTAATGCCCAAGTTTCTTTAGGATCCCATGCCCAATAGCGGCCCCAAGATTCGTTGGCCCAGACCCCTCCTAAAAAGGTGCCTATGGTTAACACAAACAATCCTATGGTCATTGAAATCTCATTGATATACGTGAGTTCTTTTATCCGAATATCAATTTTATAGGCTGTGCTTTTTGTTTTTATAATCATTAAAACCAAAGCCATAAATCCCAATACTGCAGATAACGCCAAGGGCGCATAACTACTCACAATGGTTGCCACATGTACCTTTAGCCAAAATGACGACTTTAATACGGGCATAAGGTTGGTGATTTCCGGATTTAACCAATCTAAATAACTTACAAAGAGGAGCGACCCGGAAAACAGCGTGGCTAAGGGTAAAGAAAAATCAGATTTTCTGAACGTTAATAATCCACACAACATTAGCACCCATGCCACAAAAACCATCATTTCATAACCGTTGCTCCAGGGTGGGTGCTGCGCAATATACCAACGGAGTAGAATATTTCCTGTAAAGATCAAGAAACTGATCAATACCACTACTATGAGTATATTCCATAGGATATCTATAAATTTCTTCTGAACGAATATCTTTGAAAGCGCCAACACCAACATGATGAGACCAATGGTGAAAAAGGTTTGGAACAACCAGAAATTAAGATTCATTTGGTTATACCACAGTTCCGCTTCCACGCGCCGTTCTGTTGGAATAATATCTTTGCCCAGTGTACTTTGGTAGGTGTCAATGTAACTCAGTTTGTCATTGGCACTGGCCCAGTTTTTGGAAGCGATATCATTAAAATACGTTCGGGTAATATTCTGTACAAATAGACCATCCTCTGGGGGAAAATCATCAAAGTGATGGGTATAGCTAAACCAAGTATCTTTTTCATCTAAACTGTTTGGAAAAATTTTCAAATAATTACCAGAGAAAATATTGAATAAAATATTAAAGCGTTCATCAACTTTGATGACTTCTTTGTCAAATTCATTTTGCTCCGCCGGTTTTTTAGCGTGGGCATCCTCAGCTAATTTTGCCAGTACATAATCGCCATCAGGATTAATTAAATGATCGAAAGAAATATAGCCATCTTCGGTGATTTTGAGAGGTTTAAAATAGTTGCCACCCTTTATGGCGTCTATTTTAATGACTGGTATTTTCTGCCAAGCTCCAGGAGACACATGCATGGCTAAAAATGCCTGATTGGCGTCCATACTTAGTTTACCTTCTTCTGATGGATAGCTATAGGTGGTTTTGCCGTAAATTTTTCTTAAAAACTCAGAAGCTAGGGTGTTGATGGGCTTGATCCTTCCATCAATATCCTGAACTAAAATACGCCCAAACAAGTCAGAGTGTTGTTTGTCTATATGTTGATTGATCACCAATTCAGTTACTGAAGGAATCGAATCATTTTGCATTGGTCGTTGGGCAAACGTTCCAATAGAACTCAATACTCCCAAAATAAATAACGCGGTGTGTTGTTTAATTTTCTTTAGCTTTTTACTGATTATTGTAAAGCGCGTACTTTTTCCGAAGAGGGTAAAAAACATCCCAACCATCAAGAGAAAATAACCAATATAGGTGGTAACAGTGCCTAATACATCGTGATTAACGGCCAGTAGGGTGCCTTTTTCGTCCGTGTCATAGCTCGCTTGATAGAATCTGAAGCCGCCATAATCTAAAACGTTATTCATATAGATACGAAATGGCATCTTCGTTTCGCCATCTAAAACCATAACTTCGCTGGCATAGGAAGAGGGACTCTCAGATCCGGGATAACGTTCCAGTTGAAAGTCATTTAATTTTACCGCAAACGGAATTTCTATAGGCATGGCACCATAAGAAAAACTCAGATTGATGTTATCTACAGTAATGGCATGTGTAGTTGGTAAAAAACCTTTCCGATAAAGTAGCATCACCTCTTCTGTTTTATCGCCAACGGTCACATTAAGCACTACGGCATCATCTTTTGTAGGATCATTATCATGGGGTTTTTCAGAAGTACTGACTAATTTCATGCTGCCATTCTCGTGGAATGATATGGGCACAAAAGATAAGTCGCCTTGTCTATATAAGGTTTTAAGGAGCATTGGTTGAAGCGAATCTCCCTTCAATACACCCGCTTTCTGATCGGCCATCACAAAGAAATCAAGTTGGTGAGGCGAGAATATTTTAAACGTTCCGTTGTCTTCAATTATATTGATGATCCCTTCTTCTTGAGCTTCAAATCCTATTTTATGTTTGTGCGGGCCAATAGCTTCTATTTCACCTTTACTTAAAAAAAGGGTTTCCCTACCGTTCCCCGAGGTAGTGACCATTTGTAATAACGGGGAGCCTTTCTTGCCATCGTCAACAATTTCAGGTAAGGCGTCAGCCACAAACTCTTTTAAGGAAATTGTAATGGGCGTGCCTTCTAAATCTGTTTCTATAGAGAAATTATTATCGTTTAAAGGAGAAAATTCCTTTTTCTTTTCTAGGTGCCTCGTTTTCGAACCGTTGGAAATATGAACTTGTAGATAGTTTTTATCTGAAATTATAGTATTTGAACTTTCGCCTTCCCTAATACGCATAATCCCTCCGTAGGAATCATATCTTGTAATTCCAGCACCAATTATAATGATGATAAATGAGAGGTGAAAGAGAAGTACAGCCCATTTTTCTTTGCGCCATAAATTGTACTTAAAGGTGTTTGCTAAAAATGAAAGCGCCAGGCCAACCATGACCAATTCAAACCAGAGCGCATCATATATTTTTATCCAGGCGGTATCTGTGCCAAAATCATTTTCCACAAAAGTTGCGGTAGCCATGGCTACCGCAAAGATTAAAAGTAAAATTAGGGCTAATACAGATGACGAAAATAGGCGGTAAATAGATTTCATAGGGTGTAATCCAGCTTAAGTAGGCCGTTAATTTGGTTTTAACTGTGTTCGATACACACTATTAGTTGTTGTTGCTAACTACTTTTTTTGAGTCCATTTTACCTTCCCGAGCTTTAGCCTCTTCAAGCCATTTTGGCATGGCATTGGTTTTGAACTTCTCTTTTTCATTTATTAATTTCTCCATGTCGAGACCAATAAATTTTTGAGCTTTTTCTTTAGAAGAAATGTCTGGCATTGGTACCGCATCAGTATATCCCAAGTTCGCTAA
Organism: Gelidibacter salicanalis; assembly: GCF_016469035.1. Classification (GTDB taxonomy): domain Bacteria; phylum Bacteroidota; class Bacteroidia; order Flavobacteriales; family Flavobacteriaceae; genus Gelidibacter; species Gelidibacter salicanalis_A. The sequence goes on along the minus strand of NZ_JAEHJZ010000003.1, from coordinate 4,550 downwards.
CAAACGTACCAACTTTACACGTGCTTCTTGCGCTTCTGCAAGTCCGCTACCCAACACTCTACCCACTTCTACCGGAGAGTGGAATGAAGCACCATGAGATGCTGCTGTGTAATCCCAACGCCATTGTGCATGTCTAATGCTCATTAAAATGTCTTTCATTTGTGCCTCGGTAGCACCCAATTCCCAAGCTTTTCCGGCTTCAATATGGGCTTTTACCAAAAGATCCTCCAACTTAATTCGGTTTTCAGTGGCTTTACGCTGTCTGTCATAGACATTCTCGATAAGCTTATCAGATTCCTCTCTGTGGCATACCTGACAAGAATTGGCTACATTATTTAAAGGCGATTGTAAGTGGTGATCGGTAAATTTTTGTCCGCCTTCACTCTTATATGGCATATGGCAATCTGCACAAGACACCCCACGATCAGCATGTACGCCAGTCAGGTACGTTTCGTAATCTGGATGCTGTGCTTTTAGCATTGGCGCCTTACTGATAGTGTGGGTCCAATCTGAAAATTCAATATCGTCATAATATTTTTCCATGTCTTCAGATGTGAATCCGTTTTCCCAAGGAAACGTGAGGTACTGTGTGCCTTCACTACCTGGTTTGTTCTTGTCAAAATAATATTCCACATGGCATTGTGCACAAACCAAAGAACGCATTTCTTGATGCGTGGCTTGAGTAATGTCTTTTCCCATTGCCTGAAAAGCTTCAACTAAAGCTGGTCTGGTAATACGTAGCTTCATATTATTTGGGTCATGACAATCTGCACAACCTATAGGGTTGACCACCTCGGAGACGTTTTCTGCCCAGGTACCACTGTAAAATTCGGCAACACCTTTTTCCTCCATCAACCGTGGTACATCTGGTCCTTTACAGGTCCAGCAGGTGGCCGGCATCGGACCGTCTTCTTTCTCTTCAGGTCCACCAGTGCGTAATGAATTATGAATATCATCGATGGCGTAATAATGTCCACGTCCTTGAGAATAGTCTTTTGAAAAGCCGTATCCTGCCCAGAGCACGACCAATCTGGGATCTTCCTCTAGCATATCGCGCATGGAAGAGCCGCCTTGGTAAGTGGTAACCGAGGTGTCAGCAGTTTGAAGATAAGATTGATATTCTCTTGGGTAGTTTTTACCCCATTCTGCATTTCTTGGTTCATTTTCACCAATTAAAACGTTAGGCACATACTTGTATTTGGCCTCACTTTTTCGATTAATAATACTTGATGCCAGTAGTCCTAATAAAAAGACGACTATAATTGTGACGACGAAGAGAACTTTATTTTTCATAGTTGTTGCGGTTTATTGTGCTTCAATTTCTTTGGCCAACCATTCCGGTATTACCGTTTCATCCTGATCGGTTGGTAATGGGGCAATATTATACTTTACTGTTGACAAGCCGTGTATGCGACCGTGCGGTACTTCTTTATGACAAGACCAACAGGCTCTGTCAGTACGGTTTTCTTTATGGTTATCAATCCAACCATCATATTTTACTTCTGTAACCTGTTGTACGTGGCATCTAATACAATTGTTTTGAACCACTTCTTCTGAGGCTTCACGCATGGTAATCACATCTGGTTCAAGTCTGGCAGTAAAAACCGCCGAGTGGTATAAACCATCTTTAGCCTTAAAGTAATAAGAATTGAACACATTGTCTTGAGGTACATGGCAGCCATTGCAAGACACCCATTCTCTGTGTGAGCTATGCATCCAACTGTTATACACGGGCGTCATAACATGACAATTTACACAGGCCTGAGGATTATCTGATAAGTAAGAAACCACTTCAGCTTCCCGTACTAAGAAGAACCCCATACCTATTACAGCGGCAATCGCAAAAACGGCAAACGTGCGCCACGACGAGCCTTTTTCTGGAAGTATTTTATAGTTAAACTTCATATTCCTTGTGAATTGTAGGTTAAAAATAAAACATAGATCAGTGTTGGAAACTGACAATTGTCATATTTTAATAAAAGATATGACTTTAAAAATTAATCCATTGTTCTGAATATTAAGAAATATTTAAGAGTCTATAGCTATGGACGATTAAAAGGCATTGTAACTGTTTAAAAATCAACGTGTATGGTATGAAGGCCTTGGTGTGAACGGAGAATTGGAACATTTTAAATTGGCACTAGGGAATCATTTAGAATGATTCTAAAATACGCAGTTCCACAGAAAGGAATCTCTGTGTTGTCGTTTTTTAGATTTTTAAAACCAATTTTAGGGCAACCATACCTTGATTGAAAAAAATTGTTAAACTTGAAATGAAGCTCTAAAGAAACTTCTATATTTCGGAGCCTTATGGTATTCGATGCTGAATATACTACCAATTCTTGATAGCTGGCATTCCTGATTCTGGACAACGTATTTGAACGCCTGAGCCCATGTTCACAATTAATTTTTGGATATATTTACAATTCGATAGTATTAACTAAAACTGAGACACTCTTGAAGATTACAGCAGCTTATACAGACCTTTATCAACTTACCATGGCCCAAGTGTATTTTAAGACGAAACCTGACGGACGAGCGGTCTTCGATTATTACTACCGAAGTAATCCATTTAATGGGGGATATGCCATTTTTGCAGGACTAGAAGATGTGCTGGATATTCTTGAAACACTCGAGTTCTCAGCTTCTGATTTGGTCTTTTTAGAACAACAGGGCTTTGAAAAAGAATTTTTAGAGTATCTAAGAGATTTCCGCTTTAACGGGAATATTCGATCCAGTAAGGAAGGTGATGTGGTATTTCCTAACCGTCCTATTTTACAAGTTGAGGCTAATATTATAGAAGCACAAATCATTGAAACAATGCTTCTCAATCTTTTAAACTTTCAAACACTCATTGCTACAAAGGCCAACAGGGTAAGACGCAGTGCTAAAGAGGCTACGCTATTGGATATGGGTCTGAGAAGAGCCCATGCAACGGGAGGGTATTATGCGTCAAGAGCGGCAGTTATTGGAGGTTTTGATGGGACAAGTAACGTTAAGGCAGGCGAAGATTTTAATATTCCTGTTTCTGGTACCATGGCGCATTCATTTATACAAAGTTATGGTGATGAGTTACAGGCTTTCCGAGATTTTGCCAAGGTGCGACCAAAAAATTGTGTACTTCTGATAGACACCTATAATACACTAAGAAGCGGCCTGCAAAATGCTATTATCGTGGCCAAAGAAATGGAAAACGCGGGAGAGCAGTTGATGGGGGTTCGATTGGACAGTGGCGATTTGGCCTATTTGGCAAAACAAACCAGAAAAATTTTGGATGATGCTAATTTGGGTTATGTTAAAATTGTGGCCTCAAATCAATTGGATGAATTTGTTATAAAAAGTCTTAAAGACCAAGGTGCTCCAATTGATATTTTTGGAGTAGGAACCAATTTAGTAACAGGTAAACCTGATGCCGCATTGGGTGGCGTGTATAAATTATCTGAATTTAATGGCGACCCACGCATAAAACTCTCTGAAAACATCATTAAAGTGTCGTTGCCTTATAAAAAACAGGTCTACCGGATGTTGGACAAACAAGGGATGTTCTACGGTGCAGATGCTGTGGCTATGTTTACTGAAGATGCCGTAGAGCACATGGAGCATCCGTTTGATGCTACAAAAAGTATGAGCTTAAGGGGTTTTGATTACGAAGCGTTGCTTCAAGATGTTATGACAAGCGGTAAGAAGGTCAGCCCGCCTCGAACGGTGACCGAAATTGCTGAATATTCAAAATCGCGGTTAGAGAAACTTCCCGAAGAGTACAAAAGATTTCAAAATCCGCATATTTATAAAATAGGTCTCAGTTCTCAGTTGAAACAAGAACGTGATAAACTAGTCTTAAAACACAAATTCTAAACAGAGATGAAAACCCTTCTTATTATTGATGTACAAAATGATTTTATGCCAGGAGGATCGCTTCCGGTGCCTGAAGGCAGTAAGATCGTTCCGGTGATTAATAGCATTCAATCTAAGTTTGATTTGGTGGTTGCAACGCAAGATTGGCACCCTCAAGATCATATCAGTTTAGCTTCCAATCATGCTGGAAAATCAACCTTTGAAGAGATTGAGCTATATGGAAAACCACAAACCTTATGGCCTGATCACTGCGTACAAGGTACGGGAGGCGCTGAGTTTCATCCCGATCTTAATACTACAAAATGGGAAGCTATTTTTAGAAAAGGTACGGATAAGAATATCGATAGTTATAGTGGTTTTTATGACAATGGCCACTTAAAATCCACGGGATTGTCGGGCTATTTAAAAGAGAAAGGAGTGTCTCAATTATTTTTGTGTGGACTTGCCGCCGATATTTGTGTGTATTTTTCCACTCATGACGCCTTTAAAGAAGGGTTCGCCTGTTTTTTTATTGAAGATGCCTCCCAACCTTTAGATTTAGAAGGATTTAAAGAATTAAAAAAGAAGATGGAATATTTAGGAATTCAAATCATCTCAGCAGCAGATATTCAATAGCAACAACGCCATATGTTCTATTATAAATTATTAGTGTCCGATAAAGAATTAAGATCCTGCCTCGCCGGCAGGCAGGCGCT
>NZ_JAEHJZ010000297.1 GCF_016469035.1 Gelidibacter salicanalis | reverse complement strand
CAGTCTTTTCCCCCGAATTTCGTCCAAGATGTCCACCAAAGCATGGAATGACTAACAAGGAATCTCTTTCTCTCAACCCAACTCAACGTTTCGTTGGAGCGAAATCTTACGAGGAGTGCGACGAAAACCCTGGGCGGACTTGGGTTTGAATCCATATCCAACCACACTTGGGTAGTATGTAGAAGCAGTATTGGTTGAATAATCCAAATCCGGCACATTGCACCATCTGAGGCGTATAGGTTTAAATCCTGATATGACTGAGTTCAAAAACAGTTACAACAACATGTAGTACCTCAAACTATGTTGGAAGGGCTAAAAAAAGTGATTAAACTTAGTA
>NZ_JAEHJZ010000296.1 GCF_016469035.1 Gelidibacter salicanalis | reverse complement strand
GCCCAAATTGTGCTTTCAATTTAGTAATTGAACCAAGATTAATTTGTTCAATATAAGTATTGATCGTTCAAACTTCCGTGGGGTTCTTTAATATCTGTATGCATTTCCTCATTCGTAAAGACGAGCGAAGAAGAGCAGTTCTTCATTCGATTGAAATGAAGTACTCAACACTAAATTTAACACCTGCGCAATTGAACTTCAAACTTTTTTTTCTCTGGTTGACCAGTGAAAAAAACTTTTAATCCAAACATACTAATAATCTGTGAAGATCTTACATACTTTCTTCTTAAAACAGAGAAAAAATTGAAATGTATTCTTTAAGAGTTACCTGTCGAAATGGTTGCTTTCGGGGATATGCGTCAACAAATAGGCAA
>NZ_JAEHJZ010000295.1 GCF_016469035.1 Gelidibacter salicanalis | reverse complement strand
CTGCAAAAATCTTGCCAGAGATGTTCGAGGAGAACATTTCTGCAATCCCAGCAAACCAAGTGTGGTTATCTGGGAGCTTGTGACAACTAATTCAGAAACAAGTGAATCAACACAGGTGTTGCCCAACATACAAAGTACAAGATGTTTTGTACATCACATACAAAAACGTCAATTCAAGTATTGCAAGGAAGAGAACCCAGCACATTTTGTCATAGCCATGATTCATTTGA
>NZ_JAEHJZ010000294.1 GCF_016469035.1 Gelidibacter salicanalis | reverse complement strand
CAATGACCCAAGAGAGGCAAAGGGGCAATGAAAACGCAAGTGATCTTGTACTCTGTGAGTGATCCCAGACTGGCCTTGGTTCCTTTGTTTCCTGTTGCATTAGTCAGGGATTGAAATGTGTGGACGAGGCTCATTCGACTCCCTGGAGGCAGTTTCAGCTCATTGTTTGGCTGTCAAGCCTAGGACAATCACTCGAGACGGATTTCTGACCATTGGCCATTACCATGATTGATCATTGGCCTGTTTCTTGCCTTGCCCCAGA
>NZ_JAEHJZ010000293.1 GCF_016469035.1 Gelidibacter salicanalis | reverse complement strand
TTTAAAAATCATCCTTAACTTTAACGCATACTAATCAATGAACTAATGAAGATAATTCTACTACCATTCGTTTTGCTTTTAAGTGTTTTTAGCTTAACAGCACAAGTAATTCACATACAAGAAGATTTTAACAACGCAGTATTACCCTCGGGTTGGTCAACAACTGCTGTTACGGGAACTGCCACCTGGAGTTTTGGAGTAGAC
>NZ_JAEHJZ010000292.1 GCF_016469035.1 Gelidibacter salicanalis | reverse complement strand
GGGACACAGACGGCTCTCATTATGATTTTTGGCATGCTGGTCAATTTATTATTGGCAAAATTCACCCCCTTTAAATACGTCTTTTTAACAGGACACCATACCTTGTATATGGCTGCAATGCTCGCAGTCGTTCTTTCGACAGCAGGAATGCAAGGAGCGCTTCTTGTCACTATCGGTTCAATTATATTAGGGACCGCTATGGTCATTGCACCCGCTATTCTTCAGCCATTCACAAGGAAAGTCACTGGAAGCGATGATCTTGCGCTTGGACACTTCAGTACCTTCGGTTATTTTACAGCGGGAATGATCGGAAAATGGATCGGTCGTCCAGAGAGATCAACAGAAACCATTCAAGTGCCTAAATC
>NZ_JAEHJZ010000291.1 GCF_016469035.1 Gelidibacter salicanalis | reverse complement strand
TACATGATCCTTGGTCACTTTCCACACGGTTGAGGAGTGAAAAAAACCACCAGCCCACCTCACTCGAAGTTGGTCGGTAGTACTTGTCGTGATTGGCATAGATTTCCTCGTTAGTGAGACTTGGCGCGATTGGCTGGGGTGAAACGAGCGAGTTTACACCGGGAAAGAGAGAGCGGGCTAGGAGGTCAACAATATCTGTCAACCATAAGGATCCTCATAAACTTGGTGGTATTCGTCGCATCATTGGCTATTGGGCTCTGGCGAGGCTGGGAGGTATTCATCTCACTCCTGGTGCCAAATTA
>NZ_JAEHJZ010000290.1 GCF_016469035.1 Gelidibacter salicanalis | reverse complement strand
TCCAGTTTATTCCCATGAGATTGTTAAAGTAGTGTTGTCCATGAAGCTCACTGGAGCAGGTTCAGATGGGGTACCCATGCGAGCCATCCGGGAAGGAATTCAGGTTTTAGCCGAGCCTCTGACCTATCTGGTCAATGCCTCCATTACAAGTGGCATTTTTCCACATGCTTGGAAAGAGGCTAAGATCATCCCTGTCCCCAAAAAGGGTGATAGGAGCTTGAAGGAGAATTATCGGCCGATTTCAATGTTACCGGCCGTGTCCAAAATTCTCGAGAAAGTAGTACATAGACAGATTTCGAGCCATGTAGAGAGGGTGGGAATCTTGCCAAGCAGTCAGCATGGGTTTCGGCCGAATCGGTCTACGACCACGGCCATGTTAGAGTTAGCGCGTGACCTGACTCACGCCAAAGATATCGGCTTGACTACGGCTATGGCGGCTTTCGACCTGAGTGCAGCGTTCGACTGTATGGATCGGGACATCTTGATGGCCAAGCTGGACGCCTACAACTTCGACAAGAACTGTCGGAATTGGATTGGG
>NZ_JAEHJZ010000289.1 GCF_016469035.1 Gelidibacter salicanalis | reverse complement strand
GCACATTAATAGAAAACAAAGATGCTGTAGACAACATTGCAGGAAACTGCTCAAAACGGAACAACTCAATAATAGAAATACAATAAATGTTTATAAGCCTAAACAATCAATAATCTTTACAAAACTAACGCACAAGAAATGTTAAAAAAATTACCAAACACAAAAGTTGTAAACAAAACAAAACACAGCAAATGTTCACTTAACAATATGAAACAACAAAAGGCTCTAAAACAAAAAAAATAAAAAGAATAACACGTTTCATCATAAAATCGTACAAATCAAGAAAAAACAACG
>NZ_JAEHJZ010000288.1 GCF_016469035.1 Gelidibacter salicanalis | reverse complement strand
TTACCAGCCTATGTCCCATGCGACTGCGCCATGTTACGTCGTGGCCTTGACTGTCTTTATTTCCATTTGTACATGTATTTATAGGGCAACGCGGGGTGTTGCCTAACTCGGCGATCACACAGTGAATCGCTCACGCGCTCATGAACGTAACACAACAGTGCGAGCTTAGGAACGGAACAGATAGCATAGCTTGAAATCGATTTGAGTTGGTTTCCAAAGCCCGAACGATTTGTTACATTCGATCCCTTCATCCTGTG
>NZ_JAEHJZ010000029.1 GCF_016469035.1 Gelidibacter salicanalis | reverse complement strand
AAATTAAATTAGTGAAACTCAATTTTTAAAAGTTGCGAAGCAATGAATTAAAAATTGTTAGTTGAACTAATCCCGCTTTTTAGCGGGATCCTTGGGTTTTATTCCCCGACGCTCTGCGTCGAAATAAAAAAGGAACTTCTACTTGATACCTCGTACCCTTGGGTCGAGGTTGTTCATTTTTTTAGTTTTGATTAAGAGTGCACTAGATCAATTGATGGCTAAGGGTTTTTAGGATCTCATCTACGGGAGTTTCGTAATCAAACCAAAGTGTATCTTCTTTTTTTCTAAACCAGGTGAGTTGTCTTTTAGCAAATCTTCTCGAGTTTTTTTTGATTTCAGAAACGGCGAACTCTAAAGTCCAATCGCCATTTAAAAATTTAAATATTTCACTGTAACCTACGGTATTAAGTGCGTTCAGGTGTTGCAAATGTTGGAGGTTTCTAACCTCCTCCAATAAGCCTTCTTCCATCATGAGGTCAACACGTGTATTGATGCGCTCATAAATGACAGCTCTTTCCGCCGTCAATCCAATGGTAATCGTCTTAAACGATCGTTGGGTTTTGTCTTTATTTAGAAAAGATGAATAGGGATGGCCACTACCAATAGAAATTTCTAATGCTCTTATAACACGATGCGGATTATCGAGAGCAATCGTTTCAAAAGATATAGGATCTAAAGTTTTGAGCTTTTGCTGCAAATATACCAATCCTGAGGTGCCAAGTTCCGTATTTAATGCTTCACGAATTGAAGGATCAACTTTAGGAAAATCATCTAGTCCCTTTGTAACCGCATCAATATACAGTCCGGAGCCACCAACCATAACAACCCAGTCATTGGTTTTAAAAAGAACATCCAAAGTTTGGAGTGCGTCTTTTTCAAAGGCACCAACATTATAATCTTCTAATACCGATTTGTGGTGGATAAAATGATGTGGCGCTTGATGTAGCTCGTCACTACTTGGTGCCGCAGTGCCTATTTGCATTTCCTTATAAAACTGTCTCGAATCTGCAGAAATAATTTCAGTTTTAAAATGGTTTGCGATGGCAATGCTCAACGTCGTTTTGCCTATTGCTGTAGGCCCAATAATACTGATGAGATATTTTTGATTCACAACACACAATTTTAGGTTTCTTGATTACGGGCGTTTAAGATGTGACCACAATTATAACAGTACTTGGCATTATCTTTATGTCTTTCTGCAGAGCAATTAGGACAGGCTTCTGTATTCATATCAACCTTTGGGGGTTGAGGGATATGAGGAAATTGACCTCTATGTTGGGCCGCATATTCTGCAGATACAATGCCAGTTGGCACCGCAATAATACCATAACCTAAAATCATAATCATTGATGCTATAAACTGCCCTAGAGGCGTTACGGGGGCTATATCTCCAAAGCCTACAGTTGTTAAGGTCACAATGCTCCAATAGACACTTACTGGTATGCTTGTAAAACCGCTTTGGTCTCCTTCCACAAAATACATTACGGTACCAAAAATGACGCTTACAATTAATACAGCAAATAAAAACACTAGAATTTTTGCACGGCTTGCTTTTAACGAATTGGCTAACATGTTGGAGGCACCAACATATCTCGCAAGTTTTAATATTCTGAAAACTCGAAGAAGTCGCAAGGCACGCAGCGCTATAAGCACTTGCGTCCCCATAAAAATTAGGGACAGATATTTTGGAATGGTGGAAAGAAAATCAATAACCCCATAAAAGCTGAAAATATATTTCCAGGGCTTCTTTACAGAAATTATTCTCAGTATATATTCGATGCTAAAGATAATGGTCACCACCCATTCTGCAATGTTCAAAAAATAGTGGTACCGGGCATCAAACTCTTTGACGCTTTCTAACATTACAAAAAGAATACTTGCAATAATCGTAATAAGCAGAACAACGTCAAATAACTTACCCGATGGCGTATCAGCCTCATAGATGATTTCATGAAGCCTAAACTTCCAATCTTTTTTTTGCTTGTTATTATGCATAAGCTCAAAAATACTAAAAGATTGCCTATTTCTTCTTTATTACCACAAATACATTTGTTCTTACATGCAACGTGTTGCCCACATTACCTTGGGGTATTTGATAGCATGTAGTACTCTATATAATGTCCGTGAGAGATGCACTTCTAATGCAAGGTGTCATTATGATATAAAAATAAGTGAGAGGAAATCAGTGTCACTGTATGGTTTTTCACTTAGGGAGTAACGTCCGTTTAATTTGTTTATTTTTTCTGAGGTAACTTTGAATTATATGCATTGTATCTCTAGTGTTTTCCATAGGTGTAATGATGGATTCCAATACTTTTTTATTGGTAATTTGGTAATTGAGATTATAATACCCAAAGCCTTTGAAAAGTCCGTCTTCAATAAGCAGCACACTGTGCTCATCTAAAGCTCTTCCTTTGTCAATAATAATTAAATCATGATTGTCAAAACTATTGGCCGTTATCACTTCTTGTACTCTAAGATTATAGTCTTCTGAAGATTCTTCCTCTATACACGCCCCTTCACAGTCGTTAGTTGCGTATTTAAAACAACTTTTCTTTGTGGCGTCCAATCCCACCAATTTAGGACAGAGCTTAAAGTTTTCAATAACGTTCAGCAAAAATTGCTTCCCACTTTGATAATTTGAAAATGTAGTAATGGTTTTCTTTCTACCATCAGCAGCATCAACTTTTAAGTTGACATATCCATTTTCATCTGTAAAACTGTAGAGTGCATGCGTAAATATATTTCTTCTCATGGCGCGGTTAAAAGAAGGCTTGTTTCTTTTAATTTCAGCACTCTCTTTAAGTAAGGCTACCAACTCACTGCCGGTAGCTTCATGGGTCACTGCAGCCACTTGATTCTGCATCTTTTTAGATTTCGGATTGGAACTCGTAAAATGCTGATTGACCCTATTTTTAATATTCTTACTCTTACCAATAAAAATGATCTTACCATAGGTGTCATGTAGATAATACACCCCCGTAATGGAGGGTAAATCATCAATGATATGCTTATGATTGGATGATAGCTTGTATTTTGGCTCCACTTTTACCGCAGCTTGGATAATTTGTTTTCTCAAGTCTTTGGCCAATAGTATTTTAAATAATTTTACGGTGGCCAGTGCATCTCCAGAAGCACGATGTCTATCACTTACCGGAATACCCAAAGCTCTTGTAAGTTTGCCCAAACTATAGGATTCTTGCTCTGGCATAATTTGTTTTGATAGCTCAACTGTACAGAGCGTCTTACGCTCAAATTCAAAACCTAGTCGGCTGAACTCAGTACGTAATATGCGATAATCAAATTCTGAGTTATGTGCCACTACAATGCAGTCTTCAGTAATTTCAACAATGCGCTTCGCAACCTCATAAAATTTAGGTGCAGTGCGTAACATATTACTGTTAATCCCTGTTAAGTTAACTACAAAAGGTTGTATTTCCCGTTCCGGATTGACCAAGCTGATAAATTGATCTACCACTGTGTGGCCATCAAATTTGTAAATAGCGATTTCAGTGATTCCTTCTTCATTGAATTTACCGCCAGTGGTTTCTATGTCTAATATTGCGTAAATGAGCTTGTTTTTTATGGACCTTCTTTTGCCTTTAAATAATTAAATAAGAGAAAAGCGTGGTGTTTTTAATTAACTATTTTGATTCCTATAATCGTTTTAATGAACTGTTTTTATATTGTGTAAATGATGCGATTAATCGTAATTCCGTTCGCCAAAGATACTACTTCCAACTCTAACCATAGTGCTGCCACAGGCAATTGCGGTTTGGTAATCGCCGCTCATGCCCATACTTATAGTCTTTAATTTAGAGTTTTTAAGTTCTAATGTATTGAGGTCTTCAAAAATTGATTTGAGTTTCTTAAACTCGTTTTCAATTTGATGTTCCTGGTCCGTAAAGGTAGCCATACCCATCACGCCAACAATGACAACATTGTTCAATGCTGAAAAGGCATCAGATTGTAAAATGTCCTGAGCTTCTTTAGAAGTCATTCCAAATTTGGAATCTTCATCTGCAATTTTTATCTGAAGCAAACAATTGATGGTTCTGTCATGTTTTTTTGCTTGTTTGTCAATTTCCTTTAAAAGTTTAAAGTTGTCAACGCCATGGATGAGACTTACAAATTCTGCCATGTATTTCACTTTGTTGCGTTGCACGTGTCCAATCATATGCCATTCAATATCCTTTGGCATCTGGGCCTCTTTATCGACCATTTCCTGGATTTTGTTTTCTCCAAAAATGCGTTGCCCGGCATCATAGGCTTCCATGATTTCACTGACAGATTTTGTTTTTGAAACCGCAACTAAGGTCACCTGTTTTGGCAGGGATGATTTTATGCGTTGAAGATTGTTTTTAATACTCATGATCATACATTTATGTCTGAAATTCGTTAGCTATGGAACGAAGAAAACAAACAAGTTCTTATTTTAAAATTCATAAATTGTAACGCCACATCTCAATTTTGGTTCAATAAATGTGCTTTTGGGAGGCATCTTAAATCCGTCGTCAGCAATGGTTTTCATTTCTTCCATAAAGATCGGAACCATCCCAAAACCAACGCTATAGTTGCCACTATCTATGGCACTTTTCATTGAAACGATGTCTTTCTTTCCATTGATATACCCAATTCGGCTATCATTCCTCAAGTCTTTAATGCCTAAAATAGGCTGTAAAATGGTTTTATACAAAATTTGAGCATCCAAAGCATCCAGCGAAGTTTCAATAGTATAACTTGCTTTTCTGAGATAAAGTGAATAGAATTCACCATCTAAATACATACTAAAATGATGTTTTTTAGAGGGATGATAAGGTGTTTGGCCTCTGTTTTCAATGCGATACATCATATCCAACTGAATGAGAAGCTCTTCTTTAGACAAGCCGTTCAAATCTTTGATGACCCGATTGAATTCATGAATTTTTAAATCAGATTCAGGGATTAAATAACTCATAAAAAAGTTATAAGGCTCCATACCAGTGTGCTGAGGATTATTTTCTTTTAAATCTTTATACAGCAAATAGGATGAAGATGACCTGTGATGCCCATCGGCAATATACACCCTCTTCATGTGTTGGAACTCCTGTGCTATTTTTTGAATTTGGGTGTCATTATCAACTTTCCATAACAAATGGGTATCTCTATACGTGGTCGTAAACTCATATTCTGAACGCTCTTTTTGCACCTCTGCTATAATTTGTGCTATGACTGCATTGTCAGGATAGGTGAGAAGCACTGGCTCAGCATTAAACCCGACAGTTTTCAGGTAGTCTTTAAAAACAACTTCCCTAAATTCAATGGTATCTTCATGTTTTTTAATGACATCATTTTCATAATCTTCAGCACTTGCCGCCGCAACAATCCCGTTAAAAACCTGATGATCTCTATCGGTAATTTGATATATGTAATAGCAGGGCTTCGTGTCTTGAACAAAAATTGAATCCTCTTTAAATTCTAAAAATCTATTTCTGACTAAATTGTAACGTGCCTCTCCCGAGATCTGTTTATCAAATTTATAGCCTGGATTGACAATGTGTAAAAACGAAAATGGATTATCCCTTAGGCGCGACTCCCGTTGCTCTAAAGTGTAACTTTGATAAGAACGAGCAGCTACCAGACTCACTTTGTCTCGCGTGGGCCTGACTGCTTTAAAAGGAATGATGTTAGCCATTTAGATGGTATTGCTTCGTAATTCTTCCAGAGCTCATGAGGAGGTTGCATACTTACCGCTCAAGCTGAAGATGTTAGACTATAAAAATTGTTGCGATACGTTTTCCGCCTTTCTACTTTCCGAATAATCATAAAAACCCTCACCAGATTTTACGCCTAATTTCCCTGCACGTACCATATTAATCAATAATGGACACGGTGCATATTTAGGATTTTTAAAGCCCTCATACATCACGTTTAAAATAGAAAGACAAACGTCTAACCCAATAAAATCAGCCAGTTGTAAAGGACCCATTGGGTGCGCCATACCCAGTTTCATTACGGTATCAATTTCAGTAACACCAGCAACACCGTTGTAAAGTGTTTCTATAGACTCGTTAAGCATTGGCATTAAGATTCTATTGGCTACAAAACCAGGATAGTCATTAACTTCAACAGGATCCTTTCCTAAAGTTTTTGAAAGGTTCATAATGGTTTTGGTCACTTCATCGCTCGTGTTATAACCACGAATGATTTCCACCAATTTCATAATCGGAACCGGGTTCATAAAGTGCATCCCAATAACTTGTTTAGGTCTAGTGGTGACGGCCGCAATTTGTGTGATTGAAATAGAGGAAGTGTTGGTGGCCAAAATGGTGTCTTCTGAACAAACCTCGTCCAATTGTTTAAATATTTTGAGTTTAAGCTCACTGTTTTCAGTGGCCGCTTCTACTACTAAACTTGCGTTTTTCACACCTTCAGTAATATCCGTATAGGTGGTAATATTGCTTAGAGTGTCATTTTTTTGAGCGTCATCAATTTTTTCTTTGGCAACCATCCGATCTAAATTTTTCGTGATGGTGTCCATACCTTTTTTAAGTGATCCTTCACTGATATCAATGAGTTGAACTTTAAATCCGCTTTGGGCAAAGGTGTGAGCGATGCCGTTTCCCATGGTTCCGGCTCCAATTACTGCTATATTTTTCATTAAAAATTTTATTTTGAATTCCCTCTAAATTGGGACTCGTATGGATTGTGTGTGTTGTGTTTGATATGGTGTAAACGATTAATCCTCAACTTAAAACTGATCAATAATCATCGTCGCTACACGCAACGCTTCAGTGCCGTCATGAAGTGTAACAATGGGTGTGGTATTATTATTTATGGCGTCTGCAAAGGTTTCCAATTCATCCAAAATGGCATTGTTGTCAGAAACTTCAGGATTGTCAAAATAGATTTGTTTCTTCACCCCTTCAGCATTTTGTAGGATCATATCAAAATCTCCCGGACTGGCGGGCGCATCCTTCATTTTAACCACTTCGCATTTTTTCTCTAAAAAGTCCACAGAAATGTAGGCGTCCTTTTGAAAGAATCGGGTTTTACGCATGTTTTTTAAGGAGATTCTACTAGCCGTCAAATTGGCCACACAACCATTCTCAAATTCAATACGGGCGTTGGCGATATCTGGCGTATCACTAATGACGGACACCCCACTGGCAGAGATGTTCTTGACTTTTGAATTCACGACGCTCAAAATAATGTCAATATCATGGATCATTAAATCTAATACCACAGGAACATCGGTCCCCCGTGGATTAAATTCTGCCAATCTATGGGTTTCGATAAACATCGGATTGTCAATTTGATGTTTTACCGCTTTAAAAGCAGGGTTAAAGCGTTCTACATGCCCCACTTGACCTTTTACATTGTTTTCAGCAACTAAAGTTCGGATGGTTTCAGCCTCTTCAACGGTATTGGTTATAGGTTTTTCAATAAAAATGTGCTTGCCTTTAGAGATGGCCAACTTTGCACACTCATAATGAGATAAGGTTGGGGTTACAATATTCACAACATCTACAGCGTCAATAAGGCCTTCAATGGTGTTAAAATATTTATAGCCAAATTCAGTCTCAATTTTTTTGGCGTTGGTCTCATCTGCATCATAAAAACCAATTAAATCATATTTTTCTGACTGATTTAGAAGGCGTAAGTGAATTTTTCCAAGATGACCAGCACCAAGAACTCCTGCTTTTAACATAGATTATACGTTTTATACAAAAATAGCTTTTTTTTAAGGTAGAAAAAAGAAAAAGAAACGAGAAAGATGTAGGATGACTGATTGTAGAATATAGAAGTTAGATGGTATTGTGCAAATCGATAAACCCTGAAAAAATAGTAAGATTTTGGCTGTATCATCACTATAAATCTCAAGATTCCGAAGCTTTTAAATCAAATTGACAGTTTTAAATGAAGGGCTGTTTTTTGGGATTGGGAATTTGTGATTTGCTTATATTTGAAGTAGTTTAGCCAGCAAACACTACCGCTTTGAAAGATACGTTTAAACATAAGGGCTTGCGTCAGCAACTTGTTGGCATTGTAAAGGATAAAGGAATTACAGATGAAAAAGTATTAAAAGCCATTGGTAAAATTCCCAGACATCTCTTTATGGATTCCAGCTTTTTGGATCATGCGTATCAGGACAAGGCATTTCCAATTGCAGCTGATCAAACCATTTCGCAACCTTATACTGTGGCGTTTCAAACAGAACTTATGCAGATTAAACCTGGCGATAATGTGCTTGAAATTGGCACGGGTAGTGGCTACCAAACTGCTGTGCTATGCGAGTTGGGAGCGAAGGTGTACAGTATTGAACGCCAATTGGAATTGTTTAAAATTACCAGTAAATTCTTACCAAAACTCGGGTATCGTCCTAAAAAATTGATTTTTGGAGATGGTTATAAAGGATTGAAAGAAGAAGCACCTTATGATAGTATCATTGTCACCGCTGGCGCGCCATTTGTCCCGAAACCTTTAATGAGTCAATTGAAAATTGGTGGTCGTTTGGTGATTCCGGTAGGTGATCAGGTACAGACTATGACCTTATTTATTAGAAAAGGGCCAAAGGATTTTGAAAAGCATGAGTTTGGAGAGTTTAGGTTTGTGCCACTTTTGGAGGATAAAAATTAAAATTGAAACCCATTGTCAGTTCGAGTGTTTTGGATAGCGTCTGGAAGAGAGCTATCCAAAACGTATCGAGAACCGTGTTCATAACTCTTCTGTAGATCGCTTCTCGATACATTTTTCAATCACTCTGGTGCTTGAAAAACACTCGAAGTGACAAGGTAGGTGCCAAAAAAATAATAATGTCAGTTCGAGTGTTTTGGATAGCATCTGGAAGAGAGCTATCCAAAACGTATCGAGAACCGTGTTCATAATCCATTTGCAGATCGCTTCTCGATACATTTTTCAATCACTCTGGTGCTTGAAAAACACTCGAAGTGACAAAGGCAGGTGCCAAAAAAATAATAATGTCAGTTCGAGTGTTTTGTATAGCGTCTGGAAGAAAGCTATCCAAAACGTATCGAGAACCGTGTTCATAACTCTTCTGTAGATCGCTTCTCGATACATTTTTCAATCACTATGGTGCTTGAAAAACACTCGAAGTGACAAAGGTAAGTGCCCAAAAAATAATAATGTCAGTTCGAGTGTTTTAGATAGCGTCTGGAAGAAAGCTATCCAAAAAGTATCGAGAACCGCGTTCACAGTTTCTTTGTAGATCGCTTCTCGATACATTTTTCAATCACTATGGTGCTTGAAAAACACTCAAAGTGACAAAGGCAGGTGCCCAAAAAATAATATTGTCAGTTCGAGTGTTTTGGATAGCGTCTGGAAGAGAGCTATCCAAAAAGTATTGAGAACCGTGTTCATAACTCTTCTGTAGATCGCTTCTCGATACATTTTTCAATCACTCTGGTGCTTGAAAAGCACTCGAAGTGACTAGGTAGGTGCCAAAAAAATAATAATGTCAGTTCGAGTGTTTTGGATAGCGTCTGGAAGAAAGCTATCCAAAAAGTATCGAGAACCGTTCTCATAGTTCTTTTGCCGATCGCTTCTTGATACATTTTTCAATCACTCTGGTGCTTGAAAAGCACTCAAAGTGACAAAGGCAGGTGCCCAAAAAATAATATTGTCAGTTCGAGTGTTTTGGATAGCGTCTGGAAGAGAGCTATCCAAAAAGTATCGAGAACCGTTCTCATAGTTCTTTTGCCGATCGCTTCTTGATACATTTTTCAATCACTCTGGTGCTTGAAAAGCACTCAAAGTGACAAAGGCAGGTGCCTAAAAAATAATATTGTCAGTTCGAGTGTTTTGGATAGCGTCTGGAAGAGAGCTATCCAAAAAGTATCGAGAACCGTTCTCATAGTTCTTTTGTAGATCGCTTCTCGATACATTTTTCAATCACTCTGGTGCTTGAAAAACACTCGAAGTGACAAAGGCAGGTGCCCAAATAATCATATTGTCAGTTCGAGTGTTTTGGATAGCGTCTGAAAGAGAGCTATACAAAACGTATCGAGAACCGTTCTCATAGTTCTTTTGCCGATCGCTTCTCGATACATTTTTCAATCACTCTGGAGCTTGAAAAACACTCGAAGTGACAGCGTGAATTTTTACTCAAGAATATTCAAAAATTTCAATCCAAAGATTACCGCATCGCCTTGGTAGCCGTTTTGATAAGAACGCACATAATCAACCCTTAAAAATCTAAATTTCTTAAAGCCTATATTGTCTAGGCCAATTGTATATTCCTGATATGGTTTTTGGTGTTCTGTGGCAAACCCATGGGCGCCAATGACCAGGTTGTAATTCAATTTATTGAGTAAAGGCACACGGCTTAAGAGCAACCCCTTAAAATCATGTTCGGCGTGCATTTCTAAATAAGAGTTGTTGGTGCTGAGTGCGTAATACGGCAAATTGTTGAACACGTTTAAATACGAGCTTGACGTTCCAACGTGCGTTTGGTTACCATTTGGGTGGTAATAATCCATAAATCCAATAGCCTCAGCATTAAAAAATGTTCCTGCTTTAAGGTTGTATTTAAAATCGCCTTTATTGCCGACATTAAAACTTTGGGTCAGTCGTAGTTTGAGCTGATCAAAATTATACTGTTGTTCTGAGGCGGCAAATCCTTTTTCATAACCTAGAAAGAGCGTTGGATAATCGCTATTTGGGATGTTGATCTTGCTATCCGGATAACTTAAATAGTCCTGTCCAAAATTGAAACGCGCATTCAGATTAAATTTTAAAAGATGATGCGTATTAAAAGCAGGAACTCCAAAAACGTTTGGGTTGAGCGGATTATTGCTGGTGTAAGCATCATTTTCATCATTAAAAAACACTTGATCCGTAGTGTTTACCAATGCTTTACGGCGCTCATAAGCCAATGTGCTATACATCGTGATACCATTTGATACCTCTTGAGAGTAGCCTACTTCTGCGAAACTCTTGTCGTAAATCTTCATGTAATTGTCCTCGAAAAACAATGAACTTATTGAATTTACCAAGGGAGAAATTGGCTGTGCTTCATTAAACTGCTGTGTTTTTACACCACCAGATACTGTTAAAAAGTGCTTACTAATATTGTTGAATTTATATCGAAACGAAGCTGTTGCTCTCAAGCGTTCATCAGAGACGCCATATTGTAAAGCCGCATTGGCTGCAAAATACCGTCGGTACTCATCTTGGTTTTTTCGATAATAAAAGTTCAATTTTGAATTGTAGCCTTGAACGGTATTGAATTGAAAATCTGAAAGTGGCGAACTGTAGCCTATAGACCAATCTTCAAAAGAATTTCTATGGCTGTAACCAAAAAGGATATTTCGCATTTTAAAGGCGTTGTTTTTGGCATCAATAGAATCGAGGTAAGGTCTGGATTCCCTAACCGATTGTATGCTGTCCTTTACTAAATAATCGCTGACTTCCTCATCCGTTAAGGGGACCGGTCTAATACTTTTCCAATAGGTGGAATCTTTTTTATTCGCTTCAGTAGCGAAGGATAAAATTTCCTTTCCGAACGATTTTTTGGTCAATTCAGGCGCGAAGTTATAATTGCTATATACAGCGGTGTAACGGCCATCGCCTTTAAAACCAAATAACGAATAACTGAAATCGATTCCCTGGGAAATGATCACCCAAATTTGATCTTTTTCAGAATACGAGAAATTTTGTGTGATGGTGATCACTTCTGCTGGCGGAATTTGTGCTTGGATTCCTGTGATGTCCAGTTCCACAGCGTAAATGGTCCATTGGTTGTCTACAATATAAATGCTTCCAGAAAAGATGCGATCATTTTCACGTCTTGGTATGACCTTAATTTTGTTGATGAGATTGCCTTTATCGTCATAAAAAACGCCTTCTAACTTATACTTATAGTAATTAAAAGCGTAATCAGCAATGGGAGAAATAATTTGATTGCCCAATTCAATGGTGTTATTATAAAAGTTGAAATCGACATCACTAGCGGTATTAAAACTGAAGCCATTATTGTCTCCACTGACTTTAGAGGCGATAATTTTTTCCTTGAGCTTGTCTGGACGCATGTAGTCGATTTCAGAAATGGTTTCAGACAGGTATAAAATCCCACTTCTTGTAGAATCCAGTCCCACCATAAAGTCATCCAATTCCTGGCCAAAAAATTTTTCAGGAGCGTTCTTTATTCGGATAAGTCCACGAGAATAGAAATTCGCTTTAAAAGCATTGATTTTCTCCAGATTTGTTTTTCGGGAAGCGATCGTTTTTCTCATGATAATATCTGCAGGATTTTCATCAGAATTAATCACAATTTCATTCAACGAAATTTGTTCTTCAGAGAGCGTAGCATTTAAGGTAAAAGGAAATTGTTTTATCTCAATTTTTTTTTTGACCGTTTTGTAACCTAAAAACTGGAAGACAATGGTGTAGGTGTCAGGTGTGCTGAGATTAAGTTCATAATAGCCCTCATCATTACTGGTGGTTCCTGTAAAGGAATTTTCTACATAAATATTGACGAATGGGAGCGGGGCATTATTGTGATCTGTAATGCGGCCTTTTAATTGTGAAAACGCTTGAAGGCTGATAAAAATAAAAAATAGCGGGAGTAGATGTTTGGTCATTTAGTTGGGTTTAGAGTGCTTTAGTAACTTATACTATGGATGTAAAGTCTATAGGCAACTCAAACTTAACTATAAAAAGCATTGCTGTTTGTTATAGCATTCTTAAATTAGTGAAACTCNNGGGTCGAGGTTGTTCATTTAATTGAATTGGGCGTTGGGTGATAGAGCATCTGTAGTTGTTGAAATTTAAGGATGTTGTTTTTTTTCAAATGCTTATTTGTAGATTTTTTTGATCCTATCGAGGTTGATTTTATTCTCACGGTCTCTGATAGTATCTCGCTTATCATAAAGTTTCTTACCTTTTCCTAACGCAATTTCCACCTTGGCAAAACCTCTATCATTGATAAACAAACGCAACGGCACAATGGCGTATCCTTTAGTTTGGACATCTTTGTGTAAAGACTTAAGCTCTCTTTTATTTAACAGAAGTTTACGTTCTGCTTTTGGCCTGTGGTTATAGTAATTACCAAATGCATATTCTTCAATGTTCATGTTAATGACAAAAAGCTCGCCTTTATCATTAAATTCACAAAAACTTTCAGCTATGGACGCTTTTCCACTTCTAATGGATTTGATCTCTGTACCCGACAAAACAATTCCAGCGGTATATTTATCCAACAGTTCATAGTTAAACCGTGCTTTTCTGTTTTTTATGTTGATGTTTTTCTGCATAGGAAGCCAAAGGTAAAACATTTAAGATAACTTTTAAAGAAGACCCAACTGTTATCTTTAATTTTGTACATTCAAATTTAAAGAATTATGATGTTAAAAAATACACTATTCTTAGTCTTGTTGATGACTTTGTTAACTTGTAAACAAGACAATAAGGAAGTTGTTGCCACTGAATCTGCTAAAGAAATTATTCAACAATCGATATTGGCAGCAGGAGGTAACGTGTTTGACTATTCAAATATTAATTTTGATTTCAGGGATATACATTATAAAGCGCATCGTGACGGCGGAAAATTTCAATTGGAACGGTATATTAAAGATTCAGTGTCTGACATTAGAGATGTCCTGAATAACTCAGGTTTTGAACGGTTCCAAAGTGATGTTAAGGTGGAGCTTTCAGATTCATTGGTGGCGCTCTATAGTGCCTCTGTTAACTCTGTACATTATTTTTCGGTATTGCCTTACGGATTGGACGGAAGCGCGGTGTATAAAGACTATTTGGGAACAGAGGAGATTGAAGGCAAATCGTATCACAAAATAAAAGTGACGTTTTCTGAAGACGGCGGGGGTGAAGATTTTGAGGACGAGTTTCTGTATTGGATTGACCAAGTCTCTTACGACGTAGATTATTTGGCGTATTCCTATGAAGAAATTGATGGGATGGGCTATCGTTTTAGAGAAGCTTATAATGTTAGAATGGTCAACGGTTTACGTTTTGCAGATTATAACAATTACAAACCCACCACATCAGATTTCAATTTCGAAGATTTGGGCCTTATGTTTAACAAGGACAAACTCGAACTTCTTTCAAAAATTGAGCTCCAAAATATTGAGGTAGAATCGCTTAATTAATCGTGAGCAAGATATCCGCCGTTTTACCGTTGATGAGCGTAACAATATAGAGGTTGCCATTGTTGGCATCATCTATATGTTCGTGTTTTTTCTCTCCAAGAACTGCATTAACAAACTCTGGTGTTGTATTGCTATGACCAACAATGAGCACGGTTTTACCTTTAGTCGCTGATTTAAAGACGTCATCAAAATAGTTTTCTGTGGTATAGCTGGTAATGGCAACATTATTTTTATCAGCAATAGGCTGCCCCGTTTCTTTGGTTCTATAATAGTCTGTCGCGTATACAGCATCAAAAGTAATGTGTTCTAAAATACTGTTCCACTGTTGGGCTCTTTTATGGCCTTTCTCAGTTAAATGCGCATCTTGTTCAGAAGGATCGGTACGGTCTTTTTCTGCGTGACGAATGAAATAATAGGTGGTGATTTCAGAAGTGCTTTTCTCTTGAGACGTACAATTTAAGGAGAAAATAGCGACACAAAGGACAAATAGATTACGTACCATAAAAGAAGTGTTTGGAGGGTTTAAATTAAGCTAATTCGAGCGCTATTTCAATCATGTCCTTAAACGTTGACGCTCTCTCATCGGCTGTGGTGTGTTCACCCGTAAGCAGCGAATCTGAAATGGTAAGAATACTTAAGGCACTCACGTTATGTTTGGCTGCAATGGTATACAGTCCTGAGCTTTCCATTTCTACGCAAAGGACGCCAAATTCTGACCATTTTTTATAAGCTTCAGGATCATCACCATAAAACTCATCGTTGCTAAGTACGTTTCCGGCTTTTAATGGGATATTTTTGGCTTTTGCGGCTTCCAATGCTTTTTGAAACAGGCCAAAATCTGCGGTAGGTGCATAATCTGCACCATCAAAACGCAATTTATTGATACCAGAAGTAGAAGAGGCTGCCATGGCTAAAACTATATCTCTAATCTTAACGTGTTTTTGGTAGGAGCCAGCACTTCCAACTCTTATCAGGTTTTTGACGTTGTAATCTGTAATTAATTCATGGGCATAAATGGAAATACTAGGCACGCCCATTCCTGTGCCCATTGTAGAGATAGGTTTGCCCTTGTAGGTGCCGGTATATCCAAGCATACCTCTTACGTCATTAAATAATTTAGGCGATTCGAAATAGGTGTGTGCAATCCATTTGGCTCGCAATGGATCTCCTGGAAGAAGAATGGTTTCAGCAATCTCTCCTTTTTTAGCTTCAATATGTATACTCATTAGGTTGGTTTAAACCCTAAAGATAAAGATTAATTTTTGTCTGAAGATAATTTCTCTATCATCATTGCAACCCCAGATGAGGTTCCAATTCTGTCAGCACCAGCATCTATATACTTCAGTAAAGTATCTAAATCTTTGATACCACCTGAAGCTTTTATTTTGGCATTGTCCTTAACAATCTTTTTGATGATCTTAACCGCTGTAAGTGTGGCACCGCTTTTAGAAAAACCGGTAGATGTTTTGATAAAATCAACCTTAGCATCCATACAAATTTCACATGCTTTTACGATTTCGTTTTTAGAAAGTTCACTAATTTCGAGAATGACTTTAAGCGGTACGTTACCGATAGCCCTTTTAACTCCAGAAAGATCCTTAAATACGGCAACATGGTTTTGGCTTCTAAGCAACCCAATATTAATAACCATATCTATTTCATCTGCCCCGTCATAAATGGCATTCTTAGCTTCAAAAATTTTAGCTTCTGTAGCCATAGCCCCTAAAGGAAATCCAATTACCGACACAATTTTAACCCCTGTTTGTGAAAGCAACTGTTTTGCCAAAGAAATATAGCAACTATTAACACAGACCCCGTAGAATTTGTGTTTTTTGGCATCGTTGCATAAATCGATGATTTCTCTTTCAGTGGTGCTTGGTTTTAAAAGCGTATGCTCAATATAATTATTGATATCCATGACATTTTCTTAGGTTAAGTGTCGCGAAAATACGATAAGCGGTTGTTTTATTGAAGCTTATTTTCACTTTTTAGATGAATGGTAGTATATAGCATGCTGACGCCATTAACCATCTTTGAATGAGGTTTATAGCTTATTTGATTTTATCAAAATAAGATCTCGGCCACTGTATTTTGGCGCGATGAGAACAAAATGAACACTATCAATCGAGTGTCAGGCTACATTTTTTGATAGAGACCTAGAGCTTGTCCGATTGGAGTGTTGTACCGCATTTTCGAAGTTCTAAAGTGGTGGGGCAATCCATTTGGCATAGTCTGATTCAACATTGCCCTTATAGAGAATCCTAATTGGCTTTTCCTAACCTTAAAGTTGTGTCAAGAGACTGTGCGACCACTCTATAGCACTACTCAAATTATCAAAGATCTCGTAGGGTTTGTCATAAAATTCTCGTTCATATTCGGCGTTTTTTCGCATCATCTGCGTTTTCGGAATTAATGCGATGGCCACCAAATTAGGGATTTTTTCAGCTTCTGGATAAATAAGAGGGTTCACAGAGTAAGACTTCGCCCGGTTTGAAATATAGACCATTTTTTTTCCGATAAAATGTTTTTTTATACAATCGTTTAGCAAATCATTGTGCTGTGGTTCAATAACAACCCCTTCTTTAACCTGATTGATGATGAATTCATCAAAAACAAAAGCTTCACTATCTTTAAAATTATAATATTTTACAATGCCCATATGTTTTGTCGTTTTGATATCAAGGATTAAATTATCCTTTAGAAAGTATTCGTGTTAACCCGATCAATAATAACCCTATCACAAAAAGAAACAGCACACATCTTTTTCAAGATTTGTGCTGTTTCTTTCCATCCAAACTAACGATAAAATCCTCTCAGGTTTTTAAAAGACCTGAACATCTCAACATTTGTTATTTTTCTACGTCGTCTACCAATTGACCTTGGTTTCTAAACACCAACTTATCATTGAAAGAATCTAATAGTACAATACTGTCTGTACTAATTTTGCCAGAAAGTAGTTCTTTACTGAGTTCATTCAATACTTCCTTCTGAATGACTCTTTTTACAGGTCGTGCACCATACTCAGGATTATAACCTTTTTCAGCTAAATAAGCTGTTGCTTCATTGGTGGCATCGAAGGTGATGCCTTGTTTTGCGAGCATACGTGTCAATCCTTTTAATTGTAGACCGACAATCTCAATAATATTTTCTTTAGATAATGGTGTAAACATAATGATGTCGTCAATCCGGTTTAAAAACTCAGGTCTCACACTTTGTTTTAACAAGCCTAACACGTCTACTTTTGCAGATTCCAATGCCGATTCGATATCTTTTGTAGCTTCAAAACGCTCTTGAATAATTGCACTTCCCATATTGGACGTCATGATGATGATGGTGTTTTTAAAATCGGCAACACGACCTTTATTATCTGTTAAACGTCCTTCATCCAACACTTGTAGTAAAATGTTAAAGGTGTCCGGATGGGCTTTCTCTATTTCATCAAGCAACACCACTGAATAGGGTTTTCTTCTAACGGCTTCAGTTAACTGCCCACCTTCATCATATCCTACATATCCTGGAGGTGCTCCAACCAAACGGCTCACACTATGACGTTCTTGATACTCACTCATGTCAATACGCGTCATCGAGTTTTCATCGTCAAAAAGATATTCAGCCAAAGCTTTGGCCAATTCTGTTTTACCGACACCTGTAGTTCCTAAAAACAGGAACGTACCAATAGGTTTTTGGGCGTTTTGCAATCCTGCGCGACTTCTTCTCACCGCATCACTTACCGCAATAATAGCCTCTTCTTGTCCTACCACACGTTTGTGCAATTGGTCTTCTAGTTTTAAGAGTTTTTCTCTATCACTTTGAAGCATCTTGGTAATAGGGATCCCTGTCCATTTTGCTACAACTTCCGCTATGTCCTCATAGGTTACTTCCTCTTTGATTAAGGAATTTCCTGATTGATTTTGTTGCAATTCTTTTTGGAGCTTCTCAAGTTGCTCTTGGGCTTCCTTGATTTTTCCGTAGCGTATCTCAGCTACTTTACCGTAATCGCCATCGCGTTCCGCGCGTTCTGCTTCGAGTTTAAACTCTTCAATGCTCGATTTGGCGGTTTGGATATTGTCCACCACTTCTTTTTCGCTTTTCCATTTCGCATTGATTTCGTTGCGTTCTTCTTTGATATTGGCCAGTTCAGAACGTAAGGTTTTGAGTTTGGTTTCATCTTTTTCACGTTTTATGGCTTCAATCTCAATTTCCAACTGCATGACTTTTCTGTCCAAAACGTCCAATTCTTCTGGTTTAGAGTTGATTTCCATACGCAATTTGGAAGCGGCCTCATCCATTAAATCAATGGCTTTGTCCGGTAGGAACCTATTGGTAATATAACGCTCAGACAACTCTACGGCGCCAATAATGGCTTCATCTTTAATTCGAACTTTATGGTGGGTTTCATATTTTTCTTTAATTCCACGGAGTATGGAGATTGCGCTTTCTGTATCCGGCTCGTCCACCATCACTTTTTGGAAACGACGCTCTAAGGCTTTGTCTTTTTCAAAATACTTTTGATACTCATCAAGGGTTGTTGCGCCAATAGCACGGAGCTCACCTCTAGCCAATGCTGGTTTTAAAATGTTGGCCGCGTCCATTGCGCCCTGTCCGCCACCGGCACCAACAAGAGTGTGAATTTCATCAATGAACAATACAATATCACCTTCACTAGACGTTACTTCTTTAATGACCGCTTTTAGACGCTCTTCAAATTCTCCTTTGTATTTGGCGCCTGCAATAAGGGCGCCCATATCTAAGGCAAACACTTGTTTCTCTTTGAGGTTTTCAGGTACATCACCATCTACAATACGGTGTGCCAATCCTTCGGCAATGGCAGTTTTACCTGTGCCAGGCTCTCCTACCAAAATAGGGTTGTTTTTGGTACGACGCGATAAAATTTGAAGAATCCGTCTGATTTCTTCGTCGCGACCAATCACCGGATCCAGTTTGCCATCCTTGGCCATTTGGTTGAGGTTTTTGGCGTATTTGTTTAAGGAGTTATAGGTGTCTTCCTGACTTTGAGAGGTAACGCGATCACCTTGACGTAATTCATCAATGCCAGCAGTCAACGCTTTTTCCGTGACTCCTTGGTCTTTCAACATCTGTGCGATCTTACTATTGGATTTAAAAACAGCTAAGATCAAATGTTCAATAGACACATAATCATCCTTCATTTTTTTTGCAATAATCGCTGCTTCATTGAGCGCCTTATTTGCTTCTCTAGACAGCATGATATCGCCTCCTGAAACCTTTGGGTAACTTTCAAGTTGTTTATCTAGAGTTTGTTGTAATAAATTGATATTGACATTCAATTTTTTAAGAAGGAACGGCAATACGTTTTCGTCAACTTCAAAAATGGCTTTAAAAATATGCTCATTTTCTATTTGTTGGTGGCCAAGACTCTGAGCAAGTTGCTGTGCTTGCTGAATGGCCTCTTGTGATTTTATGGTATAATCGTTAAAATTCATAATTGTGCCCCAATTATGGGTATGTTTTTATGGGTTAATAACTAGTTTGTATCTTATCTTATCTTTTCTATTCTTTTCTATGATTAACCACAACGTTGCTGTACATGTGTATGTGATTATACTATACAAGTCAATTACCCTACCAATTGGAGTGGGTCGACAAAAAGTCAGCTGAACGCAGTGATAGCAAGACATTTAGTCAGTTTGTAAGATTTGAAAAACGTTGCGACTGATGTTATAAAGATAGTAATAATCGGAATGGCGTTCCGTTAATCTATTTATAAAATATAACTTTGAAATTAAGGAATTCCGACATTACGGAACAAAAAATAAAATACTATGGGATTATTGGATAAATTATTTAACACCTCATCACATACTGCTAAAAGTGGTGACTCGTCAAAAACTAATAGCGATTTACCTTGGATTACTCTAAATAACCTAGAGCAATTGGACCTCATTAAAGAGCGTTCCAAGACCAAAACACAGTTTATTTTTAAACACTCCACGCGCTGTGGGGTTAGTAGGATGGTGATCAGCCAGTTTAAAAAAGAGTATCAGTTGGACGAAAGCGAAGCAGATCTGTATTATTTAGATTTGTTAAGTCACCGAGACATTTCAAATGCTATTGCTGACCAATTTAAGGTGATGCACCAATCGCCTCAATTATTAGTCGTAAAAAATGGAGCCGTAGTAAAGCATGATAGTCATAGCGGCATCAATAGTTTGCAATTAGATACATTTATTTAAGCACTGTTTGCTGCTACTTAAATTCAACTAGGGTATAATAATTCCCAAGTATAGGCCAAATATGAATGAGGCTTCATTGCGAAATCCCTTGAGGGCCCTCCAAATAAAAAGCACGACGATCAGTATATACCAATCGTCGTGCCTCTAACTTTAAATATTTCAGAGTATTATTTTTTCTTTTTTGGATTATAGATCGGTAACAATTGGGTAGAAACCTCACCAAATCCTATTCTGGTACCGTCTTTTTCACAATGGCCTCTCATAATTACCGTATCGTAATCGTCGATAAATTTACGTTCAGTGCCGTCCTTCATGGTCAAAGGTTTTTCGCCTTTCCAGGTCAATTCTAACATAGACCCAAAAGAATCTTCTGTAGGGCCAGAGATGGTACCACTTCCCATCATGTCTCCTGAGTTTACAGGACAGCCGTTAACCGTGTGATGCGCCAATTGTTGCGCCATATTCCAATACATATATTTGAAATTGGACTTGCTGACAATGGCTTCCTTCGCGTTTTTTGGACGTATGGCTACTTCTAAATTAATATCATAGCCTTTTTTTCCTTTAGATTGAAGGTAGGGTAAAAGCGGTTTTAGAGGTTTTGGACTCTCAACCTTAAACGGTTCAAGGGCGTCTAGGGTTACGATCCAAGGCGACATAGACGAAGCAAAGTTTTTAGCCAAGAACGGTCCTAAAGGCACATATTCCCATTTTTGAATATCACGTGCTGACCAATCGTTAAACAAGACCAGTCCAAAAATATATTCTTCCGCTTCGTTAACTGGAATAGATTCGCCTAAATCGTTGGCATCTGTAGTAATAAATGCCATTTCCAACTCAAAATCCACCAACTTAGAAGGACCGAAAATTGGTTCAGTGGCACCATCGGGCAAGGTTTGTCCTTTTGGTCTGTGCACTGGAATTCCCGAAGGAATAATTGATGAACTCCTACCGTGGTATCCTACAGGAATGTGTAACCAGTTTGGCATTAACGCATTTTCAGGGTCCCTGAACATCGTGCCCACATTGGTGGCGTGTTCTATGCTCGAGTAGAAATCAGTGTAATCACCTACTTGAACAGGCAATTGCATTTCAATCTCGTCCAATCTAAAAAGAACGATTTCCTTATGTTTGGTATTGTTTTTTAAAGAGCTGTTATTGCTGTCAAAAATTTCAGTAATCCTGTCTCTAACGGCACGCCATGTTTTGCGACCATCAGCTATAAAATCGTTTAAGGTATCCTGAAGAAAGATATCGTCAGTAAGGGGTATACCTTCAAAATAACCCAGCTGATGCAATGCACCAAGGTCAATGGCGGTATCGCCAATACGTGTACCAATGGTAATGATGTCATCTCGTGTTAAGAAAACACCAAATGGAATGTTCTGTATTGGAAAATCAGAGTTCTTTCCCACGTGAAGCCACGATGTTCTATCGGGGTTATTTGCTGCTAAAGGCATAGTGTTATGATTAATTAGTTTGTGTTTAAATGTAGTCAAACCTACATATTTTTTTTAACTAAAAACCAAAAAAATACTTAAAATTACGTTGCTTCTACTCAAATACAATTCAGTTATGTTCAGATGAAAAATCCTTTTTTATGTCTGAAATACGTATTGTATTTAGTACTTTTGGCTAAATTTAAAACATTCATTAAACCTTCTTTTTAAGAGGACTAAAAAACACAACATTTATGCAACGCGACCAACAAATATTTGAGCTTATAGAAGCTGAAAAAGAGAGACAATTACACGGTTTAGAACTCATTGCTTCAGAGAATTTTGTGAGCGATCAGGTGATGGAAGCCGCAGGATCAGTTTTGACCAATAAATACGCTGAGGGCTACCCAGGAAAGCGCTATTATGGTGGTTGTGAAGTTGTAGATGAGGTGGAACAATTAGCCATTGATCGCGCTAAAGCGTTGTTTGGCGCTGCCTATGCAAACGTGCAACCACACTCTGGAAGTCAAGCCAATACTGCCGTATATTCTATGTGTTTAAAGCCTGGCGATAAAATTCTTGGTTTTGATTTGTCCCATGGTGGCCATTTGACCCACGGATCTCCGGTTAATTTCTCAGGAAAGCTTTACAATCCTTCGTTTTATGGAGTAGACAAAGCAACGGGGCTAATTGACTATAATAAATTAGAGGAAACTGCTAAAAAAGAAAAGCCAAAAATGATAATTGCCGGAGCATCGGCCTATTCTCGTGATATGGATTTTGAAGCTTTTAGACAGGTTGCTGACCAGGTAGGGGCAGTGTTAATGGCAGATATTTCCCATCCCGCAGGTTTGATAGCCAAGGGGATTCTGAATGACCCAATGCCGCATTGCCATATTGTAACCACTACTACTCATAAGACCTTAAGAGGACCACGAGGCGGAATGATTTTAATGGGCGAAGATTTTGAAAATCCATTCGGGATGAAAGCTCCAAAAGGCAATTTAAGAATGATGTCTTCTGTTTTAGATTCCGGTGTGTTCCCAGGAAACCAAGGGGGACCATTAGAACACATTATTGCTGCAAAAGCAATTGCGTTTGGTGAAGCATTGACCGATGAGTTTATGCACTATATGTTGCAAGTTAAAAACAATGCCGCTGCTATGGCAAAAGCGTTTGTTGATAGAGATTACCACATTATTTCTGGTGGTACTGATAACCATATGATGTTGATCGATTTAAGAAATAAGAATATTACTGGTAAAGACGCTGAACAAGCGTTGGTAAAAGCAGATATTACGGTAAATAAAAACATGGTGCCGTTTGATGATAAATCGCCATTTGTAACCTCTGGAATCCGCATTGGAACACCAGCAATTACTACCAGAGGCTTGAAAGAAACTGATATGGATGCTATTGTTGGACTGATTGATGAAGTCCTTAGCAATTACGATAACCAGGCTACGCTAGATGCTGTTGGAGAAAAAGTGAACGCAATGATGAAAGGCAAGCCGTTGTTTGTATAATTAATCGACAACTTATAACGCTTAAGGGCCTCACTGGTTATCAAAACAAGTGAGGCTTTTTTAGTTATGGTCGTTTCGATTCGGAAGTGTAGGCAAAAAATAATTACTCTTCAAAAATAATATGTTGGTAAGCTCCCAAATCTGGGGCAGCAGTTCTTGAAACCCTTAAAATATCAAACGGTACTCGGTTTGAAAATTCATTGTTCCCAATCACATTTATTGCTGCTGATTCTTCCCTAATCATCAGTTTGTTTTTTAAAGGTTCTTTGAAATCAGGGTCTTCATTAAATACTACATTATCATATAGTGCAGGATTATTAAAATCATAATTTGCATCTGCTCCAAACTTGTTATTAGGATCATCAAACTTGATCAGACAATTGGTGAATTTAAAATTGAAGTCAGCGCCTTGTTCTTGTTCTAGAAAAAACTCCGGGTTGTAATTTCCATAGATGATACAATTGTTGAAATTGGCAGCAGTAAGCGGATTGGTGGTGATGGTGTCATCTTCCGAAACCTCAAAATTATTAAGGTAAAGTGCAGGAAACTGTCTAAAACTATTGGTCCAATAGTTGGCTATGGTACAATGGGTAAAATTGTAAACGCCTCCGTAAATGCCTGCAAACGATGATTGCCCAGCATTATTAAAAACCACATTTTCTGCAGTTATGGAAGTGGCACGTCCTAAAATACCATAATTGCTCGAGTTGTAGACTTTTGAATTCTTAATGGTCAATTTTGGAATGCTCGTATTCGGATTGTTCTCTGATATAATTCCGATAGTAGCATTTTTAATCGTTGCAAAATTGATTTCATTTTCTTTGCTGCCCTGAAACAGCCAAATCGTTCCCCATTGACCAGGAATGTTTTCATACAATGGCTCCAACCGGTCACTTTCAAAAATGACTTCGTTTGCCATGGTGGTTTGGTTAGGACTGTATTGCCCCTGCACCTTTAGAGATGCATTATTGGTGATTAATAAGCCTGAATTAGAATGGAAATGCACCCGCGCACCCGCATTGATGGTCAGCGTTTTATTCTCGCCAACCGCTGCATAGCCATAAATTACGTAAGGTCTATCGTTTGTAAACGTAAGTTCAGCATCCGTTAAAAATCGGCCTTGAATATCTGTTCTGTCTTCCGAGCCATCGCCATCAACATCAAAATTTAAGGTCTCTATGATGCCTTCTGAATCTTTATTGGGGTAAATAAAAACGGCATCCTTCACTAAAGTGACCAAATCTACTTTTTGAAAATTCGCACCACTGTCAAATTCAATGGCATCTGTATATAAAAATTGATTTTCTGCGGTGACTACGCTTTGAATGTCAAAAGTTGTCTCAATGAAGATGTACAAACTGTCCTTTGCTAAAAGCTCTACATTCTGAAATTCCTTACCAGCAATCCCGTCTACATTGAGTCTATAGTTGGAGGCTTGCCCTTGGCTAAGACGCAGCGTAGGGATGGAGATGTCAGTATTAGTCCGATTATAGACCTTTAAATTATAGGTACTTGAGCCAATATTAGTAAAAACCGTATCTAGGTAGACCGTGTCTTTAGAAAAGGTCAATCCGCCTTGACTGGGTTGGAAGTCAAAATCCTTTCGGCAGGAACTCCATAAGATCAAAGTAATAACAGTAAGACTAAAGTAAAGGCTTCGTTTCATTGCGAGGGTGAATTCAGATCCGTTTCAAAAATATACCTTTTGAAATTATGAAGCCACTTGTGGCCTTTAATTAATTTGCTGGAAGTTGTATGATGGCTCATAGGTTTCGACATCCTATTATTTTTGACTTGCTTCGAGAATCCCTCTAAAGTCTTTACTGTACTCCAAAAATGTATCAATAAGGTAGATTTTATTGTCCGGAAGTAAAAGAAAAGACGATAGATCTTTCGTTTCGCAATACGTAAAAAAGAGGTGTTTATAATCTTTGGTGATGTTCAAGTCCAAGACTAAAAACGTGTCATTAAAAAAGGGATCTGTTTTGAAAAGAGTGTCAAGATGTGCGGCTGTAAGGGAGGTTTCGACCATTTTTTCTTCTTTCGGAGTTTTTCGCTTGAAAAGTTTTGCGACACGCCGTCCAATTTCCATAAAATCTATAGGCCCACTGTTTGCGTTGGGCCTTCTGTATAAGTGCGGATTTTTCTCAACATCCGTTTTAAATTGTTTATTTACGCGACTTGTTTCTTCTTTCTCGTTCATTTCCTTTACAGAAATGGGACCTTTAAGATCGACTTCATCCAATTCATTCAGGATTTTTTTGAGCTCGACTACTTGAGACTCTTCTAAATGCGCCTTTGTAATTACCAATTGTTTGGTATGATGAAACAGCGAGCTAAACACGAGTGTATCATGAAGTTTCGCATAGATTTCAAAATGGCCAGTTCCATCCGTTGAGGTGATGCTCTTTGACGTCATATTCATGATTTTTGCACCAGAGATAGGTGCTTCCGTATCATAAAGTGTCCCTGACATACGTTGCGAAAACATCAGTGTGGTACACAAGCAGAACAGAAGGGTAATTTTGATCACTAAGCTTATGGATTGGTTGCCATCAAATTAAAACAATTAAAACTTTGTGAAATGTTTTGTTAAGAGACTTTAACAGCAAATTTAATCTAACTTTAACTAAATAAAGTTTTGATTTCTTCAGTAATTCGAGTTGGTTTCATGTTGTGTTGGGAAATCAAGCACCATTTGGTTTCTGAAGAGGCCAATAATTTCTCGGTCTCTGTATTGTAGATTTCAACAATACGTATGCAGGTGACGCCGCCAGACTCTTTGATGTAGGTCTTAATCGTCAGTCCATCGCCCAAAACAGCTGGATTTTCATAAGCAATAGTATGGTTTAAAAGGACCCAAAAATAATCAGACAGGATTTTACCTGTTGCTTTGGCGTGCCAATGTTGCTCTGCAATATCTTGCACCCATTGTACATAGCGCACATTATTAACATGGTTGAGGTGGTCTAGATCTTCTTGTGCTACAATAATCTGTATATCGAAGGTTTGCATAGGGATTTTTAATTGTGGATTAATTAAGGGACGTGTAGTATGTGTTTAGGTGTAACAACAAATCTATTTGACAAATACTTCTACCTCAAACAACTTGTCCCAATCTTTACCCGTCACAAAAATGGTATTGGTAGCAGGGTTGTAGGCAATACCGTTCAATACATCCAATTCTGGATGTTGCTTGACGAGTTTTTGAAGTGGCGAAAAGTCGATGACACCTTCCACAGCGCCATTTTGAGGATTGATAATCAAGACCCCGTTGCGCTGATAGATATTGGCGTAAATTTTGCCATCAATATATTCCAGTTCGTTTAAACTATCAATTTTGCCCGTATTGGTGTAAATTTGGATATAATCTTCTTCAGCCAAGGTTTCTGGGTTGAGTTTCCATATTTTGTTGGTGCCTTCTGATTTATAAATCACTTTCCCGTCATTACATAAGCCCCAGCCTTCTTTACTTTTGCCATAATTAAAACTGCCAGTTTTTTCTAATGTTTCAGCATTATAGACAAACCCGATATTTTCTTTCCACGTAAGTTGGTAAACCTTGTTATTCAAAACGGTAAGTCCTTCACCAAAAAACTGACTGCCCAAATTGATGCTTTTTAAGACTTCACCTGTTTCATGGTTTACTTTTCGGAGTTTTGATTCTCCGTACTGTCCGGTACTTTCATAAAGTATCCCGTTATAAAATTCTAAGCCTTGAGTGTAGGAGGTAATGTCGTGAGGATATTCATTAAGGATCTTATAACTGTAAATTACGGGCGCCACATTGTTTAAAATGGTCAGTTTGGTAGAGGTCTCTTCAGTAACATCTTCATAAGCTACCTTGGCGGTCAATGTATGTATTCCTAACGGTAGATCTGTAGCTGTAAAATTTTCATCAATGGTGGTGGTGTTAAAGTGATAAGTAATGCTGTTGATGTTTTTGTTTTTTGGGTTGTTTATGGACAGTTTGATGGTTTCACCAAGTGCAATGGTGTTATTTTTGGCATCGGTAGTAATAGAAAAGTTGCTTTTTTTACCATTCGGATTATCACCACAGGTCCATAAGAAAAGACCTAAGACCATGATTATAAAAAGTTTAGTTGAAGACATAGCTGTTATATATTTTAGGGCAAGGTATTTAATTAAATTCAGTTTAAAAAATCATTGCAAAAGTAGTAAAAGATTGTATCTTTGCAGTTGGCAAGTCCTACACAACCAGCTCCTGCTGAATCCTCCAGGGCGGGAACGCAGCAAAGGTAAGTGGTCGTAGCGGTGTGATGTAGGTAGCTTGCCTTTTTTTATGCGCTATAGCGAAATCCTTTCTACAGGAAACTTCTTTTAAATATCTTCTTCCTATTTTAGCCTTCAGAAACGTATTTACGCTCAAATTTTTCATTTTTTAATTATTTATTGAACATGTCTAAAGTTGTATTAATTACAGGTGGTTCTTCAGGAATTGGTAAATCTGTTGGCGAATATTTGTCACAAAAAGGCTTTGCCGTTTATGGAACTAGCAGAAATCCTGAGCGTTATCCGGAAAGTAAATTTACCCTTGTAAAATTAGACGTGTCTGATGCCGTGTCTATAGCAGCAGCAATCAATACAGTAATGCGAGAAGCTGGTCGTTTGGATGTCCTGATCAATAATGCAGGCGCTGGTATTACTGGACCAATTGAAGAAATTCCTGATGCTGAAATACAGCGTAATTTTGATACTAATTTATTTGGGCCCATTCGCGTTATTAAAGCGGTGCTGCCACTAATGAGAATACAAAACTCAGGGCTGATCATTAATATAACCTCGATAGCAGGGTATATGGGCTTACCGTACAGAGGTGTTTACAGTGCCAGTAAAGGTGCTCTGGAATTAATTACGGAAGCTTTCAGAATGGAAATCAAAGATTTCAATATCCATATGACCAACGTGGCGCCGGGAGATTTTGCAACAAATATTGCGGCTGGACGCTACCATGCACCAATTTTGGAGCATTCTCCTTACAAAAAGCCTTACGGAGACACTCTAAAGCTCATGGATACGCATGTGAGCAGTGGAAAAGATCCGCAGCTTATGGCGGACGCCATCTACAAGGTCATTACTACCGAACATCCTAAGATTCATTATAAGGTAGGGGAGTTCATGCAAAAATTCTCTATTGTTTTAAAACGGATTTTACCAGATAAAGTCTATGAGAAAATGCTGATGAACCATTATAAACTATAGCATTTGCCAATTAAAACACCAATGAAAATCTTAAAGCTGCTCTTTTTAGTTGGTTTATTCGTCTTTATTAGTTGTGATACTATTGTAGAGTGTGTTATTAATAAACGACCTGAAATTGAGGATAAATCTTTTGATGTAGGCAATGTTAATGGTTATTATTATCAGAAACTGACTTCAGAAATTAAAAACGAAACTGGTGATGATAATTATATCTACAATTACGAAATTTACGGAGATTTACCTGGCGGATTGGAAATGTCTACCGACAATAGGATCCTTATAATTGAAGGTATGCCAAACGCTTCCGGGACCTTCTCCTTCACCATTTATCTCTATGTTGATGCACCAGAATATTATGATGAAGATTCTGGACAGTATAAAGATGGGATGTGTTCAAATTCTACATCTAAAAAAATCACCATCATCATTAATTGAGTATTGTTAATACATTCTGAAAAATTAGTCCTTTTAAAGCGCGTTAAATGTTGTAAATTCGCGCTAAATATAACACAACAGAACCCCTTTTACGAAGGGGATTTTAAAAACAGTATTTCTATGAAATTTTTTATCGATACCGCTAATTTAGAGCAAATTAAGGATGCCCAAGACATGGGTATTTTAGATGGTGTTACCACCAACCCGTCATTGATGGCCAAAGAAGGTATTACAGGCACGGATAATATCATGAAACATTATGTTAGCATCTGCAATTTGGTAGATGGCGATGTCAGTGCAGAAGTTATTTCTACTGATTTTGATGGCATGGTGAGAGAAGGAGAGGCCTTGGCTGAACTTCATGAGCAAATTGTGGTCAAATTACCAATGATTAAAGACGGTGTAAAGGCATGTAAATATTTTAGCGATAAAGGCATCAAAACAAATATGACTTTAGTGTTTTCTGCCGGTCAGGCCTTATTGGCTGCCAAAGCAGGAGCTACTTATGTTTCCCCTTTTATTGGTCGTTTGGATGATATTTCTACAGATGGTTTAAATCTAATTGCTGAAATCAGAATGATCTACGATAACTATGGTTTCGAAACAGAAATTTTAGCCGCTTCGGTACGCCACACCATGCACGTCATTGATTGTGCAAAATTAGGTGCTGATGTGATGACTGGTCCTTTGAGTTCTATTACAGGCTTATTGAATCACCCCTTAACGGATATTGGGTTGGCAAAATTTTTAGAAGATTATAAAAAAGGAAACTAATCCTTTTAACAGTTACAGTTATGAAAAAGGCTCCTTTATGGAGCCTTTTTCTATTGATTGAGTTCTTTTAATTTGTTTTGAAACGTGCTGTGAAACATGTTGTAGTAAGAATCCACAATGCGCATGTCTTTATCTATAACGATCATCTTATACACCGTGTTGAGTACCAGAGTCTGTTTGGCTGCAATAGGATCTTTAAATTGGTATTCGCTATCACTGGAAAACTTAAATTCATCTAAAGTCTTTTTCCAATATTTCTTGTCATTATCGTTGATGTTAATCGCAATGAAATTAATGTTTGGATACTTCTTTTTAAAATCCATTATTTTATAATGGCTATTTTTATAATGGATTTTTAAATTGGAGGACCAAAAATAAATAACTGTAGGTTTGTTGATGATGGTGCTCAGTTTATGTACCTCGTTATTGTAATCGACCAACTCTACTTCAGGAATGATTTTCCCCGGTTTTAACTTATTGATTGCGCTAGACAATCCTTTTATATAATTTTTATCTTCTGGATTGCTGCTTTTGTCAAGATAGGAG
The DNA here is from genome assembly GCF_016469035.1 of Gelidibacter salicanalis. Lineage (GTDB taxonomy): Bacteria > Bacteroidota > Bacteroidia > Flavobacteriales > Flavobacteriaceae > Gelidibacter > Gelidibacter salicanalis_A. Next base: position 100,544 of record NZ_JAEHJZ010000029.1, on the reverse strand, counting down.
GCCACAATTTCTTTTACGGCTGTAGAGTCCTCACACATCGATATAAAATCGCGTGCCGTACTTTTTAAGAGTTTGTTTTTTATTGTATCGTTGGATATGCGATCATTCATCAATTTTAGCTTCTCCAAATTGTAAACAACCGAGTTTTTGTTGAAGATTGCATCCTCAGGGGAGTTAGCGTAAAACTCTTCTAAAGCCATATTGTTGAAATGGGAATATAAGAACCGGTTGTAAATAAAGAAATTGCTCAATGATCCAATATTGTAATCAATATCATTTCTATAATCATAAAATTGCGATGGCAACTCTTTGTAATTTCTTAGATTTCTATAACCATAGTAGGCAAAAGGATACATTTCCTTGGTGCTGTAATAGCTGTAGTTGATACTGGTTTCTGCAATTTTGTCAAACATATCAGACAGCTCTTTTTTATCCGAAAAATCAGCAAGTTCATTCAGACGTTCTGTTCGTACAGAATCGATATACTTTTCAAATCGTTCGGGTTGCAGTTGAGAAATGTTCATGAAATTGCTCTGATCGGCTTCGTTTTCTAAAAAAATCTTGACCAGAAAATTGTTCTTTTTCGCGCCAGACCCTGTAAATACAAGAGATTCGTCAAAATCTATAGTGTTCAATCGTAACATCACACTGTCTTGTGGTTCTAGAAGGACCATTTGGTACTGGCCGCCGTGAATAAATGTATAGAGTCCTGATTTTAATGGGTCTAACTTTTTGAAAAACCGATTGTTTTCATTTAAGTAAAGCGTGTCAGAAGTTTCTGTTTGCGCGTTCGGAGAGAACAACAGCACATAATCATTGGTAGGATTGATAATCTCACCTCCAAAATACGCACTTGAATCAGCTTCATTAGCATTTTGTTTGCAACACAAGAGCGTTGGCAAAAACAGTAATGACATAATGTAGATTCTCATAAACGTTAAGATTTTTGGTGCAGGGTGTCTTGCAAACAAAAATAAAACTTGTTTATGCATCATGTTGTTAAGGCGCTGTTAAATGTTTTTCCATACCGTAGTGTAAAGGTAGTTGATGTCAGATAAATACTGATGTTTTTAGAAATGTGATAGTCTTGTAGAGCAGCTTAAATATAGGTCTATAAGTTTCATAAAATGATAGTAATTTTTTACTTTTGCAGCTTATTTAAAACCTATAAAATGTTATCAGTTTCTAATCTTTCAGTTCAGTTTGGCAAACGCATCCTTTTTGATGAAGTAAACACTTCTTTCAACCAAGGCAATTGCTACGGTATTATTGGCGCCAATGGCGCAGGAAAGTCGACTTTCTTGAAAATTTTAGCGGGCAAAATGGACCCAACTTCTGGTCGTGTCCACTTAGAAGCTGGAAAACGTATGTCAGTTTTGGAGCAAGACCATAATTTGTATGATGAACATACGGTTTTGGAAACCATTATTATGGGTAACAAACCCTTGTTTGATCTGAAAAGTCAGATTGATGCACTTTATGCCGATTACACCGACGAAAATGCGGACAAAATTGGAGAGTTGCAAGTACAGTTTGAAGAGATGAACGGATGGAATGCTGACAGTAACGCTGCAGCAATGCTATCAAACTTAGGTATTAAAGAAGAGTATCACTATACCTTAATGAAGGATTTGGATGGTAAACAAAAAGTACGTGTATTATTGGCACAGGCTTTATTTGGAAATCCTGATGTGCTGATTATGGATGAGCCTACCAACGACCTGGATTATGAAACCATTTCTTGGTTGGAGAACTTTTTGGCGAATTATGAAAACTGCGTGATTGTAGTGTCTCACGATAGACACTTTTTGGATTCAGTGTGTACTCATATCTCTGATATTGATTTTTCAAAAATCAACCATTACTCAGGAAACTATACCTTTTGGTATGAGTCTTCTCAATTGGCCGCCAGACAGCGTTCTCAACAAAACAAGAAAGCGGAAGAGAAGAAAAAGGAATTGGAAGAATTTATCCGTCGTTTTTCAGCAAACGTTGCCAAATCGAAACAGGCGACCAGTAGAAAAAAAATGATTGAGAAATTGAATATTTCTGATATTAAACCGTCTAGCCGTCGTTATCCTGCCATCATTTTTGAGCGCGATAGAGAAGCTGGAGATCAAATATTGAATATTACAGGTCTTGCCGCATCTTTAGATGGTGATGTACTGTTCCAAAATGTAGATATCAATTTGGCCAAAGGCGATAAAGTAGTGGTCTATTCAAAAGACTCTAGAGCTACAACGGCTTTTTACCAAATTCTTAATGGCAAGGAAAAAGCAGATAAAGGTGAATATAACTGGGGTATTACAACAACCCAATCTTATTTGCCATTGGACAACAGTGAATTTTTTGACAATAATTTGACCTTGGTTGATTGGTTACGTCAATGGGCCACGACAGAAGAAGAGCGTGAAGAAGTGCATATTAGAGGGTTTTTGGGTAAAATGATCTTTAGTGGAGAAGAGGCTTTAAAAACTTCAAATGTACTTTCTGGAGGAGAAAAAGTGCGTTGTATGTTGAGTAGAATGATGATGATGAGAGCTAACGTGTTAATGTTGGACGAGCCTACCAACCATTTGGATCTTGAAAGCATTACAGCCTTTAACAATTCGTTAGCTAATTTTAAAGGAACTGTGTTGTTTACCACTCATGATCATGAGTTTGCACAAACTGTAGCAAACCGTGTCATTGAATTGACCCCAAATGGAGCTATTGATCGTTATATGACTTTTGATGAGTATATGGACGACAAAAAAATTAAGGAATTGAGAGATAAAATGTATGCGGTAAACGCATAATTGAAACACCCATAAAAAAAACCTGAATTTATTCAGGGTTTTTTTTTGCTTCCAATTCAGATTTTGCTCGTTCTATAATCGGGGCCGCTTTGATTAGTTCTTCTTCAGAAATATAAATGTCTTGAAATCCTTGAATGGGAGATCCAAATCCTGCCAATCTTGCAGATTCAGATTCATCCTTTACGATGGCATTAATTCCAACAGTTTCCAAACGGTTGACAATCATTTGCGCATAGATAAATGTTCCTGAGAATACTTTAATATAATTAGTGTCTGACATAGTTTAAAGCAGTTAAGTGTAGTGAATAGGGAAGATACAAAAAAAATAGAACTGTCATACAATGGGGTTGTTCATTGTTAAATGAGTGAAACTCAATTTTTAAAAATTGCGAAGCAATGAATTAAAATTGTTAGTTGAACTAATCCCGCTTTTTAGCGGGATNNTAAAAAAGGAACTTCTACTTGATACCTCGTACCCTTGGGTCGAGGTTGTTCATTTGAGTTTTGTTATTGTTTGCCCAAATACTTTTCCGTACTAAAGGTTACAGTAACAAATTTAAATGCTTTATTGACAACGCATCAAGTCTTAATAAAAAAACCACTTCGGATGAAGTGGTTTTTTTATTCTAAAATAGTGTTGTGTTATTTGTCTATAGATCCTAATACGCGAGACATGAAGTTGTTTAAAGCTTCCTTTTTAGGCGTGCCTTCCTTAACCATTTTATGGACTTCTAAAGCGCCATACATATTTGATATCAACTCTCCAATAACATCCAATTCTTCATCTTTTAAAGAAGGTACTTCTGTAAGATGCTCTAAAGTTTCAATAGTCTCTACTACAAAATCTTCATCATTGTCCTCAATAAATTGAGTCAGATGTTTAATTACTGATAACTTCATTGACTAAATCTTTTAAAACTTCATATTTGTTGGTTTGTACCTGATTTACAAAAGTTCCATTTCTAAAAATAGCAAATGTAGGTAAATTGTCTACGGTAGCTAATTTTCTAGATTCTGGAAATTTCTCAGCATCAGCCATTACAAAAGTCATGTTTTCGTTTTCTGTTGCCAGCTTTTTAAATTTTGGTTTCATAATTCTACAATTACCACACCAAGTAGCAGAATATTGAACAACTACTGTATCGTTGTCCGATACTAATTGTCCTAAATTATCTTGTTCTAATTCCTTCACCATAATACATGTTTTTTAAAAAGTTAATTGAGCAGAATGAAGCAATCTTAATCTTTATAAGATTGCCTCTCTGTACTTTCAATAACAAGTTATATTAGTTCAAATGTGCTTTTAAGTACTCAGCAGTACCTTTTGCATTGGCTTGCATAGCATCTTTACCTTCTTCCCAGTTTGCTGGACAAACTTCTCCTTTTTCTTGGACGTGTGTGTAAGCATCAATCAAGCGTAAAAACTCATTTACGTTTCTGCCCAATGGCATATGGTTGATGCTTTCGTGAACTACAGTTCCTTCTTCATCAATAATATAAGTAGCTCTGTAAGTCACATTATCTCCATCAACAGTAACAACTCCCGTATCTTCATTATACGTTTCATTGGTAATGTCTAAAATGTCTAATGTTGACGCCAGGTTTCTATTAGAGTCCGCTAAAATTGGATACGTTACACCTTCAATGCCACCGTTATCTTTAGCTGTGCTTAACCATGCAAAGTGAACTTCAGCAGTATCACAAGATGCACCAATAACAATCGTGTTACGTTTTTCAAATTCGCCTAAAGCTGCCTGAAATGCATGCAATTCTGTTGGGCATACAAATGTAAAATCTTTTGGATACCAGAATAAAACTACCTTTTTTTTGTTTTTTGTTGCTTCTTCAAGAATGTTAAGGCTGAATGTATCACCCATTTCATTCATTGCGTTTACGTTTAAATTTGGAAATTTTTTTCCTACAAATGCCATATTAAATATAATTTTTAGATTACTATTATTTCTAGTGCAAATCTATCCGTTTACTTCTTAAATAATCATAGTTATTTATTATATAAAATTATATTGACATAGGTTTTAGCTATAGCTTTAAGGCTTGAAGTATAAATTACTGAATTGCCTCTGAAGATGCCGTTTTGTTCTCGGTAGTGAGTTGTCTGATTTTTATTCTGAACGCCGCAAATAGAAGGGTCATGAATGGACTCAACCAGTTAAAAATAGCATACCCCGCATAATGCATCGTATCAACACCTAAAACACCACTGTGGTAGGCTCCACAAGTATTCCAAGGGACTAATACAGAAGTCACGGTACCACTATCTTCTAAAGTTCTCGAAAGGTTTTCAGGCGCTAGTCCTTTATCCTTATAAGCTTGTGAATACATTTTTCCAGGAACAACAATCGCCAAATATTGATCGCTCGCTGTTAGGTTTAATGCCAAACAACTGGCCACGGTGCTGGCGAAAAGTCCGAATGTCGTATGAAACATTTTTAAAAGCGCTTTACTGATTGCTGACAAAGCACCAATACCGTCCATAATACCTCCAAAAACCATGGCGCAAAGAATCAACCATACGGTTCCCAGCATGCTAGACATGCCTCCAGAAGAGAAAAGTCCTTTTAAAGCTTCATGGTCTGTTGGAATTGCAGTGTCTATTGTAATGGCATCCATAAGCCCCTTATACCCCGTGTAAAAGGTTAGGGAGTCTCCACCGCCAATTGCAGCAACAATATTGGGCTGAAAGATCAGTGCGGTTACTGCGGCCAATAGGGTACCTATTAAAAGCGCTACCAAGGGCGGCGTTTTCTTAATGATTAAAACAATGACTACTAGGGGTACAATAAATAGCCATGGGCTTACATTGACGGCTTCATCTACAGCTTTGATAATGCCTTCAGTATTTGCTGATCCCGTCGTGTCTAAATTTAAGCCTATAATAATAAAGACGATTAAGGTAACAATTAACGTAGGAACCGTAGTGTAGAGCATGTATCTGATATGGGTAAACAAATCAGTTCCTGCCATTGCTGGTGCTAAGTTGGTAGTATCACTCATTGGTGAAATTTTATCTCCAAAATAGGCACCTGAAAGAATGGCCCCAGCGGTCATCCCTAATGGAACACCTAAGGCTTCCGCAATACCTATGAGGGCAATACCCACAGTGGCTGAAGTGGTCCAGCTGCTTCCGGTAGCTACAGAGATAATAGCGCAAATGACAACAGAGGCCGCTAAAAATATGGTAGGGTTTAATATTTGTAAACCATAGTAAATCATTGTGGGAATAATCCCGCTGATAAGCCATGTACCCGCAAGCGCACCAACCATGAGGAGAATGAGTATGGCGCCTCCGGTTGATTTGATATTCTCTGAAACCTCTTCGAGCATCTGCTCAAATGAAACGTTGTTAAAAACTCCAACTATCGCCGCCACAGCGCCACCTAACAACAATATAAACTGATTGGAGCCACCTAAAGCATCACCGCCATAAACATATACATTATACGCCAGCATCGCTACCAGTACAAACACAGGAATTAGGGCTTCCCAAATATTAAGTTCTTTATTTTCAATTATAGGTTCATCCTGAGGTTCTCTGGGTTTAATGTTTTGGCTTTCCATTAAGAAGGGCGTTATGTGGTTTGGTTGTTATTCAAGTACGTAATGTTACGATTTTAGACAAACCTATGCAAATCAAATTAAGCCAGAACCAGATTGGGTTTGGGTTTTATCAATGCAATGCTTTTATTCTTAACCTCGGATGTATGCTATTATTTGAACAGGTTTTTTAGAAACAGAGGTCATACCTTAAGAAAAAGCGTCGGTTTTTTTGTGGAGTTCGATCCCTATAAACAAGAAAAACCAGTGCTTAAAACACTGGTTTGTTTTTAGCCATTCAGGGTGATGTATAATTAAGTTTTGATTGAGCCTACTTTCCTAAATGATTGAAGATTGCAAAAATTCCTATTATAGGATATCCAGTTCCTTCATGCAGGTATTCATCATTGTGTAGGTGCGTTCAATATCTGCATCCAATCCGATAGAAAAACGAATCAAACCATCACTCAGACCCATTTCTTTTTGTTCTTCTACTGGAATCTCTGAAGATGTTGAACTTCCAGGTGCGCTGAACAAGGTTTTATAAAATCCTAAACTTACCGCGAGGTAGCCAAGGTTTTGTTTTTGCATTAATTCCATTAATGCATTTGCTTTATCTAAAGAACCTATATCAACAGTTAGCATGCCTCCAAAACCGTATTTTTCATTCATCATTGATTTGAACAACTCGTGAGATGTATGAGACTCCAATCCCGGATAAACCGTTTTTAGACCGTCTTTTTCAAATCTTTCAGCCAAATACTTCGCGTTAAGACTGTGTTGTTGCATCCTGATGTGTAATGTGCGTAAGTTCTTTAAAATAGAAGCAGCTCTTAAACTGTCCATAGTAGAGCCCAATAACATACACGCACCGTCATTCACATTTCTTAAATTGTCAATAAACTCCTGTGTACCACAAACAACACCACCAACAGTGTCACTTGAGCCATTGATAAACTTTGTTAAACTATGGATCACAATATCAGCGCCCAATTGTGTTGGAGAGATGGATAGTGGCGAGAACGTATTGTCCACAACCAATTTGAGATTGTGTTTTTTAGCCAATTTTGAGAGTGCGGCAATATCAGCAACTTCCAATAGTGGATTGCTGACAGATTCACAATAAAGTACTTTTGTCTTTGGAGTAATGGCTGCTTCAACGGTTTCCAATTTTGTGATGTCTACAAAAGACGTCTCAATATTAAACCGTGGCGTAAAGTTTTTTAGAAAGGCATATGTGCCTCCATAAATAGTTCTGCTTGACACTATATGGTCTCCTGCACTGCAAAGCTGCATCAATACAGCGGTAATAGCACCCATTCCAGAAGCCGTTACGGTTGCAGTCTCAGTACCTTCCATGGCTGCTAACGCTTGTCCTAAGTAAAGATTGGAAGGTGTGGAGTGGCGGGAATATAAATAACACCCGTCTGCATTTCCTTCAAAAGTATCGAACATTGTTTTCGCTGATAGAAAGGTATACGTTGATGAATCAGAAATAGAAGGATTAACGCCTCCAAATTCTCCAAAATATTGTAAATCCTGTATATTATTTGCTGGTTTAAATGCCATAACTGTGGTTTAAATAAGTTAAAATATATTCAAATGTCCTATATTTTAGATGAATTATCAATAGATATGAGTAAAGTTAGATTATAAATCTAAATAGAGTTATTTTTGCAGATGTTAATTCTGTTTTTGATCATTTTATATTGTTTCTCTAGAAAATTTTTCATTTATGAATTTTGATGCCATCGATACAAAGCTCCTAAAACTACTTCAAGCCAATAGTAAACAGACTAACAAGGAACTGTCCAATAAGTTGAATCTTTCTGTTACGGCAGTTTATGAACGCATAAAGAAACTCGAGAAAGAAGGCGTAATTTCAAATTACGTGGCCTTAATTCAAAAGGAAAAAGCGAACAAAAATTTTGTAGCCTTCTGTCATATTAAATTAGTGCAACATACACAGGATTACGTCATTAAGTTTGAAAAAGAGGTCGCTAATCTTGCAGAAGTGATGGAATGTTACCATATTAGTGGAGATTATGACTATCTCTTAAAGGTTATTGTGTCAGATATGGAAGCTTTTAGAGAATTTATGGTCAATAAATTAACGTCTATCAATCATATTGGCAGCACCCATAGTATGTTTGTCATTAATGAAGTGAAGCATACTACGGCCATAAGTTTGTAAGGTCATGCAATCGGTCACCTATAAACTTACTGAATTTTTCTTGATTTTTATAATCTTGCCCGTGAGTTTTATATTGAATTATCCTTTTTTAGTAAAGGCACTTCTTGCTGTCAGCGGATTTGTCTATGTGGTGTATATCTTAGTAAAAGTAGAAGGGAATGAGTTTAAGGTTGCCCCAAACCTCCGTTGGAAATCCTTTTGTACGGGCGTTTTTGTAAAATTTATCATTATCGCCGTCCTGACTATTGCTTATATGCTGTTAACCGCCAAATCTGATTTATTCCATGTGCTTTATCAAAAACCAAAACTCTGGGTGATTATTTTGTTTGCATACGCCATGTTTTCAGTTTATCCACAAGAACTGATCTATCGCACCTTATATTTTCAACGATATGCCTCATTTTTTAAAAGTAAATCGCTTTTCGTATTTATAAATGCTTCTGTTTTTTCTATGGCACATCTATTTTATAGAAATCCCTTGGTGCTTTTAATGACCTTTTTGGGCGGTATTCTTTTCGCCATGACTTATGACAGAACAAAATCGACGCTGCTGGTCTCCATTGAGCATGCTATTTATGGTTTTTGGTTATTTACAGTGGGAATGGGGCACATGTTAGGATTTCCAGATTGAGGGTTCCACTTAGGATCAAAGTTTTTTAAAATCCTAGGAGGTAATTCGTAAATCGTAAATCAAAATCGTATTTTTGTGGTTGAATTTAACAAACATCAAAAAATAATTTTATGAATTCATATGATGTAGCCATTATTGGCTCTGGTCCTGGAGGATACGTAGCCGCAATTCGTTGCGCACAATTAGGCATGAAAACTGCAATTATTGAAAAATATACAACCCTTGGAGGTACCTGCCTTAATGTGGGGTGCATTCCTAGCAAGGCGCTTCTTGATTCATCACATCATTATGAAGATGCTGTAAAGCATTTTAAAGAGCACGGCATTGACATTCCTGGCGATATTAAGGTGAATATAAAACAAATGATTGCACGTAAACAATCAGTTGTAGATCAAACTACCGGTGGTATCGATTTCTTGATGAAGAAAAACAAAATTGATGTGTATCAAGGATTGGGAGCTTTTAAAGACGCGACCCATATCACTATTACTGGAGAGAAAACGGAAGAAATTGAAGCGAAAAACATCATCATCGCTACAGGTAGTAAACCGTCTAGCTTACCTTTTATTACTCTAGATAAAGAACGGGTCATTACATCAACTGAGGCATTAAAGCTCAAAGAAATTCCCAAACACCTTATCGTTATTGGTGGTGGTGTGATTGGGCTGGAGCTTGGTCAGGTTTACAGAAGATTAGGTTCTGAAGTGACCGTTATTGAATATATGGATCGCATCATCCCAACCATGGATGCAGGATTGTCCAAAGAGTTGACAAAAGTTTTCAAGAAAGCCAAATTCAACATGAACGTGTCCCACAAAGTAAAATCTGTGGAGCGTAATGGCGATGAGGTGATTGTTAAAGCAGACAATAAGAAAGGGGAGGAAGTTGAGTTTAAAGGGGACTATTGTTTAGTTTCTGTGGGTCGTCGTCCTTATACCGATGGATTGAATGCTGAAGCTGCGGGAGTAAAACTTACAGACAGAGGGCAAATTGAAGTGAATGAGCAGTTACAAACCAACGTTAAGAACATTTATGCTATTGGAGATGTTGTTAAAGGCCCAATGTTAGCACATAAAGCTTCTGAAGAAGGTACTTTAGTGGCTGAGGTTCTTGCAGGTCAGAAACCTCATATTGATTATAATTTAATTCCGGGTGTGGTTTACACATGGCCAGAAGTGGCAGCTGTAGGTAAAACAGAAGAAGAATTAAAAGAAGCTGGTGTTGCCTATAAAACCGGCCAATTCCCAATGCGTGCGTTGGGTAGAAGTAGAGCAAGTATGGATTTGGATGGCTTTGTAAAGATTCTTGCCGATAAAACAACAGATGAAATTCTTGGCGTCCATATGATCGGGGCCCGTGCAGCAGATATGATTGCTGAGGTTGTGGTTGCCATGGAATATAGAGCCTCTGCAGAAGATATTGCGCGTATGTCTCATGCACATCCTACGTTTGCTGAAGCCACAAAAGAAGCAGCTTTAGCCGCCACGGAAGATAGAGCGTTGCACATTTAAAGAGGAAAATATTTAAGAATATAGAAAAAGGCAAACATGAAAATGTTTGCTTTTTTTATTTAAAGCTCCTGTATTAAATCTTTAATACGGAGTTTCTTGGTATAATCAGAGTCATTCACATCTCTCACCAAGCAATAGGCGTTGACTGCCTTATTTTTGACCTTCTTTAAGAGGTCTTTCATAGTAAAGGGACCATACTCCTTAAATCGTTGGATATAATAAAACTGATGTTCTGAAATAAGGTCGGCTGCTTTTTTTAAATATTTATCCTTGAAATACGCTTGAAGATCTTCTTTTGTATCAATGGTAGTGTCATAAACACTGGAATTGATGAAGAAGGCATAGTCTTCTGATGCTTTTTGATTTAAGACCAACATATCCTTGTCCTTATAAAATGCTTTAATAAGTACAATCCCATCTTCAGTAGTAATGGAAAGGAAGTTGGAATTAATAAAACTCCAACGCGTCTTGGTGACCTGATGGTTTTCAGAAATCAACAATTCATTGTTAGGTTTAAAAAGATACATTGCCTTGGCATCTTCAATGCCGTTAATGAGTACCCATTCTTGGTTTATAAATTGCGTATCGTGATGCAATGAATAATCGAAGGGTTCTAATTTTGGGACAATATGATATAAAATATCTCTCAATTTAAAAAAATGCAGGTTAAGTATAACACCATAAATGAGCTTTATGCTTTCAACTTAAAACTACATCATTTATTTCATATAACCGCATTTGAACGACTTAGGGAAGTTTTTTTAGATGAAATGACTGTTTTTGTAGTTATGTTTAACTTTTATCACGTCAAATGTTTATAAATAACAAAGGGAACAACAATAGTTATATCGTTTGTTCCCTTTGCCTGTTGTATTCCTGTTACTAGCATTATCTAGCAAGTTCAATGGGTATGTTCTCAGCTCATTAAATGGGCACCCCAATACGTTTATTAAAGATAGTAAAAAACAGTATACAAACTATCTCGTGTTCAAAACTTTAACAATTATTTCACTTCCGCTTTATCTACGGTAATACGTTCTGCTCTATTGGCCAATTCCCAAGCCGTGTAAAATACGAGTTTCGCTCTGTTTTCCAACAAATCATATTCAATCTTGTCTGGTGTATCAGATGGCTTATGGTAATCATCATGGGTCCCATTAAAATAGAAGATAACAGGTATGTTGTTTTTTGCAAAGTTATAATGATCTGATCTGTAATAAAAACGGTTAGGATCATTTTCGTCATTGTACTTATAATCTAAAGTAACGTTTGTAAACTTTTTGTTTACTGCTTCTGAGATATTGTGAAGTTCCGTGCTTAACTTATCTGAACCAATTAAATAGATATAATTTCTATCGCCTTCACGCTTCGGATCTATTCTTCCAATCATATCAATATTAAGATTAGCAACCGTATTTTCTAAAGGAAATATTGGATCAATATCGGCGTAGTAGCTCGATCCTAAGAGACCTTTTTCTTCACCTGTAACATGTAAAAATAAAATAGAACGCTTTGGACTATGACCTGCTTCTTGGGCCATTTTAAAGGCTTCTGCAATTTCTAAAATAGCAACGGTACCTGAACCGTCGTCATCAGCACCATTATATATTTCACCGTTTTTAACACCTTCGTGATCTAAATGTGCTGAAATAACTATGATTTCATCTGGTTTTTCAGAACCTTTGATAAAGGCCACCACATTTTCTGAATTGACCTCTTCAGAATTACTGGTCACCTCAATTTTTAAATTTGAGGGTATGGTTTTAGACATGTCGTCAGAGTCAATAGATGCTAAAAGTGCTTTTCCTAAATTCTCACTGATTAAAATTTGAAGCATTGTTTCTTGTTTGTCCTTAAGGGCAATGCGTCCTTCGTTTCCTGCTTTTGCAGCGGCCTCCATATAGTTGGCGACCATATTTAAATAGGCGTCGTCCATAAAAAGAAGTGCCTTAGCTCCTTTTTTACGTGCCACATCTCTTTTAGACGCCAGCGCTTGTCTTCCTACTGACCATTTGGTATCCGCTTTTGTACCTGACGTTATATAAGTGCCATCTTCATTTTTTGGTTCACCTGATTTGATCAACACAATTTTACCTTCAACATTTAAGTTTTTATAGCTCGAATAATTTTCATCCTCTATGCCATATCCTGCATACACAATGTCAGATGCGGTAATTGTTTGTGTAGCGGCGGCGCCGGACATTACTAAGTCCACATAGTTTTTAAACGTTACACCATCGACAGTGATTTCAGTTTCTGCCGATTTTTGATTCAATAAAGGCACTTCCTGAAAATAATCTCCTTCAGAAATTGGAGATGGAATGCCCATGGCAATATAATGTTGTTTCAAATATTCCACAGCCATTTTCTGACCTTTGGCACCAGTGAGGCGTCCTTCAAACTCATCAGAAGCAAAAGTGTATAGCATTTCTTTCAATTCATCAGAAGTAATGCTATTTGCATACACCGTTGGGTCAACAGGTACTATTGTTTCTACTTTTGTGGTCTGTTGCGGTGAAGTACCACAACTAATTGTGGCCAAGGCAATACCTGCAATTATGAATAGCTTTTTCATTTATATAAGATTATCTGTTTTAATAGCTGCGATAATACAAAAAAACGACGCATACTATCTTTGGCAAGCTGTTCATTTAACAAACTTTAACAATTTGACGTAGCCCTTAGTGTGTATTGACTTTTAGACGGTTTTTGCTATTTGCCAGATACCAGGCGGTGGCGAAAATGAGTTGCGTGCGCTTTTTAAGTAGCGGATAGTTGATTTTATCTGGAGTATCTGTAGGTTGGTGATAATCTTCGTGTTCTCCATTAAAATAAAAGATCACAGGAATGCCACGGGAGGCAAAGTTGTAATGATCTGAGCGGTAGTAATACCTGTGGGAATCATCGTCATCATTGAAGGTGTAATCAAGTTTTAAATTTACAAACCACACATTGGCCGCCTCAGAGATATAATGGAGTTCTGTACTCAATCTGTCAGCGCCAATAATGTAAATATAATTTTCATCCTGTTGTGCTATATATTTCGGATCAACGCGGCCAATCATATCGATGTTTAAATTGACAACGGTGTTATTTAAAGTATAAAGAGGGTGTTTTACGTAATAATTTGAACCTAAAAGTCCCGCCTCCTCAGCAGTTAAGTGCAAAAATAAAATACTGCGTTTAGGGCCATGGCCATTATTTTTTGCAGTCATGAATGCTTCGGCTATTTCCATAAGGGCTGCCGTTCCTGAGGCATTGTCATCTGCGCCATAATAAATAGTGTCATCAGTTGTTCCCAAATGGTCTAAATGTGCGGACAGAATTATAACCTCTTCCGGATGCTCTACGCCTTCAATAAAAGCCACTACGTTTTGAGAGGCTGGACTGTCTTGCGTAAAATAAGATTTAGGAATGTGCTGATAATAGTTGTCTCCTCCTAAAGGTGAGGGTATTCCATTCTTGATATAAAATTCTTTTAGATATTCTGATGCTTTCTCAAATCCGTCGTGACCTGTTTCTCTGCCTTCAAATTCAGGGGAGGCCAAGGTGTAGACGTGGGAGCTAAGCTCATCAGCCGTAATTGTGTTACTGTAATTGATTACAACCTCTGGCTGTTCAAAAACAATGGTTTCTTCTAAGTTTTCAATTTTCTGTTGGTAACTACTGGTGGCGCAAGACCCTACAAGGGTTAATGCTGAAGCAATAAGCAGGGCTTTCATTTAGTATGGATTATAACGCTTAAATAATATTAACAACAGGAAATATAGAAACTGAACTCAAAACTTTACTCATCTCTTATGAGGTCTCGTTGGTTGTATTCTGATTCTTGAAAGGGTGGTGGAACATTGTCTGTCTGATTCTCTTCTATCACCTCAATGTTTTCAAGATCTATATTTTCAGGGGGAACAAACATTAACTTGTAACTGCTCAGTACCACTGCTATGATGGTTAATAGAAAAATAAGTTGAATTGTTTTTTTTGGGAATTCTTTTTGCCTCGATAAATAAAACGCGAACATACCAAAAATAAGCGCTGCAATAGCGGGCGTATACGCCACATTAAAGAATTTGGTAACCGATAAAATTAAGGCCAAAATAGCTGCAATAAGTCCTAAAACAATCCATAAACGTTTCATAGTTTAATTTTTAATTCAATCCTTCGCTTGAGGTTAATACCATTCTGTGTAGCCAATCTCTTATTTATAAAGGTCAAAGATATTTATATTCACAGAAATAATCCGAAATAATTTTACAAGTTAGTTAAGTATGGACAATCTCAGCCGCACCCTAATTTGTTAAACATATCCCAAATTAGCAATCGCATTAATGTTTTGGTCTTTTGCGTCATAGGAGTAACCCTTATAACTGTAATTTTATCAAAGAACTTTATATAAACCTAAAACTTAAATATTATGAATTCAGATCAATTTGAAGGAAAATGGAAACAAATTAAAGGTGATTTCAAAAAGAAATATGGTAAAATCACCAATGATGAATACACTGAAGCAGAAGGTGACTTTGATAAGTTAGCGGGCAAAGTGCAAGAACGCTACGGCAAATCTAAAGAAGATTTAAAAGATGAAATCGATAAGTGGTAGTATAACCAATTGATTTTAATAAAAAGTTCTCAAAACATGTGTTTGAGAACTTTTTTTATTAAGGGACTCCAAGTATCTTTACAATGAACACGATTTTTAAAACCGTTTAGTCAAGACCAATTTATTATGGTGTATACGCTACTAATTTTTAAAACGATGAAATTTACATCTGAATGGTCTAAAAATTTGAAATCAAACCTTTATGTGTGTTTCAGATTGTAGCGCAAATAACCCAGTAGAAATTTTATAATATCAGACCTTATGGAAAAGCCAGAAGATAAAAAACAGAACAATAGGAAAGAGGACGAAAAACGTCCTAGAGAATCGGATTCAGAAAATAATACCACCCCGAGTGAAAAAGAGTGGGACCCTAAGAGCGAAGGCAATAAAAAGGCTCAAAGCGATGACGACAAAATAAAAGCTTTAAAGGGTATCAGAAGCAATAAAGATTCTGAAAACGCCTAAGTATAACAACAAAAAAATATTGAAATGAAAAATAGCTTTAACACCATTATAAATTCAGAAACTCCGGTGCTTGTCGATTTTTATGCCGACTGGTGTGGTCCCTGCAAAACTTTGGCTCCCATATTGGAGAGCGTGAAATCAGAGATGGGAGAAGCCGTTAAAATAGTCAAAATAGATGTGGATAAAAATCAGTTGTTGGCCTCCAATTATCAGGTAAGAGGTGTGCCTACATTAGTGCTCTTTAAAAACGGAAAACAGGTGTGGCGCCAATCTGGCGTCCTTCAAAAAGACGACTTAATCAAGGTCATTAAATCCCATTGATCAATTGTAGGTGCTTAAGTTTTTATGAAGTGACATAATTAATGCCTGACCAAGGTCATAGTTGCCTATCTAAAATACTATTATCTTAGTGTACTAAAATAAGCAAATCATGTATATCACTCTCGACGCTACCGACAGTAAATCTGTGTTAGAAAACAACTATTTGGGGCATCTGTCTTACATTTATCAGAATAGACCATATGTAGTTCCGATTACTTATTTTTATGACAAAGACAGAAATGTCATTATTTGTTATTCTGGTGAAGGCCATAAAATGCACGCCATGCGCCAGAATAAACAAGTAGCGATGAACGCCATTGATGTAGATGCACTTACAAAATGGAGATCTGTAATGGTGCATGGCACCTTTGAACAGCTTTTTGCCAGCGAAGCAAAATCGTATTTACACGACTTTTCTTTAGGTGTTAAATCTTTGATAGTGGAAAAAGAGTTGAAAGAATTGAGCTTTATCAGTGAGTTTTCCAGCAAGGCGGTTAACGAAAATTTACCCATGATTTTCATTATTAAGATTGATGAAATCACGGGTAAAATGAGAAAAGACTAAATTAGAGCATCAATTCTTTGAATTTAAATTTACAACACTATTTCATGATGCGCGTCAGGTGAAAGAATTTCTTATAGCTTTCAGGAATAGTGTTGATGTCTAATAATGAGTTAGGCTCAAGAGAAGGATAAATCTCGTCAAAGGTTTTAACATCCAACAGTCCAATTCTTTTACTGATATGACCACGTGTCAATTCACTAGGGTCGTTTAATCCAGCAGCGGCAACAAGTTCTAAGAAACTATGTATCGTTGCCTCGTGGTATCTTTTTGCTCTAGGTGCTTTATCTTCCACAACCAATCCTTTTACCAAAGAAGGATTTTGTGTGGCTACACCCACCGGACATGTATTCGTGTTACACTGTAACGCTTGTATACAACCTATAGATAACATCATGGCGCGAGAACTGTTACAGCCATCGGCTCCAAATGCTATGGCACGGGCCATATGGAAACCAGTAATAATTTTTCCGGCAACAATTACTTTAATGTCATCCCGTAAACCGAAACCTACCAACGTATCGTGAACAAAAATTAATCCTTCACGCAATGGCATTCCCATAGAGTTTGAGAATTCTACCGGTGCAGCACCTGTACCACCTTCACCACCATCAATAGTGATAAAATCTGGACGAATTCCTGTATAGATCATGGCTTCACAAAAATCCATGAACTCCTGTTTTCTACCAATACACAATTTAAACCCAATTGGTTTACCGTCAGAGAGGTCCCTAAGGCGTTTAATGAAATACATAAATTGAATAGGGTCAGCAAAAGCAGAGTGGGATGGTGGAGAATGAACCGCAACGCCCGGTTTTATGTGTCTTATTTTTGCAATCTCTGGAGTGTTTTTAGAAGCCGGTAAAATACCACCATGTCCGGGTTTTGCACCTTGGGATAGTTTTATTTCGATCATTTTAACTTGTGGTCGTAAAGCGTTGTCTTTAAAAGTGACCTCGTTAAAAGTCCCGTCATCATTTCTACAACCAAAATATCCTGTACCAATTTGCCAGATCAAGTCTCCCCCATGTTCTAAATGGTAATCACTAATACCACCTTCACCTGTATTATGGGCAAAATTCCCCATTTTAGCACCTTTGTTTAACGCGAGGACAGCGTTTTTACTCAAAGAACCAAAACTCATGGCTGAAATGTTTAATAAACTTGAAGAATAAGGTTGTTTGCATTCCTTACCACCAATTAAAAGTCTTGGAAATTCTCCAATTTCTTTAGGATTGTGCTTTGCGTACATTGAATGTTCCAGCCACTCATAACCAGAGTGATATAAATCCATTTGGGTACCGAAAGGCTCCGTGTCATTTTCTCCTTTTGCTCTTCTATAAACCAGCGATCTTAGAATACGATTTAAAGGTCTTCCTTCAGTATCAGTTTCCACAAAATACTGCATGATTTCTGGTCGGATCGATTCCAATATATATCTAAAACGCCCAATTAAAGGGAAGTTTCTTCGGATAGTATGACTCTTTTGAAAGATATCAAAAACGCCCATAATTATGAGCGGAAAGACTATAATGAAAGCCCATAAAATAGGGCTCCAAACCAACGAGATTCCAACAATGGCTATGGTGACAATAACCGAAATTAAAATAAATTTTTCGCGAACTTTCATCTTATAATTTGATTTAAAGCGCAAATATACTACTACAAAATTGGATTGCATACTAAAACGATATAGTTTCAATTAATTTCTGTATTTATTTACTCTATTCGCTAATATTGACCTCTCAATATTCGTGTGATAGGTTCATTGTTTATCATCAGTTCAAACCGTAGCTCTTGTCTTTGGCATAAAATGGCAAAACGCCAAAATTGTAACTTGTTAAGACTGAAGTTGAATCATTGTTTTAAGCCATTTATGGACGTTAAACATATATTAAATTGTGATATCTATTTTAAAGGGGCATGGTAGTTGGATACTACTGGAATCAATCATGAGTGTCTGGAATCAATCAT
This sequence comes from Gelidibacter salicanalis, assembly GCF_016469035.1. Taxonomy (GTDB): domain Bacteria; phylum Bacteroidota; class Bacteroidia; order Flavobacteriales; family Flavobacteriaceae; genus Gelidibacter; species Gelidibacter salicanalis_A. Next base: position 81,933 of record NZ_JAEHJZ010000029.1, on the reverse strand, counting down.
GAGTGTCATTGCAATTGCTTTTAATACCTAAACCAATAACTTAAAATACATCACAATGAAAATTAAAATAGCGACAATTGCTGGCTTAGCACTAACCATCATGAGCTGTACCTCGGGTAAATCAAGCACTGATTCTTCCGTAAATACTGATGAAAATAATACGACTATGACTTCCGTAGAAAATATCAAATGGGTTATTTCTACTCTAGAAGGGCAGGGAGTTTCCCATAAAGAGCAAAATGGTCAATCAATTCACTTTATGCTCGACTCAAAAAATAATCGCGTGACGGGTTTTTCTGGATGTAACACCTTTATGGGGACCTACAAGTTAGAAGAAGGCAATCGTATTTCATTTTCGCAAATGGCGTCTACGCGCATGGCTTGCCCAGATGCCGATTTTGATGAACAACAAATTTTAAGTATTTTCGAAACTGCTGATAATTTTGCAATTAGCGGTAATACATTAGCGCTTAACAAAGCGAAGCGAGCACCGTTGGCGATTTTTGAAAAAGGTGTTATGGATCAATCTCCAATTGTGGAAAAATATTGGAAATTAAAAACTTTAGAAGGTAAAGATGTTAAGATGGCCGACAATCAGGAACGTGAAATCTTTTTTACTTTAAAATCTCAAGACAATAGAATAACAGGATTTGCAGGTTGTAACAGCATCAGCGGCGAGTATACTTTAGAAGAAGGAAATAGAATCCGTTTTCATAACTTGGCAACAACCTTAATGAGTTGCCCAGATGTTGATGTAAAAGAATCTGAGTTTCTAAAGATTTTTGAAATTGCCGATAATTACACAATCATAGATGATGTGTTGAGTTTAAACGTTGGTAGAAGAGCGCCTTTGGCAGTTTTTGAAGCTGTATACTTTGATTAATTGTCATTACCCTATTTTAGTTTATGAATCAGAATATTCCTGATTTCAAATTGAACTTAACTTCAAATCTTTGATAATCTATTTTAGACAACCATATTATGGTAAAAGAAATAAATAGCATATGGACTTTAGGGCACTCTACCAGAACGTTGGAGGAGTTTCTTAATTTGCTTAAAGCTGACGCCATACAACACCTAATAGATGTGAGGCGCTTTCCAGGATCGCGGAAGTTTCCACAATTTAATTTGGAGAACCTTCAGTCATCGGCTATAGAAAACGGAATTGTCTATACGCATATAGAAGCTTTGGGAGGTCGAAGAAAGGCTTTCCAAGATTCTAAAAACGTGATATGGAATCATCCGTCTTTTAGAGGGTATGCTGATTATATGGAAACAAGAGGATTTCAAGAAGCGTACAGGAGTTTAGAAACCTTGGCATCCAAAGCACGCTGTGCAATTATGTGCTCTGAAGCTGTGTGGTGGCGTTGCCATCGTTCAATGATTGCCGATCAACTCAAAGTAGACGGTTGGGAAGTTATTCATATATTGGGAGACCATCAACATCAAGAGCATCCCTATACCAAACCGGCCAAGATTGATAATGGCCAGTTGTCCTATCATTAAGAAGACTATTAGAAACAATTCATAAACTTAAACACTATATTATATGACCACATTATTTCTTTATATAGCTCTCAGCCTCGGATTTATGACCACTGAAAACCCTAAATTAACCATAAATGTTACCAATATTGAATCCGTAAAGGGCAACCTTGTTATTGGGATATTTAATACTCATGAAAATTTTCTTGAGAATGGTTCAGCCATTAAAACCTACACTTTTAAAGTTGATAGTACCACAAAACAAATTGTCATTTCTGATTTGCCTAAAGGAGAGTATGCCATATCAATGTATCATGATGAAAATTCTGATGATGAATGCAACCGTAACTTTCTCGGAATTCCTAAGGAGGGTTACGCCTTTTCAAATAATGTCAAACCTAAATTTTCCGCACCAACATTTAAAGAATGTAAATTCACCTTGTCTGAAGACACTTCTTTAGCCATAAAAATGTTGAATTAAACCATAGATTTACAATAGAAACCTGCAATTCAAATTAAGTCACTCATGGTTAGTATTAGAAAAGCAACTTTAGAAGATATTGAAAGCATTCACCTCATTGAAACCTTGATTTTTAATAAAGGCAGTTATCCGCTGTTTGTTTTAAGACAGTTGTATGACATTTCGCAAGATTATTTTTATGTTGCTGAAGAGCACCAACAACTTATTGGTTATGTGCTAGGTAATGTTGTAAAAAACACAAATCAAGGATGGATTCTGTCTTTGGGCGTTCATCCTGACGCTCGTGGAAAAAATTTAGGAAGACAGCTTACAGAACAACTGCTGGAAACACTAGAGCATGAACTCAGCACAGAAATTTGCTTAACAGTTCATCCTGATAATACTTCGGCTATAAGAATCTATGAGTCGATCGGATTTATAAACTCAACAACCTACGATGCGTATTATGGCGCAAATGAACCGAGATTGCTAATGAAGAAGACTCTGATGTCTCAACCTTTCAATACCTAAGCAAAAAAAACTCCTAATTTCATTCCCTTAAATTTTAGAAAGAACAGTATCCAGATATTGTGGTCATTTTCTGAGATTAAATTAGGAAAATTACTTTCAATAGGTATATCCTTCGCATAAAAAATGTGCATTCAAAAATCATGTTTTGAACTCCTTTTCTAAGGGCACTACATTTCACAGTATTGAAACTATAGTTTCAATACTGTGAAGTCTTTTTATTATCTAGTTAAAGGTTAAAACCCTGCTCCCGAGCTATCGGGATCCAGTGCAGTTACTTTAGTTTATATAAACTTTTAAGAGAATGTTGTCATTTCGACAGAGCGAGGAACGAGTGACGAGAAATCTTATAATAATATGATTCCTCTTCGTGCCTCATTCGGAATGACAAACTGTTTTCAGAAAAGAATTTCATTCTTTTGTTTAAAACTATGGATTTCAAATCCATAGTGGTTTATTTATAAATGGCTCTCATTGTCACATCTATGTTTAGAAAAAAATTAGGATAGAATATGCTATCTTGGGTGCTGAAATGAGTGGTGATAAAAAACGCTTTTTGTCTCTCAAGTACTTGCTAAATAAAAATACCTCTATAAATGAACTGGCTGCTGCTCGCACAAATAGTATATGTTCTTTTTATCATTTTCGTGATTTTACGCGTCGTAAATGATACGCGAAGCAGTGTAAAAGCATTAGCCTACATACTGTTCGTCATCTTTGTTCCTTTTGTTGGGGTTGTTTTCTATTTCTCTTTCGGAATCAATTATCGGAAACGGAAATTGTATACTAAAAAGATTATTAAAGATGAACCGCTACGTCAAATCCTGAGGGGACGTATGAATGCTTATTCGCAAAGGGTTTGTGATTCTGGATTGGTGCCTAAAGAATATGAGAATTTAGTGTCCTATATCCGTGGCGCAGGCAGTAGCCCGTTAACGGCCAATAATACTGTGAAACTCTTAATTAACGGCGACGAAAAATTCCCTGAATTATTAAAGGCTTTAGAGAGTGCCACCTCGCACATCCATATGGAATACTATATTTTTGAAGATGATATCACCGGCAATTCGGTGGCAGATCTCCTCATAAAGAAGGCGAGAGAAGGGGTTCAAGTCCGGTTTATGTACGATGACTTTGGAAGTCATGGGCTCGGAAAACAATTTCTTAAAAAACTGGAAGATGGTGGCGTTCAAATTGCTCCTTTTTATAAGATTATCTGGTATGCTTTAGCCAACCGTCTCAATTATAGAAACCATCGCAAAATTATTATTATTGATGGAGAGATAGGGTTTGTTGGTGGCATCAACATGAGCGATCGGTATAGAAATGATCTCAATTCAGACAACCATTTGTTTTGGCGGGATACCCATTTAATGATAACAGGTAGGGCAACCGCCTATCTTCAGTATCTTTTTATAGGCGATTGGAATTTTTGTAGCCTAAACCAACTTGAGTATAACGAGACGTATTTCCCTGATCAAAAACCCCAAGTGTCTATTAAAAATGATGTGGTGCAAATGGTAGCGTCAGGACCAGATAGTCTTCAGCCCGTTATTTTTTATTCGATATTAGAAGCTATTGGATCTGCAAAAAAAAATATTTACATCACCAGTCCGTATTTCATTCCTGGAGAAAGCTTAATGGACGCTTTAATTATTGCAATTCAAAGTGGATTGGATGTTAAAATTATAGTTCCCGGAATTTCAGATTCACGAATGGTAAATGCCGCCGCAAGTGCTTATTACACAGAATTATTACAATTTGGAGCCGAAATTTATCAATATAATAAAGGTTTTGTCCATGCAAAAACTATGGTTATTGATGATAATTTAGCTATTATTGGCTCAGCAAATATGGATTACCGAAGTTTTGATTTAAATTTTGAAGTGAATGCCATGGTTTATAGTACAGACATCGCAAATCAATTAACCGATGCCTTTGTGAAGGACCTACAGGATTCTGTTAAAATAAATCCAAATTTATGGTTAAATAGACCAAAATTTGTTCTATTGTGGGAGAAAATCGTACGATTACTTTCACCTTTTCTTTAACTTTACCGAAAATGAATTATCAATGATTAGAAAAATATTCCTTACACCATTACAGAAGTTTATTAAGATTGAAAGTTTTAGTGGCATTTTGCTGATGCTCAGTACGATATTGGCGCTTATTTGGGCAAATTCACCTCTGGGCGATACATATCGAGAATTATGGCAATACGATATTGGAATTGTCACACAAAGTTTTGAGTTCAAAAAACCTTTGATCCTTTGGATAAATGATGGCTTAATGGCCATATTCTTTTTCTTGATAGGTCTCGAGATCAAACGGGAGCTTTTGATTGGAGAACTCAATTCGACCAGAAAAATGATGTTTCCTTTAGTAGGGGCATTAGGAGGGATGGTCGTACCAGTGGTTTTCTTTTTGGTGCTTAATCAAAACCCTGAGACTGTAAAAGGTTGGGGAATCCCGATGGCTACTGATATAGCGTTCTCTTTGGCTATTTTAAATGTATTGGGAAAACGGGTGCCATTAAGTCTTAAAATATTTTTAACCGCTTTTGCTATTGTAGATGACATTGGCGCGATATTGGTTATTGCGGTGTTTTATAGTGGTACTATTAATACAACATTATTATTCATTGCACTGGGCTTATTGGCTTTTTTATATTTTCTTTCATATAAAGGCTACTATTCAAAATTCGTCATGTTCTTTGTAGGTTTGATCATATGGGTGTTGTTTCTAAAATCGGGAATCCATCCTACGGTAGCAGGTATTTTATTGGCATTTTCTGTGCCTATCCGCCAAAAAATAGATACTTCAACGTTTCTTTCCCATTTGGATATTGTTTATAATAACATCAAGAAGTCCAGTGTTTTACAAACACCAATTTTATCTGATGAGCAAGTTAAAAATGTTTATGAACTACAGAGTTGGACTTATAAATTCAGATCGCCTTTACAACATTTAGAACATAGCTTGCATGGATGGGTGGCCTACTTTATCATTCCAATATTTGCCCTAGCCAATGCTGGGGTGTTAATTGATAGCTCCGTAGATTTAGATACTGTTTTGGTTATTAATATCATTGTCTGTTTAATTGTAGGTAAAGGTATTGGTGTGTCATCATTCGTCATATTGGCTAGAAAGATTGGCATTATTGAAGTTCCACGAGATATTAGTTTTAAACAGATTCTTGGTGTTTCTTTCTTGGCTGGTATTGGGTTTACGATGGCCATTTTCATTGCGAGTTTAGCCTTTGTTACACATCCAGAATATATAGATTCTGCTAAAATTGGTATTCTTATCGGGTCGTTTATATCTGCAATAATAGGATATACGATTTTGAGAATGGGTTCAGATAAAACAGACACTAACCAACAGTTAAAAAATTAAGATTGACAATCCTATGTTTTAAAAAGTGCTTATTGCTTCCGTAGATCAGTTAACGGAAGTTAATAAGCACTTTTTTCTTACGTGTACTTGTTTTGTAACTGATTTTATTAGTATCTTTTTAGAGCCCTTTAAAAGTTCTTAAAGACAACCAGATATAAAATTTTTACTTCAGATATTACACCTGAAAACCGCATCTGTATAACGTTAATAGTTACATTGAACACGATAATCCACATCAGTCAATACCTCTAATTTAAATGGGGTTTAAACAGCCCAATGTGAGCATATATTATTAATAAAATTAACACATGAAAGACCAACAGATTATTATTATAGGGGGTGGTTTTGCAGGAATTAACCTCGCAAAAAAGTTGAGTGGAGCAAAAGGTTTACAGGTAACTTTAGTAGACCGGAACAATTATAATTTCTTCCCCCCGCTATTGTATCAAGTAGCAACAGGAATGCTTGATATATCGAGTATCACCATTCCGTTTCGGACACTTTTTACCAAGAAAAAGAATTTGCACTTTAGGTTGGGCGAACTGGAAGCAATTGACACAGAAACCAACACAGTACAATTATCAACGGGGCCTTTACATTATGATTACTTGGTTATCGCGACCGGAACAGAGAGCAATTTTTTTGGTATGGAAACTATTGAGAAAAATGCGCTCCCCATGAAGAACGTTAACGATGCTATAAAGTTGAGAAACTACCTGATAATGGAAGGCGAAAAATATACCTTTTGCACCAATGAGGATGAAAAACGGAAGATGCGTAATATCGTGATCTCTGGTGCTGGGCCGTCAGGTGTTGAAATAGCTGGAATGATTGCCGAAATGCGTAAGCGAAAACTCATGGACATTTATCCGGAGCTCGATGGAGAGCAGTTGAATATCTATTTGGTAGATGCAGCGTCCACCGTGCTTCCACCCATGAGCGAAAAATCACAGAAATATACGCAAAAAACGTTGGAGAACTTGGGTATCATTGTGAAACTCAACAAAATGGTGTCTGACTATAAAGATGACAAAGTGTATTTTAAAGATGGAGAATCTATTGAAACTAAAACCTTAATCTGGACGGCTGGCGTCACCGGAATAAAAATTAAGGGCATTAGGGAAGATGCTTATGTAAAAGGCAACAGGCTCATCGTAGACGCCTTTAACAAAGTGGTTCACTACCGTAATATTTATGCAATTGGCGATGCCTGCATTCAAAAAACAGATCCCGAGTTTCCAGAAGGGCATCCACAATTGGGCAGTGTCGCACAACAACAGGGTAAAGTATTAGCCGAAAATTTTGTAGCCATGACCATGAACAAAAGCTGGGAGCCTTTTAAATATAATGACAAGGGTGCCATGGCCATTATTGGAGACCAAAAGGCCGTTGCTGATATGACCTTTCCAAAAACAACGCTCACAGGTTGGATTGCTTGGTTTTCGTGGCTATTTGTACACTTGTTTTTATTGGTAAGTTATAGAAATAAATTCAGAACGTTTTGGAATTGGTTCAATGCCTACGTAGGTAAAGGACATTCTCAAGGAGTAATGGTTGGACAGACAGTTACAGATCCAACCGCGTTGGAATAAAGTAAAAAGTAATGCAACTGCTATTGAAACGTCGTGAAGTTATTATTTACGATTTGCAAACTGTGATTTTGTATTCCATCCCTTCCGAAACTTTTTCACAAATAGAAGCAATTTAAGACCTCTTGAATGATTAAAAAATCCCATTGAATCCCATTCAATTTTTCACTTAAAAATGATGGGTGTCAATTTTCTAATTCTATACTAGTGTCCCAACTTGAAACAGTCAAAAAGATTAGCGTTAAAGCACGGTTAGGTCAATAAAATTGGGTAATTTGTGTATTGTTGAATTAGGATTCAGTCGTATTGAAAACCAAGCAAATAATAAATAATAAAATTTAAAAACTAGTATGAAAACGAACATTGGAATTACCAAAGCAAATAGAGAAAAAGTAACAGAAGTACTGTCTAAATTATTAGCAGATGAGTTTGTGCTGTACACAAAAACATTAAGGGCACATTGGAATTTAGAAGGTCATGATTTCCATACCAAGCATCTATTTTTTGAAGATCATTACAATGCGATTAAAAAATTTACAGATACTGTTGCCGAACGTATCAGAAAAGTTGGGCATTATGCACCAGGAACCTTAAAGGAGTTTTTGGAGTTGACCCATCTTTCAGAAAAATATACAGGGGACAACTCAAGCCATGATTATTCTGCAGCGTTGTTAGAGGATCACGATACCATTATCCAATACATCCGTGAAAACATCTCAAAGGTGGAAGATGATTTTAAAGATGCAGGAACCGCTGATTTCTTAACAGGAATTATGATGGAACATGAAGAAATGGCTTGGATGCTTAGAGCTACTATTGCGAAGTAATAATCATTTCACATAGATATCTAAAAGGCCTAATTCAATTTTTGAATTAGGCTTTTTTAATGGGTCGAGTTGGTAAGGGAGAATCCAATTATTATTTTCAATAGTCCCATGAATTTTAAATTATATTAAAAATGAAAAATGTACGACTTCTAAAATCTATATCTTTGAACATTCATTGAAATACGATGATGGTGTCTTGTCAGCAATAGGACCTTAAGAGGAAAACAGATAAAGAGGCCTACTTGTTAAATTACTATGTTTTGTTAACTATCAGTATGTTAATTGAAAATAGGTAGCGATAATAATAAATTAAAAATATAAATGACTGAGTTTTTTGATACTTACAGAGCCCATATCATCTACGGGGTGGTGGTAATTGTGATTGTATCCGTGCTATTTCTTCTTACAAATTTTATCAATAAATGGTTATTGAAAAAGGAAGCAGAAAAGCATCCTGGCGTCCCGATAAAACCATTAAAAATTTTAAAACAGACGCTTAATGCGCTGTGGTTGATTTTAGGAGTTATTGCATTGAGCTTTATTTTTGTTGATGGTGATAAGTCTGACACCTTAAAAGCATATTTTTGGTTGGCGGTGCATTTAGGGTTAGTTGCTATAACAACAATTGTTTTAGCTACTATTGCCAACTTGTGGTTTAAACGCAAGATTGAAGAAAAGATAGTATACCAATATGATCCCACGAGCTACAAATTCTTGCGCTATGTTGTGGTCTTCACGATTTGTTTTGTCGGCATCCTTTTTGGCCTATTAGCGTTTCCATCGCTTAAAGGTGTTGCGCAAACTGCTCTGGGTGGCGCTGGTGTGATCGCCATTATTGCTGGGGTGGCCTCTCAAGAAGCTCTGGCCAATTTGGTGGGAGGTGTATTTATCATCTCTTTTAAACCCTTTAAAATTGGCGATGTCATTAAGTTGAGTGATACCATGGTAGGCACCGTTACGGATATTACCTTACGTCATACCGTGATTAGAAATTTTGAAAATAAGATGATTGTAATCCCCAATGCAGTCATAAATAAAGAAAAATTGATCAATTATGATTTGGGCGAACTGAAATGCTGTGAGCATATAGAAGTAGGTATTTCGTATGATAGCAATATTGATGTCGCAAAAAAGATCTTACAAGAAGAGTGTGAAAAACATCCCTTAATTTACGACAACCGCTCAGAGATTGACAAAAAGAACGGGAAACCTATTGTCAGAACGGCGCTTACCAAAATCAATGACTCCTCCTATACCATAAGAGCATGGGCTTGGGGCCGAAACTTTACAGATACGTTTAATATGAAGTGTGATGTTTTTGAAAGCATTATAAAACGCTTTGATGAATCGAATATTGAAATGGCTTACCCAACCCGAACAATTTATACGATTAGTGATACCAACAATAAGGTTACGGTAGCGGAGAAGCCAAAAGAGGAATAGGTGTGAAAAGAAAATGTGCTACTAAAATTGATTTTTATCCATTCTAGTAGCACATCATTTTATAAAATCTATACACCTAATTATAATTTGAGAAACCACCTTCTAGGTCATAAATTTCTTCAAACCCCAATTCTGACAGAATTTTTGCAGCTTTACCACTCCTGTTACCACTTTTACAGTAAATATAGATGGGCTGATCCTTGTCCATAGTTGTAAATGCAGTTTTAAAATCGTCTCTAAAGAAATCAATATTTACAGCATTTTCAATATGGCCTGCTTCAAATTCTTCAGGCGTTCTTACATCTACTAATTGAACTTGCTTGTTGGAAATGACTTCCTTATATTCAGTCGCAGTTAAAACTTCAGATTGCGCATTGGCTTGATTGCCTTGCTCTTTACATGAGAGGCTGACCAAAAGGAGTAGTAGAATCAATTTTTTCATAGAAATTATATTTAGGGACATTATAAACAAAAAGCGCTATATAAAGGGTTTTTTTATCAAAATTAAATAGCATTTTAAACTTAGATGTTCAAAAGTATCAAATTTTAATGAACCCTCCTTTATATCATGGATAGAATTCCCAAGGGGCAAAGTGTAATCTATGCGATTGCTTTAACAAATTTTGACACTATGACTACAAGGTAATTATTAAACGGAGTATCATTAAGGAAATACTAAGGTTTATGTGTGCTATCTTTTTTATCACAAAAAAACTAAAAAAATAATAAGCCCGGTGGTCGAGATTGCCATTTTTTAGCTGTCAAATATGATTAGAACGATATCTTACTTAATGAATAATTCGTAAAGTTGCAATTATTAGTTGCGTAATTAACTTTTCTTAGAAGGAACAGAGCAGGAAACACCTGTATTTTTAATTCCTAATTTTTGTAAAATAGTCTCTAGCAAACACCATTTTGTAAAGGCTGATTGGATTAAATTGACCCCAATAAATACGGTAAACCACATCCAATTTGGATGGACATAAACGGTAAGTATTACACTCAATAGCACCATTGTGCCGACGATCACTCTAAAATATGTATTTAACATTGTAAGGATTTTTAAGTTTATATAGATTTTTCAATAGGAACAACCACTGCTTTGATAGGATTGTTCGTTTCTAAATTTAAATTGTATGCGATAATTAAGTCGAATAAGGCCTCAATATGTTCATCTTCTGTAAACGAGAAGAACAATCGCGATTCATTGCCTGCTTTTGCACCTGCAAACCAGCTTGATGCCATCAAGATTGACGTTCCGTTTTTATGGCCATCAATATCAGAGCTGCTAAAATTTTCGATATTAGCTTTTTTGAAGAGCGTCAAAACATCTTTTTGAAATTCCTCTACTGCGGTTACTATGACTAATTTCATGTGTTTTTGTTTTTAGTTATTATCGTCAGTTCGAGTGATTCCGAACACCTTCGGAATTGTATCGAGAACCATAAAAACTTCTCGATACAATTTTTTCGTCCCTCAAAAACCACTCGAAGAGACAGAGCTTTATTTATAATTCTTCTTTTCTATCATATAATAAACCAATGGTACAACCAGCAAGGTCAATACTGTTGACACAATGGTTCCGCCCATTAGTGAAATGGCTAACCCTTGAAATATGGGGTCAAATAAGATCACAAAGGCACCAATGACCACCGTTCCTGCCGTTAACAGAATAGGTGTGGTTCTCACAGCTCCTGCTTCAATACAGGCTTGTTTTAATGGGATGCCATCGGCAGTACGGAGATTGATAAAGTCAATTAACAATACCGAGTTCCGCACCATAATTCCCGCCAGTGCAATCATCCCAATAAATGAGGTTGCGGTAAAGAATGCGCCCATAATCCAGTGGCCCAAAATAATTCCGATCAAGGATAATGGAATGGCTACCATCATCACAATTGGGGCCTTAAAGTTTTGGAACCAACCTACGATTAATATGTATATCAAGATAATGGCCCCTAAAAATGCGATTCCTAAATCTCTAAAGACTTCCAAGGTAATTTGCCATTCACCATCCCATTTTACGGTATAGTTGTCTTCATAATCGGGCTGACCCAAATACAATTCATTCAGCTCATAACCCTCAGGTAAAGGGATTTCCTTTAGTTTATCTTCCATTCCTAAAATAGCATATGCTGGACTTTCCAACTCACCTGCCATATCCGCTAACACATATACCACACGCTTTTGGTTTTTACGGTAAATACTCTTTGCGGCAGTACCTTTAGTAATAGTCACCAAATCTGCAATGGGTACCATATTGCCTTGTTTAGAGGTTACTTTAAGTTGGGAAATATCTGAAATAGTCGATTTTTCCTTTTCATCCAAAGTTAACACCAAGCTTACCTGTTTGCTGGCATCCTCATCATATAAGGTGGTGATGGCGTTGTTTGATAGAGCCATATTCATGGTGTAGGCAATTTGCTGGGGCGCTACGCCGTATAACATGGCTTTCTCTTTATTGATTTCAAATTGATATTCAACTTGATCATCTTCAACCATCCAATCAATATCAACCACGTCGTCCGTGTTTCTCAAAATGTCTTGAATGTGGTCTGCAATCTTTATTTGCTGATTGTAATCTGGTCCATAAACTTCAGCAACAATGGTCGATAATACAGGAGGTCCTGGTGGGACTTCTACTAATTTGACGTTCGCATTGTATTTTGCAGCAATTTTCTGAATGTCAGGACGCAACAGTTTCGCAATGTCATGACTCTGCGCTGAACGGTCATTTTTACTAATGAGATTCACTTGAATATCCGCCATATTGCTACCACCACGTAAATCGTAATGACGCACCAAACCATTAAAAGTAATAGGAGCAGAGGTGCCAATATAATTTTGGTAGTTCACCACTTCAGGACGTGTCGATAAATATTGAGAAATCTCTTGGGCAACAACTCCTGTACGTTCTAACGTTGTGCCTTCTGGCATATCAATAACCACCTGGAATTCATTCTTGTTGTCAAACGGTAACATTTTTACGGCTACAGAATTGGTAAAGAACAATACCATTGTAGCCATCAACACCACAAAGGTACCGCCTAAAAACAACCAACGTTTGCCGCTATTTTCCAATAAAGGACGCTCAACCTTGTTGTAAATTCTGTAAATAAACGTGTCTTCTAAAGGTTTTTCTTGTTTTGGAGTCACTCCTTTTCTATTCTTTTCTCTCAAGAAAATATACCCTAAATACGGTGTAATGGTTAAGGCGACAAATAGTGATAATATCATGGCAATAGATGCTCCAATTGGCATTGGTGCCATATAGGGTCCCATTAATCCGGAAACAAAAGCCATAGGCAATACGGACGCAATGACTGTAAACGTTGCTAGTATGGTAGGATTTCCTACTTCATTAATGGCATATAAAGCGGCTTGCTTAAACGGTAAACGTTTCATTTTAAAATGCCTATGCATATTTTCTGCGATAATAATGGAGTCATCTACCACTATTCCCGTAACGAAAACCAATGCAAAAAGCGTAATTCGGTTGAGGGTGTAATCCATCATATAATAGCTCAACAAAGTCAATGCGAATGTAATTGGTACGGATAAAAACACGACCAATCCACCACGCCATCCCATAGCGAGCATCACAACAAGAGTCACTGCAAAGATAGATCCTATGAGGTGCCAAAGCAGTTCCGACACTTTATCAGAAGCTGTTTCACCATAGTTTCTAGTAATTTCTACATGGACATCATCAGGAATTAAGGTGCTGCGCAAACGCTCCACTTTATCAATAATAATTTCAGAGAGTTTCATGGCATCAGCACCTTTTCGTTTGGCAACTGAAATGGTTACTGCGGGATAATCTGATTTGTAATCGAATGCTTTGTCACTGCCTTGTCCAAACCCTAAACTCACATAATTCAGTGGAATTTCAGGACCGTCAATTATGCTGGCAACTTGCTTTAAATAAATTGGTCTGTTCTGTTGCACACCTACTACAAGATTTTCTACATCTGTAGCCGATTCTAAAAACTTGCCTGTATTTACTAAAAATTCAGTATCGTTTTTATCAAAACTGCCGGAGCTTAACTGACTGTTATTCGCCTTGATCATTTCTGAAACAGACAAGAAATCCAAGCCGCTAGCTGCCAATTTATCCTTATCTAAAACCACACGTACTTGACGCTCTCTACCACCAATTTTATGGGTTATGGCCACGTCATTTACTTTCTTTATTTCGTCTTCCAATTCTTGCGCCATTTGGCTTAATTGGAAATCGTCATAATTTTCACTCCATAAGGTTAAACCTAGCATGGGTACATCGTCAATAGCACGTGTTTTAACAAGCGGAAACGTCACCCCTGCCGGCATCTGGTCCATGTGTTTATTGATTTCGTTGTATAGTTTTACAAACGAACGTTCAATATCCTCACCCACATAAAACTGGACGATAACCATCCCTTGTTCTTTCATGGAGGTAGAATACACATATTCCACACCTTTAATATTGGATATTAATTGCTCTAATGGCTTAATGACGCGCGATTCTACTTCCGTCGGACTTGCACCAGGATAGCCCACAAAAATATCAGCCATTGGCACATCAATTTGTGGCTCTTCCTCACGCGGAATTAAAAACGAGCTGTACACACCAACAACCATAAATACAATCATCAGAAGCACTGTGAGCTTTGATTGTATAAATACTTTGGCAATTTTTCCTGCGATTCCTTCTTTCATTTTAGGTTATGTTTTGGGCGTTTTAAAAGGCTATCCGTTTCAATCTTTTTTTTGCCACTTAAGGCAGCAAAAAAAGGATTTTCACTACAAATGTTTTTACATTCACGAGTTCATTAATTTGAAATAATAAACAACGAATAATCTTTAACGCGACTTTTTAGTTATTGAATTGTAATTTTAGCACCATTGTAAAGTTTACCTTCTGCAGAAACAATATAGGCCTCGTCAGAATTTAAACCTGATAAGACTTCTACTTGATCTCCAAAAGTTCTTCCTAAACGCAACCAACGTAAAATGGCCGTATTGCTTTGGCTTACCGTATACACACCGGTTAGTTGACCGTTGGTGATGACGGCTTCCGCTGGAATTAAAATCAATTCGGTTGCAGATTGTTTTTCAACCGGAAACTGTACACTTACAAACATGCCAGAAAGTATATTCGCGTCCGTTTTATCTAGATCAATCTTTACTAAATATTGTCCGCCTGTATTTTTAGCTGAAGTACTTACTTCAACTACTTTCCCTTTCAAGGTTTGGTTGATCGATTTAACCAACACACTCACTTCAGAGCCTTTTTTAATTTGTGAAATTTCTGTTTCAGGCACCATGGCCATCACTTCAAAATTTCCAGGGGTTTCAATGCTTATTAATGGAACCCCAGGATTCGCCATGTCTCCAGTTTCAATGCTTTTACTGGTTACTGTGCCGTTAAAAGGAGCAGTAATATTGCTATAGGCAAATTGGGCGTTGATTTCATTTTTCATTTGTTTGGCAGATTCTAAACGCGCTTTTGCCATTTCAAAATTGGCCGTCCTATCATCTAATTCTTTTTGAGAGGCACTATTGTCTGCAAATAAACTTTGAAAGCGGTTATAATCTTTCTTCGCATTATTATAGGCTACTGTTGCTTCAGTAATACCAGCATTAACTTGCCCTTGTTTGGCCTGTAAATCTGTATTGTTGATAGATACCAATAATTGTCCTTTTTTTACTTTATCGCCAACATTAACGTGCACTTTATTGACATAGCCCATTATTCTGGTGCTTAAATCGGCACTGTTAGTGGCCTGGATCTTTCCACTTACTGATAAAAACGGACTGGTGTTATTTGCTGTAATTTGACTAACAGTTACAGGAATTGCTGGGGTAGTATCAGCAACTGCTTTTTTGTCTTCACTACCGCAACTCGTCATAAATAAAGAAGCTGTAGTTAAGGATAATAGGTAGATATATTTTTTCATTTTATTGGATGTTTATTTGGTTGCCATGAACACACGATTATTTCTCTTGATTCTATAGTCTTTTCTCTTTCTAGTCTTTAGTTAGAAACTCTAAGTACGCTTGTGCGTAATTGAATTCAAAAATGGTTTGGTAATATTCCAATTGCTTTTGGGCGAATTGGGTTTCGGCGATTAGTAAATCGGATGTTTTTTCTAACCCTTCTTTAAACCTGTTGGTTCTGATTCTTAAGGATTCTTCAGATTGCTCTAAAGCTAAAGTAGTCAGCCTTAATTTATTTTCAGCATCTAAAAACGCTCGCTTTGCTTTGTTTAATTCTAAATTGGTTTGTGATACGTATTGGGTGTATTCCAATTTTGATTTTTCAAATTCTGCTCTACTTTTTTGCGTCTTCCCAAAGCGTTTTGAACCTTGAAAAATATCCCAGGTCAATTGTGCTCCAAATAAATAGCCATTGGCATCGGCCTGAAAAATTTGATCATCATATAATTCAAAACTTCCAAAGGCATTTAATCTTGGTAAGAAAGCCATTTTATCTGCTTTGTTCATCGCTTCGTAGGCGTTTGTTGCCAATTGCATGGCTTTAATGTCTGAACGATTTTCTGAAATACTATGGTTTTCCATCGTGGTAACAGAAACGGTTAAACTGTCCGTAGGCATATAGGCTACATAAGTTTCATCATTCATTAAAAATGATAGGTAATTGGAAGCATTTTGCACATTACTTTTTGCCGTTTGTAATTGGTTTTGGACTTCAGTAACACGAACTTCCACATTTAAAACATCGGCACGTTGAAGATAACCTTGCTTAAAACTGTTGTCGGCTAATTCTTTATTGGCCAGTGCAGCATTATAGGCTTTTTCCAATACGTCAACCCCTTTATAGGCCAATTGCAATTGCATATAAGCTTTTTCTACTTCAAATTTCAAATAGTCAGAGGTGCGTTCTGTTTTTAGAGCCATAGCCTCCATTTTTGACTTGGCGGCTTTACGTTGGAACAAACCGTCTAAATTGATTAGCGGTTGCTGAATTTCAAATTTCGTAGTGAAACTTTCAATTTGGGACGGATCATTGAGCGTTGCAGGATTAAAATCGCTTTGGGTTAAAATCTCCTGATTCAACTTAGACCCGAAAGCCATAAGCGGATTAGTCGTTGCAATGCCCGTGTGACTTGCAGTGATATTGGGCAGAAAAACCGCGTTTGTTTGTCTGTAATCGGCTCTGGCCTCAAAAAACTCCTGTTCCGATATTTTTAACGAGATATTATCCTGGCTAACCTTGTCTAAAACTTCATTTTTAGAAATTGGTATCACCTCTTGCGCCTGAATCATTGTGGTGAATCCAAAGGATGCAAAGGTTAAAATAAGTAGCTTCTTTTTCATGTGTATAATCATATATGCCGCAAAGGTACGTGAGATACCGATGCTGGTCAGTAACCTATGTTACCTACAAAAAAAAACACGCTCTTTCAAGGGTGTTTTTAGGTGGGGTAGTGCTCATAATGATTATAAAAAGGTGCGGGGAGGACACCGTTTTTTTACGGAAAAGAATGATTGACTTTAATAATCGTGTTAGTTGCAGTCCAAACGGCACAATTGCTTCACTTCATCCAAAACACGTTGGATCTTTGTATCTGATAATCCAATGGTTTTTAATTTATCCGCAGCGTTGAACAGTTCTTTTACCAAAATGATATCTGTCTCAATAAGTTGATGCTTTTCTCTCTTGTTCAGGGTTGTTAAGGTAGTTACTGGATATAATGCTAAGGAATCTATATTTGCTTTTAGGCCATTGTTTTTTGGGTAATCCCAACTCAACAAAGTTAACCCAACACATTTTCCATAATTTACGGCATCTTCGGTAAATCGGGTATTGGTCACCAACCACCCTTGTTTTAAATGTGATTTGTTGTTTGGATTGGTATTCCACTGTTTTTGAATGTCTAAAAACCGCGAATTAATGTATAAGGGCACTCTGACATTGCTGGTTGCTCTGGCATCTGCGTGGAATTTACATTCTATGGCATATACATTGCCATCTTTTTCTGCCAGTACATCAATTTCGTGCGTCACACATTCACCATGTAAGGTCACACTCACTTTAGTGTCATAGCCTTTTTCCTTTAGTAAGGCTCCAATCAATCTTTCAAAAGGGTAGCCGGTGGGACCCAATTCAAGAATGGCGCGTTTTAAACTGTAGCGAGATGCAGAGATTTTATTTTTGCCTTTTAATAAGCTAAACGCCTTTCTATATATCGCGTTAGAGGACATGCCGTCATAGATCTGGCCTTGTATTTTGTGGACAATGGTCTCTACCATATCTTTATTGGCACCTGCTGACTGTAACGATCTCCGTAGCTTTTCAAATGAAAAAAGCTCAGTTTCTCCATTGCTCTTCTTAATATATACGTGGTGTTCCATAAGTTATAATTAGATCAAAATCTTAAAATTTCTGTCATTATACCGAAGCGAATCATTGATAATTGGTGATTAAAGTAAATGTTGTAATAATCCATGCCATGATAGAACTGTACAAATAATCCTATATCCTCTAAAAACTTTGGATGATAATAAAAGGTCAAACTTGCATTAATTCTGTCTAAATCAAAAACTTCCAAATTATTATAATTATCCAACATAAAAAAAGTTTCAGCTTTTAACGAAAAATTGGCTCTTTTAAGAGTGTCGTCTTTTTGAGGAAACTTATAGGATGTAAACGAATTGTGCCATCTCAAACCGCTATAGTGGCCTTGCAACTCCGTTAACATCCAACCTTTCGGGTGAATTTCAATGGCGCTTTTAATCGTTTTTATGGCTCTTAATCTGTTGCTGTATCCTGTTTTGAGAATACCAAACTCAATAAAATTAGTGGCAAAATTACCTGATTCGAGATTAATACTACTGTGGTCTTCATTATAAAATGAACCACCTTGGCCGTTGGAATGATGTGCTATTTTTCCATATATAACTAAATACTCTAATGCTGCTCTCTTTTTGGCTTTATAATATACTGAAATTTGTGGAATATAGCTTGGTGTACGGACAGGATACGAGTCTTCACGATACATCCTAATTGTAATTTGAGGCGTGAGCACAGCCATTAGTTTTGAGTCTTTACGTTTTCTGACAATAAAGGCTGGATTGACATTTGCTTCAAACATTAAGGGTTCAATGTTTCCAATATCTGTGGGAAATGTTATATAGCTATCGGTTTGGTTCATCAACGCTATTTTGTGTAAATCCAATTGAAGATTTGTGTCAACATCTATTTGCGAATAGACAAAAGGTGTCGTACATAAAAACCAAAATAAGATATTCGTTTTTATTTTCATTGGAAATTCAATTGATTATCGACCATCAATAATTGATCTGTCTGTGCTATTTTTGTGTTTATTGTTTTTCTTCTTTGCACCACTTACAATACTTGAAATAATGCCTTTATGTTCTGTAAATTCAGCTATTAAAACTCCAGAAATGTGTATGGCAATAAAGGCTAGCAAATAGTAAATACTGAGAACATGAATGGCTTCCATCGGTTTTTTCAATTCTTTTGGTCCTAACTCTATGATCAATCCGGTGACTAATGACACAATCACACAGATATAAAAAATGATATAAGTCCATTTCTGAAATTTCTCTTTTGTGGATAGATTTTTGGTTAATGGACTTTGAATCTTCATTTGTCCGAATGCAGGCAGAAAAAACCGAATACTAAATAGTCCGACCAATACATAGCCGATGTAAATGTGCCAGTCCCACATGGGTTGTCTTAATTTTTTAGCTAAGACTATGAGTTGATCTTCGGATAAAACCTGACCGTTGTCTATTAGATACTCCTGTATGATTGCTGCCATATTAAATTTATTCATCCAGGTTAAACGCAGGAAAATAGTGATTAATAAGAGCAGGAATGCAAGAGCTATTGCCCAATGTATGAGGCGATATGTTTTAGAATAGGGTGCTTTTTTCATGATAATTTGTTTTAATATTGAGCATAATTTCATGTATGAATATCACTTTTCTGCAATTGTTATCAAATTAAAGTATTAGCAAAATAAAATACATCTTCTAAACCCAGAATTGGAAGCTCGGTTTTTGAACAGGAAGCAGCATGATAAATTTCGATTTCACTTTATTTATAAATTACTTTTACTACAATGGTGGTGTCTTTATTGAGTTTAAAACTGGCATTTTCAAAGTTCGGTCGGTTACTTAATCCAAAATCATCATAATTTGAAAACCCAACACCTTCAACTGGTAATGGCAGCATGAATTTTGTGTCTATTTTTCCATTGTTATTTTCATCGTGGACAACTGTTACAGCGTAAAATCCTTGCGACAAATTATTAAATTTGATTTCTGATTTAGTATTAATAATACGTACACTTTCTTTTCTGTAATAGTTTCTAAATTTTTGATCTGGTATAGACCCTTTCTTATTGTATAAAGCAAATACCATAGTACCTTCAGAGTTTTCTAAACCCTCGATTTTTATAGTTAATGAATAGGAATTTGGTTGGATATTACCCATTAACAGACCCAATATCAGTAAACTTAAAACGACTAATTTCTCCATGATAATAAATTAAAGTTACGTAAAGCAATAAGCAAAAAAATCAATGTCACCAACATTCGAAAAATCATGGCGCCAATAGTTTTTTCTTCATAAAGCCCTCCATTGTCAATATGTAAAAGAAATCTAGTAAAGGCTATGATCAATACTGCCAAAGCTGCAAGTAACACCCAAAACGTCCATTTTCGGCTTTTGAAGAAGCCATACACGGCAATGAGATACAAAAGACTACACGTAAAATTAGCCCACACTATGAACAAGACATAATTGCCTTCTTTGGCTCTTATACCAAACCAATCAAAAATTACTGCGCTACTTAAAAACAACGTCAGCACTGCAAATACTGCTAGAATAATGGCAGATACGGTAGTGGTCATCTTTCTCTTTTTCATCTGATTTAGGAATTAATGGGTTCACCAAGCCACCATTTTGGTTTATCCTGTTTTTTGATTAATCCGTATTTTTTGATGGTATGCGATTCGATATGAGTCATTAAATCTTCCACAGAATCAGTTACAAAGAGCAGTTCCATATCATCTGGACTTATGCTTTCATTTTCGGCCATTAATTGAATGTGTTCACATAATTCTTTATGGTATATCGAATCAAAAATCACGACAGGGAAGTCTTGGATAACTTTAGTTTGAATCAGTGTTAAAGCCTCAAACAATTCGTCTAAAGTGCCAATGCCACCCGGCATGACCACAAAAGCGTAAGAATATTTTATAAGAATCACTTTTCTTAAAAAAAAATACGGAATGTTGATGCATTTATGAAGGTACAAATTGGGCTTCTGCTCAAATGGCAGAATAATATTGCATCCCACGGAGTGCCCTCCAGCTTCAAAAGCACCTTTATTGGCGGCTTCCATAATACCTGGGCCGCCACCCGTCATGACTGTAAATCCGGTTTTTGCTAAAGCGGCGCCAATTTTTTCGGCATTTTTATAGTGGCTGGAATCTTGTACGAATCTTGCAGACCCAAAAACAGTTACACATGGCCCAATAAAATGCATTTTTCGAAAGGCTTTTATAAAGTTGAAAAAGACTTTAAAAGCAGAACTCAATTCTTTAAAACGCGATAGGGGACCTCTAACAAATAAAGATTCATCTTTAGATAACATTATTTTTTTTTCAGTCTCCATTCAGCATTGTTTTAAGTAGTTTTCTTGTAACTCCAAACTGCTAAGCCATTCATCACAATGGCATACACGAGCGTTTTGATTAGTTGTGGAAGAATATCCATTACACCAGAACCTTTGAGCATGACCATCCGCATCACTTCAACATAATATTTTATAGGGTTGAACTCAGTAATTAGTTGTGCCCATTCTGGCATACTTTCAATGGGTGTAAATAAACCACTCATCAAAATAAAAATCACCACAAAAAACCAAGCAATAAACATGGCCTGCTGTTGGGTGTCCGTAAAATTTGAAATGAACAACCCAATACCCAGAACCACCAAGATATAAATGGAGGTGTAGACATACATGAGCAATAAGCTGCCCACCATAGGGACATCAAAAATGATTTTCGCTATGATTAATCCGATACTTAATAAGGCCATTCCGATCACCCAAAACGGAAAGAGTTTCCCGATAATGAATTGACTTTTCTTGATAGGGGTGACGTTGATCTGTTCTAAAGTGCCTATTTCTTTTTCTCGCACAATATTCATTCCCGAAAGAAAAAGGGTGATCATGGTGACTAACAACACCAAAATTCCAGGTACCATAAAGGTTTTATAGTTTAAAGTTTCATTATACCAGAATAAGGGGATGGTCTCAATGATGACGGGTTGAATTTGAGCATCAGAAATTTGGGATAAATCTATTCTAATATGCTTGTTATAGCTTTGGATGATTTGTGTGATATAAACATTTTCTACACCCGCAGCAGCGCCGTCAATAGCATTAATGGTAACGCCTAAGTTGTTATGTTTTTCTGTTTGTAAGTCGCGCGCAAAATGTCTGGGAATTTCCAATACGACGTCAACTTCACCTCGCAGCATTGCTGCACTGGATAAAGTCTCCGAAGGAAAATCTGTCAACACATCAAAATACGTCGACGCATTAAATTTTTCGATCAAAGCTCTAGATGTTGAGGTACGGTCATTATCGATATACCCAAATTTGATATTCTTTACCTCAAAAGTGGCGGCATTGGAAAGAATAACTAATTGGAGTAGGGGCAGCACAAAAATAATGGGAAGCATGCCCTTATTTCTAAAGATTTGCTTGAACTCTTTTTGTATGATGTAAAGGATTGTTTTCATCTTTTTAATAGAATAAAGAGGAGAGAATAGAGAACCAAGACTTTCTTTATTGGTCATTCCTCTCTTTTCTCTTATCTCATTTCTCTTTTCTGTAATAGTTTATTACTCTAATCTTATTTTATACTTCTTCACACTCAATGCAATAAAAAACACCGTCATTCCCAATAAAATCAAGGTTTCTTTCCATATAAATTCCAAGCCTACACCTTTCAACATAATGGCTTTTAAAATGATGATAAACCATTTGGCAGGAATGATATGACTAATAATTTGGAGCGGCATGGGCATGCTCGAAATAGGGAAAATAAATCCGGATAATAAGATGACGGGCAGCATCAATCCCATTAATGAAATCATCATTGCGGTTTGCTGTGTGGCGGAAATTGTTGATATTAAAATACCTAAAGCTAGTGAGGTGATGATGAATAGCACACTTTCCAATCCTAATAGAAAAAGACTGCCTTGTACGGGCATATTGAAAATGAATATACTCAACATGACAATCACGATGGCATTGATGATGGATAGAAAAATATAAGGAATCACTTTTCCTATGATCACTTGGAATGGCTTTAATGGCGACACCAACAGGATTTCCATGGTACCCAATTCCTTTTCTCTGGTAATCGAAATGGAAGTCATCATGGCCGAAACCAGCATCAAAATAATGGTCATCACTCCAGGAACAAACATATATACACTTTTCAGTTCTGGATTATAGACCATACGGGTTTGTGGGATTATTTGATACGCAATGTTGATGTCTTTGTTCAATTCTTTTTGATAGTGCTGAAGGATGGCATTAACGTAATTGGTAATCGTATTTGCCGTATTAGGGTCCGTGGCATCCGTAATGATTTGGATGGTTGCTTTGTGGTCTTTGATCAGGTTTTTGCTAAAATCTTTCTCAAATTTCAACACGGCTTTTACGTGTCCTTTTTCAAATACAGAAGCGATATCCGCTTCACGAGTGACTATCTGTTTGATGCTAAAATACTTTGAAGCCGCTATTTTATTGATGATTTCCTCTGTAGTGGCATCTTTGGAGTTGTCCAGTATGGCAATATCCACATTGTTGATTTCATTGGTAATGGCAAATCCAAACAGTAAAATTTGGGCAATAGGCATCCCGAAGAGAATAAACAATGAGCGTCTATCCCTAAAAATGTGGTAGAATTCCTTTTTTATGAAGCCTATAAATCTTTTCATCGTATGTCTCTGCGAAGGCAGGGATATCTTTTTAAGTAGTTAATTTTATTTTTCCCCGCGGATTTCGCTAATTTTCGCAGAAGGGTTAGTGTTTGATTTTGATCTTTTTTTTGTGGGTATTTGCGTAATCTGCAGGCTATTTCTTATAGTCCATTTACTTTTCTAAAAATCCCTTCAGTGATATTATCAACATTGAAGTTTACTAAAATCCCCAGTTTTAAACCAGTTAACTTTAAATAGGTTAAAATTTGTTTATGATGTACTTTCTCCAAATTCTCGACCGATTTGATTTCGATTATAATTTTATCATTAACCAATACATCTAATCTGAAACCAATTTCTAATTCAACATCTTCATAAATAACTGGTAGAGGAACTTGTCGCTTAACCAATAATCCTTGTTTCTGTAACTCGAAACATAGAACAGCTTCATAGACAGATTCTAATAGACCCGGACCTAATTCATTATATACTTTGAAAATTGCTCCTCTAATTATATATGAAATATCGTTTTCTGATTTTGATTCCATAGTTATTAACTTTTCTTTTTTCTGCGTAAATCAGCGAAATCTGCGGGAGATTTTTTCTTCTATCCGCGCGCCAACTTTAAAAACACATCATTCATAGTGTCGGCCTTAAACTGATCTTTAAGTTTTTTTGGTGTGTCTAATGCCTCGATTTTCCCATTCACCATAATGGAAACTCGATCACAATATTCAGCTTCATCCATATAATGGGTGGTTACAAACACAGTGGTGCCTTGGTTGGCCGCTTTATAGATCATTTCCCAAAATTGACGTCTGGTAATCGGGTCAACGCCTCCCGTGGGTTCATCTAAAAACACGATTTTCGGATTGTGAATCAAGGACACTGAAAAGGACAGTTTCTGTTTCCAACCCAATGGTAAGGATCCTACCAATTGGCTGGCAACGTTTTCAAGTTCTAATTCTTGAATTAGGGCATCTGATTTTTCTTTAATTCTCTTCCGCGACAATCCATAGATTCCCCCAAAAAAGGTGATGTTTTCTTTAACCGTTAAATCGTCATACAAGGCAAACTTCTGACTCATATAACCGATGTTTTTTTTGATATCTTCGGCCTGTGTATAGACATCAAATCCGGCAACAGTGGCCTTTCCTGAAGTTGGATTCGAAATTCCGATCAGCATTTTCATTGCTGTGGTTTTTCCGGCACCATTGGCGCCTAAAAAGCCAAAGATTTCACCTTTTTCAACCTCAAACGAGATGGCATCGACTGCCGCAAAATCACCAAACATTTTGGTTAAACCTTCTACTTGTATGACTTTGCTAGTGCTCATTTTTATTATCTAGTTAAAGGTTAAAACCGTGTAATTTCGTTACAGTTACTTTAGTTTATATAAACTTTTAAGAGTATGTTGTCATTTCGACAGAGCGAGGAACGAGTGACGAGAAATCTTATAATATTATGATTCCTCTTCGTGCCTCATTCGGAATGACAAACTATTTTCAGAAAAGAATTTCATTCTTTGGTTTAAAACTATGGATTTCCAATCCATAGTGGTTTATTTTTTATAGGTTCCATCGAGTGCTGTCGAGATGTGTTGTCGTTCTCAACGGCGCTCGAAATGATATTTATTTAGCCAACTCCATAAAGGTGTCTTCAATGGTTGCTTCTGTTTTTTCTATTTGAGTATCGAATAAGTCTATAGATTCTAAATACGCTCTTAAATCATCCGGATTAAAATCGGCTCTACTGTCCGTATAATGCACAAACTCCCCAAAAGGGTAAACACTATGGTTATATTCATAGGCTTTTAAACTCGTGATCAACTGGTACATATCAGTTGACCGTACATTGTAAATGGGTTTTGGATAGTGTTTTACAATAGCTTCAGGGGTATCAATCTGTAAAATTTTACCATCTTGAATTAAAGCCACTCTATCACATAATGCGGCTTCATCCATATAAGGGGTAGACACCAAAATAGTGATCCCTTTTTGCTGCAAACGTTTTAACATTTCCCAGAATTCCTTTCTCGAAACCGGATCCACGCCTGTTGTAGGTTCATCCAAAAACAACACTTTAGGCTTATGGATTAACGCACAGCTCAACGCTAGCTTTTGCTTCATGCCACCCGATAATTTACCTGCACGACGGTCTTTAAAAGGTTCAATTTGAATATAAATGTCTTTAATCAAATCATAATTTTCTTCGATAGTCGTTCCAAAAATAGTAGCAAAGAAATTCAAGTTTTCCTCCACTGTTAAATCCTGATAGAGCGAGAATTTCCCAGGCATATAACCAACACTTTTCCTAATTTCTTTATAATCGGCTACCACGTCAAAACCCGCAACCTTGGCTGTGCCTTCATCAGGGAATAAAAGCGTAGTCAGGATTCTGAATAATGTTGTTTTGCCCGCGCCATCAGGACCAATAAGGCCAAAAAGTTCATTTGGCTTGACGTCAAATGAAATGTCTTGTAAAGCCTTTACTGTTTTGTAAGATTTTGATATATGTGAGACTGAAATACCCATTTACTTAAAATAATCTGAATATGCATTAATATTTTTTTCGATACTGTGTTTGATTTTTGAGGCATCTTCAACAGTTTCAGTTTTTGAAAGCGCTGCAATTTTCTCAATTAATGGGTGTAACCAAACGTGTAAATTATCGTGTGATGGCCCTTCCATTGTGCAATTCTTTACAACATAGTTTTTGTCTTCATTAAGTTGTTCGGCCAATTTGTGATACGCTTCCAAACTGTTTGTGGTTTGTGCATAAAAGGTTTTTTGCAATTGTTTAACCCCTCCATTGGTTGTTAAATCAGCTTGCCATTTGGCACCATTGTCCATAACGATGTCTTCTGTCCAAGCATTGCCATAAACGTTGGAAGCCTCATCATTATGAGGTTCATTGATGACTTCAGCGGATTGTTCAATGGCGTCGGAATGCACGTCGGTTTTTGGAGTTTTACTGTCCTTACAACTTACGATTGCCAATAGACCGATGGTAAAAATTAAATGTTTCATTGTTTCTGTTTTTTAGTGGTTATAATGTATTAATGAGTATTCGAATTGTTGAGCCATAGTTCCGCAGGCATGCCAATTTTCAAGCTTCCGTCGTTCACAACATCCACTTTTACAGCATAGACCAATGCCACCCGTTCTTCTTTGGTTTGAATGATTTTTGGTGTGAATTCCGCTTCCGAAGCGATCCAGCTAATTTTGCCTGTATAAGATTTCATCTCGTCTGCAGCGTCAATTTTAACCGTGACTTCTTGCCCTATTTGTATATTTGCCAATTGTGTTTCGCTAATGTACACGCGCAATTGCATGGTGCCTAAATCGGCTATTTTATACAGTGGTCGTCCAAACGAGGTGATTTCCCCAGGCTCTGAATATTTGGTTAACACGGTGCCATTTATCGGATTGATGATTTTGCTTTTTTCGATTTGATCATCAATTTGTTTTAATTGAACATCAATACTTCTCAATTCATTGACAACCGGCGCATTTTGGATTTCAACACTGCGGATTTGGTTTTTGATCACATCAATTTCACCTTTAACATCATCCAATTGTTTTTGAGTGCCTGCATTATCTTTAATAAGATTTTCAGATCGGGTTTTGTTGGTATTGGCGGTTTTTAATTTTGCGTTCAAAACATTAATTTGAGATAGGACGCCTTTAGATTTAGAGCTGATGACCTCCTTTGAAACTTTTAATTGTTCACGCTGCAGCGCCAATGGAATGGTGTCAATATACCCTATGAATGTTTCCTTCATTAATTGATCGCCTTCATTGACCTCAAACTGCATCAGTTTCCCATTGTTTTCTGCAGAAACGGTTATTTCTGTGGCCTCAAAATTGCCATAGCCATCTGCTTTCCCGTTGGAGTTGTCGCAGGAGAATAGGGTAGTTGCTGCTAGGCTTAAACCGATTATATAATTATAGTATTTCATGTTATGTGTGTTTGTTTCCCGCTGATTTCGCTGATTTTCGCAGAATGTTTTTACTTTTTATATTTTCCTTTGTCTGCATCATCCGTGCGAAAGTTATGGTTGTCCTTTAATGACATTGTAATTGGCTTTTGCCAGTTGTAACTGAATTTTGTGTTTGATCAATGTGTTTTCGTCTTCGTATAAATCAGTGAGTTCGGTTATGTATGCCGATGAGGTGATGACCCCATTTTTGAGTTGAGAGTCTGCCGATTTCAAAACCTCTTTTCTTAAATTTATAATCTCTAAATCAGAAATTACAAACGCTTCAATCTTCTCGATGTCGTTGTATTGCTGATTCAGTTCCGTGTTGGTGTTAAGTTTAAAGGTTTCGGTTTCAGTATCTATAATATCTTTAGTAATCGATAAAGATTCACGCTGTTTTTTGTTGGAATTCCAATCGAATACATTCCAATTCAATTTCACACCAACCGTATAAAATGTCTGAAAGGAATTATCGAGCATATTCAATCCAGGATTGCCATAACCACCCGTCGCAAATCCTAATAACTTTGGAGAATTTTGTTTCGCTATAAGCGCCTCGTTGCTTTCAATTTCATCTTTTTTAAGTTGAAATAGGTCTAATTCGGGTCGGGTTAATTCGGTTGTAGTAATGATTTCAGCCAAAGTATTTTGAAATGTAGTGGAAGCATCCAATTGTTGCCCAATGATACTGGACAATGTTTCAATTAAGGTTGCTTTATTGCTCTCAACGTCTTTCAGCTGTTGGTTTATTTTTATCAATTCAACTTCCAAAACTTTATCTGATGCAGGTAGGAGTACGCCATATTTGATGCCTGAAATGACTTCACTCAATTTAACCTCTAACAAGGTCTGTTTTGATTGGAGTAATAAGTCCGTTTCCTGTGCCAATAAAATCGAGAAATAGAGTTGATTGATGTGTTGTTTTAGCTGATAGAGGTTTACTTCAACCTGTTTTTGCTTGGTTTTGAGTTGTGATGATTTCACATTCAATGACGCCTCTGTTGCACCGCCATTATAAATCAGTTGATTTACGGATAGGGTTGCACGATATTGATCTTTGTTGAGTGGCTCAATGGACGAATTAGGAATGGGAACTTCAATCACATCGGATTGATAGGTGGCTTGCGCATCAAAACTTAATTGTGGCAACTTTGCGGCAGACACCACTTCTTGCTCCAATTGATTCTGTGCTTCTAATAAAATAGATTGTTTCGCCAAAGGATAGTTGACTGTAGCTAAATCATAACATTCCTGAAGTGTTATTGTTTCTTGAGACACCATAGTGCTTGTAACTAATCCTATTAATATGATAAGGAACCCTTTCATGGTGTTACTTCTTTATGGAATGGATTATAAAATTGGCGACCTCAGTCTTTCTGCTTTCTACAAATGCAGCGTAAGACAGTTCATCTTTTTTGGTAAGCGCTTTAACTAACGGTTTGCCTAAAAACGGAAAGATATTGAGCGCTAATATGTTAACGAATAATTGGTCAGCATCAATAGGCTTTAAAACTCCGGCTTTAATTTCAGTATTAACTTGAGCTTTAAACTTTTCCAGGTTTGGAAATCCGGTATTCTCCTTTAGTTTTAAAATGAAATCTTCATTTCTGTTCAGTTCATTGATAATGAAATTTGGTAGATACGGATGCTTCATCATGAACGCCGTATAATCTGTTGTAAATTTTCTGACTTTATCTTCAATAGAAGAGTCGTCGTTTAATATCGTATTTAACTGTGGTGCCAAGAGTGAAAAGGCATTCTTAAAAACGGCTTCAAAAAGCAATTGTTTACTTCTGTAATAATAATGAAGCATTGCCTTATTGATTCCAGCTTTATCGGCTATCTCCTGCATTCTGGCGCCGTCCATGCCTTTGGATTGAAATATGTCCTTAGCTGCGTCCAAAATTAAATGTTCCGCTGTTTCTTCTTTTTTCATTTAACTAACAAGTTTAACCATATGGTTAACAAATATACAAAAAATAATCTTATGATTTTAGTATTTTGTAACTATCTAGCATTTAGTATATAATTGCAGGTTTTGGAGGATTTACCAAAAAGCTGATTATCTTTTTGACTGATGTATTTTAAAAATGAGTAGATATTATTTAAAAATTTAACGTCACACCTTGTAATTGTTAAATAAGTGTGCCAATCTTTTTATTATGTTTGCTAGATAATTTTCCACTTTGCATTGGTTTAGCAACTGTTGCAGTGTAATCCTTTAAGCTTTAGAGACACTATGGATACCATCATTAATCAACTTATAGAAGAATTTCAGTTGCCACTCCATAATCCGGTGTTGATTTTCTCATTGATTCTTTTTATCATTCTGTTAGCACCCATAGTGCTTCACAGAATACGCATTCCTGGAATTATAGGATTGATTGTTTCTGGAATTATTATCGGTCCTGCAGGGTTGAACATTTTAGAAAAGAGTCTGTTTGTAGACGTGTTTTCGACCATTGGATTACTCTATATTATGTTTATTGCGGGGTTGGAATTGGATCTTAACGAATTTAAAGCTAACCGGAATAAGAGTCTCTTATTCGGCTTTCTAACCTTTACCATTCCGATAAGTATTGGATTTCCCGTTTGTTATTATATTCTGGGCTTTGATTTTAACGCCAGTTTGCTCACCTCGAGCATGTTTGCCACCCACACTTTAGTAACTTATCCAATAGTGAGCAAATTAGGACTTTCTAAAAATATAGCGGTTGCGGTAACCGTTGGGGGCACTATTTTAACAGATACTGCGGTATTGGTTTTGTTGGCTGTGATTTTGGGGTCTCACCAAGGCGGATTGACCATCGACTTCTGGATGCGTTTGGGAATCTCCCTAGTGTTGTTTTCGGCGTTTATGTTCTTAGTCATCCCGAAAATCGCAAAATGGTTTTTTAGGAAATTGGAGAGTGAAAAACATTCGCATTATATTTTTGTATTGTCTGTCGTGTTTTTCTCGGCGTTTTTGGCAGAATTGGCTGGTCTTGAATCGATTATTGGAGCCTTCGTTGCTGGTTTGGCGCTTAATAAACTTATTCCACATTCTTCA
Organism: Gelidibacter salicanalis; assembly: GCF_016469035.1. Classification (GTDB taxonomy): domain Bacteria; phylum Bacteroidota; class Bacteroidia; order Flavobacteriales; family Flavobacteriaceae; genus Gelidibacter; species Gelidibacter salicanalis_A. Next base: position 51,196 of record NZ_JAEHJZ010000029.1, on the reverse strand, counting down.
GCCTTGATGAATCGTATTGGATTTATAGGAAACTCACTGTTCATTCCGTTTTTTCTAATTAGTGTGGGAATGATCGTAGACGTCAGCGTCATTTTAAGCGGACCTATGGCCTTGATTATTGCCGGAACCTTAACCTTTGTGGCTATTTTCGGAAAATGGATGGCGGCATGGATCACCCAAATCATTTTTAGATTCTCTAGAGGGCAACGCAAATTAATTTTCGGGTTAAGTAGTGCTCATGCTGCAGCGACCTTGGCGGTGATTTTAGTAGGTTATAAAGCGGGGATCTTGGATGCCAATATTTTAAATGGTACTGTTATTCTCATACTAGTTACCTGCGTCATTGCATCCTTTGCGACGGAAAGTGCTGCTAAATTGATCATTCGAAACGTGGATGACGAAGAAAGTCTGCATTTGTCTTACAGAGCTAATAAGGAAAACATACTTATCCCAATTGCTAATTTGGTGAATATTGATAAGGTGCTCGACTTTGCAGTTCTAATAAAAGAGAAAAAGTCAAACAACCCTTTGTCTATATTGACGGTAGTTCCTAATACCAAGGAGGCTGAAAAAACCATAATTAAAGCTAAGGAAGGCTTGGAAAATTATATCAATGAAGCCACTGCTTCTGATACCAATGCGACTATTATGGCAACTATCGATTTTAATGCGGCCAGCGGTATTTCGCGAGCAGCTAAAGAGATTATGGCCGATATCATTTTATTGGGTTGGCCGCAAAAAACAGGGTTTTTGGAGAAGTTAATAGGGGATAAAATGGAAAGTATTTTACAAAATACTGAGAAAACCCTCTTTATCTGCGATTTTCAAATACCGCTGGTCAATCATAAAAAATTAATCTTGATCATTCCTCCAAATGCTGAGTTTGAAGAGGGTTTTGCGATTTGGTTACATAAAATAGCAAAATTATCTATTGAGCTATCCGTTCCTATAGAACTACATAGTACTGCAGAAACGCACCAAGCCATCTTGAAATTTTCAAAAGAGCATAAGGTGACCCTAAATCTAAATTATTCACATTTTAATGATTGGGATCATTTTATGAAGCTCACTGAAAATATAGGAGATACGGATATCATTATCTTGGTATCATCAAGACGCGGTTATATTTCCCATTTCGGGCAATTGGACAAAATTCCGCAACGACTTGAAAGGTCTTTTCCACATATGAGTAAAATGGTCATTTATCCGCAATAGGACTCTGAAATTTTAGTGTGATATTTTAGTGCGTAAGACTCAAACGAAACATGTTTTTTAATACGACTTTAACAGACCTGAGTAACAAAGGTTACATAAAAACGGGTTTGTTTCCCCTATGTTTGTAAGATCTTTGAAACCTAAAACTTACATAGCGCTCCTCTTAACATTTATATTTATGGCAAAATTTGTTGCCATAGATGCACACGCACTTAACACATTGTTGAGTGGTAATGATATCACCTTTGTAAATCCGTTTTGTAAAAAGCATGTTGACTCAGATTCCAGTTCAAAAAAACAAAATTTCTCAGATCAGGATCAAGATAGTTCCAAAGAGATGTTAAGCTTAAGTGGACAGTGTACAACATCGTTTCATTTAGAATTGCTATCATGGCATATCAATCATTCAGATCACATAAGAGTGTTGGATGATCATCTGCCTTCAAAATTAAATTATCGCTATTTAGAAAGCGTTTCTCCACCACCACGCTGGGCATAATTTCTTATCTCTGAAATCTTATTGGGTGTGTACTCCCGTCATTTTCTTATTTCAAAATACACTGAAATAAACTATAATACCTACACGCCACATCCATCAATCTCTTTTATACATTCAATTAATGTCGACACACATTTCAATCAGTCGCCGTTCTATACAGGTATTACGCATTATGGTCAGCGGCATATTTCTGGTCGCAGGGTTTAATCACCTGATACACGTAGAAAAAACGGCACAACGCATAGAGCAGGCAAGCTTTAAAGGCATCGCACATTTTTTTGGCGAACCGCAATGGCTTATCATTCTGTCAGGTATTGCCATGCTGGGCGCCGGATTTTTATTCCTTATAGGATATAAAACCAAATGGGCGGCAATCATTTTGATGGCTATTTTAATTCCCATCTCTTTAACGGTTCAAGTGGGACAGATCACAACACTCGGCCCTTTATTTAAAAACATTGCAATTTTAGGTGGACTTCTTTTTTTTATACTGAACGACACTGATAAACTTTTAAAATAAATACTTATGAAAACATACATTTTTAGTTCCCTATTTTTTATACTCACATTAGTTACAACAAATCATATGACTGCACAAGATGTTACAAACGGCAAAAATAACTACGTGGTACTTACCAAAAAGGTAGCACAATTACAACCCATTATTTTAACGGCTGAGGCGCTAAAAGCTGAAGAATGCGATGCATTTGGCGATTTTCAAGTCATTATATGTGGGAAGGAAATAGGTGATATTACTGATCCTGAAAAGATCAATACCTTTATTGAAAAGGCTGAAAAAGCAGGGGTACAATTAGTAGCCTGTGGTTTTTCGCTGAATAAATTTAAAGTTGATAAAACCAAGGTCCCAAGTAAAATGACCACCGTAGAAAATGGTATTCTGTATAATTTCCAACTCCAGAAGAAGGGATATAAAAGCCTTAGTCTCTAATTATGAAAACATTTAAAAAAACACTATTGAAATCGGCGGCACTTATTGTAATACTAATGGTAACAGTAGCTTGTAAAACGGAAGCCTCCAACGCAGTGGCAAGTAATGTAATAGCGAAGGACACCTTGAGCATTACCATCCTGCAAACAGCCGATATTCACGGACAGTTGGATACACATCCTGAATTATTTTGGGAGAATGATCAAGTCGTCTTTAAAAATAGGGGCGGACTGGCAAATATTAAAACGCTTTTCGACCAAGAACGGCAAAAAAATCCTAACCGCACTATTATTGTGGATGGAGGGGATTTAATTCAGGGGAGTGGCTATACCGCCTTATCTGAAGGGAAAGTGATGCCCAATATTATTAAGAATATGGGGTATGATGTCATTATACCCGGTAATTGGGAAGTGGTTTACGGCAAAGACATTATGATGAATGTAATGCAAGACTACGGGACAGAAGTTATCGTTCAAAACATGTATCACGAAGCTAACGAAGAACCACTATTTCCAGCCTCTTGGGTGAAAGAAATTGAAGGTGTGCGTATTGGCTTTGTTGGCATTAATGATCCTGATGTACCTGTGCGACAAAATCCTATTTTTAGTGAAGGGATTGGCTTTAGCGGATTGGATGCTGACTTGAAAACCATGATCGACGCCTTTAAAATCAATGAGGAGGTTAATGTGCTCTTTTTGGTGACGCATATCGGGATTTTTAAACAAGTGGAGCTGGCCAGTAATCCTATTGCTGAAAATGTCGATTATATATTGGGTAACGATACGCATGAGCGCGTCCGCGAATTAATCGTAGGGAAATATGCTAAAGTTACGGAGCCCGGTGCCTTCGGTTCCTTTGTAGGGAAGTTAACCTTACATTTTGTTGACGGTAAATTAGTCGGTGATGATTATGAATTGATGGATGTCGATCCTGAAGTTTATAAAGCCGATGAAACCTTACAAGCCTTAATTGACGAAGAAAAAGCGCCCTATAAAGACTATTTGGAAACGGTGGTCGGCCATACAAGCACACCAATTTATAGATATTTAACGGTTGAAAACCCAATGGACAATATGATTACCGATGCCGCGCGTTGGAAAACAGGTGCGGATATCGCCATTTCCAACGGATTTAGATTTGGGAACCCGATTGTGCCTGAAGACGGCAATCCCGCGGCAATCACAAGAGCTAATCTATGGAATTTACTGCCAGTGAATGAACCTGTAAAAACCGGAAGAGCTACAGGGAAACAGATTAAGGATTGGTTGGAAAAAGAAATGCACAATGCGTTTTCTCAGAATCCAACGGAACGTTTTGGGGGCTGGTTAGTGCGATTTTCAGGAATGAAAGTCAGTTTTAGCAGTCAAAACGAGAGAGGGCACCGAATTTCCAGTGTCATCGTTAAAGGTGAAGAAATGAAGGATGATGACTATTACACGGTTTCTGCCTGTGTGCGTCCTGGTGATCCACTCGATAATTTATGTAGGATGCCTAACGTTAAGGATGTAGAGGTAAAGGATTACACGATTCATGAGGCTGTAGAAGAGTACCTTCAGAAAAATTCGCCAGTATCACCAACATTAGAAGGGAGAGCGTACTGTGAATATTTAGGCACGTATTCGTTTTCAACCGTACCCGGGTCGGCATATAAATTTGAATAAAAAATAAATCATATGAAAAAAGATAAGAACGATAAAAACGCGAAGAGAACTTGGATTCAATACGGCATTTTTGCCGTTATAGCCATTGCGCTTTATGCAACAGGCTTACATACAGAAGTGATTGGTTTTGCGCAACGCGGACTATTGGCCACCGGATTGATGAATCCTGATGTCAAGGACATAACTGAAGTGCGACATGCAGATAATTCCAGTAGTGAGGCTACAACTTTACCAGCAGCAACTAAAGCTGATTTTAGTCTTAAATTAATGGATAGGGACGGAAACATCACATCTCTTGCAGATTTGAAAGGCAAGGTTATTTTTATGAACTTTTGGGCCACTTGGTGTCCACCGTGTATTGCAGAAATGCCAAGCATCGATAAATTACACGAAGAGATGGGTGATGAGGTGGCTTTTGTAATTCTGTCCTTGGATCAGGATTTTGAATTGGCCAAAGCCTTTGACAAACGCAAAGGTTACAATCTGCCAATTTATGCCCCGGCGAGTAACTTGCCACCAATGTACCAATCCTCGGCAATTCCGACTACTTATGTGATTGATGCTGCAGGTAACTTGGCATTGACCCATAAAGGCATGGCAGATTATAGCAACTCAGAGTTCAAAGACTTTTTAAAGAGTTTGAAATAGCATACATTCTAAAAAGGGATGATAAATTCAAATCAGAGTATTATCCCTTTTAGGAATCATCACAAATTTATTGGAACTTACAAGTAAGAAACACATTAAAGGTATGAAACTGAACATCTTATTCATAAACGACGTCCACGGTTACTTAGCGCCACATTCGGAATTGTTTTACGACGCATCGGGCGAAGTGGTACAAACGGCGGGCGGGTACGCCCATATTGCAGGATTGGTGGAAACTATTAGAAAAGAAAACCCGAATACGCTTTTATTTGATGGTGGTGATACCTTACATGGCACCAAACCCTTGGTTGATTCAAAGGGAGAAGCCATTATTCCAATTTTAAATGCACTACAACCCGATGCCTGGGTTGGCCATTGGGATTTTGGTTATGGACCCGAACAACTACAGCAGATTAACAACCAATTGAAGTTTCCAATTTTGGGTTGCAATGTGTACAAAGAGAATGGCTCCAATTTTTTGCAACCTACAGCACTCTATGAAAAAGAAGGCGTTAAAATAGGCGTGATCGGTGTTTGTGCGATGATTGTAGATAAGGTCATGCCCGAGAAGATGGGTGGGGGGCTCAAATTTACATCTGGTGTTGAGGAGGTTCCAAAATATGTCCAACAACTAAAATCAGATGGCGCAGATGTAATTGTGTTGCTTTCTCATAACGGATTTCCTCAAGATGTGGAACTTTTAAAACAAGTAGAGGGTATTGACATTTGTTTGAGTGCACATACCCACAACCGAATTTACAGCCCTATAGAGATCAACGGCGCACAGATTGTTCAATGTGGTTGCCATGGTGCATTTATGGGCAAATTCAGTCTTGAGATTAAAGAGAATAAAATTAAAAATTCCAATTATGAACTTATAAAAATTGACAGTTCAATTCCTAAAAGTGCTGCCGTAGAGATTTTGGTAGAGAAGGCTCTGGAGCCTTATAAAGCTATAAGAACGGTGGTGTTAGGTCGTACAGATACTGTTTTACATCGGTACAATACCATCAACTCCACCATGGATAATTTTCTGTTGAAGGCCATCGCTCATGCTACTAACACGGAGATTGCATTTTCCAACGGATGGCGTTATGGAGCGCCAATTGGAATAGGAGACATTACAGAGAATGATCTCTACAATATCACGCCAATGAATCCACCAGTGTCTACCGTTGTGTTGACTGGTGCAGAAATCAAGCAAATGTTAGAAGAAAATTTGGAACGGACGTTTTGCAAGGATCCGTTCGGGCAAATGGGTGGCTATGTCAAACGGGTTTTAGGACTGCAAATTAACATGCGGATTGAAAACCCTAATGGGCATCGGATTCAAGAGATTTTTTACAACGGAGCACATCTTGATATGACCAAGTCGTATACAGTAAGCTTTGTAACTACACAAGGGGTGTCCAAAAAATACGGTAAGAATCGGAAAGCTCATGATCAAAAAGCCGTGGCTGCGATGAAAGCTTACTTAAAAGAGTATCGAGATTTCAGTCCGGATAGAATTGACAGTTTTCGTTTGGTTTAGTATTATTGAACCATTGCCTCTATTGTAATTATTTCTTCCTGCCTACAAAGCGAATCACCTCCGCTTTACCTTTATGGTGTTCGCCTTCGTTTAGTTGGATGGTTTGTTGTTGCAATAACTCAAATTCCAATCCAGAAAACTCATTTTGTATGTCTTCAATTGAAAATAACATATCCAAATTTTTTGGCCCGCCTGAAGCATTTGCTAATTGTTCTTTTGCGAAGGCTTCAAAAATGACCGTTCCATTGGGCTTTAAAAATTGTAGCAAATACTGATTGGCCGATTTACGGATATCCTTCGGAAAATGGGCATAAATCAAGCCTAGAACATCAAATCGTTCATTCGTCTTAAAAGACAACACGTCTTTCACTTCGTAGTTGAACGCTACCTTGTGCTCTGAGGCCAGTTTTAAGGCCTTTTGTTTACCGCTTTCACTACTATCAAAAGCCATAACATTCCAGCCTTGTTTTGCAGCATATAGGGCATTCCTTCCTTCTCCTTCTGCTGGCAATAGAAGGTCTCCTTTGTTGATTTTGGTCAGCTGCTCTTTAAAGAAATCGTTTGGTGAGGTACCATACACGTAATCTTCAGCATCGTAACGTTGGTTCCAAAAATTGTTCTTTGATTCTTTCATAAGGTTTAAATAAAGCGACGTGTTCTTTGTTTATAATTGTAATAATCTGGATATTTTTGGATCAATAAGATCTCCTCATAAACGGATTTATAATAGAATAAAAGGAGAAGAATTCCTGTGATCAGCACTTTATAAAGCGATGAGACATAAAGAGCATATCCAAACCCCGAAAAGAGCAAAGCCGTATAAATGGGATGCCGGGACATACGGAATGCGCCATTGGTAATCAACTTGCCAGATGCAACGGGTGATGGAAACGGGGAGAGCTTCGTGTTTAATTGTAAGAGCGCCACTATTCCAAACAGAACAAAAACTCCCAAAATAAACAAACCCGAATAGCATAGCCATTCGGGTAGTTGTATTTTATATAGTTGCAAAGGTACAACATAGGCCAAAAAAAGCAGTAGTTGCCCTACTACAAAACCATAATCCTTTATCGGTGTTTTTAGGCTCAATTTTTAAATTGTTCTATGTCATCACTCAAATCGTAAATGGTGGCGCCTTTTAATTCGCTTTCCAGGATACTACTTCCTGCTGCACTACGGTAGCCCCCAGCACAATGGACTACAATAGGTTTCTCTGTTGGAATATTCTCGGCGGTATGTCGTAACTCGTGCAGTGGATGTGCTAAAGCGTTTTCAAAAAACTTGCCTTCATCAATCTCACTTGTATTACGAACATCTACAATCGTATAATTATCAGGATTCTTTTTAAAATCGGCCAAATCCAATTGTTCCGATTTCTCAAGGTTTTCATCAGCTAGCGTAATGACTTGCTTGACCTGTTTTTCGTAACCAATCTTAGCCAAACGATCTAAGAGTTTATCCTTGTTTTCCTTTGCGTCAATAACCAGAGTAAATGTTTCTTTTGGCTTCACAATGGCACCTAACCAAGTTTCAAATTTATCAATATCAGATGCTGCCTGAATATTGAAACTTCCCTTTAAATGGCCTTTTTTGAAGGTTTCTTCAGTTCTCATATCAATGATGAGTCCTGAAGCAGTAGTCTTTTTAGCAAATGGAATTTCTGCAATCGAAGGCTCTAAATTATCAGCACCCTCTTTGTTAATGTCTACATTATAACCAAAATAGGCGGGGATAAACGGTTGCCCATCCAATAAGGACTCAATAAATTCTTCTTTGGTTTGTTTCTTAAATGCCCAATTAAATTTTCGCTCATCGCCTAAAGTGCTGCTGGCGGCCTCGCTCAAATTCTTTCCACATAGTGAACCCGCACCGTGTGCAGGATACACAATAGCGTTATCTGGTAAATCCTTAAACTTTGTGTTTACGGTATCGTACATCATTTCAGCCAGTTCTTCACGTTTGGCCTTCATCTTACCGGATTTCTCCCTAAGGTCGGGACGGCCAACATCGCCAATAAACAGTGTGTCGCCTGTAAACAAAGCTGTTTTGTCACCTTCTGTAGCCACAATTGTAATACTGTCTGGAGAGTGTCCGGGTGTGTTTAAGGCTTTTATAGTGATGTTTCCTAGTGCTATGCTGTCGCCATCATCAAAGGGTTGGTGCGGATAATCAGCACCTAATTTTTCACTGTTATAGATGGTCGCTCCGGTTTCTTTATGCAGTTCAAGATGAGAGCTCACAAAATCAGCGTGTGGATGGGTTTCCAGTATGGCAACAATGGTCGCGTTATTGGCTTTTGCGTAGTCGTAATACTGTTGTGGATCACGCTCGGGGTCTATAACCGCTATTTTGCCTTCACTTACAATGGCGTACGAGTAATGGGAGAGGGGTTTGTATTCAAATTGTTTAATAGTCATAGTGTCATGTTTTTTATGAGGTCCTGTAATTGACCCTGGGTTATTAATAATTTTTAATTGGTCTTGTTTTTAAAACAACAAAACTGAAAATTTTGTACGGTGTCAAAAGGAGTGATGTGATCTGTAGTCAGGCATTCAATTTTTTGGAAATGCTTACCGAACACGTTTGTTAAGCCTTCGGCATCATATTGGGTAATTTTCAATCCGCTGCATTTTTCAGGTCCTTGTTTTGAAAAGGTTCCGATAATCAAACTGTTGTTCACAAAGGAGTTGGTCAGTGCCACGTAAGCTTGTATGTGCTTCTGGGTAGTCAAAAAATGAAACGCTGCCCGATCATGCCATAAGTCGTATAACACTGTCGGTTTAAAAGTCGTGATATCACTTACAATCCATTGCACATGTTTTGCCTTTTCGCCCAACCGTAATTTTGCTTTTTCGATGGCATTGGCAGAAATATCCAGTACAGTAATGTCCGTATACCCTTCTTCAATTAGATAATCCACAAGTTTGCTGTCGCCGCCACCTATGTCAATAATTTTGGCTGTTTTTGGTAGATCTCTATCCTGGATCAACTGCAAGGAGACGGTGGGTCTATCTTGAGTCCAACTCACTTGATCAGGAGTCTTATTTTCGTATATGGTTTCCCAATGGTCTTTTGTAGTCATCTAATTATTGTTAGTAGTGCTTTCTAAATATCTATATAAATCCTAAAAGCCATCTCAATTTTTCTTTTGGACGTTTACAAATAATTCTTTGCCCTGTCTTGAAGGATGGGAATTGTGTGCTGGTTCCATTGTCAACATATTAAAATGTGGTTCAAAACAGTTGAGATATTCGGCTTTATGCCCTCCAAAAGGAGGTGTGTCAGTATTTAAAGGTGCATCAAAAAGCAAGCCTGCTATTTTGCCGTTTTTATTGAGAAGTTCAGCAGCTTTGGAAACATACGAAATTCTTAATTTAGGATCTATAGCGCAGAAAAAAGTTTGTTCGATAATCAAATCAAAAGACTGTTTTAAATCGAAAAAATTTTGGTGAAGTAAATGTTCAGAAGGGAATGACGGCACGCGTTGTTTGAGATTGTTCAGTGCGGTTTTGGAAAGGTCTACCACATATACATTTTTAAACCCCTTATGGTGTAAATATTCTGCTTCGTAAGAATTACCACTACCTGGAATTAGAATCTTCAAATCCTTATCGGTCAACTGATCAACATACGCTTTAAGCGGTGGAGAAACTTCACCCATATCCCACCCAATATCATTGTTTATATAGCGAGTATCCCAGAAATTTTCTGTTAAAGTCATTGTAATTATATATTTAAAAGCATTATTGTCCGATAAAGAATAAAGATCGCTGCGCTTATAGTCCCGATAGCTATCGGAAAAAGAACAGAGATTTGAATTTAACTGACTGATAAACAATCGTTATTCTAAATTAAATTTGCCCAATCACTCTAAGTAAAATTGGTTTCAAAAAGCAAGGTACCATTTTTAATATCTCTTACCAGGTCTTACTTTAATTAGCTTTGTAAACTTTTTACTTGTTTTACCAAACGCTCATGATTTAAAAGCTGATGCTTAATTTTAGTCTTATCGTTTGGTTTTAGCAAAAGTAACACTCCAAATGCCTCTCACTTCATTCAGTCCATATCCAATTGCCTTGTCTTCAGGGTAGAGTATGGTTAATTTAGAAAGTGTTGAAGGTTCAATATTTTTGTTTGGCTTTCCGTGGCATTGTAAGCACATTTGATTGGTAAGAATAGGATAATAGACTTTTACTTTGCCATCTATATCTTCTACAATAGGGTTTGGGAGCTCCTTGTTTGCAATAACCTGTTTAAACGTTTCAACGTGCTCCAATTCAGTAGTATTAGCCTGATTGGCCGGATTTCTGGGTTTGTCAGTCACACGCTTGAGGTCTGCGTTCTGTAAAACCGCCATACTATCCGTCAGTGGATAGGCTTTTTCATTACAAAAGGAGAGCGCTCCTAAGGTTCCACTGTTTTGAATTGCCGTCATTAAATTTTTACCTAAAACGGCTTGCGTATTTAGCGCATATTGTAAGCCACGGTCAGCATATGAGATTGTGTCAGCGGCTAAAGTTGTTTGGACTTTTTCCGGGACCGTCTTTTTCTCTAGTCTATTTTCTACAGAAATATAGTTTGTCTTTTTTTCTTGATTACAGCTAAAAAATGAGACAGATACGGTAACAATTAAAACAGCTTTTTTCATAATTCGATTTATTTTATTGTGATAGCTTACCCGTGGCACAACTCACAAAAGATTTTGCTTTTGAAGTTAAGGAATTGGAATCTTCAACCGAAAGGGTAACCAAGATCTTTTAATCTTTCTCTGACAACAATAGCATCAGCGTCATCAAGATAATCAAAAGAAACCTTATGTTCTTCTACATACGTGACCGCCATATTTTAAATTTTGTACTACTATTGAGGTGTTTGTCATGCTGTGTATTCTAAACTATTTAAACGTGATGTAGTGTTTAAAAGATGATCTGCAAAAATAAGACCTGTTATTGCATTTTGCAGTAACCTAGGTTACATTGGTTATAAGCTTATAATTTTGATGACATTTCGGTTGAGTTCAATCTTGCCGAGCTGTTCCAGTTTTTTCAAAAGTCGGGAGATGACTACACGAGACGTATAAAGATCATAAGCAATTTCTTGATGGGTGCTTTTGATGATGTTACTGTCATTGACTCTTACTTTTTCTTTTAAATATTTCACCAATCGTTCGTCCATTTGATAAAATGCAATACTGTCTAAAGTGGTCAATAATTCGTTGATTCTATTGTGATAACTTTCAAAAACGAAATTCCGCCAAGACTTATATTTTGCGGTCCATTCTTCCATTTTAGCTACGGGAATCATGATGAGTGTGGCATCCGTTTCTGCAATAGCTCTGATCTCACTCTTTTTTTGACCCAAACAACAGGTCATGGTCAGAGAGCAGGTTTCGCCTCTTTCAAGATAGTAAAGAAGGAGTTCGTCACCCTCACTGTCTTCCCGTAACACTTTAATGGCACCAGAAATGAGCAAGGGCATAGATTTGACATATTCGCCTATCTCCATCATTTTAAAACCTTCTGGAATTTCTTTATAGGTGCCAACTTCAACAATTTCATCGAGTAAAGCGTCCTCAAATAAGTGTCCATAACTTTTCTTTAAATCATTTATCATGTCTTGGGTGGTTTTATCTGCTTAAAATTTTCACTGTAAAATGTAAAAATATAGTAATTCTATCTAATTTAGGCAAGCGACACATGTATTGCGGATAAAATTATAATTATCAACATGGAAAAAAACAATTGTCCAAAAGTTTGTAAAGACAGTTCTATTATAGTATAATGGGCTTCGCTAATTTATCATAGCCCATTTCTATGGAAACTGATAAGTTCATTTATATGTTTTTTGAAGCATACTTAGTCATTTTTAAATAACCCATTTTTTATATGTCGATAAAAGTCGCTAGAAAAGAAAGTGCCTCTAAATTTTTAGGTCTCGTTGTAAATAAAACGGTGTTTTTAACCGCTATTGCGGTTATTATTTTAACTGTAACGTTTACCTTAATATTTGAAGAACAAGCGGATTACTATTTTGGTATGGCCCAAACCTTTGTGTCTGCCCACGGGGGCTGGATCTACACGTTGGCCGTTAATTTATTTATAGTGTTTTGTTTATATATGGCCTTTAGTAAATTCGGGAAAATTCGGATTGGTGGTCATAAGGCAAAACCCGAGTTTAGTTTATGGGCCTGGTTTGCTATGCTCTTTAGTGCTGGGATTGGAAACGGATTGGTGTTATTTAGTATTGCAGATCCCGTCCGCGATTTTTTAAATCCACCACGTTTGGCAGGACAAGACCCTGCGCTAATTGCGCAAGAAGCCATTAATTTTTCATTTCTTCACCACGGAATTCACGGCTGGGCCATCTACTCCGTGGTCGGGCTGTCCTTGGCCTACTTTACGTTCAATAGAAAAATGCCGCTCACCCTGCGCTCGGCATTCTATCCGCTTTTGGGGAATAGGATTCACGGTTGGATGGGAGACCTGATTGATATTATGGCGGTCATTACAACGCTTTTTGGTCTGGCTACAACCATCGGATTTGGAGTAGGGCAGATCAACTCAGGACTGACGCACGTTTTTGGAATCCCGAGTTCACTGTTTTATCAGGTAATCATTATTTTAGGGGTGACTTTAGCGGCTACTATTTCTGCTTTTAGTGGTGTTAATAGGGGTGTCCAGATGTTGAGTAAGCTGAACGTTAGAGTGGCATCTACTATCTTTCTGCTCGTACTTATTTTAGGCCCCACCACGTTTATTTTTAAATCTTACATTCAAAATATTGGAAGTTATTTGGTGCATTTTATAGATATGTCCACATGGACGGAGTCCTTACAGGGTACTGACTGGCAAAAAACGCGAACCATTATGTACTGGGGTTGGTGGATATCCTGGTCACCATTCGTAGGGACGTTTATTGCCCGAATTTCTAAGGGACGAACCATAAAAGAGTTTGTTCTGTGTGTTCTGATTTTACCCGCTTTGGTAACCTTCCTATGGTTTAGCGCCTTTGGGGGCACTACTATGCGCGATATTCTTTTGGGAGATACCGCCATGATTGCTGCGGTAAACGATAATATTTCTACAGCACTGTATGTGTTTTTTGATAAATTTCCGTTAGCTATGCTGTTAAAAGTATTGGGCGTTATTCTTATTTGTAGCTTTATTATTACCTCGGCAGATTCAGGTGCTTTGGTTGTAGATAGCATTACATCTGGTGGGAAATTAAAAACGCCAAGATATCAGAGAGTCATCTGGGCGGTTGCCATTGGCGTAATTGCATCAGTGTTGATGTATGGCGGTGGCTTAAATGCACTGCAGACCGTAGTGACCATTTCCGGCTTGCCCTTTGCCATTCTTTTGGTGATCATGTGTTTTTCATTATATCGCGGTATGTCTGAAGATTATGATAAAGCAGAGCGAAAAGAAAAGCTGTTGGAAAGAGAAAGTTATAGAAAAAACATTCTCAATTTGGTGAATAAAGAACGGGAAGAGAAAAACTTAAAAAAGATAGATCCAGATAAAGCTCCGGACAAGAAACCCACTATAACCGATTTGTAAATTGATTCTAAAAGAACATAGTCCTCATAAAAGTAAAGTTAAGACATGACAAAGAAAATTAAATTAGAGAACGAGTTGAATGTGATGGTAGCTCTCGACCTTACGGCAATGGATCCTATTCTGTTGAAATATGTCAGCTTTTTATGTAAGGTTTGGAATGTTGAACATTTGTACTTTACCCATAACATCAAACACTATAAATTATATGATTTGTATGATGACTTTTTGGAAGAAGGCATTACTGTTGAAGATATAGTAGATAGAGCATTGAATAAAACCGTAGAAGACCATTATACAGCAGCGGTTCCGTTTACAGTAATTATTACTTCTGATGATTATACTGAAAGTATTCTCAGCCATCTTGCCAAAGAGTATAAAATTGACATTATGGTTACGGGTAATAAGGATGAATTACAAGGTACAGGTGCCTTATCTCAAAAATTGGTGCGTATGTTGGATGCTAACGTACTGTTAGTGCCTGAGGAAGCGAGACACGGAATGGATCATGTGCTCATCCCAACCGATTTTAGTTCAGCTTCTACAAAATGTTTTGAAGTGGCAGATAGTTTGGTAGAACGTTCAGGAGGAAAAGTTGAAGCTTTACATGTCTATAATATTCCTTCATTCTTCTTTCCGTACATCAACACAGACAAAGCGATCGATAAAACGAAACTTCATTTGAAGGAAAAGGTTGCTCAATTCCGAAAGAAATATAAACTCAGAGAGGACATACCATTTAAATATATTGATAGACGAAGCTTATCCGTAGTAGAGGCTATTGAAATTCATGCTGAAAAAGGCGACTTTGATATCATTGTCACCTCTGCTCGTGGAGCCAACACTATCACATCCTTATTTGTGGGAAGTGTAACCAATGATTTGTTGATTAGAAACCGAAAAATGCCATTGTTGGTGATACGTTAACCGCGGGTTTTATTCAAAAAAAATATAAATTTTCTAACCTCTCAGATTTTATTCTGAGAGGCTTTTTTTATTTAGGAAGTAGTACTTAAATCAATTAACCAATCTATTTCTTATTCCCAAAACCTGGATAGATATCTTTAAATGAGACAAGTTCACCTTGGTTGTTCTTCCCTTGCAATTCGTATTTAATGACGATTTTAGTACCAAGTGGCGCATAATAATATACTATCCAGGCATCAGATTCCCGTAGTCCAATACAGCCATTCGATGACGCTTTTCCTAAAGTTTCCAAATTGGTGGTAGGATGTATTAACTGACCTAAACTACGACCATTTATGGATGGCTCCAACCACGGAATGGCGGGAAGCATTGTACTCTTGCCATCATCTCTAGTGGTTCTATGATATTTACGATTTGTTGTAGGATTGGCAAAGGTCGGCTTTTTATTGACCCGGATTATTTCTCCTACGCCTGGTTTTGTGCGCATGTCTACATTGCCTTTAGCCATTTCCATATATTTTTTCCCTACTTTCCCTACGCGCACCGGAAACTTATAGAGTTCTTTATCATCTTGAATAATTCGGATTCTGAATTCGGGAATATTGAGTTCTAAAAATGTATGGCTTAACTGTATTCTTAAGTTTTGGGTTTCCAACGAATCTGGGATTATCAATACCTGATTTTTTTGCAAGGCCACAAGGGACTGGGAATCTTCATTGAAAATGCCTTTGTCCATGAGGTAATAATAATCTGTATGGGCTAGCGTATCTATAATCCATTTGTTGTGATGCACAAGAATATACTCATTAATGTCATAAGAATGGCGTTGGTTATGGTCAGCTACAACACTATCCATCCACTTAAAGTAACCTCGAATTGGAACATCCTTGTTGACGTTGATTGTCTTTAGGATTGAAGTTTTTACGCGTGCTGAACTATCGATGAGTACGAGTTCATTTTTGGGTGTTGTTGTGGCGTCAGCTTCAACTTTATCAGTGTTCAAACATCCTGTAAGCAGAAAGGCGAATATAAGGGGAAGCATTGTTTTCATCTGGTGGGACCTATTGGTTTTTTAAGACGGTATTCAAACACAAATCAAGCCTGTATTTTATCTGGGTAACACGCTTTAGGGAATGGTTTGATCTATCTCAAACGGTTTAGAAAGATCAACATTCTAATTACTGATCAAACCTAAGGTATTTGTTATCAATTTAGTATGATTTTTATCAGCTGTTCGGTTCACACACTTTGAAATTCTTCAGTATTGATAGACGAGAGGTCTTGATTGATTTTATCAATTGTTCTTTGTGGAAAATTTTCAAATTCCGGGTTAAAACGTTTGTGGTAGCCACAAACAACGGCTTTTTAAATATCAAAATTATCTTTTGGAAAACACCTATTAAAATCGTCAGAAACCTTTTCTATATTTAAAAACATTATTGTCCGATAAAGAATAAGACCGCTGCGCTTATAGTCCCGATAGCGGGAAAAGAACAAAGATTTGATTATAACTGACTGATAAACAATCCTTATTCTAAATTAAATTTGCCCAATCACTATTAGTGAAATTGGTTTCAAAAAGTAAGGTATTATTTTTAAGATCTCGTACAGATCACGCTTTAATGGGGTTTGCAAACTTTTTACCTGTTTTACCGGACACTCATGATTTAAAAAAGCGAGTTTTAAAACAAATCAATGGTGTGGAAGATAGAGAAGATTTAATTAGTTTGTGTAAATAAATGTGCTAAGTAAAAGGCTTTCAGTATGTTGTTTTATGTGTTGTCTGACGCTTATCATGTATATTTAATAAAATCTGAACTATATTTGAAACACACTATCTGTACATGTCAAAATCAATTTCCTTTTTAGACCGCACAAAATCCTTTTTCGCTGAAATTGGTGACATGACCTATTTTGCAGGGCGTTTTTTTAAGGAATTGTTCAGTGCGCCTTTTGAATTTAAAGAACTCATCCGGCAATGCTACAACATGGGCATACGCTCTCTGTTTTTGGTAATCGTAACCGGATTTATTTTAGGTTTGGTGTTTACACTTCAGTCGCGCCCAACCTTGTCAGATCTTGGTGCAGAATCGTGGATGCCGTCTATGATAAGTATTTCTATTGTAAGAGAAATTGGCCCAGTTATTATTGCATTGATTTGTGCGGGAAGAATTGGTTCTGGAATTGGTGCAGAACTTGGCTCCATGCGTGTAACGGAACAGATTGACGCTATGGAGGTTTCTGGCACCAATCCGTTTAAATATTTGGTGGTTACCAGAATATTGGCCGCCACCTTAATGTTGCCTTTGTTGGTCATTGCGGGCGATGCGATTGCATTAGTGGGATCTGCAATCATTGAAAATTTAAAGGGAGATGTCTCCTATACCTTATATTTTAACAAGGTTTTTGATGCCTTAAGCTTTAATGATGTGATTCCTGCAACTGTCAAAACTGTTTTTTTCGGATTTGCTATCGGACTTGTCGGTACTTATAAAGGATACAATTGCGCTAAAGGCACCGTTGGAGTAGGAGAAGCCTCAAATTCCGCCGTAGTGTATACCTCTATGTTGCTGTTTATAATTGATTTTATAGCCGTATTTGTTTCTGATATATTTTTTGAAATCTAGATGAAAAAAGACAACCGAAAACCTGTTCTCGAATTGAAAGACATCCATAAAAGCTTTGGGACAAATCATGTGCTTAAAGGATTTAATATGCAGCTTTATGAAGGCGAAAACCTTGTCATTATGGGAAAATCTGGCTCAGGGAAGTCGGTCATGGTAAAATGTATCGTAGGCTTGGTGCAGCCAGATAGAGGAAGCATCACTATAAAAGATCAGGACATCATTACTATGGGGCAAAAAGAATTGGACCTTTTACGTACCGAAATTGGATTTTTGTTCCAAGGAAGTGCCCTATACGATTCTATGACTGTACGTGAAAATCTGGAGTTTCCATTACGGCGACATGAGGACAAGGTTAAAAATTTTCAAGGCACCGACGCATCCGTAAAGTCAGCTTTAGAAAGTGTTGGGCTGTTGCATGCTATAGACATGATGCCTTCAGAGCTATCGGGCGGAATGCAACGTAGGGTGGCTTTGGCCAGAGCCTTGATCTTAAAGCCAGAAATTATAATGTATGACGAGCCAACAACAGGATTGGATCCGATTACGGCAAATGAAATTATTCAGTTAATGCGCAGCATTCAGAAAGAATATAACACGTCTTCTCTTATTATTACGCACGATGTGGATTGTGCACGGGTCATTTCAAATCGGATTATATTGTTGGTAGATGGCATTAATTATGCCGAGGGAACCTATGAGGAACTTTCAAATTCAAGCGATCCGCAAGCACGGGCATTTTTTAAAAATTAAAACTATGGCAAAATCGACTTCACAAAAAATAAAAGTAGGAATCTTCGTGGTTTTAGGGACCATTCTTCTCATTGGTGCACTATATTCCATAGGGAAACGACAACATATTTTCAGTAAAACCATTCAAGTCTATGCCGTTTTTGGTAACGTGAATGGGTTGCAGATAGGTAACAATGTACGCTATTCAGGGATCAATGTAGGAACGGTAAGTAAAATTGAAATGACAGAAGTTGGCAAGATTACCATACAGATGTCGGTGGAAGAAAAAACCGCTAACTATATTAAAAAAGATGCCGTGGCCTCAATAGGATCAGATGGTTTAGTGGGCAGTATGGTGGTGAACATTATCCCTGGCAAAAATCAGCAAGCTATTGCAGTGGTCTCGGGAGATACGATAGAATCGTACAGTAAAATTGGCGCTGACGATATGTTGTCAACATTAAATACTACCAATGAAAATGCCGCTTTATTAACGGCGGATCTCTTAAAAATAACCAATCAAATCTTGGAAGGTAAAGGAACTTTAGGTGCCTTGATCAATGATACTATTTTAGCCCAAAATATCCGTCAAACGTTGGTAGAACTTAGAAAGACTTCCGAAGGAACCGGTTTGGCCATTTCTAGAGTCAATCAGATCATTTCAAAAATTAATTATGACACTAGCGCTGCTGCTGTAGTGTTGAGTGATACTGTAGCCGCGAATCAATTTAGAAATGTTTTTGCCAATCTCGAAAAATCCAGTGAAGATATTAATGCGGCTACGAAGAATTTGAATAGCTATTTAACCGAGTTGAAATCTGGAAAGGGCGCCGTTAATTTTATAACTCAAGATAAAGATTTCGTAAAGGATATCGATTCTACAATGTTTCAAATAAAGGAAGCCTCAGAAAAACTGAACCAAAACATGGAAGCGCTGCAGCACAACTTCTTCTTTCGCGGATTTTTTAAGAAAAAAGAACGCCAAGAACGGAGAGAGGCCAGGAGAAATGAATAGAATAGGGGTCTTTGAGGTTGAGATTGTTTACATCGCAATCCGGGAATTCTATTTTAAATCTACCTCTAACTTTTAGTCAAACTAAAAACACTCGGTTGAAATAAGCTTCTTATTACGTTATAAAAATTTCTTTTTGTGTTAAGCCATGTCCTTTAAAATTATGAATTTTAATGTATTGAATTCTAATTAGTTCTTTATCGCGCTGATAATTAGTTATTAATTTCTAAAATTTAACTCAGATGGCCAAAAAAAAACCAGAGACTACAAACTCCAAAAAAATAGACGATTTAAAACGTTTTGAAGTAGAAACGAAAGATACAGTGATGACCACCAATCAAGGTCTAAAAGTAAACGATACCAATAATTCTTTGAAATCAGGGGAGCGTGGATCTACCTTGCTTGAGGATTTTTTATTGAGAGAAAAAATAACCCATTTTGACCATGAAAGAATTCCTGAGCGCATTGTACATGCACGAGGAAGCGGAGCGCATGGTTATTTTGAATTGTATGACAGTATAGAAAACTATAGTAAAGCAGGGATTTTTACAGATACAGCCAGAAAAACACCCGTGTTTGTGCGTTTTTCAACGGTTGCTGGATCCAAAGGGTCAACAGATTTGGCGCGGGACGTGCGCGGATTTGCCGTAAAGTTCTACACCGAAGAAGGTACTTGGGATTTAGTAGGGAACAATATGCCCATCTTCTTTATCCAGGATGCCATGAAATTTCCTGATTTAGTCCACGCCGTAAAACCTGAACCAAATAAAGAAATCCCTCAAGCGGCTTCCGCTCATGATACGTTTTATGATTTTATTTCGCACACTACGGAAACGCTTCACAACCAGATTTGGGTGATGAGCGATCGGGCCATACCTAGAAGTTTTCGGATGATGGAAGGATTCGGTATCCATACGTTTCGATTAATCAATGAGGCAGGGGAATCCCATTTTGTAAAATTCCATTGGAAACCAAAATTAGGAGTACATTCTGTAACTTGGGACGAAGCGGTAAAAATTAGTGGCGCTGATTCTGATTTTCATCGTCGGGATTTATGGGATGCCATTGATGCAGGCCATTTTCCTGAATGGGAATTAGGAATTCAAGTTGTAGCACAGGAAGACGAACATAAATTTGATTTTGATCTATTGGATCCTACCAAACTGATTCCTGAGGAAATGGTTCCGGTCCAGATCATCGGTAAAATGACCTTAAATAAAAATCCAGAAAACTTTTTTGCCGAAACGGAACAAGTGGCGTTTCTCCCAGGTCATATTATTCCAGGAATTGATTTTACAAATGATCCGCTTTTACAAGGTCGTCTTTTTTCATACCGAGACACACAACTTTCAAGATTGGGATCGCCTAATTTCCATCAAATTCCAATAAACAGGCCTATTGTGCCAACCCATAACAATCAACGGGATGGGCATATGCAAATGGACGTGCCAAAAGGTCAAACGGCGTATTTTCCAAACAGTTTAAGTGGTGGCTGTCCACATCTTGCTAAAATGTCTGAAGGAGCCTTTACATCTTATGAAGAGCGTATTGATGCAAAAAAGATTAGAACACGAAGTGAAAGCTTTAGTGACCATTTTTCTCAACCTGCTTTGTTTTATAGAAGCCTTGCTGATTGGGAGAAGCAACATGTAACGGATGCGTATATCTTCGAATTGGGGAAATGTACCCACCAACATATTCAAGAACGGATGTTGTATGTCATTGCGCAAATTGATGAAGACCTATCTCAAAAAGTGGCCAAAGGATTGGGACTTAAAGTACCAAAATCTATTGATGAACCATTGAATCAGGCTATAGGCGCTGATGCGGATGTTTCCAAATTTCAACCGCCTAAAAAGAAAGTGTATTTAGAAAAAGATCCGGCACTAAGTCAAGCCAACACCAAATTTAATTCCATTGTAACGCGTCAAGTAGCCGTATTAATAGGTGATGGATTCTCAATGAAGGATTTCAAAAACATGACAGATGCACTGAAAAAAGAAGGCGCTATGATTAAGGTGGTGGCACCACATGGCGGCACTGTAAAAAGTGACAATGGCCAAGAACAAAAAGTAGACGCGGCCATTGCAACCACTGAAAGTGTGCTTTATGATGCGGTATATGTGCCTGGAGGGAAGGAATCGGTGGCTGCGTTGAAAGACACTGCAAAGTTTATTAAGTTTATCAACGAAGCTTTAAAACATTGTAAGGCTATTGCAGCAGATCATGAAGGCGTGGAGCTCTTGGAAGCAACTTATGTGTCGGAATTTAAAGATGATCCAGCAGTTTGTCTCAACTCAGATCCTTCAACATTTGCCAAAGCCATTGCCCAACATCGCAATTGGAAACGTATGGCACGTGCTGAAAAAATCCCAGTGTAATGGATTAGTATTGGCGAGATTAGTTTGTATTAATCGTTCGCTTATTTGAAAATTTCCAATACATATCTTATTAAGAGGAACCAAGAGTTGAGATAACAGATCTTGATACTTGGTTCTTTTTTGTAAAACTATATAAACCTTAATGTTGACATTTCAATCCTAAAAACATCATTTGCAGACCAAAATATATGGAATTAGAAGAAATAATAGGAATTGTTGCGGGCGTCCTTACCACGTTCGCCGTCTTACCCCAAATTATAAAAGCAGTTAGAACTAGGGCGGTTAAGGATGTGAGTCCGTATATGTTTATCATTCTGTGTTGTGGTGTTGGACTTTGGACAGTGTACGGCATTTTTAAGATGGATTGGCCAATTATAGTGACTAACGGGGTGTCTTTTATATTGAATGCGGTCATGCTTTATATTGTTGTTGGGTCATCAAAAAAGCAACAAAAAGAAAAATGTTAATGCTATACTTATTGCTTTTTAAATTATGTTTTGAGGGTAAATAATTTTATTTAGAAACTATGATGATTTCTTGAAGATTTTATAAATAAATCACCGTAATTTATTGAGTTCATATTTTAAGGTATCGCACTAATGCCCTTAAGTCATTGTACATAACTTTGCCATTATTACCAACAATTATGGTTACTGCCAATTCTTAAAAGAATACGATACTGTTCCTTTTAGAAACAAATGCACATAATCATACCACTAAAAACAAATCTATGTCATTAGTCACAATCTTACTAAATATTTTTTTACCGCCCTTAGCCGTTTTTTTAAAGCACGGCATTGGATCCACCTTTCTTTTAAGTGTTATCCTCACTTTAATAGGATGGCTCCCTGGAGTTATCCACGCCTTTGTGGTTAATGATTAGCGCAACGATACCCTATTATGAATTACGCTATTGTCATATCCAACTTAATTGCAAAAGATGAATGGTTAGAAGCAATGGAAGCCCTTTTTATATTGAGCCAAAAAAGCTTTTTTCTCATACTTTTTTCAGCATTTGGCATTTACGCGGCCGTGATTCTTTATACCCGATTGTTTGGCAAACGAAGTTTCTCTAAAATGTCCAGCTTTGATTTTGCCATGACCGTTGCGGTAGGGTCGATGATTGCAACCACCATTTTGTCAGAAAGTGTTAGTTTTTTGGAAGGTGCTGTTGCGCTTTTGGTTGTCTATGCACTCCAGTTGGCGGCGGCATTTTTGAGACGCTACAAATGGTTTAGTAAAATAACAGACAATCAGCCCACAATGGTGATGGATGGTCAGACACTGTTACGGGACAATATGAAAGCGGTTAGAGTGACGGAGGGAGATATTCGATCTAAACTAAGGGAAGCCAACGTGGTTAGATTGTCTGAAATTAAAGCAGTCATTTTTGAATCGACAGGAGATATGGTTGTCTTACACAAAAACAATGATGATGCCATTGACGACTGGTTATTAAAGGATGTACAACGATAGCTTAAAATTATGAAGACAGTGAATTTGGAAGAAAAAACGAAAATTGAGCTCGCCTATAAAAATTTTATCATCAAGGAAAAACACCCCTGTATTATGGCAAATGCGGTGTTTAAATTGGATAATTACCAGATAAATATATATGATGATATCACTTCAGATGCCGTCATTGCACCCATTTTAGAGACTATAGAAAACTATTTGCAAAATTATAATTTTGAGTCTAATGAATTCGAATCATTGATGCTTTGCTTTAAAGATAACCAGTTTGCAACAGAGCTAGAATTTGAAAAAGCGCTCTGGAATCTCCTGCAAAAATTGCATGATCACGATGATGCGGAGTGGGATGCTGAGGTAAGTGACGATGTTGATAATCCGATGTTTAGCTTTAGTCTTAAAGGAAAGGCCTTTTATATTGTAGGCATGCATCCTAAAAGTTCCAGAATGGCACGTCGTGCGCCGTATTGTACGATAGTGTTGAATTTGCATTGGCAGTTCGAAAAATTAAGAGAGATGGGCACCTATCAAACGGTTAAAAAAAGAATCAGACGTCGTGATAAAAAACTACAAGGGTCAATCAACCCGGTGTTACGGGATTTCGGGTCTGATTCTGAAGCAAAACAGTACAGCGGAAGAGCTGTTGATGACCAATGGAAATGTCCTTTTCACCAAAATACCAACACTATATGAGTGCCATACACATTATACCGCCCCAATCTGGCGCCGCTTTTGAATTGAAAAAAGGCGACATTCTTACCATTATTGATCCTATGGGTCAACAGGTCAGTGATATGGTGGTTTTTAATCGTGAGGATCCCAAGGAAAAATTGTCTGCGGGTAAATCGATGGATTTTGAAGAGTCCATTCTTTTGACCAAAGGCAATTATCTATGGAGTAACCGATCTCAAAAAATGATGGAAATTAGGGAGGATACCAATGGACGCAACGATTTTCTGTTAGCGCCATGTAGCCCGGAAACCTTTGAGATTATGTATGATAA
This sequence comes from Gelidibacter salicanalis, assembly GCF_016469035.1. Lineage (GTDB taxonomy): Bacteria > Bacteroidota > Bacteroidia > Flavobacteriales > Flavobacteriaceae > Gelidibacter > Gelidibacter salicanalis_A. The sequence goes on along the minus strand of NZ_JAEHJZ010000029.1, from coordinate 26,988 downwards.
TCCGGAGTACCATCCCAGCTGTCAAGAAAATTTATACCGAAATTTGCGACCATACGGAATTGACGTCGATGACATTCCCACCGCGTTTAATGTGTTTATGAACGTTCAGTTTGATGACAAAGGGAAACTAAAAGTATTACCACCAACCTCCAAACCTGGAGATTTAGTTCGGTTTAAAGCTGAAATGGATCTCATCGTGGCATTGACCGCATGTTCGGCGGAAGATAGCAACGGGGGCACATTTAAACCCATCCACTACCTGATCACGGATGAAAACGGGATGATCAATCAATAACTGAAAAACGACTTATAATTATGAAAAAGATTTTAATGGTACTTACCTCTCATCAAGAGCTGGTTAATACAAGCAGTACAACAGGGTTGTGGATAGGCGAGTTTACAGATCCGTATTATGAGTTTCGCGATAAAAATTACACCGTGGTACTTGCTAGCCCTAAAGGAGGGAGTCCGCCAATTGACCCCATGAGTAAGTTGACAGAAAATCTGACCGGATCTAACAGGCGGTTTGTAAATGATGATTTTGCAAAAGACGCCCTAAAGCATACTGTCGAACTTGCTGAGGTTTCAGCTACCGACTTTGATGCTGTGTTTTACCCAGGGGGTCATGGTCCGATGTTTGATTTGGCCACTAATGACGCCAGCGGAAGGTTGATTGTGGATTTTTTGTCGCAACATAAACCCGTCGCAGCAGTCTGCCATGGCCCAGCGGCCCTATTAAAAGCAACCCAACTGGAACCTTCAATTTTAAAGGGTAAAAGGGTCACGGGGTTTTCTAACGCAGAAGAAACACTGGTGATGAGATCAAATAATATCCCCTATACATTGGAAGATAAATTAAAAGAATTGGGAGCCGATTATCATAAGGCGCTAATTCCTTTTGCATCTCATGTAGAGTCGGATGGATTACTCTTAACAGGCCAAAATCCGTTATCTGCCGGTCCAACAGCAAAAGCCTTGATTGCTATGTTAGAGTCTAATCAAAACAGATAATTTACGACCCTAAAAGTCATAAAACTAATAAACAATGTCTTTGATAACATTTATTCTGGCGTGGATCATTGCTGTAGTGGTGATGACACTTTTCAGTGCAATTTGGAGTATGGTTTCTGGCCATGTATTTAGAGAACCTGCATTGCTTTCTAAACTCATGCAGGATCATCCGTATATAAAGGCTTCTGAGCGAAATACATATATGTGGGGTTGGATCATTCACTTTGTATTGGGCATTGTGTTTTTGATATTTTATGAGGTGCTATGGAGACTCACAGATGTGCCTAGAACTTTTCTTTGGAGTTTAGCTTTTGGAAGTGTATTGGGAGTGTTGGGGGTTGTGGGGTGGAAAATGATGTTCAAGTTGGTAAATTTTACCTCACAATTTAATTATAAACAGTATTATATCCATATCTTTCTTGCTCATATTGTATTTAGTGTCACAGCATTAGGAGTGTACCAATGGCTGCATTAAGAGGGGTGAAAGCTAGTCCATAACTCTCTTACCATTTTAAAGATAAAAGTATTTTCTGTTAAAATAAAAATCCCGAAAATAATTTCGGGATTTTTTGTGGTGTTAACTTTTAGCTTTCTTGTTAAGGCGCTGTTCTGCCATTTTATTGAGCTTTTCATCTGCACCGTATTCTTCATCTAATGTTTTTTTAAGTTTGGTGGCTACACTTTTATGTCCCAACTCTTTCGCATATCTTACAGCAGTGCCGTAACCGGAAATTTCATAATGTTCAACGCGCTGTGCTTCGGCTATTAAACCAGCATTGTTTACATCATCATCTTTTTTCTCTTTTATAAAACTTTCGGCTTCTTTAATCAGTCCTTCCATCGCCTTACAGGTTTCTCCGTTAGGATCAAAGCCTAGTTCATCACACACGTCTTCCAAACGCTTTTTGTGTTCTTTGGTTTCCTTTAAATGGTCTTCAAAAGCTTTTTTTAATTTAGCATCTGTGGCGCTTTCAACCATTTTCGGCAAGGCTTTTAGGAGCTGATTCTCAGCACTGTATAGATCTTTCAATTGGTGTTCAAATAAATCTTCTAAGGTTTTCATATCATTTTTAATTTTTGAATTAAATTAATGTTTCTAATCCTGTGAAATTAGATGTTTATCCTAAAAGTAAGTATTCCTAAACGTAGTAAAATTGACTTAAAAAAAAGTTGATAGAGCCTAGAAGTTATATAGATACAGTAGTGTATGTGGATGACCGCATCTGTTTCATTAAATAGTGGAGATGACAGTTTGGAAGGAAACTGGAGTAATATTCAGGCCGATTATCGGAAAAAAAACCAACCATTACGGACGATGATTTAGAATTTAAATCGGGTGAACTTGATCATATGATAGCAAGTATTGCCCGAAGAACAAATCGGAGCACAAAAGATATCGAGAACGAAATTCGAAATTGGAATAAGTAACAGATAACAGATAACAGACAACAGATAACAGATAACAGATAACAGGTAACAGATAACAGATAACAAATAACAGATAACAGATAACAGATAACCTTTAGTTTACAGGCCAGTACACGGAATCCATTATAGTACAGCCTAAAATAAAAAACCATGAATTCAGTTAACATTCATGGTTTTTTTGTGCGTTAAGGATTGCGGTAATTGATAAAATAAAAGAGAGGATCATTATAATGTGACTATTTATCTTTTGAGATATCTTTTAATGCATTAACGTTTATCGGCTGCTGCATTTTGAATTAATTTGGATGCTTAACCATAGCTTTTATTTTATGAAAAAACCGAATAAATTTCCTGATCAACAACAAACCCAACCGGGTGAAGAAAATAAAATGCATCCAGAACCAGAAGTCATAAGGAAATCCTATCGAGGGTCAGATAAATTGAAGGGCAAAGTGGCACTCATTACAGGAGGGGACAGTGGCATAGGTAGGAGTGTGGCTGTTCATTTTGCAAGAGAAGGGGCAGATGTGGCTATTGTATATCTGAAGGAAACCAAAGATGCAAAGGATACCCAAAAAATGGTCGAGAAGGAGGGAAAAAATTGTCTGTTGATTAAAGCTGATCTGAAATTAAACTCCAACTGTACCAGTAGCGTTAACAAATGCCTCAAGAAATATGGTAAGTTAAATGTCTTGGTGAATAATGCAGCGATGCAATTCCCCGAAGATTCTATTGAAAATATCACTAAAAAACAGTTAGAAACCACGTTTCAGACCAATATCTATCCCTATTTTTATATGGTAAAAGCTGCATTGCCACATTTTAAAAAAGGCGATGTAATTATCAATTCCGGCTCTGTAACAGCGTATAGGGGTAGTGATCATTTAGTGGACTATGCCAGTACAAAAGGAGCGATTACGAGTTTTACACGATCTTTATCGGCGCAACTCGCCAAACAGAATATTCGGGTTAATGGTGTGGCCCCAGGACCCATTTGGACACCTTTAATTCCAGCAACTTTTGATGATATTACTAATTTTGGACAAGACACCCCCATGGGTAGAGCAGGGCAACCTAGTGAAGTGGCGCCAGCTTATGTTTTTTTAGCATGTGAAGATAGCAGTTATATTACAGGACAGTTTATCCATGTTAATGGTGGCGAAATAATTGGTGGATAAGAGTTACAATAGACTGAATACCTATCGCTCTGGCTAAACTGCTCCAAAGACGGAGCTTCTAGAAAGCTCCTATAACAGGGAGATCAATTCATCTTTTGGAAGAGTATTATTTGCCATGCTAAAAATAGAGGGGAAGCGTTTGGAGGATTATCTTAGTGAAAAAATCAAACACGTAATTTATTATCCCGCTAAATTGATTGCCCTAAAAAGTGAAACTTTTATATATTTTTTATAACTTACTTACATGGAAATAAAGGTGCACCGTAAAGCATTAAAATTCACTCCCGATGCAAAGCGTGTGGTAACACGTTTTTTTAATAACGGAGATGAACGTACAAAACGTCTCATTAACAGAATATTGGACTTTCCTGAGGAGAAAGTAGCCCATGAGCTAGCAAAGACCTTAGAAGAGTTTAGGGGACGTCATCGAAATCTTAAGAAGATTTTCAAAGAACACTGTGCTCATTTTGAAGGGTTAATTAATCATATGGGAGTGGATTACAATAGCTTGACAGAGAATCAAAAAATGTTGATTGGCTCTTATAGCACTATGGAATATTCTATAGAATCTACAGCGCTCTTTAATCCGTCAATGATTGAGGATTTTAACCAATCTTTTTTAAAAGAAGGTGAGAAACGGGTTATTATCTCCTTTAGAGCTACTGGCGAAGGGCATCTATCATCCATCGTTTTTAGAAGAGCTATCTTAGACAAAAACAACAATTTAAATGTTTTAAAGGTTAAAAATCACATTGATCTTCCTGAAGTAGGGTATAAAGTTTCCTATGATAAACAACGGTTTGTAAATAAAATGAAGGAAATACATATTCCTGATACTTATATTTCCGAAATTATGGATCCTTTGCCAGAGCGTTTTGAGTATTATAATCTCAAAAATGCAGTTCATAATTTATTGGAAGCGAATGCTATGGACGATGTCAAAAGACTGGCATTACAGGAAATGACATGGTTGGTAGATTCTTATTATGATTTAAAGTTTCACGAGCAAAGTGATATTTCGGAACGGGTCATTTTTCCTAATTCTCCTTCAGAAAGTAGAGGGATTGAAGATGCCCGCTTTGTTAGGTTTAAAGACGACAATGGTGAAGAAACCATTTATGCTACTTATACCGCCTACAATGGACATACTATTATTCCTAAATTACTCAGTACGCATGATTTTTTAAATTTCAGAATCATGCCGATACACGGGAATGCTGCACAAAACAAGAATTTTGCGCTGTTCCCACGGAAAATAAATGGAAAATATGCCATGCTCGCACGTGTGGACGGCTATAATAATTATATTATTTTTTCTGATCGAATTACCTTGTGGAGCGATCCTATAAAATTACAGGAGCCAAAATTTGCGTGGGATCTTACTCAAATAGGCAATTGCGGATCTCCAATTTATACAGAAGATGGATGGCTGATCTTAACCCATGGGGTGGGACCAATGAGACGGTATTGTATTGGTGCCTCTTTGCTAGATTTGAAAGATCCAACTAAAGTTATTGGCCGCTTAAAAGAGCCGTTATTATCCCCCAGCGAGGAAGAGCGTGAAGGTTATGTGCCCAACGTGGTTTATTCTTGTGGCGGGCTGATCCATAATGACTATCTAATTATTCCCTACGCCGTATCAGACTATTCTTCATCTTACGCCACAGTAGAACTGTCTGTACTTTTAAAAGCGTTAAAGCAGTCCTTAAAATAATTAAACTTTTTTTACCTATGATGCTTTTTCAAAGGCCAAGCGCGCCATTAAGTAACTTAACGTGGATTCCGCACCTTGATTGAGATTGACATTATTGAGTTCCAATCCGTCAAAACATCCGGTAGTGCGTGGGTTGTAAATAATTTGGTTGAGATGGTTATTTCCTAAAAACCAACTAAAAGCCCGTTCCATTTTCTCGTCGTATCCTTCATTTGAAAAAATGGTATGAAAATTTTTAAGGGCTAAGATCGTATAAGCGACATCAATGGGTTGTTGTCCACCAAGGGAGCGATTTTTCAAGGAGTCACCGCGTAAAAACCAGGTTTGGTTAGAAATTACCCTAAACTTATCGTCGGTAAATAAATGTTCTAACAAAAAGTTGAACGACTCATATGCAGTGAGCTTAAATTCTTCTATTTCTGTCAATTTATAGACCTCAAACATGGCTTCTGGCAATACACTATTTCCATAAGTTAAATACGGTTCAAACCATTTCCAGTCTTTTTGAGACTCATGTTTGTACATTTTTAAAAGTTTGGAACCCAGTTTATAAAAGGTATGGGTATAACTTGCGTTTGAGCCCGCTAATCCTGAAGCGGCAATTCCTTTAATGATAAAGGCCATAGCTCTGGGCGAATTGTAGCCGATGGCGTTGGGTAGAAACTCTTGAAAACATTCTTTAGCTCTGGCGCCTAAATATGCATAGGAATCTGGGAGCAAATCTATAATTTCCAAAAGATGTCCTAGTGCCCAAATACCTCGTCCGTTGGAATCTTCAAGATTTACAGTTTCATTCTGCGCTGTAAATTGTGCGTTTTTATCAACATAATTATAAAATCGGCCGTCATGTCGTTGACAATTTAATATAAAACTGAAATAGATAATTAAATAAGGAATCAATCCCTCATCTTTAGTGAGCTTAAACTGTTCACAAATCACTATCAAAGCTCTTGCGTTATCATCTAAGGTATATCCCGATTCTAAATCGGGATGATTCAATTGGGCAAACTGAATGATGCCCACATTAGTAGTCATTTTATAAAGATGATCAAGTTTTATGTCCGGTTTCCGATAACCCAATTTAAGTTGAGGGGCATAATCTTGAAACAACTCTCCGTGCGCCAGTGCTGAATTTTGCCATGAGTTGGCCGCAGATGCATGAAGACCATTCAGACCTAAGCTTTTTCTGTAGGGCTTATCACTTAAGAGGGTACGTATTTGTTTAGCCAACATTTTACTGTTTTCAAAATCAAACAATAGTCCTTTATTAGCAGAGAGAAATTCTTTTGCATGGGGGATAGGTGTAGAAATAATTGGACAACCACAGCTCATGGCATATGAAAAAGTACCACTTACCGCTTGATTTGGGTCTTTAGAGGTAAACAGGTAAATATCGGTGAGTTGAAGGTATTCCAGCAACGTATCCAACGGAAGAAATTCATTGATAAATTTGATGTGGGCTTCTATTTTTAAATCTTTGGTTTTTTTAACCAGTAGATCCCGATAGACTTCCCCTTCATTCTTGACTAAAGTGGGATGTGTTTTTCCCAATATCAAAAATATTACTTTCGGAAAGTCTTTGATGATTTCAGGAAGCGCCTCTAAAGTGGTCTCAATACTTTTACCAGGGCCTAATAAACCAAATGTTGACAAAACGGTTTTATCTTCAAGACCATATTTTGCCTTTAGTTTTGCTTTGTTTTTATGTCGTATTAAATGTGTCCCATGTGTAATGACTTCAATTTTTGATGCGGAAATGCCATAGGTGTTCGTTAAGATTCTTTTTGAATCATGAGTCATTACCGTAAGGCCTACAGCATAAGATGCCATAGCGGTCACGTGGTTTATAAATTGTGTATTTGGGGTTGGGATAACCGTATGAAAAGCGATAATTATGGGTTTGTTTACAGATTTTAAAAAATCAATAAAAAAGTCTGAGCAACCATTGTACAATCCAAATTCATGTTGGATCATGACCAGTTTAATAGTGTTGTCAGCATTGACTTTAGAAGACAATAGTTCATAGCTGTCACAACAATCAGTATTTAGGCTGTACTTAAAGTGGTCAGCGGCTTCGAGTGGATGTTTTACATCATATAAGGCACAGATCTCAATATTAGAGGAACTTCCATAAACGCTGTCAAAGCTCAGTTTTAAATCGTTTGAATAGGTGGCAATGCCGCACTCGCGGGGCGGAAACGTTGTTAACATTAAAACGGAACTCACAGCTTTAGAAGACATGACAGTCTCAGAAGTGTTGTGTCGTGGTAAATGCAACTTCCTTCTTTGGGAGGAGCTAGATTTTTTGAGGGTTAAATCGCGCATAATTTTAGTGTTAACATGGAGGTAATCCAATAAAATTACCGCTATATTGATCCTTCAGTGTGCTTTATAAATAGCAATAATAACCTTAAAGGTGAAAACTGAATTTTTAGAGCTTATGGGTTAATCTATTGAGGTATGGAGGCCAATAATGACGGCCTTCGAAAATTATTACGGAGTAATTCAATATTCGGAATGGGTTTTTGTTAGAGAAGTTAGAAAGAATAATTCTTAGTGTTTCCAGTTAAGATGTGAGTGTAAGAATCTATTCGGATTGCTTTTACTAAATTAGTGGTTGCACCAAACCATGTACAGTTATTGTCAATACTTTAGAATATGACGAAATTAACCCGAAGGAAATTTATTAAGGGAGGCCTCTTGGCATCCATGGGAGTGGTGCTGTTAGATGCATTTTGGTTCGAAAAATATGTCATTGACTGGAATTATTTTGACATCTCAAAATCGGAAGACAACAAAATAAAAATTGTTCAAATTTCAGATTTGCATTTTGATCAGTTGCGGTATTTCCACAAGTCGATTGCCAAAAGAATAAACACATTACAGCCTGATATGATCATGATTACTGGAGATTCTGTTGATAAGACGGAAAAGATAGTGGCATTGAATGAATTTTTGCAATTGATTGATGCATCGATCCAAAAATATGCGATTACCGGAAATTGGGAATACTGGGGGCATGTGAATTTGACTACACTTAAAAACACCTATGCCCAAAATAATTGCGAGTTATTAATCAATGAGAATAGGACCATTTCAATAAGAAAGCGTAAAATTTCAATCATTGGAATTGACGATTATCTGGGTGGCACTGCTGATTTTGTAAAGGCAATTGACGGTTTAGAACCCGCCGAAACTACCATTGTGCTATCCCATTGTCCGGAGCACAGAGATCTCATTGCAAAACAAAAGGGAGAAATGCCAATTGATTTAGTGCTTTCTGGCCATACGCACGGCGGACAAATTACCTTGTTCGGCCTGGTACCTTTTAAGCCCCGAGGGAGTGGTGTTTATTTAAAAGGTTGGTATAAAGACGCTGAGCCCAAAATGTATATTTCCAAAGGCATTGGAACCAGTATACTGCCAATCCGATTTGGAGCACGGGCTGAAATGGTTGTTTTTGATATCTAAAAACGTAACAGCCTTCATTTAGGTGCCTAATTACAGATGTCATCAGCTATTGCACGACAATTGTACGTTAATTACTTATGGTCATCCATATTCCATACTTGTTCTTTGGTGTTCGAGCCTCCCAATAACTTCTGAAATAATTTGATCTTTTTAAAATCTTTAGTCAAGGCTTCTGATACGGCGATGCCGTAAATTCCTGTTTTTAGCAATTCCGGAACATCTTCTAATTGTATCTCGCCAAAGGCAAAAACGGGCGTTTCTGTATAAATGGTATCTAAAAGCGTTGTGTATTGGGGTAGTCCTAAAGCAGGGTTGGAGTGTTGTTCGATTGAGATTACTTTGTAAGGACCTAAGCCTATATAGTCCACTTTCTTTTCTAAAAGTGTTTTACAGTCTTCAAGACTCTGTGCAGCAGCCCCAATAATTTGCCAGGTGTACAAGTATTCTCTAACAACTAATGGGCAGGTATCCGATGTATTCAAATAGATACCGTCAGCTTTTACGGTTTTGGCTATTTTGTAATCATCACTGATCATTAAACGGGTGTGATACATGCCGGTAATGTCGCGTGCTTCTTGTGCCGTTTTCAATACGGTAGCTTCATCCAAATTGTTAAGCCGTAACTCAACCAATTCTATACCTGACGTACACGCTTCTCTGATAGTGTCAATATGCTGTTCAGGGCTGTCGCCTTGCGAGATATAATGTAATTTAGGAATCGTACTCATGGTGTTGTGCTTTTAAAGGGAATTAATATCGCTCTTGGTATGTCATCAACGTTGTCAGTGATGGTAATTCATCGTATTATGAGACCAATTTTTCTTTGGTAATTTTATTTACCACTATAGAAATGGCGCCATCACCAGTAACGTTACAAGCCGTTCCAAAACTATCCATAGCGATATATAGGGCAATCATTAAGCCGATCATTTCCTCATTAAACCCTAACATGGATTGTAAGATGCCTACTGCCGCCATTATCGCGCCTCCGGGAACTCCTGGCGCTGCAACCATCGCGATGCCTAACATAAAGATAAACCCCGCAAAAAGTGTAAAACTAAACGGCATCCCGTGTAAGATCATTAAGGCCATGGCGCAGGCGGTAATTTTCATAATGCTTCCTGATAAATGAATGGTAGCGCATAAGGGAATGACAAACCCAGCAATTTTTTCTGAAACCCCATTTTTTAAGGTTTGTTCTAAAGTCACAGGAATAGTCGCAGCAGAGGATTGTGTTCCTAATGCCGTAAAGTAAGCGGGCATCATAGTGGCCAATAATTTGATAGGATTTTTCTTGGTAAGCGCGCCCGCAATAGTGTATTGAAGCAAAAGCAGTAAAATATGCAAAGCGAAAATAACCCCAATAATACTGATAAACACTTTAAGTATCGAGAATACTTGTCCGCTAAAGGCCATACTCGCGAAAATGCCTAAAATGAACAACGGTAGTAGCGGCACAATAACGTTTTCTATTAATTGCATGATAATCTTTTCGAAATCTTTTACAACCAGCTTTAAACTGGATTTCTCTTGAAAGGACAATCCTAAACCAATCACGAAGGCGAGTACCAGTGCCGACATGACATCTATGACAGGCGGAATGGTAATACTGAAATAGGGGGTAAGTTCACGACCAGAATCGGTAATTTGGGCCACATCGTTTACATGCGATGCCAATAGCGGTGGGAATATATTGGATGCCGTAAAATAGGTCATAAATCCAGAAAATAAAGTCGATCCATAAGCAATGGCAGCGGTGAGTAGAAGGAGTTTACCAGCACCTTTACCTAAATCAGATATGGCGGGCATTATTAATCCCATGATAATTAATGGAATGGAGAAATTTAAAAACTGCCCAAAAAACGCATTAAATGTGGTAAATATTCGGTTTACAGATTCAGGTAAATATAACCCGAAAACAATACCTAATACTATGGCAATAAAAACTTTAAATAATAAATTTGAGAATAAATGCTTCATCATAATTGCAAATTAACTAAGGACAGCTTCCGCCTATTTGTTCATTATTTTTAAGTGCGCTAATATACAGCCAATGTGAAGAATGCTTGGTAAATAGACGCTAATTTTTATTAAAACTTCAATTGAGTAGTCCATAAAAATCACAGTTTATTCACTGCTTAGGACAATATAAATGATGATTTCTCTCGAACACTCGATCATTTTTTAGTAATTTGTGGTCAGAACAAATTCAAATATTTGTTGAAGCGAAGCTGTATGCCCATTGAAAACATCCCTGAAATCTATTTTCAAAAGAAAAACGAACCACAAGACATTTTTATTTATGATTTTAAAATGACTAATGACGTTGTCAAAAGTAAAGTCAATTTAAGTATGAATATGTTTAGCTTTCTTCAGGTAGGGAAAAAGCAGGTTCATTTTGCAAATACGTCTATTGCAGTTAATAATCAGCAATCACTATTATTAAAAAAAGGCAATTGGTTATGGACTGAATTATTGGATACTGATGCCATATATTTTTGCAAACTATTCTTTTTTTCAGAAAAGAAACTCATCGATTTTTTGGGCAAATACACTAATAATGTTAAATCACGAAAGGAAGATGTCCCTTATTTTGTAATTGAAAATGACGATTATTTAGCCGCTTTTATCAACTCTCTATCTTCTAATACCTTTACAAACCATAGTTTTAGCGGTGCGATATTGGATTTGAAATTTGAAGAAATCATGTTGTATCTTCTTAATAAGTATGGCTCTGCTTTTGAACATTACCTACATTCTTTAATTTCTAAAGAAGTGTCAGAATTTAAGAGTATTGTTGAAGGTAATGTGCATTCTAATTTAAAGTTAGAGGAAATTGCCTTTTTATGCCATATGAGTTTGTCAACTTTTAAACGGCATTTCATTAAAGCCTATCAGGAGCCACCTGGTAAGTGGTTGCAAGATAAGCGCCTACAAAAAGCAAAAAACTTGTTACTTGCAGGTGATTTAAAAGCTTCTGATATTTATTTGGAAATTGGCTATAATAACCTCTCAAACTTTAGTATCGCTTTTAAAAACAAATTTGGAATGAGCCCAACGGAAGTCTCCAATTAGACTATCTCAAAACCTAAACTACCATTTTATATTCTGGATGATTACATAAAATCTCATGTCTTACATGTAATGATTTGAAGTAACATCTAATAAGATCTAGTAAAACAACTTACAATAAAACCTATGACAATTAGTAAACGTTTGATAGTGATTATTTTTATCTTAATTTTAGGTGGAATATTACTTCAAAAATTTATTACTTCATACCAAGAATTAGAACAAAAAAAAATACAAGATAAATTAGAGAAAACACATTCAGATGCCATGATTAGAGCAGAAGCAGGAATTGACGTCTATGCTACTATAGTATCTTCTTTAAAAAGCCATCTCAAAAACGCATCTACTTTTCCTAAAGAAATCGACTTACAAAACTATTTAAAAGATTTGCTAGATGAAATAAAATTTAACGATTCTATAGTCGTAAGTTATATTGACAATAATCATGTTTTTAAGTATGTTGTAGCTCCAAATTCTATTGATGCTCCAGGGCTTAAGGGCGTTTCTTTAAAAGAGCTTATTGATAAAAAAAGAATAGAGGCATTAGATAAGCTAATGACAACTGATGAAATTCGCATATTTACGCCAATTAATCTTAGAGAGGGTTGGGTTGGATTTCCGTTTAATTTTACAGTTCACGATAAACAAAATAACGTATTGGGTTATATGACCCCTGTGATTAATGTAAAATATTTATTGGACTATTTTTATGAAGGGGAAAATAATAAGGAGTTTGCGCATAAATTTATTGTAAAAGACTCTGTTGATTTGACAAGGGAAGTGATTTACGATGAAACCACAATCTATAATAAAAATTCCGATCCGGAATATTATAAGAATTTTAAAATTTCTGATGATGAATTTATTTACTCAAACATACATGTTTTTGGTTTAAACTTAAAAATTGGAAGTGCATACAAGGAAAAACCTACTATTTCTAATACAATAGCATACCTAGCATATATTTGGTACTTTATCATTTCATTAGCGATAATAATTATTTTTTACCAATTCTTAAAAAACACGACGTTAAATAGGAATTTGAATCTTGCAAATTCTCAAATTAATACTAAAAACAGTGAATTAGAGAAAAGCCTGTTTAAAATACAAACCCTTATTAAAGAAATACATCACAGAGTTAAAAACAATATGCAGATGATTTCTGGAGTATTAAGTCTGCAACAAGAAGAAAATAATGACGAAGCTGTTAAATCTGCTTTAGAACAGAGCAAATCCCGAATACATTCAATGGCCTTAGTGCACGAAAAACTCTACGGAAGTGTGTCGCTTAAAGAAATAAAAATTAAGGAATATACGGAGCAATTATTAGAATTTGTGGAGGAGATCATTGGTGTTAAAGATCTCAATATTATAAAAACAATTACGATTGATGACGCGCTAATATTTAATGGTGATACCACATCAAACCTTGGTTTAATGCTTAATGAGCTAGTAACAAACTCTTATAAACATGCCTTTGAAATGGATAAAGTAAATACTTTAGAAATTTCCATAGCGAAAAAAGAAGATCATTATGAACTCATTTATATTGATAGTGGCGCAGGGCTTCCTGAAGGCTATAATTTTGAAGATTCTGAGTCATTAGGCATGCAACTTATATTAATATTGGCTGATCAACTTAATGGGCATATGACCTATACTAACAACGAGAAGAGTATCTTTACCATACATTTTAAACCTCTTGAAACACATTTTACGGCTTGATATTCAATATAAAGTACTCCTATTTATATAATCATAACGTTATTGTTAATTCATGATTCCACGCAATGCCTTTTAAGGTAATTAATAGCTATCCTATGCGCCATTCTCAACTTGTTTCTTAATTTTGCAGGCTTAAAAAAATACAGTAATTAAATCTAAGTTACTGTTACAAATGCCATAACCTTTAATGAAGAGACACAAGGCCACTCGGTTTTTTATCATTGCACTCGTTTTATTTATACAAATTGCATTCTTAACGATGATTGTTAAAGAAACCTATGCCATTGATACTAGAATCGCAATTTTATTAATTGGACTGATTGTACTAACACTTTTATTTGGTCATAAATACCTTGATTTGCATCATGACGAATATGCTTACGAGAAAGCTTCCATTGCGTTATGGGTGCCAGTTGGAGCATTATTATGTTACCTATTATACACTTATACAGACGTAGGGAATGTAATAGCAGCGGCAATTATTGGAACTGCAGCTTCGTTTTTACCCAATATTAATAGAAACTCTGATTATTTAAAAAAATTACCAACGGCAATCTACTGCGGTGTTTTTGTAGGCATGTCTAGCCCTGTAGTAGCACCTTCAGTGTTTTACGTAATTGCAGCAGGCATAATAGCAGGAGTTGTTTTTTTGCTATCTAAAAATTTATTTGTCGGTATCGGTGGGAAACTAGGGACAATAGCATTTGTAGGTGTCGTAATGGTAACGCTTATTAACTTTATCTCATGACTTTAATTTTTATATGTATAGCTGGGATATTAGGCGCAGTTCTGACCTTTTTTATCAGTGCGCAGTATAAACAGATTGCCGTAGGATCTTCGGCTTTACTATCGCTATTAGTAGGCTTGTTCTTTTATTGGTTTCCTGACCTACTCAATGCCTACTTAACTAAAACAATTCCAGTAGTCTTTTTTGGGACGTCTTTTATTGGTATGGTCTCTTCCAAAGTCTGTTCAAGTTATATTCAATTAGTCGTTGCAGGAATTCTATTCAGCCTCATCTATAGTATAAAAAGTCAGTTTTTTGAGGGTTTTGGAGGTGCCTTAGGCGCTTTAGCATTTATAGCTTTATTGTTGACTATGATAATATTCGGCTTATTTAAAAGTAGAATTAACTTTAAAGAAGCTTTAGTAAAAGTTCAAAAATGGATTTTTAATCAACACCGTTAGCCTCAGAAAAATTTGTTTCTCTATTAGTTCTGCACTTTTGAAGCCCGTTCCAGTAGTTTTGCAATATCATGAAAACCTCTGGCCTTTGCATGTTGTAATGCCGTAACCTTATCATTATCTGGAATACTAATATCGGAGCCAGCAGTAATCAATATTTGGATGATATCAACATATTTTTTACTGCCATCTCCCAAAACAACCGCCTCCATTAAAGCCGTCCAGCCCAAACGGTTCACATGATTTATAGGGTACTTTGGGGTATTGGCTAATAACCTAACCACATCGGTATGGCCGCGCTCACAGGCAGGAATGAGGGCGCTCCCATAATAGCGATTAAAGACATCAAAGCGGGCACCACTTTTTAAATAAAGTTTAACCAATGCCAATTGGCCAGCAGCGCCAGCGTATAAAAAAGGACTGTCTTTTTTGTCATCTTGCTGATTAACATCAGCACCTTCTGCTACCAATAACTCGGCCATCGGAATATTATTAGCAATAGTTGCAAGCAACAGTAGCGATTGCTTACTACTAGTACTCGAATTTACATCAGCGCCATTAGTCAAATAATATTTTACAATCTCCTTTTGATTTTTTTGGACCGCTTCAATAAGTGCTGATGTATCTGTTTGAGGTGAATTCATGGTGGATTGACAGGTATTAATAACACAAAATGTAAAAAGTAATAAAAGGTTGTTCATGCTCTTATATGTATTTTTTCAAGTAGCCTAAGATACAGCCAATCGTTCTAACAAACAATCATTCTCAGATATACAACATTCCGAAGTTTAAAACAATTTTCTACGAAGGCTCTATTACTGTTATGTTGTTAAAGAACGTTAAAATCAGTTCATTAGATATTTTAAATAAAATTTATTAATAATTAAAACACTGATTATTAGGTAATTGTGATATTTTAATAAATCTATTTCTATGCAAACATCTAGATTGAACTATTTTCATAAGTTATTGAACCGTATCAATAAATAGAAAGCTGAGAACCCGACGTAAATTTGCACTATAATTAAACAACACTTGTTTCGGCAAGTATCACTTAAGAATCAAAATTAAAAATAGATAATTATGGCAAATGTAACAAAACCTGTATTTAAAGAAAGATACGGGAACTTTATTGGCGGTAAATTCGTGGCTCCTGTTAAAGGTCAGTATTTCGATAACGTATCTCCAGTAGACGGTAAAGTATTTACGCAAGCAGCACGTTCAACTCAAGAAGATATCGATCTTGCACTTGACGCAGCTCACGAAGCGTTCCCATCTTGGAGCACGTCTTCAGCAACAGAGCGTAGTAATGCTTTATTAAAGATTGCTCAAGTAATGGAAGATAACTTCGAATACTTGGCAACTTTAGAGACGATCGATAATGGGAAACCAATCCGTGAGTCTCGTGCAGCAGATATCCCTTACTGTATTGATCACTTCCGTTATTTCGCGGGTGTTATCCGTGCAGATGAAGGAACAATTTCAGAACACGACAAAAACACTGTTAGTATTGTATTAAACGAACCTATTGGTGTTGTTGGTGAAATCATCCCTTGGAACTTCCCAATGTTAATGTTGGCTTGGAAAATAGCTCCAGCTTTAGCGGCAGGTTGTACAGCGGTTGTAAAACCAGCAGAACAAACGCCTACTAGTGTTATTGCTTTAATGGAACTAATTGGTGATATTTTACCTCCAGGTGTATTAAACATCGTAACTGGTTTTGGTGCAGAAGCTGGTGCAGCTTTAGCAACATCTAAACGTATTGCAAAACTTTCATTTACTGGTTCTACTGAAACAGGACGTAAAGTCTTGCATAATGCAGCAGAAAACATCATTCCTGTAACAATGGAATTAGGTGGTAAGTCTCCAAACATTTTCTTCCCCTCAGTTGCAGATCATGATGACGATTTCTATAGCAAAGCTATTGAAGGCGCGTTAATGTTCGCACTTAACCAAGGAGAAATTTGTACTGCGCCATCTCGTATCTTAGTACACGAAGATATTGCTGACGATTTTATCGCAAAAATGCAAGTACGTTTAAAAGCGATCAAAACAGGAAATCCATTAGATCCTGAAACAATGATCGGTTCTCAAGTGTCTAAAGCACAATACGAAAAAATCCTTAGTTATATCAACATAGGTAAAGAAGAAGGGGCATTAGTATTAGCTGGTGGTGACGCTGGTAACTACGAAGGTGAACTTTCTGAAGGATATTACATCCAACCAACCGTATTAAAAGGGGATAACAACATGCGTGTGTTCCAAGAAGAAATTTTTGGCCCAGTTGTAGCTCTAACAACATTCAGTTCAACTGAAGAAGCTATCGCTATCGCAAATGACACGCCTTACGGATTGGGTGCCGGTGTTTGGTCTCGTGATGCTCACGAATTGTTCCAAGTTCCTCGTGCTATCCAAGCGGGTAGAGTTTGGGTAAACCAATACCATACCTATCCTGCACACGCACCATTTGGTGGGGTTAAAGAATCAGGATTCGGTCGTGAAAACCATAAAATGGCATTAGATCATTACCGTGTTGTAAAAAACATGTTGATCTCTTACGACAAGAAACCTATGGGCTTCTTTTAATTGAAACTTTATAAAATAAGGTATATAATAAACCCCAGCTATGCTGGGGTTTATTATGTTTTATAGCTATGTGTTTTTAGATAAGTGACTTTTTGAATGATTTTTTTTATATCAGAAGTAAATAATTTCCAATCGTACATATTAGTTTTTTCTCAAACGATTCCGAAGCATACATAATACACCTATTTCTTCTTTGGATAAATTTTCGGCAGTTTTAAGCAACCTGTTTATTTCCGCTTCAAAATATTTTAGTGTGCGCCCTTGGGTATAATCGTCAATAATTCTAGGATCTATATAAGAACTTCGCGCCACTGAAGGTGTATTGCCAAGTCGTTCTGAAACACGGTTGACGGCTTCTTTAATGTTTTTATCCAACGCTTTCTGATCTTTTTTGTCCACAACTCCCAATTCATCCAAAGCGATGGCAGCAATCATTGTTCCCGCCCAGGTTCTAAAATCCTTGGAAGAGAATTCCTCGCCCATCACTTCGTGGATATAGGCATTGAGGTCATCGCTTTTAACATCAATGATGTTATCTTCTTCATCGAGATATTTAAAAACTTCATAACCTTGCATATCATCAATTTCCTGAACTATAGTGGCTAATTTTTTATCTATGATGTGCTTTTCCTGCTCTTGACCCGATTTCCCTTTATATTTAAATATGATTTCATCGCCGTTGATGGTGAGATGTTTATGACGTAAAGTGGTCAGACCATAGGTGGCATTTTCCTTTGAATAGATATCGCTTCCTGGTCTAAAAAACGCCGACTCTAATAGGCGGAGCATGGTGGCCATTACTTTTTCTCTATTCAGTTTTCGTTTGCGTAAATGCTGACCCGTAACACGTCTCATGTGCTCTAATTGATCAGCAAAATTGATAATACGATCAAATTTTTTGGAGTTTTGTTGTTCTCTATAATTGGGATGATAGATGTACTGTTTTCTGTCTTTATCATCGCGGCCAGTTACTAATAAATCGGCTTTTCTATTTTCAGAGATCTCCACATTGGCCCATGCTGGTGGAATGACAAGCGATTTTATCCAGTTTCGGGTGTCTTTATCTGTTATGGTATGACCATGCTTGTCCTGATATGTAAAACCCTTTCCATGCCTTTTTCTATAGTACATAGCTGTATTTTTTGTTTTAAACATAGCGCAATAAAAATTAGGCCGTTACTCTCGATCAGTCTAATTATTAATCAATATGCTAAACATTATTTTTTTATGTAGATGCATCTGAAAGAATTAGAGGAGGAGTTGCTATTACTAAAGTTAAGGAATCTGGAAAAAAAGAATGCATAGGTTTTAGTGTTCATGTTTCTTTCCTTTTTCTACTTTCTCTTGAGCCCATTCTTTTTCATCATCATTGACATTGAGCTTTTTCTGACTATCTTTTTTTTCAGGAGAATAATTCAATTTGATGTACATGGGAAAATGATCTGACCCAATGTTTTTTTCTCTAGAAATAGACATGAGTGTAAAATCATTAGAATGAAACACATGGTCCAATGGCCAGCGTAAAAGACGATATTCTGTGCTAAAGGTGTTAAAAAAACCACGTCCGCGTCTCGGATCCATTAAGCCGCTTACTCTTTGGAATATTTTGGTTGTTCTGGACCACGCCACATCATTTAAATCGCCAAATACTAAAGTTAAGCTTGGATTATCTTCCATTTCAGTGCCTACCAGTAAAATTTCAGCATCTCTTTTGGTTGACGTCTTACTTTCAGTAGGACTTGGGGGTCTAGGGTGTAGACAATGAATTTTAGCTCTATGACCGTTTTCCAATTTCACGAAACCATGAATGGACGGGATATCGTCTTTAATTAAATACCGCACTTTTATATCCTCTAAAGGGAATTTTGAATACAGGTGCATGCCATACAAATTATCTAAAGGCACTTTTACAGTGTATCTATAAGTGTTCTCAAATTTATCTAAAGCTATTTCCCATCCTTTATCTGATTCTAAGGTTAAAAATAAATCAGGTTTTTTCTGCTCGATGAGGTTTATAAGTTTTTGATAGTCACGATTGGTCATAAGTACGTTGCTCACAAGGATGCTGATTTCATTACCCTTGGCATTTCCTGTATATTTTAACACCTGCTTTTTTGCTAAAATGGTATAGGGATAAATAAGCCATAGCTGATAGACTAAACATAAGACCAATGCGCCAAATACAATAAAATGCCAAGATTGCTCAAAAGAATATGCGAAGCCTGCCAATATGATATTTCCTACAAGCAAAAATGAGATCTGAACTCTGGGAAAATCAAAGCCGCGAATCCACCATTCATCAAATTTTGTTAACGAGGCAATGCTGGGAATACAGAAGATTATATTGATAATGAGGGTTGCAATTTCAAAAATAGCCACTTTTCAGATTTAGTTTATTAGAATACTTACACCACGTATAGCCAATTGCATTTAACGTTACCTACTTAAACCACTGAGAGTAAAAGATGTTAACCTCCGTGTTATTGAGATGGGCAAGATATTAAAAATTTAAATTGTTATTGGCTTTAATTAAGTTTTTCAGTAGCATTTTTGGAATTGAAACGAACGTACTTTCTTTGAACTTGATAAATAATCCTCAATGTCAAGCTATGTAAGGTTTTTACTAGTTAAATCTTTCGAGTTCCATTCTAGAGACTGATTTGTTATTGTCAATTTTAATTTCTTTATATTTTTTGACTTAAGCCGAAATACAGGTTAAATAGGTTTGTCTGCTATCTAAGAAGATTGACTCTTACAAATTAAGAGTTGTGACTAATACGCAGTGATCATCCATAAGATGAGAAGACTATTATTTTCAAAATTGAGAATTTCCAAGAGGTTTGCGAACATGAAATTACAAAGTCATTTACAGAAGGAAGTGCTATTTTTTGCTTAAATTTGATTTCAACTAAATTTGATTTCATGAAGAATATACTCGTCGCCGTAGACCGTCCAAAATTTGCAACTCAATTAACAGCATATGCGTTAGAACTTGCGAAGCTCACCCATGGGAAAATTTGGATTATACACGTTTCTGCTGCCAATCCTACAGATTTATTGAGTCGTGAGGCGGGACCCCAGTTTATTTATGATAAAAGAACTGAAGATAATGTAAAATCAGCCGCCTTTATAAAACAACTCGCTGAAGATATTATAGAACAACATAATGTCCCTGCGGAGGGTCTTTTAATTGAAGGATCAATGATTAAATCTATAAAAAAGATAGTCAAAGAGCACAATATTGACCTTATAGTAGCAGGTCATAGAAAGCGAAATTTGGTCTTGGAACTGTTTACTGAAGACAAGAAAAAAGATTTGATTGATGAATTGCAAATTCCTTTACTAGCGATTCCGCTAGCATGATTTATGGAATAATTCCATTACGGAGTTTCAAGCACCACGGTAGCTGTATGGAAACTAAAATTTTAAAACAATATTAGAGCAGAGCCTCAACTTTTTTTTAGTAATAAAAAAGTTGAGGCTCTGCTCTTGCTATATAATTATTTGTAAATACTTCCGTTACATATTGAATTCTTATGCTCTGATTTATAGTCTTTCAGTGTTTGTTGTTTAAGTTTATAATCTTCCAAATAGATCCGTTTTTTGTGGTCAGTTTTTCTAAGGTTCCGGTGTTGCTCAGTGCATTCAGTACCTGTTCGCTTTCATTTCTTGGGGTTCCAGAAAGTTCAGAAAATTCTTTTGCCGTAAGCGAAGGATAAGTTGAGAAGAGGGCTTCCCAATTTTTACTGTATTCACTTTTCGCGACGTTAGGATGGAGTTTTAAAATGGCCATTTCATAATACACATAGGGTTTGGTACCATATACCATGTCTTTATTTCCCGAATCGTCTAAAAAGAACATGGTGGGGAATCCTCTAACACCCAATTCTCTTCCTAATGCCAAATCTTCTTCAAACAACGTCTTCGCAGGACCTTCAAAATCTGCTTTAAACTGTGCTATATCTAGCCCTACTTTTTTAGCCGAAACTTCTATATGCTCCCATTTTGTAATATTTTTCTTTTCTAGAAAAACAAGTTCTCTAATTTCTCGTAGAAATTGGATGGCTTTATCGTTGTCTTGCATTTGGGCAGCTTTAAAGGCGATAGATGGGGGATAAGACGAATCTAAGGGATCTTCCAACCACAAATCACCATCAATGGGCATATCGTAATGCACGCTTACTTCATCCCAATGGTGGGCTACGTCTGATGGTTTCCCAATGCCCCCGCTATTGTAGCTCCAATTAGGCAACAGGCCTCCCATTCTATAGTCAATCTCCACAGCATCGCCATATTCTAATTTCAGTTTGCGTAACTGTGGTTCAATTCCCCAACATGAAGAGCAAATGGGGTCTGTGTAATAAATGACTTTCACAAATTTTTTAGTTGACTGTACAGTGCTTTGAGTTGCGGTTTCTGTATGGGCTTCAGAAGTTTCACATGTTCCGGTCTCTATATCGCATAAAAGTGGATTAATTTCATTTTCCATTATTTTATAGTTTTCATTGTGGTTATTTGAGTGTGAACAGATTTGATAAAACCCTGTAAATAAAAGTAACCACAGCGTTATTTGTTGAGCAGGTTATTGTTTTGCAAATTGTAAGTGTAGCAGGATGCTGACGTCTTTAGCAAGAGCCGCCGCAGTTGGATCGTAATTGATATTATAATCCAGTCTATTAATGGTAGTTTTTGCTTTCAATCCTAACTTTTCACCTTTATCGCTTTTGGCTATTCCACCATAATACACATCAAAAATGACATCTTTTGTTACATCTTTTATGGTGAGCTTACCGTATAATAGATAGTGTTCAGGTTTACCAGTAGCTAACATTTTAGTGCTTTTAAAGGTCATATTTGGATATTTTTCTACCTCGAAAAAGTCAGCGCTTCTCAAGTGGTTATCTCTATCTTCTATACTTGTATCGATGCTATTTACCTTGACGGTAAAATCAAAACTTGCAGCATTTAGAGCGTCTCCATCCGTAGTTAAAGTTCCGGTGTATTCTAAAAATTTGCCATTCACAATACTAATTCCCGTATGAGAGATGTCGAAATTTAGAGAAGAATGGTTAGGGTCTACCTTCCATTGGGTTTGTGCGAAAACGCCTGCACTACTAACTAACATTACTAATAAAATCAGTGCTTTTTTCATAATTTTTTAAGTTTTAAATTGGATATTTAAATTAGTTTATAATAAAGTTGTTAAAGTCAACTACTCATAGGCTCGCACTATTCGATTGGATTGATGATTTGAGAAATATTATGGGGTACTTAAATCAAGTTCTTGATAAAATGAACAAAGGTTTTGAAGGTGTTATAAACAATACAGTGTTCCAAACACCCACTAATTGAGATGAAAAACCTTGGCGTTTTTACATAAACCTGTAATTAAATTGCCATCGTTTTTCAACTTTTCAAGATAGTAAATTTACTGAGAGTATTTTAACGATTTGTTGGAATTAAGAATTATTTATGACCGTATGATGGGGTTTTGGAACAGATACACTCCAAGTCTTGTGCTAGGAGGTTATAATTTTGTGTTGTCTTAATTAAGGACAGTAGTCGTCTAAATTTTAAGTCGCAGGTTTCTTTTTTCCATTAACCCAACAATTAAAATAACAACCAATGAAAATGCTAATGATCGTGCTATCCCTATGATAGCCGTATTGCGGGTATGGGGCTAAACCTTTATTAAATTGAGATTGATTAGGTTGCAGCCTTTGGTTATTATAGGATCTCTTTTAGGCTTGCTGACCTTTTTGATTGACCCTTTTAGTTATTTATACGCCGTTTATGGGGTTAGGGAAACGTTGCTGATTTTTATAACCTCGAGTTTTTTATTCCCTTACCCTGTAGTATCTGAGCGATATTTTAATCTGTTCAATCTAAACGCACCGAGTTGGTCCTTGTTTTGGGAATACGTGGCCAACTTGGTGTATGACACCGTATTATTTAAAATAACCAAAAAAATATTGCCGGCATTGGTTTTATTGGCCGCTGGAATTCTCATTTATGTCAGTTGGAATGCTGGTAGTTTGTTAGGAGGGTGGAGTGGAGGTGCCTTTTTTGATGGGCTCGCGCGTATTTCTTTTTCCTTTTTAATGGGGATGTTAATTTTTCGTTTTAACTGGATCATTAAAAATAAATTAGGGTTGGTAAGTATGAGTGTTTTTATTGTTGTTGCGATTTGTGACGCCTTATTATGAGCAGTGGAACTGGGTAGTTGATCCTCTTATAGTTGTCTTATATTTCCCGCTGCTTGTGTCCTTAGGCGCTGGTGCAACCTTGGTCAACAAACATTATAAAATCAATATATTTTCTGGCGATATTTCTTACCCGCTCTAAATGACCCATTATCCGTTTATGTGTGTATTTGCAAATTATGTGGTCGTCACACAACCTAATTTTGCAGAGTTGACCTGGGTTATCCCTATTTCCATAACGTTACTTATAGGTTTAGCTTATTTGGTAACTAAATTTATAGACTTCCCGATACGACGCTATTTGACCGGTAGATTAAAAGCTAGGACAAAGCGCAATGCACGCCCAAACGCTGATACATAGCAAAATTGGTGAGCGTTACATTACGACTCGGGGGGGAGATCGGATTAGTTTTCTACTCTATACTATAACAAAAATAGTTTGGACATAAAAAGCAGCCTGTAAAGGCCGCTTTCAATCTGGTACTGATCATGCTTTTAAGAATAACTTAGGAATTGTCTTTTAACATCGTTAAAACCATTTTAAACTGCTCCACAGCGCGCAAGGCATGAGGCACATTGGCTGGCATGATAATGCTTTCGCCCGTTTTTAGCTTCTGGGAAACACCATCAATTGTTATTTCAGCATTGCCATCAACTATAAACACTATGGCATCAAAAGGGGTTGTGTGTTCACTCAATCCTTCGTCTTTATCAAAAGCAAACAAAGAGATGTTTCCTGAGTCTTTTTTTATAATCTGTTTACTTACTACAGCTTTTTCTGCATAGGTGATACTCTCATTATAGGAGAATATTCTGGCTTTTTCGAATGTATTTGACATTGTATATTATTTTAAATTAGGCTAATAAATCCCACGCTTCTAAAAATTATTTACGACTAATTAGAAGCGTGAGGACTTTTACCAATGAAGGGTTTGTTAGGCATTGTCAATAATAATTTTCAGTGCTTTTTCTTCGGCACCATTTAAAAACACTTGATACGCATGTTCCAATTCTGACAGAGGAAAATGATGTGTAATCATTTTCTTTAAATCCAAACTATTTGTAGACACTGCTTTTAAGAGCATTGGCGTTGTATTCGTGTTCACGAGGCCTGTGGTTATTGTGAGATTTTTAATCCATAATTTGTTGATCTCAAAGTCTACCTTCTGACCATGTACGCCCACATTAGCGATATGCGCTCCTGGTTTTACTATTTTTTGGCAAATATCCCAGGTTTGTGGAATTCCAACAGCTTCAATAGCCACATCAACACCATCGCCATCCACGATGTCTTTAATGGCTTCTTCAACATTTGTAGTTCCAGAATTAATGGTGTGTGTTGCCCCTAATTCTTTGGCCAGCTTGAGCCTATTGTCATCCAAATCGACCATGATGATTTTAGAAGGCGAGTAAAACTGTGCGGTTAAAAGTGCAGACATCCCAATTGGACCTGCGCCGATAATTGCAATTTCGTCACCAGGCTTTACATTGCCATATTGAACTCCAATTTCGTGACCGGTGGGCAAAATATCACTTAATAAAACCGCTATTTCATCATCAATAGTTGCTGGTATTTTGTGCAAGCTATTATCCGCATGTGGAATACGTACATATTCAGCTTGTACGCCATCAATCATATAGCCTAAAATCCAGCCGCCATCCTGGCAATGGGAATACATTTGTTTTTTACAATATTCACAAGAACCACAAGAGGTAATACATGAAATTATAACTTTGTCTCCCTTTTTAAACTGAGACACACTATCTCCAATTTCTTCAATAATTCCTACACCTTCATGTCCAAGAATACGTCCACTTTCAATTTCCGGATTTTTGCCTTTATAGATGCCTAAATCGGTCCCGCAAATGGTTGTTTTTAATACCTTTACAATGACATCTGTTGGCTTGATGATTGTTGGTTTAGGTCTTTCTTCTAAAGCGATGTTATGATCGCCATAATAAACTAATGCTTTCATGTTTTTTTGTGATTTTATGTTAATATTTTTTCAACTGTCAAACGCAATACGCTTCTTATGTGTTATTCCATTTCAAATTATGATCAAATCAAATTATGATCAAAACTGTGCTGTTCAGATCATCACATAAGGTAGAAAGGGTATGCCTCAAGATAATGGTATAATTTTGAAAAATAGCTGATATTTATCATGGCGCCGAGTATAAGTTTTTAAGAATTTAGTATTACGGTGGTAAGAACAGTGAAGATATTTTGCTGTTTCAGACAATGGCACACAAATTCAACATATGACTCTTTTTTTTAGAGATCTCAATTTTGGTTTTGATTAAAACGTTATATGTTTTTCTCGTCACTATTATAAGTCTTTTCTGATTTGTTTTGTACAGATTATCATTTCAAAGGGATATATGTGCTATTCAAAGATTTAATTTGTTATCTATAGTGGAGTTATTTATTTTTGATGAATTATTATTAGCATGTAATCTTTCCCCCAAGTATAAAGTTCACAACACATTTTATCTCATGAAATTCAATAATTTTTTGACTATTATCGTCATGGTGCTCGCAGGTACACTTGAAGCTCAAAATCTTCATAGTCACGCCAATGCCGCCTCAATTAATAATGAAGCGAATAGCGTTTCCGGATGGACTGGCGATGCTGTCATATCATCAGATGCTAGCAACGTATATCAGGGAAGTTATGCCCTCAAGGCGGCGTCCACTTCTAATGATGGCCGGACTATTGACTATTCTTTTACGGCTCAAATAGGTCAGCAATATACTATACGAATATGGGCAAAAGAAGGAGAGCAAGTTTCCAGTTCACCTTCTCCTGCATTTGCGGTTTGGTCTGGTTTAAATGGTTTTGAAACCACACCTATTCAAGGTACGTCCTGGAATGAATACGTATTTAACGTCACGGCTACCTCCACCGCTTGTACGATTAGAGCCTATACCAGTCAACGGTCCACTAGATTTACCAGTGGTAATACAATTTATCTAGATGCCATTTCTATTGTTCCTGCGGACTCGCAAGCGCCCTCTGCAGTGACTACTTTGGCAGCATCGGGAACTACAAGTACTAGTACCCAATTGACCTGGTCCGCTTCTACGGATAATGTGGGTGTGGTGTCCTACGAGGTGTTTCGAGGCGGCCAGCTTATCGGTACGACTGCTCAACCCAATTTCTCGGTGACGGGCCTTACATCTAATACGACATATTCATTTACGGTTTTGGCTTATGACCTTGCGGGCAATGCCTCACTGGCGGGCAACACCGTTAATGTTACCACACTTTCAAATCCCGATACAGAACCGCCTTCCGCGGTGACTACGTTGGCGGCATCGGATATTACAACCAACAGTGCGCAATTGGCCTGGACAGCCTCTACGGACAATGTTGGTGTGGTGTCCTACGATGTGTTTCGTGGCGGCCAGCTT
>NZ_JAEHJZ010000287.1 GCF_016469035.1 Gelidibacter salicanalis | reverse complement strand
TCACGCCACGGTTGAATAACCAATGAAGACCCAACAGTGATGCTTGATGAGATTTTTGATCGCTTAACAAAGCGTTTCATGAGAGTGGAGAAAAAACTTGCAGGGTGAAGGCACATTTTTGACAATTGTGTCCACTCTGAGCCTCCCTAATTTCAGTTCAGGTTGATCAAAATTGTACATGTAGTGTATGTACTGTATGTACAATATGTACGAGATCAAATCATGGGCAGCACGACGAAACACTGAGCTTGTTTTTGTACTTTGATTGGTCAATATGATGGATATAATTTGTATCAAATTAAATACTACTGTGTTGAACATTTACAGGGAAACAGTGAGGTAAACCCCAGGAGGTGG
>NZ_JAEHJZ010000286.1 GCF_016469035.1 Gelidibacter salicanalis | reverse complement strand
ACATGTACATTAATTGCTGCCTGTGATGTATTTGGCTTTCGCTTTGTTGTGCTCATTTAACGTTTTTGTAAAGACGACTTCTCCATTTTTCTTCGCAAGGAAGTACACATAATCTGTTTTATCTGGATGCAGTGCGGCTTTCCATGAAGATTCGCCAGCATTTGCAATAGGTCCAGGCGGCAGTCCCTTGTTGTTATACGTATTATAAGGCGATTTCACCTTAAGGTCTTTGTAATAAACACGGGATTTATGCTCACCTAGTGCATAGAGAACGGTTGGATCGGTTTGAAGCG
>NZ_JAEHJZ010000285.1 GCF_016469035.1 Gelidibacter salicanalis | reverse complement strand
GTTCTACATTGGGTGAACAAAACGGAAGTTCAAACTTCGCTAATTTTGAAATAGGGCCATTTTGAATGGCAGTTTGGCTGCTCAGCATAACCAACTCGGCAGGATCGGACACGCACAAATAAAGTTCCAATTCCCAAAACTTGTTTGCCAATGATATATTGATGATATATTTTATCCGTTCCATGTTTGGGTGACCTTCTGGTCAATGTTTGTTGTGTTTGATATTTCTTGTATGTCCTCCGATGTTACCTCTAAAACCGGGAGAGAGACCGCGAAATAACTCGTGCTCAC
>NZ_JAEHJZ010000284.1 GCF_016469035.1 Gelidibacter salicanalis | reverse complement strand
TTTCCACATTTCCTCTTGGCGCATCGTTCCGTGTCTAAAAGAGTTTGATGGTGAAATAATCCTTACCTTCAAGACGACAAAAGTGGTGGCAGTGAAAAGCGAAGATGAATGTATCTAGCCATGATTGCCACCACTGCGAAAGAGACGAGCTGCTTATTCTTCCATCACCAGTCCAGGATGATAACTGTGTTAGTTGTAAAGCAAATCTTTCACGGAGGAAATCCAGAGCTGGCTAATTATTGGACCTAATGCCCTGTCCAAAATCCACTGCATCCATCACACTCCGCTTTATGAGGGTCATAAAGC
>NZ_JAEHJZ010000283.1 GCF_016469035.1 Gelidibacter salicanalis | reverse complement strand
CTCAGATCCAAAGTAATATGCTGCAAGTGCTTTTGCGAGCTCGGATTTACCAACACCGGTTGGACCTGCGAAAATGAAGCTTGCAATCGGCCTGTTCGGGTTCTTGAGGCCCACACGAGCACGGCGGATGGAGCGACTTATGGCTTTCACAGCCTCATCTTGACCAATGACACGCTGATGCAAAGTCTCTTCCATCTTAAGAAGCTTATCGGACTCGTCACTTGATACCTTCTCTACTGGAATACCAGTCCACGAGGATACAATGTGCTGGATATCTGCTTCATTGACC
>NZ_JAEHJZ010000282.1 GCF_016469035.1 Gelidibacter salicanalis | reverse complement strand
TTCGACGTGTGGCAAGGGGCCCCATCTTGCTGCAGAATGTAGTTGCCGACGCCATAGTGGTCATCAAGGGCAGGTAGGACCTTCTTGTTGAGGAGCTCGATGTAGCCGGCGCTGTTTAGGCTGCCATCGATCCAAATGGGCTTGAAGACAAACCCATCGGTTCCTGCCAGGCCGAAGCTCATAGCCTTGGCCGGGAACTTGCTCCTGGCAACGTACCGGATACTTGGGTCGACACAGTCCTTGTCCTTTGCCACGTATCTGCTGTTTCTGCGGTTGTGGTGCATGTCAACGAGCCAGTTCTTCTCGTCCGAGAAGACGATGTTCTT
>NZ_JAEHJZ010000281.1 GCF_016469035.1 Gelidibacter salicanalis | reverse complement strand
TCATCTCAATTCGTGCTGACGGAGTACGAACATCTCGTGCCTGGCTAACATTACTCTTTGCCAGTTTTTAATTTTAGAGCTTTCAAATTCATCGCTTAATTTCACCCGAAATTTTGGGGGAGGAGTTATATTCTTGTTCTACGGTATTATGCACCTATGTAGACGCCTCTTTTCTCCAGCCTCTCTCTCTCTAGCTTCTCTCGGATATTTCTCAGTCTCTGATCACCAACGTGCTCTCGATGGTTAC
>NZ_JAEHJZ010000280.1 GCF_016469035.1 Gelidibacter salicanalis | reverse complement strand
ATTTTGACCGAATTATGACCAACGTCAGGCTTGCGATCTGAGCAGGTTATCTTTTCAGCACTGATTTAAGCACCATTTTAGTGTCAACTGGTTTGAATGCACTTCTTCGCCTGAATGTGCTCGTGATTGGCGTTATATTTTACGATCTTTTTTGAGTCAGGTGGGGCAACCATGCATAATAATGAACTTCCTTGGAAAGGCAACAAAATCTCATATCCATCCGGATAATCCCAAATAGTACTTGCTGATTTTCATGAAGAAATTTAAGCATAACAAATAAATTTGTATCTTTTGAAGAAAATTTTAGCATTTCAGAAAATCAGATTTCTCTTCAGAGCTAAATGTCGAAAGTTT
>NZ_JAEHJZ010000279.1 GCF_016469035.1 Gelidibacter salicanalis | reverse complement strand
ACCGTTGCTGTGGTGCCGACAACCTTCGAAACCTCCTGCGCGATCTGCGAGGCAGGGCGGTCAGAGTTTACGTACACGGTATTGGCACCGGAATGACCGCTGATGCGTCCCAGATTGGCGGCCGATAGGTAAATTTCCGGGGAAGTCGGTGTGGTCGTGGTGCGGGCGTCCGGGTCGAGCACACCAACCACGGTGAGGGTAATGGGCTTCGCACCG
>NZ_JAEHJZ010000278.1 GCF_016469035.1 Gelidibacter salicanalis | reverse complement strand
GTCGGGACCGGCGCAAATGGAACTTAGTTTTTCGATAGTTCGATAGTCAGGGCGGGGCTTCATGTCCCCCGACTCGAATTTGTCCGCCCAGCCTGCCCGAGGGTCCCTGGGGTCAGAAGGTCTAAGGCCCATCGTAGTGGCGGAACTCGGGGCCAGCCGGGTCAGATTGGTGTAATCTGGAGCGATTGGGACGGCTTGGGTCG
>NZ_JAEHJZ010000028.1 GCF_016469035.1 Gelidibacter salicanalis | reverse complement strand
CCGTCATCTGACATCGGTCATAAAATCATCAATCATCAATCAACAACCCGCCCGTACCGAAAAGGCACGTTCGGGCGGGTCACAAATCACCAATCTTAAAGCCGCTGTCTCACCACTTCATACAAAAAAGCACCACAGGCCACAGACACATTTAACGATTCAATCTCCCCAAGAATAGGCAATTTAGCTTTATCATCTACCACTTTTAAAATGGAGGGATTAATACCTTTTCCTTCTGACCCTAAAATAATGGCACAGGGTTCTTTAAAGGAAACATCATAAAGATTTTGATCAGTCTTTTCAGTAGCGGCAATCACTTTTATACCGGAAGCTTGCATGTAGAATACGGCGTCTTTAATATGATCTACTTTACAAATAGGAATTTTAAAAATGGCACCGGCACTTGTTTTGATGGTGTCTCCATTAACGGGTGCTCCACCTTTTTTCTGAATGATAATACCAGAAACACCAGTACATTCTGCAGTTCTGATAATCGCGCCAAAATTACGAACGTCACTCAATTGATCCAAAAGGAGGAATAAAGGTGTTTTGCCAGATTCCATAACGTTGGCTACCAATTCTTCAATAGGATAGAAACTAATGGGCGCAATTTGAGCCACAACCCCTTGATGGTTCTTAGTGGTGAGTCGGTTGAGTTTTTCAACAGGTACGTAGGAAGAATTTAAGCGTTCCTTGTGCAACAATTGCTCGAGTTCTGTAAATAACTCTCCGCGTAAGCCTTTCTGTAAAAATATTTTATCAATATTTTCGCCAGATTTGATCGCTTCTATAACCGCTCTGATTCCAAAAATAGTAGTTTCATGTTCCATGGCGCAAAGGTATAAAATAAACGCTCTTATTCTTAGAAGCTTTTATAAAAATCAAAACAGAAAAATATGATTGGTCTTGAGAATTCATAGAAGTGAGTCTTGCACATAAAAAAACCTCTTAAGTTTTTAAGCTTAAGAGGTTTTAGGTAATTGTAAAGAATGATTATTTAGTTTACATCCCAGAACAGTTTTTGTTCTGCTGTGTCGCTACCTATTGCAGTGGAAGCAGAATTATAGTTTGTGCCATTTAAAGTCTGTTCAACAATCGGGAACGTGTATCTGTTTGGATAACCTGACACGGCATCGACAGGTTCTGCCATTTTAGGAAAATCTAAAAGACGGATTGAAGTCCAGGCTTCCGTGCCTCTGTTAAATAATGCCAGCCATTTTTGCGTTCCAATAACCTCTTTCCAAGGCATTGCAGCTGTGCTTGTTGCAAGCGCAGAAGTGTAAGCTACTTCAGGTTGCAATAAATATATGGTTGCATCTGCAGCAGTTCCGCCCCAATAAAGAATGGATGCCATAATCCCATTGTTATAGTGCTCTTCTGCCGTTCCTGGGACTGTAAAGTTTCTAGCGGCTGCTTCGGCCAAAATGAATTCCACCTCTGAATAGGAAAATAGAACTCCTGGCAAGGTGGCGTTTTCAAATTTCTCAGAAAAATGGGAAAAGTTCGCATAAGTAGATTCTTCACCAATAACACCTCCCACATAGGCACCGTCTATTGTTGTAAAGTATAACGGCCTTCTTGGATCATCTAAGTCATTCATAATATCAATTACTGTTTTTCCAGCAACAAAATCCTTTCTACCACTTAAAACTAACGCAGCAAAAACAGGGTTTGTATTAGGGTCAGCTCCATAATACGTATAGGTTGCGTTGTCTGCAGCACTTGAAATAATACCACTATTAATGGCTTCTGTCATTGCTGTTTGGGCTAGGGCAGGTTCAATGTCAGAAAGGGTATTTGCCATTCTCAACTTAAGTGTATTTGCAAATTTTTTCCATTGGCTAACATCGCCTTGATATATTCCATCTGCATTTCCATAACTCCCCAAGCTTGTGTCTAAGCTGCTGATAGCGGCTGTCAATCTTGTAAGCAAGTCTTTGTAAATGGTCAGGCCATCATCATATTTTGGTTGTAAATTATCAATATCTAAAGCTTCAGTGTAAGGGACATCACCAAAGGTTTCAACTAAATTACTATATGTATAAACCGTTAAAATTTCATTGATCAGAAGCTTGTTTGGCTTTAATGCATTTAAATCGTCAGTTGTATAGGTTGTAGCACTAATAACTTTTGAAGATTCATCCAAATCCTTTAACACATCTTTATACATAGCATCCCAATGCCCTTGCGGTATTGTTCTAGTAACCTGGTCATAATTACTTTCATCAGTATATGTGGCCTCTTGTAAAAATTGAGCCCACAATTGCGTATTGTTCAAGTTGACATTGATCTCTACGATTTGGTCAACAAGGTTCTTTTGAGCTCCTGTAAACAATGACTCACCAGGAACACTAGCAGGGTCTTTTATATTCTGATTTAAATTCTCTAAATCACTAGAGCAGGAATATATGGCGACTGCGCCTATTAATAGAATTATTATTTTTTTCATTTTCATTAGTTTTTAAAATTTCAATTTAACATTAAAAGCAAAGTCTCTTGTTGTAGGTAAGGAGCCTACAGAATATCCTTGTAAGTTGCCTGAACCTAAACCACTTTCTGGATCAGCATGAGGAAGGCTTTTATCAATGATCCATAAATTTGAACCAATCACGCTAAATGTCACGTCTGTTAATAATGATTTACTAATTAATCTTTGTGGTAGGCTATAAGATAGTGCTACCTCTCTTAATTTCACGAATCCTGCATCATAAACAAACGCTTTGTCAGGTAACCCTCTACGGTATCCAAAGGCCCCAAATCTATCCGCTCTAATACGTGTAGTATTTGCTGAACCATCAGCGTTAACGCCTGGGTTGATAAATCCACCACCATCATCCAAAGTGTTTCTGACAGGATTGCCAAGATCATTGAGAAATGCGGTTTCAGCATATAAACCTGTTGCAAGTCCATAATATTGATCCAAAGAGAAAATACTTCCACCTTTTTGGATATCAATCAAGACACTAAGCGATAAATTTTTATAAGTGAATTTATTAGAAATACCTGCAATCCATTCTGGGTTGATATCACCAATCACTTGGTCAGATGTAGACGTTTTGATATACTCTCCTGATGTTGCATCCACAACGCGTTGACCATCAATATACGTGTAATCAGTACCGTTAATGACGCCATAAGGCTCACCTACTCTAGCATTAAGAGTAACACCGCCTTGGAAAGAGCCTAATTGTAAATTATCAATCCCGTCAGCTAAAGCAACTACTTTATTATCGTTTTGAGACCAGTTTAAATTCATGTCCCAAGAAAAATTTTCATTCCTTACAGGAGCAGCAAATACTGTAACTTCAATACCTTTATTTTCAATTTCGCCAGCGTTTAAAATTTTAGAAGTATATCCTGTAGCAGTTGAAACTGGAACACCAAAAATCTGATCTACTGAGTTGGTTTTATAAACCGCTACATCAAGACCTAATCTACTTTTTAAGAAACGCATCTCTATACCTGCTTCTAAACTTTCAGTACTTTCTGGTTTAAGGTTTGGATTTTTCTTAATATTATCAACAGAAGTACTTGAAGAACCTGGTGGAATGTTCACGTTATAAGTGTCGGAAAGAAAATCAAAAGGAGCACTATTACCTACTTCAGCATAACTGGCTCTTAATTTACCAAAAGAGATAACATCAGAGTCAATCAAGTTTGAAAACACGAAACTTGTAGCAATAGAAGGGTAATAGAACGTGCTATTGTCTTTAGGTAATGTAGAAGAATGATCTCTTCTTATAGTAGCATCCACAAATATTGTGCTGTCAAATCCTAATGAGGCACTTGCATAAATACCATCTACACCTTGACGCTCATACTGCTCTTTAGGCAATGGAAGTGGTCCTACGCTGTTTTGTAAGGAATACAATTTTGGCACACTTAAACCACCGCTAGTAGCAGCATAAATAGATTCAAATTCATTTCTTCTAACATTGGCACCTAAAATACCTTTAAGGTTGAATTTTTCTCCAAAATCCTTGTCAAAATTCAACATCAAATCGTAGTTTGTCTCAGTATTGGCAATATTTCTTCTTCCATAACCTGAATCCACATTACCTCTGTTACCATTACTGTCAGGAACACCAAATGAAGTAGGTACACTACCATTTGCTCTTCGTTCTTCTTGTAATTCAGTATATGTATCAGTCGCAATTCTACCCGTAATGTTTAACCAATCTGTCAATTTGTAATTTAAGGACATATTACCTATAAATCGACTTCTTGAATCATTTTGATAATTCTCATAACGTTGAAAATAAGGATTGTCCCAAAAAATTGGTGCATCTCCTGCGGCTGAGGTACCAGGATTCCAAGTCACGTTACGTCCCGTTGCAAAATAGATGTCCTTTAACTCTTGAAGATCAACATTAGTTTGCCACCATTGTTTAAAGTTGGAAATGACATTATCATTATAACCTGTTGAGTTACGGCCTAAACCATCTGTCTTGATGTAATTGGCATAACCTGTTGCAGTTAATTTGTCATTCAATTTATAATTTCCACTGATTGAAAAGTTATGTTTGGTAATATTACTATTTGGTAAAAGACCGCTTTGCTCAAAGCGTGTATAACCTAACCTGTAAGATCCATTATCCATTCCGTTCTCAACAGAAATAGAGTTGGTAGTGGTAATGGGTGTTTCAAAAAAGGTAATTGGTCCGTTTTCTGCATTTACCCAAGGTGTTGCGGTTTGATAGAAAGGCGAATCAGGATCAAATGCATTCCATTGATATACCATTAAGTTTGGATTAAATGGAGCACCATAAGAAGCATCTTCTGTATAAGGAACCACTTGATCATCATTACCATCTCCATCAATATCCTCTAAAAGCCAAAACCCTCCAGGACCATCATAGTACGCACCATATCCTGCGCCATATTGTTCTTGGTATTCAGCAAAAGTACTTTTGTCAATAGAGCCAAAAGAGACACCTGAATTGACGGTTATCCCTAATCCAGTAGCCTTTTTACCTGATTTAGTGGTGATCATGATCACACCATTGGCCGCTCTTGATCCGTATAGAGCAGAAGCTGCAGCACCTTTTAGAATATTGACAGATTCAATGTCATCTGGATTGATATCAGAAGCGGCATTACCATAATCATAATAACCACCACTCGCTTCTCCTTGATATTTAGAGTTAGAGTTGGTATTATTGATAGGGACACCATCAATAACAAATAGAGCTTGATTGCTTCCAGTTAAAGACGCATTACCTCTAATGACTACGTTAGTAGATCCGCCCATGTTATTGTTTCTTTTAATTTGCACTCCAGATGCTCTCCCAGATAGCGCATTAACGAAATTTCCACTTTTAACAGTGTTGAGTTCATCACCTTCAACTTCCTGTGTCGAATACCCGAGGGATTTTTTCTCTCTTGAAATACCTAAGGCAGTTACAACTACTTCATCAAGTACCGCAGCATCTTCTTGCATGGTTACATTGACAGTATTAGAAGCACCTACTGTAACTTCTTGGGCTTTCAACCCTACATATGTAAAAGTCAAAACATCTCCTGACTTAGCGGTAATGGTGTAATTACCATCAAAATCCGACTGTGTACCAGTTGTGGTGCCTTTTACAATAATGTTAACCCCAGGAAGTGGTAGACCAGAATTATCTGATACCGTTCCTGAAATTAATTTTTCTTGCGCAAACGACATTTGCACAAAGAACGCTAGTAATAGCGTTAAAATTCCACTATACTTTGTTTTCATATTTAAATTAATTTGAATTAGTCTGGCGTAAAAGTGCTAATAAATTGTTAAAAAAACAATTTAATTAACTTTCAATTTCAACTGCGGTGTTAGATATATCAATCAATTTTCTTGAATTTATAAGTGTTATGAGGTGCAACCTGTTGTTTTGCAAATGCTTCGTTGACTTCGATTTCTGAAAATAAATATCTTAAAATTTTATTAATTCTCAGGATATGACAATGGTCATAGTTTAATTAAGTTAATACTTTACCAAAATTATTGAGAAGTCATAAGACAATTTAATTGAGGTGAATCTTTTTGAGTATTTAAAATGTAGCCGTTAAACTCAAATGCACTTTGGAATCAGACACCTTTATGGTCTGATCTTCTGAGCTCCCGTTGCTGTAGTTTAATTTAAAAAGACCCGCTT
This sequence comes from Gelidibacter salicanalis, assembly GCF_016469035.1. Taxonomy (GTDB): domain Bacteria; phylum Bacteroidota; class Bacteroidia; order Flavobacteriales; family Flavobacteriaceae; genus Gelidibacter; species Gelidibacter salicanalis_A. Next base: position 71,910 of record NZ_JAEHJZ010000028.1, on the reverse strand, counting down.
GGGTGAGTACACCAAAACCAAACCCCAGTCCTAATAGTTTGCTTTGGGTAGCGAGGCTTTGGTTTTCATAGTAGGCGAGATCTATAATAGAATTGATATAGAGGCTGTTGGTCACCTTATAGCGGTATTCTGTATTTAGAACACCAAACAAATTGGCCAATAAGCTGTTTTCTTCAAAACCTCTAATAGAATTGATACCGCCAAATCTAAAGAGCTCATTGTCCAAGAACGTATTTGAATTTAAAAGGGCAGCGTTAATATTGGTGTAAATACTATTCCGATCATCTAAATTAAATATTTTAAAAGTGTTCAGTTCAAATTTGCTTTGTGTTTCATCAGTGTTTTTTAAGGTCCTATTTCCCAAACCGCCAGTAATTTCAAACAAGAAATTGATAGGAAATAAGCGGTCGTGCCGTTGCAGGTTTGTATAATGATAACTTAAATCATAAAAAGTGGTCTGAAAATCATTAATATTAATAACATCAACATTTAACAAATTTGTGGAGGTTAATAACGAGATACCGAGCCCAATACTGTTTTTAGGATTAATTTGAAAATCAATTTTTGCAACTTGCGAAGCGGTTATATAGGAGGAATCCTTTTTAAAAATAGTTATCCCCACTTGCATGCCTAGCGGGGATCCAAATATATAAGGTAATTTTGCTTTTACATCAAAAGTTTTCTGATCGCTTTCATCACTTTTGTACAGCAATCTTAAAGACTCGCCATAATTAAGGGTATTTATAAGATTCAAGTTTAAATATCCATTAAATTCAATGTTGTTGGTTTCAGTATTGGTGCCAAAACCCAAAAACCCATCAAACGTATTGCTTTTTTGTTTCTCTACATATATATATAGTAAGGTAGAATCTTTTGTAAAAAGTACTTCAGGTTCTTTTATTTGGGAGGCAAACTGTAAATTATCTAAGGCTGCTGTTTTCCGACGGATGGTGTTTAAGTTAAAAGGTTGTTTCGGTTTTAGTTTTAAATAACGTCTAACATATGCTTTCGGAAATTTGTCGTGGCCTTTTACAATAATAGTGTCAATTGTTCTTTGTTCTTTTACTTCAATTTTTAAATTGGCAGTTAACAGGCCGTTTGCTTTTTTGATGTTGGTGAGTTGGAGGGTGGAGAATGGATCGCCATTATTAGCGATTTCGGTGTTCAGCAATTGAAGTGCCGTTTCAAGTTTTGCAAGCTCAATTTCAAAATAGGTTTCGGTAATGCTGGCCGAAACCAATTTGAGGATCTTGTTGTTAAAGTCTGCCGTAAAATAAATTCTTGCGTTGGTATAAAGAGTGCCTAAACGATAGGATGCCACATAAGAAGAATCCGTTTGTTTCTCCAAACTGAGCAAGTCACTTTCCAGATAACCTTGATCTAATAACATTATGCTGATATGTTGTGCTTCTATCTGAAGGTTATTAAAAGTCTCAAAGGAGTTTTTGTAGTTTAAGGATTCTAGTACCCTGGATTCGGTTTCAACTTGGCCAACTGCCCTAAGATGTAAGGATTGAGCCAATAGACTTGAAGATGAGAGCCATCCAAAAACAAGGAGTAAGAAAATTGATTTTAAAGTCATGTAAAACTTAAAGAGGTTCAAAGCTAAAGGAAAAATTTATCTAAAAACTGGTGGAATGAAAAATAATTGACCAAAGATTTGAAAATTAATTGTTTTACTTTTGAAAAAGCGAATTTATTTTCTACCTTTGCAGCCCTCAAAAGCGAGGAGTAAAACAAATTTATATAGAAATATATGCCAACAATTTCACAATTAGTACGAAAAGGAAGAACCAAAATAACCAAGAAGAGTAAATCGGTTGCCCTTGATTCGTGTCCACAAAGACGTGGTGTGTGTACTCGTGTTTATACGACGACACCTAAGAAACCTAACTCAGCAATGCGTAAGGTAGCAAGGGTTCGTTTGACAAACGGAAACGAGGTTAATGCATACATTGGCGGCGAAGGTCACAATCTACAGGAGCACTCGATAGTATTGGTTAGAGGTGGAAGGGTAAAAGATTTGCCAGGAGTTAGATATCACATTGTACGTGGTGCCTTAGATACCGCAGGTGTTACAGGTAGAACGCAACGTAGATCTAAATACGGAACAAAACGCCCTAAAAAGTAGAGACGCAACATGTTACGTCTGATTAATGGCGCAATTTATTGCAACATTAATTTTAATGATTTAAAATTAACAAAGAAGACATGAGAAAAAGAGCAGCAAAAAAGAGACCGCTTTTACCAGATCCACGTTTTAACGACCAGTTAGTAACTCGTTTCGTTAACATGATGATGTGGGATGGTAAAAAGTCAGTAGCTTTTAAAGTATTTTATGATGCCATTGACATTGTAGAAGCAAAGAAAACTGATGAAGAAAAAACAGCCTTGGAAACATGGAAAGATGCTTTATCTAACGTAATGCCTCACGTAGAAGTACGTAGTCGTCGTGTTGGTGGTGCAACATTTCAAATCCCAATGCAAATTCGTCCAGACCGTAAGGTATCTACAGCTATGAAATGGTTGATTAGTTACTCACGCAAAAGAAATGAGAAATCTATGCCAGCAAAATTGGCTGCTGAAATTTTAGCAGCGGCAAAAGAAGAAGGTGCAGCGGTTAAAAAGCGTTTAGATACTCATAAAATGGCAGAAGCTAATAAAGCGTTCTCACACTTTAGATTCTAAATATATGGCAAGAGATTTATTACTTACAAGAAATATAGGTATTGCAGCACATATTGATGCTGGGAAAACAACTACAACTGAACGTATTCTTTTTTATACGGGCGTTTCTCATAAAATTGGTGAAGTACATGATGGTGCTTCAACAATGGACTGGATGGAACAAGAAGCAGAAAGAGGTATTACAATTACTTCTGCAGCTACGACTTGTGATTGGGTGTTTCCAAAAGAGAATGGTGAACCGACCGAAGAGGCTCAGTCTTACCATTTCAATATTATTGATACTCCAGGTCACGTTGATTTTACCGTAGAGGTAAATCGTTCTTTACGTGTATTGGATGGTTTAGTATTCTTATTTAGTGCAGTTGATGGTGTTGAGCCACAATCTGAAACTAACTGGAGGCTTGCTGATAATTATAAAGTTCCAAGAATCGGGTTTGTTAACAAAATGGACCGTCAAGGGTCTAACTTTTTAGAAGTTAACAAACAGGTAAAAGAAATGTTAGGCTCTAATGCAGTGCCAATCGTTTTACCTATTGGTGATGAGAGTGACTTTAAAGGAATCGTTGACTTAGTTAAAAACAGAGCTATTGTATGGCATGATGATAACTTCGGAGCAACCTTTGACGTTGTAGCTATCCCTGAAGAGATGAAAGATGAAGTTCGTGAGTTTAGAGCTTTATTGATTGAAGAGGTAGCCAGCTACGATGAGAATCTATTAGAGAAATTCATGGAAGATGAAAACTCTATTACAGAAGATGAAGTGCATGCTGCACTTAGAGCTGCTGTAATGGATATGGCAATCATTCCTATGGTATGTGGATCTTCATTTAAAAATAAGGGCGTTCAGTTTTTATTGGATGCTGTTTGTCGCTACTTACCATCCCCTATGGATAGAGAAAGCGTTATCGGTATCAATCCTGATACAGAAAAAGAGGAAAGACGTAAACCAAGTGTTAATGAACCATTTTCAGCTTTAGCGTTTAAAATTGCTACCGATCCTTTTGTTGGTCGTTTAGCATTTTTTAGAGCGTATTCTGGTCGTTTAGATGCAGGTTCTTATATCTTGAACAACCGTTCAGGTAAGAAAGAGCGTATTTCTCGTATCTACCAAATGCATGCCAACAAACAAATTGCTCTTGATTTTATCGAAGCAGGAGATATTGGAGCTGCCGTAGGGTTTAAGGATATTAAGACTGGTGATACCATGTCTGATGAGAAGCATCCAATTGTGTTAGAATCAATGAATTTCCCTGATCCCGTTATTGGTATCGCGGTAGAACCTAAAACAAAAGCTGATGTTGACAAATTAGGGATGGCGCTTTCAAAATTAGCTGAAGAGGATCCTACCTTTACAGCACGTACAGATGAATCTTCAGGACAGACTATTATTTCTGGAATGGGTGAGCTTCACTTAGACATCATTGTAGACCGTTTACGTCGTGAATTTAAAGTTGAAGTAAATCAAGGTGCACCACAAGTAGAATATAAAGAGGCAATTACTAGACCGGCACAACATAGAGAAGTTTACAAAAAACAATCTGGTGGTCGTGGTAAATTTGCTGATATCCAATTTACTTTGGAGCCAGCTGAAGAAGGTAAAACAGGTTTAGAATTTGTTTCTGCTATTAAAGGTGGAAACGTTCCTAAAGAATTTATCCCTTCAATTGAAAAAGGATTTAAAATGGCAATGGTCAATGGTCCATTGGCAGGTTATGAAGTAGATGCCATGAAAGTGACACTTACTGACGGATCTTACCACGATGTGGATTCTGATCAACTATCATTTGAGTTGGCTGCAAAAATCGGATTTAGAAATGCTGCTAAAGCTGCTAAAGCCGTAATAATGGAGCCTATCATGAAGATCGAGGTGATTACACCAGAAGAAAACATGGGTGATATAGTTGGCGATTTGAACCGAAGAAGAGGACAAATGACTGATATGGGTGACCGAGCTGGTGCAAAAACTGTAAAAGCAACTGTGCCATTATCTGAAATGTTTGGATATGTTACCACATTAAGAACATTGTCTTCAGGTCGTGCAACATCAACAATGGAATTTTCACATTATGCTGAAACTCCTTCTAATATATCTGAAGAAGTGATTAAAGCAGCTAAAGGCGTCGAAGCTTAAATTTTCAAGAAAATGAGTCAAAAAATCAGAATAAAACTAAAATCTTACGATCACATGTTGGTGGACAAATCTGCTGATAAGATTGTTAAAACGGTAAAAAGTACGGGCGCAGTTGTAACTGGGCCAATTCCTTTACCAACAAATAAAAAAATCTTTACGGTTTTACGTTCTCCACACGTTAACAAGAAAGCTAGAGAGCAGTTCCAATTAAGTTCTTACAAAAGACTTTTGGACATCTATAGTTCTTCATCAAAAACAATTGATGCTTTGATGAAATTGGAGTTGCCAAGTGGTGTAGAAGTAGAGATTAAGGTATAGAGACGCAAAATATTGCGTCTCCGAATAATGGAGGCAAAATATTGCCATAGAGACGCAAAATTTTGCGTCTGTACAAATTGCAGAAACGCATAATATTGCATCTATACAAAAAATTTAGAGACACATAATTATGTGTCTCAACATGTCCCGAGCTGCGTGCGAGGGAAAAACGGTAAAAATACATTCAGGGCTGAAGTATTTTCGGCCCTGAATATTTTTAAATACATAGGTAAGTCACGAATTACCTATATATAAAAAAGCGGACAAGTCGTGAATTGTCCATAACAAACAAATTAATATTTATGTCTGGGTTAATTGGAAAAAAAATCGGTATGACCAGTATCTACGACGAGAACGGAAAAAACATTCCGTGTACCGTTATTGAAGCAGGTCCATGTATCGTTACCCAAGTCAGAACCGAAGAGGTTGACGGGTATAGTGCTCTTCAACTTGGTTTCGATGACAAGACAGAGAAAAGTTCCACTAAAGCTGAGGCAGGTCATGCCAAAAAAGCCGGTACTTCTGTTAAGAGAAAAGTCGTTGAATTCCAAGGATTTGGAGAAGATTACAAATTAGGTGATGCTATTACAGTAGAACATTTCATTGAAGGTGAATTTGTTGATATTGCTGGTACATCTAAAGGAAAAGGATTCCAAGGGGTTGTAAAGCGTCATGGTTTTGGTGGAGTTGGTCAAGCTACGCATGGTCAACATAACCGTTTAAGAGCTCCTGGTTCTATTGGTGCGGCTTCGTATCCTGCAAGAGTATTTAAAGGAATGAAGATGGCCGGAAGAATGGGTGGCGAGAGAGTGAATGTTGAAAATTTAAGAGTTTACAAAGTAGTTCCTGAAAAGAACTTATTGGTGGTTAAAGGATGTGTTCCTGGTCATAAAAACTCTTATGTAATTATTCAGAAATAATGAAAGTAGCAGTTGTAGATATAAACGGAAAAAGCACAGGTAGAGAGGTTGAACTTTCTGCAGATGTGTTTGCTATTGAGCCTAATAACCATGCAGTTTACTTAGATGTTAAGCAATATCTTGCTAACCAACGTCAAGGAACGCATAAGGCTAAGGAAAGAGCAGAAATCTCTGGAAGTACACGTAAGATCAAGAAACAAAAAGGTACTGGTACAGCACGTGCAGGATCTATCAAGTCTGGTGTATTTAAAGGTGGTGGACGTATGTTTGGTCCAAGACCAAGAAACTATAGCTTTAAATTGAACAAAGGCCTTAAGCGTTTAGCACGTAAATCAGCCTTAACAATGAAAGCTAATGATAGCGCGATTGTGGTAATGGAAGATTTTAATTTTGATTCTCCAAAGACCAAAAACTTCACTAACGTATTGAAAGCGTTGGGTGTTGAGAATAAAAAATCTTTGTTTGTGTTGGGTGCCTCAAATAATAATGTATATTTGTCCTCACGTAATTTAAAAGGTTCTGATGTTATAATGAACTCAGAATTAAGTACTTACAAGATTTTAAACGCAAATAAATTAGTCCTTTTAGAGAGCTCTTTAGAAGGAATTGAATCGAATTTAAGTAAATAAGGAAACATGAGCATCTTAATTAAACCTATAATCACTGAAAAAGCGACAGCTAATAGCGAGTTAAACAACTGCTATAGCTTCCAAGTGAATACGAAGGCGAACAAGGTTGAAATAAAAAAAGCGGTGGAAGCTGCTTATGGCGTTTCCGTTGAAAAAGTTCGTACTATAAATGTCCGTCCAGACAGAAGAACCCGTCACACAAAGACAGGTATTCAGAATGGTAAAACAAATGCTGTTAAAAAAGCAATTGTACAACTGGCGGAAGGTGAATCAATTGATTTATACACTAACATGTAATTAAAGACAAATGTCAGTAAGAAAATTAAAACCGATCACAGCAGGTCAGCGATTTAGAGTAGTTAATGGATTTGACGCCATTACTACTGATAAGCCGGAAAAGAGTTTACTCGTTCCGAACAAGAGATCTGGTGGTAGAAACAGTCAAGGAAAAATGACCATGCGCTATATTGGTGGTGGTCATAAAAGAAAGTATCGTGTTATCGATTTCAAACGTAACAAAACTGGAATTCCAGCAGAAGTGGCGTCTATCGAGTACGATCCAAACAGAACAGCATTTATCGCTCTTTTGAATTATCAAGATGGTGAGAAACGTTACATGATTGCTCAAAATGGTTTACAAGTTGGGCAAACTGTAGTTTCAGGTGCTGAAGGTGTTGCTCCAGAAATTGGAAATGCAATGCTACTAAAGTATGTTCCTCTTGGTACTATCATTTCATGTATTGAATTGCGTCCTGGACAAGGAGCAATTATGGCAAGAAGTGCTGGTTCATTCGCACAGTTAATGGCGAGAGATGGAAAATTCGCATCTATTAAATTACCTTCTGGTGAAACACGTTTAATACTTGTAGAATGTATGGCAACTATTGGAGCTGTATCTAACTCTGATCATCAATTGACTGTATCTGGTAAAGCAGGTAGATCAAGATGGTTGGGTAGACGTCCACGTACAAGACCTGTAGTTATGAACCCTGTCGATCATCCAATGGGTGGTGGAGAAGGTAAGTCTTCTGGTGGTCATCCACGTTCTAGAAATGGTATACCTGCTAAAGGTTATAGAACCCGTTCTAAAACAAAAGCGAGTAATAAATATATTGTAGAACGTAGAAAGAAATAATTGAGATAATATGGCACGTTCATTAAAAAAAGGACCTTACATCCATTATAAATTGAGTAAAAAAGTTGAAGAGAATGTAGCTTCAAACAAAAAATCGGTTATCAAAACGTGGTCTAGAGCCTCTATGATTTCCCCGGATTTTGTTGGACAAACTATAGCTGTTCACAATGGTCGTCAATTTGTACCAGTTTTTGTAACTGAGAATATGGTAGGTCACAAATTAGGAGAATTTTCACCAACACGATCTTTTAGAGGTCATGCCGGTGCTAAAAATAAAGGTAAAAAATAAGTAGAGCTATGGGAAGTCGTAAAAAACAAATGGCAGACGCTATTAAGGAAGAAAAAAAGCACATCGCTTTTGCAAAGCTTAATAACTGTCCTACATCACCGAGAAAGATGCGCTTAGTTGCGGATTTGGTTAGGGGACAAAAAGCTGAAATGGCTCTAAATATCTTAAGATTTAGCCCTAAAGAAGCATCTCGTCGTTTAGAGAAGTTGGTGCTTTCAGCAATTGCCAATTGGCAAGCAAAAAACGAAGATGCAAGCATTGAAGATGCAGGCTTGTTCGTTAAAGAGATCAGAGTAGATGGTGGCGCAATGTTGAAAAGATTACGTCCAGCACCTCAAGGTCGTGCACACAGAATTAGAAAACGTTCTAACCACGTTACCGTGGTTATTGGAGCAATCAATAACACACAAGCTTAAATAGAGATATGGGACAAAAGACAAATCCAATCGGAAATCGTTTAGGAATTATCAGAGGATGGGAATCTAACTGGTACGGTGGCAATGATTATGGAGATAAACTTGCTGAAGACGATAAGATTAGAAAATATGTTCACGCTCGTTTATCTAAAGCAAGTGTGTCAAGAGTAATTATTGAGCGTACGCTTAAACTTGTAACCGTTACTATCACAACTGCAAGACCTGGTATCATTATCGGGAAAGGTGGTCAAGAGGTAGACAAGTTAAAAGAAGAGCTTAAGAAAATTACAGATAAGGAAGTTCAATTGAACATCTTCGAGATCAAGAGACCAGAATTGGATGCCTTTTTAGTAGCATCTAGCGTTGCTCGTCAAATCGAGAATCGTATTTCTTACAGACGTGCCATCAAAATGGCAATTGCTGCAACAATGCGAATGAATGCTGAAGGGATCAAGATTCAAATTAGTGGGCGTTTAAACGGTGCTGAAATGGCACGTTCTGAACACTACAAAGAAGGAAGAATTCCATTATCGACGTTTAGAGCTGACATTGACTATGCTTTAGTTGAGGCACATACTACTTATGGTAGATTGGGTGTTAAGGTGTGGATCATGAAAGGTGAAGTGTATGGTAAGAGAGATCTTTCACCGCTTGTTGGATTATCCAAAAAACAAGGCGGCAAAGGAGGATCTGATGCGCCAAGACGTGGTGGGAATAATAAACCCCGTCGTAGAAAGTAATTTTTAAAGTTAAAGAAAAATGTTACAACCTAGAAAGACAAAATTCCGTAAGCAGCAAAAAGGCCGCATGAAAGGAAATTCCGGTAGAGGACATGAACTTTCAAATGGAATGTTCGGTATAAAATCGGTACACGAAACGGGAATGTTTTTAACATCTCGTCAAATTGAGGCAGCTCGTATTGCAGCTACACGTTTTATGAAAAGAGAAGGGCAACTTTGGATCAAAATATTTCCAGACAAGCCTATCACCAAAAAGCCTCTTGAAGTACGTATGGGTAAAGGTAAAGGTGCTGTAGAATATTGGGTAGCTGTAGTGAAGCCAGGTAGAATTATGTTTGAAGTAGGTGGCGTGCCATTGGACGTTGCAAAAGAAGCATTACGTTTGGCAGCTCAAAAATTACCTGTAAAAACAAAATTCTTAATCGCTAGAGATTACGAAGCTTAATACATAGATATTATGAAGCAATCAGAAATTAAACAGCTTTCTACAGCTGAATTACAAGATAAGTTAGGTGAAACTAAAAAGAGTTATGCTGACCTGAATATGGCACATGCAATCTCACCTTTAGAAAATCCGATTCAATTACGCAACGTGAGACGTTCTGTAGCAAGAATTGCAACCGAATTAACTAAAAGAGAAGTACAATAATTTGTATTCCGCTGAAAGATGGAAAAAAGAAATTTAAGAAAAGAACGTATAGGCATTGTTACAAGTAACAAAATGATGAAATCCATTGTGGTTTCTGAAGTTAAGAAAGTAAAACACCCTATGTATGGAAAATTCGTGTTAAAAACGAAGAAATACGTTGCACACGATGAGACAAATGACTGTAACATTGGAGACACCGTAAAGATCATGGAAACACGACCTTTAAGTAAATCCAAATGTTGGAGATTAGTAGAAATAATTGAAAGAGCGAAGTAATTATGTTACAACAAGAATCAAGATTAAAAGTAGCTGATAACACTGGAGCAAAGGAAGTTTTGACTATCCGCGTTCTAGGTGGTACTAAAAGAAGATATGCTTCTGTAGGTGACAAGATAGTTGTTTCTGTAAAAGATGCAACGCCTAATGGTAACATCAAAAAGGGAGCTGTTTCTACAGCTGTTGTTGTACGTACCAAAAAGGAAGTAAGACGTCCAGACGGATCTTATATCAGATTTGACGACAATGCTTGTGTACTTTTAAATCCGCAAGGAGAAATGAGAGGCACACGTGTTTTTGGACCTGTTGCAAGAGAACTTCGTGATAAGCAATTCATGAAAATTGTATCATTGGCACCTGAAGTGCTGTAAAAACGCAGAACGCTGCGTTTCAACAGCTAATCGTTGCAAAAAAAAATAAAGATGATGACAAAGTTTAAAATAAAATCGGGAGATACAGTACAAGTAATTGCTGGAGACCATAAAGGTACCGAAGGCAAAGTTGTAAAGATCTTAAAAGATAAGAACAAAGCGATTGTAGAAGGCGTGAACATGGTTAAGAAACATACTAAACCAAGTGCACAAAGCCCTCAAGGTGGCATTGTAGAGAAAGAAGCGCCTATTCATATTTCCAACCTATCACTCTTGAGTGGTAAAGGTGAAACCACCCGTATTGGTTATAGAATGGAAGGCGATAAAAAAGTGAGATTTTCTAAAAAATCAAATGAAGTAATTTAGTTATGGCTTATATTCCAAGATTAAAACAAGAGTACAAGGACAAAGTAGTTTCTGCTCTTACAGAAGAATTCGGATATAAAAACGTAATGCAAGTTCCTAAACTTCAAAAGATAGTAATATCTAAAGGAGTAGGTGCTGCAGTTGCCGATAAAAAGTTAGTAGACCACGCTGTGGATGAGTTGACCAAAATTTCTGGTCAAAAAGCCGTAGCAACGTTATCTAAAAAAGATATCGCAACGTTTAAGTTACGTAAAGGAATGCCAATTGGGGCTAGAGTTACATTACGCGGTGAGCAAATGTATGAGTTTCTAGACCGTTTGGTAACATCGGCATTACCACGTGTAAGAGACTTTAACGGTATCAGAGCTACAGGTTTTGACGGTAGAGGTAACTATAACCTAGGTATTGTTGAGCAAATTATCTTTCCAGAAATAGATATTGATAAAGTTAACAATATTTCAGGAATGGATATTACCTTTGTCACAACGGCTCCTACAGATAAAGAAGCAAAATCGCTATTAACAGAATTAGGTTTACCTTTTCAAAAGAACTAAGATATGGCTAAAGAATCAATGAAAGCCCGTGAGGTGAAAAGACAAAAAATGGTAGATAAGTACGCAGAGAAACGTAAGGCTTTGAAAGAAGCTGGAGATTATGAAGCGTTACAAAAGTTACCAAGAAATGCATCACCAGTGCGTTTGCACAACCGTTGTAAATTAACCGGAAGACCAAGAGGATACGTACGTATCTTTGGAATCTCTCGTGTTATGTTACGTGAAATGGCAAACCAAGGCTTGATCCCAGGAGTTAGAAAAGCATCCTGGTAGAAACGCAACACCTTGCGTTTCTGATATAACGCGATTCATCGCGTTGTAAAGATGCGAAATTTCGCATCTCAGTAAGAGTATGAACTGGATATAGGTTTGGGGAGAACCAAAAACCATATCCGAAATTTAATATAAATGACTACAGATCCAATCGCAGATTATCTAACACGAGTTAGAAATGCAGTAATGGCCAACCATAGAGTTGTCGAGATTCCTGCATCAAATCTGAAAAAAGAAATCACTAAAATATTATTCGACCAAGGGTATATTTTAAGTTACAAGTTTGATGACTCTTCAGTACAAGGCACTATCAAAATAGCGCTTAAATACAATAAAGAGACTAAAGAGCCTGTCATCAGAAAAATTCAAAGATTAAGTAAACCAGGTTTACGTAAATACGCAAGCTCTAGTGAAATGCCAAGAATCCTTAACGGACTTGGAATTGCAATTGTGTCAACTTCTCACGGAGTTATGACTGGAAAGCAAGCGCATAAAGAGAATGTTGGTGGTGAATTATTGTGCTACGTTTACTAAAAAAGGAGAGATATGTCAAGAATAGGAAATAATCCAGTAGCAATCCCAGAAGGGGTTACAATAGACGTCAAAGACAACGTAATTACTGTAAAAGGTAAATTGGGTGAGTTGACTCAGAAATTTGAAAGTGTTGAAATTACTGTAAAAGATGGTGAAGTGTCAGTAGCACGTCCATCAGACAGTAAAGAAGCAAGAACTAACCACGGTCTTTACAGATCATTGGTAAAGAATATGGTTGAAGGAGTATCTCAAGGCTGGACCAAGCAATTAGAATTGGTTGGTGTTGGTTATAGAGCTTCAAACCAAGGACAAAAATTAGATTTAGCTTTAGGGTTTTCTCATAATATTGTTTTAGAAGTAGCTCCTGAAGTTAAAGTGGAGACCATTTCTGAAAAAGGGAAAAATCCAATCATAAAGTTAACTTCATACGACAAACAATTGGTAGGTCAGGTGGCAGCGAAGATTCGCGGGTATAGAAAACCTGAACCATACAAAGGAAAAGGTGTTAAGTTTGTAGGAGAAGTATTAAGAAGAAAAGCAGGTAAATCAGCATAATCGTATAGTTATGGCATTGACAAAAAATCAAAAGAGATTAAGAATAAAAAACAGGATTCGTAAGGTTGTTTCTGGAACAGAGACAAGACCTCGTTTGGCTGTATTTAGAAGCAATAAAGAAATTTATGCTCAAATTATCGACGATGTAACTGGTAATACTATTAGTGCTGCATCTTCAAGAGATAAAGACATTAGTTCTGCAAAAGGAACCAAAACAGACATTGCCACGTTAGTTGGTAAAGCTGTAGGAGAAAGAGCTTTGAAAGCTGGTGTTGAAACTATTTCTTTTGATAGAGGTGGGTATCAATATCACGGAAGAGTAAAATCATTAGCAGATGGTGCTAGAGAAGCAGGACTAAAATTTTAAGACATTATGTATCAAAAATATAAAAACGCAGAATTAGTAAAACCTAGTGGGTTAGACCTTAAAGATCATCTTATAGGTGTACAGAGAGTTACTAAAGTTACTAAAGGTGGTAGAGCATTCGGTTTTTCTGCTATTGTAGTAGTTGGAGATGAAGCTGGAGTTGTAGGACATGGTTTAGGGAAATCTAAAGATGTGGCTACGGCAATTGCAAAAGGCATTGAAGACGCTAAGAAAAATTTAGTGAGAATTCCTATCAAAAACAAAACATTACCACACGAACAAAAAGGTAAGTATGGTGGTGCAAGAGTAAATATCATTCCAGCTTCTGAAGGTACTGGAGTTATTGCTGGTGGTGCTGTAAGAACGGTTTTAGAGGCAGTAGGTGTACATGATGTATTATCAAAATCTCAAGGCTCTTCAAATCCTCATAACGTAGTTAAAGCGACTTTTGATGCTTTGTTGCAATTAAGAGATGCAGGATCTATAGCTAGAGAAAGAGGTATTTCACTTACAAAAGTATTTAACGGATAAATGAGTATGGAGTACGAAGTATTAAGTACAAAGTAACAAGTGATTTTCAATGCACTTTGCGCTAAATTCTTAATACCTAATACTAACTACTTAATACTATAAAAAAATGGCAAAGATTAAAGTAAAAAAAGTAAAAAGTGCTATCAACCGTACACAAACGCAAAAGAGGATTTTAGAATCTTTAGGTTTGCGTAAAATGAATCAGGTTGTTGAGCATGATGACACGCCAAGTATCCTTGGAATGATTAATAAAGTTCAACATTTAGTTTCTGTAGAGGAAACAAAATAATACAGCAGAATAATGGATTTAAGTAATTTAAAACCGGCTGAAGGGTCAGTTAAAAATCAAGGCAAAAGAATAGGTAGAGGACAAGGTTCTGGTAAAGGTGGTACTGCAACAAAGGGTCACAAAGGTCAGAAATCTCGTTCTGGTTATTCTAAGAAATTAGGTTTTGAAGGGGGTCAAATGCCACTTCAAAGACGTGTGCCTAAGTTTGGATTTACAAATATCAATCGTATAGAATATCAAGGTGTCAATCTTGATAAACTACAACAATTGGTAGATGGTCAAATCATTACAGACACTGTTGATTTTGTGACGTTATTAGAACTAGGGGTTGTAAACAAGAATGATCTTGTTAAAATCTTAGGTCGTGGCGAATTGAAATCAAAATTAAAAGTTACTGCTCATAAATTTACCGCTTCAGCAAAAGCTGCTATTGAAGCTGCCGGAGGAGAAGCTGTAACTTTATAAGACCTTTTAGAGAATGAAATTTATAGAGACTTTAAAAAATGTTTGGAAAATAACAGAACTAAAAGATCGAATCATGCTTACGCTTGGCCTTCTTTTAGTTTATCGTTTTGGTGCACAAGTGGTTTTACCAGGTATTGATGCAAGTCAGTTAGGTGCTTTGGCCAGTAATACGGATCAAGGTCTTCTAGGACTTCTTAATGCTTTTACAGGTGGAGCTTTCGCGAATGCTTCGGTATTTGCCTTAGGTATCATGCCATACATTTCGGCTTCAATTGTCGTTCAATTAATGGGTATTGCCATTCCTTACCTTCAAAAATTACAGAAGGATGGGGAAAGCGGACGTAAAAAGATCAATCAAATCACACGTTGGTTAACTATTGGGATCTGTTTGGTGCAAGCACCAGGATACTTGGCTAGTTTACCAGCATTAGGTATTCCTTCATCGGCATTTTTATTGGGTACAGGAACCATGTTCTACGTGTCTTCAGTAATTATTTTGGTAACCGGTACTGTATTTGCAATGTGGTTGGGTGAAAAAATAACTGATAAAGGTATCGGTAACGGTATTTCTTTATTGATTATGGTAGGTATCATTGCTCGTATGCCCGCGTCATTTGTTCAAAACTACGCCTCTAGATTAGAAGGTGGTGGTAACGGCGGATTGATGATGGTGCTTATTGAATTGGTCATCTGGTTCGTTATCATTTTACTATCAATTATGTTGGTCATGGGTGTTCGTAAGATTGCTGTGCAATATGCGCGCCGTACTGCTTCTGGTGGTTATGAAAAGAATGTATTTGGATCAAGACAGTTTTTACCTTTAAAATTAAATGCTTCTGGTGTTATGCCAATCATTTTTGCTCAGGCAATTATGTTTGTACCAACATTGGTGGGTAAAGGATTAGGTGAAGGTGCTGTTGGCGTTTGGTTACAAACTAACTTCTCCGACATCTTCGGCCTTTGGTACAACATTGTATTTGCGTTATTGATCATTATCTTTACGTACTTCTACACCGCTATCACTGTACCAACAAATAAAATGGCAGATGATTTAAAACGTAGTGGTGGTTTTATACCGGGTATTAGACCAGGAACTGAAACCTCTGAGTACTTGGACAAGATTATGTCTCAAATAACTTTACCTGGGTCTATATTTTTAGCGTTGATTGCTGTGTTCCCAGCGGTTGTAGTTAAATTGATGGGCGTACAGCAAGGTTGGGCATTGTTCTTTGGAGGTACCTCATTATTGATTATGGTAGGTGTTGCAATTGATACGATGCAACAAGTCAATTCATATTTGTTGAACAAACACTATGATGGCTTAATGAAAACTGGCAAAAATAGAAAAGCAATAGCTTAATATTATTATGGCAAAACAAGCATCAATAGAACAGGACGGATCGATTATAGAAGCATTATCCAATGCGATGTTCCGTGTTGAATTAGAAAATGGACACATAGTCACAGCGCATATTTCTGGTAAAATGCGTATGCACTACATTAAACTGTTACCAGGAGACAAAGTAAAATTAGAAATGAGCCCTTATGATTTGTCTAAGGCTCGAATAACTTATAGATATTAATAAATAGAACAGATGAAACCGACAGTTCCATCTGACCAATAAAAACCAAATAACAGGAACAGATGAAACCGAAGGTTCCATTTGACAATTAAAAATAAATAACAGGAACAGATGAAAGTAAGAGCATCAGTTAAAAAAAGGAGTGCTGATTGTAAGTTAGTACGTCGAAAAGGAAGACTTTACGTCATTAACAAAAAGAATCCTAGATTCAAACAAAGACAAGGTTAATTATGGCAAGAATTGCAGGTGTTGATATACCAAAACAGAAAAGAGGAGTAATCTCTTTAACTTACATCTACGGGATAGGTGCAAGCAGAGCAAAAGAAATTTTAGCACAAGCTAAAGTTGATGAAAACACAAAAGTTCAGGATTGGACAGATGACGAAATCAGTAATATTCGTGAAGCTGTAGGTGTCTTTACTATTGAAGGTGAGTTGCGTTCAGAAATCCAAATAAACATCAAGCGTTTAATGGATATTGGATGTTACAGAGGTATTCGTCATAGAGCTGGACTTCCTTTAAGAGGTCAACGCACTAAGAACAACTCTAGAACTAGAAAAGGTAGAAGAAAAACTGTTGCTAACAAGAAAAAGGCAACTAAATAAAAAATAGTCTTTAGTCTTTAGACGTTGGAAAGAATCTGTTTGAAATTTAACGGTTTAGGATTCTAGCGACTATAAACTAATACTAAAAACTAAAAAAAAATATGGCAAAGGCAAGTACAAAGGTTAAAAAACGTAAGGTTATTGTTGAAGCAAACGGAGAGGCACACATTGCCGCTTCATTCAACAACATCATTATTTCTTTGACAAACAAAAAAGGTGATGTCGTTTCTTGGTCATCAGCTGGTAAGATGGGCTTTAGAGGTTCTAAAAAGAATACTCCATACGCTGCCCAAATGGCCGCTGAAGATGCTGCAGCAGTAGCAAGAGAAGCTGGACTGAAGAAAGTAAAAGTTTATGTAAAAGGACCAGGTAATGGTAGAGAATCTGCTATCCGTTCTATTCATAATGCAGGTATTGAAGTAACAGAAATTATTGATGTTACCCCATTGCCACATAATGGATGTCGCCCTCCAAAACGTAGACGTGTATAGTTTATAACGTATCTCTAACTAATATCAACTGTTTTAAATGGTTGATATTAGTTTTTTATGTGTAAATTTGCAAATTGAAAAAAATAACAAACAAGTATTAACGAGAGATCACTGTCTATCGAAGGATAAGTTTAAGACCTTAATTCATAGACACTCTCATAAATTAATTTAAGAAATGGCAAGATATACTGGTCCTAAAACTAAAATAGCCCGAAAATTCGGTGAAGCTATTTTCGGAGATGATAAAGCTTTCGAAAAAAGAAACTATCCTCCTGGTCAACATGGTGCAAACAAGCGTCGTGGAAAAAAATCTGAATACTCCCTCCAGTTAATGGAAAAGCAAAAAGCTAAATATACTTACGGTATTTTAGAAAAGCAATTCAGAAACATGTTTAAAAAAGCAACTGCTGCACGTGGTATTACTGGTGAAATTTTGCTACAATTATGTGAGTCTCGTTTAGATAACGTGGTTTTCAGATTAGGCCTATCACCTTCACGTAGTGGAGCACGTCAATTGGTTTCTCACAGACACATCACTGTTAACGGAGAATTCGTAAACATTCCTTCTTACCAAT
Source organism: Gelidibacter salicanalis (assembly GCF_016469035.1). Taxonomy (GTDB): domain Bacteria; phylum Bacteroidota; class Bacteroidia; order Flavobacteriales; family Flavobacteriaceae; genus Gelidibacter; species Gelidibacter salicanalis_A. The sequence continues at coordinate 54,160 of NZ_JAEHJZ010000028.1, read as the reverse complement.
TAAAAGCAGGCGATGTTGTTGCCGTAAGAGAGAAATCTAAATCTCTTGATATTATTCAAAATTCATTATCTAACTCTAGCACTGTTTATGAGTGGATGACATGGAACAATGAAACTAAACAAGGAACTTTTGTTGCTGTACCTGAAAGAGTTCAAATTCCAGAAAATATCAACGAACAATTTATCGTTGAATTATACTCTAAATAATAAATTAATCATATTGGTGTTTAGCCAAAGGGTTTATTAGTCTTCTTCAAACTTATATACCGCGCAACTAAATAACAATTAAAACGAAGAATAATATGGCAATTTTAAATTTTCAAAAGCCCGACAAAGTCATCATGATCGATTCAACTCCTTTTGAAGGGAAGTTTGAGTTTAGACCTCTTGAACCTGGCTATGGATTAACTGTAGGTAATGCTTTAAGAAGGGTTTTGTTGTCTTCTTTGGAAGGATTTGCTATTACATCTGTTAGAATTGAAGGTGTAGATCATGAGTTTTCCACAATTGCGGGTGTAGTTGAAGATGTTACTGAAATAATTTTGAACTTAAAGCAAGTTAACTTTAAGCGTCAAATAGACGAAATTGATAACGAAACTGTTACTATTTCCATTTCAGGACAAGATCAAATTACTGCTGGTGATTTCCAGAAATTCATTTCAGGCTTTCAAGTGCTTAACAAAGATTTGGTCATCTGTAATTTAGATTCCAAAGTAAGCATTAATATGGAGTTGACTATTGAAAAAGGTAGAGGCTATGTTCCTGCTGAAGAGAATAAAAAAGCTTCTGCACCAATTGGAACCATCTTTACAGATTCAATTTATACACCAATAAAAAATGTGAAATACGGGATTGAAAACTTCCGTGTTGAGCAAAAGACAGATTACGAGAAATTGGTTTTTGAAATCCAAACGGACGGATCAATCAATCCTAAGGATGCCTTAACTGAAGCGGCCAAAATTTTAATCCATCACTTTATGTTATTCTCTGATGAGCGTATCACTTTAGAAGCTGATGAAATTGCACAAACTGAAACTTATGATGAAGAATCCCTTCATATGAGACAGCTATTGAAAACCAAATTGGTTGATATGGATCTTTCTGTACGTGCATTGAACTGTTTAAAAGCTGCAGAAGTTGATACTTTAGGAGACTTAGTATCTTTCAACAAAAATGATTTAATGAAATTCAGAAACTTCGGTAAAAAATCATTAACGGAGCTAGAAGAACTAGTCAATGTTAAAGGTTTGAACTTCGGAATGGATTTAAGTAAATATAAATTAGATAAAGACTAGTAGATTTACGATTGTTGATTTACGATTTTAGATTAAAGAAATCGTAATTCTTAAATCAAAAATTAATAAATAACCCATCATAATTTGCTCTCCGACGAACGGATATTGTAGCAAGATGATGTAAACAAAAATGTCATGAGACACGGAAAAAAAGTAAACCATTTAGGTCGTAAAACCGCACACAGAAAATCAATGTTGGCAAACATGGCTTGTTCTTTAATTGAGCACAAGCGTATCAACACAACTGTTGCAAAAGCAAAAGCTTTAAAGCAATTTGTTGAGCCATTGATTACTAAGTCTAAAGAAGACACTACACACAACAGACGTATTGTGTATGGCAGAATCAGACAAAAAGAAGCGGTAGCTGAATTGTTCAGAGATGTTGCACCAAAAGTTGGCGATCGTCCAGGAGGATACACACGTATCATCAAATTAGGAAATCGTTTAGGTGATAACGCTGATATGGCAATGATTGAATTAGTAGATTTCAATGAAATTTACAATGTAGATAAGCAACCTAAAAAGAAAACAACCCGTAGAGGTCGTTCTAAAAAATCTGATGCTGCTGTCGCGCCTGCCGCTGCTCCAGCTGTTGATAAAAAAGCAACCAACGAGGAAGAAGAATAAATGGGTGTACATTTATAAATATAAAAAGGATAAACATTTTAGTTTATCCTTTTTTTTATGCAATTTTGCCAAACTCTTTTCGAATTATGAAATATAATAAACGACAAAAAGCCATTATTCTACTTTCAGATGGCACAATTTTCCACGGTAAATCAGTGGGCAAAGAAGGTTCAGCCTTTGGAGAAGTTTGTTTTAATACCGGTACCACTGGATACCAAGAAATTTTTACAGATCCTTCCTATTATGGGCAATTAATGGTAGCTACTAATGCACATATTGGTAACTATGGTACACATTCAGAAGAAGTAGAATCAGACGCGATAAAAATTGCAGGGTTGATTTGTAAGAATTTTAGTTATAACTATTCAAGACCAGCAGCTGAAGGATCTCTCGAAGATTTTTTTGATAAGAATAATCTTTTAGCAATTTCAGATGTTGATACGCGTGCCTTAGTTACCTATATTAGAGAAAATGGAGCTATGAATGCGGTCATATCTACAGACGTAGATAATATTGAAGGTTTAAAAAAACAGTTGGCAGAAGTCCCCGATATGAATGGATTGGAATTGGCCTCTAAAGTCAGTACCAAGGAACCTTATTTTGTAGGCGATGAAAATGCAACCTATCGTATTGCAGCGCTAGACCTAGGGATTAAAAAGAATATTCTCAGAAATTTTGCTAAACGAGACGCCTACATCAAAGTGTTTCCATACAATGCCAGTTTTGAGGAAATGAATGCATTTAATCCAGACGGCTTCTTCCTTTCAAACGGTCCTGGAGATCCAGAGCCTTTGGAAAGTGCGATTTCTTTGGCTAAAGAAATAATCGATCGTAATTTGCCGTTATTCGGTATTTGCCTTGGTCATCAAGTTATTGGGTTGGCTAACGGAATTTCAACCTACAAGATGCATAATGGGCACAGAGGTATCAACCATCCAGTAAAGAATCTATTGACTGGTAAGGGCGAAATTACTTCCCAAAATCATGGTTTTGCAATTAATAAAGAAGAAACAGAGCAGCACCCAGATTTTGAAATTACACACCTTCATTTAAATGATCATACTGTAGCAGGGATGCGTATGAAGTCTAAAAATTGCTTTTCGGTACAATACCATCCAGAAGCAAGTCCAGGACCACATGACGCCTCTTATCTATTTGATCAATTTATAGAAAACATAAAAAATAAATAATGATAAAACCTTAAAAAAACATCACATTTCATGAGGTTTTCTTATAGCGCAATCATTATCGCTTATTTTAAATGGAAATCTCAAGGCGTGTTGGAACTTTTGGGGGAACTATTTCGTAAATTAGCAAGACGATGGCGGCACGGTAAAGCTTTGGGTTTTCGGTGTCTTATCAATTTAAAACAAACAATAACATTAAATAATAGAATACAATGAGCATCATCATCAACATTCATGCAAGACAAATTTTTGATTCACGTGGCAATCCAACAATTGAGGTGGATGTAGTAACAGAAAACGGAATCATGGGACGCGCTGCGGTACCTTCAGGCGCCTCTACAGGAGAACATGAAGCAGTAGAGCTTAGGGATGGTGGAAAAGCGTATATGGGCAAAGGTGTGCTCAAGGCCGTTGAAAACGTCAACACTAAAATAGCTCAGGAACTTTTAGGAACTTCTGTATTTGAACAAAATAAGATTGACCAAATGATGATTGATCTGGACGGTACCAAAAACAAATCAAAATTAGGTGCTAATGCCATTTTAGGAGTGTCTTTAGCTGTTGCAAAAGCAGCAGCAGGAGAGCTGGGCATGCCATTATACAGATATGTGGGTGGTGTTTCTGCCAACACACTTCCTGTGCCAATGATGAATATTATTAACGGTGGTTCACATTCGGATGCGCCTATCGCATTTCAGGAATTTATGATCATGCCGGTTAAGGCAAAAAACTTTACACACGCCATGCAAATGGGGACTGAAATTTTCCATAACCTTAAAAGGGTATTGCACGACAGAGGTTTAAGCACTGCAGTTGGAGATGAAGGTGGCTTTGCACCCAATTTGGCAGGTGGCACTGAAGACGCATTGGATACTATTAAAAAAGCGGTTGATAAAGCAGGTTACACGTTGGGTGACGATGTGATGATTGCTTTAGATTGCGCTGCCGCAGAATTTTATGTGGATGGTAAATATGATTACACCAAATTTGAAGGCGCTACTGGGAAAGTAAGAACAAGTACAGAGCAAGCCGATTACTTGGCAGAATTAGCCTCTAAATATCCAATTATTTCCATTGAAGATGGGATGGATGAAAATGACTGGGAAGGTTGGAAATATTTGACCGAAAAAATTGGAACTGAAGTGCAATTAGTGGGTGACGATTTATTTGTAACCAATGTGGAGCGTTTGTCACGTGGGATTAAAGAAGGTATTGCCAACTCTATATTGATAAAAGTTAACCAAATAGGCACCTTGACCGAAACTATTGCCGCGGTTAATATGGCGCACAATGCAGGTTACACCTCAGTAATGTCTCATCGTTCAGGTGAAACTGAGGACAATACTATTGCTGATTTAGCTGTAGCTTTAAACTGTGGACAAATTAAAACAGGTTCTGCATCACGTAGTGATCGTATGGCCAAATACAATCAATTGTTGCGTATTGAGGAAGAATTGGAGAATGTGGCCTATTTTCCACAAACCAATGCCTTTAAACTAAACTAAAACTTAAGTTTTAAAACGTAAATAAAAGCCCATTCGTTAACTCGTATTGGGCTTTTGGTATGGTAACCACTGGATATGCATCAAAATTGTAAGTAAAAGTTGTTTTGAAGGCAAGATTCTCCCAAATCTTGAACAGAATGCTCGTGGTGCTCGACAGTCTATAATCTTTTAAAGCATCCAATCGTGGTTGGTAATAACTCGTGCTGATGATGCCAATAGTTTCATTAGGATACATACTAAAAGAAAAATAAGTGCTTCCGCGGATGTCTTTATGAATTCTATGATCTTCAACTTCTGAAGCCTGTTCATATTCATACATGATTAAAGTGCCCAAGTAAAAACGATACTCCTCGTTAGACGTCAACTTGAATCGTGGTCCTACACCAATCAATCCCCTAAAATCTATTTCTGAAATCGCATCGTATTGTGCTTGCACAAAACCTTCCATTTTTATGGTTTCTGTAACTTTATGATTGTAGCGTAAATGCTGGGTGCCTTTGTTGACAAAGGATTCTCCCGCTGCTTTTTCAAACTTTAAATCATTGACAAAAAGCCATAACTCCTTTTTATTATTGTACTGAATATCAGCTTTGTTAGCAATTTTAAAGATACTGTTTTTGTTCTTAATTAAACTTGCATCCAAACTCACAGCTCCAGTCCATTTTGCAGAATCTGTCTTTCTTCTCATCGTCTCAACATTGATGACTTGTGCTTGTGCGCAAGTATAACTAAACAACATGAATAAGATATTTAAGAATCGCATAGTATAAGCTCGTTCTGAATACATAAGGTATTGATCCACCTTGAGAAAAGGAGGACGTACTTTGTAACAATTGTGGAACACAAAATTAATAAATCCTTATCAATTTGTCCCTCTTTAGCATGTTATTACATACTTTTTATAAATATTACAATTGTTAAAATGCTTGTTAAGTTACTTTCTAAATCCTGATATATTTCGTAAATTCGTGACTATCTTATCAGATACAAAATTCAAAACAAACTTATAAATATATATGTCAGACAAAGCTACATTAGAAATAGACGGTAAAACATACAAATTCCCACTGATTGTAGGCACTGAAAACGAAGTCGCCATTGATATCAGCACGCTAAGAAGTACTACAGATAGTGTTATTACATTAGATCCGGGTTACAAAAACACGGGTTCTTGCCAAAGTGCCATTACATTTTTAGACGGTGAAAAAGGAATCTTAAGATACCGCGGTTACTCCATTGAAGAATTGGCTGAAAAGGCAGATTTTCTTGAAGTAGCGTTCTTACTTATTTTTGGTGAATTGCCTACTAAGGCGCAATTGGCTAAATTCCATTCAGATATCAAAGCACAATCTGTTGTAGATGAAGATATCCGGAAAATAGTAGATGCATTTCCTAAATCAGCACATCCAATGGGTGTTATTGCATCACTTACCAGTGCCTTAACAGCGTTCAATCCATCTTCAGTTAATGTAGATTCTGAAGAGGATATGTACAAAGCTATTTGTAAAATATTAGGTAAATTTCCAGTATTAGTAGCATGGACATTCCGAAAGAAAAATGGTTTGCCATTAGATTATGGTGATAAGAATTTAGGTTATGTAGAGAATATTTTAAAAATGATGTTCAAACAGCCTAATGAAGATTATAAAATGAATCCAATTGTATTAAATGCTTTGGATAAATTATTGATTTTACATGCTGATCATGAGCAAAACTGCTCTACATCTACAGTAAGAATTGCAGGTTCATCACATGTTGGATTATTTGCATCGCTTTCAACAGGTATTTCTGCACTTTGGGGGCCACTTCACGGTGGTGCCAATCAAGCTGTGTTGGAAATGTTGGAAGGTATTAATGCCGATGGTGGAGATACTGATAAATACATGTCAAAAGCTAAAGATAAAGAAGATCCATTCCGTTTGATGGGCTTTGGGCACCGGGTGTACAAAAATTTTGACCCTAGAGCTAAAATTATCAAAAAAGCTGCTGATGAAGTATTAAACGATTTGGGTGTGGAGGATAAAATCCTAGAAATAGCTAAAGCCTTAGAAAAGGAAGCGTTGCAAGATCCTTACTTTGTTGATCGTAAGTTATATCCTAACGTCGATTTCTATTCAGGAATCATCTACAGAGCAATGGGCATCCCAACAGATATGTTTACGGTTATGTTTGCGTTAGGACGTTTACCAGGTTGGATTGCACAATGGCGTGAAATGAGATTAAATAAGGAGCCAATTGGAAGGCCGAGACAAGTTTATATTGGTGAAACATTACGGTCTTTTAAAACGATTGAAAAGCGTTAAAATAAGTTTATTAATGCATAAAGCTTCATTGTAACGATGGAGCTTTTTTTATACGATAGATGATGCTAAAACTAAATATTAAAAACGAAACCTCCCGATTAAGGGCCGTTGTTTTAGGGACAGCCGTTAGTAATGGCCCAACCCCAGAAATAGGAGAAGCTTATGATCCAAAATCTTTAGAACATATCAAAGCAGGGACGTACCCCATAGAAGCAGATATGATAAAAGAAATGGAGGCTGTGGCTGAAATTTTCAAAAAACATGGCGTTGAAGTGTACCGCCCAGATCAGATTAATGACTACAACCAAATTTTTGCCAGAGATATTGCTTTTGTGATCGATGACCTTTTTATCAAGGCCAATATTCTACCGGACAGAGAGCAAGAGTTAGATGCCATCCAATATGTAATTGATCAAATTGATCCTGATAAAATTATTCGGCCTCCAGAAGAAGTTCATGTGGAAGGTGGTGACGTCATGCTCTGGAATGACCATATCTTTATTGGTACTTACAAAGGCAGTGATTATAAAGATTATATTACGGCTCGTACTAATATTGAAGGGGTAAATTATTTAAAGGAATTATTTCCCCATAAAATTGTGAAGGAATTTGATTTGGTGAAATCAAGAATTGAACCAAGAGATAATGCCCTGCATTTAGATTGTTGCTTCCAACCCGTAGGGAAAGACAAGGGCATAATTTATAAGAGTGGGTTTAGGGAAGAAAGCGATTATTTGTATTTGGTTAATTTGTTTGGAAACGAAAATCTATTCCACATTACCCGTGAGGAAATGTATCATATGAACAGTAATATATTCTCTATATCAGAAGATATCGTTATTTCGGAACGGAATTTTACACGTCTAAATACTTGGCTTCGTGATCAGGGTTTTACAGTAGAAGAAGTGCCTTATGCTGAAATAGCTAAACAAGAGGGCTTATTGCGATGCAGTACAATGCCCTTGATAAGAGATTAGGGTGATTATTTCTAATCATTATTGTCCGATAAAGAATTAAGATCGCTGCGCTTATAGTCCCGATAACTATCGGGAAAAGAACAAAGACTTGATTGTAACTGACTGCTAAACAGTCGTTATTCTAAATTAAATTTGCCCGATCACTCTAAGTGAAATTAGTTTCAAAAACAAGGTGTCATTTTTAAGTTCTCGAACCAGATCATGCTTTAAGGGGGTTTGCAAACTTTTTACCTGTTTTACCGAACACTGATGATTTCTAATTAGAAAAAGCTGGGATAGAAAGGAAATTTTTTTTGTTTCAGTTTTTTTGTTTGCTGATGTCTCTAGTTACACAACAAATTTAGCGGACGTTAAAAGAAGTACACAGCAGTACAGCATAAAGTTGTAGCTGATATTTTCCGACATATAAAAGTAAATCAAAAGCCCGAAATCTATCAAACGTATATGCTAAGGGTAGTATGGATAAATCCAGTATCATCTTGAAAAAACACAAGTGCGGTAAGTGCAATGATGTTACTCGTGATGAAATAGGAGGGGGAAGTCAGAATGTTTTTCTTTTTTCAATCTTTGAAGAACGCATCGCCTAAAAACAATTTAACAGGAAAAGAATAAATACTTATAATAATAGCGATCGCTAAATATACCGTCACAGGCATGACGTTCTTAGCTGTTAAAAAATAGAGTACACTTATGAATAATTTTAAAAGGTAATCCTTCCTGATGAGGGTTTTATAATCCATAAAGTTATTTTACAAATTTAGGTGTCAAGCAAAGTTGAAATTAGTCGCTCCGAGCATCTAAGATATAAAATAAAGAAGATAGTGGAATGCAAAAATCTTGTAGTAAAAATTGATTTTTATTTCCCGTATAAGAAATAATTATTCACCAAATCAATATAGATGCGTTTGGCCTCATCTTGAGACACGCTTTTTATCTGAAAGAGAGCGTTAGTCTTAAACGCATTGATGATGGGCTTCTTGCCCCTAGGGCCAGAGTAGTCATTGGTAGCCTTTTTGTAATAGGCATAAAGACGTAGCAACAAATCAGCAGGGAAAGCTCCTGTATAGCTATTGATGCGGTCTACAGCCTCATGGAATTCAATATCTAAGTTGTCGGGAGTCATTTTGTTTCGGCAATCACAGTCATTCCACCTTTCACTTTTTGATTAAGTGCTACTTTTATATCGGCATCTAGCGGTAAAAACAAATCTACTCGAGACCCAAATTTTATAAAACCTGAATCTGTTCCTTGAGCTACTTCAGTATCTACTTTGGCATAATTGACAATGCGTTTTGCCAAGGCGCCAGCAATTTGACGGTATAAGACTTGACCAAAAAATTCATTTTCTACAACTACGGTGGTACGTTCGTTTTCTTCACTGGCTTTAGGATGCCATGCTACTAAATATTTTCCAGGATGGTATTTGCTATACAACACTTTCCCGCCGATAGGGTAGCGTGTTACATGGACATTTATTGGAGACATGAATACAGACACCTGAATGCGTTGGTCTTTAAAAAATTCATTTTCAAAAACTTCTTCAATTACCACAACCTTTCCGTCTACCGGAGATAAGACATGATGGTCATGGAGTGAGCCAATACGCTTCGGGTTTCTAAAAAACTGAAGGATGATGATAAAAAATGCTAAAACGACAAGCATTAAAGTGGTTCTGAGCCAAGGTAACAAGACAAAATAATCAATGCCCATAATGGCTATAACAACTAGTGCAATAGAGATCATGACTATTTTATGGCCTTCTTTATGAAACATAGGGGAACAATCTTAAAAATAAATATAAAAATGGTGCTGCAAAAATAATACTATCTAATCGATCTAACAAGCCGCCATGCCCAGGCATGATGACACCGCTGTCTTTTACACCAGCTTGCCTTTTGAACTTTGATTCAATCAAGTCGCCTAAAGTGCCAAAAACACTGGCAATGATAGCCAATATAAGCCAGTGTGTAAAATCTAATTCTCCCGTAAGCCTGGAAATAAAATAACTGGCTAAACAGGCAAAAAATAGACCCCCTAAGAAGCCTTCAAATGTTTTCTTTGGAGACACACTAGGAAACAGCTTTTGTTTGCCAAAATTCTTTCCTACAATATAGGCTCCGGTATCATTAACCCAAATCAGGACAAAACAGCCTAATAATAACATAGGCGTAAATTCTTTGCCATTGTTGGCAATCATGATCAAAAATATAAACGCACTTGTTAGATAGAATGTTGTGAGAATAAAGCGTTTTGATTCAAACAGAGGGATTGTTTTTTCTGAAAACAAATCCTTGATTAAAAATAGCTGCACAAATATGGTAATGGTTTGTAAAATTTGGATGGCTTCATTAAAACCAGTATCTGTTTCAGGAATCAGCGCCCAAATACTAAAACCAAGGTACATTATTGTAAAAACAATGTACGGGGCTTTGCTTTCTAGCTGGATTAATTTTTTAAACTCAGCCATACAAATAAGGCCAAAAAGAAAAAAGAGAACCACCAGGGCATATTGCCAGTAGATGGATAGTATAAGCAATGAGATATAGATAGCGCCAGAAATGGCTCTTGTGCTAAGTTCTTTCATCTGTGAATCTTAAGTTGGTTTAATAACAGATGGCAGAATTGTAATAGACTTCTGAACATAGAATAAAGTAAAAGGTTTCATTATAGATCTTCGAGTAGCAACAAATATAGGTTTTTTGAGCTACTTCCATAAGTAAGAAAGTCTTTATCTTCTAAAGTCTTGAAATGTTTGATAGTAGTGATGTTGGTAGGAATTCTGTCTTTGTTGTTATTCTTGATACCTCTTAAGCCTTCTCCGATATTTTCAACAAATTGACTTGTAGTAGCGTAGATGACAAAGTTGGCAGGTAAATCTCTTAGCCTCTTTTCGGCAATCTGGTTGGATGAGATCAATAGAGAGCCATCTTCTGCGATGAGATATTCGCAAGTAGACAGAAAATACTCGCTTTCTGATGGTTTTTTAGAATCCTGAAGCCCAAAATCCTTAAAAAGTTCTTTTAGTCTTGAATCGAGTAAAAAAACGTTCTTGTCTTCCCAATTATTTTCTTGAATAATCTGTTTTAAGGTCTTGTAGATTTCTTCCATATTTTCACAATACAGAAATTTCCCACCATTAGCCTTAAAATTTATGGTAAATTTTTCGTCTATAGGTAGCTTGATTTCAGGCATATATCTGCCTCTCTCTTCGCTTTTTATGCTATCTTCTGGCGTGTTTTTCAAGCCGAAAATTTTACGAAATAGACTCATGTAGTAGGTGCTATAAACCTAGGTTTTTCCCTAGTTTTAATAATGATTACCTCAAATATAAAAAAACTTAAATTAACATTTGATTAATTTAAGTTTTTTATATGTATTTGAAATACTGGATTTAATTTATAGGCTTATCATTTTTGATGTCCTCAACGGGAACCTTGATTTCTTCAGAGATAACCGTTGATTCATTTTGGATTCTTTTACGTTCTAACACATCCTTTTCAAAAGGTCGCGTTCCAAAAATGCGTTCTAAATTATCTTTAAAAATAACTTCTTTTTCAAGTAACTCTTCAGCTAATTCTGTCAATTTATCCTTATTCTCTTCAAGGATTTTGATGGCACGTGCATATTGTTCTTCAATGATCGCAGAAATCTCCTTATCAATCAATTCAGCAGTTTGCTCACTATAAGGTTTAGTGAAACCATATTCAGATTGTCCTGAAGAATCGTAGTAGGTTAAATTCCCCACTTTTTCACTCAATCCGTAAACCGTAACCATGGCACGAGCTTGTTTTGTAACTTTTTCCAAATCGCTCAAAGCACCGGTAGAAATTTTATCAAAGATCACCTTCTCGGCAGCACGACCACCAAGAGCGGCGCACATTTCGTCAAGCATTTGCTCTGTTCTTACAATAAGGCGTTCTTCTGGTAAGTACCAAGCGGCACCTAAAGAGCGTCCTCGAGGTACGATAGTCACTTTTACCAAAGGTGCTGCATGTTCCAGCATCCAACTAATGGTTGCGTGTCCAGCTTCATGAAAAGCCACTGCGCGTTTTTCGTCAACAGTAATGATTTTATTTTTCTTCTCAAGACCGCCTATAATTCTATCTACGGCATCTAAGAAATCTTGCTTATTTACAGCTTTTTTACCTTTACGAGCCGCAATTAAAGCCGCTTCGTTACAAACGTTGGCAATATCTGCCCCAGAGAATCCAGGTGTTTGTCTGGCAAGAAAATCAATGTCTAGATCTTCAGCTTTCTTAATCGGTCTTAAATGGACCTCAAAAATTTCTTTACGTTCTACAATATCCGGAAGGTCAACAAAAATCTGTCTGTCAAAACGGCCCGCACGCATAAGTGCTTTATCTAATATATCAGCTCTATTGGTTGCCGCAATAACAATCACGTTAGTGTTGGTTCCAAAGCCATCCATCTCAGTTAATAACTGATTCAAAGTGTTTTCACGTTCATCATTAGAACCTGACATCGCATTTTTACCTCTAGCACGACCAATAGCGTCAATCTCATCAATAAAAATGATAGAAGGCGATTTCTCTTTGGCTTGCTTAAATAAATCTCTAACTCTAGAAGCTCCTACCCCTACAAACATTTCCACAAAATCAGAACCAGACAATGAGAAGAACGGTACTTTCGCTTCTCCTGCTACTGCTTTCGCCAATAATGTTTTACCAGTGCCTGGAGGTCCTACTAAAAGTGCTCCTTTAGGGATCTTACCACCTAAAGATGTATATTTTTCAGGAGTTTTTAAAAAGTCTACAATTTCTTGTACTTCTTCTTTCGCACCTTCCAATCCGGCAACATCTTTAAAAGACGTCTTTACATCAGTGTTTTCATCAAACAACTTTGCTTTTGACTTTCCAATATTGAAAATCTGTCCGCCAGCACCGCCGCCGCCGCCTGATGACATACGTTTCATTATAAAAATCCAAACACCAATAATCAGTACAAATGGTAACAGACCTAATAGGAAATCTCCCCAAACATTTTGTTCGGTCTCAAAAGTAACTTCTGTGTTGCTCAGGTTGTTTTCACTAATAATAGTTCTGACTTCTTCTTGAAAAAGTGCCAAATCACCAAATTCAAACCTATAGTTAGGGCCAGGTGTTACCGTGGGAAGTATATTGTTTGGTTTGGTACCCTTATGGGTATCAGTGTTTAATGCTTCTTCCGTCAAATAAACCTTGGCTTCTCTGTTATTGACTATTTCAACTTTGGCAACATCGCCTCTTTGCAAATAATCAAAAAACTGAGAAGGGGTGGTGCTTTTTGCATCCTGTCCGCCAAAACCTCCTGAGAATACTTGTACCGCAAAAAAAGCAGCAATCACCAAACCATAAATCCAGTAAGGACTTAACTTTGGTTTTTTGTTTAAATTTTTATTTTCTTTTGACATTAATCTTTTTTTAGTAACTAGTTTCTATAACGGTTGTTTTAGCGTCCCCCCAGAGGCTTTCAATATCATAGTATTGTCTAATATGCTTCTGAAATACATGCACTACTACATTGACGTAATCCATTAAAACCCATTCCGCATTTTCACTTCCTTCAACATGCCAAGGATGATCTTTAAGTGCCTTACTGACTTTCTTTTGGACGGCATTAACAATGGCGTTAACTTGTGTGTTTGAGTTTCCATCACAAATAATGAAGTAGTCACAAACTGTATTTTCAATCTCCCGTAGATCGAGAATTTTTATATCGTTTCCTTTGATGTCTTCTATACCAGCTATGATGGTGGTAATCAGTTCATCTGAGTTATTATTTTCTTTCGCCATTAATTTGAATTAAATTTGTGCAAAGTTATTATAATTTTAGTTGTTTTAAGCCTTAAAATCTCATAAGAAAATTATAATTTATCCAAAGCTTGCACATGCGTATTATCAAACTTGATGCCATTGATTCGACCAACACTTACTTAAAAAAGCTAAGTGTGGCAGGGGGTGCTGAAGACGGCTTAGCAGTAGTGGCTAAATTACAAACCCAGGGTAGAGGTCAAATGGGGACGGTTTGGGACTCTCAGGAGGCTAAGAACCTTACCTTTAGTGTGTTTAAGGATGTATCGTTTTTACAGCTTACCCAACATTTTTATATCAGTATGGCCGTGTCATTAGCCGTTTATGATGGCTTAAACAGCTTAGGAATGAAGGATATAAAAGTGAAATGGCCTAACGACATTTTGTCAGACAATAAAAAGATTGCCGGTATTTTAATTGAAAATGTCATTAAATTGAATGTCATTACGGGGTCTGTAATTGGGATTGGATTAAATGTGAACCAGACGGATTTTACGGGATTACCGTCAGCAACATCCTTATTATTGCTTTCAGGTCAAGTTTATAATTTGGATGAAGTGTTGGATGCTGTTTTAAAACAGATTGAAATTCACTTTAATTATTTGAAGACTAAACAATTCAAGGTCTTAAAAGCCAAATACGAATCGCAGTTGTTTAGAAAAAATAAACCTTCAACATTTAAAAATGCTGAAGGTTCAGTGTTTTCTGGATACATTATTGGAATATCAGATAATGGTCAACTCTTAGTACGAGTAGAGGGCAATATCATTAAAAGTTTTGATTTTAAAGAAGTCGTGCTGATGTATTAGTTAATTGCTTTTGGCATATTGCCCACTAAAGTTTCAATAAATTTAGATATAGGGCCTTTAATCATCATGCCCATCATAGCGTTAAAATCGCCTTCAAAAGTCAGCTTCACTTCACTTTGATCATCCCCAGTTTCTCGAATATCGCCAGTTAAAGAGAAATCTAATTTTCCACCAGCGGCTCCCAATACAATCTTATGAGGTGCCACAGCATCTTTTTTCTTCAATACAATTTCCGGCATTCCCTTAAGGGCAAATAAAAACTTATCCTCACCCAAAACTTCAAATTTACTGATGTTCTCAGGCATTAATTGTTCAAAATTTTTTACGTCTGACAAGAAATCGAAAACTTCCTGTGGGTTTTTCTCAACGGTTACTTTAGGTGATTGTAAATTCATTATAGTATGTTGTTTTTTTTAATGATTAAATTTTAGTGGACATCAAAAAAAGAATATACACTAATTTGAAATGGTTATATCTCAAAGAGCATTCCATTCACTAGGACTAGCGTTCCATGCTGCTAAAACTTCTTGTTCTTTAGTAGTAATGTACTTAGTGTCTAATGCTTGATCTAAAAGACATTCGTAGTTGCTCAGTGTGTGCAAAGTAACGTTCGCTTCCTTAAAGTTGTTAATCGCCACTCCAAATCCGTAAGAGAAGATCGCAATCATACCTTTAACATTAACGCCAGCTTCTTGAAGAGCTTTAACGGCATTAAGGCTGCTGTTTCCTGTGCTGATCAAATCTTCGACCACCACTACGTTCTGTCCTTTTTCGATATAGCCCTCAATTTGGTTTTGGCGCCCATGGCCTTTAGCTTCTGGTCTCACGTACACAAACGGCAGTCCTAAATATTCCGCTACCAAAACACCTATACCTATGGCGCCTGTGGCCACACCTGCTATAACATCTGGTTTGCCATAGTGTTGCTCAATATGTTTTGCCATAGTTTCGCGCACGTAATTGCGAATGGGCGGATAGGAAAGGACAATACGATTGTCACAATATATTGGAGATTTCCAGCCAGAAGCCCAGGTAAACGGTTGACTTGGCTGAAGTTTTATCGCGTGAATCTGCAATAGCAGCTCTGCGGTTTTTTTAGCGGTTTGTTTATTGAAAATCATGATGCAAAATTAAACAAATTTATAGATTTTAAATTCAAAAAATTACTGAAAAAATTACTGAAAAAATTATTTTCAAAATTGCTGCTGTCATTCAAAAAATTATATTTTTACAAATTCAATATTTTGACGAAGGAAAACATGTATAAAGTTTTTGTTAATGACAAGCCTATTATTCTCACGACAAAAGTCAGAAAAGAGAAAGATTTCAAAAACTATCTTTTGAGTACCGTAAATATTGGAAAAGTCATCAAAGAACTCAATATTTCTGATATAGAAGGTGTTCGATTGATTGGTAAAAGTGAGGATAAACTTTTGAAATCATTTCTTAAATTATTGCCCAATGTAATTGCGGGTGGTGGGAAAGTTTTTAATGATAAAGGCGAAGTGCTCTTTATTTACAGAAATGATAAGTGGGATTTACCAAAAGGTAAAATAGAAGGGAACGAGAGTATTGAAGAAACCGCATTACGTGAGGTGGAAGAAGAGACAAAAGTCAACGGATTAAAAATTATCGCCCCTTTAGAAACCACCTATCATATTTTTAAGCGCAATGGCAGACATCAATTAAAAATCACTTATTGGTTTGAAATGAAAACTGCTTACAACGGGTGTATGGAGCCTCAGGAAGATGAAGGTATTACAAAAGTAGAATGGCTCAATCCGAAGCAAATTAAAAATGCGATGGACAATTCTTATGCCAATATTAAGATATTGGTATAACTTAAAATTTAAAGTTTATTGTAAGTGTGTCAATCAGAGTTGCTGAACTACACTGTTTAACTTAATAATTTATTCGAGAAATAATAGAGCATGTGTTCCACACCAGAGTATTTATTTTGTTCTTCTTTAATATCTGTAAGCTTTGGTAAATGTTTGGCAAAGTAGAGATGATCATTTGACATTTCAAATAAACTACTAGCTAGTGCGTAGGGATATTCAAATTTTGGATTGATTTCCAAAATCACGTCGGCTACAGTTGTAATGAGCTGCTGGTAATTCTTAAAAAAACCTTTTCCATTTTCCCTATCTACTTCTTTGGTTCTGTACGCCTTGGTGCCCTCGGCAATGATAATATTGTGTAGTTTGTTCTCATCAATATATTCCGTACTCGGGTTGTCTACAGATGCAGAAACAAAAGAATGTATGATAATTTCAAGTTTCTTTTGTGGATTGTCAATATTCATTGTATTTATTTTGATAAGATAGGATACCCATCCCCAGTACCAAGCAACCAGATAGAGGAGCAATGCGTGCTTGTTTTCAAAATAACGATAAACTGAAGCTTCGGTGGAGCCCATTTCAAGTGCCAATTTTTTGAAATTGAAAGCCTCAAAACCTACTTTATCAATAAGTAGAATACTATGCTTTAAGATATTTCGCCCCAATGGAGAGTCTTGTGGATCTTTTAAATAGATGCCATCGTTTAAGGATATTTTAATTTCTACTGACATAATTGAATCTTAAAGGTACAAAGCTAAACAATTATAAATGAAAGGTTGACATAGTTATCTGATATAAATACTTTTTTAAATANNTATTTAAAAAAGTATTTATATATTTGTAGCAAAATATTGAACATATATTTAAAAAAACACAACATGAAAACAAATAAAATTACATTATCGCTTGCAGTACTAATTTTAGGTGGCACCACCATGCTCTTCTCATGCAAGGAAGATCCCAATACAATTGAAGAATCGACGACCGTTCAGAACTCCTTGGAAGAACAAGAAGTAGTGACCCATGTCATGACTAAGGAAGATCAAGAAAAACTCACCCCACAAATGGTCATAGACGATTTAAAAGCGGGCAACGAGCGTTTTATTAACCAGCGCGCTACAAATCGAGATCACAGTGAGCAGGTAAGAAAAACAAAAACAGGGCAATACCCTAAAGCCATTATTCTTAGTTGTGTGGATAGCCGCGTGCCTGTGGAAGATGTGTTTGATCAAGGCATTGGCGATATATTTGTTGGTCGTGTTGCCGGAAATTTTGTAAATACTGACCAATTGGGAAGTATGGAATTTGCAACGAAAATTGCAGGAGCTAAGCTGGTGGTTATTATGGGCCACGAAAACTGTGGTGCCGTTAAGGGCGCTATTGATAAAGCTGAACTTGGTAACCTAACCTCTTTGTTACAAAAAATTCAACCTGCCGTAGCGGCGGTTGAGGAGCCAACTGAAGCTTCTCAGAGAACTTCTAAAAACGCAGTTTTTGTAGATGCGGTAATAGAGAAAAATATACTGCTAAACTTAGAAGAAACCCTTGTCCAAAGTCCTGTGTTGGCAGAAATGGTTGAAAATGGAGAAATAAAAATTGTAGGTGCCAACTATGATCTTTCAACTGGAAAGGTTGTCTTTTTGAATGAATAGATTATTGAGCGGTCAAAACGATCAGTGCATCTTCCATATCAGTTTTGAATCAAGTTGACCGCTCTTTTATTATCTAGTTAAAGGTAAAAACCCTGCTCCCGATAGCTATCGGGATCCATTGCAGTTACTTTAGTTTCTATAAATTTTTAAGGATATTTTGTCATTTCGACAGAGCGAGGAACGAGTGACGAGAAATCTTATAATATTGAGATTCCTCTTCGTGCCTCATTCGGAATGACAAACTATTTTCAGAAAAGAATTTCATTCTTTTGTTTAAAACTATGGGTTTCAAATCCATAGTGGTTTATTTTTCAATTCTTAAAATGTAAAGACATCAAACAAAATACATTGAAAACTTTTACTTCTTTGATTTATTTCTATTCCTTATTAAGATTTTAAGCTTGAATTTAACAGAAATATGAGTCTTTCTCATCTCAAAAAAAACATTTTCAAACATCACAGTACCTTTTTTAATTTTTTAAACTCAAGCCATGTTAGTCAAAAAAATCCTAACACCTTTTCAGAAATTCACTAAAATTGAAAGTTTTAGCGGCATATTATTAATTGTTGCTACTATTATTGCGCTAATTTGGGCAAATTCACCATTTTCTGACAGCTATGTTTCGCTTTGGAATAGTAAAGTAGGATTTAGCTTTACAGGGTTTGAACTTTACAAACCTTTGCTGTTATGGATTAATGACTTACTCATGGCCATCTTCTTTTTTGTGATTGGTTTGGAAATAAAGCGTGAGTTTTTGATTGGCGAGCTGAACACCACCAAAAAACTGGTTTTCCCACTCGTTGGTGCTTTAGGTGGTATGATTTTGCCAGTCGTATTGTTTATAATCATTAACCAAAATCCTGAAACTGCCAAGGGCTGGGGCATAGCGATGGCTACAGATATAGCCTTTGCATTGGCAATTCTAAAATTACTTGGCGATAAAGTCCCGATGGCCCTCAAAATTTTTCTAACGGCCTTCGCTATTATTGATGATATGGCCGCTGTCCTTATCATTGCCGTTTTTTACAGTGGTAGCATACAAATACTAATGCTTGTCCTCGCTCTAGGGCTTTTGGCTATGCTTTATTTTCTTGCCTATAAGGGTGTTTATTCAAAGTTTGTATTAATTGTAGTAGGTGCTATGGTGTGGTTTTTATTTTTGAAGAGCGGACTACATCCTACAATTGCAGGAGTCTTATTGGCATTTTCAGTTCCGTTAAGACAAAACATAAATACGACAACTTTTGTGACCTCACTAAATGCTATTTCAGATAATATCAAAAGCAATCCAGAAAAATTAAGTCCCGTGCTTTCTGAAATACAAATTCAGGAAATCGACAACCTTGAAGATTGGACAGCAAAATACCAATCGCCATTACAGCATTTGGAACACCGCTTGCACAATTGGGTAGCCTATTTTATAATTCCTCTTTTCGCTCTAGCCAACGCTGGAGTAGTATTGAATACAGAAATTTCGTTAGAGCAATCGCTTATTATTACAATAATCATCTGTTTAGTTGTAGGAAAGAGCGTTGGAATTACCTCTTTAATATTTTTAGCAAAAAGAATGCGCTGGATTGCAATTCCTACAGGAATAAATGGGCGTCATATAATAGGAGTTTCCTTTATTGCTGGTGTAGGCTTTACAATGTCCATTTTTATTGCAAGTCTCGCTTTTGCTACTAGGCCTGAATATCTCGACTCTGCCAAAATAGGTATTCTCATCGGGTCCTTGTCTTCAGCATTGATTGGTTATTTTATCTTGGCACGTAACTCAACCAAAAAACCACATCTTAAAAGTAATATCTTTGAAAGACCTTAATTAGACGCTTATTTTTGCTGGAGTCTCAAGCTGATC
Organism: Gelidibacter salicanalis; assembly: GCF_016469035.1. Lineage (GTDB taxonomy): Bacteria > Bacteroidota > Bacteroidia > Flavobacteriales > Flavobacteriaceae > Gelidibacter > Gelidibacter salicanalis_A. The sequence continues at coordinate 34,296 of NZ_JAEHJZ010000028.1, read as the reverse complement.
CTTATATCTCCTGCAATAATATGACCAATAGGAAAGGAGCAAGGATCCCTACTCTATATTGAAAAATATGAAAATTGAAATGTGCTCAAAACACAACCTCACTTAATCCGATAAACAGGATACTGCAAATGCGCCGTTTCATAATTGGAACTCTGCTTATGTAGCCAATCCAATTGGGCATACCAATTTTTTGAGAAATCTGGTTCTGCTTTCTTTTTGGCTTCAAAAGTCCCTTTTAAATCTGCATTATTCATTAATAATTCGGCAGCCATATCTTCCCAGACATAAGGTGAAAAACCTTCTTTTTGCTGCAGAATCGTGTCAAAGAAATTCCAATTAAAAAACGAATCGGGCGCCTCCGGTTCTAAAGTTTCCATCAAATATCTAAAGGCTTTTTGATTGGTTAAAATATAATAATCGCCCTTTTTAAACCTTATATCACGATTGACGGCAACAATTTTTGTATCGTAATGTTGATAATGTCCTTCATAAGCTTCACTCCGAGTTTGGTAGCTGTTTATTTTATAGCTTTCAACTCTAATCATGCTGTCCTTTTCAAGAACTCTCATCTCAACTTGGTTTAATTTTAAAAGGTCAATAACAGACCACCAGCCTTGAGGAATGATATAAGCTTTTGGTATGGTGACTTGAATAGTTGGCTTAAAATAATTTTGATACGCTACTTCTTTGGTAAATGGTTTATTCCGATCATAGTGTAGTCGGTTACTTCCGGTAATAGCACTAGGGATCATCTTGCCTTCATAGCCCTTAAATTGCAGCGTAGAAGCTTTGGTTGTGTCTACAGCCCACGCTAATGGATAGGTTTTGATGGCTTGTAATTCTTTGATGGCATGCGCGCGCAAATCATTAATTTTTTGATGGTCTCTCTCTATAATGTCCATCATGCTTTTCATCAATTCGTAAGTGCCTTCAACCCGGGGCTTGTAGGCTTTGAGCATATGGGTTTCTACCATCATCCCTAAGGTATTGAACAAGGCCGTATAGCCTGTAGAATAGCGCGGCGAATCATTAAACTGACTAAAGCCTGCTTCAGGCACTTCATTAAAGAGATTGACATACGGGGTAATGTCCCAATTTTTGTCCGCTAGGTTTTGCTCTAGAGTCGGCATCATTTCGGTATGAAGATAGCGTCCCAACGCGCCACCCAATTTATTGTGTTGTGTAAATAGATGGGTTATGGTGTATTGATAGTCGGCGCCATTACTCACGTGATTATCAATAAAAACCGCCGGTTGCACCAAGTGATAGATTTGCGTAAAAGCACGTGCATTTTTAGTGTCGGCTTTAATAAAATCTCTATTCAAATCGTAATTTCTAGCGTTGCCTCTAAAACCATATTCTTTTGGCCCATCTTGATTGGTGCGCGTGGTGGTATTCCTGTTTAAACTTCCACCCACGTTATATATGGGAATTGTTACCAGCACCGTATGCTTTGGACTGTCCATTTTTCCTTGTGCCAAATCTCTGAATAATAGCATGGTTGCGTCAATACCATCCGGTTCTCCGGGGTGGATCCCGTTATTGATCAGCATGATTTGTTTTGTGTTCCTGATCATTTCAAAGTCGAAGATCCCATCTGGATTATAGGTGACCATGTGCAAAGGTTTACCAGAATCTGTCATGCCCAAACTGTCCAATTGAATTTCTGGATTGGTGTTTGCCAGTAATTTGTAATACGTAATGACTTGTTGATAGGTGCCTGTTTCAAGTCCGTTACTTTTTTCAAAAACCGTCAGAAAATCTTGTGATGGATTTTTGGTTTGGGCAACTACAAAGAGTCCTATTAAAAGGAAAAAAAAGTGGTTTTCATTAAGAATTGGTTTCAATTACAATTAATTGTCAATTAATGCTAGAACAATCACATTAGAAACCATCAATCAAGTTTTGACATTAAGTTCTATACGGTTTACCACTATACAGGTCGCATCCGTTTTAAATACTGTTTAGGCCAAAATAACGAGGCAATTTTTTAGGAATTAATGATTGAAAATGTCTACTATATTTGTCCTGAATTAAAAGCACATATGCTTCCAAAATTAGTCAATTTAAACTAATTTTGGAAGCATAAAATCAACTTCAATATGCAACAAACCACAAATACAATCTTAATGATTCGTCCCGTAAATTTTAGGATGAACGAACAAACGGCGGTCAATAATTATTTTCAGGAAGATTTAGATATAAAAAATTCTGAAATCAACAAAAAAGCACAAGCCGAATTTGATGCGTTTGTTGATAATCTGAGGGCTGTAGGTGTTAATGTAATTGTGGAAGAGGATGATAAATTGAATGACACTCCAGATTCAATTTTCCCAAATAACTGGGTTAGTTTTCATGAAAACGGAGATTTGGGGTTGTATCCAATGTTTGCGGAAAACCGTAGAAAAGAACGTCGCGAAGATTTGTTTTTACGGTTGGAAAAAGAAGGTTTCGAAATTAAAAATATCATTGATTATACAAGTGCCGAAGAAGATCAGCTTTTTCTAGAAGGCACCGGAAGTATTGTCTTGGACCGTGTTAACCGAAAAGCGTATTGCGCGTTATCAGCCAGAGCAGATGAAGACCTGTTTATAGAGTTTTGTGAGGATTTTGATTACCACCCAATCATCTTTACGGCCTATCAAACTGTGGACGACCAACGTTTGCCAATTTACCATACCAATGTGATGATGTGTCTTGGTGAGACTTTTGCAGTGATATGTTCAGATAGTATTGACGATAAGAAGGAACGCAAAAGTGTGTTGAAGCATCTTAAAGAGGATGGCAAAGAGATTATTGCGATAACAGAGAAACAAATGCACCATTTTGCAGGCAATATGTTGCAAGTAAGTGGGGCGGAAGGAAAATGTTATTTAGTCATGAGTAAAGCGGCGCACGATAGTTTATCAACAGCACAACTTGAAAAGCTGTCCTCGTATTGCGATATCCTGTCAAGCGATTTGGAAACTATAGAGACCTGTGGAGGTGGAAGTGCACGCTGTATGATGGCGGAAGTCTTTTTGCCAAAAGCATAACAAGTTTTAAAGTCTGTAGTGGCCCACTTCTACCTTTTTTGGCTTAGTTCTCCACTTTAACCTTAGGGAGTTCTACATAAAATTTCGTGCCTACATTGGGAGTGCTTTCTACCCAAATACGCCCATTATTAAGTTCAACCAATTCTTTGCAGATGGTCAAACCTAAGCCAGTGCCTTTTTCATTTTGAGTCCCTACGGTGGTGAAATTATTATTCTGAAACAGTTTAGAGAGGTTCTCTTTTGAAATGCCCACACCGGTATCTTCCACACAAATCAGGGATTTCCCGCCAACATCTCTATTGGAAACTGTAATAATGTCGCCCACACGACTGAATTTTACAGCGTTGGTAAGGAGGTTTTGTATGATAATTTCTACCATACTCTTATCCGCATAAATAAAATCTTCTTGAGATTCATCTATAACCACAATGCGTTTTTGCTCCACTTTTTGATCTACCAAATTGAGCTTGCTGTGAAAGATATCTTGAATATTAAAAAGCTCAGGTTTGGGTTGTAAGCTTTGCATTTGAGATTTAGACCAATTTAATAGGTTGAAGAGTAATAAGGATGCATTATTGGCATTTTCACTCAATTCAGGAATCAATTCATTAAATTCTTCTCTACTGATACTGTCTTCATTTAATAAGTCTAGAAATCCTTTGATGGAGGAAATGGAGTCTTTTAAGTCATGGGAAACGATAGAAAATAGTCGGTCTTTAACTTTGTTTATTTCTTCTAGATGATGTGTCTGTTCTAAAATAGCATCGTTTTGAAGCTGAATTTGCGCATTTTTTTCTTCAAGTTCTCGGGTGTATTTAATTGTATTTTTTCTTTTTAAGTAAATCAATAGTAAAAAGGTCAACACCCCCAAAAAACCAACAATCAAAGCATAAGAAAGGAGTTGTAAATTTTTTACCTGTTTTGTATTGTTCGAACCCTTATCGCCCGATGGCATATAAAGCGCTTCATTTTCAGCTTCAGTACTCAAAGATTCTTCAATTGAATCTGTATTTATAGGAATTTGGGGTTGGTTCTCGAGTTCCAAATATTGTTTAAGGTTAAAATACTCTCTTTGCCAACGGAAAGCGTTTTGAAATCTCCCTTTTGAAGAGTCCAAAGTCATTAAGAGTTTGTAGTTTTTTAAAAGCTCCTCTTGGTTTTTTGCACTTTTTGCCAATTCATGCGCTTCATATATTTGGCGTTCTGCAAGTCGGGTTTTGTTTTGTTTAAGATTCAAAGACCCGATAGAGTTTAAGGCTCGTAAAATTCCTTCGGAATCATTAATGGCCCTATTGTACTTTAAGCCTTCTGCCAAATATTCCGAAGCCTTGTCATACGCCTTAATGTTTAAATATTCTTCTCCAATGCGTGGTAAAACTTCTCCTTTTAGGGACTGATCGGTTTGCAGATTGATCATAGCTAACACATCTTCATAATAATCAATCGCCTTTCGGTGTTCTTTGCGCTTAGAATATAATTCCGCGATATTTTTTGTCGACATTTTAATGCCAGTACTATCCTGCAGTCGCTCGCTTACGCGAAGTGCCTTCAAATTAAATTCAAGTGCCTTATCAACTTGATTGGTATTGTAATAGGCTTCTGCCAAATTATTATAAGCCAAGCTAAGGTCTTCATAAAGATTGCGCTCTTCAAATATCCGAATGGCCGATAGTGAATTTACCAATCCGGTACTGTAATTCCCTCTTTTGATTTCTACAAGTCCAATACTATTGCTTACTTTGGCAATACCTAGCGTATCTTTAAGTTGTTGATATATTTTTTTTGATTTATTAAAATGGTCAATGGCGTTGAAGTAATCATTTTTTTTGGCATAGATAAGCGCCTTAAAGTAATTGGCCTCTGCCACACCTTTAGGATAGTTTGTAGATAGAGACAGCTGCTCGGTCTCAGAAATATACAGGAGTGCCTTTTGATACTCTTCAGCTTTGTATAGCGCTTTGATGAGGTGGATGGACGTATCTACTTTGGAAGAATTTTGCTTTTGATAAGCTAATTGTATAGCGAGACTATCAATCTCTCTGGTTTGGGAATGACCATAAAAGACAGCAAAAAAGGCAGCCAACGCGATTAACCGTTTCATTTTTTTGCAATTAGTTATAAATTGTAATGTTGATGTGAGTTGAGCTTGCCTTGAGGGAGAGGTGAGGCACGTTCACAAAATACAATAACAATGCTGTTAAGGATTCTTTTTAGATTTATCAACGTTTTTTGGGACCTTGATTAATAGCTTCACCAAAAATGGATAAAAGGGTTTCAAAAAGCTAATTTTTAGGTCTTACTGCCAATTTATTAGTTAAAGTGACTACAAGCTTTTAAGGAGAAAACAAGTTCTCCGATGAATGGTAAATATCCTAGAAAAACGACACTTTCATCCATAAATGAGCAAGACTCATAAGTTGTGTTGAGATGGTTGATTAGCGTGTTTAAAATCAATAGAACGGATTAGAGTTGGATCCACTTTTGGTTTCCTATAAAAATTCACTTTTATTGATAAGAACGTTCAATTCCTATTGAACGGAAGTTTAGGGGTGTCTGGTTACATTTATCATCTTATAGCCATTCACAATTATACCGTTTTACCTCCTAAAAATTTTAATTAAAATCCTATCTTTGCACACTTAAATTTAACATGAGATGAACCTTCAGGAAACCATAATACATCAGGTAAAGAAAGTAGTAAATGATATTTTTGACGCCAATTTAGAGTCGGTAGAATTACAATCTACCCGAAAAGAATTTGTGGGCGATGTGACGGTGGTTATTTTTCCAATGTTGCGCGTAGTAAAAGGGAATCCTGTACAAATTGGCGAGCAAATTGGTCAATATCTCTTGAGAAAACTTGAAATAGTCAAGTCTTTTAACGTGGTTAAAGGATTTCTAAATATAGAAATTGATCCTGTGCATTATCTTGAGATTTTTGAAACAATTAAAGATAATGACAACTTTGGATGTGTAGCCGCTCAGCCAGAAGATAAAGCCGTTATGGTAGAGTACTCTTCGCCAAACACCAATAAACCTTTGCATTTAGGGCACATCAGAAACAACTTATTAGGTTACAGTGTTGCCGAAATACTGAAAGCTTCTGGCAAAAAAGTCTATAAAACCCAGATCATTAATGATCGTGGTATCCATATTTGTAAAAGTATGTTGGCGTGGAAACGCTTTGGAAATGAAGAAACCCCAGAGTCCTTTGGGTTAAAAGGGGATAAGTTAGTAGGCAATTATTACGTTAAATTTGATAAGGAATATAAGAAAGAAATTCAAGACTTAATCGCTCAAGGTAAAACTGAAGACGAAGCTAAAAAAGAAGCGCCTATTTTAATTGAAGCCCAAGAAATGCTCCAAAAATGGGAAGCTGGCGATGCAGAAACGGTGGCGCTCTGGGAAACAATGAATGCTTGGGTTTACAAAGGTTTTGAAGAAACATATAAAAACTTAGGCGTCGATTTTGATAATTTGTATTACGAAAGTCAAACCTATCTTTTAGGAAAGGAATTTGTGGCAGAAGGGTTGAAATCAGGTGTGTTTTTTAAAAAAGAAGATGGTTCAGTGTGGTGTGATTTAACAGAAGATGGTTTGGATGAGAAAATTGTCCTACGTTCTGATGGCACTGCGGTGTATATGACCCAAGATATTGGAACCGCTATCCAACGTGTGAAGGATTTTCCGGATGTTGGCGGAATGGTTTATACTGTTGGTAACGAACAGGAATACCACTTTCAGGTGTTGTTTTTAATCATCAAGAAACTCGGTTTTGAATGGGCTAAAAACTTATTCCATTTAAGTTATGGAATGGTCGATTTGCCTTCAGGCAAAATGAAGAGTAGGGAAGGGACTGTTGTTGATGCTGACGATTTGATTGTTGAAATGGCACAAACGGCTGCAGAAATTTCAGTAGAGTTGGGTAAATTGGAAGGCTATTCTTCTGAAGAAAAGTCAGAACTTTACAAAGCTATCGGACTTGGGGCTTTAAAATATTACATTTTAAAAGTCGATCCTAAAAAACGCATTCTTTTTGATCCAAAAGAATCCATCGATTTTCAAGGAAATACGGGTCCGTTTATTCAATATACCTACGCCAGAATTCAATCCATCCTAAGAAAAGCCGATGCTAACGCATCTTTAGATTTAAAATCAATTGAGCTTCATCAAAAGGAAAAGGAATTGATCAAACAACTCTTGTTATTCCCAGAAGTGATACAAAATGCGGCAGAAAATCATAGCCCAGCGTTAGTGGCAAACTATACGTATGATTTGGTAAAGGAATTCAACTCTTTTTATCAAAATGTCTCTATTTTAGGTGCTGAAAATGAAAACGAAAAAGCCTTCAGAGTAGCGTTGTCTCGTAAAGTTGCCGTGACAATTAAAAAGGCCTTTGGTTTATTAGGTATTGACGTTCCTGAACGTATGTAATTTATTCAGCCCTTAGGTTTTATAAATAGACATCAAAATTGTAAATTTGCAACTCAAAATTTAATTTTTGCGGTTTTTATAACTGCAAACTGAACACTGAAACCCTATGTTTAATAATTTAAGTGAAAAGTTAGATAAAGCCTTACACGTCTTAAAAGGACATGGAAGCATTACTGAAGTCAATGTTGCTGAAACCTTAAAAGAGGTGCGTAGAGCATTGCTGGATGCCGATGTTAACTTTAAAATTGCCAAGGAATTTACCAACACGGTAAAGGAGAAAGCGTTGGGTCAAGATGTATTGACATCATTACAGCCAGGACAATTGATGGTAAAGTTGGTCAAGGATGAACTGACGGAGCTTATGGGTGGTGACGCTGAAGGTCTTAACCTTTCAGGTAACCCAAGTGTAATTTTGATGTCTGGTTTACAAGGGTCGGGTAAAACAACCTTTTCTGGAAAACTGGCGAACTACCTTAAAAATAAAAAAACCAAAAAACCTTTATTGGTAGCCTGTGATGTGTACCGTCCTGCTGCGGTTGATCAATTACATGTTGTAGGAGATCAGATTAACGTTGAGGTATATAGTGATAAAGGAAATAATGATCCTGTAGCTATTGCAAAAGCCGGTATTGCCCACGCTAAAGCCAATGGACACAATGTGGTAATTATTGATACCGCGGGTCGTTTGGCTATTGATGAGGCCATGATGAAAGAGATTGCTAATATTCATGAAGCCATTCAGCCACAAGAAACATTATTTGTTGTTGATGCCATGACGGGGCAGGATGCGGTTAACACTGCAAAAGCCTTTAATGACATCTTAAATTTTGACGGTGTTATTCTTACCAAATTAGATGGTGATACTCGTGGTGGTGCCGCTATTTCAATTAAATCTGTAGTCAATAAACCGATCAAGTTTATTGGTACAGGTGAGAAAATGGAAGCTATAGACGTGTTCTATCCATCCCGTATGGCTGATCGTATTTTGGGGATGGGAGATGTGGTGTCTCTTGTTGAACGTGCTCAAGAGCAGTTTGATGAAGAGGAAGCCCGTAAACTTCAGAAGAAAATCGCTAAAAATCAATTTGGTTTTGACGATTTCCTGACCCAAATTCAGCAGATCAAAAAGATGGGGAACATGAAAGACCTTATGGGTATGATTCCTGGTGCTGGAAAAATGATGAAAGATATTGATATTGATGATGATGCCTTTAAAGGCATTGAAGCAATTATCCATTCGATGACGCCATTGGAAAGAACCAATCCATCGGTTATTAATGCCACTAGAAAAAAACGTATTGGAAAAGGTTCAGGGACTTCCGTACAAGAAGTGAATCAGCTTTTAAAACAATTTGACCAAATGAGCAAGATGATGAAGATGATGCAAGGTGGCAAAGGAAAGGCCATGATGCAGGCTATGAAAAATATGAAATAGTTATCAGTTGGCAGTTCTCAGTTGGCAGTTCTCAGGTGGCGGTCTTCAGTAAAGCGTCTGTCATAATAGAAATAATAATAAATAGAAATGTGCGTCTCTGCGGATAGTTAGTTCGTGTAGCCGTGGATAATAATAAAATACAAGAATGGTTCTACTAGACGGGAAAAAAGTAAGCAACGACATTAAAAATGAAATTGCTGAAGAAGTAAAGAAAATGAAGGCCAATGGCGAAAAAGTGCCTCATCTTGCTGCCATTATAGTAGGAAATGATGGCGCCAGTTTGACTTATGTAGCCAGTAAAGTCCGTGCTTGTGAACGGGTTGGATTTGACTCTACTATGGTCCGTTTATCCAACACTACAAGTGAAGTAGAATTGTTGGATAAAATTCACGAATTGAATAACAACCCTGATATCGATGGTTTTATCATACAATTGCCATTGCCAAAACAAATTGACACTCAAAAAGTCCTCTTGGCAGTCAATCCTGATAAAGATGTAGACGGTTTTCATCCGATGAATTTTGGAAGGATGGCATTAGATATGTCCACTTTTATTCCAGCAACACCTTTTGGGATCTTGGAATTGTTGGATAGATACGGTGTAGATACGCAAGGAAAACATACGGTTGTTATTGGCCGTAGTCATATTGTTGGACGCCCGATGAGTATTTTGATGGGTAGAAAAGGCTTTCCGGGAAACTCAACTGTAACCTTAACGCATAGTCACACTAAAAACATCACCCAAATCACTTCCCAAGCAGATATTATTATTTCTGCATTGGGCGTTCCGAATTTTTTAAAGGCTGAAATGGTTAAAGATGATGTGGTGATTATTGATGTGGGGATCACGAGAGTACCAGATGATTCTACAGAAAAAGGATACCGCATAACGGGCGATGTCGATTTTGAAAACGTCAGTAAAAAGGCGAGTTTTATTACGCCTGTTCCTGGTGGTGTAGGACCAATGACCATTGCCATGTTACTTAAAAATACACTATTGGCGAGAGAACGTCAAATGAAATAAGTCTCTCAGCTTATGATCACTTTAATGCTTTCTATGGTGCCCTTGGTTCTTGAAAGGGTTGTTATTGGAAGCGTCGAGCACTGGATGCCGGTGCTTATTGGGCTCCTACTTGGAAGCGGTTTGATAGTTTATGCCAGACAGAAGCTGAACAAACAACAGCAGGAGTTCTTAATCCATGTTTTGGCCGTTGGGATGTCTTTGACGGTTATTAGTTTTCACCTGCATCAATATAGTTTGGGAACTTATAATATCCAGAACGATTTGCCCTTGTATTTGTGCAGTCTTTTGGCAATTTTAATGCCTGTATTTACGCATTTCCGAAAGTACTGGATGTATGAAATTTTGGTGTTTTGGATTATTGCAGGCACAGTTCAGGCCATTATTACACCAGATATAGCTACTGGTTTTCCGACCTTCAATTACTTCAGATATTGGGCAGTGCATTTAGGACTTTTGACAATTATATTCTACGCCACGTTGGTGTTCAAGATGGCACCTAATTTCAAAAGTATCTTTAAATCTATTTTTGCGCTTCAGGTTTATGTAGTGCTGATGGTTGTGACTAATTATCTTTTGAACGCCAATTACTTTTATTTGAATGAAAAACCGAAGTCTGCATCTTTATTAGATTATTTTGGAGAATGGCCGCTGTATATCATTGTCGTGCAGCTTATTCTAATTCCGTATTTCTTAATCATCTACTTACCATTTTATCTAGTACAAAGACGTTCTAAAACAAAAAAATAGACCCAAAAAAAAGTTTTAGGTCTATTCTGATGCTTTCAGTTACTGAAGATTATTTGGCAAATAATTGCGTCATATCCTTAAACGCTTTAAATTCTAAAGCGTTTCCTGCTGGATCTTTGAAAAACATCGTCGCTTGTTCTCCTACCTGACCTTCAAAACGGATATAGGGTTCAATAAAGAAGCTTACACCTTTGTTTGATAAACTTTTTGCAAAATCGTGAAATGCGTTCCAGGGCAAGACTACGCCATAGTGTGGCACCGGTACGCTTTTACCATCAACAGTGTTGGTGTGGGTATCTTCAGCAGATTGTGCTTTATAATGGATAACCAATTGGTGACCAAAAAAATTAAAGTCTACCCAATGGTCTGAACTTCTGCCTTCTTCACAATTTAAAGTGTCTCGGTAAAACATTCTGCATTCCTCAAGATTGTGAACAGGAATAGCAATATGAAATGGTGATAGTTTTGAAGTCATTATTTATGCTGCGGGTTCGTCTTTTCTATATTTCAACATGGAGACTCCTGCTATAAAGAATACGCCTCCAAGTATGGCGAGTGCCCAAGCGTTCAATTGCGTAAAGTTATTTCCGAAGATTCCCAATACGCCTAAAATTAAGGCGATCATGCCGCCAATGGTCAAGATTAATGCTAAGATTTTAATCATAAAAGTTATTTTTTAAGGTTTGTTTGGTTTAATTTTAATACTAATTAATTGTCGATTTTGTTAAACTTAAAGAAAATAAAGAACGTAAAACTACAAAAAATATTTATTATCTAGTTAAAGGTTAAAACCCTGCTCCCGATAGCTATCGGGATTCAGTGCAGTTACTTTAGTTTATATAAACATTTAAGAGAATGTTGTCATTTCGACAGAGCGAGGAACGAGTGACGAGAAATCTTATAATAATATGATTTCTCTTCGTACCTCATTCGGAATGACAAACTATTTTCAGAAAAGAATTTCATTCTTTTGTTTAAAACTATGGATTTCCAATCCATGGTGGTTTATTTTCTTTTTCTATGGGTTGGAGAATATGGTTCCTGAATGCTTTTTGAAGAGTCCTCTAAAAGCAAGTTTAAATTTTTAAACTCATTTTCAGTCAATTCGCGATACGTACCAACGGGCATATCTAACTTTATATTCATGATCCGAATGCGCTGTAAAGCTTCAACTTCATAATCCAAATATTCACACATTCTTCGAATTTGTCTGTTCAATCCTTGAGTCAAAATAATTCTGAATTCATAAGTACTCAATTTCTCAACTTTACACTTTTTGCTCACCGTATCCAAAATAGGTACCCCATTAGACATGCGCTCAATAAACGTTTGGGAGATTGGTTTATCAACCGTTACAATATATTCCTTTTCGTGGTTATTGCTGGCTCTTAAAATTTTATTGACAATATCGCCATCATCAGTCATTAAAATTAAGCCCTCACTTGGTTTGTCTAAACGGCCAATAGGGAAGATGCGTTTTGGATATTTTATGTAATCAATAATATTGTCCTTCTCTACTCGAGTGTCAGTAGTACACACAATGCCTATAGGCTTGTTAAAGGCTAAATAGACAAATCCTTCTTTGGTGTCTTTTATAGGTTTGCCATCAACATGAACAACGTCATTTTCTGAAATTTTCGTACCCATTTCAGGAACTTTCCCGTTAATGGTAACACGTCCTGCCTCAATGAGTCTGTCCGCTTCACGACGTGAGCAATACCCAACTTCACTTAAAAATTTATTGATACGTTTTAGATTTTCTTCCATGCCACAAATATAATGGTTTTAAGCACCAATAAAAGCGTAAATATAATCCGCAACCGTTGCGTCGTTTAAAGAATGTCCCAAACCTTTTGTAGTAATGAGCTGGCTGTTCTTAAAACTGTTTTTGAGAAGTAAGGCATCATTGTAAGGAATGATATGATCATCTTGATCGTGAATGATCAATCCTTCAGATTCAATAGTTTCGAGAAATCGGGACGTTGAAAAGCTGTCTGCCGGACTCCCAAAACGTTGATGAATGGTGTGCTGCAATTGGGAAACAATGCGGTGGTTATAGCCTAACATGTCTGTATAACGCTTCATGACATCCTGAAATTCAGATGGTGCTCCCAATAGAATTATTTTTTTCAAGTTGACAAATTGGTACTTATGTTGAAAAAGCGCTGACGCCATGCCGCCCACAGAATGGCCAATAATGATATCTGGAGAAAAACGCTTTGCTACAATATTAATAAATTCAGCATATAAAATGGCGTTAAATATTTTGCTTCCTGATTTTCCATGCCCGGGAGCGTCAAGGGCAATGACATTGTATCCTTTTTTCTTCAACTCTATACTTAACCTTTTCCAACGCGCCGAATTGCTTTCCCAGCCATGGGTCAGTAAAATGGTTTGTCCTGGCCCTGGCCATCGGTAGGTCATAATGTGGTCATCTTGGTACTTCAGTTCTTCTTGAAATGCAGTATTTAAAAAATCAGACTGTTCCTCATTTAGTTTTCCAGCGCGTGGTTTCATGAATAAATACAACGCTTTATCTGCTGCATAAGGTTTTGATACATAGCTCAGCGCATTGTAATAGTTTCCGATTAATTTGATGAGAATTTCCTTCTTAAGCATTGCCATATGAATTAGTCTTCTCTATTGACGAGGTCCATTGAAAATGCAGGAAGGCAAATTGCAAGATAATGGCAAGGTTCAGTATATGGGTTGGAATATTGAACGCGAGTGTTTTTTTGTATTTTTATGGATTCGCCGGCAGATAAAATTACCATCTCGCTGTCAATAATAAATTGTTTTTTACCTCTTATAATGAAAGTATACTCATCAAACTCTGGTGTTTGAAAAGGCTCACTCCAACCCGCTGGTGCAATCATATGGGCAATACTCAGTTGCGAGTTACCATCTGAAGCTCTTCCAAAATGCTCTTTTATAATCTTTCCATCTGTAGTAGGAACCACAAAAGGTGCCGTTTGAATGGTATAAGGTTTATTTGACATACATTTTCAATTTTATAAGGTTCGCATTTTTAGTTGGCAGTTTTCAGTCCTCAGTCTTCAGTCTTCAGTTTACACTTGACGTACATCGTTCTTCCGTCTTCGGTCATCGGTCTTCCGTCTTCAATTTGCATGTTTTTCATCAATCACCAATCCTCCATCTTCCGTCAGCTGAATTATTTCATAGGTTTCCTTTTAATCATCCCGCCTTTGATATCTTTTACAAGCCCCATGATGATAAACGCATTCGCATCAATTTTATCTATTTCAGTGTGAAGTTTCGCTAGTTCGAGCCTGGTGACTACTGTATAAATAATGTCTTTGTTGTAGGCTTCTTCCTGACCACCGTATCCGCCCTTGCCAACATAAATGGTACATGCACGTCTTAATTCTTCAACAATCATTTTTCGAAGCTCCTCATGTTTGTTTGAGATGATGGTTACGCCAACATATTCTTCAACTCCGTCTACCACAAAGTCAACCGTTTTTGCTGCAGAAAGATAGGTTAGAATCGCGTAAAGAGCAATTTCAATGGATAACACATACGCTCCAAATGAAAAGATAATGATATTGATTAATAGAAGAACGTCTCCAATGGTGATGGAGAGTTTTTTGCTCAGCCAAATTGCCAAAACTTCGGTGCCATCAATAACACTGCCGCCTCGCATTGCCAATCCTATTCCCAATCCTAAAAAGAAACCTCCAAAAACTGCAATTAATAAAGGGTCTTCGGTAATGGTGGGATATTCTACGTAATGTACTACCAGTGCCAATATGGCAATGGATATAATGCTTCTTAGTGCGAACTTAACGTTGAATGTTTTTGCTGCAAGAATTAAGAAAGGCAGATTGACCAAGATTAACAAATAACTCAAATCAATTTGGGTGATATTTTCCAAAAGTAGGGAAATCCCTGTAGCGCCTCCATCGATAAACCGATTTGGCAATAAAAATCCTTTCAGACCAAAACCTGCTGAAAATACGCCAATGAGAACATAGATATAATCCTTAATGCCGTGGGCGATTTCAATTTTGATCCGACGCGCTAAAGGAAGGACTTGTTTGTTGCTTATTGTGGTGGATGAATTTTTTGACTCAAGTTTTCTTCGAGCAATCGTAATTAGTAATTTAGAGAAAAATGAACTCATCAGGTCGTGTTAGTGGTTTAATTCCAGTGGATGAAAAAATATTTTATTTTAGCGTTGTCCGGTATTTGAGAAGCTTCTATGTTTAAATTTCTATCGAAACGTAGATTAGACGGCAATTCTTGTTTATCTATCGTAAAGGCGGCATTAATGTCGTCAACACTGACTACAATAGAGTTGATAAGATTATCTATTTTCGAAATTTCATAGGCATCTTGAATGTCTTTGAATGTGCTGGCCGTTGAAATCCCTTCTTCAGTTTTAAAGCGTGGGTCTAAGATGCGCACACTGCTGAAAATAGCAGTAGAATCAGCTCTTTTATTCGGAGACATACTCAGTAGGGCACTACCTTTGCTGTCATAAATATCTATGGTATTGATGCCTCTTGTAAATTCATCGCTACCAATGTAGTTTACAATGGAGTCATTTTCAAAGATGCGTTTTAAATCTTTAATTTGGGTTGAATCAGTCAAACTGCCGATGTTTTGTTTTTGGATTGAAAATGGATCTTGATCTTGTCCACAACTGGTTAATAAAATTGACAATAGAGCAATACAAATAATGGATTTGTGCATTTTTTAATGTTTTAGGGGTCTGCATGGGCAGAATTTTAAATAGAAAATTAATTGGGTTAACGTTTATTTTTCATGACTTTGGATAGGATGCCAAAAACACTTCTGATAAATGTGGCACTGGTCAGTACTTTTACAATCGGATTCATTGCGGTACTGCGGCGTGTAGTTGTGGTTCTTTGTTTGGATTGTGCTTTCTTTAAATCTTCCAACTCCTGTTTCGCTTTCTCCTTCGCATCATCAGCTTCTGCCATTTCAATTTTGCGGTTCAGCATTTCATAGGCGCTGTCTCGATCAATAGTTTCATTGTATTTTTTAACCAATTTCGACTTAGATAATAGGGAAGACAATTCGTTAGTGTCTAAAATATCCATTTGACTCATCGGCGCTCGCATCATAGTGGCGGCTAAAGGCGTAGGACGACCTTTTTCATCTAAGGCGCTCACCAGAGCCTCACCGGTTCCTAATGAGGTTAAAATACTCGCCGTGTCGTAATAATCGGTGTCAGGATAATTTTGAGCGGTCAGCTTAATGGCTTTTCTGTCTTTTGCAGTAAATGCTCTTAAGGCGTGTTGTACTTTCAAACCTAATTGACTTAGTACGGCCTCCGGTACATCGGTAGGATTCTGGGTAACAAAATAAATACCGACCCCTTTACTTCTGATCAACTTAACAATACTCTCAATTTGGTTGAGAAGGGCTTTTGAAGCTTCGTTGAAAATCAAATGGGCTTCGTCAATAAATAAAACAAGTTCGGGTCTTCCCGTATCGCCTTGTTCTGGAAAGGTCGAATATATTTCCGCCAAAAGGCTTAACATAAAGGTCGAGAATAATTTAGGGCGGTCCTGTATGTCTGTCAAACGGATGATATTGATATAGCCTCTGCCGTTTTCGTCAATCCTTAATAAATCGTCAACTTCAAAAGAGGTTTCTCCAAAAAATAAATCGGCACCTTGTTGTTCCAGTTCAATTATTTTCCTGAGTATGGCTCCCGTGGAAGCAGTTGAAATGCGTCCATAAGAGGATTCAAATTCTTCCTTGCCTTCTTGGGTAGCGTATTGTAAAATTTTTTTAAAATCCTTAAGATCTAAAAGCGGCATTTTATGGTCATCGCAGTATTTGAAAATTACCGCAACAATACCGGACTGTGTTTCAGATAAATCGAGAATACGAGACAATAGTACGGGGCCAAATTCGCTTACCGTGGCCCTTAAACGCACCCCATCCTGTTCAGACAAGGTTAAAATTTCAACAGGAAACGCCTTTGGCTCAAATGGCAGTCCGATCTTGGCGTGACGTTCATCTATTTTAGCGTGCCCAGGACTCGGTTGTGCCAATCCGCTCAAATCGCCTTTGATGTCCATTAATAACACAGGAATTCCTTTGTCAGAGAGGTTTTCGGCCAGAACTTGTAATGTTTTTGTTTTTCCGGTTCCAGTAGCACCTGCAATAAGTCCGTGTCTGTTTAATGTTTTTAAAGGCACATTTACAAATGCATTGGTAATGGTTTCCCCATCTAACATAGCAGAACCTAACGTGATAAAATCCCCTTTAGTGGTATTTCCCTCTTGAATATGTTTTAGAAAGTCGTCCTTTTTACTCATTAATTTGAAATTTTGTATAAAAATAGTGTAATTTTATTCAAGTATAAAACATAAGAAATGAAACTTAAATGTCTTAGCACCGTTGTTTTTATCACGATGTTTACATTGAGTTGCACCCAGGCTGTAAATAAAGTTGTGTTTTATACCTCACATGAACCCAAAAAATTAGAGGCACCGTTTAGTGATGTGGTTGCGTATAATGGTCTTTTGTTTTTAAGTGGTCAAGTGGGAATTGACCACAGCACTCGCATGTTGGTTGAAGGTGGTATTACAGAAGAAACCAAACAATGTATTGAAAATATTAAGGCTGTTCTAGGACACCACAATTCGTCATTAGATAAGGTTATTAAATGTACTGTTATATTACGGGATATTGACGATTTTGCGGCATTTAATGAGATTTATAAAACCTATTTTCCTAACAAACCTGCGCGAACTACCTTTGCCGCTAGCGGACTGGCGCTCAATGCCAGTATAGAAATTGAGGTAATTGCTGCTAAATAAAAACTTCTATTCCCTGGCTTTCAATTTCTAAGATTATGAAGTATCTTTGCACGCTATGACGAAAAGTGAAAAACAAGAATTGATTGCCCAAGGTCTCTTGCTACCATTGATGGAGGAGTTTTACACCATTCAAGGGGAGGGATTCCATAAAGGCACCGCTGCTTATTTTATAAGAATTGGTGGTTGTGATGTAGGATGTCATTGGTGTGATGTGAAAGAAAGTTGGGTGGCAGAATTGCATCCGCCAACCATGGCAGATGCTATTGTTGAAAATGCTGTAAAATATAGTAACACGATTGTAATTACTGGTGGTGAACCATTAATGTGGAATATGGATCCGTTAACTTCCAAATTAAAGGAGAAAGGTTTGCAAGTCCATATTGAAACGTCAGGAGCTTACGAGCTTACCGGTACTTGGGATTGGATTTGTTTGTCTCCTAAAAAAATGAAATTACCTACAGAATTGGTTTATGAAAAAGCCAATGAATTAAAGGTGATTGTATATAATAAGGACGATTTTAGATTTGCTGAAGAACAGGCGGCTAAAGTGAATAAGGATTGTATCTTATATCTGCAACCAGAATGGAGCAAACGTGATAAAGTGGTTCCTGAGATTGTGGATTATGTGATGGCTAACCCTAAATGGAAAGTCTCCTTACAAACCCATAAATATTTAAATATTCCATAAAAAAAGAGTCTAGATTTTTTTCTAGACTCTTTTTTTTGTTATGATCATTGCTAGACTTAAAAAGAGATTGGAACCTTCACTCTTGTGGTGCCCCAGCCCATATGCATAACAGCGCCAGATTCTGATTCATCAAAAACAATAGAGAACGCTTCTAAAATATCTTTACTTTGAGATGCAGTCGCTTTCATACGCGCCACATCATGGTCTTGTTTGTAAGTGTATGCTCCCCAAACGTTGATGTCAGAACTTAAGATAACAGTCCACTCTTTTTCACCAGGAATGGTGAATAAGGTATACGTGCCTGGTTTTACTTTGGTGTCTCCAAATGTTACAGGCTTATAAAAGGTAATTTCTGTAGCCTCATTGGCGCCCGTTCTCCAGACTTCATTGTGAGGTACTAATTTAGCCACGTCGCGTCCGTTTAACTGAGGCCGACTATACACAACCTTTACATCTTTTTCAGAAATTTTATAGCTGCCAGGATAGGTTGCCGCGTCCATTGGACTCTTGTCTAAGTCAGGGAATTTTTGTGCATGGGCATTATATGAGAATACTAATGCCAAGGTCAATACTACTGTTTTGATAATTGTTTTCATAGAAGTTTATTTTTTTGTAACGGTTAAATTTAAGATTAATAATATTAAAAATCATTATTGTCCGATAAAGAATTAAGATCGCTGCGCTTATAGAATAAACCTGCCCTTGCCGTCAGGCGGGGAACAGAGATTTGATTATAACTAACTGATGAACAATCGTTATTCTAAATTAAATTTGCCCAATCACTCTAAGTGAAATTGGTTTCAAAAAGCAAGGGACCATTTTTAATATCTCTTACCAGGTCCTACTTTAATAGGCTTTGTAAACTTTTTACTTGTTTTACCGGACACTCATGATTAAAAATGAATATAATTCTGAGATGTATGTTTAAACTTCATGATTATTAACAGCAATACAGTTTTTAAAGCTTATACTTTTATATTAGCTTCTATTATGGTTTTATGGTTTTAATTTGTAACCATTATTATCTTGTTTGTTTTATTATTAGAATGATAAACGCATATTTGCCTAACTATTATAACAAATTAAACATTTAACAAAAGATAAAATCATGTGTGGAATTGTATGTGCCTTTGATTTAAAAGAGAAAGCTGAGGATTTAAGACCTCAATTGTTGGAAATGTCAAAAATTATCCGTCACCGCGGACCAGATTGGAGTGGCATCTATAATAATGATAAAGCTATTATGGCGCATGAGCGTTTGGCTATTGTAGATCCAGCTTCTGGTAAACAACCTTTGGTGAGTGAAGATCAGCGTTTTATTCTGGCAGCCAATGGCGAAATATATAACCACAGAGAATTGAGAAAACAGTTTCCGGACTATACCTTTAAAACTGAAAGCGATTGTGAGGTTATTTTGGCTTTATATCAAGAAAAAGGCGTCGATTTTATAGATGAAATGAACGGAATTTTTGGCTTTGCCATCTATGACGTAGAAAAAGATGAGTACTTCATTGCTCGTGACCATATGGGAATCATTCCCCTTTATATAGGATGGGACCAAAACGGAACGTTCTATGTGGCTTCAGAATTAAAAGCTTTGGAAGGTTATTGTACAACCATTGAATTATTCCCTCCAGGACATTATTTGAGCAGTAAGGACGGAAAGTTCGTGCAATGGTACAAACGTGAATGGACTGAATATGATGCTGTAAAAGAAAATGCAACGAGCATTAGAGCAATTAAAGAAGCTTTAGAAGCCGCCGTGCACCGTCAACTAATGAGTGATGTGCCATACGGTGTATTACTTTCTGGCGGATTGGATTCGTCAGTAACGTCAGCCATCGCAAAGAAGTATGCTGAGAAGCGCATTGAATCTGGTGATACTCAGGCGGCCTGGTATCCGCAATTGCATAGTTTTTCTGTAGGATTGGAAGGTTCTCCAGATTTGGCTGCTGCCCGAAAAGTTGCAGACCATATTGGGACCGTGCACCATGAAATTAAATTTACCATTCAAGAAGGGTTGGATGCTCTGAAAGATGTCATTTACAATCTGGAAACCTATGACGTTACCACTATCCGCGCTAGCACGCCAATGTATCTGATGGCGCGTGTCATCAAATCTATGGGAATTAAAATGGTGTTGTCTGGAGAAGGCGCCGACGAATTATTTGGAGGATATCTCTATTTCCACAAAGCGCCAAACGCCAAGGAATTCCATGAGGAGACCGTTAGAAAATTAAGCAAACTTCATATGTACGATTGTTTACGTGCCAATAAAAGTCTTGCAGCTTGGGGTATTGAAGGTCGCGTACCGTTTTTAGACAAAGAATTTATGGATGTTGCCATGCGTATCAACCCACAAGATAAGATGATTAATGGTGAACGTATGGAAAAATGGGTGGTACGTAAAGCTTTTGAAGACATGCTCCCGGCGAGCGTTGCCTGGAGGCAAAAGGAGCAGTTTAGTGATGGTGTAGGCTATAGCTGGATTGATACGCTAAAACTAATGGTGGACAATGAGGTGACGGATGAGCAATTGGCAAACGCTAAATATAAGTTTCCGTTGCAAACTCCAACAAGTAAAGAAGAGTTTTTCTACAGATCCATTTTTGCTGAACACTTCCCAAGTGATGCAGCTGCCTTGTGTGTGCCGCAAGAAGCTTCGGTAGCCTGTAGCACCAAAATTGCCTTAGAGTGGGATGAGAGTTTTAAAAACATGAATGACCCAAGTGGAAGGGCAGTTGCCAAAGTGCATTCTGATGCTTATGTGAAAGCCTAAATAAAGAAATTTCTCAAATTTGAAAACCTCTAAATCGAGCTTCTGCGAGATTTAGAGGTTTTTCTAATTTTCAGAAGATGTTAAAATATCTTAGAATCTATTTACAGCCATTTTTGAGGTTATTTAAGACACTTTTGAGTAATTAACAAATGTTGATAATTTCAAGAGTTAATGCATAAAATACTTTCAAATGGCGTCACTTTTTGCTATCTTTGTGAGTATCCAAAAATGATGCGCGAGTATCATTTTTTTTATGAAATGAAGTCAACAAAAACTTACTCAAAGGTACGTTTTTTGATCGTGACCATTCGCAATAAATTGGATGACATCGTAAAAATTAAATATAAATAATAGACAATTATATATGAAAGAAGAGTTTAATAAGGATAATTATTCTGCAGACAGTATTCAGGCCCTTGAGGGTATGGAGCACGTGCGTATGCGTCCGTCCATGTATATTGGAGATACTGGTACCAGAGGTTTGCACCATTTGGTGTATGAGGTGGTCGATAACTCTATTGACGAAGCTTTGGCAGGACATTGTAATAATATCAGTGTTACAATCAATGAAGATAATTCAATTACCACTGAAGATGATGGTCGAGGTATTCCAATTGATTTACATAAAAAAGAAGGTGTTTCAGCACTAGAGGTCGTAATGACCAAAATTGGAGCTGGTGGAAAATTCGATAAGGATTCTTACAAAGTTTCCGGTGGACTGCATGGTGTGGGGGTCAGTTGTGTGAACGCATTATCTGAGCATTTAACAGCAACCGTCTACAGAAAAGGAGAAGTCTGGGAACAAGAATACGAGAAAGGGAAACCCATGTATCCTGTTAAGAAGGTTGGTGAGACTGATAAAAGAGGAACGGTTGTAACTTTTAAACCAGATCCAACCATCTTTACCCACACCTTAGAGTACAGTTATGATACCTTGGCCAGCAGAATGCGTGAGTTGGCTTACCTCAATAAAGGCATAACAATCCACTTAATTGATAAGCGTTCTAATAAAGAGGACGGTTCCTTTGAGGGCGAAACCTTTCATTCAGAAGAAGGCCTTAAAGAGTTTATCAAATTTTTAGATAGTAACCGCGAACCGTTAATAAAAGAAGTCATTAATTTTGAAGGCGAAAAAAATGGTGTTCCTGTTGAAGTAGCAATGATTTACAATACGAGTTATGCTGAAAACCTGCATTCTTATGTGAACAACATTAATACACATGAAGGTGGAACGCATTTGTCCGGATTTAGACGTGGTTTAACACATACCCTTAAAAAGTATGCTGATGAATCAGGAATGTTGGATAAATTAAAATTCGAAATTGCTGGTGATGACTTCCGTGAAGGATTAACGGCAATTATTTCAGTAAAGGTTCAAGAACCACAATTTGAAGGTCAGACTAAAACGAAATTAGGAAATCGAGAGGTTTCGGCATCTGTAAGTCAAGCGGTGTCTGAAATGCTTACGGATTACTTGGAGGAACATCCAGAAGACGCTAAAATAATAGTTCAGAAAGTTATTCTAGCCGCTCAAGCGCGCCATGCGGCCCAAAAAGCTCGTGAAATGGTGCAGCGTAAAACCGTCATGAGTATTGGAGGCTTACCTGGAAAATTGAGTGATTGTTCAGAACAGGATCCTGCAAAATGTGAAGTGTTTTTAGTTGAGGGCGATTCTGCAGGTGGAACTGCCAAACAAGGTCGTGATAGAGCATTTCAAGCTATTTTACCCCTACGTGGTAAAATTCTGAATGTTGAAAAAGCAATGTCGCATCGTGTTTTTGAAAACGAAGAGATTAAAAATATCTATACAGCTTTAGGGGTTACTATTGGAACAGAAGAAGATAGTAAAGCCTTAAACCTTTCAAAATTACGTTACCATAAAGTAGTGATTATGTGTGATGCGGATATTGATGGTAGTCATATTGCGACCTTAATTTTGACGTTCTTCTTCAGATATATGAAAGAATTGATTGAAAATGGTCATATTTATATTGCCACTCCACCATTATATTTGGTCAAAAAAGGACAGAAAAAAGAATACGCTTGGAGTGATAAAGAACGTGATAGCATAGCTGAACAGTTTGGCGGTAGTGTTGGAATTCAACGTTACAAAGGTCTTGGAGAGATGAATGCAGAGCAACTTTGGGATACCACCATGAATCCTGATTTCCGCACTTTGCGTCAAATTCAAATTGACAATGGCGCAGAAGCTGACCGTGTGTTCTCAATGTTGATGGGTGATGAAGTGCCACCACGTAGAGAATTTATCGAGAAGAACGCCATATATGCGAACATTGATGCTTAAATAAAATTCATTCTATGAATAATAGGCTTGCCTTGCTTGCATATGAGTGCGTATCAAAAAACGACATGTCGTAAAAAAAAGAACATCCTTAAAATTTTTAAGGATGTTTTTTCGTTTATATATATTCATAAAACTTAAATAATGAAAAAAATTCTTTTTATCCTTTTGACTATCAGTATTTATAATAGTAATTACGCACAAGAGAATATTGACGACTTATTGGCTGCAGGGATCAGCGATGCTAAAAAATTCACTTCAAGTTATATTGCGCCAGCTTCTGGTGGACTAGCTTATGGTATCAATAACGGTTGGTTTAACAATGGGAAATCGCCAAGACGGTATGGATTTGAACTCTCATTAATTGCCAATGTGTCTTTTATAAAAGACAAACATAAAACCTTTGCAATGGATATTGGGGATTACGAAAATATTCGATTTGAGGATAATAGCTCGTCCAAAAATGTAGCTACAGCCTTAGGGCATAATAATCCCGATATCACTGTAATAGTAAGATATGATGATCCTATTTTTGGAAATCAAGAAGCAGAGCTAACCCTGCCAACGGGTGTAGGTTCTACAAATATTAATTTAATTCCAACGGCATTTTTACAAGGTAGTTTCTCACCATTTGAGGGCACACAGATAAAAGCTCGTTTTTTTCCAAAAACAAAAACTGATGAGGCAGAGATAGGCCTGTATGGGGTAGGACTTCAACAGGAATTTACATCTTGGTTGCCAACGGAAAAAATTTTGCCAATAGCCATTTCTGGCTTGGTTGCATATACCCATTTAAATGGCAAATATGACTTTACTAAGGAAGGAATAGTTGAGGGTGAAAATCAATCAGTAAAAACAGAAGTCAATACTTTTCTGGCAGAACTTATTGTGTCAACGAAATTAAACATCATCAATTTTTACGGAGGGTTGGGGTATCTGAACGGGGAATCCACCACCAGCTTATTAGGAACCTATAGAGTATCAAACGGTATTTTGTTTTCTGAAGAAATCATTGATCCATTTAGTATAAAACAAAATGTTTCAGGAATCAGGACAACTGTGGGTGCCAATCTCAAGTTGGGGTTCTTTGGTCTAAACGCAGATTATACTCTTGCAGAATTTGACAGTGCATCCTTGGGTCTTAATTTTTCATTTTAACATTACATCATAGGATCAGCTGTTTAACCAAGAATTTAAATCGCATTTGATTTAAATTTTTTGTAAACGACCAAAAGACTTTCCTTAAATTGTTAGAGTACCGGTGGTTATAAAATTCACTGGTTAACCGTCTGTAAAATTATACGGAAGGCGGGAAAAAAATCTCCGATTTATCGATGTTTTTTAAGGATCTCATATAATAAAACAAAAGCAATTATTTTTCTCTTTTAAGACAATCTTAAATATATTATAGTTTAAAAATGTTAAATTTGTGAAACATTTAATTTTAATATTTTAAACCTAAACACATGAAAGTTACAGTAGTTGGAGCAGGAGCCGTTGGGGCAAGCTGCGCGGAATATATCGCAATTAAAAATTTTGCAAGCGAAGTTGTTTTATTGGACATTAAAGAAGGTTTTGCCGAAGGTAAAGCAATGGACTTAATGCAAACTGCTTCTTTAAACGGTTTTGATACCAAAATAACAGGAGTGACTAGCGATTATTCTAAAACTGCAGATAGTGATATTTGTGTGATAACTTCTGGGATTCCTCGTAAACCAGGAATGACTCGTGAAGAATTGATTGGTATCAATGCGGGTATTGTTAAGGATGTATCTTCCAATTTGATCAAGAATTCTCCAGATACCATCATTATTGTTGTGAGTAATCCTATGGATACCATGACGTATTTGGTTCATAAATCAACAGGTCTTCCAAAACACAGAATTATCGGTATGGGAGGTGCTCTAGATTCGGCACGTTTCAAATACAGACTGGCAGAAGCTTTAGAAGCTCCAATTAGTGATGTTGACGGTATGGTTATTGGCGGACATAGTGACACCGGAATGGTGCCTTTAACGCGATTGGCAACCCGCAACAGTGTTCCTGTAACTGAATTTTTAACTGAAGACAGATTAAGCCAAGTTATGGAAGATACCAAAGTTGGTGGTGCTACACTTACCAAATTATTAGGTACTTCAGCATGGTATGCTCCAGGTGCAGCGGTAAGCGGATTGGTGCAGGCCATTGCTTGCGATCAAAAGAAAATGTTCCCTTGTTCTGTATTATTGGAAGGAGAATATGGATTGAATGACATCTGTATTGGTGCGCCAGTAATTTTAGGTCGTAACGGAATAGAAAAAATTGTAGAAATTGAGTTGAATGATGCTGAAAAAGCGCACATGCAAGAAAGTGCTGAAGGTGTTCGTAAAACCAATGATTTATTATAAGTAATCAACATACTTAAGGGTATAAGTGCCTAAGTGATGCGCTGAAGGATTTCGTTTCTGCGAGAACCATCAGTAAAGTTGCTTAGGCATTTAAGGTTTTAAAACACATCTCATAAAGATGTTGAAGAAATTAATATATTGCCGCATCAAATCAAAAATAAATAAACTATGAAAAAATTACTATTTATATTAACCTTAAGCTTCAGTCTAACGATGTTTGCTCAGGAACAAATTAATGAGGGAATTGTCATTTCAAAACAAACCATGTCCAGCGACAATGAGCAAATGAATGCGCAGTTGGCCATGTTGGGTGATATGATGACCACCACATATTTTAAGAATGATAAAACCCGTTCTGAAACAAGTAACCCAATGACGGGGACAACCGTTTTTATTGGTGATAATGCTACCAAAAAATCATTGATGTTGATGGACAACGCTATGATTGGCAAGAAATTTATGGAGACTGATATGACACCTTCTGAAGCAGATCTTGAAAATGTGAGCATTGAGAAAACCAACGAAACTAAAACGATTCTTGGTTACGAGTGTGTAAAATACAATGTGACCATGAAAAAAGACGGTGCTGATGTTAAGGGAGCCATCTATGCAACTGATAAATTACACGCCATTTCACAACAAACAACGGCGTTTGGAGATGATTTTAAAGGGTTTCCTATGTACATGTCTTTGGCTTTAGAACAGCAAGGCTTTAAAATGGATTTGGTTACTGAAGTTACCGAGGTGAAAGCAGAAAATGTAGCGGATGAAAAATTCAATATGACCCCACCTGAAGGGTATACAAAAACTGATAACCTTATCGGAATGTAAACCTTTGTAAATAAAACAATAAAACTTATAAATTGTAGAAATACTCCCGGTAGCTATCGGGATTTTTTTTTATATATTTGCCGCTTGAAAGTCCACTGCAAAATTCCACAATGAAATCTTCAAATGGACACAAAATATAACTGTTGAAACCTATTCAAAATATACAGATACATTCCAAATGGTACCTTAGTGCAGCAGTGATTTTTCTAGCTGTGTTAGGGAGCATAGTAGGACAACAGCACGCAACAGTTGCAAATCAAGAAATTGTATTGCAGTTTAGCAATGCCGATATTTCTTCAATAGATGTGCAGCAAACTATTGCTATTGTTGAAGAGCAATTGCAGCGCATTGGTGTGGCCAATATTCATGTGAGTGACCAGGAAGATGGTAAAATGGTCATCAGTTATTACAGTAGCGCCAATGTGGCGCATATTAAAGAAATTCTTTCTAAACAAAAGGATCTGGCTTTAGGTCTTGTCTCAGACGAAAAGAGCAAACAACCTCTAAAGTTGCCTTCCAATAATCAATCCATAGCGTATAATCTAGATGTATATGAAATTCAGGATGGTCAACATGCTGTATCTAATCTGGGAGGTAAGAGTGCTGTTGAGCTTAAGTCAGGACAATACCGATTTTTAAATCCTAATTTTTATATTCCTTCTGAGGATAGCTATAGCGATGAAAATGCACCAATTCTAAGAATTAAGGCTGCCATTCAATGTTACATCGCTATAAAGAAAGATAATAACTTACATAAAATCCCTGAAGTCAGGGCAGGCCCCATGTCGTAAGGGCTAGAAGTTATCTCGTACGATATTCTACTTCTATTCTATAGTTTCTTCAACAGTGTTTCCATCATACAAAAAGTCAGCGTTTAGTAGGGCTTTGTAAACACTGCACAAATCGTACATATTCATAAAAAACAATTGTCAAATCGGCCGTAAATTCTATATTTGCGCGTTCAAAAAATTTGACTTAAAAAAAATAAAGTAATGCAAAACAAAGGATTAGTAAAGCTGTTTGCTGTGTTATTTGGGTTGGTGAGTATTTACCAATTATCATTTACATTCAAAGCTAACCAAATTGAAGATCGTGCTGAACAAATCGCAGCGCTCAAATCTGACGACCCAACAAAAAGGGCTGAAGATGAAACGAGATATTTAGACTCCTTGTCAAATCAGAAAGTGTTTGATATTGGAATTGCTAGTTTTACCTACAATGAGGTAAAGGATAAAGCCATGAATTTGGGTCTTGACCTTAAAGGTGGTATTAACGTTATTCTTGAAATTTCTGTAAAAGATATTTTAAAGGGCCTTTCCAACAACAGTAAAGATCCTGTCTTCAACAAGGCTTTAGATGACGCTTCTGAACTTCAGAAAAATAGTCAAAACTCATATGTTGAGGACTTTTTTATCGCTTTTGATAAAATAAAAGGCAATCAAAAATTGGCTTCTCCTGATATTTTTGCCAACAGAACGTTGAGTGAAGAGATCACTTTTGATATGTCTGATCAGGACGTTCAGCCAATCATTGAGCAAAAAGTTGATGAGTCTATCATTTCTGCATTTGAAGTACTGCGTAAGCGTATAGACAAATTTGGGGTAACATCTCCAAACATTCAACGATTGGGCAATACGGGACGTATTCTTGTAGAGCTTCCAGGAGCTAAAGATATCGAGCGTATTAAAAACTTATTACAAAGTACAGCGCAATTAGAGTTTTGGGATGTGTATAAAGGTGAAGAATTTCTTCCGTTCTTGGCACAGGCCAACGAAACTTTAAAGCCATTAGTTAATAAAAATGCTCAAAGCGAAGTAGCTGCTTCTGAAATTGTAACAGATACAATTGACGATGCTGATAGTAAAATTGCAGAATTAACAGGTGTCACGTCAACAGACTCTACGGAAGTTGGAGAAAACCCAATCTTAGATTTATTAAGAGGGTACGGTTCTGGTGGCCCGGTTGTGGCAACATTTGAAGCGAATGACAAAGACAAAATCATGTCTTACTTAAACATGCCAGAAGTGCGTTCTCTATTACCGGCAGAACAACGCTACGTAAAATTTGCGTGGGGCATTCAAGCTAAAAACAGTGAGTTTGTTGATTTATATGCAGTAAAAGGCAATAGAGAAAACACACCTGAATTAAGTGGAGCGGTTATTACCGACGCGAGTCAACAATATACCCAAAGAAATCAACCTTCTGTAAGCATGCAAATGAACAGTAAAGGGGCGAAGATTTGGGAAGAAATGACTGGAAGAGCCTATGCGCAACAAAGTCAAATTGCTATTTTACTTGATGATATTGTATATTCTGCTCCTGGAGTTACGACAGGTGCAATTTCAGGTGGAAATTCAGAGATTTCTGGATCTTTTACATTGAATGAAGCTATTGACTTGGCCAACGTGCTAAGAGCTGGTAAACTTCCTGCAAAAGCAGCCATTGTTCAGGCAGATGAAGTTGGTGCCTCTTTAGGTCAAGAAGCTATTGAAAGTGGTACTACCTCATTCTTGATTGCATTGTCATTAGTATTGGTTTGGATGATCATGTATTATGGTAAAGGAGGCTTATTTGCTGATATTGCCTTATTGTTGAACATCTTATTGATCTTTGGGGTGCTTTCCGGATTGGGAGCTGTATTAACGCTTCCTGGTTTAGCGGGTATCGTATTGACCATTGGTATGTCAGTAGATGCGAACGTGCTTATTTTTGAACGTATTAAGGAAGAGTTGGCCAAAGGAAAAGGTCAAGCAGAAGCTATTAAAGATGGATTTAGTAATGCCTTGTCTTCAATCTTAGATGCGAACATTACCACCTTATTAACGGCAATCATCTTATTTGTGTTTGGTACAGGTCCTATTAAAGGATTCGCAACAACCTTAATCATTGGTATTGTGACCTCATTATTTACCGCAATATTCATCACAAGATTGCTGGTAGACTGGTACGTTGCTAAAGGAAAAGGTTTGACGTTTACAACGTCGGCTACTAAAGGGCTTTTCCAAAATATGAAGATTGATTTCATCAACAAAAGAAAAGTAGCGTATATCATTTCTACGGTAGCTATTATCTTAAGTTTGTTCTCTTTATTTACTAATGGATTAGATCAGGGTATTGATTTTGTTGGAGGAAGAACCTATCAAGTACGTTTTGCACAAGACGTAAATCCAGAAGAAGTTAAAGCAGATGTTTTAGAAGCCTTTGGTAGTGCGGAGGTGAAAACAATTGGTAGCTCCCATCAACTAAAAATTTCTACAAAATATTTGGTAGATGAAAATACTGCTGAAGCTGATGAACGTGTACAAGCAGAACTTTTTGAAACCTTAAGACCATACCTTCCAAAAGGAATTACTTACGACGAATTTAAAGTAGGTTCTGACGAGAAGAAAATTGGTAAGATGTTCTCAAGTAAAGTGAGTCCAACCATTGCAGATGATATTAAAAGAGAGTCTTTATGGGCTGTTTTAGGATCGTTAGTAGTAGTTTTCCTGTATATTTTATTACGTTTCAAGAGATGGCAGTTCTCATTGGGTGCAGTTGCGGCGGTATTCCATGATGTGATTATTGTATTGGGCATCTTCTCATTTACCTATTCCTTTATGCCGTTCTCCATGGAGATTGACCAAGCATTCATTGCAGCCATCTTAACGGTAATTGGTTACTCTTTGAATGATACGGTGATTATCTTTGATAGAATTAGAGAAACCATTTTAGAACGTGGCGGTTTTAAAGGTGGTAAGAATATCAACTTTGCAATCAACAGTACCATCAGTAGAACCTTGAATACGTCTTTAACAACTTTGGTTGTATTGTTGGCAATGTTCTTGTTGGGTGCTGATTCATTAAGAGGATTGTTGTTCGCAATTATTGTTGGTATCGTAGTAGGTACCTATTCTTCAATCTTTGTAGCAACCCCATTAATGTATGACACTTTAAAAGATAAAGGAGAAAGCATTGATGAACATTCAAAAATATAACATGTAGTATGTTAGTTATAGAAAAAGCCACTTTTAGAGTGGCTTTTTTTTGTGCGATTATACTGAATCAGATATGTAGGTCATTTGGGTAATTTTCTATGAAACTATACTGCTATAACGGACAATTTGAGATGGCCACATTCATGCAATGACCTTGAGCTTTATTGGCAAGTCTGGTTATAAAAAGAAGTGAATGTTTCTGTGGAATAGAGCCTAAGCATATGTAAAGAAGGTCACGCATTCTAACACAAGCCTCTAAGGGAAAGTATCCTTGTTTTGGAAAAGTTATTTACGCTCTACATTATACATTAAAGGAATGACTCTTATTTTTAACTTCACCTTCAACTTCAATTCACCCTTTGGTACTCTATTTTATCGCCAATCTCCAATTGCCATTCATCTGCTAGGCCAGCATTGATTTCGAGAACATATTTGGCAGGAACGTTAGACGGTAAGGAAGCTTCACTGAAAGGTTGTGCATTTTTTTGAAAACTTACGATGTTCTTATCAGCATCGATATAGATAATGTCTAAAGCAATTTTGGTATTCTTCATATAGAAAGAGTGGTAATCTGCTTCAGGGAACACAAAGAGCATTCCGTGGTTTTGATCCATTTGATCGCGATACATCAAACCTGTTTGGGTTTGGTAATCATCATCCGCAATTTCAATATCTAAGTGTTTAACAATGCTATCGTTAGCTTTTTTAAGCACTAGTTCGCCTTCTTTTTTGAATTCTATAACGACTGGTTCAATCGTTTTTTGCTCTTCTTTACAACTCTGAAACTGAACGCAGCAAGCACCTAAAGTAAGCATTGCTACCGTTTTAAATGCACGTAATGTCATTAGGCGAGCGGTTTTTTGGATTTATATATAAACATAAAATACAAACCAATCAGTATAAAAGGGATACTTAACATCTGACCGGTGTTGAGTGCCGAGGTCGCAATATATTCATGTTCACTTTGTGGTTCTTTAACGAATTCCACAAAAAATCTAATGGCCCAAAGTAGCACTAGAAACAGTCCGAATAGGAAGCCCTGTTGCTCGCTTTTTTTCGTTTTCCAGTAGAAGTACCATAGCGCTATAAATACAAAAATATAGCAGAAGGCTTCATAAAGTTGTGCTGGATGTCTCGGGAAGGCTTCTCCATTTTGGGCAAAAACTACCCCAAAATCTGTGCCTGTTGGTTTACCAACAATTTCAGAATTGATAAAGTTACCCAACCTGACAAAAACAGCACCTGCAGCTACAGGAACCACTACGCGGTCTAAGATCCAGAGAACTGATTTGTGCAATACTTTTTTGTTATAGAGGTACATGGAGATGATCATCCCAATTGCGGCGCCATGACTCGCTAAACCTTGAAAGCCGGTAAATTCGAAACCACCTTTAAACTTGACAGGCAAAAATATGCTGAAAAAATCTTCACTAAACAATTCGCGTTGGTAGAAGATAACATGCCCCAATCGTGCACCTAACATAATCCCGATAACGGAATATATAAATAAAGAGTCTAAAGATTCTTCAGATTGGTTTTCCTGCTTGTAAATACGTTTCATTATAAAGAAACCTAATATAAAAGCTACAATCCACATCATACTATAAAAGTGCAATGTAAAACCAAGAATATCGATGCCTTTGGTCGGGTCCCAGACAATTTTAAGTGCGTGCATGCTGTATAATTTAATTAGAAGGGTAAATATAATATTTTGAAAAGTAATAAGCATGAATGCTCTTAAAATTTACAAAAGCTTTAGTAAAGAGGGTAGTGTTTTTGATGCGATGAAGAATCTAACTTCAAAGCTTATATTGATAGGTAGAGATTATAACAGCTACGAAATAATTCGAAACTTAATGTTTGTGCTTTTCTGGTACAGGATCATAACCACTTC
This sequence comes from Gelidibacter salicanalis, assembly GCF_016469035.1. Taxonomy (GTDB): domain Bacteria; phylum Bacteroidota; class Bacteroidia; order Flavobacteriales; family Flavobacteriaceae; genus Gelidibacter; species Gelidibacter salicanalis_A. The sequence goes on along the minus strand of NZ_JAEHJZ010000028.1, from coordinate 1,942 downwards.
CGCCCCAAGGATTGCAACTAAAAATACGCTTCGTAGCCAACCAGCCGCCTTTAAAAAGTCCGTGTTTTTCTAAAGCCACTTTCGAATATTGCGAACAGGTTGGCTGATACCTACAACTTGATGGGGTTAAGGGTGAGATAAAAGTTTGATAGACCTTAATCAGCAATAAAAACGGGTATGTTAAAATCTTCTTCAATGTTTTTATATTGAATTTTCCTGTGATCTGCAGAAAAGTTAAAACTCTAAACTGAGTTATGTATCCTACTTATATTATCGCCACGTTTTAGTTGGTCATAAATGTGGTGCCTTCTTTACCGTCATTTAACTGAATGCCTGCTGCAGCCAATTCATCACGAATTTTATCAGACATGGCAAAGTCTTTATTGGCTCTTGCTTGCTGTCTCAATTGAATCAATAATTCGACGGCGCCAGAAAGTTTTTCTGCTCCATTTTCAGACTCATTCACATTAACCAGCCCTAAAATGTCAAAAGTGAACGTATGCACTGTGGATTTTAGGAGGTCCAAATCATCTTGTGTAATGGTAGCCGTTCCTTCTTTTATTTGATTGATATATTTTACGGCCTCAAATAAATTAGCGATGAGTATTGGCGAATTAAAGTCGTCATTCATGGCGTCATAACATTTCTGTTGCCAAGCTTTGATGTCAAACGTTGAGGTAGTAGCGGGCTTTAAATCCTCTAGAGCAGTAATAGCGTCCATCAATCTGAAAAATCCTTTCTCACTGGCTAGAAGACCGTTGTTGGTGAAATCTAAAATACTTCTGTAATGCGCTTGGAGCATAAAAAAACGAGCTACACTTGGCGAAAATGATTTGGTAATGTGTGGATTGTCTCCAGAAAAAATCTCAGTAGGTAAAATGAAATTTCCCGTAGATTTTGCCATTTTTTTACCGTTCATGATCAGCATATTGGCGTGCATCCAATAGTTTACGGGTGGTTTACCATTACTAGCTTCCGCCTGTGCGATTTCGCACTCATGATGTGGGAATTTTAAATCCATGCCACCACCATGGATGTCAAATTGTTCACCCAGATATTTGGTGCTCATGGCTGTACATTCCAAATGCCAACCAGGAAAACCGTCACTCCAAGGTGAAGGCCAGCGCATAATATGCCGTGGTTCAGCTTTCTTCCAAAGTGCAAAATCCTGTGGGTTTTTTTTGTCTGATTGACCATCAAGCTCACGAGAATTATGCATCAAATCTTCAACATTACGCTTGCTCAAAATTCCGTAAGGCTTGGTTTCATTATATTTTAAAACATCAAAATATACAGAACCATTCACCTCATAAGCCAATCCTTTATTTAGAATGTTTTTGATTATTTCAATCTGTTCTATAATATGTCCTGTGGCTGTAGGCTCAATACTGGGCGGTAAAAAATTGAATTTATTTAGGATGTTGTGAAAGTCCACCGTATAGCGCTGAACAACTTCCATGGGTTCAATTTCCTCTAAACGCGCTTTTTTTGCAATACGGTCTTCACCTTCGTCAGCATCATTTTCAAGATGTCCTGCATCTGTTATGTTTCTTACAAACCGCACTTTATATCCTAAATGTTTGAGATATCTAAAAATGACATCAAAAGATAAAAATGTGCGCACATTTCCTAAATGCACATTGCTATAGACTGTTGGTCCGCAGACATACATGCCAACGTAACCCTCACTAATAGGTGTAAATAGTTCTTTTTCTCCTGATAAGGAGTTATAGATTTTTATGTGCTGTTTGTCGTAAAGATGCATTGTAGCGATTTGTTTTTTATTTAAAATGTCAATGTTTAATGTTGAGCGGTTAAATTAGTGAAACTCAATTTTTAAAAGTTGCGAAGCAATGAATTAAAAATTGTTAGTTGAACTAATCCCGCTTTTTAGCGGGATCCTTTGGTTTTATTCCCCGACGCTCTGCGTCGAAATAAAAAG
>NZ_JAEHJZ010000277.1 GCF_016469035.1 Gelidibacter salicanalis | reverse complement strand
GAAAACCGAATTCACTTTGTATCACGCTGGGCATGTAGACCAATTACAGGAGGTCTCTACATGCCGCACTCAACGCTGATCCGCCTCGAAGAAGTCATCAAACGCACCGGCCTTAGCCGTTCTTGGATTTATCGCTTAATCGACGAAAACCGTTTCCCGGCACAGGTAAAACTGGGTGTCCGGGCAATGGCGTTTGTGGAATCTGAAATCGATCAATGGATTGAAAACCGCATTACGGAGTCGCGTGGAG
>NZ_JAEHJZ010000276.1 GCF_016469035.1 Gelidibacter salicanalis | reverse complement strand
GCACAAAAACAAACAATCCAACGCACAATGCGTGCTGGAGCACAAGGAATCAAAACAATGGTTTCTGGTCGTCTTGGCGGTGCAGATATTGCTCGTTCTGAATATTACAGTGAAGGTACTGTTCCGTTGCACACACTTCGTGCTGACATCGACTATGCTACTGCTGAAGCTGACACTACTTATGGTAAGCTTGGCGTAAAAGTATGGATCTATCGTGGAGAAGTCCTTCCAACTAAGAA
>NZ_JAEHJZ010000275.1 GCF_016469035.1 Gelidibacter salicanalis | reverse complement strand
TGCATGACATTGATCAAATAGGGTCCGATCTTGATATTGACTTGGCTACGTTCGAAGCCATCCCCTTGGTACTGGCTCCTCGCAGGGTTGGGAACTTGTTCCACTTGGCGATTCCGTTGTCCACCAGGGTGTTGGCTGCGTAGGGAAGATGCGGTGAGACAACTCCTGCTGTCTCCGACCTGGTCAACCTCGTAGCGACGTTGGAGGGGAAGAGAACCTGGCCGAGGG
>NZ_JAEHJZ010000274.1 GCF_016469035.1 Gelidibacter salicanalis | reverse complement strand
AATCTATGTATAAAGGAGTTTTTTAAATGAATAACTTAAACCAAGCCTATTCCCTATCTATCTCCTATCACCAAATCACCGTATACACCGGAAGCAAAACACCACCTGTGATTGACTGGTCAGATGATGACATTCTTCAAGGTTTCGCCATAGGAGATCACGGTGTATCCTTTGAAGGGGTCAACAACGGAAAAGCATCTGTTACCGTAACTTTAAATAGCAATATGCCCCCAGCTTCGGCTGAT
>NZ_JAEHJZ010000273.1 GCF_016469035.1 Gelidibacter salicanalis | reverse complement strand
AATCTTGTCATAGAGTGAGCAAAATATTAACTTTAAAGGTTCTAGTTTAGCAGTTGTGGTTACCTCCAAAAATCACATCCCTAGTCAGGCACACCTATGTGGTACGTATTGCCTTGCTCTGATTTTGGCAGCAGCGGCAAAGTAGCACTGATTGGCGAAAAATTGAACCAAATTTGCTTGATTGGCATCGAGTGTACCTCAATGGAACAATGCAAACGAAAGTGGAATTGAGTTGTTGAGTCACTTTAGAGAGTGCATCGAGT
>NZ_JAEHJZ010000272.1 GCF_016469035.1 Gelidibacter salicanalis | reverse complement strand
CATCACGAGAGTGCGACACACAAAGATACAACACACAAACTGTAATTAGTTAAACATTAAATGCACAATCGTGTCTGACGCAAATCGTCAGATGCGTTAACTGCGAATCTTGCCATGTAATTGTGCTAAAACCTTTCAAGTGAAAATGTAGTTGGGACTAGAAGAATGCCTTATATGGTATATGGTGAGCACTGCCTGAAAATGTCGGGAATCAATGGAAGTTGG
>NZ_JAEHJZ010000271.1 GCF_016469035.1 Gelidibacter salicanalis | reverse complement strand
AACTAGGTTTGGAAAACCACAACGCAATAGAATGAGGGTTAATGACTGATTTGGAGTTAGCCTTCTTCAAACAAACCAAGTCCAAATATGCTAACTAGTTAATGCAATTGAATTTGAAAGCGGGACGAAACAAAGTTTGGTGGGATTGCATATTGATGGGTTCTAAAAATTGGGCGCCCCAAGAGAGGTTGTGTGCCAACGAATGTGTAAAGCCAGTTTGCGTATGTTACCTAAGCTCTAGGGTTGGGGAACTGGCTCCCAAAACTCATGAAAGATTGTCACTTGTAAAAAGCTGAGAACTGATTGCTTACCCTAAAAAAGAAATGTTCGTGCTTCACGGTCCCCGCAATAGGTAGATACACTGCCTATGGATGGTTAGTGTCGAACCTTGCCATAAAATAACCATCCATAGTTCTTCACACAGGTTGTGCAGTGTCGGTGATGTACCTAAAGCAAAACACTACATTTGATTGTATATAAATGGATATCTTAATAAATCAGGAAATGCTTGTGTGAGCTTTTTAAACATAATTGGATTAAACAGTTGAACCATGCTTGAAAACTTTTATGGAGTTATTCTTCTCTAAATGTAATTACGCCATTAGTTGTAACATGTTTGAATGCAATATAAAAATAATTGTTTGACAAAACAGTTGACTAATG
>NZ_JAEHJZ010000270.1 GCF_016469035.1 Gelidibacter salicanalis | reverse complement strand
CATTTTTGGCAATCTTGACATGCAATCTGGCGAAGAAAATTCAGTCATCTTGAAACATTCACGGTCATCAGCCTACTGAGTTTCACGGACTCATTTTTTACTGGCATGCGCGCCTAAAGAAATGTGAGCATTGGATAATTGGATCACAAAGCGGTGGTTTTCCATAGTTACCGGCAGTCCCACCCAACCCGTTCATCTTTGGAGCACCGA
>NZ_JAEHJZ010000269.1 GCF_016469035.1 Gelidibacter salicanalis | reverse complement strand
GCTATCCCAGTCCGTTTCTTTGAGCTTGTCAATTTGCGCCTGCAAGTTCAATTTCGTTGCTGCATTAGGTGTGAGACCTGTGATCACGTGGGGCGTGTCCCGGTAGTCCGCCAGTGCCAGTTCTAAAGCTTGTTCCATTCCCCTTGGGGTCTGATCGGAGAGCTTGATTGCTTTTCCCACGGTTTTCATGGCGCACTCCGCGGGATTTCCTTGAGGGTGATAGGGGGGAAT
>NZ_JAEHJZ010000268.1 GCF_016469035.1 Gelidibacter salicanalis | reverse complement strand
CTTGGATCCAACTCCCCAAGGGTTGGGTTGGTCACAACTGAGGGGGGAGGGGGCTCCAAGAGGGGAGAAGCCCCCAGGGGCTGGGACACTACATTGGCGTATGTCCGGGAAGACCGTGGTGGAGATATGGGGTGTGGGGAGATTTTGTGTTGACTCACGGACGCCACGAAGGCGGCTTCTAGGCTTGCATGACGTAGGCGTTTTTCCTCCTCGAGAATCGAAGGTCTCTCCAGTTT
>NZ_JAEHJZ010000027.1 GCF_016469035.1 Gelidibacter salicanalis | reverse complement strand
ATGGACCTTGGATGCTTTATAGGAATCTGGTACATTTGAGAACGACAAACAGAAAATGGCATGGATACATAGGGGAGATATATGGCACTCTGTGTTATATATACGCCTTTGTTGTAGCACATTTGAGAAAAACTATGAATCCAAAAACGACTGACTTTCTATTCGGATGTAAAAACCTTTATTTTTTAGGAATTCATCCTTTTGATTTTAGCAAATCGGACTCTGACGAATACAAGGGAATAGTTGAACTTGGAAAAGAAATAATTCAAGAAATCGGACTTCAAAGTTTTGTTGGATTTATTGTGGAATATCAATATCGTGTTGGAATCTGGTCGTCGTTAATAACATTGGAATTTGGAAAACCTGACCGAAATGAAATTCTGGAAATAAGCGGAACTGAAACAATACTTTCTGCTTGTTTGGAAAAAATTGAACAGAACGAAATTGATGCATTACTGACTGACATTATTGAAAACAAAAAAAGTTGGATAGAAAAAATAAAAACGTGCTACAATAACTAAGAATTCGGCTCGCCGATAGGCCACTACAGATAAAATATTCTTCAATGAAGTAATCTATTACTCATCCTTAGGTTTTTTGGGAGATAAAATTTTGGGGACTCGCTTTGAAGTTTTAGGATGCAATCTATTTGGGTCTATCTTAATTCCTTTTGGTCTGTTAGAAGTCATCATGTTTGGGTTTTAGATAAGTATAAACATACTATATTAATATTTAATATACAACCGTTTAGTAGTCAGTATTATATGTTCTATAAAACTATGTTCTATCCTATAAATTGAACTTATCTATCTATCTATTCGATATTCATATTGATAAAGGGTTTTATGGCTGTTCCTTATCGCTTTAAAAATTCACCACACTATCCAAAGCATCATCTGCTTCTCTATATATAAAATTAGCTTGATAATTTAGCGTTGTCTTTAAGTCACTGTGCCTGTACAGCTTTTGCAACATTAGCGGGTGAACTGTGTCCCCAGCTATATTTCCAAATGAATGTCTGGCAATATGCATAGTGAGTTTTTTAGTTATGCTCGCTTTTCTTGCAATGGATTTTAAATTCACATTAAACTTTCTGTTTGCTGTTTTAAGCTTATTGTAAACGTCCTTCGCATCCCTGAGATTTGCTTTTTTCAGTTCAGGAAACAGGAAATCATGAATATCCTTTCTATCGTTTCTATATAGGTTTATGATTGCTAATGCCTTTACAGGAATTTTCATAGAAATTAACTTGGAGTTTTTATGCATTCTATATTGAAGTCGATTATCATTAATATCTGACCATCTTATCTTAAGTACATCGGAAACTCTCATCCCTGCAAAATTGAAACTGAATAGCCAAACATTACGTGTATGCAGTTCGACAATTGTTAGATTTTTAAGGCCTTCAATTTTTTGTATTTCTTGTATATTCAATCCAATCTTATTTGATTCAGGGAATTTGATCCTTATTTTATCACCCCCAAATGGATATAGTTCTCTTACGACTATTTTTAGTTTAATGGCCCTATTATATAGTAATCGCATCAGCACCATAATGTTCATGACAGATGTTTCAGATAATTTATGGGATGATTTTAGATATATAATTAATTTCTTTAAAAATCGTTCATCAATTTCTTGGAAAGTAAGATGTTTGGATTTGTAAAATTTAAGAACATATCCTATCCATGCCTTATCACAGGACAGCCTATTCAGTTTTTCTGAGCATTCTAAATCTTCGAGATGCTCCTCTGCCAATTCAAAGAATGTTAAGTTGCTATGAGAATGATAAATATCTTTTTTAATCTGATTTGCGGAGGCATCTTTATGTTCAGATTGCAGAGAAATCAATGCTCTATTGACTCCTGAGAGTTGAGTAGATATTAAACTATTGAGATGTTCCGAATTGGGATGGGATTTTTTAATACAGAGATTTCTTTTGTCCCAATCTTCCAACTCTATATAGTGCCCCATATATTGAAAGGTTGAACGACGGTTTTTCGTAATTCGGATAGCAAGTGGATATAAGCCTTCTTTATTGGGCTTTTTGCGCAGAACTATTTTTGCATTTGAAGACATAATTGACCTGTTTAGTACGCGAAAGTCAAATCAGGTACAACATAGGTACAACATTCTGTTTGGAATGTATTTTTTTGCCCAAGAATTACCTTAAAGGTACGAATTTATTGCTCTTTTTAGGTACAACATAGGTACAACAAATGCTGAAATCAATTGATATTAGATGATATCAAGGAAAATTAAAAATCATGTAAACCATTGAAAATGAATAACTTTGATGCTGTTTAGGCAAATGTACGCTAGACTTAGGATCTAGTGCCGCGAGGTGTGGGAGTTCGAGTCTCCCCACCTGTACAACAATCAAAGCTTCTCTTTTTAGAGAGGCTTTTTTTGTGGTGCCCTAGCGTCAAGGTATTTGTACAGCCCTGGATAAGGGATCAAGTCATTTATGACCTATAATCTACTTCATTTGGCAGCAACACTTAAGGCGCAAGACTGCTATCCAAATTACGGGAATTCTAGAGAGGATTGGGATGACAGTACCCGATGGAATTTTGAGAGCCCAGAATATCGATAAGATATAGAATGACTTTTGATTCTAGGAGCTTCGTATTAAACAATTAAGGTTTACAGTTCTTATGATCACCAAATGAGAGAATCTTACTTTCTAAATTTAAAAAATTAAGCTATAAACGTTTCAGAACACTAATTACAAATACTTATAGATGCAGGGGTGCGAAATGTACACGGCATTACTGGCGATACGCTTATTTTTTGTGAAAGCTGTTTAAAAGGAGACCAAAGTAAAGTGAGGCACATGTAAGCCAGAGGACAAATGAATCCCGCTTGATTCAGCGGGATTTTAGTTTTATACCTTCTATTAAATACTTATCAAATAGTTTTTCTTGAACATTTTCTGATAAATATCCTTGCTAAACATATACAATTGGGCAGGTTTCTTTGAAATACCTACTTGTTTTTCATCTAGAGCAATGATGTATTTTTTCTTGATTAGCTTTCTTCTGAAATTTCTATTATCTATTTCTATCCCAAGAATGGATTCATACACATCTTGTACCTCATTAATGGTAAACTTATCCGGAAGTAATTTAAATATGATAGGCTCAGACAAGCATTTCACTTTTAAATCTTCGTAAGCTTCCAGTATTATTTTTTCATGATCAAAACCTAGTTCTGGTAAGTTGCTAACAGGAAACCATAGTGGTTGATAGGTATTGCTTTTTAAATCCACATCTTCAGTTTTTAATAAAAAGTAGTACGCGATGGTAGTGGTTCTTAAATTAAATTCTTGATTCTTAATCCAGGCCAGATCCTTCTCATTCATCAATCGATCTGGATCTCCAAAAGCTTTAAACTGTTTTTTATATTGATTGGTCAAGCCAGTCAGCTCTTTTAATACTCTTGTGGCCGTATCGTCTAAAGTTTCGTTTTCATAAACATGATAGCCTGTTAACACATAATCATTTATCAAAACCTCCTTAGCATCTTCAGATTTCAAAAAACGCTTTATAAGCAACACATTTAAAGATTTGTTGGTGATGTCAAATCCAAATACGACACAATCTACAGATATATTTAATATTTTTTTAGGTTCCATAAATAAATTGAGGCAACAAATGTAGAATTTATTTTCTACACGGCAAATATACATAATATTAATTAAACGTCATATAAACGCTGTATTCTTTGTTTGTATTTTATTATGAAATCTGTAATATAAATTGATATTTTGTAGGTATTAAGAATGTTAAAGGGAAAATTTTTGTCAGATTATTAGGTTTTATTTATTTTTTTATAATACATTTGGCTAATAAGCGTAAAAGTGACGTTTGTAAATATTTGATAATTATAATTCTATACTCATGAATGTGCAATCAAAATTAAAGTTGGGAATTAGCTTCTTAAAAGGAAACAACATAGGGTCAAACAGAATTCTAATAAGTTTAGGATTGATCATGTTATTTACTATGAATTCGGCCTTAGCACAAAAAGCATATAGCCATGATGAGTACGTGCCTTTTAGGGTCAATGCGCATTTAAAAAATATGCATATATGGCATGGGTCTGTTGTTCATCCTGGGGCTGTAATAGCAACAAGCTTAGAATACAATACCCGAGATTCAAAATTCACCTTTGGTTTGTGGGGTGGCGCTAGTTTTTCAAGTGTAGATGTTCTACACAAAAATACGGGAGACATTGAAAGCGCGTATTATAAAGAGTTGTCAATTTACACCAAATACCGGTTTTCCGATCGGTTTTTTTTGGAGGCCGTTTCTCATAATAATTACACAGGTGTAGAGGAGCGGGGGGATGACTTATACTATTTTAGTTACGATAAAACTCAGGGCTATAATTTTGTAGATATTAGTTTTGGATATCATATTACACCAAATACGCTAATGTATCTTGCGACCGTAGTTGGCGGTGGTTCTCATGATTATGAGATACAGGATGATGGCACTTTCATAAATTCTTGGACACACTATTTTGAAGTCAGCAGTAAAATTTGGAAGAATCAAAATTCTAGCCTATCACTTTTTGTAGGTGGTGCGTGGTCATTTATCACCGATAAAACGTTTTATACAGAAGATGCAGGAAATATAGTAAATGTAGGGTTTACTTTTAGTAAGGATGTATCCATGATCAATTATAGATTACCCGTTGAGGTTACGGCAATGTGGAATCCTGAACAAGAAAAAGCTGTTTTGCAGTTCGCAGTTACTATCTTATAGTTGTAAATTTAATGCGGTAACAGCCTTTATATGACGCTTTTATCTGTTTCAGAAGCCGAGCATAAAAATCTCGTTTAAATTGCGTATAAAATATATGAATACAGTTGAGTTAATTTTTAAATAATCACATCCATGAGCACATCCAACGATTTTAAACAGTTCGCAAACTTAGAGGAAGAGCAATTACCAATTGCTAAACAAAGACTGCATGGTTGGACCCACTTTGCAGGATTATATGCTGCGGAGCATGTTGCTGCGACTGAGTTTGTAATAGGAGCGACTTTTGTTGCATTAGGCGCCACCACCAGGGATATTTTATTGGGATTGTTGATTGGTAATATTTTGGCCGTATTGAGTTGGACACTTATTACCTCTCCAATTGCCGTCGATACGCGATTAAGTTTGTATACCTATCTCAATAAGATCGCAGGAGATTCAATGACCAAGCTTTATAACTGGGCTAATGTTATTATTTTTACTGTGATCTCTGCGGCGATGATTACAGTATCTTCAACAGCGGTTCGTTTTGCATTTAATATCCCGGCGCAGCTTAATTGGTATCCCACCAATTTATGGTTTATAATGATCGTATTGATTGTAGGTTCAGTTGTTGTGGCCATAGCAATTTACGGTTTTAATGCCGTCTCCGATTTTTCAGGAGTTTGTGCACCATGGTTATTTGTGATGTTTACTTGTGGGGCATTCGTGCTTTTACCTGCATTATCCTTAGAGGTATTGGGAAAAACAATACCAGACAGTTGGGGTGATTTCATAAATTTGGGTGACCAATCGATATGGACGGGTGTTAATAGTAACGGCGAACCTGGGATTGGGCTGACTGAAGTTATCGGTTTTGCATGGGCGGCAAATACCATAACGCATTTTGGACTTATTGATATGGCCTTACTGCGTTTTGCAAAAAAGAAATCTTACGGATTGGCCACAAGTACAGGAATGATGTTTGGTCATTATGTGGCTTGGGTTTCTGCGGGAATTATGGGCGCAGGTGCAGCGGTAATCATTGGAAAATCTATTGTAGAACTTGATCCTGGTGATGTTGCTTATTATGCCTTAGGCTGGTCAGGTTTTGTCATCGTCATCGTCGCGGGTTGGACTACGGCCGTCGCTAATCTTTACAGAGCAGGCTTGGCTGCACAGGCCATTTTTAACAAACAATCGCGACGTAAAACAACGCTAATGGTGGGGTTGGTCACTATGGTGGTGGCCTGCTTCCCGTTTGTGTTTTCACAAATTTTGCCCTTGCTTACCTACGCCGGGTTATTAGTGGTGCCGGTAGGAGCGATTGTCTTTGCGGAACATCAAATATTTCCTCGAATTGGATATACACGCTATTGGTCGCACTACCGTCAATTGACTTTTAGTACGCCAGCTATAGCCTCGTGGGGTTTAGGTCTGCTATTTGGTTTTGGATTAAATGCTTTAAACGCGATGTCTTTCTTTTATCTATTTCTACCAACTTGGGTATTCACCATTATTGTGTATACATTTTTGGCTGGGCGATATGGCGCTAAAAATAAATATCCTGATGCAGAGCAAAAAGAAAAAATACGTAATGAGAACATTGAGAAGTTTCAAGAGCAAAAAGCCGAATTGGAACCCATCCTCATTAAAGATACGTCGGTGTTTACCCAAGTATTAAGAGGTGTTTCTGTTCTTACATTGCTAATTACCATCATCCTCGCCAGTATCGTACTCTTCGGTAGTTCAAATGAATCGGTATATATTGAAAATCGTGAGATATTCTACCGCTATGCATTCATCTGTACCTTAATCTATTTTGGAACAGCGTATTGGGCACTAAAACGCAGCAAAAATCAAAAAATCTAAATATCATGGAAAACATCATCAAGCTTAATCAGAAGAATTTAGCAGAAATAGCCACCCGAATTCCCTGTCCAACTTATGACAGAAGCAAAATAAAAACAGGCATTGTACATGTAGGTATTGGTGGTTTTCATAGAGCACATGAAGCGCTATATACAGACCAATTGTTGCATGATCCATCGGTTACAGATTGGGGGATTTGTGGTGTAGCCTTATTAGATTTTGACACCAAAATATATAACATCTTAAAAGAACAGGATGGGTTATATACCCTAATTGTTAAAGAATTAGATGGCACCCATACCACTCGCGTCATTGGCTCCATAGTAGAGTGTTTATTTGCTCCTGAAAATCCAATTAAAGTGATCGAAAAAATGGCCAGTCCAGAGGTTAAAATCATCTCATTAACCATTACAGAGGGCGGCTATAATTATAATGAAGCTACCAAAGCATTCGATTTTAGTAATCCGTTGATTCAACATGATTTAGAGCATCCGCAGGCACCCAAAACTATTTTTGGCTATGTAGCGCAAGCTTTAAAGCTCAGAAAAGAACGTGGTTTGAAGGGGTGTACAATCCAATCTTGCGATAATATTCAAGGGAATGGTCACATGACCAAAAGAATGTTATTGAGTTATGTTAAAAGAGCAGAGCCTGATCTTACGGGATGGATAGAAGCAAATGTGTCCTTTCCAAATGCTATGGTCGATAGAATAACTCCAGCAACTTCTCCTGTAGATATCGCTAATTTAACTGAAACGACTGGGATTGATGATGCTTGGCCTGTGGTTTGCGAACCTTTTAAGCAATGGGTTGTTGAAGATGATTTTAGTGCAGGAAGACCGGCATGGGAAACGGTCGGGGCGCAATTTGTGGATGATGTCGTGCCTTACGAAAAAATGAAACTAAGCTTATTAAATGCAGGACATTCGGTGTTGGGTATTCTTGGTGCCTTGGTAGGTTATGATACCATAGACGAAGCTGTTGGCAACCCAAACATTAGTGCTTTTTTAAACCACTATATGGATGTTGAGGTCACGCCAGTTTTAGGCGATTTAGAAGGCATTAATTTAAAAGATTACAAACAATCATTGTTAAAACGGTTTGGGAACATCAATATTAAAGATCAAATCGATAGAATTTGTTCAGAGAGTTCGGCTAAGTTTCCAATATTTATTTTGCCGACTGTAAATGCGCAGTTAGAAAAAAATGGATCCGTAAAATTGGCAGCTTTTGTAACTGCAGCATGGGCAATTTATAGTTTAGGTAAAGATGAGCAAGGCAACGCTTTAACGATTAAAGATGCGATGAAAGATGTCTTGCATGAAAAAGCAGAAGCCTCCATAGAGCGTCCTCAAACATTTTTAGACCTGGAATCTATTTTTGGAACACTTAAGGACGCTCCAAACTTTGTGGAAGCCTACACTGAAGCGTATCGAAACATTGTAAATAGGGGTGTAGAAGAGTGTGTAAAAGACCTAAACAGTAACATTTTAAACAACAATTAAATGAAAAATCTAGTTTGCTTTGGAGAAGTGTTATGGGATGTTTTTCCTACACATAAAAAAATAGGAGGAGCCCCTTTAAACGTTGCTTTACGTCTAAAATCTTTAGAGAATAATGTGTCAATTATCAGTAGAATAGGAACAGATAGAAAAGGAGATAAAATTGAAGCCTATATTATTGAGCAAGGGCTGAATGCTGAAAACTTGCAGGTTGACGAACGATTAAAAACAGGAAAAGTAAAGGTGATGCTGAATCAAAAAGGATCGGCTTCCTATGATATTAAATTTCCACGTGCTTGGGACAATATTCAATTAAACGAAAACACCAAAAACACAACTCAAGCTGCCGATGCTTTTATTTACGGAAGTTTAGTTGCCAGAGATGATACTTCAAGACACACCTTGTACGCGTTATTGAAGTTGGCGAAATATAAGATTTTTGATGTTAACTTAAGAGAGCCCTACTACACTATAGAGGTACTAAATCATTTAATGAAAGCAGCAGATTTTATCAAGTTTAATGATGATGAAATTTTTGAAATCGGAGAAATGCTCGACTCCAGAACACATTCTTTAGAGCAAAATATTAAATTTATAGCTGAGCATACCAATACCAAAACCATTTGTGTCACTAAAGGGCGTCATGGTGCTATTTTATATTGTAATGACACGTATTATTACAATAGTGGTTACCAAATAGAGGTTGTAGATACAGTTGGGGCGGGCGATTCCTTTTTAGCATCGTTAATTAACGATTTACTTAAAAAGACCGATCCGCAAAAAGCGATAGATTTTGCTTGTGCCGTCGGTGCGTTAGTTGCTGGTAGCGAAGGAGCAAACCCTAAAATCAGCAGAGAAGATATTCATAAATTTATGTATCCCTAAAGATGTTAGTCAAAGTTTGACTAATATTTTTGTAATGTTTTGGGACGCTCCCAATTCATGGGGCTGAGAAAGAATAAAGCCCTAAAAAGGGCTTAAATTAGTTCGTTTTTTGTGAATTTATGGGGTTGTGCAACGGCTACCATTGTTAGCAGCTCTTTTTTTTCAATCATAGTGGAATCTGCACTTTGCGATTAAAATTTCTCCTTCGTTATATTGATAGATCAATCTATGCTCGCTATCGATTCGTCTTGACCAAAATTCTGAATATTTATGCTTCAGTGGTTCAGGTTTCCCAATTCCGTCGAAAGGGTTTCTGGCTATGTCTTTCAGAAGTTCATTTATTTTTTTTAATTTCTTTTTGTCAGTTTTCTGCCAATAACGATAATCCTCCCAAGACTCGTCAACAAATATATATTTCATCTTAATCTACGACTAAATCCTGATTGAAAGTTACTCCACTTTTCAATTTTTCGATTGCGGAATCTAATCTCAATTCATTCTTACGAGAAGATAATTCATGATTAGTTGCCATTAGGGAATTGTATTCCTGAAGGGACATAACTACAATTCCAGAATCTTTGCCACGATTTATAATCAAAGTTTCAAAGTTTTTTGTAACCCTGTCCAAATAAGTTTTAATATCCTTTCTGAAATCAGAAACAGTTGTGATTTGCATAATGTTGTATTTAATTAAGTACAAATATACGTACAATTAACGAATGTGCACAATTTTCTCCTATTCGGACCAACGTTTAAATAATGTTCTGTATAATCAGTCTTAATTGTTTTATTTTGGTTTTCAGTATTTTTTCTTTTTACAAATTAAACGTTAGTTTAAGGAGTCAATCTTGCGTATTTAGGGAATTAAGGGCAACGTTTACCTGTATGGGCAGTGGCGTGGTTCGTCACTGACAATTGCAAACAGGTACTTGCCAGAGGAAAATCCGCAGGATTTTCCAAGTAGGTAAGGACAAGCTACTGCTTATACACATCTTAAGTTTTTTATTCTTTCAGTCTGTTCAATTTTATTTCTCCGCTTTTAATTTTCAATTTCAAATTTTTGTCCTTGTTCTTTTCTTTTTCATTCCAACCATCATAAAGATATATTTTGTCCTTATAATAGTTTGAGGAAGAGAAATTCATTTTATAAAAATCCTCTGTAACCCAATCAGCGAGTATCATTCCGTTATTTTCTTTAAAATCAAATCCATTGGCTTTAAACAATTCTATAAGATCTTGTTCTCCTTTTCCACGGTCAGAATTACAGCGAATTATTTTTTCAAGATACAGTTTGTTGTCAATTATTTTCCAAATTGCTCGATATCCTCTCCAACATCCTGTGCTTGGTGCTCTCTCTCTTGTATTTCCGAATGGTGGCGTTTCCAATTCCAATTTTTCTAATAGAGACGTTTTTAGATAAATTGTATCGTTTTCAACTATCAATAAGTCCATTTCTTGTTCAGTCGCAAAAGCTGAAAAAGTCAGGCTTAATAAAAATATAAATGACATTATTTTTTTCATTCGTAAAGTTATTTTTAATGCACCACAACGTTGTTGAACGAATCCTCCCTACCGGTTGGAAGCCCGCCTGAATAGTTCAGATCGGATGTCCCTACCGTAAATGTAATAGATTTATTAATTTGTATCTAAATTTTAAATCTAATATCATGTTTAAAAAAAAGTAAAACCATTGCTGATCGTGCTTATGAGGAAGTGCCCGGTTTCAGCACGCTTCAGAACAGATTGGAGCAGAGCTTTTCCATTAACGGCAAGGCCACGAGCACCTTAAACAATTACCTGCGGTGTCTGGCACACCTTGCGCTGCACTACAAACAAAGCCAGGAAACGCTCTCGGTGGAAAATATTGAGGCTTACCTGTATTATTGCCAAAAACTTCACAGGACCCCTTCCGAAAGTTTTTTTAAGCACACCATTTTTGGACTCCACGCTGCCTACAGGGTCATGGGCATGGAGGCCAAGCGCGTGGCCCTGCCGCAGATCAAACGGGACTTAAAACTGCCAACGGTCTTGAGCCAGGAAGAAGTAAAGCGTCTTTTAAAAGCGCCCAGGTACCTCAAGCACCGTCTGATCATCGGGATGCTGTATGGCTGCGGACTTCGGAGCTACGAACTTTGCAACCTGAAACTGGCAGACCTCGATTTTGATCGCAGAACGGTCTTTATCCCCAAGAAAAAAGGGAAGATCGACCGCTATGTCCCTTTAAGTAAGTATCTGGTCAGGGGACTGAAGAAATATCTCAGAACGGAAAATCCCCAAATCTATCTTTTCAACGGTCAGGTCACCAAAGGAGGAGAAGCACGGGGCTGACGACGGCAAACCAACCGGATTCGTCAACACAATATTCAGCTCTGGCCTATCGGTGAGCCGAATACTTAGTTGTTGGCAACTGGCTTTTATTTTTTTCGATCTATTTTTATTGGGTTTTGTCGAGTATCAAAAACATCATTTATTTCAATTCTGTTCTCTTTATTGTTAATCCAATAAATGACTTTATAATTTTTATGGACTAAATATCTAAATTCTTGTTTTCTATTTTTTAGAAGTTCTTCAGTTTGCCCGATTTCTGGTTGTCTTTTTAGTTTTAAAGTCTCATTATAAATTCCGTTAACGAGTTTTTTTGCAATTCGAATTCCTTCTTTTTCTCGGTAGTATCTATAAATGTTTTCTAGTTCTTTTTGAGAAAAATCAGTCCAAAATAATTTTAATTCCATTTATCAATCTTGGTTTTTAATTCGCTAGATTCTATTAGTCGACCATTTATTGAATCTTCCATAGATTTGTCAATTCGAGAATTAAATTCCTCAATTGTCAGTGGTTTAAAATCTCCATTATCAGAATTTTTGTTTTCTATTTTAAGGATTTTTTCAAGTCGTGAAATTACATCTTCACTTTGAATCTTTAAAAACTCTTGAATAAGTTCTAGTTTTCTTGTTTGTAAATCCATTTTATTAGCTTTTAATCAAAGATACAAAAATATCAATTTAATACTCTATTTTCTTGTATTGACAAATTTTACAGTGTGGTGCTAACGTGTATGAGCAGTGGCGTGGTTCGTCACGGACAATTGAAAACCGGTACTTGCCAGAGGAAAATCTACAGGATTTTCCAAGTAGGCGA
>NZ_JAEHJZ010000267.1 GCF_016469035.1 Gelidibacter salicanalis | reverse complement strand
ATAATTATCGCATATTTAGGAAAATTATAATTTAATCTTGTTGAGATTAATTTTATTGGTCTTTCATCCTCGTATAGGACCCTTGTTATTTATAGTTACTTTAAAAAATATAAAATCTATTCATATAGTGGATTAAAGGCAGTTTATGGCTTGATTTTGAAAAAAAATTAATTTATGTAGACGTTATTTATTGTTTTTAAAGTTGGATCGTAAACTTATATTTACTATTTTCAACCCTACTAAAACCTTTTAATGATGAAAATTGTC
>NZ_JAEHJZ010000266.1 GCF_016469035.1 Gelidibacter salicanalis | reverse complement strand
AAGTAAGTAGCCCCGTCCAGCGGGACAGGGGATAGAGCCTGCCGGCCCGACTTGACGTGTCACCTCTTCGCTTAGGACTTGCGCAACGACCCCAATACCATCAAGGAATTGGGCAAAATGAAGCAGGAGCCGGTCAAGCCCGAGGAGGGCCGCACCATGGCTGAAAAGATCAACGCCTTTGCTTACCTCGAGTGCTCGGCCAAGAGCAAGGAAGGCGTCCGAGAAGTGTTCGAGACGGCCACGAGGGCGGCATTACAG
>NZ_JAEHJZ010000265.1 GCF_016469035.1 Gelidibacter salicanalis | reverse complement strand
AAAGGTCAATGAGGATCTTCGCGTCCCTTACGATTTAAACGGCCTGCCCTGTGCAGCGTATCAGGTGATGATAACCACCGACGATGAAGAAGTGACCTACACTATAGAAACCGTAGAGAAAGTGGTAGAAACTCCGATTGTATATCCACTGATGGCTTACGGAAAAAAGGTAAATGATTACACAGCTAATTTAGTTGTAATTGGACTTTCAAAAGCTGGTGTTGATG
>NZ_JAEHJZ010000264.1 GCF_016469035.1 Gelidibacter salicanalis | reverse complement strand
ACTTGACTTGCGCTTTTTATAAGCCGTGCGTCGTTTCACTTAGAATATAATCTACCACTTTCGTTAGGTCGCCGGTTTGGTGGAAGACGGCCAGTTGGCGGTCAGCTCCCGTCCCCATTTCCAGCATTTTGAGCACGTATTCCACCTCGTGGCGGCTACCAAGCTCATCTACTACGTCGTCCACAAAATCGAGTAGTTCCAGAATAAGCTGGCGGGCCGGTTTTTCCTCTTCTGTACCAAAATCAATAAGCTGGCCATCAATCCCGTAGCGAGCGGCGCGCCATTTATTTTCCTTAATGAGCGAGCTACGGTAAA
>NZ_JAEHJZ010000263.1 GCF_016469035.1 Gelidibacter salicanalis | reverse complement strand
AACAGATATAATATCTCACCAAGCATTTTTGTGTTGCAGGAGAGGCACGTTCTGCCCTAAAATGGGCTGATGGAAAGGTCATCAAAAATGAAGTTGACTTGCAGGTGTGTTTTAAAAAGAAAATATTGTTAGAGGTAGTTTTTTATTGTGATTGTATATTTGCTTCTGAGGTTTGGTGATTCTCACTGTATACTGGAACTTAATACGACTTTTGTGCTGAAGGTCCTACACCTCTTAGGACCCAAGACTGAGGCTGACCTGGAGAAGAAAGCTAAGGTAACACACATCAGAACATTTTAAAAAAGTTCAGCATTACTGGAAATGTTCTTACTTATTTTCTTTCTGCATCCAACTCAGTCAGACA
>NZ_JAEHJZ010000262.1 GCF_016469035.1 Gelidibacter salicanalis | reverse complement strand
TGAAGCACTAATTTTCGCATGGAGATTTGTCCCTCTTTGAATAAAATCCTCGACCTCATCCCGCCTTTGTATCACAATCAGTGCCCCGTGCTTTTGTTTTGATAAGCTCTCAATGGCTAACGAAAATTGAGCAAATCCAGGTGTGAATTCTTCCATATACGATTGTAAATAAAACGAGGAAGCCTCTGCATGCATTTCATTAAACTCATCATGTAATGACTCGAGATCACAAAGTAGACATTGCTCAATCTCATCAAGGGAATCGATAAT
>NZ_JAEHJZ010000261.1 GCF_016469035.1 Gelidibacter salicanalis | reverse complement strand
TCTTATGGCCTATATTCTAGTGGCCTTCCAGCGACCCCTGATCAGGCAATTGGGCGGGAAATTAGCCCATCGAGCACCTAACCTGGCTTGCTTAGAGTTTGCTTGGAAACAAACCTTTGAAAGATGTACCTTTATCAAATTGGAAGCCTCTAGTTATCAGTACATAACTTATGTACTGAAAAGCCAGCCCTCCGGAATCGAAAGCGGGCGATTTGGAAATACTCCTTCCTGCTATGACACTGAGTTGGTCTCAAAAACTGTCCAATAAGCGGCAATCCAACGCCAATGCGTGATAGATTGACACTGACGACCCTGGTTAAGTTAGCTACATAGCAGTACATAACTCAGTCTCGTTTGCATCCCGGCGATCGTGGTCCAGTGTGACCATTTTCGTTCTTTAGGGGTAGGA
>NZ_JAEHJZ010000260.1 GCF_016469035.1 Gelidibacter salicanalis | reverse complement strand
CTGATATTGTACCCTATGATCCTGTTGCATTTAGATGTAAGTGTCCATTTTGGCTTTAGAATAGGAATGACCGAATGAGTGAGCCTAGTTTGAGCCTTTGATAACTGCTACATTTGGGCTCAATGCAACATGGGTTCCCAGTGTATGCCGACCGGTTTCAATAAACTGGTGGTTACGAATTGAGCTATAATAGAGCACATTTTGTTTCTCAG
>NZ_JAEHJZ010000259.1 GCF_016469035.1 Gelidibacter salicanalis | reverse complement strand
AAACAAAATAAGGAAAAAAAGATACCGTTTCTGCCAGTTGATAAACTGATTTCAGAGGATGAAATCGATGATATTATGCAGGTGTTGAAAGAAGTATTGAGTTCTGGCCGTTTTACTTCAGGGCCATATATCCCGGCGTTTGAAAAGCAGCTAGCTGAGTACTTAGGGAAGAAATATGTCATTGCCACGTCAAGTGGAACAGATGCTCTAATGATCAGCCTTATATCAGCAGGCGTCACTCCA
>NZ_JAEHJZ010000258.1 GCF_016469035.1 Gelidibacter salicanalis | reverse complement strand
CTATTGCAGTAGTGAAGTCAGAGCTCCCGAGCCACTAGTCATTTTCAAATAGAGGGCGCTTTTTCAGGTTGCCAAATTCATTTTGCAAGGATTTCACCAAGATTGGGGAACCCATGTAGAATAAGTTTCAAGGTATTCTTTAAAACTACAGTATGGCTATGAGCTTAAGTTTCAAAGTATGCTTTAATCTTATCCAGTTTAACGCCAGGAGTTAAACACTATATTGAAACACTCACAATGGTTACTTTGAGAA
>NZ_JAEHJZ010000026.1 GCF_016469035.1 Gelidibacter salicanalis | reverse complement strand
AAGAAGGTGTGATTTTTACTTATTTCTTTGGCACTGGAAATCCTCTGTCTTTCATTAAGGCCTCAATTTTAGCATCACGTCCTCTAAACAAACGATAGGCTTCTGCTGGATCCATAGAATTTCTAGGCGCAAATAGATAATCGACTAATTTCTTAGCGACTTGCGCATCGTAAAATCCATCTGGAGCTTCTTTAAACGCTTCTGAAGCATCACTCGTCAATACATCAGCCCACATATACCCGTAGTATGCAGTAGCATAGCCTTCACCAGAAAATACGTGCCCAAACTGTGGTGTTCTGTGACGCATCACCAATTCTTTAGGCATCTTCAATTCCTTTAAGGTTTCACGCTCAAATTTGTCGATATCAATATTTTCAGGATCCGCCAAATGCAGTTTCATGTCAATCAATGCGGACGCTAAGTATTCTGTTGTACCAAAGCCTTGATTAAAAGTTGATGCTTTTTTGATTTTTTCAACCAATGTAGCAGGGATAGGTTCTCCCGTTTTGTAGTGTACCAAAAATTGATTGATCACTTCATCCGTAGACAACCAACGCTCCAATAACTGCGATTGGAATTCTGTATAATCTCTGACACCACCATTTAGGGTAGGGTACTTCACATTAGAAGAGAAGAAGTGAAGTGCATGCCCAAACTCATGGAAAAATGTGGTAGCATCATCCCAAGAGACCAAAACAGGCTCACCAGGAGCAGGTTTTACAAAGTTGGAATTGTTAGACGCCAAAACGGTTTCAGCACCATCATAAGTTGTGTGGCTTCTATAAGTGGTTGCCCACGCTCCAGAACGTTTTCCTTCGCGAGCAAATGGATCTAAATACCATAAACCGATGTGTTTACCAGAATCTTTATCAGTCACTTCCCAAACGTTCACATCTTCATGGAAAACTGGGACGGTGCCTTCAGCAACAGGCGTGAACTCATAATTAAACAATCGGGCAGCAGTATAAAACAAGGCTTGGGTTAATTTATCGAGTTGTAAGTATTGTTTGACTTCTTCACTGTCTAAATCATACTTTTTCTGACGTACTTTTTCAGCGTAGTAGCGGTAATCCCAAGGCTCAATAGTAATATTGTCACCATTGGCGTTCGCCACAGCTTGCATATCAGCTACTTCTTCCTTAACCCTTGCAATAGCAGCTGGCCAAACAGCCATCATCAAATCCATGGCGTTTTCTGGGGTTTTTGCCATTCTATCCTGTAAGCGCCATTCCGCATAATTGTCATAACCCATTAAACCCACACGTTCTTTACGAAGTTTTAAGATTTGTGCAATCAATTCGTTGTTGTCATAGTCGTCGCCATTATCGCCACGAGAGTAGTAATTGTTCCACACTTGTTTGCGCAATTCGCGCTCCGTAGAATAGGTCAAAAATGGATCCATTGAAGACCGTGTATTTGTAATCGCATATTTGCCGTCTTCGCCTTTGTCTGACGCTATTTTTGCTGCAGATTTGGTAAACGATTCTGACAAGCCACCTACTTGGTCGGCATTCAAATACGTCACATAATTTTCTTCGTCATGCAACACGTTGTTAGAAAACTTGGTGTAGATAGACGATAATTCTTTATTGATTTCAGCGTAACGTTTCTTTTTCTCAGCGTCTAAATTGGCGCCGTTCATTTCAAAGCTTTTGTAAGTCAAATCAACTACCCGTTGTTGGTCATCCTCCAACGGTGTGGTTTGTGAAGCATCGTAAACCGCTTTAATCCGTTGAAACAATTTCTCGTTTTGAGAAATTTTAGAATTGTAGTCAGACAATTTAGGTGCCAACTCTATTTGAATGTCTCTAAACTCAGGAGAGGACATATTGCTGCTTAAAATACCATAGTAGGTAAACACACGGTCCAGATCTTTTGCTGAGCGCTCCATGGCCGCAATGGTGTTCTCAAAAGTTGCTGGCTCAGGGTTGTTGGCTATTTTTTCAATATCCTCCAGGCCAAGCTCCATTCCTTTTTCTACGGCTTCCTTAACATCTTTAACATTCATTTTGTCAAATGCAGGAACGCCATCAAATGGGCCTGTCCATTCCTGCAACAGAATATTCTCATTCTTAGCCATCGTGTCTTCTTTTTTTTTGTCGTCCTTACAACTTGTTGTAAAGGCAATTAGCGCACATAAACTCAAGGTTTTAATGTGTCTGAGGTTGTGTTTTGTCATTAGTTTTAGTGTTGATTTTTAAAGTTTTCAAGATATTGAATTAAAGACTGAAATTTCTTAATTAATCTATAATTTCCACTTTTCGGATGTAGATGTTATTTAAAGGCCATTCAGAGCCATCCGTTTCTTGGGAGGCAATTTTATCTACCACGTCCATGCCGTCTGTCACTCTGCCGAAAACAGTGTAATCTCCATCCAGATGATGGGCGCCATCTTGTTTCTGCACGATAAAAAACTGGTACGGAGAGGCAAGTTTATAGGGGTTTTCAATCTCACTGCTGGGCATGCTGATCACGCCTCTGTCGTGAACAAAACCGCGGTTGGTGTCTGTTGGGAGAAGATATTGTCCAATTTTTTGACGTCGCTCAGCGATGCTAACGTCATCACTGTTGCCGCCCTGAATAACAAAATTATTGACAATGCGATAGAATTGGGTGTTGTCAAAATAGCCTTGTTTGGTTAAGAAGATGAAATTGGCACGGTGGAACTTGGTCTCGTCATATAATAGAATATCTATAGTGCCAAAATCAGTGGTCATGCGTATCTTGTTTTCCTTGTGCTCTTTCTCGTATTTCAGAAAAAAATCCATTGCGTTTTTATCAGTGAGTTTCGGATATTTACGTTGGGGTTTTTTTTGTTCTTTTCTTTCTTCCTTCGTAGTTGCAGTGGTCAAGGAATCAGGAACCAAATTGTTTTCTTTTTGGCGAGATTGTTTATCTTCACAATTAAGAAAAATAAAAAAAACGCCAATACACATTAAAATTCTCATAATTAAATGAATTTTGAAACATTTTTAAAATCTATCTCAAAAATAGAACATATTCCCCTTCCCGGGCCAGATTCGCAGTTTAAAATGTCGCCCCCTTACCGTAATGAATTGATTAGACAGCAAGAAAAAGCCATTAAATATTCAAAACAAGCGGGAGTTATGGCCTTATTTTACCCTGATATGGAGCAGGACACAAAGTTGATTTTGATCTTGAGAAAGACCTATAGAGGGGTGCATTCTGCCCAAGTAGGATTCCCTGGCGGGAAGCTGGAAGCTGACGATCCTTCACTGGAATATGCGGCTTTACGAGAAACTTTTGAAGAAGTAGGCGTGCCGCTAGGTACTATTACAGTATTAAAACAAATGACCAAATTATACATTCCACCCAGTAATTTTACTGTATATCCCTTTTTGGGCATTACAAATGAGACGCCTAAATTTCTTAAACAAGATGATGAGGTAGAAGACTTGATTGAGGTGAATTTCAATGACTTTGTTAATGATGAGTACGTTACTACGCAAATGATTATGACCTCCTTAAATCAGCAAGTTGAGGTTCCGGTTTTTAAATTGAACGGGCATACGGTATGGGGCGCAACAGCCATGATGCTTAGTGAAATAAAAGACTTGATAAAAACAGTGCTGTGAGCAGAGGTTTTTATTAAATTTGTTTCTTGACCTATAGTGAAGCGATTATATTGCATCCGTAGGATATCGTTAATTTTAAATATAAATGATGGGATTATTTAAGAGAAACCCTTTTGGACATATACTTTTAGTTAAGAAATGGCTTATCCGCATCTTGGGAGCCTTGACACATAGGCGTTTTAGAGGTTTTAATGAGCTGCAAATTGACGGTTCTGAGGTCATCAAAAATCTACCGGATACCAATGTGCTCTTTATTTCCAATCATCAGACTTATTTTGCTGACGTGGTGGCAATGTTCCATGTCTTTAATGCAAGTTTGAGTGATCGGGACGATAATATCAAGAATATAGGGTATTTGTGGAATCCGAAATTGAACGTTTACTATGTTGCCGCTAAGGAAACCATGAAATCTGGCTTGTTGCCTAAAATATTGGCCTATGTGGGGTCTATCAGTATTGAACGCACGTGGAGAGCGCAAGGGCAGGAGGTCAATAGGCAGGTTAAAATGAGCGATATCACGGCCATCTCTAAGGCGTTGGATGACGGTTGGGTAATTACCTTCCCGCAAGGCACCACAACACCTTTTAAACCTATAAGGAAGGGGACAGCGCACATTATTAAGCGGTATAAGCCTATTGTGGTTCCTATTGTGATTGATGGGTTTAGACGATCATTCGATAAAAAGGGAATTCGGATCAAGAAAAAGAATATCCTTCAATCTATGGAAATTAAAGCGCCGCTAGAAATTGACTACGAGAATGAAACTATCGATCAGATTGTCGAGAAAATTGAATATGCCATTGAGCAACACCCCTCATTCTTAAAGGTGATTCCGCAAGAGGAGATCATGGCGCAGCAAGAATTGAATAGGCTTCGTAAATGGAGGATTGAAGAATAGAAGACTAGGCTTTACGATAACATTTCTAGTTTTTTCAATTCTTTATAATTTCTGTTTAGCTTTCTCAACAATAAGCCGTAGATCAACCAATAGAAAAATAGTAATACCCCTGCAAAAACGGCAATAACCCCGGCGACCATTAATATGATTTTCGCGTAAAACATAAAGACTTCCCCATTGGCAGAGGCTGCTTGTACTCTATTGATCAGGGCTTGGTCTTGATCAAATTCAATGTACAATACGACTGCAAAAGAAACGACCATAAAGAGTAAGTTGAAAAGGACGTAGTTTTTAACTGTCTTTCGTGTTTTTAGGATATTCTCCATGAGTACTTTGGCATTGTCCGTTACGGATATGCGTCTGTAGTTTCTGTAAAACAAATAGAAGAAATACGCTAAAATCACATATCCGATAACGCTTAACGGAATAAGCAGATAATCAGAATCTAATTTGTCAAAATGAGCTGTGTTTTTGGAGCCCTTAAAAAACAGCGTGAGTGCTGTCCATAGGCCAAATTCCATTAAGCTTATGATAAACACCCATTTAACGATAGATGATGATCTTTTTAAGATCATTTTATAGATAGCATTGGCAGAGACGTGAGGGTACTGTGCTTCCTCTTTCTTCCAATGTTTTTTTAATAGTTCTAATTCATCCATAAGATTACGGATTAAGTATGGTTCTTAATTTGTTTTTGATCCTGTTCATCTTCACTCTGGCATTAACCTCACTGATCCCTAAGGTTTCGCTTATTTCCCGATAATCTTTGTCCTCTAAATACAGAAACACAAGTGCTTTTTCAATATCATTAAGTTGCCGCACGGCGTCATAGAGCAATTTTAGTTGTTGTTCCTCAGTGTCGTCATAGGCTTCAGCGGTAAGTTTGAATTGATAGGTATCTAACTCATACGTATTGATTGTGCGCTTAGATTTTCGATATAAGGTGATGGCTGTATTGAGGCCAACACGATACATCCAAGTACTGAATTTTGCATCGCCTCGAAACTTAGGATAAGCTTTCCATAGCTGAATGGTGATCTCCTGAAACAAATCATTGTGCGCTTCTCTATGGTTTGTATAAAGTCTACAAACTTTGTGCACAATGTTTTGATGCTCTTCTAGCAACGCCACAAAATTATGTTCTAATTCTTTGTCCAAATCGGGTAGTTAGTTACAGGGTTAGTATAGAGAGAACGGAATTTGTTACAGGAATTTTGCTTTTTTTTCTGAAAATATTAAAGTGATTTAAGTTTAAACTAACACTTCGTTAAATTATGTATAATTATCTGACTATAAATTATTTATTTTATAGGTATTGATAAAAACTATCGCTGTTTTAAAACACCTAAGACGATAAAATATTGTGCCAGCGCATAGGTTAGCATGATATAGACGCCAGAAAACTGTATGGGCATATAAAATTTATTCACGGCCAATATGCTGTCTGAAATCACAAATAAAAGCGCTCCAAAAAATACCAGAATAAAACTTTTTTCAGCTACTTTTTTGTGTCTTATATATGCCGTTATGACCATCAATAGAATGACCAGCATGTAAATAATTACGGGCATCATCAAGTCGTTTAAACCGTCTCTGAGCAGATAGAAAAATCCTAAAGCGTATAGGGATAAAATTGTAATTAAAACTAGAGGGTTTATTTTAGAGTTTCTTTTTTTGAGAAAAACAACGCTATAAAAAAGATGTGCCAATAAAAATGACACCAATCCTAAGATAAAATAATTAGCAGAACGGGAATCAAAAAGTAAAAGAACATCGCCCATTAGAGAACATATAAGTGCCAAGAAAGTGAGGGTTCTGGTTTTTGGATCCAGTTCTTTACTTTGAACATAAAAATAAAAGAGGAGGCTTATGAGCAACGAAGGTTTGGTGAAATAATGACAGACCCCTCGGTTGTCCACACTGCCGCAAATAAGCTCAGCGATAATTAGCAAGGCATAAATTAAGACAAATAGTTTATCGGTTTTGCTGAGCATAGGCCGGAATTTGGTTCTAAGATACTAAAATGACCCTATTTTAGAACTATTATACTCATTTGAGCTGAGTTGAACAGCTGTTAGGTTGTAAATACATATAATCAAGAATTTGTGCAAGACAAAATTTTACGGCGTCTTTTTCTCCTTCAGTTTCTTCAATTGTTTTTGGGCCCTTTCAAGTTGTTCTTCAGTAGCAGGAGTTGGCAGTTGGTCTGCCGCCCCCTCCGGTTCGTAGGTGAGCTCCACATAAAGCGGAAAATGATCAGAATCAATGGAGTTGCCAACTTTTAGATCCAACAGTCTAAATTCTGGAGATACATAAATGTGGTCCAATGGCCAACGGAAGAGGTGTTTATTGGCATCGAACGTACTGTAAAAACCACGACCTACTCTCACGTCCAGCAACTCGCTAGTGGCCTGAAACAAAAGCGATGTTGGCGACCAGGCAACATCATTAAAATCGCCAATAACTATCACGGGAATCCTAGAGTTGCGCGCTAATTCAGAGGTCATCATCAGTTCTGCGTCTCGATCAGTAGACAATGGGTTTTCTTGTGGCATAGGCGGGGTAGGGTGTATGGCGTAAAGTTGTGCAAGATCGCCATGAGGTAAGCGTACTTTGCTATGAATGGACGGGATGGAATCAGTAACCATGAATTTTACTTCCGGATTAACAAGTTCTAGTTTGGAATACATTAAAATTCCGTAGGTATTATCTAATGGTAATTCAACTTTGTATTTATATTCAGCGGATAGTGTTTTTATAATAGCGTCCTTCCAACGGTTATTGGCTTCTGTAAACACAAGAATGTCTGCGTCCATTTCCTTAATTATCGCTTTTAGTCCCTCACTTTGTTCGTTTTTCTGTAACACATTTGCGGTGAGTAGCTTAATTGTTGATTGTGTTTGTGTTGCGGAGGCATCTAAAACTTCTTTCTCATAAAATGGGGTATAGGGAGCAATTTTTGAAAACTGAAATATAAAACACCCTATAAGCAAGCTGATGAATACATAGTCTTTGAGGTTTTTGATATCGAATTTTATATAATAAATTAAAATAGCGATAAATGTAAGGGTAGTTAACTGAATGTGTGGAAAATCGAACATCCTAATCCACCAGTAATCTGCGGGTATCAGTGGAATTAATGTGAATAGGATGGCCATAAGGCCAAAGCCGATCAAAATCTTTTTTAAAAGCATAAATTTAATTTGGCCACAAATTACTCATAATTCTCTCAAAAGAACCTATAGATGCTAAAAAAGGATTAGCGTTAAAGCTTTTAGTAATTGAAACACGTTTGTTGTATGAAATGAGAGACATTGCAATAAACTTTTTATTATGAAAACAGCATATCAAAAATGTATTGAAGCCTGCCAAAAGTGTTTGGTAGATTGTCAAAATTGCCTCATCGAAATGGTTGGCAAAGAGAGTATGAACGACTGTCCCAAGTGTTGTGTGGAATGTATAGATGCCTGCTTGGTGAGTATTAAAATGATGTCTGCAGATAGTAAATACGCTGCTGACTATTGTAAATTATGTGCAGAAATTTGCGATTGGTGTGCTGAGCAGTGCAGTCAACACGATCATGAGCACTGTCAAATTTGTGCAGAGTCTTGTAGACAGTGTGCAGAGGAATGTAGAAAAATGGCGGCCTAAATTCATCTTTATTTTTATCTTTACCCTATGGCAATACTTGGTAATATCATTAAAGGTTTCATTGATGTCAAAGAAACCTTTTCTTCAGAAAATAATCCTGTAAAAGAGCAGCAGGAGGTTTTAAAAAAGCTCTTATCAAAAGCTAAGGACACAGCATTTGGAAAACATTATGATTTTCAAGCTATTTTGGACTCAGAAGATCCAACTAAGGTTTTTGCGAATACAGTGCCTTATTTCGACTATAATAAAATTCAGGAAGAATGGTGGTATAGATTACAAGATGGTGAAGAGAATGTCACCTGGCCTGGGCGTCCAAAATATTTTGCCTTGAGTTCAGGAACCACAGGGAAGTCGAGTAAACGGATTCCGGTTACCGATGATATGATTGATGCGATCAAACAAACAGGTATTCAGCAGGTTTTTGCTTTGAGTAATTTTGATTTCCCGGCTGATTTTTTTGAGAAGGAGATCATGATGTTGGGGAGTTCTACTGAG
This sequence comes from Gelidibacter salicanalis, assembly GCF_016469035.1. Lineage (GTDB taxonomy): Bacteria > Bacteroidota > Bacteroidia > Flavobacteriales > Flavobacteriaceae > Gelidibacter > Gelidibacter salicanalis_A. Next base: position 109,438 of record NZ_JAEHJZ010000026.1, on the reverse strand, counting down.
TTAAAGGAAAATAATGACCATTTGGAAGGTGAAATTAGTGGCATTAGTGCTAGTAACATTCCATTTTGGTTCCGATCGTATTATAAACCTGGAGAGGAAATTTCTAAGATTGACGATTGGGATGCTCGTGTACAACGCATTGCCGAGAATGCCGAAAATTGGGATATTGGCGCTTTAAGTGGTATTCCTTCGTGGATTGAGCTCATGCTTCAAAAAGTTATCAGCCATCATAATTTGAATAATATTCATGACATCTGGCCTAATCTTCAAGTGTACACTTCTGGTGGTGTGGCTTTTGGGCCTTATGAAAAGAGTTTTAATGCCTTATTGGGACGTCCCATAACGGTTATTGATACGTATTTGGCCTCAGAAGGTTTTGTTGCATTTCAATCACGTCCAGAAACGGATGCCATGAAATTGGTAACAGATGAAGGTGTTTATTTTGAATTTGTGCCATTTAAACCCAAGTACATCAATGAGGATGGTTCATTGGTTAAAGACGCGCCTTCGGTAACCTTGGAAGAAGTAACTACAAATCAGGATTATGTGCTGATTATGAGTACAGTTAGTGGCTCATGGCGTTATGAGATTGGAGATACCATTGCTTTTACAGATGTTGAGCGTGCTGAAATTAAAATTACGGGACGCACCAAATTTTTTCTGAACACCGTAGGTTCTCAATTGTCCGTTAATAAAATGGATGATGCGATGAAGCATCTTGAAAGCGAATTTTCAACAAAAATTCCAGAATACACTATTTGTGCGAAACGTTGTGAAGATGGCGAATTTTATCACTGTTGGTATATTGGTACAGAAGATAATCTGAATGAAGAAGCTATTGCCAACAGCTTGGATGATTTTTTAAAAGATGCTAACAAAAACTATAAAGTAGCCCGAAGCAAAGCCTTAAAAGGTGTGAAGGTGAAATCCATCCAGCCTGCTGTTTTTTATGAATGGAGCGGTGCCAATAAGAAAAAAGGCGGTCAGGTAAAGATGGAACGCGTTATGAAAGAAGACAAATTTAAAGAGTGGGAACAATTCGTTACTGAGCAATAGATTCGGTTGCCGTAGCTTCTGTGTTTCTTTTTTCGATGACATCCATGATTTCTTCAGGAGATAAATAGTATTTTTTGATACGCAATTTATAGGCGTCATGTATATCAGCATTGTTTAAAATAAAATCCTTCGTTTTCAGGATATATTCTTCCATGTTATGTTGTACGGCATAGGTGTCTGCTGCACGTTCAGCCTCTACAATGTGAGTGTCAGACAGCACGTATTTAATTCCAAACCACATAAGGTTCAGTTTGTTTCGGTGTGTATAATCCATTATGTGCCCCAGTTCATGACCAATCCATCCTATTAATATATCTGAGGGGATATGGGTGGTTAGGAATTGTTTATCGGCAATTTTGAAGGTTTCACTGATAAGTATTACATAACTTCTGTTTTCCCGACTTCTAAAAAAGCTTCCAAATGTAGGTCTGGCCTGCATGGTTGATTTTTTAATGTTGGGTTTGAATCTAAACTCAATGTGTGTGTCTTCAAGTTCAGGATAGTATTCTAGCGCTTTATGTATTTCTTTTGATATAGAATTGGGTATAATGTGCTGTGCGTTCATTGACGAGGTTAAAATTATAAATAAGTAAATGGAATATTTCATAGTGTAGGCCCCTTAAAATACATTTATTTTAAGGAAACAGGTCTAGGTTTTGCTTTTATTTAACTAAAAACCAATAAGGTTAAAGTGCTTTTCATTTGAGATAAAAGAGCATCAAGATCTTAACTACTTTTGGCAACTTGAATCCTAGAGACAGGTTTCAACACATTGCTTTTTTGCCCCAAATTTGAAAAAACGGTTTTTAACCGTTTTTTTTTATGCTTAAGAATTTCCAAATTTAATAGCACTCAAAACATCTTATATAATGACCATTAAAATTTACATCTTCGGAGCCTTTTAATGCTTTTGAAGGATAATCTTTTTCATTGAGAATGCGTTTGAAGGCTTTAGCATAGGTGGTCAATTCATTTCTTCTGCTTTTAAGTTTGTCCTCAATATCTTTTCCATCTAGAGCATATATTTGAGAAGGCCATTGGCGAGTGGCATTTACAATAGCTGCATCTGTCAACAGCGTTTGTAATTTTTGTGCTTCTTCAATAAAAACCTGTTCAGGAGTGCTCTTTAAAAAATAGACATCAAAATCATGGATGAGTCCGGGCAGGTAATCAATATCTTTATCAAAAGGACGCATTTCAGGGGTCACATTTTTATTGGCGATAATGCTTGGCACAATGCCGCTAATATTGAAAAATGCATTATCTCTATCTGATGGCAACGGAATAGCAAGTTGACCATCTTCATTATCTTTTATAATCCAACCCCATTGCTTGGCATGTCTATCCCAGTCTCCAATGATCAAATCGAATAAACGCGCTCTAACTAGGGCACGTTCGTCGACTTTAAGAGACGCGCCAAGTTCTAGTTTTAATTCCTGTAAATCGTCAGTTTCTATAATTTCACTCACATTATCAACAGTTGTCCAATTGGTGCCACTTTCCGTTTCATGTTCAAAAACGAAAAGCTTATTGCCGTAATTTTTATTATATTCTTTAAGCGATTCTTGTTTAGGGATAAAGTAGATTTTAGGATCCGTATGATGTATTTGGGCAGCATCAGCCAAAGATGCCACAACAATTGCAGCATAGGGGTGTTGCGCAGAAATACCATCTACGATAATATTTTCGAGTCCCAGGGTTTTGGCAAATTCTGGCACAAGAGGCGCTGGTGTTTTATTGATGCTTCTTAAGGTGTACTTGTTACCGATGCTGTCTTCAAGTTTTAAAGATTTGGTTTGATTGCCCCCACCTTCCTTTACTACGGTCAGTCCTCCTAAAAGGGTGTCTAAAAAGGCAACTTTAACCTTAATTGGGGTTGACCAGGCCTCACGGTAATGCTCGCCTTGCATCATCTTTTTTAAGTCGTTTGCTTCGTATAGCGTGCTGGCTGCTATGGTTAGCGAATCATAATCCTTAAAATTCATGTTCTCAATGTTTTCAGACCTGAGGATGGTTGAAGTTTCAAATTCCTTAGGAGTACTGTTTAATGATGTGTAGAGCAGAATTATAAAAAGGATGAGTACAATGCCTATAATTAGTATGATTTTTTTCATGAAAAGGTCTTTTTTATAAATTGAAAATGTCATTTAATTTAGTCTGACATTTAGATACTATTGGCCAACGTGTTTATTTTCATTGCGCCATTTGATATTACAGCCAAGACTTGGTTTTTGATCTTGCGGAGGTTGTTGGTTGTTTAACAGTAAATTTAGGGCATTACTCAAGTCTTCTCCCGTAACAGGAATTTCATTACTTGGCCGTGAACTATCCAATTGACCTCTATAAAATAGTTCTAAATTGGCATCAAAGAGATAGAAGTCCGGTGTGCAAGCCGCACTATAGGCTTTTGCGATACTTTGTGTCTGGTCATATAAATACGGGAAGATAAAACCTTCATCAATAGCATTTTTCTTCATCAAGTCAGGACCATCCTGCGGATAGCTAACCACGTCATTGCTGGAAATAGCTATAAATTCTATGCCTTTAGATTTGTATTCTTTGGCGAGTTTTGAAAGTCTGGCATTCACATGTTTAACATAAGGGCAATGGTTGCAGATAAACATAATGACCGTACCTTTCAAGCCTTTGCACGCATCCAAAGAGCGCTTTTTACCGCTTACAGTATCCAGCAATCTAAAATCGGGTGCTTTGGTACCTAAAGGCAACATATTTGAAGCAGTTTGAGCCATAAATTTATTTTTCTATCTTGTAAATTATTTCAAAATTTGAGAATGGAAAAGATAATAACTTTTGAGGATTTCACCAAAGTTGATTTGCGTATTGGAACTATTATAGAAGTCCATGATTTTCCTGAGGCCATAAGTCCAGCATATCAGCTGATTATTGATTTTGGAAGTCTAGGGATTAAGAAATCTTCAGCTCAAATAACGACACTTTATACCAAGCAAGACTTGTTGAATAAACAGATTATTGCCGTTGTGAACTTCCCTAAAAAACAAATTGCAAAATTTATGAGCGAATGTCTTGTGGTTGGAGCCATTAAAGAGGGCGATGTGTTCTTATTGATTCCCGAAATACATGTCAACAACGGAACAGCAATTCTTTAATTTCTGTTACATCTAAAATTGATGATATAGACCATCCAAAATTAAGCTATTTCCGATGTTCCTCGTAGCCTAACTTTGGATTGTTTTATAAACTTGAATTTTATATTAAAGTTCTTCTCTAAAAAAAATAGCATTCATCATGAGTTTGTTTGTGCCAAACCAGAATGCTCTAAAATTGGTATTGTCTGTAAATGCCACCACCTTACCACGTTTTAAACGTTGCATTTGGTACGGTACGCTCAGCGCCAAACTATCTAAATTTGATTTGGAGACATAGCCACTCAACAACGGGTTTTTAGTGTATTGAATGGGGTTATTGTAGCTCTGTTTGTCCGGATTAATAAATATGGTAGAACCTCTAAAAAGCGGTAGGGTTTCATTTTTGTATCCAAAATTAATAGGATGCGAACGGTCCAACTTCGCTTCAAAAATAGCACCGCCAATAACTTGAGCTCCATTATAATCGCTACGGTCTTCAAAAGTGACATTTTTAGCGATCCGTTCTGTTTTCTTAAAGTCTAATTTAATAAATTTATTAGTGTTTAGCCACCGTACAGCATTTTCAAATCCGATAAGCGTTCCGCCGTTCTCTACCCAAGTAGTTAGTTTTTCTGCAGCACTTTTGCTCAGGGTAGCACTTGGTAGAATGATGGTGTTATAGCGATTTAGAGCTGCACGATCTAAATTATCAGTATCCAATTTTGTCAAGGTCATATCGTAACGTTGGTCTAGCAAATGCCAAATTTCGCCAGCATCATAAGGCGATACACCGCGGCCCACAATCAGGGCTACTTTGGGTTGCGATAAAGGTCTGAATTGGTTGCTGCCCAAATCGATGCCTTGGGTCAATCCAGTAGCCACGGCATCAATTTGCACATGGCCTTCAGTTGCCAATTCCTTTAAAAAAGTGTACAGTTCCTCCGAATTTTTAGATTGGTTTTGAACAGGGATCATGATGGTGCCATAGTCGTAATCTTTGCCGTTGGTGCTAAATTGTTTCATCGCAACTTTGGCGCGTAAATCTTTTTTAAGAATTTGATTCAGAACTTTTGGCGTATAATATTCGTGCCATTCCATTAAATAAGCATACTCACTCTTTGCAGAGACTTGTCCCGCTTTCATTTTTAAATCTGATACCTGTTGGCCCATATTTGAGGACGACACCCCTTCCGCATAGTCTAAATTAAAGGCCAGTGGTAAAGTCCAGGCCGACACATCGTAAAACAGACTGTCCTGAAAAGTCGTGCGCTTTTCAAACATCGCATTAATCAACCGTGTGTTTTTTTGATTTTTAGGGATCACATAACTATAACCTTTCTTAAATTTTTTACCATCAATAGTGGCATCTTCTTTAAGCTCATAGATTTTAATTTGATGCCTTCTTAGTATTTCGGCCAATTCGTAAGTTTTCCCAGCATCTTTTTCATCGCCAAAAACTATCGTCTTCCCGTTTTCTTTGTTGGCTTCTAAACGTGCATTTTTGAAGAAATTATGCTGGTACTTTAGGATGTCTTCGCGCATACTTTTGGCTGCTTCCAAAGTAGAGAGAGCAGCTGTAAACTGATTTCGAATGGTGAAGGGGAACGTGAGCAGTCCGTTGTCACTCTCCTGAATATGACCTCTAGAACTCGCTTGTTCAAAAAGAATCCCAATACCGCCGTTAATATCAGGAAATGTGGAGCCTTTACCATAATAGAAATCATCAAAACTTTCTTCTGTATAATAGAAGGAGCCAATTTTATCTAAAGCTTTTGCATGGAAATCGCCAATGCGTCTTGTAAGTTCTTGGTTTAGCTTAGGTGTTAATGGGTGGGTCCTACTGGGGATTCCGGGCTGAAAGAAGAAGGATGAATTGGTACTCATTTCATGATGGTCCGTTAAAATATTTGGCAGCCATTTATGGAACGTTTCCAACCTGACTTTAGACTCTGGTAATTGTACAGGTAACCAATCTCTATTCATATCAAACCAATAATGATTGGACCTGCCTCCTGGCCATACTTCAGAAAATTCACGGTCGTTGGGGTCTGGATTTAAATTTTTACTTCGGTTGGAATTGGCCCAATACGCAAAACGCTGCAAGCCGTCAGGATTGAATGATGGGTCAAAAAGTACGACCATCTTATCTAGCATGTCTTTAACTTCACTGCTTTCTGCGGCAGCGAGGTAATAAGCAGCCAGTAGTGCAGCATTAGAACCACTTGGCTCGTTACCATGAATGGAAAACCCTTGATTAACCACTACCGGCATATTACTCGTATTTGCTGCAGCATTGTCTTCAGTAGCAGCAATATGTTGCTCCCTGATAGCATCAATATTTTGATGGTTTGCTGGAGAGGTAATGGTCAGCAGGATTAAAGGTCGGCCCTCATAGGTTGTGCCTCTGTTTTCTAACGTAATCCTATCAGAACTTTCTGCCAATGCTTTCATGTATTCTACAAGTTTGTCGTGGGTAACGTGCCACTCACCAACCTCATGTCCTATCACTGATTGTGGGGTAGGAATGGCTTGGTTATAACTTGTGTTTTGCGGTAAATAATAGGATAAGTCTATCTGTTCTTGGGCAAAAATGACACAGGACGATAAAAAAATGAAAGTGTACAAAAATTTCATAGTAGTTTATGTAAGGTACTTGGTTAGTTAAAGGATAAATATAAAAAAACCGCTATTATAGGTAGCGGTTTTAATGATGTTTTTATGTTCTTTGGGCTTAGATATCCTCAAAATTGATATCTGTAAAGCTTCCCGTAGATTTAACGGGCTCTGAATTTGAATTTTGGTCTTCAGAATCAAACTCGTCTTTTTTGAAATCTTTTTGATGACGTTCGCTGATCACTTCGTCTCCTTTTTCATTAATGACATAATCGGTCATTTCCTTTAAAATTTCATTAAACTCGCTGAAATCTTCTTTGTAGAGATAAATTTTGTGTTTTTTGTAGTGAAAAGAACCATCGTCATTGGTAAATTTTTTACTCTCAGTAATAGTAAGGTAATAATCTCCAGCTTTTGTGGCTCTAACGTCAAAAAAATAGGTTCGTCTTCCTGCGCGCAATACTTTAGAGAATATTTCCTCTTTCTCCATCATTCCGTGATCACTCATAGATTTTTTATTTTTATTAGTAACAGTTTACGTACCAAAAATCTAAAAAAAAAGATTAGTAACCAACAATTTCTGATATTTCTTTTAACTAAATATGAAGAATTTTTTTACAGCACTTTAAATGGTTGGGGGAACTAGAGGTAACGGGCCAAGTTCTTATTATCTAGTTAAAGGTTAAAACCCTGCTTCCGATAGCGAGATTCATTGCAGTTACTTTAGTTTCTATAAATATTTTAGCCACGAACCTGCCCGTCCGTTCAGGCGGGTACACAAATCATTATGTGTTTTTTCCCATTCTTTATCGGCTATTTCACGAAGCAGACTTTCAGTCTGCAAATAAACCTTGTTGATGCCATAGCGTTTGTTTTGTAACCTAATCGTTTTCTGTAAGCTGTTTCATATACAGTTCTTTGTAATAACCATCCACACCAATAAGTGTGTCATGTGAGCCAGATTGTATGATCTTTCCTTCATCAAGCACAATAATTTTGTCCGCACTTTTGGCTGAAGACACTCTATGGCTTACAATAATAGTTGTTTTTCCTTTTGTGACTGTTCTAAGGTTATTCAGGATTTTTTCTTCGGTTTCCGTATCTACGGCTGAAAGGCAGTCGTCAAATAACAAAATCTGTGGTGCTTTTATAATTGCCCGGGCAATGGAAATGCGTTGCTTTTGACCTCCAGAAAGTGTAATGCCCCGTTCGCCCAAAACAGTATCATAGCCTTTGGTAAAACCTTTGATGTTTTTGTGGACATCGGCATTTTTGGCGGCGTTGATCACTTCCTCTTCGGTTGCGTCTTCCTTGCCAAACATGATGTTGTTTTTAATACTGTCAGAAAATAAGAATGCATCTTGCGGCACGTAACCCATATGGTCCCTTAAACTTATTAAGTTGAGGTTTTCAATAGGGGTGCCATCAATTATGATTTCTCCTGAAGAAACGTCATACAGACGTCCAATTAGATCTAAAATGGTTGATTTTCCAGAACCTGTTTTACCAATAATGGCCATCGTTTCTCCTTTGTTAACCTTAAAGCTGACGTTGTTTAACGCCTGAATATTAGTGTCAGGATAGATGAAAGAGACCTTGTTAAACTCAATATCGCCTTCAATGTGGGAAGGTTCAGTGACATTGTTTTTTATGGTTGGTTCTTGTTTCAAAAATTCATTAATCCGTTTTTGGGAAGCTTCTGCCTGTTGTACTACAGAGGTAACCCAGCCTACCGTAGCCACAGGCCATGTCAGTAAGTTGACGTAGATGATAAATTTAGCAATCACCCCTAAACTTTCAATTTCGCCATCTATATATTGTTTACCACCAATATAGATAACTATGATGTTGCTAAGCCCAATTAAAAAGATCATCAGAGGGAAAAATAAGGCTTGAATTTTAACCAAGTCAATATTTTTTTGTCTGCTCTCAGCAGATAGTGTATCAAAATCAGCATTGGTAGTGCCTTCAATGCCGTACGATTTGATGACGCTTATGCCACTAAATGTTTCTTGGGTAAAGGTAGAGAGTTTGGAAAGCCATTGTTGCACAATGGTACTACGCTTATGAATCTTTTTACTTAAAATATAAATAAAGTAGGAGAGTATCGGTAAGGGGATAATAGTGTACAACGTTAGTGTGGGCGCAGAGTTGAACATCAATACCAGCGCAATAATAAATAAGGTTGCCGTATTAATGCTATACATCAAGGCAGGTCCTGCATATTCGCGCACTTTTCCTACATCTTCACTGATACGGCTCATCAAATCTCCAGTGCGGTTAGATTTGTAAAAATCTAAAGAAAGGCGTTGGTATTGCTGATACACTTCATTTTTTAAATCGTATTCAATTTCTCGTGACACATAAATAATGGTCTGACGCATCAAAAACGTGAAGATGCCGCCAATAATTGCAGCGCCAACGATATAAAGAATATTCACTAACAGTTCACTCTTAACTACGTCAATATCTGTAGTAATGCCTTTTCTGTAATTATCAATCACATCAATTGAATTACCTACCAATTCTGGAGTAAAAAGAAGAAATATTCGCGCAACAATTGTTATTAAAATTCCTGCTAGTAATTTATATCTGTACTTGTAAAAATATTTATTGACGTGTTGTAATTCTTTCATTTATAATTCTAAGCCGTTTCGTATTGGCAATATGATAATTTAGCGCCTATTTTTTTGCTAAAAATGTAATATTGATTTATTTTTATGCCAAATTTTTAGATAATCTAAAAATCCTGAATTAAATTCAACTATATGAATTCAAAAGTTATAAGTGCTAAGGAAATTGCAAAGGCAGACCCTGTCTTTGGACAACTTTCTTTTGATAATCATGAGCAAATTGTTTTTTGCAATGACAAAGATACTGGTTTAAAAGCAATAATTGGTATCCATAATACGGTTTTAGGACCAGCTTTAGGTGGTACACGAATGTGGAATTATGCCAATGAATGGGAAGCATTAAATGATGTATTGCGACTTTCTAGAGGCATGACCTTCAAATCTGCAATTACCGGTTTAAATTTAGGCGGCGGCAAAGCGGTAATAATTGGTGATGCCAAAACTCAAAAAACCCCTGAATTGATGCGTAAGTTTGGTGAGTTTGTACACTCTTTAAGCGGCAAATATATTACGGCTGAAGATGTAGGGATGACCACTGAAGATATGGATACGGTAAGAGAAGTGACACCATACGTTACTGGAATTTCTGAAAGTAAAGGAGGCTCAGGTAATCCCTCTCCAATTACGGCTTATGGCGTTTTTATGGGAATGAAAGCTGCCGCAAAGTATAAATTTGGTTCTGATGTTCTTGCAGGCAAATCAGTGTTTGTGCAAGGTATTGGTAATGTTGGTGAAGCTTTGGTTGGGTATTTGGTTAAAGAAGGAGCAAAAGTGACCATTACAGATTTGAGTGAAGAACGATTGCACACTGTGAGTAACAAATATGGGGTTGCTATATATAAGGGAAATGATTTGTATAATGAAGCTATGGATATTTATGCGCCATGTGCACTCGGGGCAACCATAAACGATGAGACTATAAATAAAATAAAAGCTCAGGTTATTGCGGGCGCAGCCAACAATCAATTGGCTGAAGATAGGCATGGTGTGATGTTGCAAGAAAAAGGGATTGTGTATGCTCCAGATTTTTTGATTAATGCGGGCGGCATCATTAATGTATACGCTGAACTTGAAAACTATGATAAACAGGAGATTATCCGAAGAACAGAAAACATCTATAATACCACTTTAGAAATCCTAAAACGGGCGGCTGCAAACGGAGCCACGCCTAATGTGGCAGCACTAAATACTGCTAAAGAACGGATTGCCAAAAGAAAAATCGAAAAGTCAAAATAAGGGCAATATATCTTATAAATATGTTTTGAAGTTATAAATTAATACTATTTTTGCAGGGCGAAAAGTCAAATGTACTTTTCGCCTTTTTTAATTTAATAAGTTCTTACAAATGCTAAACAGAAGACATATTCGTATAAAAGTGATGCAAACCCTTTATGCGTTTAAAGGTGGAGAAAGTGATGATTTCAAAAAAGACGAGCGGTTCTTACTCCAAAGTCTTGATCACATGTATGATTTGCACCTCTTAATGTTATCGCTTTTAATTGAAGTACAAAAGCGCGCTGAAGATTATCAAGACAAATCGCAGCGTAAAATTTTAGCAACCAAAGAAGAAAAAAATCCCAACAGAAAATTTATTAATAATGAAGTTTTACAACTCTTAAAAGAAGACAGAGCGCTTCAGATTGAGATTGAAAAGCGAAAGATTGATTATTGGTATCTCGATTTTGAATATGTTGACATCATCTTTAAGAGCATTTTAGAAAGTCCGCTTTATAAAGAGTACATGGCGACTTCCGTTTCTGATTTTAAAGAAGATAAGAACTTTATAGCAGATGTGTTCAGTGAGATTGTAGCGCCTAATGACAAGCTCTATGATTATATTGAAGACAAGAGATTGACTTGGTTAGACGATTTGCCAGTAGTCAATACTGGAATTCTCAAAATGCTTAATAAAGTAAAAAAGGAAAACAGCTCAAATTACTTTACCCCCAAACTTTTTAAAGATACAGAGGATAAAGAATTTGCGAGAACCTTGTTTAAGAAATCCATACTCAATAAGTCTAAATTTAACCAAGAAGTAGCGGCAAAAACCAAAAATTGGGATGCTGACCGTATTGCCAGTTTAGATGCTGTGTTGCTTCAAATGGCGATTTGCGAATTTCAAAAATTCCCGTCCATTCCCGTAAAAGTAACCATTAACGAATATATTGATATTGCAAAGGAGTACTCTACCCCTAAGAGCAGTTTCTTTATTAATGGAATCTTAGATAAGATTGTTAAGGAATACACTGAAAATGGCGATTTAAATAAAATAGGGCGAGGGTTGATGTAGTAAGAAATTATTCTTATTTTTGCATTTAGATCTATTTTAAATAGAACAGTTAAAAAAAATAATACGATGAAAAAAATTATGTTAGGTGTTAGCGCACTATGTTTGGTGGCCTTTACGTCATGTAAAGAGGATGCTACCGCAAAAATCAAATCAGAAAATGTTGCAGAAGCGGCGGCAAGAGATGCTAACTCAGGAAACTTCGCGACGATTGAATTTGAAGAAACTGAACACGATTTTGGAACAATACAAAATGGAACGCCAGTAGAAACTGTTTTTAGATATACTAATACAGGAACTTCTCCATTAGTTGTTAGTGATATAAAAAGTACTTGTGGCTGTACAGTGCCATCAGATTGGACCAAACAAGTTGCGCCTGGAGAAACTGGAGAATTCAATGTGAAGTTTGACGGCAAAGGTAATGGCTTAGTTACAAAAGCAATCACCATGACTACAAACACTGAAAAAGGTGCAGAAACAGTTAGAATTAAAGCAATGGTAGAAGGCGGAGCTAATGCAATGCAGCCTGCTGCTCAAAGTGGCGCACAATCTATTATGCAACAACCAGTTCGTAAATCGAGCACACAACCCGGTCACGAAGGCCATAATCACGATTAATAATACTTAAGAATTAATGGAAGGAATAAGTCAGTTTTTACCCTTTATAGCAATGTTTGCTGTAGTGTATTTTTTTATGATTGCACCACAGATGAAACGTGCCAAAAAGGAGAAAAAGTTTGCCAGCGAATTGAAAAGAGGCGACAAAGTGATTACCAAAAGCGGAATGCACGGTAAGATTGTCGACCTAAATGATAAAGATAGCAGTTGTGTTATTGAAACCTTAGCAGGAAAAATAAAGTTTGATCGCTCCGCAATTTCAATGGAGATGAGTAGTAAACTCAACGTTGATCCAGCAACTACTACAACAACGACCACCACAAAGTAATTGTTGTGTAATTGTATAGCATTAAAAAAGCCACTGTTAAGTGGCTTTTTTGTATTAACGTTTTTTGTATGTATCGTGAAGGCCAGTGCCTTTTAAAATCATCGGTTTGATCTTTTCTAACCGAGCGGCTTTCGTCACGTCACGTTTTGCAGATGCAATATGGTCGGCATATTCCCGTTGCCTTCCCGGAGTGAGTGCATTAAAGCAGTCTTTAAGCGCACCGTCTGTTTCAAACGCTTTTTCTAAGAGTGTTGGAATATCTACTTTTTTCCCTTTGCGCTCTGGCTGTAATTCTTTTCCTAATTTTTGGTTATCAATAGCTTCTTTTACATAGGCCAGCACTATAGATTTGTCAATATCCTGAACAGACTCAAAGCGCATTTGTCGTAAACCTTTGGTTTTATCTTGAGCCTTTACCAGTAGATTGTGTTCATCTCTTAAAAAGACACCGTTAAAAAACCAAATACAGAAATGCTTGTTAAAAGCGGCAAGGCCTAATACGTTTTTTCCGTTTAGGGCATATACTGGTGCATTCCATTTCAAGGTTTCCTCCAATTCTGTTGTAGTGATAATCTGTCGTAGCATCGCAAGAGCCTCATCAAATTGAGAATGGACCTCAAAATACTCTTCAACCGAATTTATTTTTGCCATAATAAGTCATTTTAGTCAAAAATGCCATCTGTGTGTTTTTATTACAAACTAATCTTTGTGGCAACTCTAGAAAGCAGAAAGAATTTTATTTCCTTAACGCCGTCAATTCTGCAATTTTGCAAATTACCATAGTGGCCTTTATCATACTCTCTACCGGTACATATTCATAACGTCCGTGGAAGTTATGACCGCCAGCAAAGATGTTAGGACAAGGTAAGCCCATAAAACTTAGTTGTGAGCCATCTGTTCCGCCTCTAATGGGCTTGATGAGCGGTTTGATGTTAAGGGCAATCATGGCTTCTTCCGCAATGTCTACAATATGCATGACCGGTTCAATTTTTTCTTTCATATTGAAATATTGATCCTTGATGTCAATGGTTACTACTTCTCTTTCGTATTGTGTATTCAAATCGAAGGTCAGTTGACGCATGGCTTCCTTTCTCGCATTAAAATGATCCTGATCATGGTCTCTGATAATATATTTCAAAACCGTTTCTTCCACACTGCCTTGGATGCTTGCAAGATGGAAAAACCCTTGATAATCTTCAGTATGCTCAGGTGTTTCCAACATAGGGAGCGAGTTGATAAATTCAGTAGCAATATACATAGAATTGACCATTTTGCCTTTTGCATATCCTGGGTGTACAATGGTTCCTTTTACTTTTACCGTAGCACCTGCAGCATTAAAATTTTCATATTCCAATTCGCCTATTTGACTGCCATCCATGGTATAGGCCCATTCTGCGCCAAATTTTTCAACGTCAAATTTATGAGCGCCGCGTCCAATTTCTTCATCCGGTGTAAATCCAACACGAATCTCGCCGTGTTTGATTTCAGGATGCTGGATAAGATATTCCATAGCGGAAACAATCTCTGTAATTCCCGCCTTGTCATCAGCACCTAAAAGCGTGTTGCCATCAGTGGTAATTAATGTCTGACCGGTATACTGTAACAAGTCGTCAAACAAATCAGGAGACAGGATAATATCTTTTTCAGCATTTAACACAATGTCTTTTCCATCATATTTTTCGATAATTTGAGGGTTGACATTCGCTCCTGTAAAATCAGGAGAGGTGTCAAAATGAGATACAAATCCAATTACAGACACCTCATGGTCAACATTGCTAGGTAGCGTAGCCATGATGTAAGCGTTCTGGTCAATAGAAACGTCTTTCATGCCAATAGCTGTAAGCTCTTTAACAAGAGCGTGTGCTAAATCCCACTGTTTTTCAGTGCTGGGTGTCGTTTCAGAATTCGGGTCAGATTCTGTGTCAATAGTTACGTAACTTATAAATCTATTAATGATGTGTTGCTTATCAATCATATTATTTTTCTTTAATGATGCAAAATAAAGCATATTCAAATGAACAATGACAATGTTATAAAAATTTTCAGTAAATATTCCTCTTATAACACGGTGACATTAACGACTTTATTAAATAATTTAACTCCTACAATCAATTGTTTTCTTATATTTATGTAATAATTCTGTATTAAGCGTTTATTTTTACGATATAATTTAATGAATTAGTTATTTATTAACTCAATTAGTAAGTAATTAAAATAGTGCAAGATGCAGCATTATTTCGATTACAAGCAAAAACTGGATTTTTAAAATCAGACCTACCTTCTTTTGCGATCAAGTGTCAACTTCACCCTATTGATTTTTTGCAATTTATAATTAAGCCCCTAGTATTTTTTAATAAAAGAGTTCCATCTAGCTTATAGCCATGCTATACGGTTTTATTGAAAAGTGATCTATAGCCGAATTGCTGGAGGATTTTCGAAATTTAGAGACGATAGAATCTAATAAAATAATTACTAATAATTAATCTTTAAATCAATGTATTATGAGAAAAAACTACGTTTTATTATTGTTGATTATGTTTTCTTATTCAATGTACGCCCAAAAAGTGACGGGTGTTGTGAAAGACGAAAACAACGCACCCTTAAGTGGCGTCACAATTGTTGTTAAAGGCACCTTGGTAGGTACCATAACTGATTTTGATGGTAAATACGAAGTGAAAGCTGTGCCGGGAGACAAATTGATTTTTTCTTATGTTGGTTATAATACTTTAGAAGAAACAGTAGAAGGCACTACGCTTAATGTAACCATGAAGCCTGGGGTGTCCTTAAATGAAATTGTACTTGTAGGAAGTAGAAACCCTGCCAGAACTGCCGTGAACTCTTTAGCTCCGGTAGATGTTATTGACGTGTCTGAAATATTGGGAAGCAGTCCACAGGTTAATCTCAATCAAATTTTAAATTTTGTTGCACCTTCATTTACGTCCAATACGCAAACCATTGCTGATGGAACCGACCATATTGATCCAGCATCCTTGAGAGGTCTTGGGCCAGATCAGGTATTGGTGCTTATTAATGGAAAGAGACGCCATACCTCTTCTTTGGTTAACGTTAACGGAACCTTTGGTAGGGGAAGTGTAGGAACAGATTTGAATGCAATTCCTACGGCAGCCATCAGACGTATTGAAGTGTTAAGAGATGGTGCAGCAGCGCAGTATGGTAGTGATGCCATTGCAGGTGTTATCAATATTGTGCTCGATAATGCGACCAACGAATTGAAGTTGAACATCACTACAGGTGCCAATTTTACTAAAAATGCAAATGAACAAACTGGTGGGGTGGACGGCGCTACAACAAATATCAGTGCAAACTATGGTTTAAAACTGGGAGACAGAGGTGGCTATATAAATTTTACGGGAGATTTTGATTACCGAGATGATTATAACCGTATGAGAGAATGGGAAGGTGATATTTTTAACAAGTATAACACTGTAGAACGCTTTGCCTCAGCTGATGGGTATGATCTGTCTAAGTTGTTGGATGACGATGTTAATGATGTGATAAACTACGGAAATCAAGCGGGTTTCAATCTTGATCCCAATGCGTCCAAAGCCGATTTACGAACCCTATTGGGCGCCAATAATACAGATGCTGAACTAGCCAGTAGAAATCTAAATCGTTCGGATTTTAACATGCGAGTGGGGCAATCTGAAGTGCGAGGGGGTCGATTTTTTACAAACTTCTCTTTGCCTTTAGATGACAATGGTTCTGAAATTTATTCTTTTGGAGGACTGAGTTCCCGTACCGGGAATTCGGGAGGGTTTTATCGTCTGCCCAATCAAAGCCGGACTTACACTCCAGCTTATATTAACGGATTTTTGCCAGAAATCAATTCGACCATTACAGACCAATCACTTTCTGTTGGGGTTAAAGGGAAATTAGGCGATTGGAATACTGATTTTAGCAATACTTATGGTAAAAACGCCTTTATCTACACCATTGGGAATACCTTTAATGCGTCACTGCAAAATGCCTCTCCAACCACCTTTGATGCCGGTGGTTTTAATTTTGCGCAAAACACAGTCAATTTAGATCTTAATCATTTTTATGAAGATATTTTTTCTGGACTTAACGTCGCATTTGGAGCAGAATATCGTCTTGAAAATTACGTAATATTTGCAGGTGAAGCAGCATCTTATTTACAATATACGGCTCAAGGAGAAGGGATCACTTTGGCTAGCCAACAACCTTCAGTTGACTTTTTTGGAAACAAAAGGCCAGGTGGCTCACAAGTGTTTCCTGGATTTAGCCCAAAAAACGAAGTGGAAAGAGGGCGTAACAGTGTCGCAGGATATATTGATTTGGAAGCTGATATAACAGATTCCTTTTTGTTGAGCCTTGCATCGCGATTCGAAAATTACTCTGACTTTGGTTCTACCATCAATTTAAAAGTGGCAGCACTCTTAAAAGTGAACGAAAGCTTAAACCTAAGGATCGCTGGAAATACCGGCTTTAGAGCACCGTCATTACACCAATTATACTTTAATTCTACCTCTACAATTTTTGACCAAGACGGAAATCCACAAGAAGTAGGAACTTTTGCCAATGATAGCCGTGCCGCAAAATTATTGGGCATTCCAGAACTAAAGCAAGAAACCTCAAAAAGTATTAGTGCAGGTTTTACAGTAAAATTACCTGAAGTGGGAATTAATATAACCCTAGATGGCTATTTTGTTGCTATAGATGACAGAGTGGTTTACACGGGCCAATTTTCTCCAAAACGTGATAGCAATGGAGTTCCCATAGATGCAGCAAATGCAGAACTGGCAAATTTATTATCTCAAGCCAATGCTACCGCAGCTTCGTTTTTTGCCAATGCAATTGATACGGAGTCTAAGGGAATAGATTTGGTTTTTACACACCGAATGACTATTGGAACAGATATGCTCCTAAAAAATGATTTAGCAGCAACCTTATCAAAAACAAAGAAAGTAGGAGCTATTAAAGCTTCTCGTGTACTAGAGAATGCGGACCAGGTAGATACTTACTTCCCAGAGGATAGCCGGGTATATTTAGAAGAAGCGGTTCCAAGAACCAAAGTAAACTTATCTCATACGTTGAGTACGGGCAATTTTAACTTCTTCTTGCGGAATGTCTTTTTTGGAGAAGTTACGGAAGCAACAACAAATATAGCTTTACAAGAAGTATTGAGTTCAAAAATAGTTACAGACCTTTCGGTAGGCTATAATTTAACAGATAGTTTTTTGATTACGGTTGGTGCCAATAATTTATTGGATATTTACCCAGA
Organism: Gelidibacter salicanalis; assembly: GCF_016469035.1. GTDB lineage: Bacteria > Bacteroidota > Bacteroidia > Flavobacteriales > Flavobacteriaceae > Gelidibacter > Gelidibacter salicanalis_A. The sequence goes on along the minus strand of NZ_JAEHJZ010000026.1, from coordinate 91,533 downwards.
TCGCTTGTTTAATGCTCCTGCTGGAACAGATGATAATCGTAGTGACGGACGTTTCGATTGGTCCAGAAGAGCACAGCAGTTTGGCGTTGGTGGACGGTTTTTATTTGCAAGACTTAGCCTTTCCCTTAAATAATAGCGATTAAATTAAATCAATATAAAAACTACCCTATCTTTGGGTAGTTTTTTATTTTACCATCTATGTACAAATCACTTCTACGCCCGCTGCTTTTTTCTTTTGACCCTGAGGCAGTGCATCACTTTACTTTTAAACTTTTGAAATTTGCTAGCAATGCTGGCTTTTCGGGCATTTTTAGAAATACTTTTCAAGTGGCTCACAAATCTCTTGAACGGGAACTGTTTGGATTGAAATTTCCAAATCCTGTAGGTCTTGCAGCAGGCTTTGATAAAGATGCCAAACTTTACAAGGAACTTTCCAATCTAGGTTTCGGGTTTATTGAAATTGGAACCGTAACCCCAAAACCACAACCTGGAAATGAGACGCCGCGTGTGTTTCGATTAAAGGAAGATTCGGCCATCATTAATAGAATGGGATTTAATAATGGCGGGGTTGAAGAAGCGGTAGAACGCTTAAAAGAAAACGCCGCAATAGGCCATAAGAATCACGTTTTAATTGGTGGTAACATTGGTAAAAATAAAATGACCTCTAATGAAGAGGCTGTCAACGATTATATGATTTGCTTCGATGCGCTTTTTGATTATGTCGATTACTTCGTCGTAAACGTAAGCTCTCCAAACACGCCAAATCTCCGAGCATTACAAGAAAAGAAGCCTTTAACCGATTTGTTGCAGACACTACAGAATAAAAATAACCTGAAAGAAAACCGAAAACCTATCCTTTTAAAAATAGCACCTGATTTGACTGATGAACAACTTTTAGATATTATTGATATCGTCTCAATCACTCAAATAGACGGGGTTATCGCTACCAATACGACCATTTCAAGAGATGGATTGCAAAGTGAAAATAAAGATGAAATGGGCGGTTTAAGTGGGCGACCATTAACCAAAAGAGCAACGGAAGTGGTTCGGTTTTTAGCTGAAAAGAGCAATAAAGCCTTTCCGATTATTGGAGTAGGAGGAATTCATAGTCCTAATGATGCCTTAGAAAAATTGGATGCAGGCGCTGATTTGGTCCAGTTGTATACTGGATTTATATACGAAGGACCACAATTGATAAAAGAAATTAATACAGCAATTTTAAATAGGGCATAAAACGCAATGACCTTATACGATAAAATGATGAAGTATCTCACAGATTAAGTTTTCAGTGCCACCTCACAATGATAGAAACGCTCATCTCATTTTCATTAGCTACCCTGGCACTGGCCATTTCTCCAGGACCGGATAATATATATGTCCTTACCCAATCGTTAATTAATGGCACCAAAAGCGGGATTGCTACAACTGCGGGCTTGATAAGTGGTTGTATTGTGCATACTACGTTATTAGCGTTCGGTATTTCTGCAATTATTACAGCTTCAGAATCACTTTTTTATGGCATAAAAGTGCTTGGCGCTTGCTATTTACTCTATTTAGCCTATAAAGTATATCAGAGTGATGACACCATTTTATTAACAGCATCAGCCCCTAAGAAAACATATATATCACTTTTTAAAACTGGCGTTATCATGAACTTGGTCAACCCGAAAGTTATGATTTTCTTTTTGGCATTTTTTCCTGGGTTTTTATGGAATGAAGAAGGAAATACCGTTGCTCAATTCTATATTTTAGGCCTTGTGTTTATGATCGTTTCTTTTCTAACCTTTAGCAGTATTGCAGTAATGGCAGGTCAGATTTCGAAGCTTATTCTAGAAAAAAAGGGCGTCGGTGTTTTTTTAAAATGGCTCCAAATACTCGTTTTTGTAGGTATTGCACTCTATATTATTGTTGTGTAATTATCGATTTTAATCGATGTAATTCTCTGTACAGAGAACATAAAAACGAAAATTCCAATAGCAAGGACATCATTCAATACGATTGACTAAAAAGGTTTCAGGACGATTACACTGCATTCCTTACCAAGGACGTCTAAAATATTTTACAAAGCAAAACAAGAATTACGTACAGGTAGTTCTGACTGTCCTTGAAAATCGATTTCTCCAATGTTTTTTTATAGGGAAGGATTCCTTCTTCAAATGAATTCCTATCTTTGAACCGATGCAACACGTAAAAATCATAGAATGTCCTCGCGACGCCATGCAAGGTATCAAGGACTTTATTCCAACTGAGAAAAAAGTACAGTACATCCAGTCGCTGTTGCGTGTTGGTTTTGACACTATCGATTTTGGAAGTTTTGTATCGCCCAAAGCCATTCCGCAAATGGTAGATACTGCTGAGGTGCTTTCTAAACTGGACCTGTCTAAAACCCAAAGCAAGCTTTTGGCAATTATTGCAAATACCAGAGGGGCCGAAGATGCATCTGTGCATCCTGAAATAAACTATCTGGGCTATCCATTTTCAATTTCAGAGAATTTCCAGATGCGAAATACCCATAAAACCATCGTAGAATCTGTAGTAACTCTGAGTGAGATTTTGGAAATTGCTGATAAAAGTCATAAAGAAGTGGTGGTTTATATTTCTATGGGATTTGGTAATCCATACGGCGATCCATGGAATGTGGATATAGTTGGCAATTGGACCGAGCATTTGGCAAAGATGGGGGTGAAAATCCTGTCGTTGAGTGACACTGTCGGAACGTCAGATCCGGAGAATATCAACTACTTGTTTTCCAATTTAATTCCTCAATATCCGCATATTGAGTTTGGAGCCCATCTCCATACCACACCAACCTCTTGGTTTGAAAAGGTGGATGCTGCCTATAAAGCAGGCTGTAATCGGTTTGATGGTGCCATTCAAGGATTTGGAGGCTGTCCAATGGCAAAAGATGAATTGACCGGAAATATGCCCACCGAAAAATTGCTCTCCTATTTTACAAGCAAACAAAGCAATGATCTCAATGCTTTGAGCTTTGAAAGTGCCTATAATGAGGCCACAAAAATCTTCACCAGTTACCATTAGTCCAAATTACAGAGGTTTATTGCTGTGTAAACAGCTGTTTATAACTGTTTTAAAATATTATTTTAAATTAATCTAAATAAGTTTTGTGAATATCAATTCGTGTTTTATTTTTGTCGAATCTTATTAATCAATATTCATTCTAAATAAAAACATACTTAAACTCTCAAAATGAAACATATCACAATGGTCATAGCGCTGTCAATTTCAGCAATTACATTTTCACAAACAGTTCCAGATTCCTTAAACAACAATCAACCAGATCAAAATTCAGCCCAGCGCATTCTTTCTGGCAATATTAGTTCAGGGGTCACGGTAGGCGGTTATGGGGAGATCATTTATAATCAACCAGAAGGTGGTAACGGAGAACTTGATGTTCGACGGTTGGTATTATTATTCGGATACAAATTTAACGATAAAGTGCAATTTGTTACAGAAGTAGAATTTGAGCACGTTAGTGAAGTGTATGTTGAACAAGCATTTTTACAATACAGTTTAAACGATAATGTAAATCTTAGAGGAGGATTAATGCTTGTTCCAATGGGCATCATTAATGAATATCACGAGCCTACTACCTTTAATGGTGTAGAGCGACCAAGTATGGACAAAAGTATTGTACCAACAACTTGGAGAGAGATAGGTGTGGGTGTGGCCGGTAAAGTGGACGATGCGTCGTTGCGTTATCAAGCATATATCTTTAACGGATTTACCTCTGTTAATGGTTCTAAATTTTTAGGTGGCAAAGACGGCCTGAGAAATGGACGTCAAAAAGGAATTGAATCGAATGTTGATACGCCTAACTTCTCAGCAAAATTAGATTATTACGGACTACCAGGCTTGCGTTTGGGGTTGTCAGGTTATGTAGGACGTTCTCAAGCTGAAGATGATGTGGAAGAATTGGATGGCTCAAGTGTTGGCATCTCTATGATAGGTCTTGACGCGCGATACACATTCAAACGTTTTGCCGCTCGTGGTCAATTTGTGCATTCATCTTTAACAGATACCGAAGCTTATAATGAATTACATTATGATCTAGTAGCCAGTCCAACCCAAGGTTTGGGAAGCACAATGCAAGGTTGGTATGTAGAGGCTGCTTATAATTTACTGCCACTTACCAAAGAGCAACAATTGTACGCATTTGCGCGTTATGAAGCATACGATACCAATACCTCAGTTAGCGGCGATTTATTAGTAAATGACGTGTTTAATAGAAGCGATTGGACCGTAGGTTTATCTTATAAATTAGCACCGGGCGCTGTATTAAAGGCAGATTATCAATTTAAGGATGATGCCACATCAGCCAGTTTGGCTAACCAACTAAACCTTGGTATTGGTGTATGGTTCTAATAATAGCCGATAAGTAATTATCAGTCACTAGCTAGAGCAAAAAAAAAACGCTCTAGCTTTTGGCATATTAATTGGTCAAGAGAAACAATTAAATATCTTTGCGACATGAATTTAAAATTTACAATCATTCTTTTTATTCTTACGGCGTTTCAAGATGTTGGATTGCCTAAAAACATACAGAAGAAAGTTGATAAAGAAATAACCGAAACTTTTCAGGCGAGTACTTATAAATTCGAAGCATTTAAAATTCCCACGGAAGTTGCGAAAGATTTACCGTCGCCCTTTGGATCGGATAATTTTTTTAAAATTCATTCCAACAATACCTTATTAGGCTATGCATATGTGGCTAAAGCGGCAAGCAAAACAGATGAATTTGATTATTTGGTGTTGTTAAATCCTGAATTAATTGTGTTGAGTACAAAAGTGCTGATTTACCGCGAAGATTACGGTGGTGAGATTGGAAGCAAACGTTGGCTAAGACAGTTTACTGGTAAAACCCAAAACGATGAGCTGCGTTATGGCGATAATATTATGGCCATTTCTGGAGCAACAATATCAGTAAGATCAATGACTGCTGCTATGAATGATCTCTTAAAATCGCTAAAAATCCTTCATTCTAAAAACATCATTTAGTATGCATCTAAATGGCTTGATACATACGTTTCCCAAAGAATTTAAGCTCTTAATTGCAGCGTTTATAGTCGTTTTGAGCATCGGATTTTATACGGGCTTACTTTTTGTAGGCAATACATCGGCAACCCAACCCAATGGTATTGAGGAGCAATATTTAGGAAATGAAAGCAATGAAGCCGCTACGGTGATGAAATTTAAAAAAAGTGAGCAGGAGATGCTGACTCTGGTGCATAATCACATCCTGTCCATGTCCATTATTTTCTTTTTAGTAGGGTTGATCTTAAGTACCACCCAATTACACAAAAAGCTAAAAATGTTTTTAATTATTGAGCCCTTTCTATCGGTCATCTTGACCTTTGGCGGACTTTATTTATTGTGGTCTGGGCTTTTATGGATGAAGTATATTGTCATGCTTTCTGGGATTTTGATGACCTTGACGTTTACATGTTCAGTAATGATTATTTTAGTTCAATTACTTCAGTCTAAAAATCAAACAGGGAAAGGATAATTTTTATTTTTTAGCTTTCACTGTTTAAATTGCATTCTTGATTAGACTTACAAGACTTCCTCAAAAAAATCCAACGAGTCACACCGTATTTACATTGGGCTATTTTATTGGGCCTTGGGAAGCAAGTATCAAAAGTTTAAATTTTATAAAATATAAGTGCAATTACAATTCAAGAAAATAATTATTTTAAGAGAAACATAAAACTATTTTCGCTATAAATATTGTATATTTGCACGCAATTAAACCGTAATTGCAATGACAGCACACGAAAGCAAAATAGTAGGTGAGGGATTAACCTATGATGACGTCCTACTAATTCCCGCCTATTCCGAAGTCCTTCCTCGAGAGGTCAATATTCAAACCCAGTTTACACGTAATATCAAGATCAATATTCCTATTGTATCCGCCGCTATGGATACGGTTACTGAAAGTGCAATGGCTATTGCCATGGCAAGAGAAGGAGGTATTGGGGTGTTGCACAAAAATATGAGCATTGCACAACAAGCCAATGAGGTGCGTAAAGTGAAGCGTGCAGAAAGCGGAATGATTACCGATCCGGTGACCTTGCCTCTGACTGCAACGGTTTTAGATGCGACCCAAAATATGGCAGAACACAGCATTGGGGGGATTCCTATTATTGATGATTACGGTGTTTTAAAAGGTATTGTGACCAACCGCGATTTACGCTTTGAAAAAGATGGCTCACGTGCGATTGTGGACGTAATGACCAAAGATAAATTGGTAACAGCACCTATCGGTACCTCTTTACAAGATGCAGAAGGGATTCTACAAAAGAATAAAATTGAAAAATTGCTTATAGTTGACGCAGATTATAAGCTTGCTGGTTTAATCACCTTTAGAGATATCACTAAACTAACAACCAAGCCAATTTCTAACAAAGACTCTTTTGGGCGTTTGCGCGTTGCTGCCGCAATTGGTGTCACTGCAGATGCGGTAGATAGGGCAGAAGCACTTGTAAATTCTGGTGTGGATGCGGTAATTATTGATACGGCACATGGGCATACTAAAGGTGTAGTGACCATACTTAAAACCATCAAAAAACAATTCCCTGATCTCGAAGTTATCGTAGGTAATATTGCTACAGGCGAAGCTGCCAAATATTTGGTTGAAGCTGGCGCAGATGGCATAAAAGTGGGCATTGGTCCAGGTTCCATTTGTACAACTCGCGTAGTAGCAGGCGTTGGTTTTCCGCAGTTTTCTGCAGTTTTGGAAGTTGCAGCAGCTATAAAAGGTTCTGGAGTTCCGGTAATTGCTGATGGTGGAATTCGTTATACAGGTGATATTCCAAAAGCTATTGCAGCTGGGGCGGATACTGTGATGTTAGGGTCTTTACTGGCAGGAACAAAAGAATCTCCAGGTGAAACTATTATTTATGAAGGTCGTAAGTTTAAGGCTTACAGAGGCATGGGGTCTATAGATGCCATGAAACAAGGCAGTAAGGACCGTTATTTTCAGGATGTCGAAGATGATATCAAAAAATTGGTGCCAGAAGGCATTGTAGGTCGCGTACCTTATAAAGGTGAAGTCATAGAAAGTATCCACCAATTTATTGGAGGATTGCGTGCAGGTATGGGCTATTGTGGTGCCAAGGATGTTGAAACCTTAAAGGAAACGGGACGATTTGTAAAAATCACCTCTTCGGGAATCAATGAAAGTCACCCACATGATGTGACCATTACTGAAGAATCGCCAAATTACTCACGATAAAATTACGCGTTCGGCATTTAGGTCGAGCTTAGTATATACAAAACACGACCGGAATTGGTCGTGTTTTTTATGGAATGTTTCGAAATTTCTTTAATAGTGTGGTAAAGTCTACGTGTATAGTTCCAATTAAATATAAGGATATTCAATCTTGATGATTTCAAAGCTGCGATCTTCTTTTGCCAATTTAAGAACGGCAATCTCTCCCACCTGCTTGTCGGTCAATAATCTCGCAATTGGTGATAGAAATGAAATTTTTCCCTTTGAAATGTCAGCTTCATCCACCCCAACAATCTGATATTTTTGCAGTTTTTTATCACTGCCAATCTTTAAAGTGACCTGTGCGCCAAAACGCACTTCGTCTTGGGGCTGGGTAGAAAGATCCACGATTTTAGCGGTTAGAATGCGATTGTTTAAGAGTTGCAATTTTGCATTGATATAGTTGGTGGTAATCCGTTTTTCCTTTTCATTGATAGCCTCTAATTGATCGCGCTCTGTCGTTAAACGCTCTCTTTCATCTAACAGTTCGTCCATACCTACTTGGGTCACATAGTTAATGGCGCCTTCAGGCAAATCTGCTCTTGGGGGTACCATTGGTACCTCTTCCTGATCTTCTTCCTTTACAAATCCTCTGCTCATAATTAGTGTTTTTGAAATGTTCTTCTACAGAATTGGTCTTATCAATTGCCAAAACGATGATCTAGTAAGATACAAAAGATAATTCTAAACCATGGATCGGTTTCCTCCATTTATGGACCCAATGCCGTATTACGGGGGAAACGGCGTTATTTTTGAAACTCTTCTTTAGTTAAATTATTATCGAACTTAATGTCAGACCATGTAACCACTATCCAAGGCTCCTCAGAGATATTAGCATCCCAAGTGGATTTTTTATACTTACGTCGTGTTGGTAAAATGAGGCCATCAATCGTTTCGTATTCAAGTATCATTAGATATGGCGTTTCAATAACATCATAGTCTGCCACTGTAAAAAGGAATTGATCTACCAAATTGGTCTTTTTATTAATATACAAATGATAGATGTCCGTGGCTTCTTTATTCGCAATATCAAAAGTGACTTTAACGATGTCATAGGCTTGGTCATTTATCGTTTTTTCTCCCAAATGTTCATATTTTAAACCATCGTCCAAAAGTTTCTGCATCATGGTAAACCAATAGAAATTTGTGGGTCTATTGAAGACAACGCCTTTTAAAAGCTGGTCATCATTCAAGATTTTTCCATTGTGTTTTAGCCAGAATTCATTACCGTCATAGCCTTGTTCCATCAAGCCCTCAAGTTGGGGAAAGGTTCTTTCGTGTATGTTGTATGCGCCGTAAGATAACTCTCCGTCAAAAATATACTTTTCTGTCACTACATCTTTTTTGCCATCAAGTGTTTGATAGGTGTAGGTATAGCTAACATCTTTTTTGTCAGCGAGTTTATTGTAATTGCCCACTTTTTGAGACATAGTATAAACCAATTCGTGTGCTTTATTTTGAAAGTTTGACGTAGTTTCCTTTTGTGGAATGGTTTTCTGGTTATTACCGCATGATAGTAGTGATAAGCCTAAAATGACAGCTGATAATGTAATTTTCATTTAATTTTTATTTATGGGTATATTCAATAATTTATTTCAGCAGTGTCCGGTAAAATAGGTAAAAAGTTTGCAAACTCAATAAAAGCAAGACCTGGTTCGAGATCTTGAAAAATGACACCTTGTTTTTTAAAACCAATTTCACTAACAGTGATTGGGCAAATTTAATTTAGAATATCGATTGTTTATCAGTCAATTATAATCAAATCTTTGTTCCCCGCCTGACGGCAAGGGCAGGTTGATTCTATAAGCGCAGCGGTCTTAATTCTTTATCGGACAATAATAGATTTATTTGTAAGCTATTAGATGTTCTGCTATTTTTTTTAAGTCAGGCTCTGCCAATTCTGTTTGGGGAGCCAAAAGAAATGGTTGTTGTCCTGGTCGGCTAACAAATGCGGCTCGCCAACCCGCCCATAAGGCGCCAGCAACGTCCCAACCATGCGCTGCAATAAGCATACATTCTTCGGGTGTTGCATTCATTTTACGAGCTGCCCAGGCATAGGTGTCAGAAAAGGGTTTAAATTTTCCAACATCTTCCACACTCAAGCGTTCATCAAAAAAATCGGTGAGGCCCGCATATTCGAACTGGTTTTTTACGCCTTGATTGGAGGAGTTTGTAAAAGATACCAAAGTGTAGCCGGCATCTTTTAATGCGGCCAAAGCAGGTTTGACATCTGGATGTGCTGGTAAGGCGCTGAGCGATTTTCCAATGGTTTCCCGCGCGTGTTTTTCTGAAATGGTAATGCCGTTATTGGCCGCAACCATCTGTAAAGCAGCTGCGCCAATGTGTCCAAAATGCTCATAGTGTCCACTAGCGGAGGTCACTAACGAGTAATGTAACATCGTGGTAAACCATAAGGACAGTAAATCGTCTCTTCCATGTAACGCAGTGCTTACCGTAGCTTTCATTTCAGTAAGATCCAAGAGCGTTTCATTCACATCAAAGAATAAAACTTTAGGTCGGGTTTTTTCTAACATATGTATTCTTTTTTATGATCTTGTTATGACTCTTTAATAAGTTCAGACAGAACTTGTTTAAATACATCAACAGGTTGCGCACCTGTTACTGCACTTTTTCTATTAAAGACAATCGTGGGAACCGAAGTGACGCCTAATTGACGCCAAAATTCCTCAGCATTCTTTACCTCAGTACGGGACTTTTCATCCTCTAACTTTGTTAAAGCTTCATCAGCATTTAAGCCAGCATCCAATAAAATTTGTTTTAAAGCCATTCTGTCCGATACATCTTTTCGGTCACTAAAAAAGGCCCTAGTCAACAGCATTTTCAATTCGGTTTGCTTTCCGAATTGCTTGGCGTAATCCAATAATATATGAGCGTCTAATGTGTTTACAATGCGCATGTCATCAAAATAATCGAACTTAAAATCGACGTCTTCACCTGCAGCAACCATGTGTTGGTGTGATGCTATTTGCTGTTCTGAAGTAGACCCATATTTTTCGGCGAGATGTTCGTGTAGATTTTGCCCTTCCGCAGGCATGTCGGGATTTAACTCAAAGGGTTGCCATTCAATGTCTACCTGATCTTGAATGCCCAGATCTGTAATTGCTTTTTCTAAACGTTTGTATCCAATAGTACACCACGGACATACCACATCAGAAACGATATCTATTTTTAATTTTTCTTTCATGTTTTTTTGGTCTATTTACTATTAAACCTTCCGTAATTAAAACGGAAGGTTTGTTGTTGTGATTTGTAATCTTAGGAAACTTGATTTTCTTTAGACCACACAAATTTTTCAAAAGGCGCATCTACAGGTGTGTTGGCAATACGATTGGTGTAATTACTGATCACTTTTTGAGAAACTCCTAAAATGATATCCAATACCTGTCTTTCTTCGTACCCAGCGGCATAAAAAGTCTCTAATTCTTCAGGGCTAACGTGTCCGCGATTACGGACAAGGTTTAATGTCATGGTACGTAATGCTTCTAACTTTGAGTTTTCTAAAGGGGTTTCGTTGCGAAGCGCTTCTGTAATGGCATCGTCAACTTTCATCATTTTGGCAATTCCAGTATGCGCAGGAACACAGTAATGACAGGCATGTTCTACGTTAATAGTTTGCCACACCACGGTCAATTCGTCTTTATCAAAAGAAGAATCCGTAAACAATTTATGTATCGTTTGGTACGCTTCAAGAAGACCTGGAGATCCTGCCAATACACCGTGCAGACCTGGGATCATGCCATTTGCTTTTTGTGATTGTTCTAAGAAAGCTTTGCTGCCTTCTGGTGCAGTCTCGATATTGTGAATTTTTAAACTTGTCATAATTTTTAATTTTAATAATTAGTTGCAACGCAACTTTAGTTGAGTTGTTTGTTGTTAAACGCGGGTGAAAATCTATGAAATTTACTGCATTGTCTTTAAGGGTGACTGAGGATTCTTTGTTAGCTTTACGAGTAAACAATCCTTCATAAAGAACTTAAAAAACCGTTATATGTTTTTAAAAGTCATTTCTATATAATCTTTAATCTCTTGCTCGCTATTAACCCTCGTGGCAGCCGCTAAACCGTGTTTTGCCAATACCAGGAAGTTTGCTTCTTTTAAAATTGTGGCGTCATCTTTAGTAACATCCATTTTTAATTTTTCAATGAATGTGGTTTTTAGAGTATCCATAAACAAAATCATTTGTTCATTGATTAAGGCGTCTTCACGCTCTGAAAATTCATAATACGTATTGGTTATTAAACACCCTTTTAGCATGCCTTCTTTACCAATGTCAACAGAATCATAGAAGAACTGTTTGATGTCTTCCACACCGTTAGACGCAGTATTAAATTTTTCAAATATGGCGTTCACCTTGCTCTTGTATGCCTTTATACTTTCGAGGAAGACACCATGTTTACTGCCAAAACTAGAGTAAATAGAAAACTTATTAATGCCCATTTCCTTTTCTAGCATTTGCATGGATGTGTTTTCATAACCATAGCGCCAAAAAAGATTCATGGCTTTTTCGATGACTTCATCTTCTAAATATTCTTTTTTTCGTGCCATTGATTTTTAGTTCTTGCACAAAACTAAACGATTGGTTAGAAATAAAAAAAGATTTAACAAAGTTTTACTATATTCCTACTAATGTCATATCACCTAAAGGATATTAGTATCCTATTATGTATGGCTAAAACCGCTTTAAAATATTAATTAGTCAGCTATAAGTGTTCCGAAATGATCTACTCACGATAAATATAAAATCATAAATTCCAAGTTTATAAAACCATAAAACAGTAATTTCGCGCGTAAATAATTTTGACATTCAATGACGGATTTTAAACCTATTATAAAGGTTCTTGAAGAGGCTTATGAAATCCCGCATTTGCAGGCTACCAGAAAAATTTCAGCGTTGTTGCCCTACAATTACTATGAGACGGATAAGCACTTCCCTGTGCTTTATTTGCAGGATGGGCAGAACTTATTTAATCCCATGTCACCTTATGGAGATTGGGCTATAGACCAGTCTTTGGCTAAATTAGCAGAGCAGGGCCTGAGTGATATTATTGTTATTGCCATAGATCATGGTGAAGACGAACGCATCAGTGAATATTTGCCGTATTACCATCCTAGATATGGTGAGGGTAAAGGCAATTTCTACATTCAGTTTATCATTGAAAAATTAATTCCTTACATTAACACCAATTACAGAACGCTGCCTGATTTTCAAAATACTGGCATTGGTGGGAGTTCGTTGGGAGGGCTCATCAGCCTTCATGCGGGATTGTCAAATCCAGGGGTTTTTGGTAAAATGATGATCTTTTCGCCAAGTTTGTGGATCGCAAAAACAATTTTTAATCAAACGGAGTCATTTCGACCTTTACAGGAGTCTAAAATTTATCTGTATTCTGGCGGAAATGAGAGTGCAGAACATTTACCAAATGCCCAAAAACTTGAAGCTATTTTTAGAGAAAAAATGGTTGAAAACCATGCGATAGATTTTTATTTTTCAGTTAATGAAATAGGAAAGCATGCAGAAATTTATTGGAAACATGAGTTTCCGAAAGCTGTGAAATGGCTTTATTTTTAATTCGAAACTATGATTTTTAAACACGTTACCCAACTCAATATCCATCAAGACGTCATTGTGCCATGTCGAAAAGGGCAGTTGGACCATCTTAGCCAATATATCACGGTCAAGAATCCGGATTTTAATGGCGAATTTTCAACCGTCCAAATGCTTTACGGTGCAGAAGGCAATAGAGTATATCTATTAGGACAAGGAGAGGAGAAAGATGCCGTTAAAATTGATGACGCCTTTAGAAAACTTAGCTTCGATTATAAAAAATACTGGAAGCAACCCGTTCAACTTATCACAGAAGGTTTTTCTGACGCTGAACTTCGTAAAGTGGTGATTGGTCTAGAAATGTCGGCCTATACTATTGGCACTTTTAAATCTAAAAAGGAGCAGGAGAGTCCGATTACATTTGAAATTGTAAATTCTAAAGACGTGACCGCTCTCATCGAAGAATCACAAGCGATTGGAGCTACCATTAATAGAATTAAAACTTTAGTAGATGCTCCAGCGAACCAAAAAACGCCCGAGTTTTTAGGCCAATGGGCTCAAGCATCGGCGCATGATTCCAACTATACGTGTACAGTGTTGCATAAAAAAGAACTTAAAGCACAAGGGTTTCACGCCGTTATGGCCGTAGGACAGGGGAGTGTTAATCCGCCAGTCGTTATTGTTACCCAATATATGCCGAAAAAAGGCAAGGCCGTAGATATCGGTTTGGTAGGTAAAGGCATCACCTTTGATACGGGTGGTTTGTCAATTAAGCCCTCAACCAATCTTCATTATATGAAGAGCGACATGGGTGGCGCCGCTGTTGTTTTAGGTGTTGTTGAGCTGGTCGCCAAATTAAAACTTAATGTCAATGTTGTTGGGGTGGTCGCTTCCGCAGAAAATGCTGTGGACAGCAATAGTTACCGTCCTGGAGATGTTATTAATAGTTATTCAGGCAAAACCATTGAAATAATTGATACAGACGCTGAAGGTCGCTTGGTCTTAGCAGATGGTTTGAATTATATCATCAAGGAATTTCAACCCAAACAAGTGATTGATCTTGCTACCTTAACCGGGAGTGTGGTGCAAACTCTAGGCTATTCGGCTGCGGGCATGTTTACCAACAATACTCAGATGGCGCAGGACCTTTCAAAAATAGGTTTTGAAATTAATGAACGGGTATGGCCGTTGCCTCTGTTTTCTGACTTTGATAGTGATTTGCATAGCGACATTGCGGACCTCAGAAACTTTAGCGGGAAACCTATTGCAGGCGCTTCTACAGCAGCAAAGTTTTTAGAGGCATTTACAAAAGAGCATCAGGCATGGATGCATTTGGATATTGCAGGCGTATCGTTTGGCGACTCTCAGTATGCTAAAATGAAAAGTGCTAGTGGCTACGGCGTGCAATTAATGGTGAATTATATCAAATCTATTTCTGAGAACTAAGGGTTTATTTTGTATTTTGTGTAAGAATTAAGCTGAAGTAACCGTTGCTTCAGTTAAGGATTTTGAGTAGGGCAGCTTATTTAAAATCTTTGATCACTAAAAATTCCACCAAAATATGACCACAAAACGACCACTCAATTTTCTATGCGTTACTACGTATCATAAAGGCGCCGATTTTATTAAAAGCTGTAAAGCTGAAGGTAATAACGTGTATTTATTGACCAAAAAGAAATTGGAACATGAAGTTTGGCCCTGGGAAGCCATTGATGATGTGTTTTATGTGGAAAATTGGAATCAGAGTGATGTCACCAAAGGCATCGCCTATAAATTCAGGACGATAAAATTTGATCGGTTTGTGGCGTTGGATGATTTCGATGTAGAAAAAGTAGCACTTTTACGTGAACATTTCAGAATGCCTGGAATGGGCAGAACTACCTCACATTATTTTAGAGATAAACTGGCCATGCGCATGAAAGCGCAGGAAGAAGGGGTTAATGTACCTAAGTTTACGGCACTTTTTAATGATGTTGATATCAATGCTTATGCTGATAATGTGAGTCCACCGTGGTTCCTCAAACCGCGTTTGGAAGCCTCTGCAACCGGCATTAAGAAGATCAACAATCGCGAAGAACTTTGGCAAATAGTCAATGCGCTACAAGACGAACGTGACAATTATTTAATTGAAAAGTTTGCACCAGGCGATGTGTACCACGTAGATAGTTTAACGGTTGATGGAAACGTCATATTTTCCAGAGTGAGCAAATATTTGGACACGCCGTTTGAAGTCGCTCATGGCGGCGGTGTCTTCAGATCTGCTACTTGCAAAATTGGCACTAAAATCGAAAAGGCTTTAACAAAAATGAATGCTGAGGTCATGACCGCTTTCGGCATGCAGTTTGGTGCATCACATACGGAGTTTATTGAATCTAAAGACACGGGCGAATTGTTCTTTCTGGAAACATCTTCACGAGTGGGAGGGGCCAATTTAGCGGAAATGGTGGAGTTGGCATCGGGCATCAACTTGTGGGAAGAATGGGCACGTATCGAATCTGCAACCTTAAGAAAGGAAGGGTATACCTTGCCTAAAGTCAAAAATCAATATGCGGGTATCGTGGTGTCCTTAAGTAAATTTGAAAATCCTGATACGTCAAGTTTCAATGATCCGGAAATTGCATGGCGTATGCATAAGAAATGGCACATCGGCATGATTGTAGTTTCTGAGAGTGCGGATCGGGTGATGGAGTTATTGGATGATTATACCCAACGTATAGCGACGGATTTTCATGCGAGTATTCCGGCACCGGATAGGAGTTTGTGATTTAGGATAGAACACTGACGACGCGGATTTGGCTGATTTTCGCTGGATTTTTTTTAATAAAACATAACTAATCCTCATGGTATATACCATTAAGCAAATTAAAAAATAATGAAAAGATTTTGTGAAAGATTTCCGAGCGAGTATTCTGGGATTGGATAAGAGTTTGTGATTCTGGATAGAACGCTGACCACGCGGATTTGGCTGATTTTCGCTGGATTTTTTTTGATTAAACATAACTAATCCGCATGGTATGTGATAGATTTCCGAGCGAGTATTACGGCGCCGGAAAAGAGTTTGTAATATAGAACACAGACCTGCCCGTCCGTTCAGGCGGGTGACGCGGATTGTTTATGATTTTTACTGATGTTTTTTTTAAACTCTAATCTTAAATGCTTTATGTTGCCCGCCTGAACAAACGGGCAGCGCTCTAACACTGAGTATTCATTTTTAAAGGATTCTATTCTCGAGATTTCTGGCAGAATGATGGACGGTTAAAATGTCTACCCGTGATGGACTGACAACTTTATAAATAAATTCTATAATTGCCTTCAATTAATTCTCTTGTATGTTGTTTGTTTATTTCGGGAACGATCTTTCCAGAATAAATTTGAGAATGTAAAATCTTCGTACGTTTCTTGATTCTTATAACTTGAAGCTTCGCATAGTTGTTAGAATCTTTTGAAATGTAATCAAAAACAGCTCTTAAATCAGCTACAGCTTGATGGGTCCAATTTATTTGAACCATTTTTCTAGCTCACTATTTAACTCAGATTCAGAAACATAATTCCCGCTTTCAGACTGTTGGTAGCCGCTCTCGATTTTTTCAATTAAGATTAACCGCTCAACGAGTTCATCAATAGTAAACTCTTCAGGTAAATGTTCGATCTGTTCTTTTAATTTTGTCTTTGTAATCATCACACAAGATTGAAATCTAATATACAAAATTATTAATGTGGTCTATTTAAAAAGGGAATTTACTTTGTAATCCGATGGAACGCGGATGACGCTGATTTAGCTGATTTTCGCAGATTTCTATTTGTAAATCAGTGAAAATCATAAACAATCTGTGTTATCAGCGTTCAATCAACATCGTTCCAAACAACTCACGGCTCAAAAAAACCTGTGCTGCCACCAACCCAAGTTTTATCCTTGTTGTATTTTACACCCACCATTTCGCCTTTACTTAGTCGCATCAAATTACTGACAATCTGAGTTTGATTAGTTTTGCTGTTATGGAGTAACATCATACGAATCTCACATTTTGCCGGTTCATCCATCGTTTGGATGATAGGCGCATAGGCTACTTTTTCTTGTAATAGGTAATTGGATTTATCTTTAACAGCGTCAATCATTGCTTTATCAACATGTATTTCAACGCCAGCACCCGCGAAAGAATAGAGCGGTTTTAAAACATAATTTTCTAAATCTGTCGGGATGTTTTCGAGTTTGTCCAAGTAATAGGATTTCGGTACATAATCACCTTTTAACAACGGCATCGTGTACTTGCTAATTCTGAAAAACCAATTTGGGTGGCCAATCCACTCAATATCCACCTCGTCTTTAAAATCAAATTCCCGGTCTAAATCAGGCCGTTGGTCCAACTCGTCAAAAATGATGCGATTATAAATCTTTAAGACTCGAATTTCTTCGCCATTATCGTCCACATAAAACAATTGTTTTCCTCTTTTGATCAGTTTGGTAATGCACAACACTTTAATTCCTAGTAAAGCTTCCGTCGCATAAAAGTCGATGGCCGTAGCTTGCTTATCCGGTTCAATTTCTAAAAGGATAACCTGTTTAGGATCTGCGTCTCCAACAATCTCAGTGCGTAACAGTTCAAGATACTCCTGAGAGGTTAGTGCGTTGAGGTGTTGTGAAAAATCATGAGGTATAGAATCGTAATGTTTGCGATACATCCTGCCCATCAATTCCTGAAAAAAGTAAAGTGACGGGAACCCTTGCAGTTCGATTAGTTTTGGGGTGAGTTGCCCGTTTTCATCTAAACACACCCCAAAATCCAATTGTAAAAATTTAGAATGCGCATCTTCATTGGGTACTTTCATACGTTCATTAAAAAACGCACCTTCAGTCAAATCTTTAAAATTAGGCTGATTGATGACTTTCATGATGTCCTCACAGGCCTCAATCAACTGCTGTTTTAATACTTTGGGAATAAAAACAGGCGTTTCTGCGATTTTAAATTTAGTTGTATAATTGAATTCCGAATTGATATCTGCCAACATGCCAGCATATTTTTCTAAAGTAAATTGCGCGTTGAATGCTTGGCGTAGGGAGGTAATCATAATGTTATGAGATTAATTCTGGTGACAATTGTTTAATGGCGCTTGCGATAAATTTTGGGAGGATGATTTTATGGGTTTTTATGATTTTATCCGGATCGTCCATTTTATCCATCATGTCATCATATTTTTCTTCGCCAAAATTGGCAAAGACTTTGTGTTTGTTGGCGTCGGCTAGAAAATGGGCTCTCATTCCGATAGGATCCGCTTCCGGATGAAATTGCGTACCTACAAATTCGTTAGAAAACCGCACCGCCATAATGGCGCGTTCATAACTGACGTGGCTCCGCAGTTTTTCTAAGCTTAAAATGGAGGCACCATGCTCCTTAAAGACTTTTAATCTGGGTTGTACCAACTGCCAATCTCTAGAATCTACAGCGTAAAACGGATCGTCCAAGCCTTCTAAAAGAGGGTCTGTTAATCCCGCTTTTGTTTTATGAATTGGCAAAACCCCAAAGGAGGTGCTTCGTCTTGGCCGCATTTCTCCCAATTTAAAATAATCACACACCACTTGAAATGAGTAGCAAATTAAGAACATATATTTCTTTTGATCTGATGAAGTCTTGTTGAAATCCCACAAGTCTTGAACCAAATTCAGATAGGGAATCCGCCATGGGCCATCTTCTAATGGACTGTCCGGGCCGCCGCTAGAAATATAAATATCATAAGAACTGTCTGGCAATTCATCTGCTCCTCTCACATTAAATATGGTATACGCAACTTCATCTTCAAAACCTCTCACAATATCAACAATACAACGCAAGCCTTGGTTGGGCTGGTTGTTGTTCATATCGAGAATGGCTACTTTTATCTTTTCTTTAAGCATGTATATTTTTCTAAGTTCCGAGAACGGTCTGCGCGATAATATAATCGACCACTTTATTCAAATCCTTGGTGTCTTCATAAACTGCAAGTTGTCTATCTGCTCCCGTTCCGTTAACTAACATAGTCTTAATATGTTCTATTTCCTTACGGGATCCGAGCTCATCCACCACATCATCAACAAATTCAAGTAATTCGAGCATTAATTCTTTGGTGGGTACTTCACATTCCTTGCCAAAATCAATCATTTTGCCATCGAGTCCGTATCTGCTGGCACGCCATTTATTCTCATTAATTAAGGCACGATGGTAGAGCATAAAATTAAGATTTTGGGTTCTTAATTTGTGCAACTTGGCAACCAAAGCTTGAATTAATGCGGCAATACTCAAGGTTTCTTCAATGGTCATTGGCACGTCACAAATACGCACTTCAACCGTTGGAAAAACCGGATGGATGCGTATGTCCCACCATATTTTCTTCGGATTGTCAATACACTTTGTTTTAATCAGGATGTCGATATAATGCTCATATTCCGCCACGGTCTGAAAAACCCCAGGAATGCCTGTTCTCGGGAATTTATCAAATATTTTTGACCGGAACGATTTAAAACCTGTATTTCGGCCTTCCCAAAATGGTGAATTGGTGGATAAAGCGTATAAATGCGGTAAGAAATAGCGCATGGCGTTGGTTAAATGCAACGCCAATTGTTTGTCTTCAATACCGATATGTACATGAAGGCCAAAGATTAAATTAGAGCGGGCGGTATCTTGAAGTTCATTTACAATCTCATCATAGCGTGGATTAGGAGTCATGAGTTGTGTTTCCCATTTTGTAAACGGATGGGTGCCCGCTGCGCCAATCTTAAATCCTAAAGTGCCTGCAATATCTGAAATAGACTTTCGCAAGTGCGTCAGCTCCGTTCGGGCTTCAGTGATGTCATTACAGATATTGGTGCCAACTTCCACAACAGCCTGGTGCATCTCAGCTTTTACCTGCTCATTTAGGAGCTTGGCGGCTTCAGATACAATTTGCTGATCATGGGATATTAATTCTCGTGTTTTCGGACAGATGACTTGGTATTCTTCTTCAATGCCTAAGGTGAATTTCATAAGTTACAATTGGTTTTTAGACTACTACTGCAAAGTTGACTTTTGATCTTTAAAACTATAAACTTCAGAGATCAGGTGATCTTTATTTATAGGTGGTTTTTTTACCGGTAATTTGGTCTTTAACAAAGGTGCCCCAAGTGAGGTTCATCTTGTCTTTCTTGAATTTCTTAGCCTTTGCAATGGCCATATTCGCTGCGTTTTCAACAATCCAATCAAAGTTATCCTGACCCACAGAATTGACATCAGCATCAGGCGCCGGATTGCAAAAATCAATAGCATACGGAATGCCGTCGCGTACCGCAAACTCTACGGTGTTAAAGTCGTAACCCAAGGCTTTGTTCAGTCGGATAGAGTATTTTTTAATCAAATCTAAGAGCTCTTGTTTTACAGGCGGTCCGTCAATTACGTAGCGTAAATGATGCGGATTTCGTGGTTCATATTGCATGATATGTACGTTGTCAGTATCTAAGACATAACATCTAAAATATTCTGTAAAATTGATTTCTTCCTGCAACATCATCACCAAATTTTCTGTTTCGCCGTGTTTTTTCCACAAATCTTGCGAATTTTCAACGCGATAGACACTTTTCCAGCCACCCCCATCGTGAGGTTTCATATAGGCAGGAAAACCGATGGTCTCGAACATATGTTCCCAAGCAAATGGGAATTTCATATTTCTGAAAGAATTTTCATCAGTATCTGGCGGGCGGTGGGAAGAAGGTAGAATGAACGTTTTTGGTACAGGAACACCTACTTTTTCTGCCAAGGCATTATTGAAGAATTTTTCGTCAGCACTCCACCAAAACGGATTGTTGATCACGGCCGTTCCAGAAATGGCTGCGTTTTTTAAATAGGCGCGATAAAACGGAACGTCCTGTGATATTCTGTCAATAATCACGGCGTAATCTGTAGGTTTTGCCTGTTCTACCATATCAATAGAAACGGCTTCAGCCATAATATTTTTTACTTTCTTTTCGTTGACGCGATCTATAAAGGCCTGTGGGAATGTGTTTTCTTTTCCGAATAGGATGCCAATTTTTTTCATATGTATAAATTTTACTTGTCTATTTTAAAGTTTTGAAAGGTATTCAGGAAACATATCCCGCCATAGCGGCCAATCGTGTTTTGCCCATTTACGAACGTCATACCAAAAGGGGATATTCTTGTCTCTGAGTATTTGTGCCATTTTCTCATTGGCTTCTAAACAAATATCCCATTCGCCTACACCAAGAATGATTTTCATCTTCCATAAATCAGGATGATTATTTCCGGGTAAAAAATCGATGGGATTATTGAAAAACACGTTGTTATCATAATGACCCTCCACAAACGATTTGATGTCAAACGCTCCACTCATACTAAACATATGACTCACTTTTTCAGGATGCTTAAACGCAAAATTTGAGGCTTGATAGCCTCCAAAACTCGGTCCCGCCACAGCCACTTTTGGTAAGTTTTTTTCGTGGCAAATAGGATTGACCACTTCATTCATAATAAATTGGTCGTACCATTCGTGGTTTTTTGCGCGTTGCGACGGATGGATCTTTTTGTTATACCAACTTAGTTCATTAATACCATCAGGGCAGTAAATTTGAACTTTTCCTTGTTCAACAAACCATCGGACAGACTCTATAAGTTTCATGTCTTTACATTCATTGTGCTTACCCATGGTTGTTGGAAACAGTATCACGGGATACCCGGCATGTCCAAAAACGAGCATTTCTATATCCTTACTAAGGGTTGGCGAGTGCCACTTGTGGTGGTGTTCTTTCAATATATAAGGTGTTTAATTATAAAGTGTCGTGGTAAAATTAGTAACGGACGCTGAGTTCTATCAAAAATATAGTACGTTCTGTTTCTAAATCATCAGTGTCCGGTAAAACACGTAAAAAGTTTGCAAACTCTATAAAAGCATGACCTGGTTCGATATCTTAAAAATGACACCTTGTTTTCCAAGACCAATTTCACTAATAGTGATTGGGCAGATTTGATGTAGATAACGATTGTTTATCAGTCAGTTATAATTAAATCTTTGTTCTTTGTTCTATAAGCGCAGCGGTCTTAATTCTTTATCGGACAATAATATTTCTAAATATAAACGGGTACAACAATATACTTTTTTAAATTATAAAAGCCATAAAATAGTGTGATATTCTTAAATTTTTAAGAAGTAGATAAGTTAGGACGTGTAACCTTGGTTTTTTGCAAGCTTTTATGTGATTAAATACCTATTATACGCAATTGGCTGCTGCAGGATGGTTTGATTTACAATGACAGCTCAGTCCTACAATTCAACAACTCAGTTATCTATTTTTTTAAAATCGGAATTACTCAGAGATATTTGTAACTATAAATCATTAAATCAAACCCTTATGAAACATTTAATAATTATCATCGTAGTATTTGTTACCGGATTGGCGTCAGCACAACACAATCCTAATAGGTCAATTCTGGAAGCAGTTAAACTCAGTAAAGACAATCTAAAGAGTGATGGAGAACAGATTTTTGAATTCATATCAGATTCTGATTTTAACAATCGGGAACTGGAACTCAGGAACAACCGATGCTCTGTTTTGTGAGGGAATAAAAAATTCCTTAAAACTTTTCCCTAATTTTAAACCTTAAGTTCCATAAGCACCATCAAGAATTAACCTATGAAGAATATCCTCCTTACCTTTTTTATTGGTTGTGCAGTTTTTGTAGCGGGAAATGTGCTTAATAATGGTTTTCAATTTGAAAGTTTTAATGAATTTTTAGAGATTTTCAGCTTCTACCAACTGTATAGTTTTTTATTGGGCTACTCAAACTATTATTATTTCGCTTATCTAGAAAAGTTAACATGGACACGGGAAGAACGATTTAAAAGGATTGCTATTGGAATTATCGGGTCTGTGGTAATTACCATGATAGGGCTAGTAATTCTAAACGGATTGCAATATGTAATTTACCATGGTTCGTCTGTTTCTGATTTCTTGCAGGCACAACGTTGGAATAACTATAGTTTTGGACTGTGGATTACATTGACTATCGTGATTATATTTCATGTGGTGTATTTCTATAACCGCTATCAACAGAATAAGATTAAAGAACAAAAAGTCATTGCCAATACGGCCAGTGCACAATTTGAAAGTCTGAAAAATCAAATTGACCCACATTTTTTGTTCAACAGCTTGAATGTGCTGACCTCTTTGATTGAAGAGAATCCCGGAAATGCGCAACGATTTACCGTATCACTCTCAAAAATATACCGCTATGTTTTGGAACAAAAGGATAAGGAATTGGTTACGGTAGCAGAAGAGTTGGAGTTTGCAAAAATCTATATGAATTTGCTGAAAATGCGCTTTGAGAACAGTATCAATTTTGAAATCCCAGAAGATTTTAATAAAGAAGAGGCTAAGGTCGTACCCTTGTCTTTGCAACTACTTTTGGAAAATACCATCAAGCATAATACGGTAAGTGAATCAAAACCCTTGCACATCAGCATCACAGTGGAAGACAACTATCTGGTAGTGAAGAATAATTTACAGAAAAAAGAAGTGCTTCAACAAAGGAAAGGTGTAGGACTTCAAAATATTGTCAATAGATATGGTATTCTAACCAAACGACCAGTGCTGATTGACGAATCGGCTGCCTTTTTTAAAGTGAAAATACCCATATTAACCAAACAAACTTTAATCATGAAAACAAAATATTTATATAACGAACAAGAGGCGTATCACCGGGCAAAAAAGAGAGTGGAAGACCTTAAAGGCTTCTTCGGTAATTTAGTGTCATACTGTGTGGTCATCCCATTTTTAATTTTCATAAACTATAAAACCTCATGGAATTATCAATGGTTCTGGTTCCCTATGTTAGGATGGGGAATGGGCATCATCTTTCATGCCTTTGGAGTATTTGGTTATGGTAAAGAGTGGGAAGAACGAAAAATAAAAGAAATTCTAGAAAAGGAACAAAACACAAAAACATGGAACTAATGGAACCGAATTATTTTGAAAAGGAACGATATGACAGAGCGAAGAAACGCGTTAAGAGAATCAGCGGGTTTTATAGTCACCTTCTGGTTTATTTAGTCATCAATTTAATGCTTGTTATCATAAACATCCAGCAATTGGACACTGGTGAAAGTTATTTTCAATGGCAGAATTTTACCACGCTGTTTTTCTGGGGCATTGGTCTTTTAGCACACGGACTGTCAGTTTTTATGCCGTATATTATATGGGGTAAAAATTGGGAAGAACGGAAAATTAAAGAATTGATGGAAAAAGAACGCAACAGTAAATGGGAGTAATGCTTGAACAGGTGCCATCACCTCCATGGAAACTTTTTCAACATCTCTTAATACTCAATTCTCATTACTTAATACTGAACACAGAATGAACGTAATTATCATAGAAGACGAAAAACCATCGGCAAGACGTTTGCAAAGGATGTTGGGCAAGTTAGAGGTTGAAGCACATACCATGTTGCACTCCGTAGAAGAATCTATTGCCTGGTTTTCTGAACACACCCATCCTGATTTGATATTTCTCGACATTCAGTTGAGTGATGGGCTGTCTTTTGAGATTTTTGAGGCCTTAGAAATCAATTCTGCCATCATTTTTACCACCGCCTATGATGCCTACGCGTTACAGGCGTTTAAGTTGAACAGTATTGATTACTTGTTGAAGCCAATTGATGAAGATGACCTTGCCAAGGCCGTTACAAAATATAAGATGCGAGTGCCAGCACAAAAACAAGTCGTATTAGATTTTAACGATATCCGAAAAATGTTGGTCAATCCATTAGATAGGTCCTACAAAAAACGATTTTCGGTTAAAGTGGGACAGCACCTTAAATTGATTGCGACAGAAGACATTGAATGTTTTTATAGTGAAAATAAAGGCACTTATGCGTATACACGTGATGGCAGAAACTATCTTTTAGATGTGAGTTTAGAACAGTTGGAGCCTGATTTGGAGCCTACGGTCTTTTTTAGAGTCAGTAGAAAATTCTATGTCAATATTGATGCCATAAAGGATATGATCAGTTATACCAACTCACGTCTTCAAATTAAATTGAATACCTATAAAGACCAAGATGTTATTGTGGCAAGAGAACGCGTTAAAGATTTTAAGGATTGGTTAGAGTAGCTATTCATCAATTCTATTTTCATCAAATGCCGATGGTAATAGTTTAGGGATAAATTTGATAAATAAGGGCAGTAAAATAGCGCCACCAGGTAACATGAAAATGGCCAAACTTGGTATGGATTTGAAAATATCCATCAATTGTGCCTGAACTTTTTTATGCTCTGCAGCGGTCAGTTCTCTTTTGGTGGACTTTGTTAAAAGCACCATTAATTCTTTACTTTCTTTAAGTTCTTGCAGTAAGCGCTTACTATTTCTGCTGATCAACTTCATGACCATTTTGCTAGAATTATCATAGAAGCTCTGTACAAAATTTTTGGAACCTAAGGCTGCAATACTGCTCTTGTTAGAACTGTAAAACACGTCAATATCTAAAATTGATCGATTTAATACGTCCAATTCAAGTTCTAAATGGTCACAAAATTGGGCCAAAAATTTATTTTCACTCTTATCCACTACATTATCGGTCCATGAGGCCATACAGGCAATGTCAATAATATACCGTTTTTCTAAAGAGGTTTTAAGCGTGGCAATGGCATCTCCATAGTCTAGAGGAGCATTAGTATGATAGCGCCTAGACTGCTTGAGTAATTTGGTTAAACTATTGTCATACTTACTTTTTTGTAGTTTGGATTCAAAAACTTCAATCACAATAGTTTCAATAGACGTTTCTATGTCTTGCAAATATTTATCTGATACGGTATTGGTGTCTAAAAACTTTTGGTAAGCCAATACGTCCACAAACAAAAGGGCATTGGTAATAAAGTAATTAAAGTTTTTGGTAAAAATATTGTCATCAATATGGATGCGTTTATCAATGAGGTCTTCTAATAAGGAGGCAGATTTCTTTTTTCCCAATATTGAATGGAAAATGGAGGCTTTGCTTACCGTAATGGCGCCATAAAAGTTAATTACTGTATCGATAAATTTTTCTTCGGAAGGATTTCTTTTATAGACATATAAAAACGCCAAAATCAAATTGACCTTGCACAATTCTTCATCGGTTAAATCCTTTTTTGGGACGGCGTTGCTCACGGCAGCTATATTGCTGCCATAAATAAATCCACAGTGTTTAAGGTCTTGATAAAAGCTTTCAAGAGGGCTGTCAAAAAAGCCTGCATCAGCAGAAACTTCTTTTAGTAATTTTTTAATCCAACCAGAGGCAGAGGGATTCATAGTCAAAAATCAATTAGACTGCAAAGATACTTTTAAAAATAAAATTACGCAGTTTTTTATGTTAACAAAAATTTAACAAAACCGACCCCTTTAATTTTTCGTAGGTATGCACAGAGACATTAATAATTAACAAAAATCTCATTATTATGAAAAAATCAAAAATTTTATTAGGAGTAGCAGTTATCGCGGTAGCCGGCTTCTTCGCAATTGCGGCAGATCACATGGATGCGCCTGCAGTGACGGGTGGTTCAAATGACATCACCGACTTTTATGCCTTTCAGGGGCAAAACACCAACAACATCGTATTTGTAACGAATGTTCAAGCTCTTTTATCTCCAACGGATACGCAATCAGCTAAATTTGATGAGAACACCATGTTGGA
Organism: Gelidibacter salicanalis; assembly: GCF_016469035.1. Lineage (GTDB taxonomy): Bacteria > Bacteroidota > Bacteroidia > Flavobacteriales > Flavobacteriaceae > Gelidibacter > Gelidibacter salicanalis_A. Next base: position 65,000 of record NZ_JAEHJZ010000026.1, on the reverse strand, counting down.
AATCAACATTGACACCAATGGCGATGCTATTGAGGATTTAGTCATCCAAGCGATTCCAAAAGATGGTAAGATGTATTTCTTTGGTCCGGTTGCTCCAGCCCAAACAGGTTTAAGCAGTACTGTAAGAACTACAGGAGTAGCTTCTAGTGTGGCAATTACAGCTCCAGGTGCTAATGCAATGATAGCTACCAATGCAGGAATGAGCTTTTTTGCTGGCCCACGTGATGATCCCTTCTTTTTTGATGTTGATCAATACAAAGCTATTATAGCGGGCACTGCAACAGGATTTGAAAATCCGGGAACAGATACGTATGCAGGAACAAACGTTTTATCTGTTGTTGTAGAAGTGCCAAAATCAATGATTGGTGGTTCAGGAAGTATCAACTCATGGGTAGAAACAAAAAGAAAACAATAAACTCTAAAAAACTTAATTATGAAATTCAATAATATAAAAATAACTGCAATCGTCGCCCTAATGGCCCTTACTGTCTATAACTGTAGTAATGATGACGATTCAAATGGACCCAAAGCTCCAGAATTTTCTGGCACTTATGCACAGGAAGATCAAATGGCAAGACCAGCCATCAGCACAGTATTTGTGTCGATGGGAAATAAAGATGCTTTTAACGTCACTGTACCGTCCAAGCAGGCCGCAGCTTACCAAGTTGCTTTTCAAAATAAATTGTTAGCCTTGAATCCTGGATACACAACAAATGCTTTAGGTATGGACGCCGCAACTTTTACTGGGGCTCTAGCAACAGATGTTTTGACGGTTTCTTTAGATGGAACGACTACATTTTTTGATGGCACCAATGTGCTTACAGGTCGTACGTTGGCAGATGATGTTATCGATGTAGAATTACTATTGATCTTTGGAGGTCCAATGGGCACCGATAATAGTACTTTATCAAGTGATAATGTGGACGCGAATGATAAACCATTCTCGAGTTCATTCCCTTATTTGGCAGCGCCACATATGTAAGATTACCATACCCTGAAATAATGTCTCACGTTATTTCAGGGTTATTTTAAAAGACACAAAACAAAAAAACTCAAAAAACAACCTCATGAACTCAAAATATATCTTAGCATTTTGCTTTTTGGTTATATTAAGTAGTTGCACTAACTCTTCACAAAAAGTTTCAAACATTTCAGATTACGATCTTTATTTGGACCCGACCGAAAATGAAACATGGACAAATGCCCAAAAGGATTATGATTTTTGGAATAAAAAATTAGAAGATGCAACCAACCAATATAGCTACTTAAGTAAAATTGCTCATTCTAACGCAGCAATGTTTGCTTCAACCGGAAAAATCGATTACTTAAAATCGGCAGAAAGCAATCTTATTAAACTTAATGAGGTGAGAAATTACGAATCTTCAGGCCCGTTGAAAAGCTTGGCTGCCAACTACATTTCCCAGCATAAATTTAAGGAGGCTCTGCAATTATTACACAAAGCTGAAATGAATGGCGATCATCTCAAAGACACTCAAAAGATGTTATTTGATGTGCATTTAGAATTAGGCAATTATAAATTGGCAAAAGCCTATTTGGAAAAATTTGAAAACATGTCAGATTTTGATTATTTGATCAGATTGTCCAAATGGAGTGACCATCAAGGCAACTTGGATGCTGCGATAGAGTATATGGAACAGGCCAAAGCCATTGCAGAATCGTCAAATTTGAAAAGCATCAAACAATGGTCTTATACCAACCTGGCTGATTTTTATGGACATGCCGGTAAAATACAGGATTCTTATGAGCATTTTTTAAAGGCATTGGAACTCGATCCAAATGATGCTTATGCTAAAAAGGGGATCGCGTGGATAGTGTATTCACACGAGAAAAATGCTGATGAAGCTTTGCGTATTTTAAATACTGTTACTAAAGATTATCACGCCCCAGATTATTACCTATTAAAATCTCAAATTTATGAATTTAAGGGTGACGTTGTTGCGAAGAAAGAACAGATTGCATTGTATAATAGTGCTGTAAAAGATAAAGCTTATGGTGCTATGTACAATCAATACAATGTCCAACTGTATACTCAGGAAAACATGAACCTACAAGAGGCTATAAACATTGCAATGATTGAAATAGAAAACAGACCAACACCACATTCCTATGATTTATTGGCCTGGTCTTACTTTAAAAATGGACAATTGAATGAAGCTTTGTCACTGACCGAGAAATATGTATTAGGACATACTTCTGAACCAATGGCATTGTATCATAGTGCAGAAATTTTGAAAGCGGCAGGAGATGTTCAACGCGTAAAGGAACTCAAGCCTGATTTAATGGCTAGTGCATATGAACTGGGTCCGATAATGGCAGAAAGCGTAAGCCAACTTTAAAAGGGAACCCATATGAAATTTGCAAATTTAGCAACACTGTTTGCAGTGTTGGGTGGCATAGCCATGACCCAAGCGCAACAGATAAAAGGAAAGATTACAGATATGCAAAATCAGCCGTTAGAAACCGCTTATGTTTACAACCTTAATAGTAAAAGCCATGCCCACACCTCTGAAAATGGCGTATTCATTATCGAGAATAATCAGGTAGGGGATAGTCTTAAAATAGGACTGTTAGGCTACGGAACAAAAATTATTGCTTTGAACGACTCTAATTTCAGACAGACGATCACCACAATGCTTGAGGAGAAAGCTTTTCAGTTGGATGAGATGGTGCTTACTGAGGAGTTGAATCCTGTGAGTACGATCAGCCGGTTGGATTTAAACACCAATCCGCTCAACTCATCACAGGAAGCCTTGCGGAAAATTCCTGGGTTGATCATCGGTCAGCATGCGGGTGGTGGTAAGGCAGAGCAGATTTTTTTGAGAGGTTTTGATATAGATCATGGTACTGACATCTCAATTTCAGTTGACGGAATGCCGGTTAACATGGTATCTCATGCCCACGGACAAGGTTATAGCGATTTGCATTTTTTAATTCCAGAAACCGTTAATAAGGTTGATTTTGGAAAAGGACCTTATGATGCCAAACATGGCAATTTTGCAACTGCGGGCTATGTCGATTTTTCAACACGGGATTTCTTGAAGGAAAGTTCAATCTCGGTAACTGCCGGTCAATTTAATAGCTTACGTACTTTAGGATTATTCAATCTGTTGGAGAATACAAAACATCAGAATGCGTATATCGCAGCAGAATATTTAGCCAATGACGGTCCTTATGATTCCCCTCAAAATTTTGACCGCATCAATATTTTTGGAAAATATGTGACGTTTTCGCCCAATAATGATAAACTATCGGTATCGGCGTCCCATTTTACCAGTCGCTGGGATGCTTCCGGGCAAATACCCCAACGCGCCGTTGACAATGGAAGTATCACAAGATTTGGTGCTATTGACGCTACAGAAGGTGGCGAAACGAAACGTACTAATTTAAACGTTGAGTTCAACAAGTACATAGCAAACAACACAAAGTTTAAGACCAATGCGTTTTACTCCCATTATGCGTTTGAGCTGTATTCTAACTTTACTTTCTTTTTGGAAGACCCTATCAATGGGGATCAAATCAAACAAAAAGAAGACCGACAAATACTCGGGTTGAACACTTCAATTGTGCACGACACCAATTTAGGAAACACGCCATTAACGTTAACCTCAGGTTTGGGGTTTAGAAACGATAGGGTAGAAGATATTGAATTGTCGCACACTTTAGACAGACGCACGATTTTGCAGAATATTCAGTTGGGCGATTTAAATGAAACCAACGTGAACGCTTTTGTCAATGCTGAGTTTGAATTGGGTAGATTTAGAATTGCACCAGCCTTACGTTTGGATTATTTTAAGTTTTTATACACTGATAAATTGCAAACGAAGTACCAAAATTTATCTGAAACAAAAACCATTGTAAGTCCTAAGTTGAACTTTTATTGGGATGTAAAGGACAATTATCAAGTCTTTTTGAAATCGGGAATCGGTTTTCACAGCAATGATACACGAGTGGTTGTAAGCAATCAAGGTAAAGATATTTTGCCAAGAGCTTATGGCCTAGACTTAGGAGACATCTGGAAACCTCTACCAAACTTAGTGGTCAACACTACCTTGTGGTATTTGTTTTTAGAACAAGAGTTTGTGTATGTTGGTGATGCAGGAATCGTTGAGCCAAGTGGCAAAACAGAACGCTATGGATTGGATTTCGGGTTCAGATATCAGTTTAACGAGTGGTTGTTTTTAGATACCGATATGACCTTGACGCATGCTAGAAGTACTGAAGATATAAAAGGACAGAATTATATTCCGTTGGCCCCAGATTTCACTATGGCAGGAGGTTTATCACTTAATGATTGGAAGGGTTTTTCTGGTGGATTGAGATACCGTTTTGTTGATGATAGGCCAGCAAATGAAGACAATACAATAGTGGCTGGAGGCTACTTTATAACAGATTTTAATGCCAATTATAGTTTTGATAATGTAACAATAGGATTTGCAATTGAAAACCTATTTGATGTGGCATGGAATGAAACTCAATTTGCTACAGAATCCAGACTTCAAAATGAAGCGCAAGCGGTGGAAGAAATCCATTTTACACCAGGAACACCATTTTTTATTAAAGGCACAATTGCCTATAAATTTTAATATAAACGATTTTATGGCCCAATAACTAAAGGTTATTGAAGGCTGACACAAATGAACTGAGTTCATTTTGTAAAGAGACCACGTGAGTTGTGGTAGTTTTTTAGAGTTTTTTGTTAGTGGAAAGTACTTAGCCGTAGTGATATGGTTAGGTGCTTTCCTGTTTTAGGGACAAGACCATTGGGTAACCTTAAAAGCTGCGGGGCACTTGCATGTCATAGCACCATTAACTGTTTTTTGTTTTAAGCAAGAAAGCATTGTTTTAAAATGATGCCAATCTCCTCAACATAATTTTAAATTCTATAAGATAGGTGCGAAAGTCAGAACAAAGGTGGTGCCTACATCGATTTCACTGTTAACCTCTATTTTACCTCCTAAGCTTTCCATGTGGTTTCTGACCAAATATAAACCTATTCCTTTGCTCTGGCTATTATTGCTAAATTTTCGATGTAATTTAAAAACATTCCCTCCTATCTTCTCCATATCAAAACCAACACCATTATCCCTAAAAATTACCTGAAGTTCATCTCCCAATTGATGAGAGCTAATCGTAATTATCAAGCCTCTATTTGGGCTTGAAAACTTTAAAGAATTAGATATAAGATTAAGGAATATACTTTGAAGAAAGAATTTGCTAAAGTTAAGATGTGTCAGTTTTGAAAAATCTACTTTAAACTGGGCTTTGGAGTTTTTAATGAGTTCATTAATCGTATTTTTAACCGAACTGAGAGTCGTGTCCAAATTTAAAAATTCTATTTCTTCATTTATATTTCTATCGGTCCGTAAAGCATCAATATATAGGTCTAAAGTCTGCTTCATTTCTAAATTGGAGGTATTTAAAAATTCTACGTATTCTCGGGTTTCTTCGTCTTTGATTTTGGCAAGATCGAGCAGGCCGAATATAGAAATAACGTTGTTTACCGGCGATCTTAAATCATGGGAAACCATATAGGTAAACTTCTTAATATCCGCATTTAACCTCGTTAAGTTTAGTAATAATATATTGCGCTCTTCTTCTAACTTCTTAAGTTGAGTTATGTCTTGGGCAACACCGTAGATCAGTTGATTCTCTTCTTCTGATATGGAAGTCCATGATAACCATACACTTTCTCCTGTTTTACTGACATATCTATTGGTGAAATTAAAGATAGGTATGTTGTTTTTAACATTTTCTCTAGAGGAAGACGTTGTTTTTCTATCATCTTCATGTATAAAATCATCAATGGGAACTTGCATTAACTCCTCTTGGCTGTAACCAAGCAAGTTAGGTAACGCTGGGTTGATCTTTTTAAAGTAACCGTCATAACCGGCAATACAAAGAATAACTGGACTTAAGTTAAAGAATCGTTCAAAATTATAATCATTGTTTAGTGTAGAATCAGGCATATAGTAGTAACATCATTATTTATAAACTAAAGATATTTTTGAGGAAACAGAGTTTTAATCATTTCTCTTTCTCAAAAGCGACAAAACAATATCTATTGCGCCATATCAAAAAGAAATTATCATTAACCCAATAAAACACCAGTAATTTTATAGAGGTAGAATGATTTGTGCTACAATGATCCTATTCCCTTATTTACGCTAAAAATCGTTTGATATTTTAGTTGCTCTTCTGAATATTTTTGAAACGCATATATTCGAATAAGTATCTATAGATTTTTTCAGTACGTATCTTTCTCTGTGATAATGAAACGACAGACTGTTTGTGCTGGATAAATGTATAAAATATTAAAACATTGAAAGTGTCAGGTTTAAAATTTAGAATAAACGAACTATTGATTCAATAAAAGACTAAGTCTTCAGTCGAGATTACCCATAGAGACTTAAAACCCATTCAGGTATAGTGGAAATGAGACGATGTCAGAAATTAAAATTTAGTTTTTGAATGTCTTGTGTTTTATCTTCTTTTGCAAAATACACTACCAGACCTACAATACAAAATAATAACCTGAAATTATTTCTATTCGTAACATTGGTTTTGAGTGGGTAGTGCCCTTATTAATAAAATATTAGGAATCCACACTATCAGATCAACATACAACTACCGTTACTTTGAACAACTAATGTCAGTCGTTTATGCTATTATTTATATTTAAGAGCTTCATGGACTTTTAAATAGTCGCCTTCATCATCTGCAAGCACCATCAAAATATCCTCCGATTTTATTTCAGTAGATCCCCCTGGACGAATAAATTGATTGTCGCGTTTTATCATAATTATAAACGCCGATTTTGGGAAATTCAAATCGACAATGCGTTTATTGACAGCGAAAAAGTTGGATAAAACATTGAATTCTTGCAATGAAGATTTGGGTAGATCTAAGAGGAGTTGGTCAATTTCGTTTATTATTTTAGACTTTTCGGGCAATCCTACGTTTAGCCATTTTGCTAAAACAGACAAGGTTGTACCCTGAATCAGGATTGATGTTACTGAGATAAAGAAAACAATACTAAATATCATATTTGCTTTTTCAATACCGGCTAAAAGCGGATAGGTTGCAAAAACAATAGGAACAGCGCCCCGCAAGCCTACCCAAGAAATATAAAAGCGTCGTCTCAATTTCATTTTGAAAAAAATTAAGCTTATAAAAACCCCCACGGGACGCGCAATAAGGATCAGAAACAATGAAATGAGCATTCCAATACCAATATATGGTGCAATTTGGGAAGGAAAAACCAGCAATCCTAAGGTAAGGAAGAGCACAATTTGCATCAACCAAGCTAATCCATCAAACATTTTCAAGATGGATTTCTTATGGATGATGTCTTGATTGCCAAGATACACCGCACAAATATAGATGGCTAGAAAACCATTACCGCCCACAAAATCTGTTGCGGAAAAGGTCATGAACATGAGCGCGATGACCAAAACAGGGTAAAGCCCTTCAAAATCAAGTCTGATCCTGTTGATTATAAATTTACTGGCCACTCCAAATCCGAATCCTGCGGCTGCACCCACAATCATTTGGCGTAAAAACATGGGAATAACAGAGATAAGACTTTGGTCCTGATTGATGACTAACGTCAAAAAAGCAATGGTCAACACATATGCCATGGGATCATTACTACCGCTTTCTAATTCTAATGTCGGTCTGAGGTTCGTTTTTAGGGCGAGATTTTTAGAACGTAGAATTGAGAATACCGCTGCGGCATCAGTGGAAGATACGATAGAGCCTAATAACATACTCTCATAAATCGTAAAGTCAGTTACGTAATACACAAAGGTGCCTAGGGAAACAGCGGTTAACAACACCCCAAAGGTGGAGAGCATAATGCCTTCTTTAAGAACGGGTTTTATAGAACCCCAGTTGGTGTCAAGTCCACCAGAAAATAAAATAAAATTGAGGGAAATGATGCCAATAAGCTGTGCGTTTTTTGGGTTATCAAAACGAATACCACCAATACCATCAGAGCCAGCCAACATGCCTATTGCTAAAAATAATATTAAAGTTGGCACACCAAATTTATAGGATGTTTTACCCACAATAATGCTTATAAAAAGTAAAATAGAGCCAATTAATAGGATGTTTTCAATGGTTAAATTCATGTGTTACCTTATAAAATATCGATGCTCACGAAGATACTTTTTTTAATTTAGGAAGAAATACATGCGTTTAAGAATAATTCTACCTTATAATGTGTATTAAGAGTTGGTTTAAAATCAGAAATCGGAATGATAAGATCGATTAAAATAAATAAGGGCTATCAAATAGATAGTTAGCGCGAATTCAATCTGAGCTGCATTTCCAATTGAAATGTCATACACATGATTCCTGCCATAATTTTCTTTTGGTCTTTATAATCGTGATGATAGTCTCTAGAAATTTAAATGGCACCATACTCTAAGAATTAAACGTCCACATTTAAAATCTTCCATAAAAAAAGCACCAACAATTGCTGGTGCTTTAAGAATGAAATTTATTTCTGTTTATGGTGCTGCTGTTACGACAACACCTAAGGTGTATAATTGGTCCATAGTAGGAGTTTCACTACCACCTTCTGGTTCTAAGGTAATCCCAAACGCTTCACTTTCATTGGCGTTGGCAATGGCAAATATTTTGTTGTCGTCTGTGTTAAAATCGTCAATAGTGCCTAGGCTGGTAGGCGTTAAAGGGTTCAATTTTAATGACCAAACTTGGTAAACTTTGCCAGCAGGTGCCTCCGGAAGTCCTTGGGCATCTAAATAAATGCTGTTATCTTTCTTACTCCAATAGACTTTGGCGTAGGTGTTTGCAAATTCACCTTGGCCACCTAAAGGCACTGAAATGATGTCCTTATCCCGTAAAATGTTCAACAAATTTTTAGATGCTGCAAGGTCTGTTTTTGCATTTGCAATTTGTTCTTCCAAATAACTGTTTTCTATTTCAGCAGTTGTTAAATTGGATTCCAGTTCATTATTTTGATTTAATGTCCAAAACAATCCAGCCCCAATAATAATAGCTGCGGCCCAACCGGTATAAGTTAACCAGTCGTATTTGGATTTGACCATCGGGATAACTTTGCTGTCTGTAGCTGCGTTTCCAGATAGGTGTACTATTTTTGCTTTGATGTTTTCAAACAATCCAGCTCTACGGCTAGGTGCTGTCGCGGCTGTTAGTTTCTTAATTGCAAGCTCTATGGCCTCAACTTCCTGAAGTATTTCTGGATGTTGACGCATAAGTTTGTACACCTCTCTATTTTCATTTTCAGAAAGCGCGCCTGCAACGTAAAGCTCTAAAATTCCAGATTCTATGTAAGCGGTTATGTCCATATTAGTTGAGTACAATGGTTCTTAATTCCTTAATGCAATTTCTGTTCCGGGTTTTGATGGTGCCAATAGGCATATCAAGAGTTTCTGAGGCTTCTTTTTGGGTATATCCCTTAAAGTATAAAAGCTCAATAACTTCAATACATTTTTTGGCAAGTTGACCTACAAATTTTTTAATGCCTATGGCATCTGTTTGGGCATCTAAACTATCACTGTGTTCCAAAATATCTACGAAATATTCAGCGTCAAGGTTTTTTTTAGAATTCTTAAACGCCTTCGATCGCGTTTTGTCAATTGCAGCATTTCTGGAGATGTTCAAAATCCAAGTAAAAAACCGGCCTTTTTCGGCTGAATAACTGCTAGCACTGTTCCAGGCTTTGATAAAAACATCCTGCATGAGCTCTTCCGCAATATCATGATCTCTCACAATGTTGTAAATAACCCCGTGCATACTGTCGCTATACATATTGTAGAGCTCTTCAAATGCTTTAACATCTTTTTGCTGGAATTTTGAGATCAATAATTCTAATTGCATATGGCTTAATTTAGATATGACTTATGAGAAGAAAAAAGCCACTTTTTAAAGTGGCTTTTAGGTTGTTAAATGTGCTAACGTTATTGGCTTATTGAATAATGCCACCACAACTCACACGTCCACCAGCATTACCTGTTGGCTGAGTTGTAAAATCATCAACGTTTTCATGTATAATGATTGCTTTACCTACAATGTCTTTGTTGGCATCTCCACAATCAATACACCACTCGTCCGTAGTTATAGTAATCGTTCCGTTTCCATTGGCATCGGCCATAAAGTTTCCAATATCACCTTTGTGGTATCCATCAGGACTTCCCCATTTACCGTGCGGCTGGTTGGTTGGGTTCCAATGTCCTCCAGAAGACGTCCCATCATCTGCAGAACAATCTGCTTTTTCATGAAGATGGATGGCGTGTTCGCCTTCCTTAAGGCTGCCCACTACGGCCACCATGGTTACTACACCATCTTCTTCAGTAAATACAGCGTTTCCTTTTACGCTACTACCGCTTTTAGATTCTAGGGCAATTTGCATTTTTTTGATGTCGTTGGTCTTAGTTTCCATTGGCATTTCTTCTTTTACTTCTGTCCTCGTGTCTTTCTTCTCATTTTTACAAGAAGTGGTCATGGTCAGTGCAAACACAGCAATGAATAAGAATGATAATCGTTTCATGGGTTAAGGTTTTTAGTATTTAATTCTTAAAGTTAGTATTAATTTAGGGCTTAGACAACCATCCGTTCATAAAATATGAGGTCGCTCTAAGGTTGGCTTCTGTTAAACAATTCATAAAATTAATCTAAAGTAAGACTGTTATATGACTTATATCATATTTTTTATAGCCTATTTAAAATAATTTTGAATCTAATTTTAAGTAAATTTACAATGACGAGGTCTTTAATTGATAAATACAATGTTGCTGGTCCAAGATACACGAGCTACCCTACAGTTCCGTATTGGGATACCAGCACATTTTCCATGAAAAAATGGAAAGATTCCCTGCTCAAAACATTTGAGGAGAGTAATGAAGAAGAAGGCATAAGCTTATATCTGCACTTGCCGTTTTGCGAGAGCCTGTGCACCTTTTGTGGCTGCCATAAGCGCATTACAAAGCAGCACAGTGTAGAAATTCCGTATATCAATGCCTTGATTAAAGAATGGGATTTATATTGTGATATTTTGCCTTCAAAACCTAAAATTAAAGAATTGCATTTGGGGGGAGGTACACCAACGTTCTTTTCTCCAGAAAATTTAAACCTGCTAATTAATAGTCTTTTAAGAAGCGCTACCTTAGCAGATACTTACGAATTCAGCTTTGAGGGGCACCCAAACAATACTACCAAAGAACACTTGCAAACATTTTATGATCTTGGTTTTAGACGGGTCAGTTATGGAGTGCAGGATTATAATGAAGTGGTACAAAAAGCCATTCATAGAATCCAACCTTTTGAAAATGTGAAGCGCGTTACTGAGCAGGCGAGAGCCATTGGTTATACCTCTGTAAGCCATGATATTATATTTGGATTGCCTTTTCAAACCGAGGATCATGTAAGAGAAACAATAGCTAAAACGAAATCTTTGAAGCCCGACAGAATTGCTTTTTACAGCTATGCACATGTGCCTTGGATTAAAGGAAATGGTCAACGTGGTTTTGACGAAAGTAATTTACCGTCTGGTAAGTCCAAACGCCAACAATATGAATTGGGTAAAACCCTACTCTCTGAGGCAGGCTATCATGAAATTGGCATGGATCATTTTGCGCTGGCATCAGATTCATTGTATCAATCCATGACCAATAAAACTTTGCATCGCAATTTTATGGGCTATACGGCTTCAAAAACAAAAGCGATGATTGGCTTGGGAGTGTCCTCAATTAGTGATAGTTGGTATGGCTTTGCCCAAAACGTAAAAAACATAGAAGAGTATTACAGTTTAATAAAGGAAGGTATTATTCCTGTAGTTAAAGGTCACATCTTAAGTACTGAAGATTTGATTATTAGACAGCACATTCTTAATTTGATGTGTCAATTTGAAACCTCTTGGAGCGATTCCCAACTCTATTTTAAAGAATTGCCAGAGGTGTTGAAAGGTTTGGAAGAAATGGAAAGTGACGGGTTGTTAATTAGTAATGGCACAACATTAACTGTGACAGAAAAAGGGAAACCATTTGTGAGAAACATATGTATGGCTTTTGATTTGCTGTTGAGAAGAAAACAGCCCCAAACGCGATTGTTTTCAATGACGGTTTAAGGTAATCCATAAAAAGTCATTTCATAAGCTTACTTTTATAGGATTACCTTTCTATTACACAGTTTAAAACATGTTACCATGGATAAAATAATCGTACCTATAGATTTTTCGAAATATTCTGAATATGCTTTAGAGGCAGCCGCTATTTTGGCAAAACAAAATAATGCTGAAATTTTGGTATTGCACATGCTAGAAATGTCAGACGGACTGTTTTCAGGATCTGATAAGGGCCAAAAGCCAAAAGTGTTATTTTTTCTAAAACTTGCCCAACAAAAATTTGAAGAATTTTTAAACAAAGAGTATTTAGAAGGTATTAAAATCACACCAATAGTTAAACATTCTAAAGTATTTAGTGAGGTGAGTGAGGTGGCAAAAGAACACAATGCAGATTTGATTGTTATGGGGTCCCATGGTGTAAGCGGGTTTACAGAGGTGTTTGTGGGTTCTAACACTGAAAAAGTGGTGCGCCATTCAGAAATACCAGTGTTGGTGATCAAGCAAAAACCTAATAACCTTAATTTTGAGACGGTTATTTTTGCATCTAATTTTTCAGAAAATGCAGTTAGTTCTTATATTAGAGCTACAAAAATGCTACAAGACTCCTCAAAGATGCAGCTGTTATATGTAAACGTACCTGGAGAGAATTTTAAAAGCACTGCCGAAATGGAACAGGAAGTAGCTAATTTTTTAAAGAAGGCAGACGGTAATATGAACCAGCTGAATACTGTTAATTATGTTTCAGATTACACCATTGAAAAAGGGATTATTAATTTCTCCAATCTTCTGGGCGCTGATTTGATAATGATACCTACCCATGGTAGAAAAGGCTTAGCCCATTTTTTTGAGGGCAGTATATCTGAAGATTTGGTAAACCATGCCAATTTGCCTGTAATGACCTTTAAGATCTGAAAACGGATATAAAAATAAATATGAACCTTAGAAGCTGGACGGAAGTTCAGCTTCTTTTGAGCTATATTTTAAATAGGACAAAAATGTCTTAAATATGATAATCGTCATGTTTTTTCTATATTAAAAAAATTAATTTTGAACTATAAAACCAATTATAACATGAAATTACAAAGCCTATTAAAATCAGTGTCGCTGCTGTCATTACTATTAATGTTCAGTTGCTTTGAAGACAAAAAAACCGAATATGCATCCGCAGAAGAAATTCCAGTCAGTCGAGAGATGATTGCAGAATTAACGGCACCGCCACATGTGCCAACCCCAGTTGGGAAGCGTAAAGCTAAAAAGCTTATTGTAAAAATGGAAATCCTTGAAGAAGTAGGAGAAATTACTGATGGGGTAAGCTATGTATATTGGACCTTTGGAGGATCAGTTCCAGGGAGTTTTATCAGAGCTCGGGTAGGAGATGAAATTGAATTCCATTTACAAAACCACCCTGACAATAAATTACCTCATAACATTGACTTGCATGCGGTTAATGGTCCAGGTGGAGGAGCGGAATCTTCCTTTGTTGCGCCAGGCCACGAAAAAGTGTTCTCATTTAAAGTGCTGAATCCAGGTCTTTATGTGTACCATTGTGCTACAGCACCTGTTGGGATGCATATTGCAAACGGAATGTACGGACTTATTTTAATTGAACCAGAAGGTGGTTTGCCTCCTGTAGATAAAGAATACTACGTCATGCAAGGTGATTTTTATACCAAAGGCGCCAATGGCGAACGCGGATTGCAACCTTTTGATATGCAAAAAGCTGTTGATGAAAGAGCAGATTATGTTGTATTTAACGGTAAAGTAGGATCTTTAACTGGTGATGGTGCATTAACTGCCAAAGTAGGAGAAACGGTAAGATTATTCGTTGGAAATGGTGGTCCTGGCTTAGTGTCGTCGTTCCATGTTATCGGTGAAATTTTTGATAGGGTGTATGTAGAAGGTGGAGACCTCGTGAATACCAACGTTCAAACCACCTTGATTCCTGCTGGTGGAGCAGCCATAGTGGAGTTTAAAGTTGAAGTACCAGGAACGTTCATCTTAGTAGACCACTCTATTTTTAGAGCTTTTAACAAAGGTGCCTTAGGCATGTTGAAAGTAGAAGGCGAAGAAAATAAGAAAATATTTTCTGGAGAGTTAATGGAGAGTATCTATGTGCCTGAAGGTCCTGGAATTCAAACCATGCCTACTACAGATGAAATTAAAGAGTCTGATGTTCCTGCAAAATCGTTTGCTGAACAAATGGAGTTTGGAAAACAGATATACGGTCAAACATGTATTGCCTGTCATCAATCAGAAGGTCAGGGTATCCCAAATGCATTTCCTCCATTAGCAAAATCAGATTATCTAAATGCTGATGTTGACAGAGCTATTGATGCTGTGCTACACGGTTTAAGTGGAGAAATCACCGTAAATGGCGAGAAATACAATAGTATCATGACCAAACAAATGATTTCCCAAGAGGAAGTGGCCAACGTATTGACGTATGTCTACAACAGCTGGGGTAATAATAAAACAGTCGTAACGCCAGCAATGGTTAAAAAAGTAAGTGGCAAATAACAGCACTTACGCGGAGCACCACAGTCGACAATAAACGCGATTGCAACTCTAAAACAATAAACTAGACACTAACACTAGTGAGCTAGACATAATAACCCTAGTTTAAAGATAGTTAGTCATGCGTACCAAAATCTTCAGATTGTCCTTTATAATGATGTTTATCCATATGTTTAGTTTTGGACAATCTGAAGGTATGGCGCATATAGACGGTGCACGCTACATTCCACTCTACGGTAGGGATTCTACTGTAGTTGAAGTCAAAGATTTCGAATTGGATGTATATCCTGTAACCAATAAACAGTATCTCGATTTTGTTAAGAACTTCCCTAAATGGCAAAAATCCAAAGCCAAAAAAATATTTGCAGATGGTTCTTATTTAAGAAATTGGACAAACGATCTTGAACTTAAGGATAGCGAACTGCTCAATAGTCCAGTGACCTACGTGAGTTGGTTTGCGGCAAAAGCCTATTGTGAATGTCAGGGCAAACGTTTGCCAACCATGGATGAGTGGGAATATGCTGCTATGGCTGACGAAACTTTGAAGGATGCACGGATTAAAAAATCATACAACGAACAAATCTTGTCCTGGTATGAAGCACCACGATCTAATGAAAATGTAATTGGACAAAACCCTAAAAACTTTTGGGGTGTTCACGATTTGCACGGCTTGGTTTGGGAATGGACTTCTGATTTTAACTCCGTACTGCTTTCCGGAGAATCTCGAAAGGACAATGAAAAAGATAACAATCTTTTCTGCGGAAGCGCCTCCTTAGGGAGTACAGATTTAATGAATTACGCAGCGTTTATGCGTTACGCCTTTAGAGGGAGCATTAAGGCAAACTATGCTATTAAAAATCTAGGATTCAGATGCGCCAAAGACGCTGAAAACATTAAATAACATGAAAAAAATACTTTATATATTTTGTAGCATCCTGTTTATCGGCCTCAGCGCCTGTAAAAATGATTCATCCAAGAGTTCAGAAGAGGTTGTAGCTTACTACTGCCCAATGGAGTGTGAAGGTGATAAAACCTATGATGAACCTGGCAGTTGCCCCGTTTGTAATATGGATTTGGTGCCCGTTGAAAAGGAAATAGCATTGGCTTCTGATGAAATTTCAGAAACTTCAATCTTTAACCTGACCTCTACATGGACTGACCAAAACGGTGAAGATCTTCAACTAGAAGAATTAAAAGGAGATGTATTGGTAATGGTCATGATTTATACCTCATGTAAAGCTGCTTGCCCAAGATTGGTGGCAGACATGAGAAACATTGAAGAACGCCTTCCGAAAAACGCAAAAGACAATTTAAAATTGGTTTTTGTGAGTATTGATCCTAAAACTGACACGCCAGAACGCTTAAAGGCTTTTGCTGAAGAGAATGTTATGGATAAGGCACCTTGGCTGTTCCTGCGATCGTCAGAAGATAATACACGAGAATTTGCAGCGGTAATGGCTGTCAATTACAAAAAGATTTCACCTTTAGACTTTTCACATTCAAATATTATTAGTGTTTTTAACAAACGAGGGGAAATGATGTTCCAACAAGAAGGTCTTGGGGTTAATTCTGACGCCACAGTAAAACATATTGAAGAAGCAATTGCAAGCCGATAAGTCTTGTAATTTGAATTAAAAAAAAACTCATAAAATCATGAAAAAACTAATCATTTTGGCATGCCTCGGCATGTTGGGCCACACAACCTTTGCGCAAGAATTTGGTATTGATCTCCAATTAAGACCGCGGGTTGAATATCGGCATGGCTATAAAACCTTGATGCCTGATCATGTAGATGCTGCTACTTTTGTCTCACAACGGTCACGGCTTAATTTTAACTACGGCAGTGAAAAGTTGAATGCTTATATCTCTTTGCAAAATATTAGAGTATGGGGAGAGGTGGCTACGTTATCATCTAGCGATGCAAATGGAACTGCAATTCATGAAGCTTGGGCGTCCTTTAAATTAGATTCTTTATTTAGCTTCAAAATGGGACGTCAGGAAATTATATATGACGATTCTCGAATGTTTGGAAATGTCGATTGGTCACAAACAGGACGCAGTCATGATGCTTTTATTGCTACCTATCAACCCAATGCAAAAAATCGACTTGATTTAGGTATTGCCTTAAATGAAGAAGACGAAACCCTTTTTAAAACGGATTATAACGTCAATAATTACAAAGCATTTCAATATTTACGGTACCACACAAACTTCGATAATTTTAATTTAAGTCTGTTAGCCTTAAACACAGGATTTACGTTTGATAAAGATGGTGATCAGGAAGTAGATTATAACCAAACCATTGGTGCATTTTTAGATTTCGGAAAGGATAGGATCAAGGCAGATGCTTCTGTATATTTCCAAACAGGACAAATTGCTGATCGTGATTTGAGTGCTTTTAATTTGTCCGGAAATTTACATTACCAGGCAACTTCAAACTTCAATATAGGTATAGGAGCTGAATATTTGTCAGGTACAGATATGAACAGTACAGATTCTGATATAAAAGCTTTTAATCCGCTATTTGGTACCAATCATAAATTTAATGGTTGGATGGATTATTTCTATGTGGGCAACCATATCAATTCTGTGGGCTTGGTGGATGTCAATCTGCCAATAAAATATCAGAAAGATAAATTGACACTGCAGCTCATACCACACGTATTTTCATCAGCAGCAACGGTTGTAGATCTTTTGGGCGAGGAGCAAGATAATTATTTGGGTACCGAAATTGATTTTTCTTTGGGCTATAAAATTGCCGGTAATATCGATTTTCAATTGGGGTATTCACACATGTTTGCTTCAGACACCATGCAACTACTTAAAGGCGGTAATAATGACACTACTAACAATTGGGCTTGGGCAATGTTTGTATTTAAACCAAAACTTTTTACACACACTAAATAATATTTGTTCAAATTTTCCAGTAATGGAATAATGAGCCAAAATATCCTTCAATATTCTCCATAGAATAGAGAGGGATTTTTTTTGTGTTATGATTTTAAGTTGTTGTTATAGTGTATGTGTTTTGAAGTGGTGCTGTGCTTCTGATACATTGAAAAATAATCTTTCCTTTAATAGGACAATATTGTCCTTTATATGATTTTTATCATGTTTTTTGAACATTTAAGGTTTTAAATTTGTTAAAGAAAACCAAAAATGAAGCTTGCGTTTTGTTATCATAAACGGAGTTGCAAGAAATTTAATTAGAAACAAAACTATAAAACAATGAAAAAAGTAGTAATGATTATTACAGGATTTGGCATGATGCTGTTCATGGCGTGTGGAGATGGAGAGAAGAAGAAAGATTCTCCGTATGAGAAATCCACTCCTACAGAACAAGCAGCACCAGCAAAATCTAAAGTACCAGCTTCTGAACGTGTAGAGTTGAACAATAAAGGAGTAGGGCCTATTACGTCGTTAGCACTTCCAACAGAGATTGATCAAACTATGGTTGCTCACGGAAAAGATGTTTATGAAAAAATGTGTACGGCCTGTCATAAAGCTGATAAGAAGTTCATTGGTCCTCCTCCTACTGGAATTTTAACCCGAAGATCACCGGAATGGATTATGAACATGATTTTGAATCCTGAAGAGATGGTTAAACAAGATCCTCTTGCTAAAGATTTACTGATGGAGTTTAATGGTGCGCCAATGGCAAACCAACATCTTTCTGAAGAGGAAGCAAGGGCTGTACTAGAGTATTTTAGAACCTTATAAATATTTTTCTTATGAAAACAAGTTTTAAATTTTTGAGCTTTCTTATTCTAGTAGTCGCGTTTGTGTCCTGCAAGGAAAATAAAGAGCAACAACCAGAAGCACAAACAACCACTTCGGAATCAATTCAAGACAAAAATAAAGGTCAAGCTTTTATTGAAGATGATGTTGCCACTCCAAATGTTTTACAAATAGCTATGGGGTCAAAAGACCATTCTACGTTGGTGGCAGCCGTGCAAGCGGCACAATTGGAGAATGTTTTGGTAAATGCAGGTCCTCTAATGGTATTTGCGCCAACCAATGAAGCCTTTGATGCCTTGCCAGCGGGAACTGTTGAGAATTTATTAAAACCAGAAAACAAAAATGCTCTGGCTGATATTCTTAAATACCATGTAACTCCTGGCAATTATTCGAAAGAGTTCTTAACGAAATTCAAAAAGTTGGGACAAGCCAATAATCAAGATGTACAGATAGAAGTGATAGATGGCGAACCGATGGTTGGTGGTGCTAAAATCATTGCGAGCGTACCTGCAGGCAACGGGATTGTCCACATCATAGACAAAGTATTGTTGCCGCCAGCTAAAAATTAACTAACACTTACCTAAATTCAGAAACCATGAAAAAAACATTAAAAATAACAGTTGCTCTTGTCGCTGTCCTGGCGGGTTTAACAAGTTGCAATAATTCAGAAAAATCAAAGGGCAGATCAGGTGCTTTGGCAAGTAATGTTGCTGAAAAAGTCTACGTGGCGCCAGGTGAACATGACTCGCATTACGCATTTATTTCCGGAGGATATAGCGGGAACCTAACGGTTTACGGCTTACCTTCTGGACGTATGTTTAAAGAAATTCCCGTATTCTCCCAGTTTCCAACTAATGGTTATGGCTATTCTGAAGAGACCAAGCCGATGCTAGAAACGTCCTTTGGATTTGTTCCTTGGGATGATTCACATCACCCTGACATTTCACAAACCAATGGAAAACTGGACGGACGTTGGATTTTTATCAATGGGAACAATACCCCACGTATTGCTAGAATCAGTTTGACTACATTTGAAACTGAAGAAATTATTGAAGTTCCAAATAGTGCAGGAAACCACAGTTCCTCTTTCATTACAGAAAACACAGAGTATGTAGTTGCGGGGACACGTTTTTCTGTGCCGGTACCTCAAAGAGACATGCCAATTAAAGATTATAAAGGTAATTTTAAAGGAGCCTTAACCTTTATTGCTGTAGATCCTGAACACGGACATATGGATATCAAATTCCAAATTCTTATGCCAGGTTTTAACTATGACTTATCACACCCTGGGCGTGGAAAATCGCACGGTTGGTTCTTCTTTACGACCTATAATACAGAAGAGGCAAGCACATTGCTAGAGGTTAATGCCTCTCAAAATGATAAAGATTTTATTGCTGCTATCAATTGGAAAAAAATTGAAGCATACGTAAATAATGGCGGTGGTAAGATGATGCCAGCTGAATACACACATAACTTACATGATGAAGCGACGCATACTGCAACGTCAACCATGAAAAAAGAAGTACGAGTTGTAGATCCTGCAGAGATCCCTGGCGCAATTTACTTATTGCCAACACCAAAATCGCCACACGGTTGTGACGTTGATCCATCAGGAGAATATATTGTTGGTAATGGTAAATTATCAGCCAATCTAACGGTGCATTCATTTACTAAAATGTTGGATGCCATCGAAAAGAAAAAATTTGACGGTGATGCTTACGGTATTCCAATCCTGAGATTTGAAGATGTATTGGCAGGTTCAGTTGAGCAGCCAGGCTTAGGCCCGTTACATACAGAATTTGACGGGAAAGGAAATGCATACACCACTTTCTTTATTTCTTCTGAAGTTGTAAAATGGAAATTAGGGACTTGGGAAGTGCTTGATAGAAAACCAACCTACTATTCTGTTGGTCATTTAACAATTCCTGGAGGAAACTCAAGAGAGCCGTTTGGTAAATATATGTTCGCCATGAACAAAATCACCAAAGACCGTTACTTGCCTACAGGACCAGAGATGGAGCATTCAGCGCAGCTGTATGATATTTCTGGAGATAAAATGGAATTATTATTAGATTTCCCAACACATGGTGAACCGCATTATGCAGCTGCCATTCCTGCAGAGATCATTAAAAATAATTCTAAAAAGATCTACAGGTTAGCAGAGAACAAGCATCCAAGAAAAGCAACTATTGATGCTGATACTAAAGTGGTGCGTGATGGTAAAAACGTTCATGTGTATATGACCACAATCCGTAGTCACTTTTCACCAGACAATATAGAAGGGGTAAAAGTAGGAGACAAAGTGTTCTTCCACGTGACCAACCTCGAACAGGATTTTGATGTACCACACGGTTTTGCGATGATTGGTGCTAATAATGCCGAGTTGTTAATCTCTCCAGGTCAAACGAGAACCTTAACCTGGGAACCAAAAAAAGTTGGCGTATGGCCATTCTATTGTACAGATTTCTGTTCTGCACTTCACCAAGAAATGCAAGGCTATGTTCGTGTGTCTCCAGCAGATTCCAACATAGAATTGTCTTGGTCACTAGGTGACTAATTTTAAATAATAACAGATAGGGAAATTTTGTTTTAGTGTTTATTTTCCTATGAAAGGCGAGGGTTGTGATTTCGCTCTCGCCTTTCTTTTTTAAATCACTAAAGCCTCTTCAAAAGAAGCTTTTTCACAAGTAACGGTACTAAATTATTTTAAGATGAAAACAGCTGCGATTATAATGATATTCGGTTCATTGCTTTTATTGGGACTTTTTAAATTCCCCCTATGGAACATCATGCTTGGAGCACCACAATATCCAGATCCACTGGGTATGAATATTTATATTGATGGAATTAAAGGTGTTGAAGAATTTGATTTACAAAACATTGATGGCATTAATCATTACATTGGGATGAAAACCATTCCAAAACCCGAAGAAATGTGGGAGTTCTCCGTGTTTCCAAAAGTTATTTTAGGCATGTCAATCTTGGGTGTGGTGATTGGTGTGTTAGGATTTTTTGGAAAAGTAAGTTATAAATTCTTTTTAGGTTGGTTTGTATTGATGTCAGTATTAGGCCTTCTTGGGATGTATGATTTTAATAATTGGCTGATCTCTTACGGCAGTGATTTGGATCCCAATGCAATTATTAAAGTGACCAATCCAGACGGTTCGCCAATGTCTTATAAACCACCATTATTTGGCTTTCAAAAGTTGCTAAATTTTGATGTAACCTCTTTACCACATACAGGTGGATACCTGATGTTCGTGGGTATGCTTTTAACGCTGGTGGCATTCTGGTTAGGCAGAAGGACAAGCGTAAAGGCAACCACGCAGTAAACGCCATGCGTGCATTAAAACACTAAACTCATGAAAACACTAAAACACTATTCAATTCTTGCCTTATTGCTATTCATGTTCAATTGCACTGTGTCTCCCAAAGCCATAGATTATGGTAATGATGGCTGCAGTTTTTGTAAAATGACCATTGTAGACAAGACACATGCTGCAGAACTTGTAACCAAAAAAAATAAAGCCTATAAATTTGATGCTACAGAATGTATGGTCAATTTTATGGACGATTTTGAGACTTCAGAGATCGAACTTTTTCTCTCTAATGATTATTCAGAACCAGGGACGTTGATTGATGCTAAAAAAGCTACATTCTTGATCAGTAAAAATATTCCAAGCCCTATGGGCGCTTATCTTTCAGCTTTTAAAAGCACAGCGGATGCTGAGAAGATGCAAGCTGAAAAAGGCGGCGACTTGTATTCTTGGGAGGAACTACTAATGCATCTTAAAGGCTAGCCACATGAAAAAGTTAGTCGTTTTTATGAGCGTCATGTTGATGACGGGTGCAACTACTGCCCAAACTTTAGAAGTGTGCAAAACCTGTGCTATCACCTCAGTG
Organism: Gelidibacter salicanalis; assembly: GCF_016469035.1. Classification (GTDB taxonomy): domain Bacteria; phylum Bacteroidota; class Bacteroidia; order Flavobacteriales; family Flavobacteriaceae; genus Gelidibacter; species Gelidibacter salicanalis_A. The sequence goes on along the minus strand of NZ_JAEHJZ010000026.1, from coordinate 42,718 downwards.
CAGGCAGCCATAACCCAGGCGAAGGCATTTGATACCATCGTGGTTAAGAAAGGTACTTATAAAGAACACAATCTTAACTTTGATAAACCCCTCACCATCATCGGAAAGGATCAACCTGTTATTGATGGAGAACTGAAGGGTGAAATTATCACCATAACCTCAGACAATGTAACCATTGACGGATTGATGATTAAAAATGTTGGGACAAGTTATACCGCAGATTATGCGGCTATTCGTGTGAAAAGAAGTAAAAATTTCACCATTCAAAATGTTGTTCTAGAAAAACTTTTTTTCGGAATATATATTGAAAGATCTAGTGACGGAAAGATCCTCAATAATAAGATCATCGGAGATGCGGTAGAAGAATACAACTCCGGAAATGGGATTCAGTTATGGTACAGTAAGAATGTTCAAATTGAAAATAATATCGTTCAACACGTGCGGGATGGCATTTATCTAGAATTCTCTGATTTTTGTACCATCAAAAACAACCTGAGCTCCTTAAATGTGAGATATGGCCTGCATTTTATGTTCTCTAACGACGATGTCTATGAGGGTAATGAATTTTCTAATAATGGCGCTGGTGTTGCAGTCATGTTTTCCAAACGGATAAAGATGTATAATAATTTGTTCAAGGATAATTGGGGAACCGCTTCTTACGGTATGTTGCTCAAAGAAATCAACGATGCAGAAATAATTGGCAATACTTTTCACGATAATACTATTGGCATTAACATAGAAGGATCTAACCGCATTATTTACAAACACAATAATTTCAGGAATAATGGTTGGGCCATTAAAGTCCGCGGTGCCTGCTATACCAATACCTTCACCGAAAACAATTTTTTATATAACTCTTTTGATATTGCCTATAACAGCAATGTTAATGACAATACATTCGATCGAAATTATTGGAGCAGCTATACCGGTTATGATTTAAATAAAAACGGGATTGGCGATATTCCTTATAGACCGGTGAAATTGTTTTCATACATCGTCAATCGCACTCCAGAAACCATCATTTTATTGCGGAGTATGTTTATCGATATTATTGATTTCTCTGAAAAAGTATCGCCTGTTTTCACCCCAGATGATTTGTTGGACAATAACCCTTTAATGAAAAAAGCCACATGGTAACGATACAAGGTTTACATAAAAAATTCGGAAAAAACCATGTCTTAAGCGGACTGGATTTAAGTATTGGTGCAGGCGGCATCTTCGCCATTCTGGGGCCAAATGGTTCAGGAAAGACCACCTTAATAAAGTCGGTATTAGGAATGGTTATTCCTGATAAAGGTGAGATTACGGTTTTGGGTAAAAACATTACCCAGAATTCAGATTACCGCCATCAGATTGATTATTTGCCGCAAATAGCAAATTTCCCAAGTAACTTAAAAGTTAGGGAACTCATTAAAATGATTAAAGATTTACGGAAATCCACGAAAGAAGATGAACGCTTGATAGAATTGTTCAAACTAACGCCGTTTTTGGATAAAAAATTAGGCCAACTTTCGGGAGGTACAAAACAAAAAGTGAACCTCGTGTTGACGTTTATGTTTGACAGTCCCATCATTATTTTAGATGAGCCTACCTCAGGCTTGGATCCAATTTCAATGCTTCGTTTAAAAGATTTGATCCAAGTTGAAAAAGAAAAGGGAAAAACCATTTTAATCACCTCTCACATTATGAGTTTTGTTGAAGAAATTTCAGACGAAATAGTTTTCATTTTGGAAGGTAAAATTTACTTTAAAGGCACCATATCAGAATTAAAAACCAAGACCAATCAGCCAGATTTTGAACATGCTATTGCGTCTATCTTAACTGACAACCATGCTTAAAATATTAAAATATAGTTTTTATGACCTGATGCGCAGCCGTTGGAGTTATGTCTATTTTGCATTTTATCTCCTGCTCGGCATCGTCTTGTTATTCTTAAATAACGATTTATCAAAAGCGGTCATTACCTTAATGAATGTCATCATTATTCTGGTGCCATTAATAGGAACCATTTTTGGAGTAATGTATTATTACAATTCTAAAGAATTTACAGAACTCCTGTTGGCGCAACCGCTAAAACGCTCTTCCATATTTTTAGGACAATATCTGGGCGTCGCTATTTCGCTCTCCATGAGTTTAATCTTAGGATTGGGATTGCCATTTGTGTTCTACGGGCTGTTCGAGAGTAGTGCCATCTGGGATTTCTCCTTGTTGTTGATAACGGGTACATTTTTGACCTTAATTTTTACTGCGCTCGCTTTTAACATCGCACTTTCGAATGAAAATAAGATCAAAGGATTTGGATATGCCATCTTGCTATGGCTCTTTTTAGCGGTTATTTATGACGGCATCTTCTTATTGGTGTTGATAGGCTTTGAAGAGTATCCACTAGATAAGGTGTCCTTAATTGGCACCATGCTGAATCCTATAGATTTGTCGAGAACCTTGATATTGTTGAAATTGGATATTTCAGCATTACTTGGGTATACAGGCGCCATTTTTAAACAGTTTTTTGGCACCAATTACGGTTTGATTGTTTCGTTTATAGCCTTAAGTTTATGGGTAATAGTACCGGTATTACGAATCGTCTATAAATCGAAGAAAAAGGATTTTTAACGCATTACAGATGGCATTTAAATTGTGACCATTGTCACTTAAAGTTGAGATCCTAGTCCGTAAATTTGTAATATGATTGCAGGCATCACACATACTAGCAACACCCTCGAGATTATTGTCGGTTTTTTAGCGAACCAAGCCGTTATGGCAAAAAACAGCCGTATCAAAAGACAGTCAGCAAGGTTGTAACGGAAAGTACCAGTTGACCAAAGAAATCAAACAAAGTACACCAAAATCTAATACAGACTTGCCTGCTCAAGAAACAAGACGCCTGTCTTTTGATGTGTTAGGTTTATTTGAAACAGAGCGTGCAGCGGCTAAAACGATGTTCCCACAAGACTTCAAAATGCGCATTTTTATTTCGAAACTCACCTGATTCCCAGATATCAAGAATCCTCTACCAAATTTTAGTTAATTCTTTTCGGTATAAAAAAACCTTTGTTTTTTTCTTTTTTGGTTATCTGTAAAATATCATAAGGATATAAATTGATTCATTATGATAACGTATATTTCATTAAAAAAGATGGAATATTTGTTTTTCAGCGTAAATCGGTGAGATCTGCGGGATAATTTGTCCATACGCTTACTAATTTTCCCGCTGATTACGGAGATTTTCGTGGATTTTTTTTAATGCCGCGCTTCAGTTGGAAGGGAATGGCAACCAAAGTAACTATGGCCGTTTTTATGGCGAAGATGAGACACCTGGATATGCAATTCTGAATCTGAATTTAGGGAATGAATTGACCATTCAAAACCATAATGTTGTTTTGAAATATGGAATCGAAAACATTTTGGATGCGAGTTATTCTACTTATGCGGATTGGAACAACATTTTGCGACAAGGCCGTAATTTTTATATGAACATGTCTTTTGTTATCCATTAAATTAACGCCAGAATTCATCCTCTACATTGTCTACAAAGCCGTCTTCATGATGGATTTCGGCAATGAGTGCCAATTGTTCTTCGGTGGCTGCTTTCTGAATTTCAGGGAACAAGGTACGTTCTTCAAAACGAATATGCTGCTCTAATTCTTCCTCAATTCTATGAAGATTTTTAGTGGCATCTTCGCCATTGGTGAACAGACGTTTTAACCGTCTATGATCTGCCAAAGCGCGCTTGACAAATTCGTGGTCTTCATCCAAAATGGTAAAAATATGCGTCTCTTCCAGTTTAAAGTGAGGGATCAAATGGTTCTCAAAAAACCAGTCTGCATAGATCTTGATGCGCTTGGTTTCAATGTTTTTACTGAATCCACTTCTGATTTTCCAAGACAGCAATAATCCGTGGTGGTGCTCTCTACTTAAAGGTTGAAGTGCTTTATGTCGTTTTAAGGGTTTTTGTGTCATAATTTCTGAGATTTAAAATGAAAAATAAGATGCCCAAGGGCAGAAAGATGCTGCATAACAGCAGAATGAGATAATACTGAGGCAACATTCCCCATCCAAAAAAGTAAAATATACCCTGAAGAATGAGTAATATTTCTGTGGAAACGAACCCTAATATAAAAGTATAAATACCAAAACTAAGGCTTTTGTTAGTGTTTGTTTTTGAATACTTCTGTAATAAAAATGCAAATAAAAATCCGCTGATAACGCCCAACATCATTAAATGGATAAATCCAATAACGAAGTTACGGTATTGATGTGCCATTTGAGCAACTAGTGGAATAATTGAAGCCGTTTGCAGTACAATTTTGAGGATAAATGAAATCAGTGCCAACCCATATAGCGCTTTGGTCAGGGTTGAAATTCCAGACCAGAAGGTAGTCCAGTGTGGTTTTAGCAATAGGATAAAATAATAGCCAGATAGCAGTTGTAAAAGAACGCCTAATCCGTTAATGATCAACCATAATGGATGGTATAAAAACCAACTTACAGGCAATGCAAATGTGAGGATGGTGGCGGCTATAAGAGTATTGAAAAACTGTTTAAATAGCGCTGAATTATCTATAGGAAATTGATGTAGAAATACAGCCAATACAGCCAACATAAACCAACCATTAAACTGAAAATGTAAGAAGAACTGTATGGCAATTTGATAAAATGCTGAGGCTTGACCCAAAATGGCCACGGCAGGACCCAGGCACCAAACACCTATGGTGGAGAGCACCATAAACACCAAAGATGATTTTAATAACTTACGGATGGGAGAGGAGGTGACTTTGTGGTTTTTCCAAACCAATCTTACAAAATAGTAACTACAGAAAATATGCAAGCATGAAAATGTAATGGAAATTGCAGCATACCCTGTAAAAGGAAAACTTACCATCATGCCTATAACGGCAAATTGTGTTACCCAAAATAAGCGGTTGTAAATGGGTTTCTTTTCTGGAATAAAGTAGTGTACAATTAAAAGATAGAGCATTAAGTAGACCCAACCGAGCATGGCAACGTGTGAATGTGCATGCGTAAGGTATCTGAAATTAATGCCAAGAGGTTGTACAAAAATGTAGCGTAATGCCAAACCCATTAAAGCGGCGATCAAAAAGTTGATCAGACATACAGCAATAAGTTTTTTTTGCATTTAAAGTAAATTTGGTCGCATAAAGTTACTAATAATAGAAAGAAAAAAAACACTTCCCATCATAACTCATTTAACAGGCGCTAAATTCCCCTCATAGAAACGTAGTAGCACAGTAGAATGAGTTATGAAAAGGAAGTGTCACTTCAACAATCAAAACCAAATAAAAATTATTTTAAGGATGCTTCCAGCTTAATTGCTTCAGGAAACAAGATGTTATTTTCTAAATGAATATGCAAATGCAAATCTTTTTCAAATTCCTCTAACATTGCAAAGGTTACTTTATAAGTATTACATCCGTCAGCAGGTGGGGTATAATTGTCAGTTAATTCTGCAATTTTTCTGAAACGTTCGCCCTCAGCTTCATGCTCATCTTTCATCATGGCGATTGGGTTTTCAACGGTATTAAATTGAGGAGATTCAATTTGAGTACCATCTGATTTTGCTTTTACCATACGTTTGATAAATGGGAAGAGGATCAACTCTTCTTTTTTCATATGAGCTGCCAATTCTTTAGAACAGCCAATAAATAACGCTGTAATCTCTAATAGCTCAGGATGCCTTTGTCCGTGTACTTTGCAGAGTTTATCTAAAAATTGTCGCAACACTGGTGTTTTTTCTTCAACATAGCGGTGGTGTTTTTTCTCAATATATTCTGCCAGTAAGTCTAAGGGCCAAGACTTGTAATCAATGGACTGCTGACTGTTGGAGGACTGTATATTTTCTAGTTTTCCTAATAATTCATCGATATCTATTTTGTTTTTAGTGCATACCTCTTCAACGGTTCTATCGCCTTTACAGCAAAAATCGATACCATAATTAGAAAATACGGCTGCGGTTCTAAAATCTTCAGCCACAAATTGACCGATTTGTTTTTGTGAATCTTTTTGTAATGTTTCCATAAATCTGTCCCAATCCTTTATAAATAAGGAGGTTTAAGGGGGGGGGGGTTAAATTAGACAAGTGTTTATTCGGATAAAATTATCCTATTTGTATTCAAATTTTTTTTTTATAATTTTAGAAAGCTTGCACCCGATTTGATATCAAGTGCCAACTGTTCAAGATTGGTGTTTTGCAACATATCCTTTAACTGCATTCTAATATCCTTAAATTGATCATGTACAGGGCATGGATGGTTCTCATCGCACACATGCAGGCCTAAACCACAACCTCTATAAATACTATCGCCATCAATGGCATTCACTATTTGTGAGAGTTTGATGGATGAAATCTCATTTTTAGGAATTTCAAATCCACCATAAGCACCTTTCACTGAATTGATAATCTTATGTCTTACTAAATCTTGTAGTATTTTTGCAGTAAAGGCTTCTGGTGAATTGATTTCCTTTGCAATTTCCTTTAAGCTTACACGTTCACCATCATAAGAATTGGATGCTATAAAAATAGACGCTTTAAGACCGTATTCGCAAGCTTTAGAAAACATAAATTGATTATTTTGTTGGTTCAAAGATACATTAAATTTTAAATAGGACAAAATTATCCGCATTAAAATTTAGTTGTTTTTTTAACTACTTTTAATGACATTCTATCTCACCTTGAGCCATTTCAATAGCTGGAGCAGGAGAGAGGTAAGGAATGCCAAGGCCCATACCGCGTAATATAAATAAGATGCCTATAATTACCACAAACACAGGAATGGCCTTTTGGATGCGCTGCTTGACACGGGTATTTAAAAATTTTCCCAAATAAATAGCAGAGGTCATTAAAGGAATGGTTCCTAAACCAAACAAGGCCATATACAAACTGCCCTGTAGAGCACTGTTCATGGCTAAAGAGGCAAATACAGCCATATACACAAGGCCGCAAGGCAAGAACCCGTTAAGGAAACCGATGGTAAGAAAAGTATCGGCGGTTTTTTTCTTTAGGGCTTGTCCTAAGGAGGATTTTACTTTAGAAATAATTTTGTAAATGGGTTTGGAGAAGTTGTAATTGTTAATTGTTTTTGTAGGGATTAAGACTACTACAATCATCAATATGCCAATTAATATAGAGAGCTGTTGTTGGAGACCAAAGATGTAAAGACTTTTACCAACCAGTCCAAAGAAAAGACCAATAAGGCTATAGGCCAAAATCCGCCCCAAGTGATAAGTGAAAATCTGTGCTACTTTTTTGGTAGAGTTGGACCGGTCAACCGGCAGCATAAAGGCAATAGGACCGCACATGCCCACACAGTGGAAGCTACCCAATAATCCGAATATGAGCGCAGACCACAGCATTTAATAGGTAATATCTCTTTTAAAGATGTACGAATCTTCTTTATATTGCCAATCTACTTTAATGTTCCAACGACCACCTAACAAACTTTTGTCAGGTATGAGCAAATTATGGTTAGACAATGAAATTGTACTTTCAAAGTCTAATTGTTTATTAGATGGTCTGTATAGGAACACTTTACCTTTAATATCTGATGGCGTCATGCTTTCAGGAAACGTAATTACTAACCCCTCTTCAGTATGTGTCCAAAAAAGATCTTTTTCTAGGGTTTGCGCATGTCTTTGCTTGTGCAGCTCATTTTCAAATTCCAACTCTTGGCCATAATAGTTTTCTGTCACCAAGTCGTGCTCATATTTTTTGTTAACCGTCATGGAAATAACAAAATACAATATAAAGCTTATAAAGCCTATAAATGCTAATACAATACCCGTACCCCAATTGAATTTCATAATACTATCTCTTTTATCATTCTCCCGTAGGAGGGATTCTTTCTTTCGTATAACTAAATGTTTTTCAACACTAATTTTAACGGTTTAAATTACTTATAACTTCTAGGTCCTAAGAAATTAACCGTTGTGGTTTCAATCAAATCATCGTCACTGTACACCTCAATCATCAATTTATTTTTGTCTGATTTTAGGTCGCCTTGATTGATTTCAATAAATAAGGTGCCTTCTGCCATTCCTTGTTTAGGGACCGTAAAACGGTCTTCAGCAGAAACCACTTTAATGGTCCCTTTATAACTTCTCAATTTGAAGTTTATTTCAGGGATATCTCTGGTTGTTTTGTTAATCAATTTATAGGTAAACACATTACTGATAATATTGTTATCCTTATGTTCAAATAGTTGACCTGGAAGTCTCAATACGCGTGCTTCTACATCGTTTCTTAACATCAACATTCCGATAAGAAGACCTGTTAAAATGACTAATACAGCCGAATAACCTTTAAGACGTGGTGTAAACTCAAATTTCTTTTTCTTCTCAATGTTTTCTTCACTAGCATATCTTATGAGACCTTTTGGAAGGTTGATACTTTCCATAATATGGTCACATTCATCAATGCAGGCAGTACAATTGACACACTCCAACTGCGTCCCGTTTCTAATATCGATACCTGTAGGGCAAACGTTAACGCATTGGAAACAATCAATACAATCGCCATGCCCCAAGGCTTCCCTATCTTCATTTTTACGGAATTTCTTTCTGCCATTCTCTGCTTCGCCACGTTTATGGTCATAGGCCACAACAATAGATTTATTGTCTAACAAAACGCCCTGCAACCTGCCGTACGGACATGCAATAATACATACTTGCTCTCTAAACCATGCAAATACGAAATAAAAGACTGCAGTAAAAATAAGAAGAGAAATCAGCGTACTGACATTAGCCATTGGTCCCGCAAGAATATAACTGATCAATTTATCACTTCCTATTAAATACGCTAAAAACACATTTGAAATGACAAAAGAAATCACTAAAAATAAAAACCATTTTAGACCGCGTTTTCTGATTTTTTCAACATTCCATTCTTGTCTATCCAAACGCATTTGGGCACCTCTATCGCCGTCAATCCAATATTCAATACGTCTGAAGACCATTTCCATAAATATCGTTTGTGGGCAAATCCATCCGCAGAAAATTCTTCCGAAAGCTACAGTAAACAGTGCTATAAAAATCACACCTATCAGCATAGAGATGACAAATAGATGAAAATCTTGTGGCCAAAAAGGAAAACCGAAGATATTAAAACGGCGTTCCAAAATATTAAACATCAAAAACTGATTGCCGTTTATTTTGATAAAAGGCGCCAATAAAAAGAACCCCAAAAGTACATAGCTGACCCATTTACGATAGTCGTAAAATTTGCCGCTTGGTTTTTTAGGAAAGACCCATTTACGCTTACCTTCATCAGTAAGAGTGCCTAGGGTGTCTCTAAAGCTTTCGTTTTGGGGAGTTTTCACTTGTTATTTTTTATCTATTGTACGCTACCTATTCGCTTGTTCTCCGCTAAGGAAATAGAGTATCACTTAAAGGAAATAGAGTATCACTTAAAGGAAATAGAGTATCACTTACTTTTCAGTACTAACTTACATCGTTAGTTTTGGCTTCAACAGATTTAGCTGGTGCCGTAACTTTAGCGACATTTCTATTCCTTCCAAATATCACCTTCAGGCTCTTTCGGTTTTGCAGGCGTGGTTCCTTCAAAAGTCATAATATAACTGGCAACTTGCGCCATTTCATTAGGCTTTAAGGTAGATTTCCAGGCGATCATTCCTTTTCCACTTCGGCCACCTTCACTAATGGTGTTAAAAATGTTCTTGATACCACCACCCAAAATCCAATGCTCATCCGCAAGGTTAGGGCCAATACCTCCACCACCATCTGCCATATGACAGGCCACACAGTTGGCTTCGTAAATAGTTCTGCCATTGGCCAAATCTGCCGGATCTGTCAACACGGCTACGGAGTTGATATCTACCAAATCCTTAGCGGTCTTCTTATACTCTTCTAGCTCTGCTTTAGCGATTTCTAAAGTAGTTTCCAATTCTTCATACTGATTTTCACCATCAAAAACATGGTAACGGATCAAGTAAACAGCCGCAAAGACTATAGACGCGTAGAAACCATAGAGCCACCAAGGCGGAAGATCATTATCAAGTTCTCTAATCCCATCATAATCATGGTCAAGAACAATTTCGCCTTCTTTTTCAATAGGTTTTGAACCCAACATTTTAGTATAGGTGGTACTGATCCATTCTCCAATTTTAGATGGTGAATTTTTAGTGGCGCGGAATCGTGCTTTAGCGGTTTCATCCAAGCTTTGATACATCACGTTTTCCAAGGCGGCTACAATAGCCTCGATAGCGAGAAGAATCACCAATACCAATACTAGGAAAAGCATGATCATGGGATTATTCATAAACGCAGGTTCATTTCCTGAGTCCACAAAGAATTCAATTAGACCCCATATGATAAAGAATATCAAAGGCACCCTGACGTAAGATGGAATTAAATGTCTCATAGTGTTGTTTCGTTTTGGTTGTCTAAAGGGATATTGCTCATTTTTTTGATATAGTCTTTTTTAGCGGTGAATACCCACCAAAAGAGGGCTACAAAAAAAGTAAAAAATATAAGTAAGGAAATCACCGGGTATATTTCTATACCCGAAATGCTGTCCATGTGGTTTTTGACATATTTTAGCATGATTGTTAGTTTTTAGTCGTTTCTAAATCTTGTATTTTGATATCAGTTCCTAAGCGCTGTAAATAAGCGATTATGGCTACAATCTCACGATCTCTCATATCTACGAAGTCTGCGCCACTACTTTGTTTATCTGCTTCGTAAGATTCTACAAAGTCAGGGTCAGAATAGAGGTTCTTTTCAATTTGTTCCCCTTGCTCAGCCATGTGCTGTTGCGCGTTGGCAATTTCCTCATCAGAATAAGGCACGCCCAAATTAACCATGGCTTTCATTTTGGTCTCTGTATTGGATTTGTCCAATTCAGTGGTAATTAGCCATTTGTAAGCCGGCATGATAGATCCTGAGGACGTACTCTGAGGGTCATACATATGGTTGAAATGCCAGTTGTCAGAATATTTGCCTCCAATTCTGTGCAAATCAGGTCCTGTACGTTTACTGCCCCAAAGGAATGGATGATCATATACAAATTCACCCGCCTTTGAAAATTCGCCGTAACGTTCTACTTCATCTCTAAACGGTCTAATCATTTGAGAGTGACAGCCCACGCAACCTTCGCGAATATATAGATCTCTACCTTCAAGTTCTAAGGGTGTATAGGGTTTAACACTTGTAATTGTAGGAATGTTTGATTTGATCATGATGGTGGGTACTATTTGAATGATACCACCAATAAGAATGGCAACAGTAGCACCAATAGTCAATTGAATTGGTCTGCGTTCTAACCAGCTGTGCCAATGTTCTCCTGCAACACGTTTTTTAGACACGCGCTGTAGGGCTACAGATTCAGCAAGTTCATCAGTTACTTCGCTACCTTTTCTGATGGTTTGAATGACATTATAACACATGATGAGCATTCCTGTTATAAATAATGTACCACCAATGGCGCGCATCCAGTACATGGGCATAATTTCAGTAACAGTTTCTAAGAAGTTACCATAAACCAATGTGCCGTCAGGATTGAATTGTTTCCACATACTGGCCTGTATAAACCCTGCAACATATAAGGGTAGGGCATACATAATGATCCCTAAAGTTCCAATCCAGAAGTGAACGTTTGCTAAAGCAACAGAGTACAGTTTGCTTTTGGTCATACGTGGAATTAACCAATAGATCATCCCAAAAGTTAAAAACCCATTCCAGGCTAAGGCACCAACGTGAACGTGGGCAATAATCCAGTCTGTATAATGGGCTATAGCATTAACGTTTTTCAAGGACAGCATTGGCCCTTCAAACGTGGCCATACCATAACCTGTAATGGCAACCACCATAAATTTTAAAACAGGGTCGGTTCTTACTTTATCCCAAGCACCACGAAGTGTAAGGAGTCCGTTGATCATACCCCCCCAAGATGGCATTAATAACATGATGGAGAATGCTACACCTAAATTTTGTGCCCATTCTGGTAACGCTGTATATAATAAATGGTGAGGTCCAGCCCATATATAGATAAAGATTAACGACCAGAAGTGAACTATGGAAAGTCTGTAAGAATACACGGGTCTGTTGGCCGCTTTAGGTACAAAATAGTACATCAGCCCCAAAAACGGTGTTGTTAAGAAAAACGCAACAGCATTATGCCCGTACCACCATTGTACCAGGGCATCCTGAACACCTGCATATACGGAGTAACTTTTAAAGGCACTTACAGGAATAGCTAAACTATTAAAAATATGGAGTACGGCAACCGTTACAAACGTGGCGAGGTAAAACCAAATGGCCACATATAAATGTCGTTGCCGTCTTCTCAATATGGTTCCGATAAGGTTCCAACCAAAAACGACCCAAACTACTGCAATTGCAATATCAAAGGGCCATTCCAATTCAGCATATTCCTTAGAAGACGAAAAACCTAAGGGAAGTGTGATGGCGGCACCAACGATAATCAATTGCCATCCCCAAAAATTGAAGTTACTTAAAGCATCACTAAACATTCTTGCTTTTAATAACCGCTGAGAAGAATAATAAATACCTGCAAAAATGGCATTCCCCACAAAGGCGAAGATTACGGCATTGGTGTGCAAAGGTCTCAATCTTCCAAAGCTCAACCATGAAACACCGTCCGTAAGATTGGGGAAAAGAAATAAGAAAGCCAGTAATAGACCCACCAACATCCCTATCACGCCCCAGAACATGGTGGCATATAGGAATTTTTTGACGATTTTATTATCGTAATAAAATTGTTGCATTTCCATAGTAAAAAGATTATTCTTGATTAGTTAGTTTTGATGTTTTTGGTTTTTCTTTTATGAGCTCATCTTCAAAAAGCATGCGAACGGAAGGGGTGTAACTGTCATCATATTGCCCGCTTTTAACTGCCACGATAAAGGCAATAAAAAAAATGACAGCAACTACAATGCTGATAGTCAGTAAAATGTATATAACGCTCATACCTATTTAGAAGTTATGGCTCAAAATTACAGTTGATGCCAAAGTTATTTTATGATATTTATCATGTATTGTGTTTTTTACACCCACTAAAACCTGATATATTTTAGAAAATTTGTGACCCTCTTTGCTTTCAAATTTATACAATTTTTTGTTAAAATATACCTTTGAGGATTCAATTAAAAATTTAGTGTTCAATTAAATGTTTTAAAGAAACATAAACATATCGTTTATTTCAATTTTCGGGACACCCAATTGGTTGCAATTGTGGTAAATACCACCACACTAATAGAACTTAAAGGCATTAGGATTGCAGCAATGACGGGAGCCAATTGTCCGGTGACTGCAAAATAAACACCAATCACATTATAGAATAAGGACAGCATAAAGCTCCAATTGACAATTTTGATGGCCGACTTAGATAAATTAAGGAAATCTCCCAAATTGTTAAAGTTCTCTGCATCTAAAATGGCATCACAGGCAGGAGAGAAGACGTTCACATTTTCAGAAAGAGCAATACCAACGTTGCTTTGCGCCAACGCACCCGCATCATTTAATCCGTCGCCAATCATCATTACTTTGGCGCCCTCAGTTTGATGGTATTTTATATATTCCAGTTTATCATCTGGTTTTTGATTGAACAGCATTTTGGTTCTTGCCGGCAATAATTTTTTTAGGTTTTCCAGTTCGCCTTCATTGTCTCCCGACAAAATGGCCAAATCGTACTGTTTTTTCAGGGTGTTGAACAACTTTGCCAATCCTTTTCTGTAGCTATTGTAAAACGTGTACTTCCCTTTGTAGGTGTTGTTGCTACTAATGTGGACGGCAGTGTTTAGTAAGGCTGCCTCATTGGTTTTACCTACAAAATTTGCCGATCCAATTTTGATCCGATCCTGTTGATGTACTCCTTCAATGCCTTGACCTAAATGCTCTTCAAATTCATCGAGCGTAATGATGTCATTTTCTTCTAGAAGCGCATAAAGCGTTCTACTGAGTGGATGATTTGAACCTCTTAGGGTGTTTTTTAATAAAAGCTCTTCTGAAGACGATAAAGAATCCCCTTCGTAGGTTGCTGTACTTTGTTTATTGGAAGTGATGGTTCCCGTTTTGTCAAAAATGACGGTATTGATCGCCGCCATTTGTTCAATGACTGTGGCGTTTTTTAAATAGAACTTATGTTTTCCAAAAATCCGCAGCATATTACCAAGGGTAAATGGAGCAGCCAACGCAATGGCACAAGGACAGGCAATAATTAGAACAGATGTAAAAACATTTAGTGCTTTACTGGAATCTGCAAATAACCAGAACGTTGTGGAGATAAAGGCAATACTCAGCACGACAATGGTAAAACGTTTACTGATAACATTGGTCAGCGTCGTAAAGCCATCTTCTTTAGATTTATTAAACACATCGTTGCCCCATAACTGGGTCAAGTAACTTTGTTCAACACTTTTTAAGGCTTCCATTTCTATACTTCCTGAGGTTTGTTTGCCACCAGCAAAGAGTTTGTCTCCTGAGATTTTTCTTAATGCTTCAGATTCTCCCGTTACAAAACTGTAATCAATTTTGGCGTTTCCTTTTATGAGCACGCCGTCTACCGGAATCAGTTCTTCGTTTCTAATGAGCAATCGGTCACCTTCTTTAATGTCATACACCTGAACAGGCTGTTCTTTGCCATCCTTTGTTATTTTGGTAATGGCGATTGGAAAATAGGATTTGTAATCCCGTTCAAACGATAAAAAGGAATAGGTTTTTTGCTGGAAGAATTTCCCTAACAATAAAAAGAAAAGTAATCCTGTTAAGCTGTCAAAGAATCCAGACCCTAGGTCGAACATGATGTCTACTGTACTTCTTAAAAACAGCACAATAATCCCCAATGCAATAGGCACATCTATATTTAAGGCTTTTGCACGCAAGCCTTTGTAGGCCGATATAAAATAATCTGATGACGCATAAAATACTACGGGAAGTGAAAACGCAAACATCAACCATCTAAAAAATGGTTTGTACTGCTCTAGCCAAAATTCATTGACCTCAAAATATTCTGGAAAGGATAAAAACATCACATTCCCGAAAGCAAATCCTGCAATGCCAAGCTTGTAAATTAGGGAACGATTGACGTGGTTTTTTCCAGTAGAAAAATCCTCTAAACTGATATAAGGCTCGTAACCAATGCTACTGAGCAAAATGACCACCTCTTTTAAACTGTAGGTCTCTGAATTATATTGAAGACGCACCGTTTTCTTTCCAAAATCAACTTGAGGTGATGAAATGTTCGGGTTAAGTTTGTTCAGGTTTTCTAGCACCCAAATACAGGAACTACAATGAATTTGCGGAATGTACAGTGTGGTGATTTGCGATTTGCCATCATCAAACTCTACTAATTTCTCGATAATATTTGGTTGGGAAAGGAAATCGTATTTACCCTGAATGTCTTTTGGGGTGGTGCCTGGGTTGGATTGTAAGTCGTAATAGGAGGTAAGGTCATTTTCTGAGAAAATCTCATAAACCGTCTTGCAGCCTTGACAACAAAAAGATTTATCATCATGAAGAACTGTGGACGTCTCACAAGGATCGCCACAGTGGAAACAGCTCGATTGCTCCATAATTATGCTCATTTATACCTCCTGCAAAGGTGCGAAATTGATCGCAATTTAAACTATGATATTTGTCATGTTTTTCGTAATTTTGAAGGTCAATTATAAGAGCTATGAGTAGTTGTAAACAATGTATTGCGCGTCAGTTAAATGCGATGAATACATTGACCAAAGAGGAGATGAAACAGGTTGCAGCATGTAAGACTACGCGGTTTTATAAAAAGGGTGATGTTATTTTTAACGAGAATGAAATGCTCAATGGGGTGTATTGTGTAAGAGAAGGTCTTTGTAAATTGACAAAACTAAGTGCCAACGGGAAAGATCACACCATTAAATTGATGGGAAAAGGAGATCTCATTGGGCAACGGTCTATTATTAGTAATGAAAGGACAAACTTAAGCGCCATTGCGCTAAACGATATGGAACTCTGTTATGTGCCAAAAGAACAAATTATAAGCACTATTAAAACCAACCAAGAATTTTCATTTGATATTTTACAGAATCTTGCCCAAGATTTAAGAGAAGCTGAAGACGATTTGATCAATATGGCGCAAAAGACGGTTAGGGAACGTCTCGCGGCAACCATTATTTATGTAAGCAAAAATTTTGGGGTGGATAAAGAAGGGTATTTGAAGGTCCATTTATCACGTGAAGATTATGCGAGCATTGTAGGAACCGCAACAGAATCTGCCATTAGGATATTGTCTCAGTTTAAAAAAGAAGGATTGATTTCTACTTCCGGAAAAAGGATCAAAATTGAAAACTTGAAGGATCTGGCACGTGTTGAATAACGAAACGAGTCTATAAGGATTTAGGGTGAAAGTTGTTAATTGATTGGAAGTGCTTGTTTTTCCCTTCAATAGCCTCACTTTAAAACCCACTCCTGTTGCTATATTACCAGTATTCTCGAAACTATAAATTGTTAGGCTCTTGCGTGGGAACCATGATTTTTAGTTTTGTAGAGAGCAGTTCTGCCGAAACACGCTTGACATTGCCTATGAATTCACCATCCACTTGCAACGAAACTTCAGATGGACACGCTATACTGACTTTTGTGGCTGGGTAGCACTCTACAAATTCAGGATTTCTATAGGAGTCTTCGTCTAAGGTTTTTAAGATATCAATGAGCATCAATTTTTTAAATATCAACACTTCAAATATACCATCGTCCATTTGTCCTTCAGGATTGATGACAGCGCCAGTCCCAAATTGTTTGGCATTGGCAATAGCCACCATCACCCCTTGTAGGTTGATAGTCTGGTCGTCAATGGTCAAGGAAAAGCTATAGGGCAGATCAGATTCCATTAGCGTAGGGATGGTTTGAAGTGCATACCCCAGTTTACCGCGTATCTCGGAGTTTTCGTAATTTTTTATCAGTGTAGCGTTGATGCCAAGATCAGCAATATGCAAACAGAGATGGTCATTGATAGAGATCATATCCAGAAGTATATAAGAGTCTCCCAAAGCAATGTCTATTTGATCTTCTACGGTGGTTGGAAATTGAAAATTGGAGGCCAGGCCATTGGCAGAACCCGCAGGAATTAGACTTAGGGCAACATCTCTTTTATCTACAGCTTTTGCGACCGTTTGTATGGTACCATCCCCGCCCACAACCATTATCTTTTGAATGGATTGCGTCTCTATGATTTTTCTGATATGGGATTCATCCTTCTCACCCGTGGTTTCATAAGTTGTAAACACTACTTTACGGTGATTTAGCACCTCGGTGATTTCTTGGATCAATTGTTCTTTACCTGAACCACCAGAAATGGGATTGACCACTAATAATAATTTATTTTTCGAATCCATAACACCTATAAAACTGCTTAAATTTAGTAATTTGTAACTTATTATAAATAATTATTTTTCAATTGTCAAAACTCGATTTAAAACTATACCGCGGCTATGTTAATGATCAGGAACTCATTGTTTCTGGGCATGTTTTTAAATCTTGGGCACCAGATAAATACCGGTTAGATAAAAAAGGAATTAGGCATGCCGTAGCCATTCTCCATATGTTCAGGATTAAACCCTTTTCCAATGTTGAAGTAACTCTAAGCTTCAAAGACCTTAAAGTGACCACCAGAACTTTGGACGATGGTTTTTTTAGGTTCACCGTTCCTTTTAATGAAGATTTGGAAAGTGGATGGCATCCTTATCAGGTGACCTGTAAATTATATGATTTTGGGATTGTCAACTACGGTGAGATCTTAAAGCCCTTTAAAAGCAAATTAGGAATTATTTCAGATATTGATGATACCTTTTTGATTTCGCACAGCAATAATTTTTTTAAGAAATTGTATGTGCTTTTATTGAGAAATGTCAATAATCGGAAAATTTTTGAAGATGTCGTGCAGCACTACAAAGCGCTTAGTACGGCAGGACAAACTAACAACCAGGCGTCTAATTCTTTTTTCTATGTATCGAGCAGTGAATGGAATCTATACGAATTTATCGAAACCTTTGCACGTCTACATGAACTTCCTAAAGCGGTTATAAAACTTAAAAAAATAAAAGCTGGGATTTCTGATTTCTTATTTACGGGAAGAGGAAGTCACGATCATAAATTTGTCAAGATTAAGGACATTATTTCGTTTTATCCGCAATTGGATTATGTGCTTTTGGGTGATGATTCACAGCATGATCCTCAAATTTATGAACGCATTTGTAAAATTTTCCCTAAAAATATTAAAGCGGTGTATATCCGGCAGACATCGAGCGCAAAAAAAAATAAGGTAGCCACTATTTTAGCCAATGTAGCAGATATGGGCGTGGCCACCTGTTACTATCAATTTAGCCACAAAGCAATAGAACATTCAAAATCTATTGGTATTATCTGATTTTTTGATACACTGATGAATCCAAAGTCTTTTGGATTTTGGATTCATTGTATAGAGTCTGGGATTGCATTCTTTTATTGGGGTGTCTTTTCTGTTTTTAGTTCACTATCAGTTTGCTGCTCTTTGTTTTTTAAATAGGTATCCAAAAACTGAACCACTCTACTATACGCTTCTATTTGGTTCTCCTTTTTTACAAACCCGTGACCTTCATCCTCAAACAGCACATACTCCACAGGAACGCCATTTTTTCGGACACCCGCTACAATTTCATCGGACTCTACTTGTAAAACCCTAGGATCTTGGGAGCCTTGCAAAACGATGAGTGGCTTAGTGACTTTATCGGTATGGAATAATGGCGAAATACGTTTGAGTCGTACAGAATCAGCAGTAAACGGATCGCCTAATTCCAAATACAATGATTTTCGCATTGATTCCCAATATGGTGGAATACTTTTCAGGGTTCTGATCCAGTTGGTAACGCCAAATAAATTTACCCCCACATCAAATTCTTCGGGTGCATAAGTTAGGGCTGCCATGGTCATATATCCGCCGTAAGAACCACCAATAATTCCTATTTTGCCGCCATCAATTTCGGGTTGGTTGGCCAGCCAATTTTTACCCTCTACACAATCCTGTAAATCTTTTTCACCATGATTTAAGTCGTCCATTTGGTAAAATGTTTTCCCATAACCACTGCTTCCGCGGTTGTTAACCGCCAATACAGCATAGCCTTGATTGACCATATATTGGATCATAGAACTGAAATTCTGACGGGTTTGTCCACCAGGACCTCCGTGAACCCAAACCATTGCGGGTACTTTATTGTCTTCAGAAGCCTGGTGCGGCAAGTAATAAATGGCAGGAATTTCAACACCATCAAAAGATTTGTAACGTACCACTTTAGCGGTAACCAAATCTTCTGGGTGAATCTCCTCATTTAAAACATTGGTGAGTTGGTGTTGTTCCTTCGTTTCAAAATTGTAAGTAAATAAGTTGGAAGGCATATTTGACCCACCCACATATAGACGCATCCATTTTTCGTCATTGCTAAAGCCAACGCTGGTAATACTTTGATCTCCAAAATCGGGTAAATCTATAGGTTTGTTGGTTTTTGTGTCAATAACTTCAATAGCGTTCTTTCCGTCCTCATTAACGTAAACTACCATATAGGTGCCTTTTTCTGTAAATCCGGTACCAACTATATCCCATGGTTTTTGCAGCACGTTAGAGGTTTCTTTGGTGTTCAAATCATACGTCATTAAATAGGAAAATTCTACCCCGTCATCAGTCGTGTAATACAATGCGTCACTATCATTAGAAAAATCTTGTGCTGAATTCCCACTTTGGTTGACGTTGATTTTTGTTTTCTGTCTCGTTTTTACATTATAAACAAATAAGTCGCTGTCATTGGTATTTAACGATTGTACTAAGGCAATGTGGTTTTTGTCCTTAGAAATGGCGCTAAAATTGAGACCGTCATTATTTTGATAAATCATCTTAGAGTTGAAATTGGTAACATCCATTTCATAGACATCGAAAAATTTCGGATTCATTTTGTTAGAGCCGAAGTAAAAAGACTTGCCATCATCTGCCCATCCGTAAAATTGTGCTTTCGCTCCTTTTTCTGGCGTTAAGTCTTTGATGGTTCCAGTACTGTCCCGTAAAAAAATATGGCTGATTTCATCGCCATTACTATCTGCAGAAATCAGCATACGGTCATCATGTGGAAAAAAGGATTCTGCAAAATAAGATGTACTGTCTGATGCTGTAATGGGAGTATAGTTGCCTCCAGTAGTGGGTACGGTGTACACGTTATATATTCCCGAACGGTTACTGGATATTAAAAGTTTGGAATTGTCATAAGAAAAACTTCCGCCACCTACGGCTTCGTTGTCCATAAATTGTTCAATGGTGTACTGCTGTACGGCCTCTGCTGTGTCTTTTTTTTGTGCTTCTTTGTTATCTTTGCAACTCGTGCATAAAAGAATTAAGAAGATGAAAATAAAATGTTTCATGTGATTGGTTTTTGTGTTGATTAGTTACAGTTATGCTCATGAAGGTTGTTGATCCTATAGGCTAGTGAAGCGCTATAGATCAATGACTTGCCCTAAAGATAACAAAAACGTATTACTTGATTAGCAAAATCGATGTTAATAGCAATAGTGATCGTGTAAAATGTCGTATTTTTATAAGGCTATGACAAATGATAAAAATAAACGTAAAGGCTTTGTCTTTAAGACCTACGAAGCCCCATTTCAGTCGCCTTTTGATAAATTATTTGAAATTTTCAAGGAACTGATTACACATACTTCTGGCGATTTTGACGAAGCCATTGATTGGTTACGCGAGCTAGATAAGGAGTATAAACTGACTACTGCAGAATATACCGTTGATGATTTTATTGAAGACCTCAAGAAAAAAGGCTATATCAAAGAAGAAATTGATCCTGACGGCAAGGGCGGAATGGCCATTACTGCAAAAACAGAGCGCGCCATCCGCCAACAAGCCTTAGACCATATTTTTGGGAGTATCAAACGCAGCGGACAAGGGAATCATAAAAGTAAAAGCCCCGGAATTGGCGATGAGCATACGGGCGATTTTAGGAATTATCAGTTTGGGGATGCTTTAGATAAAGTATCGATGACTGAGAGTTTAAAAAATGCACAAATCAACCACGGTATTGGCGATTTCAGATTATCTGAAGACGATTTGGTGGTTGAAGAAACATTGTATAAATCGCAAATGAGTACAGTCTTAATGATTGATATCAGCCACAGTATGATTTTATACGGCGAAGACCGCATCACCCCCGCTAAAAAAGTCGCCATGGCTTTAGCAGAACTGATCACTACACGTTATCCAAAAGACACCTTAGATATTATCGTATTCGGAAATGACGCTTGGCAGATTGAAATTAAGGATTTGCCTTATTTAAAAGTTGGTCCTTATCATACCAATACTGTTGCCGGTTTGCAATTGGCAATGGATTTACTACGACGAAAGCGAAATACCAACAAACAAATTTTTATGATTACGGATGGGAAGCCCAGTTGTTTGCGCTTGCCTGATGGACAATATTATAAAGACAGTGTGGGGTTGAATCCGTACATTACCAACAAGTGCTATGATATGGCCCAGCAGGCCAGAAGATTGCATATTCCAATTACCACGTTTATGATTGCTCAAGATCCCTACTTAATGCAGTTTGTGAGAGAATTTACACATGCCAACCAAGGAAAAGCATTTTACACCGGACTTAAAGGTTTAGGCGAGATGATTTTTGAAGATTATGAAACGAATAGGAAGAAAAGAATTAGGGGGTGAGTTTTAAGAGTAGAGAATAGAGAAAAGAGAAAATAGAATTTAGAAAAGAGAGAAGAGATTGCGGATAGAGAGTAATACTTACCGAAAGAACTACTGTTGGCTTTCTCAGACTTAAAAAATAAAAAATGAATATAAAAAAGATAACAACCTTAGGCGAACTTAAAAAAGCCGGATACCAAAGCAAATCCATAAAAGATGAATTACGAGATAATCTGATTCTGAAAATTAAAAACAGAGAAACCACTTTTGAAGGTGTCCATGGTTACGAAAATACCGTTATTCCGGAATTGGAACGCGCCATTTTATCAAGACATAATATCAATCTATTAGGCTTACGTGGACAGGCAAAAACGCGTTTAGCGCGTTTGATGCTCAATCTTTTGGATGAATATATTCCCGTTGTAGAAGGTTCAGAAATTAATGATGATCCATTACACCCTATTTCTAGGTTTGCCAGAGAATTGATCAAAGAGAAAGGCGATGATACGCCTATTTTTTGGTTACATCGAAGCGAGCGTTTTGCTGAGAAATTGGCAACACCAGATGTGACTGTTGCCGATTTAATTGGTGATGTAGATCCGATTAAAGCAGCCAATTTAAAATTGAGTTACGCTGATGATCGTGTGATTCACTACGGGATGATTCCGCGTGCCAACCGATGCATATTTGTCATTAATGAATTACCTGATTTACAAGCACGGATTCAAGTGGCCTTGTTTAATATTTTACAGGAAGGCGATATTCAAATTAGAGGCTTCAAATTAAGATTGCCTTTGGATATTCAATTTCTATTTACGGCAAACCCTGAAGATTACACCAACAGAGGCAGCATTGTTACACCATTGAAAGATAGAATTGGTTCTCAAATTCTGACCCATTATCCATCGGATATTGAAACGGCACGCTTAATTACGGAACAAGAAGCGCGCTTAGTGGAAGGACAAAAAGAGATGGTTGAGGTTCCTGATTTGGCAAGAGATTTACTGGAGCAGATTGTTTTTGAAGCTCGGGATAGTGACTTTATTGATTCCAAGAGTGGTGTCAGTGCTCGTTTGAGCATTACAGCCTTAGAGAACTTATTGAGTACTGCGGAGCGTCGCGCTTTAAAAGCTGGCGATGAAAAAACAATCGTGCGCTTGAGTGATTTTGTTGGCATCATTCCATCCATCACAGGAAAAGTAGAATTGGTGTATGAAGGCGAACAGGAAGGTGCCGCAGTAGTGGCTTATAATTTAATTGGCGAAGCTGTCAAAAGTCTGTTTGAAGAGTTTTTCCCGAAGATCGAGAAATTGAAGAAAGATGATGCTGAGACTGCTTATGACGATGTTATTTCTTGGTTCTTTAATCAAAAGGATGGATTTGAACTGTTAGATGATTTAACTGATAAAGAGTATAAAAATCTGTTAGATGCTATTACCCCTTTAGATGAGTTGTTAGCATCACACCAACCTAACCTTAATAAGCACGAGAGCTATTTCGTAAAAGAATTCGTGCTGTGGGCTTTGGTGGAATTTAAACAATTAAATAAGTTTCGGTTTTCTGAAGGCACTCAATTTCAAGATCCCTACGGCAGTTTTATAAGTGGGATTTAGAGTAAAGTATTGATTAAGCTCAATTATCAATGGTAAAATCCTCGGTAGACCTATATTATGTGATGTCTCATTGCCTTTCGATTTTGTCATTCCGACGTAAGGAGGAATCCCATAACAGTAATCCACGGTAGACTTCTGTTATGTGAAGTCTCATTGCATTCGACATGACAAACTGTGTCTTGGTCCTTCCTCTTAGAGTTTGTCATTCCGACGTCAGGAGGAATCCCATAACAGTAATCCACGGTAGACTTCTGTTATGTGAAGTCTCATTGCATTCGACATGACAAACTGTGTCTTGGTCCTTCCTCTTAGAGTTTGTCATTCCGACGTAAGGAGGAATCCCATAACAGTAATCCTCGGTAGACATCTGTTATGTGATGTCTTATTGCATTCGATATGACAAGCTATGTCTCGATCATTCCCCTTAGAACTTGTCATTCCGACGTAAGGAGGAATCCCATAACAGTAATCCTCGGTAGACATCTGTTATGTGATGTCTTATTGCATTCGACATGACAAACTGTGTCTTGGTCCTTCCTCTTAGAGTTTGTCATTCCGACGTAAGGAGGAATCCCATAACAGTAATCCTCGGTAGACATCTGTTATGTGATGTCTCATTGCATTCGACATGACAAACTGTGTCTTGGTCCTTCCTCTTAGAGTTTGTCATTCCGACGTAAGGAGGAATCCCATAACAGTAATCCTCGGTAGACTTCTGTTATGTGATGTCTCATTGTATTCGACATGACAAACTATGTGAAGTCTCATTGCATTCGACATGACAAACTAAGATGTTCCATTTTGGTTTGATTGTATTAAAAACCCATTAGGATGCTACTGGGTTTTCTTACGGGATGGACTCAATATAAAGTTACTATTAACTTAGTCCCATTTTTTCATGATTTTGGTGTAGCCTATGTTGTTAGAGTTTTTTCGAAGTCACATAATAATTAGAATCAACAATCATGGTATTTCCATTAACGGTCATGGTGGACCAATTTGTTTTAGGTGTTAGTTTTTGATATTCCCCATCGATAGACACGGCAATGGGCATTTCAAAATTCGGGACTGTATGGATCCAACGGTATTTCAAGTGTTGGTCTTTAAGTTCATATTCCAAGGTGGGAATTCTATTGTCTCTCAAGTATTGATTGAAAAAAGCGCTCAAATCAATTGCTGAAGTTTCAGAAATATAATTTTCAATTTGTGCGGTAGTGACGGTTTGATGGTAGAATGTTTCGTTTAATCCTCTTAAAATTTCTCGCCACTTGTCATCGTTATTGATCCATTGTCTTAAGGTATGCAGCATGTTGGAGCCTTTATAGTACATGTCGCTAGAGCCAGATTGATTGACATGATACGGCCCAATTATTGGGGTATCGTTTTGGATTGCCTGTCTCGTACCAATAACATATTCGGCGCCCGCGGTCTTTCCATAAAAATAATCTAAAAACAAACTTTCGGAATAAGCGGTAAAACTCTCATGAATCCACATATCAGCAATATCCTTGTAGGTGATGTTATTCGCAAACCATTCATGGCCTGACTCGTGGATGATGATAAAATCAAACTTTAAACCCCAACCAGTACCTGATAAATCACGTCCTAAGTACCCGTTTTCATACCCGTTACCATAAGTGACTGAGCTTTGGTGCTCCATTCCCAAATACGGCACTTCTACCAATTTAAAACCATCTTCATAAAACGGATAGGGTCCAAACCAATGTTCAAAAGCTTCCATCATGCGTGGTGCATCTTTAAATTGTTTTTTCGCCTTTTCTAAGTTGTATTTTAGGACATAATAATCCATTTTGAGCGGACCTTTTTCGCCCTTATAAACTTCAGAAAAATGAACGTAATCGCCAATATTTACATTGACCCCATAATTGTTGATGGGATTGTTAACATACCAATTATAAGTTTTTTTGCCATCTGTATGATCTTCAATACTACGCAGCTGTCCGTTGGAGACATTCATCAAATTCTTCGGAACAGTAACGCTGATGAGCATACTATCTACTTCATCATACATATGGTCTTTGTTAGGCCACCACACGCTGGCACCCAGCCCTTGGCAAGAGGTTGCCACAAAATCATTACCATTGTCATCTTTTTTCCAAGAAACCCCCCCATCCCAAGGTGCTCGGACGGCTTCTTTTGGGTGCCCTTCATAATAGACGTCCAAACTTTGCATGCTTCCTAATTCCTGAGCACTTTTTAAGGTAATAAAATGTGCATTGCCCTGATGCTTAACTTCCAAAGGTGTATTATTTTGAATCACCTTGGTAATCGTTAATGGCGCTTGCAAATCAATTTGAAGCACGGTATGGGGTTCTAAAACTTTATAATGAACGGTGTTTTTTCCTTTTATGGATTTAGAGTCCGGATCAACTTCAATATTCAAATGGTAATACGTCAAATCCCACCAAGCGCGCTCTGGAGTAATAGAACCTCTCAAGGTATCCTGTATTGTAAAGGATTTCTCTTGGGCTGTTATGGATTGAACTATTACTAATGCAAAAACCGCTAAAATGTACTTGTTCATTATTTAGTTTCTTAAAATTGAATTTGGGAACACTACCACGCTTTCATGGCCATCAGGCCCTACAGAAGCAATACCAAAATAGTAATTATCAATGACAATTCCGTTGAGGGTGAATTCTTCAATATTTTCAACGTATCTAGAATGGTCCCAAGTTGGGGAGGTTGTATCCCTCCAATAAATTTTGTAGCCTTTAGCGCCTTCAACAGAATCCCATTTTAATTTAGCTGAGGCCTCTACAATGCCCCCAATGGCAACCATTTTAGGTGGTGGCGGCGCTAATGCCAAACTAGCCAAATTTATGGCGTTTACCGTGGTTAGTTTGGCAGCATATGGAAAATTAACGTGTTCAAAGGTGTCTCCATAAGTGATGCCATTTTCAGTGCGAATATCTTGATGTTGCTGAGTGTAATTTTCGTGAGCTTCCATAATTCGGATGCCAGGAAAACCTAAATCGTTGAAAGGACGATGATGGCCTCCACGACCAAAGCGATCCAATCTATACACCATCATTGGGTTCATTTCCGGCATATAGGTTTGTGTGGTTTTATGCACATAGCGTGCCAATTGACGTGAAATACCATCGACTTCCCCACCATAAAAACGGCGCATTTGACGCTCTTTTTCAGTTTCAGTAGGAGGGACGGGTTCAGAGAAAATTCTAAAGGCACGGTTGTCAATGACCCCATCAACACCTTCAATATTTCCGATCATGTCATTATTGAGAACTCCAATAATGTCCCAACCTTGTTCTTTAGCATAAGCAGCTAAGCCAGCACCGCCAAAAAGCCCTTGTTCTTCTCCGGATAGCCCTACGTAAATAATGCTGCTTTCAAATTTATATTTTGATAAGACACGAGCCGCCTCAATGGTGCCCGCCATTCCGGAAGCGTTATCATTGGCACCTGGAGCATCTGTGGTGAAATCCATTGTGTCACTGCCGCGCGAATCAATATCGCCGCTCATAATGATATAGCGGTTAGGATATTTGCTGCCTTTTTGAACGGCCAGCACGTTAACAATCCAAGCGTCGTGAGGCACGCGACTGTTGCCTTCTTTGGTTACAAAATCCTTTTGGTAGGATACATCCAAACAATTATTACAGGTCTTGGAGATGGTTTCAAATTCTTTTTTTATCCAACGTCGGGCGGCACCAATCCCACGGGTATTAGACACAGTATCACTAAACGTGTTTCGGGTACCAAAATTAACAAGGGTTTGAACATCTTTTTCAATGCGCTCCGCAGAAACACCATCAATAATATCGTAGATTTTTTGATCTGTTTGTGCATTTAGACTCGCACAGAAACACAAGGCAAGACTATAGTTTAAAATATAATTCATATTAGTTTTTTTAGGGAATTAGATCTGTTTTTATTTTGTATAATTGAATTTTACATTTTTAATGCTGCCATCATCTTGCTTAATATCGACGTAAATATTCATTTCATTTTCACTTATTTTCTCGAAGGTCATGCCTTCAAAAACAACTTTGGTTGGTGTGATTTCCTTTAATGGAAAATCGATGGTCTCATCTTTTTCTTCCCAGCCTTTAAGGTCATTGCCAAAATGTTTTAGCTGTAACATCAAGCTGTTCTCAACTTCCCGAATGATTTCGATCTCATAAAAGACCACAGTACCGTTATCGATTAATTTAAACGTCGCCATCATTGAACCTCCTGAAGGTTCACTCCAGTTTTCTTCGGTTTGTCCGCCAAACGCCTCTCCTTTCCAATTGCCAGCAATCCACTTGATGTTTTCAAGGGTTGGGGCCAAGGGTTGGTCAGAAACGCTTGTGTTCATAATTGCTTGATCACTTAATTCGCCCACAATGGCCAGCTTTGTCCCGTCAGGACTGATCGCTAATCGGGTAAGGTTGATAATCTCAAACTCTTTTAAAGAGACAGCTGCAGTCCAACCTATAGTGCTCTTTGTATCTAATTTATAAATAACATCATCTTTGGGCATTAATATGCTGTTCACTGTGAGCCAATATAAGTCCTCACTATTTGGAAGTGCTCTCGCAATAGTTTTGATGGCACCGTTTATAGGATTGAACGATTTGATATCTGATATACCAGAGGTGTTTTTAGAAATAAAACCAATCAAATCCGTATTAGGAATTTGGTGTAACGACCTACCAATATTCGTTGCCACTCTTTTATTTTCTTTGGTTCTTAAATCTGAAATATACAATGAGAGCCCATCATCCTCTAAAACAGCAGAAACGATTTGATGTTGGCCAGCCCACACATGATAGCCAATTACTAGGTCCTTAATGAGAACTTCATTGGTGATTGTTTTTAAATCGTAACGATACAGGTGCTGCTTTCCATCAGGATCCAATCGAATTGCCGACACGGCATTTTGATTTGGAATTTTTAAGGGTGAATATTCGCCACCTTCCGTAAAGCTAATCCAAGTTTTTAATCCGTAGTTGAGGTTGTATTTGATGATGTCTGTTTGGGCATTTCGAGTTCCAGCATATAATATCGTTCCATTATCCATGAACGAAGGCTGATTGTCATAACCGTCGTTGTTAGAAATATTTTTAAAATTTGACACTTTAAAAGTTCCATTAGCACCATTCAAATCAAATAGAAAAACTTCTGTATTAGGCTGTGCGAAACTAAATATATAGTTAAAACTTAAAAGGAATAAAAAAGAGGATCTCATAGAAATTCATTTTCATAAAGATATAATTTTTCAATCTAAACTTGCATATATAATTTATATTACTACATTTGTAGTATTAAAACTATATTTGTGGATATAAAACAATTAAATAAAACCGAACTACAAGTGATGAAATATCTATGGATCCTCAACAAAGGGTTTATGAAAGATATTATAGATCTTTTTCCAGAGCCTAAACCTGCATATACAACAGTTTCGACCTTGCTGAGTAGAATGTGTGATAAAAATTACATTGGCTTTAATAGGTTAGGGCGTGACAAGGAATATTTTCCTATTCTTAAAAAGAATGAATACTTCGCTTCACAAATGAAAACCATGATTACTCATTTTTTTAATGATTCTACGTCTCAGTTCGCCTCTTTTTTTACCAAAAATGCCGATTTTAGTATGGAAGAATTAGAAGAACTCCAGGAATTAGTCAAACAAAAAATCGATCAAAAGAAAAAATAATGATCCATTATATCGTTTATACCATAGTCAGTTTAGGATGTTCTTTTTTAGTCTATCGTTTGTTTCTAAAAAATCAAAAAACGTTTCAGTTTAATCGATTTTTCCTATTAACATCCCTCGTCCTTAGTTTGCTAGCACCTATTATGGAGGTCGAGCTTTTTAATACTATTCCAAGTCTACCTGAAATAAATTTTCAATCCGATGATAGTGCAATAATTTCAGAAGATTTGCTTACTGGGAGAACTGTGGAAACAGTGGAAAAGGCTGACAATTCTTTCAACAACCTCTTGGTGTCAAGCTATTTCATTGTCCTGTTAGTGCTTTTGGTAAGATATGGACTTAATTTTTTTCGGATTATTAAGCTGACCAAAAATAGCAACAAGACTATTGGTGGTTTAAAATTGGTGGGGATTGCTGAACAACAGAATGCTTCAAGTTTTTTTAATTATGTCTTTATTGACCCAAAACAATTGGCAGACGAAGCCTATGCGAAGAATGTCCTTCAACATGAGATGATCCATTCAAAACAGTGGCATACATTCGATATTCTGATTATTGAGTTGTTAAATTGTGTGTTTTGGTTCAATCCTTTTGTGTGGCTTTATAGACGGCAGATTCGGGAAAATCACGAATTCATAGCAGATGATCAGGTCATTCAATCAGGAGTAGATATTACAACCTATTCTAACACTATTATTTATTCAGGAAATAACTATGGCCCAATGCCTTTTACCAGCGGATTTAATTTTAATCATATAAAAACCAGACTCATCATGTTACATCAATCAAAATCATCAGTACTAAAACGAACAGTTAAATCTTTAATCGCCTTGACGCTATTTGCAGCAATTTTCACTTTAAGCTCTTTCAAAGACAGCAAACCACAATTGGTCGTTGTAGTTGATGCTGGACACGGTGGTACAGATTCAGGTAACCTTATTGAAAAAGATGTTGTTCTTCAAATATCTAATAGACTAGCCGCGTACAGCGATCAAAAAATCAAAATCATTGAAACTAGAACTAACGATGAATCCTTAAACTTATCTGAAAGGGTACGTTTTATAAATCAAGTCAATCCAGATTTAGTGATCAGTTTACATTCTAACGCCCATCAAGATTCCAATATTAGTGGGGTGGAGGGATTTTATTATGATAAAAGCAATTATCAGGAATCTTCTTATACATACAGTAAAATTCTTGTCGAAAACCAGTTAAATCAATTCTCTAATCGCGGTAAAATAAATGTTGCAGGGTTCTATATTCTAAAAAATGTGGAATGTCCGGCAGTATTATTGGAACTCGGATTTATTACAAATGATAAAGATAAAGCGATCTTAACCAGTAACAATCATCAAGAATCTATCGCGAAGTCACTATACGAAAGTCTATTGAAAATCAGAGCGCTTAAAACCAACTAAACTATCAATTTTCATCAATCAAAAAGCCAATTCAAATTAATGAATTGGCTTTTCTTAGTTAACAAATTTATGTTAGTCAGAAATTTAGAAACTATATTTATTTTCCGATTTAACTTTTTCAGCAATTGCTTTACGTAAATCGACGATATCCGGGTAGTTCGTGTATTTTACAAAACGTTTCAGACCCATCAGCATCATACGTTGTTCATCTCCTTCAGCGAATGAAATAATGCTTTCCTTACCGTTTTTCTCAACTATAGAAACAGCGTTGTATAAGTATAATTTAGACATTGCGATCTGAATCTCTTGAGATGCCTCACCAAAACGTTTTGCATTTTTCTCAGTTCTCAAAATAGTCGATTCTGCCATATAAATTTCGATCAGAATATCAGATGCAGCCAATAACAATTGTTGTTGGTCATCTAATTTTTCACCAAATTTTTGAGCTGCGGCACCAGCAACCATTAAGAAGACTTTCTTAAGTTTGGCCACCATCTCTTTTTCTTCTGCAAATAACTCAGAGTAATCAGGTGCGTCAAAAGAAGGAATGCCCATTAACTCATCAGCCACTGCTTGTGCAGGACCTAATAAATCTACATGGCCTTTCATCGCTTTTTTGACCAACATGCCCACAGATAACATTCTGTTGATCTCATTGGTGCCCTCATAAATTCTTGCAATACGTGCATCTCTCCAAGCAGCTTCCATAGGCGTGTCCTTAGAAAAGCCCATGCCTCCAAAAATTTGGATACCTTCATCAGCACAATGCTGGACATCTTCAGAAACGGCAACTTTTAAGATAGAACATTCGATAGCGTATTCTTCAACACCTTTCAATTCCGCTTCTTGATGTGAGTTACCCGCCGCTTGGCGGAGTGCAATACGGTCTTCAATGTTTTTAGCAGCTCTGTATGATGCTGATTCACCGGCGTAACAATTGGTTGCCATTTCCGCTAATTTTAACTTAATAGCTCCAAAGTCGGAAATTGGGGTGTTGAATTGCTTGCGTTCATTAGCGTATTGAACGGCAGAGGTGGTAATTCTTCTTTGAGAGTCAAGACAGGCGGCAGCCAATTTAATACGGCCAATATTTAATGCATTCATGGCAATTTTAAAGCCTTCACCACGACCGGCTAGCATATTTTCAACAGGAACAACAGTATCACTAAAGAACACTTGTCTTGTTGAGGATGCATGAATTCCTAATTTATGCTCTTCTTCACCTAAAGAAATGCCATTATTAAGATCCTTTTCAATAATAAAACCAGTGATGTTTTTATCATTTTCTATCCGTGCGAATACAATAAACAAATCACAGAAACCAGCATTGGAGATCCACATTTTTTGTCCGTTGATTTTATAAGATTTTCCGTCTTCAGATAAAGTAGCGGTGGTTTTACCAGAGTTGGCATCAGATCCCGCACCAGGCTCTGTTAATGCATACGCGCCAAACCATTCGCCAGTCGCTAATTTTGGAACATATTTTTGTTTTTGTTCTTCAGTTCCGTAGAGTGTAATTGGCATGGTTCCGATTCCGGTATGCGCTCCAAAGGCTGTACTGAACGATCCAGTGCCACTTGAAATGTATTCGCAAACAATCATGGTAGACACAAATCCCATACCCAATCCGCCGTAAGCTTCAGGAACTGCAACCCCTAAGAATCCCATTTCTCCTGCTTTACGCATCACTTCTTCTGTCAGTGCATAATCTTTAGCTTCAAAACGGTCTCTGTGCGGAATAATCTCACGGTCATTAAACTCAATAACTGAGTCGCGCATCATTTTTTGCTCCTCATTAAAATCTTCCGGCGTAAAAATGTCTTCGCATTTCGTTTCCTTAACGAGGAATTGACCCCCGCGTAGTATTTCTTTTTCTTGTTGTGTTTCCATGTTTTTTGTTTAAGAAAAGAGAGAAAAGAGTAGAGAAAATAGACTATTGATTTAGTCCATTTTGAAATCCCATGGTCATCCTTTGGAATTCTTCTATTTTTTTCTTCTAGCGTTTTTAATTTTTGTTCGTTTATATATTTTCTGTGTTTGGCTACTAATAATTGAGTTCCTAATTCAAAGGAAGACCCTAAAGATATATCCAGGTAGTTGCTAAATGACTTATCAGTTTTTGCGGATCCTTCAGCAATATTACTTGGTATTGAAACAGAGCACCTACTCAATTGAGAAGTTAGATCATAACGTTCGTGTTTTGGAAACTCTACCAATAGGTCAGAAATATCATTTGCAATTTCCAATCCTAAAGACCAAATTTTCAAATTTTTATAATTATGACGTTTTCTAACCCCCATTATAAAAGTCTCTTGTCTATTTTCTCTACTCTATGTTCTAATTACTTAAGGAATTCAAATATTCCACAAGCTCCCTGACCTGTACCTACACACATCGTGACAGCACCGTATTTACCTTGCATGTTGCGTTGGCGCATTTCATCAAATAACTGTACCGATAATTTTGTACCTGTACAACCCAATGGGTGACCTAGGGCAATTGCACCACCATTCACGTTAACGATGTCTGCGTTTAGATTGAGCTCTCTGATGACAGCAATGGACTGAGAAGCAAAAGCCTCATTCAATTCAATTAATTCCAAATCTTTTTGTTCTAAACCTGCTTGTTTTAATGCTTTCGGAATGGCCTTAACAGGACCAATTCCCATAATTCGAGGCTCAACACCTACCGCTGCATAATTGACTAATCGCGCAATGGGCTCCAGATTCAATTCTTTCACCATGGCTTCACTCATAATCATTACAAAGGCAGCACCATCACTCATTTGTGATGAATTTCCTGCGGTCACACTTCCGTTGGCGGCAAATACTGGACGTAGTTTGGCGAGTGCCTCTAAACTTGTGCCAGCTCTGGGACCTTCATCTTTAGTTACTGTATAAGATTTTGTGGCTTTCTTGCCATTGGCATCCACATAGGTTTCATCCACAGTAATAGGCACGATCTGATTTTGAAAGCGATTTTCGGCTTGTGCTTTTAGAGCTTTCATATGCGAATGGTAAGCAAACTCATCCTGATCTTCACGAGAGACGTTAAACTGGTTGGCAACTGCTTCTGCCGTATTTCCCATTCCCCAATAATAATCAGGGTGACCAGCTTTTATGGTATCATAATTCAATTCTGGTTTAAATCCGGTCATCGGTACAGCACTCATGCTTTCGGCACCACCTGCAATGATGCAATCGGCCATGCCTGCTTGAATCTTTGCTGTAGCAATCCCAATGGTTTCGATGCCTGAAGCGCAAAAACGATTGACGGTAACACCAGGTACATCCACACTATCAAGGCCTATTAACGAAATAAATCGAGCCATGTTCAAGCCTTGTGCGCCTTCTGGCATTGCATTACCCACAATAACATCGTCAATACGTTTTTTGTCGAGGTTAGGCAATTCTTTCATCATGTACTGAATGGTCTCGGCAGCGAGCTCGTCAGTCCTTTTAAATCGGAAGACACCTTTGGGCGCTTTACCAACAGCAGTTCTGTATGCTTTTACTATATATGCGGTTCTCATGGTTATATTATGTGTTTTTAGTGAGAAAAGAGAAAAGAGATAAGAGAAATAAGACTTTTTTATCTATTTCAAAACATTCTTATATGGCTTCTCTTCTCTTTATTCTTTATTCTATTTTCTAATTACGTAACGGTTTCCCTGTTTTCAACATGTGTTGAATTCTTTCCAAAGTTTTCCTTTCGGTACAAAGAGATAAGAACGCTTCACGTTCTAAATCCAATAAATATTGTTCAGACACTAGGGTTGGTTCTGATAAATCGCCTCCCGCCATTACGTATGCCAGTTTATTGGCAATCTTTTGGTCGTGTTCGCTGATGTATTTGCTGTCTTCCATAGCGTCTGTTCCTACTAAGAACATCCCTAGCGCTTGTTTCCCAAGTACTTTGATATCGGTGCGTTTTATAGGTTGGGTATAACCCGCATCTGCCATTAATTTAGCATGTGCTTTAGCAGTGGCTAATTGTCTGTCTTTATTGATTACGACAACATCTTTTCCTTTTTGTAATACACCCAAATCGAAAGCTTCATAAGCTGATGTGGAGACTTTGGCCATAGCAATTGTTAAAAAGTAATCTTGAAGTGTGTTTAATTTGACATCACCTTCTCTAAAGTTGTCCTGAGCGCGCAGTGCCATCTCTTTTGAGCCACCACCGCCAGGAATCACACCTACACCAAACTCTACAAGTCCCATATAAGTTTCAGCTGCAGCAACAACCATATCAGCGTGCATTGATAATTCACACCCACCACCAAGTGCCATACCATGAGGTGCCGCAACGGTTGGGATAGAAGAATAACGCATACGCATCATCGAATCTTGGAAATATTTGATTGCCGCATTCAATTCGTCATACTCCTGCTCTGCAGCCATCATAAAGATCATTCCGATATTGGCACCTACAGAGAAGTTTGCGGCTTGGTTACCAACAACCAATCCTACGAAATCTTTTTCAGCAATGTCAATCGCTTTATTTAAGCCAGAAAGCACATCGCCACCAATAGTGTTCATTTTAGATTGGAATTCTACATTTAAAATGCCATCTCCTAAATCTTCAACAACAACACCAGAGTTTTTATAGACTTCTTTCGACTTACGGATGTTATCTAAAATGATAAAGGCATCCTGTCCCGGAACTTTTTCTTGCTTTTTTGATGGAATATTGTAAAAGAAGGTGTTGCCTTCCTTAACGGTGTAGAATGATTTGTTACCTGATGCCAGCATCTCAGTAACCCAAGCAGCAGGTTCTAAGCCTTCCGCTTTCATCAATTCTATTCCTTTTTCCACACCAACGGCATCCCAAATTTGGAAAGGCCCATGTTCCCATCCAAATCCAGCTTTCATGGCGTCATCTATTTTATAAAGCTCCTCTGTTATTTCCGGAATCCTGTGGGAAACATAAGCAAACATTGCTGCAAAATTCTTTCTGTAAAATTTGCCAGCTTTATCTTTTCCTGAGATTAAAATCGGGAAGCGGTCAACCACTTTATCCACAGTTTTTGTCAGTTCTAAAGTCGCAAAGCGTGCCGATTTCCTATCTCTATATTCTAAGGTGTTGAGATCTAAAGTTCTAATATCCTTGCCTTCTTTTTTGTAGAAGCCTTGGCCAGTTTTACTTCCCAACCATTTGTTTTCCATCATGGTGTTGATGAAATCTGGCAATTTGAAAAGCTCGTGAGATTCATCTTTAGGACAATTTTCATAAATACCATTGGCCACGTGCACTAATGTATCCAATCCAACCACATCAACAGTTCTGAAGGTGGCCGATTTTGGACGGCCAATAACCGGACCAGTTAATTTGTCAACTTCTTCAACCGTTAAGTCCATTTCCTTAACTTGATGGAACAAACTCTGAATACCAAAAATTCCGATACGGTTTCCAATAAACGCAGGTGTATCTTTTGCTGTTACGGATGTTTTTCCTAAGAATTTTTCGCCATAACCATTTAAGAAATCCAATACCTCTTGAGAGGTTTTTGGCCCAGGAATGATTTCAAATAATTTTAAGTAACGCGCAGGGTTGAAAAAGTGCGTGCCACAGAAATGTTTTTGGAAATCTTCACTTCTTCCTTCACTCATATAGTGGATAGGGATACCAGAAGTGTTAGAGGTAATCAATGTGCCAGGCGTTCTGTGCTTTTCAAGTTTTTCAAACACTTGTTGCTTAATGTCTAAGCGCTCCACAACCACCTCCATAATCCAATCCACATCCTTTACTTTAGCAATGTCATCTTCAAGATTACCAGTACTAATTCTACTCGCAAAAGATTGGTGGTAAATAGGAGAGGGCTTCGATTTTAGAGATGCAGTCAAAGAATCATTCACAATTCTGTTTCTAACGGCTTTATCCTCTAAAGTTAATCCTTTAGCTTTTTCAGCATCAGTCAATTCTTTTGGTACAATGTCAAGAAGCAACACATCAACACCAATATTGGCAAAATGACATGCAATACCGCTTCCCATAATTCCGGAGCCAACAATGGCTACTTTTTTTATTCTACGTTTGCTCATGTTATTATAAACTATTTTCTTTTTGATTGTAAATATTTTTGTTTGAAATCATATTATTGATTACTTCAGCCACTTCATAAAAGTGTTTCAGTTGTTCGTCAGTGACGCTCTTTCGAATGGTTTCATTAAAAATCAGTACTTTTTCTCTAGAATAGGCACGCTTTTGTTTTCCAAAATCAGTTAAAAAAATCAAAACTCCGCGGCCATCTTCCGGATTTGGGCGACGCTCAATCAAGCCGCGTGCTTCCATAGACTTTAAAGTTCTGGACAAACTTGTGGCTTCCATTCCCATTTTGGGTCCCATCGCTGTAGATGGGGTCCCTTTTTCAGGATCAATACTCAATAGAGCGAAACCTGTTGCCATGGTACTGTCAAACTTAGAAGCTTCTTCATTATACATTTTAGTAACCGCTAACCAAGTGGTTTTGAGTACATAATCAATGGTTTTATCTTTCATTTTTAATTATAAGGAAACCAAATATACAAAAATTTATTATGCATGCATAGTAAGTTGTGATAATTTATTTATAAATTTTAGAGGTTGGGACATGGGATTTTTAGTCTTTGTAAATGACTATTATCTAGCACGATTTTATTATTGTGTATGGGTTATTTGTACTTTTGCCGCCACTATTTACCATCACACTTTTGACATGGCTTTATTTTTTAGGAAACAGGGAATACACAATTTTATGTTACCGCCTGTTTTTGGTTTATGTGTTTTGTTTTTTAGCAGGTTTTTATTCTTTCTTTATAATTATGATGTTTTGGAAGCATACTTTGCAGGGGAGTTTTTGAGGCTGTCTTATTACGGATTGGCTTTTGATAACGATGCCATTTTATATGTCAATATCCTACTTATTTTGTTATCCATCGTACCGCTAAACGTTACCACACCAGATCTTGGTACCGTAAGCTCTTATTCTATGCATTTTTTGAAGAACTTCATTGCCTGCGCACTAAATTTTGTGGATTTATTTATAAAAAGTTCAACTTCGTCATCAATAGGCGATCGGTACCGATTCTGTTTTATAAATCGGATGGAAGCTTGGTTGGCACAAATACCGATTTGGCGCAGCAAATTAATATTTATCCAACGTTGTTGGATATTATAGGATATATTGAACCTTCTAGAAGTTGGGGTAGGAGTCTGATTTCTGAAGATGGGGTTGTGCCTTTTGTAATCAACTCTAACGCGCCGTAATATCATATGTTACATGACAATTACATCTGTACGTTTGATGGACAACAAGCCATGGGTTTTTATGATATTAACGGTAAAAATCTTGAGAATAATCTGATTGGTAATAAAACTCATGAATGGAAGCGACATAAATAGCGTGCCAGGAATTTTAACAAGATTATTTTGAGCGGATTGTGGATAAGAAGTTGAGGTTGAACTAATATAAAAGAGCTTCAATGAAGCTCTTTGTTTTTATGGTCTGTAAATCTTTTCAATAAGATCTTTATAAATTTCTTTGATAATTTTTCGTTTCATTTTTAGGGTGGGGGTTAAATGTCCACCTTCAATAGTCCAAATATCGGGGGTCAGTTCAAATTTCTTAACCTGTTCCCAGTTGCCAAAATGTTTATTAGCCTTATCTATTTCCTTTTGGATTCTTGCGAGCACAATTTCTGACTTTCCGATAGAATTATTGTCCAACTGAACATCCATTTGTTTGTGTTTGATCCAATCTTTAATGAATTCAAAATTTGGCTGAATCAGTGCGGCGGGCATTTTTTCGCCTTCACCAATCACCATAATTTGCTCAATAAAACGCGACTGTTTTAACTCGTTTTCAATCAGCGCAGGGGCCACATATTTTCCGCCAGAGGTCTTAAACATCTCTTTCTTACGGTCCGTAATCTTTAAAAAGCCGTCAGCATCAATTTCTCCAATGTCGCCAGTGTGAAAATAATCGCCAGTCATAGCTTCATTTGTTTTTTCAGGTTCTTTAAAATAGCCCAACATTACGTTTGGTCCCTTTACAAGAATCTCTCCATCCGAAGCTATTTGAATCATCACTTTGTCTAAAACCTTTCCAACAGTGCCTACCCTGAAACCACCATCGCGCATATCATTTACGGCAATTACAGGAGACGTCTCCGTTAAGCCGTAGCCTTCCATGATAGGCATTCCTGCCGCAGCAAATGTTCGCGTCAGTCGTGGTTGCAATGCAGCACTTCCAGAAACCATAAGTTCTAATTGACCACCAAGGCCTTCTTTCCATTTGCTGAAAATGAGTTTTCTGGCTAATTTAAGTTGTGTTTCATACCACCAACCGTTAGCGCCGTAGGGCTCATATTTAAGACCTAGCTCGATAGCCCAGAAGAATAATTTTTTCTTGATCCCTGTTAATTCACTTCCTTTGGCAACAATCTTATCATATACTTTTTCATACAACCTTGGCACTGCGGTCATCACATTTGGCTTGACTTCTTTCAGATTGTCACTCATTTTGTCAATTGATTCTGCAAAATAAATTTCTACCCCACAATATTGGTAGAGGTAGATAACCATCCGCTCAAAAACGTGACAAACCGGTAAAAAACTTAAGGCTTTAGACTTGCCATTTTCAAATGGTACACGTTTTTGACTTGCTAACACATTAGATACCAAATTGTCATGAGATAGCATAACGCCTTTTGGTTTTCCCGTGGTGCCAGAAGTATAGATCAAAGTGGCCAAATCGTTTGGTTTAACAGCAGCCATCCGTGCTTCTACCTCCTGTTGGTTACTCTCATCTTTACCTAATTCTAAAATTTCGTTCCAGTTTTTTTCACCTGTAATAGCGTCAAAAGTATATATGGCTTTTAGTTTCGTATTGGCTTTGATGGCATTCACTTTAGCCAAAACCTCTTCATCAGAGACAAAACAGATGACAGATTCAGAGTGGTTTAGGATATATTCGTAATCTTGCTCAGAAATTGTTGGATAGATAGGAGTGTTTTGTGCTCCAATTTGCAAGATGCCAATGTCCATAACATTCCATTCCGTTCTATTATTGGTAGAAATGACAGCAATCTTATCATTTGGCTGCACCCCCAAGCGTAATAAACCTCTACTAATGGCATTGGCTTGGTCTACATATTCTTTAGAAGAAATTGATTTCCATTCGCCGTCACTTTTTGTAATAAGCGCCTTTTTAAGGTTGTAGTGTTTTAATTGATGCCTAGGGATATCAAAAATTCTGGTAACGTCCGTCATTAGTTATATGGAGTTTAGTATCTGCAAAGTATGAAATTAAATAGGATTTTCAAATACGGACCTAAAAAAAGCGGATTCTAATACTATAAAATTCTAGAAAGTTAATAATTTTAAGGAGCGAAAATTTACTCTTTTACCACTCTAAACGTGTGTGTTTTGTTATTGGCCTTCACTTTTAAAATGTATAAACCCGTAGCAAGATCAGAGAAATCTATGGCGTTAGTAGTAGCGACCGCTTGCTTGATTAGCTTTGATTCAAAATTGTAAATTTCATATTCAAAATTTTCAGCATCCAAGTTTTTAACGTAGGCAAAATCTTGCGTTGGATTTGGATATACTGACAGTTGTAGAGCCGGTTCAACGGTCTCAAACTCTGAATGCTCTTTATTGCAGGCATTTTTTAAATAAGGTTGTAAATCAGTTTTGTCATGTACTTTTTCATAAGCGAGATCTTTGGCTTTTGTTAATACCTCGCAAGCTTTAGCGAAGTCCCCAAGGTCATGATAAATAACGCCTAGGTTGCGTAACGCAAACGAGTTGTTTTTATTTATTCTTAAAGCTTTTTTTAGATCAGAAATACCTTTTTGAGATTCTCCCAAACGGTGATAGAGAAGGCCTCGTGTGGTTCTTAAATCCCTTTCTGCTGTACCTTGACTGCGTCTATAAATGCCATCTTCATGCTGAAAAGCTACATTAATGTTTTTCATAGCTTTTTCATTTTCACCTAAATCAGAATACGCTATAGCCAAAAGCCATTGTGCAAAACCGTGTTTGGGAACCATTTCTATAGCTTTATTTAAGTAGCTGATGCTAAGATCGTAAGCTTTTATTTTAGTGAGGTAAGCTCCTAAGTTATAGTATAATCGACTTTCTTTTGGAGAGGTGTTAATGGCTTTTATTTTATAGTGAACCGTGTGATTCTCTAGTTCATAACTTTCATAAATACCAGCTAAATAGTCAAAAACTGCCGCCTGTGTTTTATTAGGGCCTATTATGTTTTTGTCTTTAACGATTTTGTCTATTTTCCCTTCAAGTAGTTTAAAATCTCTAAGCGCTAAGGTATAGTTGCCTAATATATATCTAGCTGCAGCTCTGCTGTAAAATGAATTAAAGTCGTCTGGATTTTTTAAAAGCTTTTCATTACTACTTTTTATTGCGTCTTGAGCCTTGTTAATAATCGCTTTGTTTTTTGTGTTGTAAGAAAGTCTGTAGTCAGAACGCTTTAATACAGTACCATTTTTAAAATCCCAAGTCGTTAAAATCTCACCTTCAGAATTATATTGTTTTCCTTTTAAAAACCGACCAATGTTATCATGGTAGAAAACTTCGTTTAAATTTCCGGAAGTATAATACGTTTTTAAACTATCTATTCTTGAATCAGCACCATACCAAACTATTTTGGCGATAATGCCATCATCGTAAAATATGCTATTAACTTTACTGGAATCTGTGTTGAACGAATCCTCCCTACCGGTCGGAAGCCCTCCTGAACCTTTCAGATCGGATGTTCTTTTTGTAAATGTAATAGATTTATTAATTTGTAGCTAAATATTAAATCTAATATCATGTTTAAAAAAAAGTAAAACCATTGCTGAACGCGCTTTTGAGGAAGTAGCAGGTTTCAGTACGCTCCAGAACAAATTGGAGCAGAGCTTTTCCATTAACGGCAAAGCCAAAAGCACCTTAAACAATTACCTCCGATGCCTAGCACATCTTGCCCTGCATTATAAACAGAGCCCAGAAACGCTTTCGGTGGAAAATATTGAGTCTTACCTTTATTACTGCCAAAAACTCCACAAAACCCCATCTGAAAGTTTCTTTAAGCACACCATTTTTGGGCTGAGGGCCGCCTACAAAATCATGGGCATGGAGACCAAGCGGGTAGCTTTGCCCCAGATCAAACGGGATTTGAAACTGCCGATTGTTCTGAGTCAGGAAGAGGTCAAGCGTCTTTTAAAAGCGCCCAAGTATCTTAAGCACCGTTTGATCATTGGAATGCTTTACGGCTGTGGAATTCGCAGCTACGAACTTTGCAATCTCAAATTGGCAGACATCGATTTTGATCGCAGAACGGTCTTTATCCCCAAGAAAAAAGGGAAGATCGACCGCTATGTCCCTTTAAGTAAATATCTGGTCAGAGGGCTAAAGAAATATATCAAAACGGAAAATCCTCAAGGCTATCTTTTCAACAGTCAGGTCACCAAAGATGGAGTAGCTCGGGGGTTGACCACCAATGGAATCCGATGGGTCATCAAGGAAAACCGCAGTAAAATAGGCAGTTCCAAAAAGATAACCGCCCACACCTTGCGCCACACCTTTGCCACGCATTTGTTGGAATATGGCGTTGACATTGTCAGCCTAAAAGAACTTTTGGGCCATGCGCATATCGAGATGACCCTGACCTATCTGCATGTGGCCAATCTGCCCAGTGGTTCGAAGTTTTCTCCTTTGGATAAGCTCTACGATTAATGCGCCCCAAACATACGGTGGCTGATATTTTAGAAATGGAGCAGCTACAGCTCAGAAATTTGAGCCTGACCTCTTGGCATTACCGAGCCTTGCAGGCCATAAGAAGGTGCCGAACCAAAGCTATGGGCGGACATATTGATAAATGCGATTGTTGCCATGCGTTGCACATCAGTTACAATAGTTGCAGGAACAGGCATTGCCCAACCTGTCAGGGGCACAAGCGCGAGGAGTGGATCCGTGCACGCGGGGATGAACTCTTGGACGTTCCCTATTTTCACGTGGTGTTTACCCTTCCCAGCGAGTTTAACAGCTACGCATTGAGCCACGGCAAAATAGTGTACGGCAGTCTGTTCAGAGCTGCTTGGCAGACCTTGCAGCAATTTGGGGACAATCCCAAGCACCTTGGTGGTAGAATGGGGATGATTGCGGTGCTACATACTTGGGGCCAGAATATGAGTTTGCACCCTCACCTGCACTGCATTGTGCCAGGCGGTGGTTTGAGCAGATCAGGACAATGGAAAATAGCAAAGAATAACGGCAACTACCTGTTCAACGTAAAATCCATGAGCCAAGTGTTCAG
>NZ_JAEHJZ010000257.1 GCF_016469035.1 Gelidibacter salicanalis | reverse complement strand
TGAGAAGACGTGGATTGACTATACAACGGTTTTGAATTCAAAAAGGACCCAAATTGATAATTTTGTCCTCATTTTTTTTTCGTTTCATTTAGAATCCGTCAAAATAGGGTCTTAATTTTTGTCCATAAACAAACGGACACTGAATAAAGATACTTTGGCCCCCAACGAGTTCCGCTGTCGTATCTGTGTTTCTCGTCCCATCACTAACGAGGTCCTTAGACAAGTCTTGCCTTATGAACGGGACCAATTTGAATTAAACAAGGGCAACGAGTGAAATGCATACTTTCATCCCA
>NZ_JAEHJZ010000256.1 GCF_016469035.1 Gelidibacter salicanalis | reverse complement strand
TATACTAGAAATAATGTACACGTATGATGAGATATATGGTCAAGAACATAAATAACTTGGTCAACCTCAAAAGAAATGAAAGTGCAGAACTCGAAAAAACTGGAAGAATATGGATACAAATTTGAAAATATCAAATGAAAACTGAAAGAGCGTCAAAAAAGTTTGAATTTTCCATGTCTATCACGCAATCTCGTAATTATCGATAGTTGCATCAAAATTGGCA
>NZ_JAEHJZ010000255.1 GCF_016469035.1 Gelidibacter salicanalis | reverse complement strand
AAAGTGACAAAAACAAGTCGCAGAACGCGTTGTTGAGTACCTATTAACAAGTAACTCAAGCAAAACGTGATAGCTAGGGGTCGGAAAAAATGAACAATATTATGAATGAGTAGGGGGGAGATAACATTCAGAAAAAATGGTTACTTTATACCAAAATAAGGTAAAGAAAAAGAGGAAGAGAACACGGAAAAAAAGGGGAAGAAAGTCGTTGA
>NZ_JAEHJZ010000254.1 GCF_016469035.1 Gelidibacter salicanalis | reverse complement strand
AAACAGGCACTTTTTTCTATTCTGCTGGCTGCACGATGTCATACGGTACAGCCTTTGAGGCTTTCACTAATTGTTCTGGTGTGATCAGTATTTCATTTCCCCATTCACCTGCTCCAACGCCTAATATTTCCTCCTCTAATAGCGAAGCTTCGATGATGGTGCGGAAGCCTTCTGGCTGCCAGCAAAACGGCGGTATTGAGCCAATTC
>NZ_JAEHJZ010000253.1 GCF_016469035.1 Gelidibacter salicanalis | reverse complement strand
ATCACATCACACAAATTCATACGTTGATACACGCATAGTCGCCGAAGCGACCAGCTGCTTAATTAATCGATAACACACGGGTTTAATTCAGCAATAATCAGCACACACACAAACCACACTCATATGGGTGGTTTTTATTGTGGACTAATTAAGGTAGGTGACTCGCCGGCGGCGAGTGTTCGGTTGCTTCGTGACTTCACTTGCCGCACTTGCAGTCGGTGCAGGAGCAGCTGGTGCCGCACTTGCAGCCGCCGTTCTCCTCGCCGGCGGCGACCTCCTCGAAGTGGCTCTTCTCGGCTTCAACTATGACGACGCCATAGCTGGTACCTTTCTTCACGCACTGGCTCTTGTCAGCACAGTCGCAGTTGCCGCACTTGTCCGACATGGTCGAAGATTAAATTAGCTAAGTGAGTGATGAGTTAATCCCTTGTGTTGCTTATGCTTTC
>NZ_JAEHJZ010000252.1 GCF_016469035.1 Gelidibacter salicanalis | reverse complement strand
AGGGGTGTGAAAGATCCGTTTCAACAATACCCACTAGCCTGAGAATAGGCCAATAGGACTGGGGTGTGTGTGCGGGGAAAGCTTTACATCCCTAAATGGAATGTTACTGTTCTTAAACAGTCTTGGGGAGACTGCTGAAAAGTTTAGTTCTGATTATTTGTTTTAAATTTAGATACTGTTTGGTTCACTAGACCTTTTTTCCTTCCTGA
>NZ_JAEHJZ010000251.1 GCF_016469035.1 Gelidibacter salicanalis | reverse complement strand
CTCTTCGTAAACGAGACGGCGTCGTGCTTGCTTTAGTTGCTCGTGCGAAAGCGGCATATGAATCACCCGAATCGCATCACGTTTTGATATAAGGCGATATGTTTGCAATAGCTCGCTCGGCAACGGGTCGACAATCGCATCACCGTATTGTTGTAAAGCGAGCGCAATAAAGCGCCGCATGCCTTTTACTGTTAAGTCGCC
>NZ_JAEHJZ010000250.1 GCF_016469035.1 Gelidibacter salicanalis | reverse complement strand
AAGCAGAAAAGCAGCAGCCATCAAAAGAATCAACGAAAACATCTGATTCATCCACGACAAAACAAGAAGAGAATCCTCAAACTGGTGATACAAACCAGACAGGGTGGCTCCTTGTGCTTGCTCTATGCTCAGGCGGATTTTTAGCAAGAAAGTGGATCATTAAGCATTAAGGAAGGAAGTGTCACCATTTGAAACGTCTTTTTCATCTAAAGGCAGCCATTCTGCTCGTTTTATTCAGTTTATTGACTGCATTTCAGATTCCTCAAGGAACGGCTCA
>NZ_JAEHJZ010000249.1 GCF_016469035.1 Gelidibacter salicanalis | reverse complement strand
GTGGACGGACCATCCAGTGTCTGGCCCAAGTGGACCCGACCAAATGTGTACCCTGTTGGGTCTTTATCCACGCCCCCGTGGATGGATGGAGGGCATTCTGGCC
Organism: Gelidibacter salicanalis; assembly: GCF_016469035.1. Taxonomy (GTDB): domain Bacteria; phylum Bacteroidota; class Bacteroidia; order Flavobacteriales; family Flavobacteriaceae; genus Gelidibacter; species Gelidibacter salicanalis_A. The sequence goes on along the minus strand of NZ_JAEHJZ010000249.1, from coordinate 165 downwards.
CAAATCCCCTTACCTGTTGGCCATCCCCAAGAACCTCGCCTTCGTGAATCTCCTTTCTTCCCTGGCAACGTGAATCATCCCGTGTCTTGCCCAAGTGGACCCGCGTGTTCCACTTCGCCGCTGCATGGCTGACTGGGATGAAGAGGTGACCGTGGACCTCTTTTT
>NZ_JAEHJZ010000248.1 GCF_016469035.1 Gelidibacter salicanalis | reverse complement strand
GCCCAAAAAATCGAGTCAGCGTGAGTTATCCACGGAAAACCCGCCTCAAATCCAGAGCACGACATCCCTGCCGATGAACGGAATAGCCGAAAACAAGCTTGTGATAACCGTGGCACCCCAGAAAGACATCTGCCCTCAAGGAAGCACGTACCCAAGAAAGGCCGTCGCCATTACTAGTAGTAAGATGACTACCCCTAAGTTTCACACCTCGGAAAAATAAAAAGACCCATAGTACAGGCCGCGCCCGATATGCAAGTACAAAGCCAGGAAGAAAAATCTTGCCCCATTGGCGTGGAGACACCGCACTCATCAGTTTATATGGGCGTCTCTGAAT
>NZ_JAEHJZ010000025.1 GCF_016469035.1 Gelidibacter salicanalis | reverse complement strand
ATTGAGTTTTACTAATTTAAACAAATAAGCATAGATTTTGAAAAGAATTAGTTTAGGATTGGATGTTTTAGTGGCGGATGGCAATCTTCAAAAAACCTTCCGTGGCAACGTGGCCTTATTGGCTCATAATGCATCTGTAGATTCTAGCTTAGTGCATGCGTCTGTAAGATTTAAGGAACTTTTTGGATCAAGATTTGTAAAACTATTCGGACCTCAACACGGATTTAGTACCAGCGCACAGGACAATATGATTGAAACAGATCATGAGATCCATCCTTATTTCAACATTCCAGTCTATTCTTTGTATTCTGAAACGCGCGTACCTACGGATAGCATGTTGGAGGCTGTGAACCATCTGTTTGTCGATTTACAGGATATAGGGAGCAGAATGTACACCTACATCTATACCCTGACCTTACTTTTGGAAAAATGTAGTGATAAACCAATCGAGATTATTGTTTTAGATAGACCCAATCCTTTAAATGGTGTTACCATTGAGGGCAATATTTTAGACTTGAATTTTGAGTCATTTATAGGAAGGCATCCCATTCCCGTAAGGCATGCGATGACTATTGGAGAAGTAGCATTGATGCACCAGAAATTTTGGGCTAAAGAGAAAGCCAACTTAAAAGTCATAAACATGCGAAATTGGGATCGCGAAATGTATTATGAAGATACACAATTGCGTTGGCTATTGCCATCACCCAATTTGGGTAGGGTAGAAAGTGCTTTAACATTTCCTGCAATCGTCCTTTTTGAAGGCACGAATTTAAGTGAAGGTAGAGGGACTACGCAGGCCTTGGAGATTATGGGGCATCCTAAAATTGAACCATTTTCATTTTATAAGGATCAATTGACGCAAAAAATCAAGCAGTCCAAATTAGAAGGCTTTACATTAAGACCGATCACTTTTCTGCCCACATTCCATAAGCAAAAAGATGAAGTTTGTGGCGGATTTCAATTACATACAACGGACAGAACGCTTTACCAACCGTGGCGCGTGGGTCAATTTTTGTTACGAGAAGTCTACCATTATTTAGGTGATGATTTTGAATGGTTATCACCCCCTTACGAATATAATTACACCCAACAACCCATTGATATTATTAACGGAACAGATACATTAAGACATTGGGTAACCCAAAATGGATCCCTTGAAGAATTGGATTCATTTGAGGATTTAAAGGACTATACATTACAACTCGAAGACATTAAGATATATTAAAGTATTTTTGGAGATTCAAAATAAAAAATAACCATAGCAACCCATTAAAATAAAAACTAACCACACAAATGAGCGCGACTTTAATTTTAATAATCATAGCCTGCTATTTTGGAGTATTGATGCTGATCTCCCACATCGTTTCTAAAAATACCAGTGAGGACTCTTATTATACCGGAGACAGGAAATCGCCGTGGCAAATTGTAGCCTTCGGGATGATTGGTGCCGTTTTATCAGGGGTCACCTTTGTATCCATTCCGGGAATGGTGGGGAACAACTATTTTTATTATTTACAGTTCGTTTTTGGAAATGTTGTAGGCTATGTGTTTATTACCTATGTATTGGTTCCCATTTATTATGATTTGAAGTTGGTATCCATCTACACTTATTTAGAAACACGTTTTGGGATGAAGACCTACAAAACGGGGTCTATGTTTTTTCTTATTTCACAGTCTTTTGGCGCGGCCCTGCGTTTAATGCTTGCCGCAAAAATCTTACAATATGCCGTTTTTGACGCCTTTAACATCCCGTTTTTTGTGACGGTCATCCTTATTCTCGTTCTCATCTGGCTATATACTAACAAATCAGGGATTAAGACCATTGTGTGGACAGACACGTTACAAACCTTTTTCTTGTTATTAGCGGTTGGAATCTCTATTTATGTTGTTAAAACATCGCTTAATTTAAGTGTTTCGGAAACCATTACTTCAGTGACCAACCACGAGTATTTTAAAGTGTTTGATTGGGATTTTAAATCGGGGAACAACTTTTACAAGCAGTTCATTTCAGGGGTTCTCATTGCCGTCGCTATGGTGGGATTGGATCAGAATATGATGCAAAAAACCTTAACCTGCAAAACCAAAAAGGAAGCCCAGAAAAATATTTTGACCTTTAGTATCTTTTTAGCGGTAACCCAATTTCTATTTTTAGGTTTAGGCGTCATGCTCTATTTATATGCGGAGAAATTCGGGATTCAATTAGACATGGAGAACGGCAATTTTATCAATACTGATAATTTATTCCCAATGTTGTCTTTAAATCATTTTGGCATGATTGCCGGAATCAGTTTTATTCTGGGAATAACGGCCGCGTCATTTTCCAGCGCCGATTCTGCCTTAACCGCATTGACTACATCATTTACACATGATTTTTTAAATATTAAAACGAAGACTTCCAAGAAAAAGATTCAGCTAAAAAATTGGACGTTATTTGGATTCTCAGCGTTTATTTTCATCATCATCATGGTGTTTTCAGAAAGTAAAGGCGATGTTATTTCAACCATATTTAAAGTAGCAGGTTATACCTACGGGCCCTTGTTGGGCTTATATCTATTGGGTATTTTTACAAAAGTAAAGGTTTATGACGCTGCAGTGCCGTATATATGTATTGCAATGCCGTTGGTAACCTACTTTTTAAATTACTTTTTTATAAACTGGTATAACTTTGATTTCGGGTTCATGAATATTTTTGTCAATGCCTTGTTAACAATTGTGTGCTTGATACTTGTGAAGAAAAAGCCACTCAAATCTTAATATAATAGCAAATATAATACAAATCCTATGGAACGTAAATTAACCACAGAGCAAGCGTCGGATTATAATGATCTAGAAAAAATGGACACCTTTGAGTTGCTCTCAAATATGAATACCGAAGATAAAACGGTACCTGAAGCCATTGAAAAAGTCCTTCCACAAATTGAAAACTTAGTAGATGCCATATATTCTAAAATGAAGGATGGCGGACGCTTATTTTATATTGGTGCAGGCACTAGTGGCCGTTTGGGCGTGTTGGATGCTTCAGAATGTCCACCTACCTATGGCGTGCCAGATACGATGGTAGTTGGTATTATAGCGGGAGGCGATGGTGCTCTTAGAAAGGCAGTTGAAAATGCTGAGGATGATACTGAATTAGCATGGGAAGATCTAAAAAAACACAACATCACCTCAAAGGATGCACTTGTGGGGATTGCAGCGTCTGGTACAACACCGTATGTGATTGGTGGTGTAAGAGTAGCAAGAGCTCAAGGTATCATTACAGGATGTATTACCTGTAATGCCGATTCGCCGTTGTCTCAAGAAGTAGACTTTCCTATTGAATTGGTGGTAGGTCCGGAGTTTGTCACCGGAAGTACCAGAATGAAAGCAGGAACTGCCCAGAAACTCGCCTTAAATATGATTTCCACAACCGTGATGATCAAATTGGGAAGGGTTAGAGGCAATAAAATGGTCGACATGCAATTGTCAAACAAAAAGTTGGTGACCAGAGGTGTTCAAATGATTATGAATGAAACCCACGTTGATGAAGCCACTGCAAAACTACTTTTAAACGAGCATAAAAGCATCCGAAAAGCAATTGACACCTATAATTTACATAAAAAATGAAAAAAATTTTACCGATAGTCAGTATCGCCATGCTCATGTTGGCGTCTTGCGCTAAAACGCCAACTAAGCGTTCTATAGAGGTCGATCATAGAGGGCATTGGGTGGACAGTGTGTATAATCAAATGTCGCTTCAGGAAAAGGTAGGACAGTTGTTTATGGTCAGCGCCTATTCCAACCGCATTGATGCCCATACAGATTCTATTCAAAAACTCATAAATGAGTATCAAATTGGGGGACTGATATTTTTTCAGGGCGGACCAGTACGCCAGGCAAATCAAACCAATACCTATCAAGCTTTATCAAAGGTGCCGATGTTTATTGGTGTTGATGGCGAATGGGGTTTGAATATGCGTTTGGACAGTACGGCAAGATATCCGTATAACATGACCCTCGGAGCAATTACCAACAACAAAATCCTCGAAAAAATAGGCCATCAAATTGGGAAGGATTGTAACCGCATGGGCATTCATATCAACTTTGCACCTGTAGTAGATATCAATACAAATTCTAGAAATCCGGTGATTGGTGTCCGCTCTTACGGAGAAGAAAAGTATAACGTCGCCCAAAAAGCTTGGGCCTTTACCAAAGGCATGGAAAGTACGGGCGTGATTGGTTCTGCCAAACATTTTCCAGGTCATGGCGATACAGATACTGATTCTCACAAAACATTACCAACCGTTGCTTTTACCGAACAAAGAATCGATTCGGTAGAATTGTATCCTTATAAAGAATTGTTCAAGAAAGGTATTGGCGGCGTCATGGTAGCGCATTTAAATGTACCGAATTTGGAACCTCAAGCGGGCTTACCGTCGTCTTTATCCTATAAAATTGTCACGGAACTCCTGAAAGAAAAATTAGGCTACGACGGACTCATTTTTACCGATGCTTTAAATATGAAAGGTGCCGCAGATTATGGTCAACCTGGCGATATTGATTTGGCGGCATTTAAAGCAGGAAATGACGTTCTTTTATTTTCTGAAGACGCACCAAAAGCCATTGCAAAAATAGTCGAAGCTTACGATGCCAAGGAGGTTTCAGAGGAGCGTTTGGCTTATTCTGTAAAGAAAATCCTTGCCGCAAAATTTGACTCCGGATTGAACAACTATAAGCCTATAGAAACAAAGCATCTCATCAAAGACTTGAATGGCGAAGTTAACGCAAATCTGTACGAAGAGGCTATCAGAAATGCCATCACTGTCATTAAAAACGAGGATCAACTTATGCCGTTGAAAAAAAATGGAGACGAAAAAATTGCCTTTGTAAAATTAGGAGAAGGCCCTTCTGAGGCGTTTCTAAAGGAATTGAAATCCAGAGCTGAAGTGACGGAAATTACTAACACTTCTACTAACACTCTTTTGGAAGATCTTAAAGCGTACGATAAGGTAATCATTGGGTATCATCGTAAAAATAGTCGTTTAACCTATGCTGTTTCTGCAGCCGATAAAAAGGTGATAGAATCCATCGCAAAAGAGCATCAAACACTACTTACTGTTTTTGCCAGTCAGTACAGTTTAAAGGAAACAAATCTTGACAACCTTGAAGGTATTGTGATTTCTTACGAAAATTCAGTAATAGCCAATAACGTTTCGGCAGAAATCATTTTTGGCGAGACTGAAGCAAAAGGGACCTTGCCAGCTTCAATTTCACCAACCTATCCGGTGCATTCAGGAATTGTAAATCCTTAATGATTTGAAAAAAAATAATGGCTATTTAGCCTCTCGATTCAGTATTAACAAATTCAAAAAATAGAACTTATGAAATATCTTTTATTATGTTTTATGACGCTTTTAGCTTGTAATTCTACGCCTAAAAAAAATCAAGCTAAAGATGACGGTGTGGTGCCTAATGTTGAAAGCCCAGCAATCATAACAGGCGCTAACCAAACAGAAAACTACCTCAAATTATTAGAAGGGAAAAAGGTTGGTGTTGTAGCCAATCAAACCAGTGTTATTTTTAAAGATGCGAGTGAAGAAACGCATACGCACATTGTGGATTCCTTAATCGCTATGAATGTTAACGTGACCACCGTGTTTGCGCCAGAACATGGCTTCCGTGGCACAGCTGATGCTGGTGAATATATTGAAGATGGTGTGGATGAAAAAACCGGACTTCCTGTATTTTCATTGTATGGAAAAAACAGAAAACCACCGGCTGAGTTTTTAGAGAATATTGATGTGATGTTGTTTGATGTACAGGATGTTGGGGTGCGTTTTTACACCTATATTTCTACCTTACACTATGTGATGGAAATTGCGGCTGAACTCAATATTCCAGTCATTGTTCTTGACCGACCGAATCCTAACGGACATTATATTGATGGTCCTATTTTGGAAAGCGATGTGAAGAGTTTCGTGGGCATGCATCCGGTGCCAATTGTATATGGGATGACTATTGGCGAATACGGAAAGATGATCAATGGCGAAAAATGGTTGGACAATGGCATTCAATGCGATCTTACTGTGGTGCCACTTCAGAATTACACCTATGCTTCTGAATACGACTTACCTATTTTACCATCACCAAACCTTCCCAACGCAAAGTCGATTAATCTATATCCTAGCGTGTGCTTTTTTGAAGGTACAACGGTCAGCTGTGGACGTGGTACGGAAATGCAATTTCAAATTTTTGGAGCACCTTATTTACCAAAAGACCAATTCGATTTCAGCTTTACCCCACAACCAAATTTTGGAGCGAAAACACCAAAACATGAAGGCAAAGTCTGCTACGGAAAAGATTTAAGAACCGTAGAACCGCTTAACGAAATCCGTTTAGATTGGTTAATTGAAGCCTATACTGCAACTTCAGATAAGAAAACATTTTTTAATGACTTTTTTAAGAAATTAGCCGGCACTACCAAATTAAAGGCCCAAATAGAACAAGGCATGTCTATAGAAGATATTAAAGCAACTTGGCAGCCTGGATTGGAATCTTTTAAAGAAACTAGAGCAAAGTACTTGTTGTATAACTAATCGAACTGAAGAGCGTAGTTTCAGTACTTTAGCTTATAATTCAATTAATGGTGTCGGAATATGTATCTTTTCAACAATGGATGCCACTGCTAACAAGATATGATCTTAGACGTCGTAGCATCCCTTTTTTTAAAAAAAATTGATTGTCCAGAAAATATCATAACACTATAAATTTTCACGTTATAGTAATTTTTAGATTTAGTCATCAAAAACAAATATTCGTTTTTATTCGGCGTGAATCTGCGCAATCTGCGGTATAACTTCCGCATTCGCATGTTTTTATTTCCCGCTGATTTCGCACATGTTCGCAGATTTTTCACTGATATGACAAAATACGGACGTACAGTAAAAAAAATAAAATAAACAGATGAAAAAAATATTCCTCTTTCTTAGTCTGATCCTATTTTCTACACTTGCTAGCGCACTGGCGTTGCAAACTGAAGAAAACGCGGTAATCCGAATCAATCAATTGGGATACACACCAAACGCCATAAAAGTTGCTGTTTTCGGTGCGCTGGAGTCCGAAACAATTAATGCGTTCACTTTACACGATGCACAAACAGATAAAGTCGTGTTTAGCTCAAAAACACCAGAAGCTAAAGGTGCTTACGGTCCTTTTAAATCGTCGTACCGCTTAAATTTTAGTACCTTCAATACGCTAGGCACATACTATCTTTCTGCCAATGGGGTGAAATCGCCCGAATTTCGGATCAATGCTGATGTGTATGACCATACCGCCGATTTTCTTTTAGAATATATGCGTCAACAACGTTGTGGCTACAATCCCTTTTTAACCGCCTCCTGTCATTTGGATGATGGTTATATCCTTTACAATCCTGACAGAATAGGAGAGCGCATGGATGCGACTGGTGGATGGCATGATGCTTCAGATTATTTACAATATACCGCCACTTCGGCCAATGCTGTGTTTCAATTGCTTTTTGCCTATCGCGATAATCCAGAAGCCTTTGGTGATGCTTATGATGTAGCTGGGTTACCGGGTCCGAATGGTATCCCTGATGTGATTGATGAGGCCAAATTTGGAATGGATTGGCTGAAAAGAATGAATCCATCTACAACAGAATATTATAACCAAATTGCTGATGATCGTGATCACGCAGGATACCGTTTGCCAAATAAGGACACGGTGGTTTACGACCCTAATCACAAAGGACGTCCCGTGTATTTGGCAAGTGGTGAACAACAAGGCGTGTTAAAATATAAAAATAGATCTACAGGGGCGGCTTCTACTGCAGGAAAATTTGCGTCAGCGTTTGCGATTGGCGCGGAAGTGTTAAGCAATTTTTATCCTGAATATTCTAAAGATTTATATCAGCGTGCCGAAGATGCCTTTTCTTATGGCGAAGTGCATCCCGGCGTGAGCCAAACTGCACCAGGAGGTTCGCCTTATTTTTATGAAGAAGACAATTGGGTGGATGATATGGAGTTGGCGGCAAGCAGTCTATATAAACTTACCGGCAATGAGGCCTATAAAAAGAGCGCCTTAAAATATGCGGCTGAAGAAAAAATCACCCCTTGGATTGGTCGAGACACCATCCTCCATTATCAATATTATCCGTTTTTAAATGCCGGACATCATGAATTGGCTACCGCGCTCGCTTCCGAAGAAAAAACGGAAGTCGTTTCCTATTATCAAGAAGGCTTACAAATGTTACACGAACGCGGTAAGGATAATCCGTTTTATATAGGAATTCCATTTGTGTGGTGTTCCAATAACTTCTTAACCGCTGCCGTCACCCAAAGTAAATTGTATTATAATCTGACGGGGGATGCAACGTTTTTAGAAATGGAAGCCGCGCTGCGCGATTGGCTGTTTGGCTGTAATATTTGGGGAACCTCAATGATTGTAGGACTTCCAAATTTTGGAGATACACCGGTTGATCCGCATTCTTCCCTAACGCTTTTGGAAGGTTATCCAACAAATGGTGGGCTCATTGACGGTCCAGTTTATGCTTCTATCGCCAACAGTTTGATAGGGGTGGAGCTTCATAATGCGGATGAGTACGCAAGGTTTCAATCGGATTTGGTGGTGTATCAAGACGATGTGGGGAGTTATGCCACCAACGAGCCTACTATGGACGGGACAGCGTCTTTGGTGTACTACCTTGCAGCTCTTGAAAATGAGAGTAGGGCAAAAGGACATCAGAAAAAGAGCTCTACTTATGATGATACTGGCGCCATTGTTAGAGGCAGCACATATCATAAAAGAATCAGCTTACTATTCTCTGCGGATGAATATGCTGATGGGGCAGAGGATATCTTGCGTATTCTTGAAAGGCATGGTATTAAAGGATCGTTCTTTTTAACGGGGAATTTTTATAGAAATAAAGACTTCACCCCATTTGTGGAACAAGCAAAAAAAGCCGGCCATTATCTTGGTGCACATTCTGACCAACATTTACTTTATAACGAGTGGACAGAAGACAAAAAACGTTTAGTCACTCAGGAAGAATTTCAAAACGATCTCAAAGCCAATTATTCCGAAATGGAAAAATTAGGCATTCAAAAAGAGCAAGCCCCCTATTTTTTACCACCTTATGAATGGAACGACAATATTATCACCCAATGGACTGATCAAATGGGTATTACAATGATCAATTACAGTAAAGGCACGTTGTCCCATGCAGATTATACCACACCTGACATGAAGAATTATAGAAGTACAGAAGACATCAGGGATTCTGTTTTGACCTTTGAAGAAACGTATGGCATGAATGGTTTTATGTTACTCTCACATTTGGGCACACATCCTGATCGGACCGATAAGTTTTATAAAACGTTGGATAATCTTATTACAATTTTGAAAGAGCGTGGCTATACGTTTGAGACTTTAGAGCGTACCCTCAATTTGAAGGATTAAAATCAGATCTCTATCGTTTAAACTGAACTTGTAAAAACCTTGACGTGCTGCAGAAATTAAAATCTGTCTACAGCAATGTCAGGGTTTGTTTTGATAAGCGTATGAAATATAAATTATCTCCCTATCTTTGCCCTCTTCCTAATAATCTACAAGTAAGGCGTTATACTAGCGCTAACGGTTATAGCAAGTAACCAAAAACATGGTGATGTCACCCTAATTATGAGTCAAAGAATATATTCCAATACTGAAATCCAAGAAAAAATTTCAAGTGCACTTAAAAAATTATCAGACGCTGATTTAGACAAGTTTTGCCGGAAATCACATTCCAAAGTGGTTTTTGATATCAAAAATCCGCTGCTTTTAAAAGTACCAACGCATTTTACAGAAGCAGAGAAAGTGGATGCCGTAAAAGATGAAAAAGGTGTGGAGCGATGGACTTGGGATCATGAGATTGAAAGAAACGGGTTTTTATATGCCATCAATACGCAATGGTATGCGAGAAATGATGAGTATGTGCAACGTTGGTTGAACGACGTGGCATAGTCTGAAATATCTCTATTGTTATATTTTGATGGTAATCCATACTATAAAAGCGACCCAATAGGAGTCGCTTTTATTTTTTTATCATTCTTACTACGTAAAATACACTATTGAAAATCTCAACTTAATAGCATTTAAATTAGTGAAACTCAATTTTTAAAAGTTGCGAAGCAATGAATTAAAAATTGTTAGTTGAACTAATCCCGCTTTTTAGCGGGATCTTTGGGTTTTATTCCCCGACGCTCTGCGTCGAAATAAAAAAGGAACTTCTACTTGATACCTCGTACCCTTGGGTCGAGGTTGTTCATTTCAAAAAATTCTTTATTTTAGTCGATTCTCGGGATGACCATAAATGGAATTCTTGAATGAAACCCTAATTTTTTAATAACCGGTTCTTTGATTAAATTTTCAATAAAGCTGTGCTCATAATTGATCATGGTGAGGATATTGATATCATTATCCTTAATAAAATCGGTTATAGCATGTGCTTTCGTATTATAATCTGGCATCCAATTAAAATTAAACTCAAAGTCTTTTAAAGACGTTTTTAAACTTTCTAAATTAGAATTCTGGATGTCTGATAACGTATCCTTTTTATTAATATGAAGAATGTCTATTGTAGATTCATGCAACTCAGCTAACTGTTTTACTCGCATAATTTCTTCACCAAAAAATCGAGTAAAAGCCGTAGGAAACAATATCTTTTTAGGAGTTTCAAAGGTACATTTCTTAGGGACAAGTAATAATGGAGCGCGTCTCACTTTATTGATGACCGTTACCGCATTACTCCCTAGAAAAATCTTTTTGGCTCCTGTAGCACCTTTAGTACCCATTACAACCAAATCAATATTATGCTCCTTATTGGCGAATTCTATGGAGTCCATAAGAGAACCATAACTAAAAATAGTTTCAAACTCATGGTCGCTACTAGTGCTTTCCAATTTTGCTTTCTCCTTCACTGCTTCAAGTTGTTCTTTGGCGTTTTCAATTAAGGGCTCTATATAACTTTGCGAAATATGTGTTCTTGATCCTGAGTTCAAAAACGTCCAAGCATGCGAAAAATAAAACGTACATGGTTTGTTGGCATACAATTTTAGGGCGTAAAGCGCGGCACTCCATGCGTTGTCTGAAAAATCTGTTGGTACTAGAATCTGATGTCTCATGCTTTTTATGGTTATTTCTATGAAATAAAATTAAGTTTTTAATAGATGTAAAATTACAGTTTTATATGTAATAGCAAAATGACATAGATCAGCTTAAATTTGTCTCCCTTTAATAGTGGTTAGCTCATTGAAAACAAGAGGTTTATATGCTATTTTTTTAGCTTCGTATAACTTCTTTAAGGTTTTAAAAAAAAATATATTTTCAGCATTAAATTTAATTAGTGAAACTCAATTTTTAAAAGTTGCGAAGCAATGAATTAAAAATTGTTAGTTGAACTAATCCCGCTTTTTAGCGGGATCCTTGGGTTTTATTCCCCGACGCTCTGCGTCGAAATAAAAAAGGAACTTCTACTTGATACCTCGTATCCTTGGGTCGAGGTTGTTCATTTGCCCTTGATCCGCGTCCATAAATCAGACATCAGCTTTTTGGCATCCCGTGGTCTCTTTTCCTGCTCTACAAATTGCACCTTGCCTTGGCTGTCTTGCTTTATTTCGTATTGAAACACAAAATCTTGAGAGCCTTCCTCCATACTCAACACTCCAAATCGTAGATCATTATACAATAATTTACCATCCTTTTCTGTAATAATATACCATCCTTTGGAAATGTTAATCATCTGTTGCACTTTTTCATCATTCGCAAGATCGCCCAAAAGTTCATGATTCTTTTCATAGGTTTCAAATTTGATGGACTCTGTATCAAAGAATGAATAATAACCCAATAAATAGGCGGTATCAGTTTCAACATTGGCACTCCACAAAATCGTATTGAGCGGGGCAGGTCTGGTGTCTATTTGTTTGTAAGCAATCTGCTGGTCTTTCAAAGCCGCTTCAAATTTGATAAACGCCATCCATTTCAAGAAGAAGGTCAAAAGCAAATACGCGCTACTTAAAATGAGCCCAGTCTTATTATACAGTCGTCTTTTTTTGGAAGTTCGCTGCTGGAACATGGCCATAATTAAAAATACTAAAAATGGCACCGTGTAAAGTGGGTCGATGACAAAAATGGTTTTAAAGGCAAGCCGTTCATGTAATGGCCAAAACAGTTGTGTACCCCAAGTGGTGTGCGCATCTAGTATGGGATGGGTTACAAATGCCCAGAAAAACAACCACGCCCAGCCCTTAAAGTCTTTATAACGTTCATAGCGTGATACCAGCCATCCAAAAATAGGAGCGAACAGTGCGGAAAACACGATTGAATGGGTAAAACCTCTATGTATTTGCAAGGCCGTTACCGTATCCGTGAAATAAGATGAAAAAATATCCAAATCAGGAATCGTGCCTGCAATAGCACCGTAGAGCATCGCCTTGTTCCCAACTTTTTTCCCTAAAACGACCTCTCCAACAGCGGCCCCTAAAATGATTTGTGTAAGTGAATCCATAATGGCTGCAAAAGTAAGTGAAATAATATAGTTTTCCTTCTCAAAGGAGCCCCTGATTGGAGCATTTATAAGGAGATACTGATGATTCTTAACTTTAGGCAGAATTCTAAATCCAAAGGAATGTATCCTTCATAAATTACATTTCAATGAGATAGTAATTATTAAACAATAATTGATATTTTTACCCGTGATAATACAGACCTCATTAAGGATTGAATTCATTTTTGAGAATCCCTATTTAAGTGATTATTTAAAGACCCCATTATGCAAAAACACATTGTTTACATTTTTATATTATTTACAAGTTTTGCCATTGCGCAATCAAAAGTAACCAAATACACTTATGCCATTAAAGGTTTAGATACCCTAAAAATGGATGTGTATACACCCAAAAACATGAAAAAAAATGATTCCCTTCCGGTAATGCTATGGATGCACGGTGGCGGGTTTTCTGGTGGAGGGAGGGATTATCCCAGTGAGGTTAAATTTGGTGAGTTGGCCGCTGAAAAGGGTTATATAGGAGTACTAATTTCTTACCGATTAACCCGTAAGGGGCAGCCTACCGGGTTTGGCTGCGATTGTCCAAAAGCTGATAAATTGGCGACTTTTAAAAGTGCGGCCATCGATTTTCTGGATGCCGCAAAATTTATCGTTGAGAATAAGGGCTTATTGGGGGCAGATGTCAATAGGATAATCGCTGGCGGTAGTAGTGCGGGAGCAGAAGGCATGTTGAACGCGGTGTATATGCGGGAATATTTTGTAGACGATTTAAAAAAATATGATCGCGTCAAATTTGCCGGAGTGCTATCTTTAGCTGGCGCTATGGTCAATGCAGATTATGTAACTAAAGAAAACGCCTTGCCGTCCGCTTTTTTTCATGGTACGGCTGATACTTTAGTGCCATTTGCTAGTGCAGCACATCATATGTGCAAACCTGAAAAAAAGGGGTATATCATGTTAGATGGTTCTGCAACCATTGTGGATAGATTGTTGGAATTGCAAATGCCTTATTATTTTTATAAGGTTATTGGTGGCAAGCACGAATTGTCTTCTATTCCTTTTGATCAATTAAAAGATGTCTTTAGCTTTTTTGATCAAACGGTGTTAAAGAAAGAAATTATCCAAACGGTAAGAATAAATTTTAAAAAATAGAGCACTATAGATTTGAAATCCATAGTTTTAAAGAAAAGAATGAAATTCTTTTCTGAGAATAGTTTGTCATTCCGAATGAGGTATGAAGAGGAATCTCAATATTATAAGATTTCTCGTCACTCGTTCCTCGCTCTGTCGAAATGACAACATCCTCTTAAAAGTTTATATAACTAAAGTAACTGCAATGAATCCTGATAGCTATCTGGAGCAGGGTTTTAACCTTTAACTAGATAATAAATCACATTATTTTCTAAATGATTTTTGTCCAAATAAAACCTCTAGGTTAGTTTTCTACTAACACGTTTTTTACCATCAAATAATAGTCGCTGGTGTAGGATATTCATTGTGATTACATGATGTTATTTCAACTATAAATGATATTTTTATAGCAATGAAAATAAGAATGTCTTTAACACTTACTTCTAAAATCTGGGCTGCACTGCTCGGGTGTTTGCTTTTTCAAAACATCGCAGAGGCGCAATATGCACCTTATTTTCAAAATTATGATCTGTCGCAATACAATGCAGGAAACCAAAATTGGGGTATTTCTAAGGCAAGTGATGGTCGTTTGTATGTAGCGAATAACAAGGGTTTGTTGGAGTATGATAGTTTTAGGTGGACCTTGAGTACGCTTCCCAATAAGACCACAATACGCTCCGTTCTAGCAATTGACACTAAAATTTATACAGGCTCCTATGAAGAGTTTGGATTTTGGGAACGCAGTAAATTTGGACAACTAAAATATACCTCACTAAGTGAAAACTTGAATCCAAAAGAATTTTTAAGTGAAGAGTTCTGGCAGATTATAAAAATTGAAGACGCCATTATCTTTAGGTCGTTTTTGAACATTTATATCTATAAGGATGGTGAAATTAAGAAAGCAACGCCTCCTTCAACGGTGCTTTCTTGTGATGTTATAGATGGAACCTTATATATTTCAACCTTAAAGAATGGTATTTTTACTTTTGATGATGGAGAACTAATTCCGTTTATTGATCATAAGGATTTAGTTGAAGCTAAAATAATCTCTATTACCAAAAAGAAGGAACAGCTATTCATTACCACTTCCTTACAAGGCATATTTATATATGAAAACGGCGTTCTTAGCCCGTTTAAAGCTGAAATATGCACTATTATAAAAGAACAACAACTCAATGCGTTTTCTGAAATGGGAAATGGAAATATGATCTTTGGAACTATAAAGAACGGTATATATATTACCAATTCAAAAGGGAAATTACTTTTCCATATTCATAAAGAAAATGGACTTATTAACAATACGGTGCTGTCTCAATATGTGGATGATGACAACCAGCTTTGGTTAGGTCTTGATAATGGATTGGCATCGGCAGATTTGAGCAGTCCATATCTATTTTATAATGATGTTTCAGGAAATTTGGGCGCCGTTTATGATGTCATCCAATATAAAAACACCGTTTATATAGGCAGCAATACTGGTCTTTATTACCTAGATGCTGATAATATACTGCAATTTATCGACGGCTCCCAAGGGCAGGTTTGGGATTTGAAAGAAATTGAAGGCGATCTTTTTTGTGGGCATAATAACGGAACTTACCTTGTAAAAGACAAACAACTAGAGCTTATTTCCTCACACACAGGTGGCTGGGTCATTAAAAAGGTGATCGGAACACCAAGGACCTACATTCAAGGCACTTATGCTGGATTGGTCAGATTTAAAAAAGAATCTACGGGGTGGACGGTAAAGCATTTAGGACAAACTACTATTCCCAGCCGGTTTTTGGTATTTGAAGATGCCTATACTGCTTGGGTAGCGCATGCCTATAAAGGCTTCTACAAAGTTAAGTTCAACAGTTCATATGATTCCATTTTGGAGATCAAAAATTATGAAAAGAAAGGACTCTGGTCGCCGTATAATGTCCGTGTATATGAACTTAAGAATGATATCTGTATCAAAACTAATGAGGGCTGGCAAAAATATGAGCCACTGTTGGATACGATTGTTTCGTATCCGTTATTGAATAAAAGTTTTGGAAAGAATTCCTACATCATTTCTGAAAATGATATCAGCACTTTAGCGGTCAAAAATAAAAATACAATCAATTTTAAAACCTTTCCAGATGATGGTTTTAAAGCGTCGCTCGGCGACAAGTATTTTAAGCAGCGCCTTATAGTAGGCTATGAAAATATTTCACAACTGTCAGACTCCATATATGCATTGAGTTTGAATAATGGATTTATGTTATTTGATAAAACATTAAATTCACAGTCAAGTGCATTGCATGAGCCCTATTTTGAAAGTATACTCATCAACAAGCAACGGATCGCCATAGATTCCGTCACAACCGTTGAACTAAAAAATAATTTTCAAACGTTTAGCATTTCATTGACCTCGCCAAAATCTAAAGATCATTATTTTGAATATGCTGTGAGGTCAACGGATTCCATGCATTGGTACAAAATAGAAAATGATAGGTTGGAAGTTTCAAATATAAATTACGGCGATCATGAGTTTCTTTTCAGAACATCAAACCACCTGGGAAAAGCATCAACTTCTCGTAGGTTGATGGTCAAGGTACTGCCTCCTTGGTACAGATCTACACCAGGTTACGTACTCTTTGGAGTTTTATTGGTGTTAACGTCAGTCGTGTTTTATATCCTGCACCGTAAAAAAATTGATAAAGAGCAACGCCTCTTGCATTTGAGGTTTGAAGAGGAGCAAAAGGAAGTCCTTAAAGAAAAATCCATTGAAAATGAGAGACGCATTGTTGAGCTCAAAAATGAATCTTTAAAAAATGAAGTCAAATTAAAAAGTAAGCAACTTGCCAATACTGCCATGTCTTTGGTCAAAAAGAATGAAATACTTTTAGAACTTAAAAAGGAACTATTAGTGCATAAAAATTCTTTTGAAAATTATTACTCTTATAAAAATCTTATTAAAAAAATAGACACATCCATAAGCCATAAAGATGAATGGAAAGTGTTTGAGTACAATTTCAACCAAGTCCATGAAGAATTCTTTCATCAATTAAAACACAAACATCCCGAATTGAACGCTAAGGATTTACGAATTTGTGCCTACATCAAAATGAACTTATCTACCAAAGAGATTGCACCATTATTAAATATCTCCATCAGGGGTGTAGAGACTCAGAGATATCGATTAAAGGGTAAATTGGCGCTTGATTCAGACAAAAATTTAACAGATTATTTGTTAAATTTTAAATAACAGCACTTCAAAACATACATTTCCATAATTTTTTCTACGTCAATTCTACGTCAAATGCGTTTTACTTAAACGTTTTCGGTCATTTGTTTGTAACTTAATCCTACGTCATTAGTGAAATTTAAGAATTATTTAACGTTGACGTAATTAAAATGTAAACCATTTATTCGTCACGTTTCAAATTCATTATACATTCGATTAACTAACGCAATAAAATTTAATTATATGAAAGCAAGACTAGTTTTATTCTTATTTTTTCTTTTCAGTTATGCTGTTTCACAAGCGCAGGAATCGACTGTCACAGGAACGGTAACGAATGCAGAAGACAATATGCCAGTTCCGGGCGTGAATGTTCTTATTAAAGGGACCACTAGAGGAACTAGCACTGATTTTGATGGGAAGTATTCTATTACAGCTAAATCTGATGAGATTCTTGAATTCTCATATGTAGGATTCAAAAAACAATCATTTACTGTGGGCAGTCAAACTGTGGTTAATGTCACGTTACAAAACGATATTGAATCGCTGAGTGAGATTGTGGTGATTGGGTATGGTACTCAAAAACGTTCTGAAGTTACTGGTGCTATTTCCAGTATAAAGTCGGAAGAACTTTTAAAGCAACCGGCTTTAAATGCCACGCAATCCATCCAAGGTAAATTATCTGGAGTAAATATTGTTAATTCCGATGCTCCAGGTGCAGTACCTAAAGTTGTGATCAGAGGAGTTGGTACAGCATCTGCAGGGGAGCAGGTGCTTTATATAGTAGATGGTATTCAGGTAACAGGAATTACAAATATCAACCCAGCTGATATTGAAACCATGGATGTTCTTAAAGATGCTTCATCTACAGCAATTTATGGGATGGATGCTGCCAATGGAGTTGTAATCATCACAACTAAAAAAGGTAAAAAAGGCCAAACCAAAATTGAACTTAGTTCTTTTTATGGTGCAAAAACGATATTGAACCAAGTTAGAATGGCCGATGCCAATCAATATGTTACTTATTTTAATGAAAATCAAACTGCAATAGGTGGGGATAATTCTTACCAATTAGCTCCGGCCTCACAACAACCCGCAAATACTGACTGGTATGATGCGCTTATTGATGTTGGTTTTTCTAACAGCAATAATGTTGCGTTGTCAGGTGCTGGTGATATGTCTAGCTATTATTTTAGTTTCAACAACTATAATGAAGATGGAATCCTTAAAGATCAAGATTTAAGCAGAAACACTTTACGTTTAAATAATACGTTCAATTTTTTTGATAATAAATTAAAAATTACTTCATCTATAAGTGGCGCTTTTACGAAATCGACACCAAAGCCATTTGGTGCATTTAACGAAGCTTACCGTCAAGCGCCAATTGTACCTGTTTTTTATCCAGATGGTCATTTTGGAACAAATGACGTGAATAGAACAACTGGAGTTCAAGGCTTTTTAGCTGGCCTTGGTGAAACTATCGGTGGGTTAAATTCAGTAGGAAATCCGGTTGCTAATGTGTTTTTCTCGAATAATAAAAATAAAGCGACTGATCTACAAGGCATAATTGAGGCAGAATTAAAAATCACAGATTTCTTAAAGTTTACGTCAAGAGTGGGTATGACTAAAGCCTATGGTAGAGAAAGGGTCTTCAACGACATAAGGGGAAGATATGTAGTGGCAGGAGATCCTGTATCAGATACAGATCAACAATTTCAAAATTTGCAAGATGCGAATCCCAATAATACACAATATGCAAATAATAGTTTGAGATACACAATGACTGAAAATTTTAGTTATAATTGGGATAACTTCTTGAGTTTTGATAAGACCTTCAATGAAAAACATACCATTGGTGCCTTAGCAGGTATCACAAAAGGGAAAAGGGATGATTTTTATTTTGCAGAAACCACTGCGTATGGTGTTCCTTCTCAAGAGCAATATTGGAGCATAGAGTTTGCGAACGGTAATTACGACAATGTGTCCACGCAAAGATTTTCAACGTATACTACTCAATTGTCCTACTTCGGTCGTTTGCAATACAACTACGATGGTAAATATTTAGCACAGGTGAATATACGTCGAGATGGTGTGAGTACCTTTAAGGACAATGCTGAATATTTTGGTAATTTTCCTTCATTCAGTTTAGGATGGGTACTGACAGAGGAAAATTTCCTGAAAGATGTTAACGGTCTAGACTTTCTTAAGCTACGTGGCGGTTGGGGTGAAGTTGGCAACTCAAGAGTGCCATTCAACCAATTCCGCTTTAACACCAATAGTGGTAGCAATAACGTGAATTATGTTTTTGGAGTTAATCAAGATTTTGTACTTGGGGCATCATTGGGAGCGCAAGTATTTCCAATATCATGGGAGGTTACTGAAGAGACAAATATAGGTCTGGAATTTAGAATGCTGGACTCAAGATTGGCAGGTTCTGTTGATCTATATGATAGAAGAACTAACGATGCAATTTTGCAAGTGCGACCTGTTTTAAATTCACCTAATGATGCTAACTTTTTTGATTCTGGAGCGGACATTACTAACAAAGGTGTTGAAGTAGAACTGAACTGGCGTGATGATATTAATGATAATCTTTCTTATAATATTGGTGTTGTCTATTCATACAACAAAAATAATGTTGAGAATGTAAAACCTGCTTATGATGGTCAAATTGGTGGTAGCTTGAATAACGGTCAAATTACTAAACGATTGCAAGACGGTCAGCCATTGTATGCCTGGTGGATGTATGAAGCCGAAGGAGTTTGGCAAAACCAAGCTGAAATTGATAATAATCCAAGAGTTGGAAGTCCTAAACCAGGTCATTTAAGATATAAAGATCAAAATGACGATGGCGTGATTGATGATAGGGATAAAAAGTTTTTTGGTTCTTATTTACCAACATATAATCTTGGATTGACTTTAGGACTTAACTACAAGAACATTGATTTCAGTGTGGATGCCTTTGGTGCTGGTGGAAATAAAATTTACAATGGATTAAAAGGTACACGTATTGACGGCGGTGAAAATATTACAGCAGATGTATTTAATGAACGTTGGACTGGAGAAGGTTCGACCAATGTCAATCCAGGTGCTAATAGAGATGCTATTGCATCAAGCTACTATCTTGAAGATGGTGATTATTTGAGAATTAACAATATGACGTTAGGGTATACCCTGAAAAATGTGATTCCAGACATTTCAAGAATTCGCTTATATCTTACGGTTCAAAACCCCTTTTTATTTACTAACTACTCAGGTTTTACTCCAGAGTTAGTAGGTAATGAAGATGGAGCGCCTGAAGAACGAGCTGGAATTGAGCTAAGTGCATATCCTAATACAAAAACATTCTTGTTTGGAGTTAATATAGAATTATAAAAATAAATAATTATGAAAATTAATATAAAAAAAATTAGTCTTTTACTGGCGACACTTATAGTGATTGTTGGGTGTGATGAAGATTATTTAGAAGTTGATTCTAGAGATGATATTGAGTTTGAAGATAGTGGGGAGGTAGTAACACCTGAAGAAATGGTCACTGGTGTTTACGGGCGTTTTACCGGCTTTAGCTATGCCTTTTCCTATTTGGGAGTTTCGGAGATCATTTCTGATAATTCAGATAAGGGCAGTTCTCCAGGAGATACGGGAGGAGATAAAAATTTGTTAGACGACTTAACCCATACAACTTCATCCTCTTCTATTAGAGCCATGTGGGAAGAGTGGTATAAAAGTATTGGTCGTGCAACCATTGCTATAGATTATACCCAGAATTATGAAAACTATGATGCCAATCTAAAATCGCGATTAATTGGAGAAGCAAAGTTTTTAAGAGCCTTACATTATTTCTGGTTGGTGCGTAGTTTTGGTGACGTGCCAATTCAAGAAGTTGATCTTGTGGAAAGAGCTCCAGAAAGTGAAGTTTATGCCTATATAATCAATGATTTACAAGATGCTATTAGCGCATTGCCAGTTAAAAGTTCTTACGCCCCTAAAGATGTTGGTAGAGCAACTAAAGGTTCGGCTCAAGGTTTATTGGCCAAGGTCTATTTATATCAAGAAAATTGGCAAGCCGCTTATGATGCAGCTAATGAGGTCATTGCATCAAATCAATATGATCTACATCCTAACTACGCTGAGATATGGAGAGCTTCGACAGAAAATGGTATGGAGTCACTTTTTGAAATTCAAGGTAGAGGGGAGACCATAAATCATGGCATCCAGCAATATTCACAAACCCAAGGCGCCAGAGGCTCAACTGGTTGGGGATGGGGCTTCAATACGCCAAGTGAAAATCTCTTAAATGCATTTGACGCCGCAGGAGATGACGTAAGAAGAGACGCCACTATTATTTTTAGAGGAGAAACTCTTTGGGATGGTCGTGTGGTTGGTGAAACTGAAAACCCAATGTATAATGAAAAGGCGTATTCAAGTTTAAATGTAGGTGATGGTGATGGTGATAAAAATATCCGGGTATTGCGCTATGCTGAAATTCTTTTGATCCAAGCTGAAGCCGCAACTCATATCAATCAAGATGCCGCGACACCACTGAATTTAGTAAGGGAGCGTGTAGGTTTAGCACCTATCGCTGCACCCACAGTTCAACAAATTTGGAATGAAAGACGCTTGGAGTTGGCAATGGAACATGACCGTTGGTTTGATCTTAACAGAACAGGCCAAGCTGCTGCGGCAATGGCAGCTGATGGAAAAACGTTTGTCAATGGGAAGCACGAATTGTTTCCAATTCCCAATGATCAACTAATACAAACACCAGAAATGGTTCAAAACCCGGGATGGTAAAATTTGAGTTAATCTATTTTTATTTTGGCCGCATTTTGGTAACAGAATGCGGCTAAAATTTAATATTGAGACCCTTGTGCCGCTCTCTTTTATTAACAACGTACTAAAATATGATGGTCAAACATCCCTTTTGTGAGCAGGTTAACCCCATATTTTTTGCGGAGTTTCAATTAAAATACTTCGTTCCGGAAACCCAATAACTATCAGATCGGGAGCCCGAGAATTTACATAATAATTTTTTACATAAAATTTTCATGAATAAAACATCTACCAAAATTGTAGTTTTTTGGATGTTATTTGTAGTGTTTTTTTCTAGTTGCAATTCAACAAAAACAAAGCAGATTACGGTGCCTTCTGAAAGTTATTCAGGGCTGATAATTGTTGATGACCCCTTGTTGGACACCATCCAAAAACAAACTTTCAACTACTTCTGGGAGGGTGCTGAACCCAACTCCGGGTTGGCAAGAGAACGTCTCCATATGGATGATGTTTACCCTACCAGTCCTAAAAACACGGTTACCACCGGTGGTTCTGGTTTTGGTTTTATGGCGCTTCTGGTAGGGATCAAAAGAGGTTATATTACTAGGGAAGATGCCGTTGGCCGATTTGTGAAAATGGTAGATTTTCTCGAAAAAGCCGATCGCTTTCACGGCGCGTGGCCACATTGGCTTAATGGAGAAACTGGCAAAGTAGTGCCTTTCAGCAAAAAAGATACAGGTGGTGATTTGGTGGAGACTGCATTTTTAATCCAAGGCATGTTGACCGTTAAAGAGTATTTCAAAAATGGCAACGCCAAAGAAAAACAACTTGCCGCTAAAATCGATCAGCTATGGCGAGGGGTAGAATGGGACTGGTACACTAAAGGAGAAAACGTCCTGTATTGGCATTGGTCTCCCACCGATAATTGGGACATGAATTTCCCTGTTGGAGGCTATAATGAATGCTTGGTGATGTATGTGCTAGCAGCAGCCTCACCTACATATCCTATTTCTAAAGAGGTCTATGATCAAGGCTGGGCGCTCAACGGTAATATTGTATCTAAAGATTCTTTATATGACATCCCCTTAGTGCTGAATTATTACGAAAATGATGACACTGATGTGGGCCCTTTATTTTGGGCGCATTATTCGTATTTAGGGTTAAACCCAAAAGGATTAAAAGATCAATATGCAGATTATTGGGAATTGGTGCAAAATCAATCCAAAATACACCATGCCTATGCTGTTGATAATCCGAAGAACTTTAAAGGTTATGGCGATAGTTTATGGGGTATGACCTCCAGTTACTCCATAAAGGGATATACCAGTCACAGGCCAGGAAATGATGTAGGGGTCATTTCACCAACGGCCGCCTTAGCTTCCTTTCCTTATACACCTAAGGAGAGCATGAAAATGCTTCATTATTTATATAAAAAACAAGATTCCTTGATTGGGAAATATGGACCTTATGATGCGTTTAGTTTAGATAAAAAATGGTATGTTCAGCGGTATTTGGCAATAGATCAAGGCCCTATTCCCATAATGATTGAAAATTATAGATCAGGAATGTTATGGGATTTGTTCATGCAAAACAACGATGTACAACACGGTTTGGATAAACTGGGGTTCGAGTATCAGAAATAAAGAATTTTTTGAAACCAACTATCCTCGAGGCAGAGCCATAGAGGTGTTTCGCTGGTTTCATTTTGACCTGAAAAAGGTCAAAAACCAAAATTCTGTATTTAGATTCCCGTTTTCACGGGAATGACTCCCGATAATTATCGGGATCAACGGAAACCCCGAGGCAGAGCCTCGAGGAATTCTTTACGATTAAATGACACTAATGACTGAAAAAATTTCAGACACTCAAAATAAAACACAATGACTCACATTTATAGGCTCCTCCTCATAGCGTTTATAACTTTTTCCTGTTCTGACAACTCGCCATCAGAACCCTTTATTCCAGCTCCTGGAGTTGATGTTCCGGTCCTCATTGCACCGCTGTCAGATGTGGAAATGATGGACTTGGTACAACGTGAATCCTTTAAATACTTTTGGGATTTTGCAGAGTCCAATTCTAAAGCAGCAAGAGAACGCTATATCCCCAGCAACCCTTCCCAAGATCAGAATATCGTCACTACAGGTGGTACTGGTTTTGGGCTGATGGCAATTTTGGTGGGTATTGAGAGAGGTTATGTTTCAAGAGCGGATGCAGTGGCAAGATTACAGACCCTTTTGACGTTTTTGGAAACCGCAGACCGTTTTCATGGCGCATGGCCACATTGGCTCAATGGCACAAATGGGAGCGTAGTTCCTTTTAGTGCCAAAGATAATGGTGGAGATCTAGTAGAAACTGCTTTTTTAACCCAAGGGCTCATCTGTGTCAAAGAATATTTTAAAAATGGAACTCCGGCAGAGGTGCAATTGGCCAATAAGGCTGATCTGCTTTGGAAAGCTGTGGAATGGAATTGGTACACACAAGATCAACATGTATTGTATTGGCATTGGAGCCCGAATTACGAATTTGCCATCAAGCTAAAACTGCAAGGGTATAATGAAACCTTGGTGGCCTACATTTTAGGAGCTGCATCCCCAGAACATAGTATCCCAGTAGAGGCTTATATCCAAGGGTGGGCTGGTAATGGAAGCATTGTATCTTCAAATGTACAATATGGCCTGCCATTGGTTCTAAAACATGCGGGTTCTCCTCAATTTGGAGGCCCAATGTTCTTTAGTCATTAT
This sequence comes from Gelidibacter salicanalis, assembly GCF_016469035.1. Lineage (GTDB taxonomy): Bacteria > Bacteroidota > Bacteroidia > Flavobacteriales > Flavobacteriaceae > Gelidibacter > Gelidibacter salicanalis_A. The sequence continues at coordinate 81,123 of NZ_JAEHJZ010000025.1, read as the reverse complement.
TCATTTTTGGGTTTAAATCCAACAAATTTAGTGGACCAATACGCCAATTATAATGAGGTGGTGACCAATCATGCCAAAATCAATTATCAATATGCGGTTCAAAACCCTAAAAACTTTGAAGATTATGGTCCTGATTGTTGGGGTCTAACGGCAAGTTATTCCAGAAATACTGACGGATCTCTAGGCTATTCGGCTCATAGTCCAGTTAATGATAAAGGGGTTATTTCGCCCACGGCGGCCATAAGTTCCATCCCTTATACGCCTACCGAATCTTTGCGTGCGATGCATTATTTCTATCAGAAGAAAGACAAATTATTGGGAAAGGCAGGATTTTATGATGCCTTTAGTCCAGAGTATAATTTTTGGGTGGCAGAAGCCTATTTGGCAATTGATCAAGGACCGGAAATCATCATGATCGAAAATTACAGAACAGGTTTGCTTTGGAATCTGTTTATGCAGAATGAAGATGTGCGTAACGGACTTGATAAACTCGGGTTTACGTATTGATTTATAAGATGAATTAAGTGAACCATAAACAATGAAACCAATGAAAACAAATTTTAGAACTATAATCTACAGTGTTGTGATTCTTCTTTTAAGTGCCTTTAAATTACTGGCACAACATCAAGAATACTACTCCCAAGAACAATTTATTTCTGGCAACGATAGCTTGAACTATCGGGCGTTAATGCCTAAGAACTTTGAAACGACCAAAAAATATCCTGTCGTACTCTTCCTTCATGGCGCTGGTGAGAGGGGGAGTGACAACACAAAACAATTGGCACACGGGAGTGAGTTGTTCTATAAAATGAGAGATTCCTTTCCGGCAATAGTCATCTTTCCACAATGTCCGCAAACCGATTATTGGGCAAATGCAACAGTAGACAGAAGTACAAAACCTATTACTTTAAATTTCCCATTAGATAGCGCTCCAACCAAATCTATGTCTTTAGTTATGGAACTGTTAAACGACTTGCTGGCCAAACCGTATGTCAATAAAAATCAAGTATATGTTGGAGGGCTTTCTATGGGAGGGATGGGAACTTTTGAAATCCTTTACAGAAAACCAGACGTATTTGCAGCAGCATTCGCTATCTGTGGTGCCGGGAATCCTGAAGCTACAGAAGCATACGCCAAAACTATTCCTATGTGGATTTTCCACGGTGCCAATGATGATGTGGTAGATCCGCAGCATTCCGTTGACATGGTTTCCGGTATTTTAAAATATGGTGGAAAGCCCAATTTTTCGCTCTACGCCAAAGACAACCACAACAGTTGGGATTCTGCATTTGCTGAACCTGAACTCATTCCTTGGTTATTTTCTAACTCTAAATCTCAATAATGAAATTACAATCCATTAACAGCATTCTCTTTAGTGCACTTACATTCTGTTTGTTATCCTGTACTTCCTATCAGGCACAAACACAAGTAAAACCACAACAATCTATTGAACAGAAAGTAGATTCCATCCTTAAACTCATGACTTTGGAAGAAAAATTGGGCCAGCTCAATTTACCATCTTCCGGAGATATCACCACAGGTCAGGCCAAAAGCGCTGACATTGCAAGTAAAATTGAAGACGGCAAGGTAGGCGGACTTTTTAACATCAAAACGGTTGAAAAAATTAGAGACGTCCAAAAGGTGGCCATGGAAAAAAGCCGACTTAAAATTCCGTTATTATTTGGTATGGATGTTATTCATGGATATGAAACCACATTCCCGATTCCGCTGGGATTATCGAGTTCTTGGGATATACCAATGATTGAAAAAACAGCACGTATTGCGGCTATTGAAGCCAGTGCAGATGGTATCAACTGGACCTTTTCGCCTATGGTGGATATTTCCCGTGATGCCAGATGGGGTCGTGTTTCTGAAGGTTCTGGAGAGGATGTGTATTTGGGAAGCGAAATCGCAAAAGCAATGGTTAAAGGATATCAGGGTACTGATTTGACCGATAATAAAACAATAATGGCCACTGTTAAACATTTTGCACTCTACGGTGCTCCGGAGGCAGGTCGCGATTATAATACGGTCGATATGAGCCGCATCAAAATGTACAACGATTACTTACCGCCTTATAAAGCTGCCATTGATGCTGGTGTGGGTTCAGTAATGGCCTCTTTTAATGAAATAGATGGGATTCCTGCCACAGGCAATAAATGGTTAATGACCGATTTACTGCGTACCGATTGGGGTTTTGATGGCTTTGTGGTTACTGATTATACGGGCATCAACGAAATGGTTGATCATGGGATGGGCGATTTGCAAGCGGTTTCTGCCATGGCCTTGAATGCCGGGATAGATATGGATATGGTGGGCGAAGGATTGTTGACCACCTTGCAGAAGTCTTTTGAGGAAGGTAAAGTGTCTATGGCAACAATTGACACCGCCGTTAAGCGGATGCTAACCGCAAAATATCAATTGGGTCTGTTTGATGATCCTTATAACTATTGCGATATCAACAGAGCCAAAACAGAGATTTTCACAGATGAGCACCGTGCCTTCGCTAGAAAAGTATCGGCAGAATCTATGGTATTGTTAAAAAACGAACGTCAAACCCTGCCCCTAAAAAAATCAGGGACCATTGCTCTTATCGGGCCTTTGGCCAATAATGCAGTGAATATGGCAGGCACGTGGAGTGTGGCCACCAAACAAGAAAAGTCCAATCCGTTGTTGGAAGGTTTAAAAACAGTGGTTGGCAATAAGGCTACAATTCTCTATGCCAAAGGAAGTAATCTTGCTGCCGACTTAGCATACGAAAAACGGGTCACCATGTTTGGAAAAGACATTCCACGTGATGGCAGAACCGACAAACAAATGCTGGATGAAGCTTTGGAGATCGCTTCAAAATCTGATGTCATTATTGCCGCTTTGGGAGAATCGGCTGAAATGAGTGGCGAAAGTAGCAGCAGGACAAATTTAGATATTCCCCAAATTCAAAAAGACTTATTACAAGCCCTTTTAAAAACAGGGAAACCTGTGGTGTTGGTCATGTTCGCTGGCCGCCCATTGACCATTCAAGAAGAAGTGGAAACTGTTCCTGCAATTTTAAATGTTTGGTTTCCTGGTAGTGAAGCTGGTTTGGCAATTTCTGATGTCTTGTTTGGCGATGTGAATCCGTCAGGAAAATTAACAGCGACGTTTCCGCGAAATGTGGGACAAATTCCCATCTATTACAATCACAAAAATACCGGACGCCCACTGAACAATAATGAAGGCACTTTTGAGAAATTCCGAACCAATTATTTAGATGTACGCAATGAGCCATTGTTTCCTTTCGGCTTTGGTTTGAGCTATACCAAATTTGACTATACCAATTTAAAATTGAGCAGCAATCAGATAGACAGTAATGGTACTGTAGAGGTGACTGTTGATGTAAAGAATTCCGGAAATTATGATGGAAAGGAAGTTGTTCAGTTATATATCAGAGATATGGTCGGTTCGGTAACACGTCCTGTTAAAGAATTAAAAGGGTTCCAAAAAGTGGAGATCAAAACAGGAGCAACTCAAACGGTAACCTTCACATTGAGCGTCGACGATTTAAAATTCTACAACTCCAGTTTGGATTTTGTAGCAGAACCTGGACAGTTTGAAGTCTTTGTAGGTACCAATTCTGACACGACCATGAAAGCTGAATTTGAGTTGAAATAATTTTCAGACTTCTAATTTTAGAAACCTGAGAGGTCTGGCAACAAAAACTGTATCTCATGAGAAACTGTTATTTCTCGCGTCTTTTGCTGCCAAATAAAATTGTCCTCCTTTCTAAGGAGGAGTGGATTCTGCTTCCGAAGAGAAGCAGAAGACGAGGTGGTTCATGATTAATTAAACCTCCAAGTCACAAATTTTCAGCTATGAATAGTTGAGCAACAAAATATGTATATATGAAAAATCTATCCTTAATCATCTGCTGCTGTTCCTTCTATCTCATCAATGCGCAGCAAATCCTGTCGCCATCAAAGGAGATTTCAGTTGCGTTCTCTTTGACGGATCGAGGAGCACCAACCTATACACTGACCTATAAAGGAAATAGCGTCATCAAACCTAGTAAAATGGGCATTGTACTTAAAGATGGTACCTTGCTAAATCAAAATTTCGCACTGGAAGATGTCAAAACGGATACGTTTGATGACCATTGGACACCTGTTTTGGGTGAAGAATCGGCCATCAGAAACCATTATAACCAAATCACTTTCCATCTGAAACACCTTGATTCTGACAAGAAAATAGACATTGTTTTTAAAGTGTATGATGAAGGTGTGGCCTTCAGATATGAATTTCCATTTGAAAACAAGGTGGACTATTTTGTTATTTCTGATGAAACTACAGAGTTCAATGTAACAGGAGATCATAACACATTTTGGTTACCTGGAGATTATGACAGTCAAGAATATAACTATAACGAAACACCCCTTTCAAAAATCGATATCTCAAAAATCAATAGAGATAATGGGATTGCACTACAGAGCATTACCAGTAATTTCAGGGTACAATCGCCGTTAATGATGAGGTCTGCTGAGGGATTATACCTCAATATTTTTGAAGCCGCGGTCAACAATTATCCAGTGATGCACTTGGATGTCAATACTAAAAATTTTCAGTTAACCTCCAATTTAGTACCAAATGCCGTTGGAGATAAAGCCTATTTGAGAACGCCGTCAACCACACCTTGGCGTACTATTATGGTCAGTGATGATGCGCGCGATATAGTGGCGTCAAAAATGATCTTGAATCTCAATGAACCCAGCAAAATAGAAGACACATCTTGGATTAAACCTATGAAATATGTTGGCATTTGGTGGGAAATGCATGTGGGGAAAGCCACCTGGGATTATGCGGGAAGCCAAAATGCGCAAAATGCTGAATCGCAGGCATTAATTCCAACAGGAAAGCATGGTGCTACCACTGAAAACACAAAACGTTATATTGATTTTGCAGCCAAACATGGTTTTGACGGAGTGTTGGTTGAAGGTTGGAATGTAGGTTGGGAAGATTGGTTTGGAAATTGGAAAGAAGATGTCTTCGATTTTACAACGCCTTATCCTGATTTTGATATTGAGGAAGTACATCACTATGCGAAGTCTAAAGACGTTAAAATGATCATGCACCATGAAACTTCAGGATCTGTGGGCAACTATGAGCGCCATCTGGACCGCGCGATGGCCTTGATGAAAAAATATGAGTATCCAGCGGTCAAGACGGGTTATGTAGGACGCATCATTCCTCGTGGAGAATTTCATGATGGCCAAGCCATGGTCAACCATTTTAATTTTGTGGCACAACGGATGGCGGACAATCAATTGATGGTCAATTCCCACGAAAGTACACGGCCAACGGGGTATCATAGAACCTATCCCAATTTTATAGCGGCAGAAGCAGCACGTGGCAACGAATTTAATGCCTGGAGCAATGGCAATTTACCTTCCCACGAAACCGTCTTGCCGTTCACCAGATTATTAGGAGGCCCGATGGATTACACTCCAGGAATTTTTGAAATTAAGATGGATGTGTATGACCCAAGCAAAACCGAACAAGTGCATACCACTTTGGCAAAACAATTGGCACTCTATGTCACGATGTATTCACCTTTACAAATGGCGGCGGATCTGCCAGAGAACTATGAAAAATATTTGGATGCCTTTCAATTTATCAAGGATGTTCCGGCCGATTGGCAAACCTCAAAATACCTTGAAGCAGAACCTGGAGACTATTTGACGGTGGTAAGAAAAGATAAACATTCAGAAAACTGGTTCTTAGGCGCCATTACAGATGAAAACCCAAGACATACTGAAATCAAATTAGATTTCCTTTCGCCTAGCACAATGTACAAAGCCATCATTTATCAGGATGGGGAAGATGCACATTGGGAAAAGCATCCGAAAAGTTACAACATTATAACAAAAACGGTAACTAACAAAACAAAACTAAAATTAAAGATGGCTGCAGGTGGTGGAACAGCAGTGAGTTTGATGCCTATAGATCAGTAATGGAAGGGATGGGATCAATCATATAAAAACGGTTGTTATAGTGGCTTTAGGATTCCCTTTATTTTTAAACAGAAGCGTTCAATGACAACGTGCATTTCAGTACTCGGCCCTTATTGAATCGTAATAATAGCAATGGATATGAACTCAAAACAATTGGTAATCGCAATTTTCGCACTTATTGGATCGTGCTGCTATCTGAATGCCCAAAATGCACCTTCAATTTATGAAGCTCAAGTAGATTCGTTGATGAATTTGATGACTTTGGAAGAAAAAATAGGCCAGACCGTTATGTATGGTGGTGGTTGGGATAAAACAGGGCCGTTCGTCGATACGGATTTCGAAAAATACATCAAGCAAGGTAGCGTTGGTGCCATGTTAAATGTCTATACCGCAAAAGCGACTCGCGATTTACAAAAAATAGCCATTGAGGAGACCCGCTTAGGCATTCCTTTATTGTTTGGCTATGATGTGATCCATGGGCACCGAACCATCTTTCCTATCAATTTAGGACTGGCGGCAAGTTGGGACCCGAATCTTGTTGAACAAAGTTCTAGAATTGCCACTGAAGAGGCTTCTGCAGAAGGATTGCATTGGACGTTTGCCCCCATGTTGGACATTGCTCGCGACCCCCGTTGGGGACGCATCTCAGAAGGTGCAGGAGAAGATGTCTATTTGACTAGTATTATGGCAAAAGCCTATGTTAAAGGCTTTCAGGGGGACGACTTGTCCAAACATAATACCATTCTTGCCTGTGCGAAACACTTTGTAGGATATGGCGCCGCCCAAGCCGGCCGTGATTACCATACGGTAAACATGGGCGAGGATGAATTGAGAAATGTGTATTTACCACCTTTTAAGGCAGCTGTTGATGCTGGTGTGGAAACTTTTATGACCGCATTTAATGAACTTAATGGTGTGCCTGCATCAGGAAATAAATATATTTTTAGGGATATTCTCCGAGGGGAATGGGATTTTAAAGGCTTTGTAGTGTCTGATTATACGGCAATCAATGAAATGATTCCACACGGCTTTGCAACAGACAGTACAGATGCGGCACGTTTAGGAATGCTTGCCGGTACGGATATGGACATGATGGGACATGTTTACCGTTTGCATCTAAAGGAATTGATTGCCGCTGGAAAAATTGATCTGGAATTGGTTGAAGCGTCCTGCAGAAAAATCCTATTGGCAAAATTCAAATTAGGACTGTTTGATGATCCGTACCGCTATTCAGACGAAGCACGTCAAAGGGAAACCATCTATAAGCCTGAATTTTTAAAGGCAGCCCATGAAGCCGCAGCTGCATCTTCAGTCTTGTTGCAAAACAACAATAACGCTTTGCCCTTGGATAAAACAAAAACAATTGCCCTAATTGGTCCTCTGGCAAAAGATGAGTACCACATTAACGGCAATTGGGGAGGCGCCGGCGATAGAAAAGGAAAATCGGTTAGCATCTATGAAGGTTTGCAGGAGTATTTAAAGTCCAATCAAATTATTTATGCAAAAGGATGTGACATCGTTGCTGATGATGACACCGGATTTCAGGACGCTATCAATGCCGCAAAACAAGCAGACGTCGTGTTATTGGTCATGGGAGAAGACCATGGAATGAGTGGGGAAGCGGCATCAAGAACAAATTTAAAGATTCCGGGCATTCAGCCAAAACTCATTAAAAAAATCCGCGAAGCCGTTCCAAATAAAAAAATTGTGTTGCTATTGATGAATGGGAGACCCCTCAATCTTTCTGAAGAAGTGGATGAGGTTGACGCTATTTTGGAAGCTTGGTTTCCTGGAACAATGGGCGGAAATGGAGTTACTGATGTATTGTTTGGAGCCTATAATCCCTCAGGAAAGTTGACCGTAACCTTTCCAAGAAATGTTGGTCAGGTACCCATTTATTACAATATGAAAAACACTGGCCGTCCTATTCCTGAAGCCAATCCGAAGGAAGACTATAAATCCAATTATATTGATGTGCAAAACACGCCGCTATTTGCTTTCGGACATGGCTTGAGCTACACAACTTTTAACTATTCAGACCTACAGCTGTCTGCATCCCAAATAGGTGTTGGGGATACGCTTACGGCCACTGCAACCATCAGCAATACTGGTAATTATGACGGACATGAAGTCGTACAACTTTATATCCATGATAAATTTGGAAGCATTACCAGACCAGTAAAAGAACTGAAAGGGTTTCAAAAGCTATTCCTTAAAAAAGGAGAAAGCAAAACCGTCACGTTTACGATTACGGTAGAAGATTTGAAGTATTATAATAACGAGCACAAATTTGACGTGGAACCTGGCGAATTTGAGATTGCGATTGCCCCGAGTTCTGATTTTACATTTAAGAATACATTTATTCTAACAGATTAAAATAAAACTGATGCAGCACATAATATCTCACCTAAAAACTTTAGTCATCCTGTTCTGTGCGGTTTTTTCTTATGAATTGTGCGCACAAAAAATCACCTTAAATTCAGGTTGGCAATTCACCTTGGATGCTGCGAAAACCAATTGGCAAACGGTCAATATTCCGCACAATTGGAATACAGACGATGCTTTGGATGACATTTCCGGTTATTTTAGAGGTGTGGGCTGGTATCAAAAACAGGTGTATATTCCCAAAGAGAAGAAAGATCTGGTACACTATCTCAATTTTAAGGGCGTCAATCAAGAAGCAAATGTTTATGTAAATGGCAACTATGTTGGCAACCACAAAGGCGGCTACACAGCCTTCAATTTTAATATTACTGAATTTTTAAAATTTGACGCTTACAACAGCATTGAAGTTAGCGTTGACAACTCGCATAATGAGAATATTCCTCCTCTGGATGCTGACTTTACATTTTATGGAGGTATTTATAGGGATGTGGAGTTGATAGCCCTTCCAAAGCAGCATTTTTCTCTAAACGATTTCGCATCGGACGGTTTTTACGTGGATTACCCTAATGTTTCAAAGGAAAAGGCCGAGGTGGAAGTCACCGTTCTATTGGATAATTTTGATATAAAAGCAGCTTCAAATCAACTTCAGGTAAGTATTTCAGATGCCGAAGGAAAAATCATCCAAACTGATAGTAAAAAAATTAAAATCGGCGCCAACGCCAGCGAAACATTCAAAATACATTTTCCTGAAATCCATAATCCAAAATTATGGTCGCCAGAACAGCCATATCTCTATCGTTTGCAGCTGTTGCTAAAAGATACCGATGGAACCATTTTAGATGAGAAACTATCGCATATAGCCTTCCGTTGGGTGAGTGTCGATCCAAATAAAGGCTTGTTTTTAAACGGAAATCCTTACAAGATAATTGGGGTTAACAGACATCAGGATTATGAAGGCTACGGAAATGCGGTTCCGATGCAGCTTCAGGAAAAGGACATTCATTTGATAAAAGATATGGGTGCCAATATAATTCGCTTTGCACATTATCCACACGCTCAGGAACTCTATAAGTTATGTGATGAACTGGGACTTCTGGTTTGGTCAGAGATTCCCATTGTCAATAAAGTGACCAACACCCCTGAATTTTTTGAGACCAGCATGACCATGCAGGAAGAACACCTCAAACAGTATTATAATTTTCCTTCTGTGGTGATGTTTGGTTATATGAATGAGATTTTTCTACGCTTGGTGTTCGACAATAAATCTACTGAAAAAGAAAAGGAAGCCGCTAAAGTGTATAGCTATGCACTTGCGAAACAGTTGGAAGAGTTCACAAGAAAAATGGCACCAAACCGCTTAACGGTAATGGCATTGCACTTTAATGAAGTTTATAACGATACCAAAATTGCCGATTTGTCCATGCTCATTGGTTGGAATCTCTACTTTGGATGGTATAATGATACCATTCCTGATTTGGGCATATTTTTGGATGATCAACACAAACATTTCCCCAACCGTTCCATTATGGTGTCAGAATATGGTCCTGGTGCAGATGTCAATGTGTCTAGCACGACCCCAAAAAAGTACGATTATACTCAAGAATATCAATTGATTCTGCATAAAAGCTATTATGAACAAGTTACTTCACGCGATTTTGTTGCAGGCATGACCGCTTGGAATTTTGCCGACTTTGGCTCAGAATTTCGGGGCGAAACGATACCACATGTCAATCAAAAAGGTTTGGTTCAATACAATCGGGAACCAAAGGCTATTTATTATTGGTATAAATCCGTTTTAAATAAGAAGGCTCCTTTTGTTTATATAGCCTTGAATGCAAAACACCCGTTGAATTTAATCAAGGAAGATAAGCGTACAGTATCGCTATTTTCAAATCAAAAGAAGGCAGAGGTTTTTTTAAATGGCAAGTTAATTGATTCGGTTGTATTTAGTAACGGATTGGCTACAGCGGACATTCCATTTATAAATGGTGAAAACGAATTGAAATTGGTAGCAGATACTCAAGTCGAGACCAAAACGATTCAAGTATTCAAATCTGATAACTTGAAAACAGCGGATTTCAAAAGATTCGGAATTAACATCGGGTCTCATTTTAGCTTCTATGATAAAGACCATGAGGTAACGTTTGTTCCGGACAGAGGCTATTCTGAACAGCTGTATGGACATGTAGATGGCACACCTTATAACATCACCAAAGATCGCAATCAAGGCATTCCCAATAACGTCATAAACACAGAAAAGGAAGGGATATTCCAAACCATGTTGGAAGGTTGTACGTCGTATAAAATTGACATCCCAAATGGCAATTATAAGATATCCTTATATTTTGTAGAGCCTCAAATTAAAAGCAAGGTTGAAACACTCTATAATTTGTCGGCTATAAAAGAACCTAATGAAATCACCCAAGAACGGATCTTTGATATACTGTTGAATACCACAGTGATTGAAAGTCAATTTGACCTGGCAAAAGCCTATCCAGATAAATATGGGGTGACCCTTACGAGCAGTATCAGCATCGATAACAACGAAGGTTTACACATTGCATTAAGACCCATAAAGGGAAAACCTGTTATCAGTGGTGTTTTAATAGAAAAGATAAACTAACACAATGATCTAAAAAAAAGACATCATACAAACTGTACAAATCATTGACAAATTATGAAAAAGTTAGCCCTTTTTATACTGGTTGTTATCGCATTTCAATCCTGTAAAACGAAACAGCAAAACGAGAATAAGATCGTAACTGAGGTCACAAAACAGAGGCCGAATATTATTTTCATCATGGCAGACGACCATGCGACACAAGCCATTAGTGCTTATGGACATCCTATCAGTAAATTGGCACCCACACCTCAAATAGATCGCATCGCCAATGCCGGTGCCATCTTTAAAAATAACTTCTGTACCAATTCTATTTGTGGCCCGAGTAGAGCCGTCATTTTAACAGGAAAACACAGTCATATCAACGGGTTTAGGATGAATGGGAATAAGTTTGATGGAGATCAGCCTACCTTTCCTAAAATGCTTCAAAAGGCAGGATATAATACCGCCCTCATTGGGAAATGGCATCTGCACGGCAATCCGCAAGGGTTTGATCATTGGAATATTTTAACCGATCAAGGCAATTATTACAATCCGGATTTTATCGCCATAAATGAAACAACCCATACAATAGACACCACAAGAATTGAAGGCTATGCTACAGATATCATCACTGAAGATGCCATAAACTATTTGGATAAAGTTAAGGATGGCAACCAACCATTTCTCTTAATGGTACAGCACAAAGCGCCACATCGTAACTGGATGCCCGCGCTCCGGCACTTAAATAAATATGACGCGGTTAAATTCCCGTTGCCTGACACGTATTTTACAGATCATGAAGGATCTATCGCTTCAAAAGAGCAATATCAGACCATTTATAAAGACATGTACGAAGGTCATGACCTCAAGATGACTGTTGCAAAAGGAAGCACAGCGTTGGCACATAATCCATGGACCACAGATTTTGATCGCATGACCAAAGAACAACGTACCATTTGGGATAACGCCTACGGACCAAAAAATGAAGCCATGCATGATGCCAATTATAATGAAGAAGAATTGGCCCTTTGGAAAGCACAACGCTATCTACAGGATTATTTGGCAACCATAGCCTCGGTTGATGAAGGTGTTGGGAAAATCCTCGACTATTTAAAGTCCAACGGATTGGACAAAAACACCATCGTGGTATATACCACAGATCAGGGTTTTTATTTGGGCGAGAAAGGCTGGTTTGACAAACGTTTTATGTACGAAGAATCTTTGGCAATGCCTATGGTGATGATGTATCCCGGTGTAATCAAACCAGGAACAGAAGTGACGGCTTTGACCCAAAACCTCGATTTTGCGGAGACGTTTCTAGATTTTGCCCAAGCTGAAACCCCAGCAGATATGCAAGGGAAATCATTAAGACCTCTTGTAACAGATACCTCAATTGACGCCGATTTTAGGGATGCCATCTATTATCATTATTACGATTTTCCGGCATTCCACATGGTGAAGAAAATGTATGGTATCCGCACCAAGCGCTACAAGTTAATTCATGTGTATGATGATATTGACCAATGGGAATTATATGATCTAAAAACAGATCCCAAGGAAATCCATAATCTTATTGACGATGATTCTTACAATGCTATTGAAAGAGAATTACGAATAAAACTTGGCATCTTGCAAGAGAAATACCTAGTAACGGAGAAAGAATTTGAAAAAGCAAGTCCAGAATCCATCCAACGCAGTTATAAAAACTTTGAACGTTTGAGAGGCCAACCAATGGAAGCTTATAAACACTAAAATTGAAAAGATCATGATTAAATCGCTTAAAACACTCAGTATATGCCTTTCGATAGTCGCGCTGACATTCTGCAAGGAAAGCGCAGAGGCACAGAATAAAACGGAGGTAAATCAAACAAGGAATACCGTCCAAAACCCCAAAAATAATTTTACCACCTATTGCAATCCAATAGATATTGATTATTCCTATATGTCGCATTATCGGGCTAAAAATAATGTGTCTTACCGTTCTGGTGCAGACCCTGCCATTGTCAACTTTAAAGGCCGCTATTATATGTTTGTCACACGCTCCCACGGCTATTGGGCTAGTGATGATATGAGCAATTGGACCTTTATCAAGCCCCAAAGTTGGTATTTTAATGGTTCCAATGCCCCAGCGGCGGCGGTGAGGGATGGAAAAATCATTGTTTCGGGAGATCCCTCCGGAAGAGGGGCGGTTATAGAAACCGAAAATCCTGAACTTGGCGATTGGAAAACAAATTACGCCGTGATCAATATGCCTGGAGGTACTCAGGACCCCAATCTTTTTGTGGATGATGATGGTAAAGTTTATTTGTATGAGGAGTCCTCCAACAAATGGCCCATTAGAGGTATTGAGTTAGACCCGGAAAACTATTACATTCCTTTAGGAGAACAAGTTGATCTGTTTAATCTTAAACCAGAACAACACGGCTGGGAACGTTTTGGACAGGATCATAATTCTGATTTAAAACCGTTTATCGAAGGTCCTTGGATGGTGAAGCACAATGACACCTATTACTTAGAATATGGTGCTCCAGGAACCCAATGGAACGTTTATGCTGATGGTGTTTATACCAGTAAACATCCGTTAGGACCATTTGAGTACGCACCTTATAATCCCATTTCCTATAAACCTGGAGGCTTCTTAAAGGGCTCCGGACATGGTAGTACGGTTCAGGATAACAATGGTAATTACTGGCATTATTCTACCATGGCCATCTCAGTCAATTTTAAATTTGAACGACGTTTGGGCATGTATCCTGCGGGATTTGAAGACAACGGACAAATGTATGTCAATACAGCATATGGCGATTATCCGCATTACCTTCCTGATACCAAAGTGGACCAGCATAAAGAACGCTTTACAGGATGGATGTTACTTTCTTATAATAAACCTGTAAAAACCAATTCGCCTTTGGTCGAAAAGGAAATCAATGTGGTTGAAGAAGTTGAGGAAGGTTATATGCAGGAACAAATCAAGGATTTTAATATCAATAAGATCAATGATGAAGAGATTCGCAGTTATTGGGTGTCAGAAAGTAACAACGACTCTATTTATATTGAAATGGATTTGCTAAAACCGATGCAGGTGAACGCACTTCAAATCAATTTTCAGGATTTTAATAGTGAAATTTTTGGAAGACCGGAAGACATCAAACAGCAATTTGTCATTGAATCGTCTTTAGATGGTAAAACATGGGATGTTGTGGTAGACTATTCAAAGAATGAGACAGATAGACCCCATGCTTATATGCAACTGGAAAAAGCGGTTGAAGCTCGCTATATTCGCTATAACCATGTGTTTTGCACAAATAAGTATTTGGCCATTTCAGAACTGCGTATTTTTGGCAAAGGGAAGGGAAGTCTGCCGCAAACACCTTCCAATTTTAAAGTGGTGAGACAAAAAGACAAACGCAATGCCAATTTAACTTGGGATGCCGTAAAGGATGCCACAGGATATGTTATTTATTGGGGAATCGAAAAGGATAAATTAAATCTGAATGCCATGATGTATGACCATCCAAATTATGAAGTAAGGGCATTGAATGTAGATCAGTCTTATTATTTGCAAGTGGAGACATTTAATGAAAATGGCATTTCCGAGCGAAGTGAGATCATCTTTATAGATTAAAAAAACTTCTTAAGAGGGCCTTTAAAAGTCACTTGCAAAATTACAGCGATTGCGAGGCTTATCCGTTGATGTAACACAATAATAACCTTACCGATATAAAAACCATACTGAACAACTTAATATCTACGATCATGAACAAAAAAACATTTCTTCTTCTTATTGCAGCAGTGTCAGCTTTAGGAGGCCTATTATTTGGATACGATACTGGGGTTATCAATGGTGCCCAATTTTATTTGAGCAAATATTTTGACTTGAGTGATGCCATGAAAGGTTGGGTGGTAGGCAGTGCATTATTGGGCTGTTTTGTAGGCGCTATTATTGCAGGCCCTTTAAGTATAAAAATTGGTCGTAAATATTCGTTGATTATTTCTGCAGTTTTGTTTACACTTTCGGCGTGGGGTTCGGGTTTGCCTTCCTTTTTACCGGAATCAGTAACGCTTTTGGTTGTTTTTCGAATTATTGGCGGATTGGGTATCGGGATTGCTTCTATGAACGCACCCATGTATATTGCAGAGATAGCGCCTAGTGATATTAGGGGACGGATGGTGACGTATTACCAATTGGCTATTGTGATAGGGTTTTTTGTCGTGTTTTTAGCCACATATTTTATAGGCAATAATTTAACCGAGGCTGAGAACATTCAATTGGGATGGCGTAAGATGTTTTGGTCAGAATTGATACCGAGTGGTCTGTTTTTGATTTTATTATTTTTCGTTCCCAAAAGTCCGCGATGGTTAGCTTTAAAAGGGAGAAATGATGACGCTTTAATCGTTTTAAAGAAAATTCATGATGACGAGCAGGCCAACAAAGAGATTTTCCAGATTCAACAATCTCTAAAGGCAGATGATACTGGCTTGAAAGTCAATTATTTTTCTAAAGCAATTTTAACCATAATCATTATAGGCACGGTGTTCTCTATGTTACAGCAGTTTACAGGTATCAATGCGGTATTGTATTATGGGGCTGATATTTTTGAAAAAGCCTTAGGCTTTGGCAAGGCAGATGTTTTGAAACAACAAATTCTACTAGCTTTCGTAAATTTGGTATTCACTTTCGTAGCCATGTTTACGGTGGATAAGTTTGGAAGAAAACCATTAATTTATATTGGTGCTTTTGGCATGCTAGCAGGATTCTTATTATTAGGCATAACGCTGCAACAACAATCGGTTGGATTTTTATCCTTATTGGGTGTTTTGATTTTTATCGCCTCGTTTGCATTGTCCATGGGGCCTGTGGTGTGGGTGCTGCTTTCTGAAATGTTTCCCAATAAAATACGCAGTGTGGCCATGTCAGTTGCTGTAGCGGCGCAGTGGGCAGCTAATTATATGGTGTCTCAATCGTTCCCCATAGTAATGGGAAGCGAGGTCAATCATAGCGACACCTGGAACGGGTCGTTGCCATACTTTATTTTTATTGTGTTTATAGTCGTCATCGTTTTTGTGACCTATAAATTCATCCCTGAAACAAAAGGAAAAACATTAGAAGAAATTGAAGGGTTTTGGAAGAAGTAAGATGTTTATAATTGGTAGGTTTTAAGAATCAGGAAAGTGCGCATGTCACCTGAAATTTGAACTTTTTAGTTTGGAATTTGAAATTTCAACCTATATTGTATGTCATACTTAGGAAATCTTCAATTTTGAGAATTAAAACCATCATTTTTTCCATACAACTCTTGCTTTCATCCGCATTGATTGCTCAAGAGTTGCCTCCCATCATTACATATCAACCACAGCAATATGGCGCAGAAAACCAAAATTGGAGTATTTCTCAATCGTCTGAGCAATACATCTATGTAGCAAATAACAAAGGTCTCCTAGAATTTAATGGCGCTAAATGGCAATTATATCCTACACCAAATCAATCCGTGTTACGTTCAGTCAAAGTTATAGATGATCTGATTTATACAGGATGTTATATGAACTTTGGGTATTGGAAGCGGAATGCATTTGGTAGTTTAAACTATACCTCAATCTCTGATGAACTGGAAATACCGCTTATTGAAGACGAGCAGTTTTGGAATATTTTAGCGATGGACCATTACGTGCTTTTTCAGTCTTTGAATAGAATTTATATATATGATTTAGAAAATAATAGTTATAAAGTCATCGATAACCAGAGTACAATTACCAAGATTTTCAGGGTAAACGATACGATATACTATCAGGGTTTTGGAGAAGGAGTTTATAAAATAGAAAGCGGCCAATCCATCTTGTTGATAGATAATGAGATTCTCAAGACGAATGTTATCGTCAATATGTTCAACCATAATGGAAATCTTTTGATAGAAACCCAAGAGCAGGGATTTTATAAATGGAAAGATGAAAAATTAACGGATTGGGATATATCCGCCAAAGCAATGATTGACACTTTGAGCGTGTACAATAGTATCAGGCTTAAAAATGGCGATTTTATTTTGGGAACAATTTCTAATGGTTTAGTTTATTTAAATAGCTCTGGCGATTTTGTCTATAAAATTGATCAAGCAGATGGGCTTTCAAACAATACGATACTATCATTATTTGAAGATAGCAATAACAATATTTGGCTTGCTTCAGACAATGGGATCAACTGTATCAACATGACATCAGCCTTGAGTATTTATAATGATAAAAAGGGCGATTTGGGTACAGTGTACACGTCCATACTTTATGATGGTAAACTGTATTTAGGCACTAACCAAGGTCTTTTTTATAAAGTAATGGCGTCAAATGATCGCTTTAAGTTTATTGAAGGCACCAAAGGACAGGTGTGGAGTTTAAAGGCCATAGGAGACACTCTTTTTTGTGGACATAATTTAGGAACTTTTGTGGTGAAGGATGATCAGGTACAACTGGTAGCCTCAATTCCGGGAACTTGGGACATTCAGCCTTTTCTCGACAATGAAAATCTTGTTATTCAGGGTAATTACGGTGGACTTCATGTATTACACAGGCAAAATGGAGCATGGTCATTTAGAAATAAATTAGAAGGATTTGATATTTCGTCCAAATACTTTGCTAGTGTTGATGCCAATAAATTATTAGTGAGCCACGAATACAAAGGTGTTTTTGAAATTACAACTGATAATGATTGGACCAAAGTGCAATCGGTTATAAAAGATACTTCTGTAGAAAAAGGTTTTGGCTCAAGTTTAGTAAACTATTTGGATAAAATCCTATATGCTTATGAAAACGGAGTATTTGTCTATGATAAACAAGAAAATAAATTTGAAAAGGATAGCTTGTTGAGTACAATGTTCTCGTCTGGAGAATATACTTCAGGTAAATTGATTTCAGACATCCAACATGATAAACTATGGGGTTTTTCACAGAAAAATATTTCATACGTATCTCCAGGAAAATTTAGTGAGCAGCCCATTATTACGAGAATTCCGCTGCCAAAATCGCTCAGAAAGGAAATGGTAGGCTATGAGACGATTTCATTTTTGTCAGATGACACCTATCTTTTTGGCACATCTTCAGGTTATATTATAATTGATATCAATAAAATTGATCTTAAATCTTATGACGTTGCCATCAATTCCATAGCCAATTATGCCATTAACGGAGAGGCATTTTCTGTAGATGTAACAGAACCTTCCCATTTTAAGACTAATCAAAATAACCTTCAGTTTAATTATAGCGTGGCGGAGTACTATAAGTATTTAGAGGCAGAATACCAGTATAAACTTATTGGTTATTATGATGAATGGAGTCCATGGTCTTCACAGTCTTCGGTATTGTTTAAAAACTTACCACATGGTGAATACACTCTTAAGGTGCGTTCTAAAGTAGGTGATAAATTATCCAATAACGAAGCAATCTATGAATTTGAAATCGCTAAGCCGTGGTATATTTCTAATTTAATGATCTTTCTATATATCATAATCTTAATCGTTTTAGGTGTTTTGGTCCATTATATTTATAAACGTTATTATAAAAAACAGAAGGAGAAATTGATCTTAAAAAATAAGCGTGACATAGATTTAAGGGAGCTGGAGAGCGAACAACAATTAATGCAGCTCAAAAATGAAAAGCTACATCAGGATATAGAAAACAAAAACAGGGAATTGGCAATTTCCACAATGAGTCTGATTAAAAAGAATGAATTCCTGAATCAAATCAAGGAAGAACTCAAAAACACAAACGATCAGGCCAGTGTGAAGCCAGTGATCAAGATTATTGACAAGAACATAAATACTACAGATGATTGGAAGTTTTTTCAGGAAGCTTTCGACAATGCAGACAAAGATTTCTTAAAAAAGATAAAAAGTAAGCATCCCAAACTAACGCCCAATGATCTGAAACTCTGTGCTTATTTACGACTTAATCTGTCCTCCAAAGAAATAGCACCTTTATTGAACATTTCCCACAGAAGTGTAGAGGTAAAACGTTACAGATTGCGTAAAAAGATGGATTTACCTCACGAAGCGAGCTTAACAAATTACATCTTGGATTTGTAAAGCCACAACAACTTTTAAAGTAACCTATACATTACCACAACAATTGTGCTTTTCAGCCCAACTATCTCGTTGTAGTTGCAGAAAATAAAAACAGTGGTGTATACGGGTATACTTGACAAATCTTAAAATTTTCTTAAAAAAAAACCTGAAAATCTGCGCTGTATGTTCATTGTCGTGGTCATATTTCCTGATCTCGCAACTTGTTTGTTTAAGTTTATCAAATAAAGTTTTAAACTATGATAACAAAATTTCTCTCTTTTTTATTACTTCTATCTACAACAATATCCTTTGCACAATCTATTAGTGTTAATGGTACAGTTAAGGATTTGGGAAGCGGACAACCGCTTCCTGGAGTAAATGTGATTGTAAAGAATACATCTAAAGGGGTCTCTACAGACTTTGATGGCAACTTTACAATTCAGGACATCAACGTCAACTCAATTTTGGTTTTTTCTTATGTAGGATATAAAAATCAGGAAGTTGTAGTTACAAATGGCCAACCATTAATTATCAATTTAATTGAAGATGCTGAGGCTCTTGATGAAATTGTCGTGATTGGGTATGGTACGCAAAAAGTCACCAATGTTTCTGGCGCTATTTCTACAGTAAAATCAGAAGCTATTGAACGATTAAAACCAACAAGAATTGAAGAGGCTCTTCAAGGGAATGCCTCAGGTGTTGCGGTTATTCAAAGTGGTGCACCAGGCAGCAAACCAACTGTATTAGTGCGTGGTATTCCATCATTTACAGGTACAGAGCCTGTAGTGATTATAGATGGTGTACCTCAGAGTTTAGATGATTTAAATTCAATAAACTCAGCAGACATTCAATCGCTAAACATCTTAAAAGATGCTGCTTCAACGGCTATATATGGTGTTAAAGGTGGTAATGGTGTCATTGTGGTGACCACTAAAAGCGGTAGAAACAATGAAAAAACTGAATTTTCATTTAATACATATACCGGTATTCAATCTGTAGATAGAAATATTGGTCTTTTAAACGCTTCTGAATATGCTGCTATTATTAATGAAGGTAGTGTGGTCTCTGGAGGCAACCTTATATTCCCAGATATTTCTACTTTAGGAGTCGGTACTAATTGGCAAGATGAAATTTTTAAAGATGCCCAAATATCGTCCTACACACTTTCTGCTAGAGGTGGTTCAGAAAAAGTTGGTTATTTCTTATCTACTGGATATTTAAGTCAAGGTGGTATAGTAGGTGGTGTTGATAAATCTAATTTTAATAGATTGAATATCACGGCGAATATAGATTTTCAATTATCTTCTAAATTAAAATTTATAATTAACACTAGTTACGCCAACATTAAAGGTAAAACAATTGCAGAAAATTCATTTAATTCAATTCTTGGTAATGCTATAAATTTTGATCCAACAGTATCGCCATATAATTCAGATTCTAATGATTTTGCAACTTTTGGTTATAGTAATTTATTGTTGTCTGAAATATTTAATCCAGTTCAGAGATTGCAGGATACTTATAATGAGAGTAATGGTGATAAGTTGTATGGTAAACTAGAGCTTCAATATGACCTATTGGATAATCTTAAAATTACTTCACGTTTTGGTTACACTAAATGGGATCAAGTAAGCAAAAGCTTTTCGCCATTGGCGTATTATGGTCCTAATAATGTTTCCAGTGATTATAATACTGATGGCACAGTTAAAACACAAGAGGTTGATAATGGTGACGGAACTACAAGTATAATACCTTCGTTTCATAACAGTGTTACTGAAAGGGAAGAATCCAATTTTAATTATACGTTTGAAACTTTTGCGAGTTATGGATTTGTTTTAAATGACCAACATAATTTTGATATTGTATTAGGGATATCTCGTAGTAAATCTACCGGCGATGAGATTGGTACGACAAGACAAGATGTTAGGGACAACTCTTGGGCATGGGCAGATATAAGTTCTGCTACGGGTGTCAATACAAAATTAAATACCAATGCATACACAGGATATAGTAGCCAAGATTTGGAACGAAGAAATTTATCTTACTTCAGCAGGGTTAACTATGATTTTGAAGGTAAGTATTTAGCTTCGTTTTCTGCACGACGCGATGGTTCAATAGCTTTTGGTAAAGATAATAAGTTTGCAAATTTTTACGCAGGGTCTTTAGGTTGGGTACTAACTAATGAAGATTTCTTTAAATCTAATGCCATCAATTTCTTAAAAATTAGAGGGAGTTATGGTACCGTTGGTAATGAAATTGTTGACCCACAATATGTGAGTATTACAGTTGGTGGTCCGAGTTATAATCAAACAGCGAATAGTAATGGCTATACTTTTGGGACTGAATTTGTTTCTGGAGCAACTGTAAATTCATTCAATAACCCTTTTCTTAGTTGGGAAGAACAGACGCAGTACAACATCGGTTTTGATGCTACTGTATTAAACAATTTATCATTAACTGTTGATTATTTCAATAAATCTGTAGAAGGTTTATTATTTACAGAAGCACCGCCACTTTACGCTGGGACTTCTGAACCGGTACAATCTAATATTGGAAGCACTGAAAGTAAGGGTATTGAC
The DNA here is from genome assembly GCF_016469035.1 of Gelidibacter salicanalis. Classification (GTDB taxonomy): domain Bacteria; phylum Bacteroidota; class Bacteroidia; order Flavobacteriales; family Flavobacteriaceae; genus Gelidibacter; species Gelidibacter salicanalis_A. The sequence continues at coordinate 59,531 of NZ_JAEHJZ010000025.1, read as the reverse complement.
TTAACTCTAGGGTATAATAATAGTAGCACTAAGGATTTTAGATTTAATACCTCAGTCACCTTTACAACTTCAAAAAACCTAGTAACAGAAACAAATAATGATGGTACTGCATTTGTTGCTGGGGGCTCTTATTTTAATGGTCAAAGCCAATTTGCAACACGTTTCGAAAAAGGCTTTACGCCAGGTTATTTTTACGGGTACCAAACTAATGGCTTATTTCAAAACCAGGCTGAAATTGATGCTCATGCAACACAAACAGGAGCACAACCAGGAGATATTCGTTATGTAGATGGTAACAATGACGGTGTTATAAACGATGAAGATAAAACTAAAATTGGAGATCCGTTTCCAACTTTTACTATAGGATGGAATTTGGGGTTTGATTATAAAAACATTGATTTTAGCATGTTTACGTATGCATCAGTAGATAATGATATCTATAGAGCTTATGAACGAAATGCACAGTTTACTAACAAAGATCGAAGTATTTTAAATAGATGGACTGGAGAAAATACGACTAATGATGCCGCAAACCCACGTTATACTTTTGCAGATACAAATAGTAATATCAGACCCTCTGATAGATATGTGGAAGATGGGAGTTTTATAAAAATTAAAAGTTTGATTTTAGGCTATTCATTACCAAAAAGTTTTAGCTCAGGTTTTAGTAAAGTCCGCATCTATGCCCAAGCTAAAAATCTATTAACTCTTACTGAATATACAGGTTCTGATCCAGAGATTTCTGGTGGTATTTTGGATACAGGTATCGATAGAGGTGCTTATCCACAAGCAAGAACATTTTTAATTGGTTTAGACCTTAAATTTTAACATCTAAAATAAATTAGTATGAAAAATATAAAAAATAATTTCGGGTTAATTATCATACTTTCAATCTTTTTGGGTTGTTCAGATGTGGTTGAATTTGATCCTCATGATGAGTATCAGGTTACTGAAGTAGATTATCTGCAAACAGAGGCAGATTATCAAACCATGGCAGTTAGTTGTTATACGCCAACACAATGGTTAAACCAGGTAATTGTTGTTGGGGATGTTTCTTCAGACAATTCTGTGGCTGGTGGCGAAAACGCTTCGGATGTTATTGCCTATCAACAAATGGATGATTATGCTATTTTGACTAACAATAGCATATTACAGGATTTATGGACTTCTGCCTATGAAGGTGTTAATAGAACTAATTATTTAATAGGTTATAAAGATGTCAACCTTTTAGGTAATACTGTAAATTTTGAAGGTAAAGAAGCACTTTATGGAGAGATTCATTTTTTAAGAGCTTTTTATTATTTCAATTTGGTAAAAATGTTTGGTGATGTGGTTCTGTTTACGGATCATAAACTAGGCCTATCTGATTTTGGAACTTTGCAGAGATCTCCAAAAGCTGAAGTTTATGCTCAAATGGAAATGGATTTAATTCAAGCCATTAATGTGTTACCAACAGTACAATCACAACAAGGACGTATAACAAAATATGCAGCTCAGGCTTTACTTGGTAAAGTGTATTTGTACCAAGAAAAATTCAATGAGGCAGTTCCTGTCCTTCAAAGTGTCGTGGATGGGCCGTTCAGTTTAGTGTCCAATTTTGATAACATCTTTTTATTGGAAGGTGAAAATGGTTCAGAATCTGTTTACGAAGTTCAGTATTCTAACGGTCAGCCTTACTATAATTGGGGAGGTGCTACAAGAGGTCAAGGAAATTATGCCGTGCAGCAGAATGGTGTTAGGGGCTTTAATGGTTCAGCAAACATGCCATTCAATTCAGGATGGAGTACAAACCTACCTACTCAAGATTTAGCCAATGCTTACGCAGAAGGAGATCAAAGAAAAGCCGCTACAACTTTTGATGTTGAGGCTTATGCTAATAATAATCCTAGTTTAAATGTGTCTTATCAAGTTGCACCTTTTAAAAATACAGGATTATATAATAAAAAGTATTTGCCAAGAAAAGGGCAAACTAGTGGACAAGTAGAATTGAATTACGAGAACAACCAGCGTACCATCCGTTATTCTGAAGTGTTGTTAATGGCAGCAGAGGCAAACTTAAGAGCATCAACTGCAAACCAAGCTTTAGCACAATCCTATTTAGACAGAGTACGTGATAGAGCATTCAGAAACCAAAATAATAGAGTTACAGCTACAGTTCAAACAGTTTGGGATGAAAGACGATTAGAATTGGGTATGGAAGGTGATCGTTTTTTCGATTTGGTAAGAACCGGACAAGCTACTAACGTATTAGGAGGTTTAGGATATAATTCGGCAACATTAGGACTTTTTCCAATTCCTCAAAGAGAAATAGATATCTCTAGGTTGTCTCAAAATGAAGGGTATTAAAAAATAGATATATGAAAACAGTAAAATACATATTTAGTTTATGTTTTATAGTGTTAGCAATTTACAGTTGCTCACAGGATGATGATAATGCAGATTTTGTTGAGGCCATTGCAGCGCCATCAAACGTCTCAGCATCGGTAACTGTAACACAAGATAACACTGGTTTGGTTACCATTACACCAACTGGAGAAGGTGCTGTTAGTTTTAATGTCGCTTTTGGAGATAATTCAGATCCATCAGGGACGATAGTTACTGGTAAAAGTTTGAAACACATTTATGAAGAAGGTACCTATACAGCAATTATAACTGCCAATGGACTTAATGGACTTACAACCACCGTTAATCAAGACATAGTGGTATCCTTTAAAGCGCCTCAAAATTTGATGGTAACCATTGAAAATGATGGAACACTATCCAAAACCGTTAATATTTTGGCATCCGCTGATTTCGCCTTAAGTTATAATGTCGATTTTGGTGACGGAAGTGATCTTCTTATGTCAAATATAAATGAGACAACATCTTATACCTATCAAGATGGAGGAACTTACACCATTACAGTTACTGCGTTTAGTGCTGCTATTGAAACAGCATCATATACTGAAGAATTTGAGGTCACCGAGATTTTACAGCCTTTAAAAGCTGCGCCAGCGCAACCTAATAGAGCTGCAACTGATGTTATTTCAATTTACAGTGATAGTTATCAAAATATTGCTGGTACTGATTTTTACCCAAATTGGGGTCAAACAACTACCTATAATGAAATTGCAATCAATGGAAATAACAGCATTCAATATGGCAATTTAAACTATCAAGGAATTCAGTTTGGCGCTACGGCAGACGCTTCTCAAATGGAGTTTTTACATATTGATGTATGGACTGCTGATGAAAACATGGCCCTTGATATTTTTCCAATAAGTATTGCAACCGGAGAAAAATTTGTTCAAAAAAATCCTGTGGCAGGACAATGGAACAGTTATAACATTCCATTATCTGATTTTACCAGTCAAGGTCTTTCCATGGCTGATATACATCAATTTAAGTTTGTTGGAACGCCTTCAGGTGGTACTGTTTTTATTGACAACCTATATTTTTATAAAGCCGCTTCGGGGACTACTAGTGCTATGATTCAAAATTTTGAAGGCGCTACACCAACATTTACAACCTTTGGAAATATTGCCGATACGCAAGTTGTTGCCAATCCGGATGCGTCAGGGATTAATACGACCAGCAAGGTTGCAAAATTATCCAAAACAAGCGGGTCTGAAGTTTGGGCAGGGACTTTCTTTGAAATTGCAAGCCCTTTGGACTTAGTATCCTTTAATAAAATTAGTGTTAAAACATGGTCACCAAAAGTTGGTGCTGTAGTGAAACTAAAACTTGAAAATCAAGATGCAAGCATTGTTCACGAAGTCGATTTAAATACGGCTGTGGCAAACAATTGGGAGGAACTTATATATGATTTTAGTGCGGCCCCAACTGCAGATTACGTTAGAATCGTTATTTTCTTCGATTTTGGCAACGCAGGCACTGGAGCAGATTACTACTATGATCAAATACAATTGGTAAATAATTCAGGAGCTTCAGTTCCTGTAACATTACAAAACTTTGAGGGAGATGCGCCAGCATTTACAACATTTGGCAATATTGCTGATGTAGAAATTATAGCAAATCCTGATGCTTCAGGCATTAATATGTCTAATAAAGTAGCGCAATTGACAAAAACTTCAGGATCTGAAGTTTGGGCAGGATCTTTTTTTGAAACAAGCACTGTGGATTTGACAAATTACAGCCAAATTAGAGTTAAAACCTGGTCGCCAAAACGAGGTGCTGTTGTGAAGTTAAAATTGGAAAATGTAGATGCCAGCATTGTTCATGAGGTCGATTTAAACACAACAGTCGCAAATGCATGGGAAGAACTACGCTATGATTTTAGTGAGGCTCCTGTGGCAGATTATGTAAAAGTGGTCATCTTTTTCGATTTTGGAAATGTAGGAGATGGTTCAACATATTATTATGATGATTTCGCTTTAATTAATTAAGATAATATAACAGCATTTTAAATAAAGAGATAATGAAAAATTTTAAAACTATATGCTTCTATTTTATGGCACTCACTGCGTTCGCAGTTGTAAGTTGTCAAGAAGACGATGTTTCCATAGGAGATATTATAGCACCATCAGATTTACAAGTACAGGCAGAAATTGTTGGAAAGGATACCGATAACCCTTTTGGTGATGGAAGTGGTGTTGTTAAGTTTTCTGCCAGCGCTAAAAATGCATTAACCTTTAAGTTTGTCACTCCTGAAAGTCAGCAATTAGCACCCAATGGTGTCGCTTCAATACCTTTTACCAGTGCAAATTCTGGAATTTTCACGTATCAAGTTGCAGTAGTTGCCTATGGAACTGGCGGTATTTCAACGTCAACCACAATAGACGTGGAGGTTTTTGTTGACTATACACCTCCAGCGGATTTACTACAAAAATTATTTGGAGATGGTAGCAAGACTTGGCGTATTAAGTCGGAAAAAGCTGGTCATTTTGGACTTGGTCCTGTTGGTGGAAATATTCCTGCTGAATGGTATGGCGCTGGTCCTGAGGAAAAAGCTGGTGTAGGCATGTATGATGATCGCTATATTTTTAATAGTGATGGCACTTTTACACATATAACGAATAATAACAATGATGATCCAACAACTGATGCAAGCGGCACCGTCTTTGGCCGTAAAGGTTTAATTGATGAATTAAACGGTCCTGGTGGCACAGCTGACGGTGATGATATATTTAATTATCCATATAACGATTATACTAATAATTATCAAATTAGTGCACCAGGTGGAGCAGAGACTATCACATTATCTGGAACTGGTTTTATAGGTTATTATACAGGAGGTTCACATCAATATAGAATTTTTGATAGATCTGTTCCAAATGAATTGATTTTGACTACAGCAGATGGTAATGGCAGTTTTAATTGGTGGTTTATCATAACTTCCGAAGAGCCAGCGACAGCTATGGATGAATTTACTACAATATTTAATACACTAATTTGGGAAGATAACTTCAACACCAATGGTGCTCCAAATCCTGCCAATTGGACTTATGATTTAGGAACAGGCAGCAACGGTTGGGGAAATAACGAATCACAAAGTTACACAGATAGCCCTAGTAATATAATAGTGGAGGATGGTAGCTTAAAGATTACGGCAAAAGCTGAGAATGGAAATTATACATCCTCAAGAATTAAAACCGAAAACTTATTTGAATTTACTTATGGTAGAGTCGAGGTGAGAGCCAAACTCCCGAAAGGTGCTGGTACTTGGCCAGCAATTTGGATGTTAGGTGCAAATTATGATACTAATGCCTGGCCTGCTAGTGGTGAAATTGATATTATGGAACATGTAGGTAATGATCAAAATACGATTCATTCTACCTTGCATTTTCCTGGAAATTCAGGAGGTAACGGCGTAACAGAAAGCACTACTGTTGCTACAGCATCAACGGAGTTTCATATTTACAGTGTGGAATGGACTGCGGATTTTATTAAATTTTTAGTGGATGATACCGTTTATCACACCTTCCCAAATACCGCAGCAAAGCCTTTCAATGCTGATTTCTTTTTAATCTTGAATGTGGCTATGGGCGGAAATTTTGGAGGTACGATTGACCCAGCCTTTACGGCATCAACATTAGAAATCGATTATGTAAAAGTATTCCAATAGATGAAAAATTTAGTAACATATTTAGCCTTTTCCGTTATTATAAGTAGCATGATTTCATGTGGCGAAGCAAAGGCTCGTAGTACGAAGCAAAATTCAGTTTTTTCAGAGGTAAAAGATTCTATCGCCATTAAGGTAGATGCACTATTGGCAAAAATGACCATAGAAGAAAAAATTGGACAAATGAACCAATATAATGGCTTTTGGGATGTTACAGGACCAGTACCTCAAAATGGTGACGCCGCTCAAAAGTATGAACATTTAAAAAAAGGTTGGGTGGGCTCAATGCTCAACGTTAAAGGTGTTACGGATGTACGAAAAGTTCAAAAAATAGCGGTTGAAGAAACCCGACTAGGAATTCCGTTGATTATCGGTTTTGATGTCATTCATGGTTATAAAACAATTAGTCCAATTCCGCTTGCTGAAGCTGCAAGTTGGGATTTGGAAGCCATAAAGTTATCGGCACAAGTAGCCGCAGAAGAGGCTGCTGCATCAGGAATCAATTGGACTTTCGCGCCTATGGTTGATATTTCTCGAGATGCACGCTGGGGGCGTGTCATGGAAGGTGCAGGAGAAGATCCCTATTTAGGTTCCTTAATCGCTAAAGCGAGGGTTCAAGGTTTCCAAGGTGATGACTTAGCTTTGGCCAATACTATTGCCGCTTGCGCAAAACATTTTGTAGGCTACGGATTTCCCGAAGATGGGAAAGATTATAATACTGTTGATGTGGGTACATCAACATTGTACAATATCATCTTACCACCATTTAAAGCCGCCAAAGAAGCTGGAGCAAGAACTTTTATGAATGCTTTTAATGAGCTTAATGGTATTCCTGCAACGGGTAATGCTTTTCTGCAACGAGATATTTTAAAAGGTGAATGGAATTTTGATGGTTTTGTAGTGACAGACTGGGGTTCTATAAATGAAATGATTGCCCACCGCTATGCTGAAAATCGGAATATGGCTGCTGAGATAGCTATCAAAGCTGGTGCTGATATGGATATGGAATCTTACGCTTACGTTAATGAGCTTGCAACACTTGTAAAAGAAGGTAAGGTTGACGAGGCTTTGATAGATGATGCCGTTAAGCGAATTTTAAGAGTGAAATATGAATTGGGACTTTTTGAGGACCCTTATAAATATTGTAACGAAGCGGTTGAAAAAGAAGTCATCGGAAGTAAAAGAATTATGGATGCCGTTCTAGATATGGCTAAAAAATCTATAGTCCTTCTTAAAAATGAGAACAACCTTCTACCACTAAAGAAGAATGGACAAAAAATTGCCGTGATTGGTGCTTTAGCTGATGACACTACGAGTCCGTTAGGAAGCTGGCGCATTGCTGCTGATGACGGTACTGCCGTATCTGTATTGGAAGGATTAAAAGCGTATAAGGGCAATACCATAACTTATGAAAAAGGCGCAGATGTGGTCACGGGCGAAACCCTCTTTCCTAAAGAATTGACCATCAATGTGTCTGAGAAAAGCGGATTTGCTGCGGCGGTTTCTGCTGCAAAAAGCGCAGATGTGGTCATCATGGTTTTGGGAGAACATGGTTTGCATTCTGGTGAGGGTAGAAGTCGTTCTGAAATTGGTCTTACAGGTGTTCAGCAAGAATTATTGGAAACGGTTTATAAAGCCAATAAGAATATTGTATTGGTACTCAATAATGGCAGACCTTTAACGATAAATTGGGCAGATGCACATATTCCAGCTATAGTTGAAGCCTGGCATTTAGGAACTCAAAGTGGCCACGCCATAGCTCAAGTACTTTATGGCGATTATAATCCGAGCGGTAAATTACCGATGACCTTTCCTAAAAATGTGGGTCAAGTGCCCATTTATTACAATCATAAAAGTACAGGTAGACCTACAATACCTGCACCAGGTGAAGTGTTTTGGTCACATTATACAGATGTAAGTAATGCACCATTGTACCCTTTTGGATATGGATTGAGCTACACCACATTTGAATACAGTGATCTTAAAGTAAATGTAACTTCAAATACTACTGTTACCGTTTCTGTCAATCTGACCAATACGGGTAACGTTAAAGGTAAAGAAGTGGCGCAATTATATATAAGAGATGAATTTGCTAGCGTGACACGACCAGTAAGAGAGTTGAAAGGATTTGAATTAGTAGAATTACAACCAAATGAAACTAAAACTATAACCTTTAACTTAACAGATCAGGAATTAGGATTTTATAATAACAACGGAAAATTTAGTGTTGAACCAGGAACCTTTAGCATTTTTGTTGGAGGTAGTTCTGACGCCACCTTAACCTCTCAATTCGAATTATGATGAATACTTTAAGGATACTTTGTGTTCTCTTTCTTATCACGTTGACTGTCCAATCTCAAGAACTCATTTTTGAAGAGCACTTTAATGGAGATGCTTTAGATGCTACCGTTTGGAATTATGAATTGGGAGATGGCTGTCCAAATTTATGTGGATGGGGAAATAATGAGCGTCAAATATACACGCAAGACAATGTGAAAATACAAAATGGATATCTCGTTATTACTGCCGCATATGATGGTGCGACTTACACATCAGGAAAAATAAATACAAAAGATAACATTGAATTTCAATATGGGACCGTTGAGGTTCGCGCCAAATTGGCCGTAGGGAAAGGAATTTGGCCTGCCATTTGGATGTTGGGGAGCAATATTTCAGAAGTGGGTTGGCCAAGGTCTGGTGAAATCGATATTATGGAATATGTTGGTAAACATCCACATGAAATTCATACCACGCTGCACACGCCTGACAGCCATGGACAATCCATAAATACAAAGATAACCACCTCAGAAAACATTGAAGAGGGCTTCCATCTGTATAAGGCACATTGGACCAAAGATTTTATTAAGTTTTATATTGATGACGCACTGGTATATACGTTTTCACCAGAAGTAAAAGACGAAAATACGTGGCCTTTTGATCACCCTTATTATCTCATTTTAAATTTGGCTATTGGTGGCAATTTTGGTGGTCCAGAAGTAGACGATACGATCTTCCCGCAACAATTTTTAATAGACTATGTTAAAATTTATAAATAATTGAAACACTAATACATGTGCTAACATAGCTTATTATATAAAAAGAGTGTATTTTTATCCCTTGTACTCTTTTTAATTGCAAACATCCATGGTAACGCTCAAACAATTAGCTGAACAATTAAATGTGTCAGTGTCTACGGTTTCTAAAGCCTTAAATAACAGTGAAGAAATCAGTAAGGATACCATTCAGCGGGTTAAGGAATTGGCAAAACATCTAAATTATCAGCCCAATCGAATGGCCTTGAGTTTGAAAAGCAACAAAACAAAAACGTTTGGGGTGATCATTCCAAATGTGCTCAATCATTTTTTTGCGAAAGCGCTCTATGCAATTGAAAAGGAAGCTTCGAGACAAGGTTTTAGTATTATCACCTGTGTTTCCAATGAATTACTTGAAAAAGAAGAACAGAGTCTGCAGGTATTGTCTAATGGTAGCGTTGACGGATTTATCATGTCGATAGCAGAAGAGACACAAGTAAAAAATTCTACGGATCATATTTCACTTATTTTGGATCAGGACATTCCTATTGTTTTGTTTGACAGAGTTGCTGATCTCAGTTGCGATAAAGTTATTATAGATGATTTTGGCGCTTCTTATGAAGCCACCAAACATTTGTTAAGTGAAGGGCGTAAACATATTGTTCTTATAAGCGATATTGAGGAGTTGAGTGTTGGTAAACTTAGAACCAATGGCTATCTTAAAGCTTTGGAAGAAAATATCGATTATAAGCAACCGCCAATCGTCATCCACGTTAATAAAGATAATGATGTGGAAGCAAGCATTGAAAACCTTTTTATGTCAAATCCAAAAGTTGATGGCATCCTATCCATCGACAATACTTCTGGGGTAGTCGCCTTACATAAAGCTTTAAAAAAAGGCTTTAAGGTTCCAGAAGACCTATCGATTATTGGTTTTTCTGATGAGAATGTGCTTGTCTTTACGGATCCCAAACTGTCTACAATATCTCAGCATACCATGGATATTGGGAAGGCTACCGTCGAGCTCTTGATTGATCGATTAAATAAAAAAAACACCACTACACACGTTACCAAAACCATTAAAACAAATTTGATTTTAAGGGGGACGACAAAATAATCTTCAACGACTTATGTAATGAAGTTTAAAAAACTTCAAATAAAAAAAAGATCATCTCTGCTACAATTTTATCTAATGGAGTTCAGAACTTATACCAGTATTCCTAACTTTATGAAAAACTAATTTTATGAGAATATACATTCAAACATTTAGTATTATTGGCCTGTTCCTTCTGGCGTCCTGTAAATCGGACACAGAAAAGAAGATGGAAAAAACCAATGAGGTTCAACAACAAAAAGTGCACACGGGCGATACTGTAAGGACTGCTGTTGGCGAATTAATTTTGGCCGCGCCCTACGCAACCGAATCCGTAGCAAAACAAAACACTCTGGTTGATTGGCCTGAAAACACCCTGCCAACCGCACCCGAAGGATTTACCGTAACTAAATATGCGGACGGTTTTGATAATCCGCGTTGGTCTTATTTTGGTCCCAATGGCGATTTATTTGTGAGTGAAGCTTCTACAGGAAAATCATCCGGTAAAATTTCCGTACTCCGAGATAAAAATAATGACGGTAAATTTGAGGTTCGGGAAACCTTTCTTGAGGGTCTTAATCAGCCTTTTGGCATGTTGATCATTGATAACTTTTTCTACGTAGCCAATACGGACGGACTGTATAAATATCCCTATAAAACCAATCAGACGTCATTAAAAGATGTAAAAGGCGAGAAAATTCTGTCGCTACCAGCTGGTGGGTATAACAACCATTGGACCCGAAATATCATTACCAATGCTGCTCAAGATAAAATCTATATTTCCGTAGGTTCGGCGAGTAATGTGGGCGAGCACGGGATGGAGGAAGAAATAAGACGCGCCAATATTTTGGTGGTTAATTTAGATGGTTCTGATGAAAAGATATATGCAAGCGGATTGAGAAATCCGGTTGGTATGGATTGGAATCCTGTCAATGGCGAATTGTGGTCCGCAATCAACGAACGTGATGAACTTGGGGACGAATTGGTTCCTGATTATGCAACAAGTGTTAAGGAAGGTGGATTTTATGGATGGCCATATTCTTATTTTGGCCAGATTGAAGACCCACGCTTAGAAGGCAAAGCCCCTGAAATGGTGGCAAAATCAATTGTTCCTGATGTACCTCTAGGCCCACACACCGCTTCGTTAGGATTCACCTTTTACGATGCTAAAGCCTTCCCGGAAAAGTATAGAAATGGTGCTTTTGTTGGCCAACATGGCTCTTGGAATCGTTCCGTATTGTCAGGATATAAAGTGGTGTTTATTCCTTTTGAAAATGGAACACCAAAACAGCCTGAAGATTTCCTAACAGGATTTATTGCCGATAAAGAAGGAACTGATGTATACGGACGTCCAGTAGCAGTAACTGTAACGCCACAGGGCGATTTATTAGTTAATGATGATTCTGGAAACGCCATTTGGAAAGTAAGTTATAAGACCCAATAGAGAATATGAAATTTTTTAAGATACAAGCGGTTATGATGTTCATAACCGTTTTTTTTAATGTATTGTACGCACAACACACAAAAGGCATCGTTAAATCTGAACTCCAACGCCCGGTTCAAAATGTGGCTGTAATTTACGAGAATCGGGTCATTTCAAAAACAGATAACGAAGGTATATTTATACTGCCCGAACAGTTGAAGCTTCCATTAGAGATTCAATTGGAGCATCCTCATTATCAAACGGAAACGTTTCGCTTCCGTGATGCCAATCAAGTATTTCATCTAAAGGATTCCGTCACTATTGAAGAGCTAAAAACCATAGTACTCATGGCGCCTTCAGAAATAAAAAGTGAAGTGATTATTCCTACCAACTTTATTAGGAGTGAGGCCATAGATCAGCAAAGTCCAGTAGCGCTGGTAAATGCTATAAACCAAACCGCAGGAGTCTACATTCAAAGTGGCGCTATCAATACCAACCGAATCACCATCAGGGGTGTGGGCTCACGCACGCTGTATGGTACCAATAAAATTAAAGCCTATTTTAATGGAATCCCAATTACCAATGGGGTTGGCGAAACAGCATTGGATGTTTACGATCCGGAAGATTTACAATCCATAGAAGTTATTAAAGGTCCTAAAGCCACATTATACGGCACCAATTTAGGCGGAACGATATTGTTAAATTCCAAAAATGCCAAATCGCAAGGACTTTCTGTTAAAAACAGTAGCACTGTAGGTTCTTACGGATTGTTTAAAAGCAGCATGTCATCTGACTATTCTGATAAAAACATTACTCTGCATGTGGCCTATGACCATTTGGAACAGAATGGGTATCGCGATAACAGTCGGTATAATAAAAACTCCTATTTTGTAAATTCGAGTTATAAATTAAACGACAAAACCCAAATGTCAATCGTGCTCAATCACACCAATTATCAGGCACAAATTCCGAGTTCCATTGGAAGGACCGATTATTTGGAAAATCCATCAAAGGCAGCCTTCACCTGGTCTAAAGCCCAAGGATATGAAGCGGATAAACAAAATTTGGCAGGCGTGAGTCTGAACCATAATTTCTCTGAAACCTTTCAGAATACCACAAGCCTATTTTATACCTATACGGACCATTATGAACCCAGACCATTTAATATTCTGGATGAATATACTGAGGGCCTCGGCTTGCGATCCGTTTTTACCACCACGTTTGTCGTTTTAGGTCAACAGGCCACATGGGATTTTGGCACAGAACTGTTTAAAGATGACTATCAGTGGAAAACCATCGAGAACCTTTATGCAACTAACAACGATCAGGGAAGTTTGGAAGGTGAATTACTGAGTGAAAACGAAGAAATCAGAAAAAAGATGAATCTATTTTCTAGTTTGACCCTTCCTATAGCAGAAAAATTAACCCTTCAATTTGGGGTGAATTATAACAAGGCAACCTACGGTTTTCAAGACAAGTATAACTTTGGAGAGGCAAATAAAAGTGCTTCAAGGAATTTTGACCCTATCATCGCGCCCAATGTCAACCTGTCCTATCAAGTCAATCCTCAGCAACAACTTTTTGCCAATGTGAGTTATGGGTTCAATTATCCGAGTTTGGAAGAGACCTTAACGCCGGAAGGTATGGTTAATCCTGAAATTAGTCCAGAAAAGGGCTATAATTATGAACTAGGAACGGAAGCTTACTTTTTTGAACGACGCTGGCATATATTAACATCGTACTATATTTTAGACATCAAAGATTTATTGGTGGCCCAACGCGTAGGAGACGATCAATATATTGGCAGAAATGCAGGGCGTACCGTACACCAAGGCTTGGAAGTTTCAACCAATTTTAAGTTTCTAGTCACTGATGATTTTAATATATCGCCTTATGTCAATGCCTCCTTTAACTGGCATGAGTTTAAAGACTTTGTAAACGAGGATATTGATTATTCTGGAAAGGATCTTACGGGCATTCCAAAGGTAACAGTGGCCTCGGGAATTGCCTTCAATAGGAAGCAACTCTCTTTATTTTTAAATCATTTATATGTTGGAGAAATGCCTATGAACGATGCCAACAGTTTGTACAGTGATGGTTACAACCTTTTAAATTTGAAACTGAAATATTCCGGTCAACTATTTAAAAAGCTGGGATATAAAGTGAATTTTGGAGTGAATAATGTGACAGACACGACATACGCATCATCTATTTTGATAAATGCTACAGGTTTTAATAATTCTGAACCGCGATATTATTACCCAGGAAATCCACGGAATTATTATGGCGGCGTTTCATTAAACTACCACTTTTAAGATTTGTGTAACATTTTTGATTGTTGAACGTCATATAGATACATCAATCATCAAAAAACAAATCATCATGAGAGAAGACAGACAATTAATCGTCATTACCCATTTAAGTCAATTAGTAACCTTAGTAACAGGTTTTGGAAGTTTAATTCTGCCCTTGATCATTTGGGTTACACAAAAGGAAAAAGTCTATGAAATGGAGGAACACGGAAAAAACATTATCAACTTTCAATTGAGTTTGATCGTTTATTGTATTATTTGTGTACCCCTAATTTTATTATTCGGACTTGGGCTTTTAGGATTTATAGTGTTGGGAATTATGGCCATAGTGCTTCCTATTATAAATGCTATTAAAGCCAGCAATGGGGAAACACCTACATACCCTTTATCTTTTAATTTTATTAGTTAAACAATCATTAGATAAAGCAAAAACGCCTACTTTTTTAGAGTAGGCGTTTTTTATATTCAATTATGTCGTTCTAATTATTTAACATCACTGGCATTACTAACATGGTAACGCGTTCACCTTCATCTAAGCCATCAATAGGTGTTAAGATTCCTGCGCGATTTGGCAAACTCATTTCCAGTTGTACTTCACTGGCACCAAGATTGTTCAACATTTCTGTTAAGAAACGCGAGTTGAATCCTATTTGCATATCATCACCTTGGTAATCACATGTTAGGCGCTCTTCTGCTTTATTGCTGTAGTCAATATCTTCTGCAGAAATATTCAATTCAGCTCCCGCAATTTTTAATCGAATTTGATGGGTGGTTTTGTTAGAGAAAATACTAACACGCTTAACAGAATTCAAGAATTGGTTTCTGTCAATGGTCAATTTATTCGGATTTTCCTTAGGAATCACCGCCTCGTAATTAGGATATTTCCCGTCAATCAAGCGACATACCAACACGGAATTTTCAAAAGTAAATTTTGCGTTGGAGTCGTTATATTCAATGGTAACCGCATCATCATTACCGGCTAAAATCCCTTTTAACAGATTTAACGGTTTCTTGGGCATTATAAATTCGGCTACCTGATTTGCAGTCACATCTTCCCGAGTATATTTTACTAATTTATGCGCGTCAGTGGCAACAAACGTCAGTCCTTCAGTAGAGAACTGAAAAAACACGCCGCTCATTACGGGGCGTAGATCGTCATTTCCTGCAGCAAAAATTGTTTTGCTGATTGCTGTTGCCAAAATATCGCCCATAATCGTTGTAGTACTAGGGTTTTCTAGCGCTACTGCTTTAGGGAACTCATTGCCATCAACATACGCCAAAGCGTATTTACCATGATTGGAACTGATTTCAACCGTATTATTAGCTTCTGCCACAAAGGTAAGGGGTTGCTCAGGAAACGTTTTAAGAGTGTCCAATAGCAAACGTGCCGGCAACGCTATACTCCCAACACTTGTGCTCTCAACATCGATAATAGAAGACATGGTGGTCTCTAAGTCACTAGCGGAGACAGTGAGCTTTGAATCATTAAGTTCAAACAAAAAGTTATCCAGAATAGGTAAGGTGTTTGAGTTGTTTATGACCCCTCCCAATACTTGCAATTGTTTGAGTAAATAGGTACTTGATACGATAAACTTCATGTATGTGTTTATTTTGTATGTTAGATATTAGACAAAGCAAATATATTTGTTTAAACTGATACTCGTAGGCCTAACTTATACAATTTTATTAACAGTTTGTGCATATGTTGAGCTTCATTGAAGCTTTTCATAAATTATTTCCGCAGTGGTTAAAATTAGGGGAATTGCACTTTTTTTATGCGCTATGAAACTCAGTCTTCCCTTGTCATTTTATTCAAATTTACAAAAAGTACGGTAATTTTCTAAGCGTATTTTTTACGTCTGATATAAGTAAAGACCACACCAAAAATGGCCAGAAGTAAAAGTGGTAGCGCAATGGTGAGTACTTGCCACAGGGTTTTATTCTCAGCCGTAGCTTCAGCATCTAAAAATGCAATATTGATATCTTTGGTTCTGACATTCAACAAACCATCGTCGTTTAAAAGATAATTTACGGCATTGGTCAAAAACTCTTTATTGCCAAAATTTTGTCCTGTCCAACGGTCAAAACCCAATTCTTGAGGTTTGTTTTTGATAACGTCATTTTTAATCACATCACCATCCGCAATCACAATCATTTTGGTGTTAGGACTACTGTCTTTATAAGACGCCATTGTGAAGGGTTTAATTCGATTTTTGTAAGCCGACGTAAATTCGCCTTCCATTAACACTGCCAAGGTTTGTGGTCCTTGAGTAAAGGTGGCAGGATCTTGATCTTGCGTCACGATTGCCAAAGAGATTTCTTTGGGAACCCCTTCCAATTTTGTGAGTTTGGAACTCTGTAAAAGGATTGTTTTTTTGGTACTACTCTTCAAGGTGTCCAATTGGCTGGCGAAATCAAATTTCACCAAATTTAAGTTACTGGTTATTGGATGTTCAGGATTACCTGCTGCCAATGGCGAATATGGCCATTTTATAGGCTGAAACTGTGCATTACTACCTTCGCCCATTGCTAGGGTGATAGGGGCAGAGAACATATCATTTACAATAACGGGGTTGATACGTACACCGTAAGAAAAAAAGAAATCATTTAAATTGAGTTCATTTCTCATGGCTATTCCGCGACCTTCATCATTATAAAGGCTGTCTTTATCCATCAAAATACTTTCGGTAAGCCACAAACTTTTTCCGCCATTCATGGTGTATTGGTCCAATACCAGTTTTTCTGCTTCTGAAAATGCTTGGGTAGGTTTTGCAGAAATAACCAAATCAAATGTATTTAGTTTGTTTAAAGTGCCTTCTGCATTTGTAGCCACACTATCTAGAGTGAATGGCGCCAGAAAATAATGCTCTTTAATGGCCTGAAGGAAATCTGCCACATAAGCGTCGCCCAATTGACCATTCCCTTTTAAAATGGCAATTTTTTTACTCTTTGGGGTGACGAGTTTCTGAAATCCTTCCGCAAAGGCATATTCTAAATGTTGAATGGAATTTGTGACCAACTCTTGTTGTGAAGCCCCAATTTTATTTTTGATCAGAGGGATTTTAACCGTTTGATCATTATAACTAGCCAATGCCCACGGAAATATCAATTCTTGAGAGGTCTTACCATTGTTATTGACACTCAATTGCAAAGGTTCTAAACCGCGTTGTACCAACTGTTCAATATTGTTGTCGCGTAACTTTTGATCTTCTTGCGGATTGATAAAATTAACTATAATCTGATCATTGTCTAAGGCAAACTCCTCCAGCAATTGCTCAGTTTCATTTCTTAAGCGTCTAAATTCTGACGGGAAGTTGCCTTCCAAAAACACATCTACAATTAAGGGCGATTTAACATGCTTAACCGTTGCCAAAGCCGATTGAGAAAGTGTATACCTCTTATTCTGGGTCAGGTCAAACCGTTTATAAACCATTGTGCCTCCCCAATTGAGAGCGAGCAGTGCAACAAACAGCATCATAATTTTAATAAGAATGGATTTATTTTTTAGCATCTACTTTAAGGGTAATTTTATAGGTGTTTATCGCTCTGACCGTATCATTATCAAATACAACTTCCATCGCTTCAGATTTGCTGTTAAAAGCGCCTGGTAAAATACCCAGACCGTAATTCCAACGGTTGGCATCGTGACCATCTTTTTCATCATCCCAGCTCAACCATTCATAGGTGCCCAAAAGTTCTTTGATCTTTGGCTTGGAGATTCCCACTAAGGTATCTGTTGCAATGATATTATCATACATTTCGTAACGGAATGAAGGATTCTTGTGCCACACTTCGGAATCAAAATATTTTTCGTGGTGATAGCTGCTAAAGATGTTGATCAACGGGTAAAACGCATAAAAATAAATGAAGGGCGTTAAAATAAGGCTCAATGGAATGGTAATCCAAAGCCGCTTATCGATTGTATTTACAAACAGATAGGTCAATACAAATACAATAATTAAAAGGACAACAAGGAATGGCGTGATGATCATATTATGTTTTTTGAATGTTGAATTGGGTCAAAGCAATAAAAAAGATTGAAATACTAACAAAATAGAGCAGATCTCTGGTATCTAAAACCCCTCTGCTTATACTGTTATAATGGGCTTCCATCCCCAATGATTCTAAGGGCCAAGCACTCAAATTTGAAAGGCCTTCAAAACCAAAGTAAAAGAAAAAGCAGAGAAAGACCGCACTTAAAAACGCTACAATTTGGTTGTCAGATAGGGTAGAGGCAAAAAGTCCGATAGCGGTATATGCCCCCACTAAAAAGAACAGTCCAAGATAGGATCCAATAATACTGCCATAGTCCAAAATATTCGTACTCATTTTTAAATTGTCAAGAGCAATGATATAGAGTAAGGTAGGCAGTAAAGCTAATACAATCAATATTAGGGTGCCGAAATATTTACCCAATACAATTTGTAAATGGGATAGCGGTTTGGTCACTAAAAGTTCTAAAGTGCCTTGTTTTTTCTCATCGGAAAAACTACGCATGGTTACGGCAGGCACTAAAAAAATAAGAATCCAGGGTGCTAAAAGGAAAAAAGGCGTTAACTCCGCAAAACCACTTTCCAAAATATTAAAATCGCCTTTAAATAACCAAAGAAAAAGTCCGTTGCACACCAAAAACAACGCGATTACCAAATAGCCTATTGGAGATGCAAAGAAGGAATTGATTTCTTTTTTAAGTATTGCAAACATTTATATAAGTTGTAAATTATTTAAGTGATACCACTTTATCTACGCTCCATGCTTCTGGTTTATCATTAAAAAATTGCTTAGTAGTTGCCCAAACATTTTTAAAGAGATCAGAGTTTCTATAATTTTCCAAATCGGATTCAGCGTTCCAATAACTATAGGTAAAAAATATATTTGTATTGTTGGTGTCTCTGTAAAGCTCTAAAAAGGTACAGCCCTCAAAACCTCTGATCAATTCCTTTTTAGTTTCAAAATAGTCTAAAAACGCCTCAACTTTTGAAGGTTCAAAACTCATTTTTACAATTCGTACAAACATTTATTTAGTTTTAGTTAGTCTTCAGTCTTCAGTCTTCAGTTGGCAGTACTCAGTGTTCAGTATTCAGTGTTCAGTGTTCAGTGTTCAGTATTCATTGCTCCAAAAATCAACAATCTTCAATCAACAATCATCAATCAGCAATCTTCAATCAAAACCGCTCACTTCAAAAAATTCACCGTCACCGTATCCCGCATCTGTAAGCCCATTAAACTTGACGCACTTCCCACGGTGGCCAAATCACTTTTATAGATGGCAATTTCTAAATAATCGGACGAATTGAATACGACCAATCCGCGGCCTTCATCTTGACGGTCTTCTTCCGGCATGTCATAATTCACAATATCACTGTATTTGTTATGAATTTCCTTAAATTTATAACTCCGCGCTGACACTTCAAAAAGACGTCCTTTTTGTGTCTGTTCAAAAAACTTACGACGTATGTTGGTCACCACGTTTCCATAATTGTCTATATATATAACGCTACCTATAATTTGAGATTTGTCTTCATTAACAAACGGATTCAAATTTTTAATGGGCTTAATTTCCGAAATCACCTTCCCTACAACTTCTAAGGTGCCTCCACGGGCAATATGACAGGCCACTCTGACAAACACGTCCAACACGGGGAAATTAGTCTCTATCTTATCATGTATGTTGATTTCAACGATTTTTTCTGGGGTAATTTCATTACAAATCATGCTCATAATGCCATTGTTGGCACAAATAAAATAATGATCGTTCAATTTTACGGCAATATGTTTGTTTTCAGGGTTTAATTCAGAATCAATTCCTATCAGATGGATCGAACCCTTTGGGAAACTGCTGTAGGCGTTTTGTATGATGTAAGCCGCTTCCAAAACATTAAAAGGCGAAATGGCATGAGAGATATCCACAATCTTGATATCTTCAAGTTCACTATAAATAGATCCTTTTATGGCGCCAACAAAGTGGTCCTTTTCTCCAAAATCAGTAGTTAATGTAATGATTGCCATGTACTTTTAATTATTCTTCTATACGTTGTTTTTCACGTTGTTGTTATGTTCTTATAACTATTGAAAAAAAAACTATATATTATAAGTTTTGATAAAATTTTGTAAAAATTTTCAGTTAGATTTGTATAGTAGCGTGAATTTTATGAGACATTTTTTGTCCACACAAAACTAATAAAACTTAAGAGATTAATTTATTAAATCCCACAGCTTTTGAATGAACTTATATTAGAATTAGAAGAAATTGCTCCGAAAGAATTTTTTGGACCACATAACGTTAATATTGAACTACTTAAAAAATATTTTCCAAAAATAAAAATCGTGGCTAGAGGCAACAAAATAAAAGCCTACGGCGAAGAAGATGTGCTGGAAGAATTTGACAAGCGAATGACCATGTTAACTGAGCATTATACCAAGTATAACAAAATTGATGAGAATGCGATAGAGCAGGTCTTAACGAGCGCCAGCAGTGAAGACTATACAACAACAGAAAAGAGCAATGAAGTTATAGTTCACGGAGTGGGTGGCAAAATTATTAAGGCACAAACCGTCAATCAACGCAAATTAGTTGAAAGTATGCGCAAACATGATATGGTGTTTGCTATTGGCCCTGCCGGAACGGGAAAAACTTATACAGGTGTTGCCTTAGCAGTTAAGGCGTTGAAAAATAAGGAAGTCAAACGGATTATTTTAACGAGACCAGCCGTGGAGGCAGGTGAGAATTTAGGGTTTCTTCCTGGGGATTTAAAAGAGAAATTAGACCCCTATATGCAGCCACTATATGATGCCTTAAGAGATATGATTCCTGCAGAAAAATTGGCGCAATTTATTGAAAACGGTACGATTCAAATAGCACCATTGGCGTTTATGCGAGGACGTACCCTAGATAATGCATTTGTAATTTTGGATGAAGGTCAGAACACCACCCACAATCAAATGAAGATGTTCTTGACTCGAATGGGGAAAAACGCCAAATTCTTGCTGACGGGAGATCCTGGACAAATTGATTTGCCAAGACGTACTACTTCTGGTTTAAAGGAAGCGCTTTTGATTCTGAAAAATGTGGATGGTGTAGGGATGGTGTTTTTAGATGAAACGGATGTCATACGTCACAAATTGGTCAGAAAAATCATTGAAGCCTATAAAAGTATTGAGCATCACGAATCATAAGTTTTTAATAGCGTTTAGATAATTGGTATAGTGTTATAACATAGAACCTGACTGACATGTCGGGTTTTTGTTTTTTTAATAATATCAATATCAACCCTTTAAATATTTTTTAGGTAATTGGCGTTTTAAAACGCAATATTGGTACAGGTTTTGACTGTGCAGATGGATTAACTTAAAAATTATTTAAAAATATGAAAAAACTTATTTTAGTATTTGCATTGTTGGTAGTAGGATCAACATTTGCACAAAATGATGACATTACATCAAAAAATTCATGGTTGAAGGTTGGATTGAACACAGGATTACCAATGGGTGATGCTGATGACCTATCTACTTTTTCGCTTGGACTGGATTTAAAAGGTCAATTCTTGGTCACCCCTAATTTTGGTATTGGTATCGCAACCGGATACACACATTTATTTGGTAAAGATGGTGTAGACGATTTTGGTATTATTCCAGCAGCAGGTTTTGCGAGATATTATTTTCAAAAAACAGGATTGTTTCTTGGGACTGATTTTGGTTACGGCTTCTTAATGAACGGTGATAACAACCAAGGTGGACTTTATGTAAACCCTCAAATTGGGTATCATAATGACGATTGGAATTTCTTCGCGTATTACCAAAACACATTTGCTGAAAATGATTTGGATATTAGAGTCCTTGGCATTGGTGCGACATATAACCTGAGGTTTTAAGTAGAAAACACTAAATATTTTAAAAAGAGCAGTTTTTACTGCTCTTTTTTTTTGCAATGTACTATTCAATACACTTACTTTTGTAGGACATAACATAGCTAAAACATTTGCCAAAATGAATACCATTACAGACACCAACTTTAATTTTCCAGGACAAAAAGGACTTTACAAAGGCAAGGTCAGAGAGGTTTACAATATCAATGACAATTTATTGGTCATGATTGCAACAGATAGATTAAGTGCCTTTGATGTGGTCATGCCTAAGGGTATTCCGTATAAAGGTCAAATTCTTAATCAAATTGCGACCAAGTTTATGGCGCAGACGCAAGATTTGGTGCCAAATTGGTTGATTGCTACACCAGATCCAAATGTTGCGGTAGGTCATTTGTGCGATCCTTTTAAAGTTGAAATGGTGATTCGGGGTTATATGGCCGGTCATGCAGCACGCGAATATAAGGCGGGTAAGCGGATGTTATGTGGTGTGGCGCTTCCAGAAGGCATGAAAGAAAATGACAAGTTTCCGGCGCCTATTATTACACCGGCTACAAAAGCTGAAATGGGCGATCATGATGAAGATATTTCACGAGAAGAGATTTTAAAACGCGGCATTGTTAGTGAAGCTGATTATGTAGTTTTAGAAGATTACACCGGAAAACTTTTTCAAAGAGGTTCTGAAATTGCAGCAAGCAGAGGCCTGATTTTAGTGGATACCAAATATGAATTTGGAAAAACAAAAGACGGAAAAATTGTATTGATTGATGAAATCCATACGCCTGATTCCTCTAGATATTTTTATGCAGATGGGTATGAAGATCGTCAAGATAACGGAGAACATCAGAAACAATTATCGAAAGAATTTGTGCGTCAGTGGTTAATTTCTAATGGCTTTCAAGGTCTCGAAGGCCAATCTGTACCTGAAATGAGTGATGCCTATATTGAAACCGTTTCTGATCGCTACATTGAACTTTACGAAAATATAATGGGAGAACCATTCGTAAAGGCTGATGTGAATCAAATACAAGAGCGTATCAAAACAAATGTGGAGCATTTTTTAGCTGAACATGTCTAGAGCTCTTCGTTGTTCTCTTTAACGGTGGTTTCTGAGGGTTTAATTAAATGCAAAAGTTTCCTGAGGTATTTGTAGATAAATGCATTGGTTTTTCCGATATGGAAAACTATGATGCACACCACCACTATAAACGTCAACGCACCAAAAACAGCTTCCCAAGGTTCTAATGATTTGTAGTAAAAGTGTTTTAACCCAATACCCGTAAAACTTCCGTAGATGATGATAAAATGGACCACATAAATATTCAGTGTGGTCTCGCCAATTCGGGTGACAATGGACTGTTTCATAAACCGTTCTAGCAGGTAAAAGAACCCGAAATACAACATCACATTCCCCAATCTTAAGAATAGATAATTATAGTTGGCGGCTCTTTCAAACAATTCAACATTAGTAAAAACAAACAACTGTTGTAATATTTGTGTTGAATAGAACAGCAGAATAAAACTTAATGCAAAAAAAGCGGATAGTGTAATCTGTCTAAAGTATTGCTTATGGGAATATTTAAAAAATAGGGTCGCAAAAAATCCGCCAAAGGCCACATAGCCAAACCATGGCAATATGGTAAACACGCTTCCGTTGGACTTGCTCAGATAGTTGGCCAAAACTACAGGTACGTTCTCTAAAGTCGAACTCCGGTACAGGGGCTCCGTAACAAAAATAACGCAGCCTATACTCAGTAATACTACAGAAAGTATCGTGCTGTTTCTTCTGCACAATAAATAAAATCCAATCAATAGAAGTAAAGACAGACCAATGCACTGCAGGACGTCAATCACCAAAAAATAGGAGTCAAAATCACCCTTTAACCAAGAAAAAAATGGAATTCTGAGCGCATATCCTATCCCAATTAACATCAACCCTCGTGTAGCGCCCTTTCGCAAACGCTGCTTATCACTCCCCTTTGCGTGGGCTTTTAGTAGTAAATAAAGAAATACTAATCCTGAAATGGTGAAAAATGTAGGCGCCGTAATCCCTCTAAAATAAGACCAAACTGTATAGGCCGTATAAGAATCATCTCTATAAATCGGGTTTAATAGCGTGTCCACAAAGTGGCCTTGAAGCATCATTAAAATGGCAAACGCCCTGACAGCGTCAATAAAATAAAGTCGGTTTGCTTTCAATGAGGTTTTGGCTAGTAAATGCAAATATAATGTTAAAATCCAAAATTAGTAACTTTTCAGTGTAATCGAGATTATTTCTAAGACATTCTTAAAATTTCTAAACCGAAAACTATATCTTTAAAATCGCTAACCAAATTTCACAAATGAAGACTTTAGATTCAATCTTTCAAACCTATGCTGATTACGCGTGGGGTTTACCCTTATTGATATTATTAATTGGCGGCGGATTGTACTTATTGGTACGCTCTCAATTTTTGCCTTTCCGTTATTTTTTTCACGCATTAAATGTCCTAAGGGGCAAGTATGATGATCCTAATGCGCCTGGAGAAATCACACATTTTCAGGCACTTTCAACAGCATTGGCATCTACTATTGGCATGGGGAATATTGCCGGTGTGGCTGTAGCCATACACATTGGTGGTCCTGGAGCTATGTTTTGGATGTGGATGAGCGCAATAATTGGCATGTCTACAAAATTCTTTACGTGTACGTTGGCTATTATGTATAGAGGTAAAGACAGCAACGGTGATATCCAAGGGGGACCTATGTATTTTATTATGGAAGGCTTGGGCAAATCTTGGAAGCCTTTGGCGGTATTTTTTAGTATTTGCGGACTTATAGGCGCGTTGCCAGTATTTAACGTCAATCAATTAAAACAGGCTATCAATTTTATTTTATTAGAACCGAATGGCGTCGAAGTAAGCACCACCTCCAATATTATAATAGGAGTGATTCTTGTGGCCATCACCGCAGTGGTCATTTTAGGAGGATTGGACCGAATCAGTAAAACTGCTTCAAAGTTGGTGCCAAGTATGGTATTGCTTTATTTCGTTTTGGTCTTAATCATTTTGGGGGTTTATATTGAAGAAGTGCCTCGTTATTTAGTCTTGATGTTTACAGATGCATTTGCTGGAAATTACTTTAACGGCGACTCGTTTTTAGGCGGAGTTGTGGGCGGCTTGATATTATTGGGCGTAAGGCGTGGCGCATTTTCTAACGAAGCCGGGATTGGTACGGCACCAATGGCCCACGGAGCTTCAAAAACAAATGAGCCGGTTCGTGAGGGCTTAGTAGCCATGTTAGGACCCGCCATTGATACGTTGGTAGTGTGTACATTAACTGCACTTGCAATATTAGTTACTGGGGTGTGGCAAACTAGTGAGGCCAACGGCGTGAGTTTAACTGCGGCTGCATTTAATGATGCCATTCCTGAGTATGGTAATTATTTGCTATTGATATGTATTGCAACATTTAGTATTTCGTCCTTATTTACCTATTCGTATTATGGTACAAAATGCATGTCCTTTTTATTTGGAGCACACAACAAGCATTATTACAATTATTTCTATATTGCCAGTATCATTTTGGGGGCAATAACACCGTTGAGTATGATGCTTAACCTAATTGATGGCACTTTTGCATTGATGGCGATTCCAACCATGACTGCTACAATTATTTTGGCGCCAAAGGTGATCAAAGAAATGAAGGCTTATGCCAAAAGGATGAATTTATAAAAACAGGATTAAAAACTAAATTCAACCAAAAGCAATATATCAAAATTAGTGTTGTAATCCTTATATGGATTGTGGCATCGTCTATTTTTTCAGATTGGGAACATTTTAAATTGGGTTTATTTGGTTTAACATAGGAATTTACTCAAGTAATGGACAGCTTTATACTATTTTAAAAATTAATTGATATTTTTGAAAGAACGATCTGTTGTTCATTAACAGACAACAGCAGCAACAATTAATTAGAAACACTAACAAAAAGAACATTTATATATGAGTAATTACAGCATTAAAAACCTCGAAGAGTATTACCAAGTCTATAGAAAGTCAGTACGCGAGCCTGAAAATTTTTGGGAAGAAATAGCGGAAGAACATTTCTTGTGGCGAAAAAAATGGGACAAGGTGCTCAGCTGGAATTTTAATACGCCAGAAATTAAATGGTTTGAAGGTGCCAAGCTGAATATTACGGAAAACTGTTTGGACAGACATTTGCTCAATCGTGGCAATAAAACAGCCATTATTTTTGAAGCGAATAACCCTGATGAAGAAGCGCAGCACATCACCTATAAACAGCTTTATGAGCGTGTTTGTAAAATGGCGAATGTTCTAAAAGATCAAGGCGTAAAAAAAGGAGATCGGATATGCGTGTATTTGCCTATGATTCCTGAACTGGCCGTAACCTTATTGGCTTGTGCCAGGATTGGTGCCATACACAACGTTGTGTTTGCAGGATTTTCATCTAAAGCACTTTCAACCCGTATCATTGATAGTGATTGTAAACTGGTCATCACCGCAGATGGATCTTACAGAGGCAACAAAAGCATCGATTTAAAAGGCATTGTAGATGAGGCACTTCAAGAGTGTGAGGTCGATAAAGTATTGGTGGTAAAACGTACGGATTCTGAGATTACCATGGTTGAAAATCGCGATATTTGGTTGCAACCCTTAATGGATGAAGCATCTGCTGTTTTTGAAGCAGAAGTTATGGATGCGGAAGATCCGTTATTTATTTTATATACTTCAGGTTCTACAGGCAAACCAAAAGGGATGGTACATACTACTGCTGGCTATATGGTGTATACCGCCTACACCTTTAAAAATGTGTTCCAATATAAAGAAAAGGATGTGTATTGGTGTACTGCAGATATTGGTTGGATTACCGGTCATAGTTATATTGTTTATGGGCCTTTGGCAAATGGAGCAACCACGTTAATGTTTGAGGGTGTGCCGCATTATCCAGATTTTGGACGATTTTGGAAAATTGTGGAAAAACATAAAGTCAATCAATTCTATACGGCGCCTACAGCAATTCGCGCCTTAGCAAAACAAAACCTTTCCTTTGCTGAGAATGTAGATTTGTCCTCAATTAAAGTATTGGGCTCCGTAGGAGAACCTATTAATGAGGAAGCCTGGCATTGGTATAATGACATTATCGGCAAAGGTAAAAACCCAATTGTTGACACGTGGTGGCAAACAGAAACAGGAGGCATCATGATTACGCCTTTACCCTATGTAACACCAACAAAACCAACTTATGCAACCTTGCCATTTTTGGGTGTGCAACCCGCTTTGGTAGGTGAAACTGGTGATGAACTGATTGGAAACCAAGTAGAAGGTAGCTTGTGTATCAAATTTCCGTGGCCAGGGATGGCACGTACTATTTGGAATAACCACCAACGTTATAAAGAAACGTATTTCTCCACTTATGATAATATGTACTTTACAGGTGATGGTGCTTTGAGGGATGAAGTTGGGTATTATCGGATTACAGGAAGGGTAGATGATGTGGTGATTGTCTCAGGACATAACTTAGGAACAGGACCTTTGGAAGATGCGATCAATGAGCATCCAGCAGTAGCTGAGAGCGCCATTGTGGGGTTCCCTCATGAGATTAAAGGGAACGCGCTTTATGGGTATGTGTCTTTAAAAGAAACAGGAGAAAGCAGAGTTCATGATAATTTACGTAAGGAAATTAATCAGTTGATATCAGAACGTATTGGACCGATTGCTAAACTCGATAAAATACAGTTTACGGAAGCTCTGCCAAAAACCAGAAGTGGAAAAATTATGCGCCGTATTTTGAGAAAAATTGCAGAAAATGACATGACCAACTTGGGGGATACAAGTACTTTGTTGAACCCGGAAGTTGTACAAGAAATTATAGATCATAGGATTTAAACGTCAAAATGGGAGCGCTTGTTACAACCGAAGATCAACTAAAAGAACGCATTAAGGAACTGACCTGTCTTTACAATGTCAGTTCCTATATTGCCAATTGTAACCTGTACGATCTAGAACCTACATTTAAAGCGATTGCCGCCAGTCTGAAGGCGGCCATTCTTTATACGGAAGAAGCTTTTGTAGAAATGAAATTGGGCAATGAGCTCGTGCATGCCGGTCAGCGGTTGCAAGACCAAGTATTTATTTTATCGGCCATAAAAGTGTTTAATTTGCCTTATGGTTCCATCAAAATAGGATACCCGAAATCTAAGTTTAATGAGAATGTTTTCTTGGAAGAAGAGAAGCAACTACTAAAAACATTGGCCTCAGAAATTGGAAATCTCATTGAACGCAAGCAAATTATCGATAAAGAAGAACTGACCAAGCGCCAAATGGCCCGCTCCGATAGATTGGCGATTTTAGGCGAAATTACCGCAGGAATTGCACACGAACTAAATACGCCATTAGCGAATATTTTAGGATTTTCTGAATTATTAAAAGAGCGGTTTGCTAAAGATAAAGACGCGCTACAGGATTTGGATAAAATTATGAACAGTGCAATTTTTTCGAGGGAAGTAGTCAAAAAGCTGATGTTTTTTTCGTGCGAAATGCCGCACCACATGGAACTTGTCAACATTAACCCCATCATCACAGAGGCTATTAATCTTTTAAAACCTAACTTTAGTAAAAAAAGCATTGAATGTCACTTGCAGTTTAGTGAAGAGGACATTACCTTAAGAGTTGATGCCATCCAATTGACTCAGGTTGTTTTTAATTTGGTCATCAATGCCATTTATTTTTCGCCCAAAAACGGCCATATTATAGTGGACGTCAGCAATCAGCCAAAAGAACTTGTCCTGAATATCAGTGATGAAGGTAAGGGCATTCCAAGAGAAATTTCTGAATTTATTTTTAACCCATTTTATACTACAAAACCAGTGGGTGAAGGTTCCGGCTTAGGATTGAGTGTGGTTCATGGTATTATGAAAAGCCATAGAGGAACTATAAAACACAGTTTTAATAAACCAAAAGGAGCACTGTTTACACTGACATTTCCAAAAATATAACTGATGCTGTTGGAAAAGGAGAATATATTGATTGTGGATGATGATGTCCATATTTTGGAACTCATCCAAAGACACCTCAAGTCCTTAAATTATCATACCTATAAAGCGATTTCCGTAAAAGAAGCCATTGTTATTTTACAGGATCAAACTATTGATCTTTTAATAACGGATCTTCAGATGCCAGGTGTGGATGGGCTACAGTTGGTTAAATATGTGTCTGAGCATTTTCCTGAAATTCCAAAATTGGCGGTAACGGGGTTTCCTTCCATAGATGGTGCCTTAAGAGCAATGAAGTCTGGGGTTATGGATTATTTGACCAAACCATTTACCAAAGAAGAACTTAAGAATGCTGTGGAAAAGTCCATAGCATTGCGGCCTAGGGCTCATTCTGAAACCCGCAAATCAACGCTGCGGAATCCTGTTTTTGGCGAGCTTATAGGGCAATCAGAAGCTTTTAAAAATGTGTCGAATATTATTGACAGGGTAAAGGACAATAAAGCAACAGTATTTATAAAAGGAGAAAGTGGCACCGGAAAGGAATTGGTGGCCCGTGCCATCCATTATAAGGGTAAATTTGCGGCAGCGCCATTTGTAGCAGTCAACTGCGGTGCAATACCGGAAAATCTTTTGGAAGCGGAATTGTTTGGCTACACCAAAGGTGCTTTTACTGGTGCCAACGACAATCGGAGTGGGTTTTTTCAGGCGGCCAATAAAGGGACCCTTTTTTTAGATGAAATAGGAAACGCTTCCATGGGTACACAATTGAGTTTGCTGAGAGTGCTGCAAGAAAAGGAGATTATGAGAGTCGGCTCCCAAAAAGTGGAAAAGATTGATGTCAGAGTTATTGCAGCGACTAATGTTGATTTAAAAGAGCTAATTAAAAATGGTCATTTCAGGGAAGATTTGTATTACCGTCTTACGGTTGTCCAAATTGATGTGCCACCTTTAAGAGATCGAAAATCAGATATTCCACTCTTAGTAAATAAATTTCTGTTTAAATATGGGGTAGAGTATAAGGACCGCATTGTTAACATATCTGAAGAGGCACTATTAGCGTTAGAACGCTATGATTGGCCAGGAAATATTAGAGAGCTGGAAAATAGTATTCAGCGCGCTGTAATTATGTGCGACAAACAAGTGGAGATTGAAAATTTACCTAAATATCTAAAATTCCAGATCGACTTCCCCAAAGAAGATGTTTTATTATCACTGAAAGAAGTAGAAAAACAACACATTCTTAAGGTGTTAGAAGCGGTAGACAATAATAAAACCAAAGCTGCACAAATTCTTCAAATTGATCGTAAAACCTTACGCGATAAAATCAAATAAACATTTTTATGTGAGTAACAATTCCCCAGTGGGTAAAATTGAACCGCTCTTGTTTTTTTAATTTTAGTAAATTTTATCCTAAATTACTGAATTTCAATTAATTAACGTAAATTACATAGGTTTATGATTTAACGGCATAGCTATTGCTTTTGTATGCTATGCTTTAAATATGACGTTATGGATGGTCCGGAAAATAGTTTATGTGCATCGTGTGAGCATCTTGCCTATTGCTGTTTAACAAGTGATAAAGGTTTTATCTGGTCTTGCAGTGAGTATGAGGTATCGGGTGATCATGATCAATCTTTTCAAGAGAATATAATGAAACAGGCCAACAATTTATCTGCCTCTGGCGGTAAAGAGGAGGTTTTCATATAAATATAAATAAATGGCTTTAACAAAAGAAACAAAACAGAAACAAGTTCCAAAGCAAGGTATGCTTGAGAATGTGATGAAGCAATTCAACACGGCCTCTGAACTAATGAATTTAAATCCCAACATCAAGAAAATCTTGTCCGTTACCAATAATGAACTTATCATTCATTTTCCGGTACGTATGGACAACGGTGAAATTGAAATTTTCAAAGGCTATCGTGTGCAACATAATAACGCACTTGGTCCGTACAAAGGCGGGTTGCGTTACCATCCCACTATTGACATTGATGCTGTAAAAGCATTGGCTATGTGGATGACTTGGAAAACATCTTTAGCAGGATTGCCTTATGGCGGTGCTAAAGGAGGCATTCAAATGGATCCACAAAAATATTCCCTGTCAGAGTTGGAGCGTATTACAAGACGTTTTGCCTATGCTTTAGGAGACAATATTGGTCCGGAACACGATATTCCGGCACCAGATGTTAATACCAATGCGCAAACCATGGCATGGATTGCTGACACTTATATGTCAACGAAAACACCATCTGAGCGCTCTAAAAATCAGCATGTGGTTACGGGAAAACCAGTAGGATCTGGAGGTCTTGAAGGAAGAGATAGAGCAACAGGGTTTGGCGTGTTTTTGACCATTAAATATTGGGCGGAATATAAACATATTGACCTGAAGGATAAAACTTTTATTGTACAGGGGTTTGGAAATGTTGGGTATTGGACATCTCACTTTTTGCAGGAAGTAGGCGCAAAATTGGTAGGCGTCCAAGATGCTTTTGGAACCATAGTCAATCCTAAGGGGTTGGAAGTGGAGTCTCTATTTAACTATACAGAGGCCAACGACGGCAGTATTGTAGGGTTTCCAGAGTCGGATATTATCGATAATGACAGGTTTTTTGCCTTAGATTGTGATATCTGTATTCCGGCAGCATTGGGCAACCAAATAACAGAAGATCGAGCGTATCAAATAAAGGCGTTTTTAATTGCTGAGGGAGCCAACGGCCCAACCACAGTAGAAGCCGAAAAGATTTTGAAAGAACGAGGCATTGAGGTCATTCCTGATATTCTTTGTAATTCAGGCGGCGTGGTAGGTAGTTATTTTGAATGGCTACAAAACCGTAATGGCGAATTATGGGGTCTTGATGAGATCATGGTTAAACTAGACAAAAGAATAAAAGAGGTGTTTAAAAAAGTATACGAAACCTCTCAAATAAAAAATCTTGATATGCGCTCAACGGCGTATATAATTGCGATAGAGCGTATTGAAAGAGCGTATATACAACGTGGTATTTTTCCTTAATTATTAATAAATATGTAAATATGAAGTACGGTAATTTGATATTAGAAAAGAAAGAGTATGTGATGATAAAACGATTGTTGACGCTCACTAATGATTATAAAGACTCCACCCAAAAGGTCTCACTGACCAAGTTCGCTAAAGAAATGGAAAGTGCTGAAATTTTGGATGATGATAAAATGCCTGATGATGTTGTAAGAATCAATTCAGAAATTACAATAGCTACCAATGATGGCTGGTCATATACATTCCAAGTCGTGTTGCCCGCTGAAAGCAACAATGCTCAAAAGAAAATTTCGTTGTTATTGCCAATGGGAGCAGCGGTTATGGGATATGCCAAAAATGATAGTATTAGCTGGACCTTTCCAGGAGGAGACAAAGACATAACTATTTTGGATGTCAAACAAAATAATATAAAAAAATTAAATATTGCGTAATGGAACCTTTAGTTAATTACGGTCATGAAACAGATGATGAAATCGTAAAAAGACATATGCATCGGGAGCTTCATACCTGGATATCCCATTTGGACGCTATGAATACTGAAGCGGACCAACTGGCAAAAATAGTGTCCCACAGAATTGGAGATAAAGAGTTGCGTGATGCCTTGTTGGACGATATTAATGAGAATATTAATCTGTTGAATGAATTTTACACCTATAGAAACTTGTTCAATAATAATGTGAGGGAGTGCGATGAAATGGAGTGTGATCTATTTTACTTGCAAAAACATGACTATATATTTGAAAAATATGTGGCGTGTGTAACCCAAAACCAAGCTATAAAAGATAGCGTTTATCAAAAATTGCTCGTTTAGTTTTTCTTATTAGTTGAATGCTATAATATTTGGTTGAGCAAGAAACCATAGTCAAGTTGGCTATGGTTTCATTTTTTTAATACCCTCTTAAAATCAAGTTGCATGCCGAATTTCCTATTTAAATAGTATCTTTAACTTTTTAAAACAACTTTTTTTAAACAATTACAACATCACCAAATGGATATCAAACTTGCAGTACTAATTGATGGGGATAACATCCCTTCAGCCTATGTAAAAGAAATGATGGAGGAAATTGCCAAATACGGTAATCCTACCATCAAGCGTATTTACGGAGATTGGACCAAGCCGCACCTTTCAAAATGGAAGAACTTGCTTTTGGAAAATGCCATTACGCCAATTCAACAATATGGGTATACGGTGGGTAAAAACGCGACAGATTCTGCCATGATTATTGATGCGATGGACATTCTTTATACAGCAAAAGTAGATGGTTTTTGTATTGTATCCAGTGATAGTGATTTTACGAGATTGGCAACGCGGTTGCGCGAAGCTGGGATGAAAGTATACGGTATTGGTGAAAAGAAAACACCAAATCCTTTTATCGTGGCCTGCGATAAATTTATCTATATTGAAATTCTAAAAAATCAGAGTATAGATGAAGAAGTTGTTTCTACTGAAGAATCAAAGACCTCAAAAAGTAATGTCGATAAAATCACTCAAAAAGAGATAAAGTTTATTGCCGCTACAATTGATGATGTGGCTGATGAAGATGGATGGGCGTTTTTGGGAGATGTTGGCGGATTGATGCAAAAAAAACAGCCTAACTTTGACTCTCGTAATTACGGGTTCCAAAAATTAACACCTTTAATCAAGTCCCTAAAAGAATTTGAGATTGATCGCCGTGAGGACTCCAAAGGGCACTTCAAGCTGATTTATGTGCGCATTAAAGAAGCACAAGCGAAACCCAAGAAACAGCCCCGCAATAAAAAGAAATTGATCTCAAAAACCTAAATATAGAGTTGAGTGAAATTTAAAAAATGACACCTTGTTTTTGAAACCAATTTGACTTAGAGTGATTGGTCAAATTTAATTTAGAATAACTACTGTTTATCAGTCAGTTACAATCAAGTCTTTGTTCTTTTCCCGATAGCTATCGGGACTAGAAGCGCAGCGCCTGCCTGCCGGCGAGGCAGGATCTTAATTCTTTATCGGACAATAATGTTTAGTTAAAGATTATAATGGAATATTTCCATGTTTACGTTTTGGAACTTCTACCTTCTTGTCTTTCAACATTGCAAAGGCTTTTATCAATTTGCGCCGTGTATCTTTAGGGATTATGACTTCATCAATAAAGCCGCGTTCTGCAGCACTATACGGATTGGCAAAAAGACGCGCGTATTCCGCTTCTTTTTCTTTTAATTTTGCGTCCTTATCTTCGGCTCGGTTGATTTCCTTTTTAAAGATGATTTCTGCCGCACCTTTAGCGCCCATTACGGCAATCTCTGCACTTGGCCAAGCAAAATTCATATCAGCACCAATGTGTTTCGAATTCATAACATCATAAGCACCGCCATACGCTTTTCTTGTAATGACAGTCACCCTAGGAACCGTAGCTTCACTTAAGGCATAGAGCAACTTAGCACCATGAACAATAATCCCGCGCCACTCTTGGTCTGTACCTGGTAAAAAGCCCGGAACATCTTCTAAAACGAGTAATGGAATGTTGAAACAATCACAGAAACGCACGAAGCGTGCTGCCTTTTTGGAACTGTTGACATCCAACACACCCGCTAGATACATCGGCTGATTGGCAACAATGCCGATGCTTCTGCCACCCAATCTCGCAAATCCTACAATAATGTTTTCTGCGTAGTCTTTATGAATCTCGTAAAAAGAATCTGTATCAATAATGCCATTGATCACGCTATGCATATCATAGGGCTTGTTGGCATTGTCAGGAATGATGTCTGAAAGCACGTCTCGAACTTCATCCTTTAATTCATAAGGTAAAAGAGGAGTGGTTTGGGTATTGTTTTGAGGCAAGTAGCTGATGAGTTTTTTAATATCTTCCAAACATTCAATATCATTTGAAGAGGTGATATGGGCAACTCCTGATTTTGTGGAGTGCGTACTGGCGCCTCCCAACGCTTCTGATGTCACAGTCTCATTGGTTACTGTTTTGACTACATTTGGACCCGTAACAAACATATAACTGGTGTCTTGTACCATGATCGTAAAATCAGTCATTGCCGGACTGTAAACCGCACCACCGGCACATGGCCCCATGATGGCGGAAATTTGAGGAATTACCCCTGAGGCTTGGACATTACGGTAAAATATGTCCGCATAACCCCCTAAACTTCTGACGCCTTCTTGAATCCGTGCACCGCCAGAATCATTCAGTCCGATAATGGGTGCGCCCACTTTAACGGCCAAATCCATCACCTTGCATATTTTTTCAGCATGAGTTTCGGATAAAGATCCGCCAAAAACCGTAAAATCCTGCGCAAACACATAGATCAGCTTCCCATGTACAGTGCCATAGCCTGTGACCACCCCATCGCCATAAAATTGCTGTTCTGCCATGCCGAAATCCTGGGAACGATGGGTTACCAAAGCGCCAATCTCCTCAAAAGAACCTTCGTCCATTAAATAAAGCACACGCTCCCTTGCCGTAAGTTTCTTCTTTTCATGTTGTTTGTCAATACGATCTTGGCCGCCACCTAGGTAAGCGAGGGAAAGTTTTTCGTTAAGGTCTTTTATTTTCGATTCCATATGATTTTAGTTTCACTTAAAAATGCACTATAAATAGGACTGCATTTCATTATTTGTAATTGTTAGTTGGGTTTCTCAGAACGACATTTCTAGTTGATTTATTGATACTCTAAGTATGAACTCATCTTAATTATCTTCCGGGATGCGCAATACTTTTTGATCTTCCAAATACTGCCTTACAGCGATTAATGCCGCCAAATGCGCTTCTTCCTGACGATGCGCTTTAATATTTTCAGGAGAAAAGTATTTTTTTACAAAATGCGTGTTAAAATCGCCAGAACGGAAGGCCTCATGTTCAAAAACAAAAGTTCCGAACGGAAGCGTTGTTTCAATGCCTTCAATATGATAGTTGCTAATAGCATTCAACATTTCCTCAATGGCTTCAGCTCTGGTGGCGCCATAAGTAATCAACTTGGCGAGCATGGGATCATAATAAATAGGAATGTCCATACCTTCCTCAAAGCCGTTATCTACCCGGATATTGTCGCCTATCGGTAAGCGGTACACTTCTAGATTACCAACACTAGGAAGGAAATCGTTGAGCGGATCTTCAGCATAAACCCGCAGCTCCATGGCGTGACCCTTAATTTTTAAATCCTCCTGTTTCAGCGGTAGTACTTCACCTCTGGCAACACGAATTTGTAGTTCAACCAAATCGGTGTTAGTTATAAGCTCCGTCACGGGATGTTCCACTTGAAGTCGGGTGTTCATTTCTAAAAAATAGAAGTTGAGACGTTCGTCCAGCAAAAATTCCACCGTTCCCGCACCCACATAGTCACAAGCTTGGGCAACTTTTATAGCCGCTTCTCCCATTTTATGACGTAATTCAAGCGTCAAAACAGATGAGGGAGCTTCTTCAACTACCTTTTGGTGACGACGCTGAATGCTACATTCCCGTTCAAAGAGGTGAATGGTATTCCCGTGTGTGTCGGCCATAATTTGAATTTCAATATGTCTTGGAGAACTGACATATTTTTCAATAAATACGGAACCGTCACCAAAGGCTGATGTTGCTTCACTAATGGCGCGTTTCATTTGTGATTCCAGTTCTGAGGCTTTTTCCACCACACGCATACCTTTACCACCACCACCTGCAGAGGCCTTTATTAAAATAGGATACCCAATATCATCGGCTATCGCCTTGGCTTTTTCAACATCCGTAATGGCCTGGTCAATACCAGGAACCATAGGGATGTCATAATGCTTAACAGCGTCCTTAGCCGCTAATTTGCTTCCCATAATTCTAATTGCCTTCGATTTTGGTCCGATAAAAATGATATTATTGGCTTCACAAGCCTCAGCAAAATCGGCGTTTTCACTTAAAAAGCCGTATCCCGGGTGAATCGCATCGACATTTAAACTTTTTGCTACGTCTATAATTTTATCACCTCGCAAATACGATTGATTGGAAGGCGCTTCGCCGATTAATACGGCTTCATCTGCAAATCTGACGTGGGGCGAATTCCGATCAGCAGTAGAATAAACCGCAACCGTCTTAATACCCATGCGTTTGGCAGTTTTCATCACACGAATGGCGATTTCCCCTCGATTTGCAATTAATATTTTTTTCATTTAAAAATGTATTTATATTCCCGCGAAAGCGGGAATCTCATTTTAATTAACTGAAATGCTCTTGATTTATGAGAGCATTTGCAGGTTATTTTTAGTAGGCAAAACTTCTTGCGTATTCAATGTTGTAAGTTGCTATTCAAACTCAACCAACAATTGGTTTTTATCAACCGCAGCGCCTTTCTCAACAGCAATAGATTTGATAATGCCTTCTCTCGGAGAGGTGAGGACATTCTCCATTTTCATGGCTTCTAGGATTAACAAGGGGTCGCTTTCTTTAACTATGTCACCAATGTTTACATTGATCTCCAAAATTAATCCAGGCATAGGGGCGGTAATTTTATCTACTTTTTTAGTACTGCCAATCTCAAAACCTAAGTCTTTAATAAGTTGATGTAGACTGTTGTTTATGTTGATGTTATAAGTGTTATTGTTAATTTTTACTTTATATGTTTTTTCATCGAAATTGCTGTCTATTATTTCAGCACTGTATGATTTTCCACCATGTAGAATATGGTATTTTAAATCAGATGTTTGGATGGCGTCTAACAATGTAATATCCTTATCGGATACTGATATTTCCAGTGCTCCGTTAACCTTCACTTGGTATGCTTTATTCATAGGGTGTCATTAATGGTTGAAAAGTTACGAATTTTATGAGGGATATTAAAACCTAGTTGATTTAAGAAAATAGTGTTCCAATTTAAAGGATTTTGATTTTTTGAGGAGTGCTGTCGTCTTCAAGAATATGAGTGCGGCAATCAGCGCATCACCGGGTGCGGTATGCCGATCCATCAAATTGATGGCATAAGCC
Source organism: Gelidibacter salicanalis (assembly GCF_016469035.1). GTDB lineage: Bacteria > Bacteroidota > Bacteroidia > Flavobacteriales > Flavobacteriaceae > Gelidibacter > Gelidibacter salicanalis_A. The sequence continues at coordinate 21,808 of NZ_JAEHJZ010000025.1, read as the reverse complement.
TCTGCAATGTCGTCAAGTGAGTAGTGGGCGCTCTTATCAATAAAATTTGATTTGATTCGCGTGTTGGCATAGAGGTTCATCGTATCGATAACTTTATTTTTTAAATTTGGTAAGCCCATTCGGTTCAACGCCGCATTGATCATTTTAATGTCAAAGCTAGCATGGTGGGCAATCAATACGGCATCTTCAATATAAATCAGAAATTGCTTCAAGGCATCCTCCTCAGAAAATTTCGCTATCATCCCATGTTGGAGTATACCGTGGATATGCACGCTATCTGGATTAAAATGTGATTGTTTCAAATAGATTTCAAAGGATTCAGCAACTGCAATTTCATTTTTAGAAATAGATACTGCACCGATAGATAATATTCTGTCAATATAGAAATTAAACCCAGTGGTTTCACAATCCAAAGCGACAAACCGCGAAGAATCTAAGGTCTTTTTTTCCTTTTTCTCAAAGTGATGCAGATACGCTTCCCAATATTCGGGATAGGTCTTTTTATTGAAGTTCCAGCCCATCATTTAAAATTACTTAGATTGTACTTCAGCTTGATGGATTCCTGAATCTGTGCTATGGTGTTAAAGCACCGTTTCAGTTTCATTTTCTCTTCTTTATTCAATGCTGCTAATTCAATAAATCGGCCGTTATCATTATGGAGCAAGCCATGTTTTGTGCGGAATTTGAGTAGCGCTTTTGAGGTGTAAGAACAGGATAGGTACAATTCTTTGTTCTCGGGAAATAATTCAGCCATTTTTTCAAACCTTTCTGCCGTGTTATTAATGTTTTTAATTTGATTGGAAAGCGCAAATAGTCTGCCGGCATCAACAATTGGCATGATGGCACGTTTTTTAATGTCGAAAAAATCTTTATACTCACCGTCTTGTTCTACCAAAAACCGCCTAAAAAAGCCAAGCGGTGAAGCACTTCTTAGCGCACTTGCTGCAAGCTTGGACAAGAACATGTGGTTGCTTTTTGTGATTTCGAATATGTGATCCGAGAGTTGATTTGTAAGATTGGCATCACCAAAAGTAACATCGAAGTCGAAAAAAATAGAGGACAGTAAGATCTCATCATCGCCCGTATTTGATGTCCATTGGATAAACTGATTCTTCCATTCATCCAAACTTAAGCACCATTTTGGGTTCTTTGCCATGATGTCGGCGGGGCAAAAGTCAAAGCCCACTTCGTTCAACCGTTTATTAACTTTTTTTGCAAGTAGCAGGAAATACGCTCTTACATTTTCCAACTCATCTGCTTCTACATTTTCAAATACGATGGCATTGTCTTGATCTGTATGCAATAATTGCTCCTTTCGTCCTTGACTTCCCATGGACATCCAGGCAAACTTTACAGGAGGCTGTTTTTCCATTTTCACTATACAACGCTCAATAATGCGCTTAATGGTGGCATCATTCAGTTCGAATATTATTTTACTAGTTTGGGTCAAAGGGATATCTTGTTGCACAAAACCCTTTAGAAGCACCATTATTTTTTTGCGGATATGCTTCAATTGTTTGGTAGATTGGGAGCGTTTGATGGCTTTCATCAAAACTGTCGGATTGCTGCCCCGCATCACATTGATGTCGTTTTGTGAAATGACACCTATGATTTTTGTATTTGGAGTACCATCTGCAGTGACACATAAATGACTGATATTGTGCTTCATCATTGTGAGTTGTGCCTGGCTAATGGATACACCTTTTGGGTAGCACAAAACCGGAGCACTCATTATCTGGTTTACTTCAGCTTCAATAGTGTATTCGCCAGTGATAACCTTGTTGCGCAAATCCACATTAGTGACAATCCCAATAGGAAGATTATCAGCTTCTAAAATTATAGAGCCAATTTGGTGTTTCTGCATGAGTAGTGCGATGTCCTTGATTTTAGCGTTCGCCTTGGCAGTAATCACTTTTTTTATATAGCGGACTGGTTGCAGTTCAAAAAGTTCTTTATCATTTGCTAAAACTTCCAAGCGGTTGTCATATAGAGAGCCATGTATTTCTTTTGAAAAGGGGTTTTCAGTATTGGAAGCGAAGCTTTCTATAAGGAAGTCAACAACAGCTCTGTTATGGGTTATTAATGGTTTGAAAGTGGCTAGGGGAATTCCGTAAAGGATGCTTTCTTCTTCAGTAACTGCATTGGTGGCATAATTTTCTTTAGCAAAAAGTGGTCTGAGTCCAAAAACATCACCTTCATCAAAACGATCGACCGTTTCCAGCTTAGCGTTAATTTCTTTAGTGAGTGCAATGGCACCTTTATGGATCATGTAGAATTTATCGTGCAGCGCGTCGCCTACAGCATAAACCATTTTATCCTTTTCGAGATAGGTAATCGTTACTACTTTTGCGACAGCGTATAAATCCTCTTTTGAAAGTTGGTCAAAAGGAGGGAAGTTTTTGATGAAATCGGCAATTCTTTCGGCTATAGTGTTTTTCATTCCGATAAAATTAATCAAAAAAAAATCGCCAACACCAATCAAAGTTTATTGTTTCATCGTTTTTTATGAGTATTGAATTGAGAATTGAATTGATGATTCTTTATTGCTTTATGGGCTAGGACAATTCCAATACATAGGGAGATAAAAGCGCCAATCCAGATGCCTGGTATAAAATCTATAAAAAGAAAAAAATCATAAGCGCCGTGAAACAAGGTAGCCATAAAGAGGCCTGTCAGATTTAAAATCTTCCTATTTTTCGAAAATTTCGCTTTCCCCATAAAATACCCCATCAATATGGCAAATGTAGCATGAGCAGGAACAGCTGTAAATGCTCTGATGATGGCCACTTCCATGCCACCTTGCAATACATACATCACATTTTCTGTAGCTGCAAAACCCATGGAAACCATGACGGCATAAACAATACCATCAAACGGTTCATTGTATTCCTTAAGGGGTTGAGCGTAGTAACGGACAATCACATATTTGCTAAATTCTTCTGTCAGACCCACCACAAAGAAGGCCTTGATGAATTGTTCAAAAACGCTGGAATGGTTTTGTAATTTAAAGGGAATGTCGATAATCATGTATAACATCGTGGTAATAATGATGCTTACAATGGCTCCTAATATGAAATTATATACCAATAAACGGGCAGGCTCTTTTTCGTATTTGTCCTTTATAAATATATAAATGATAATGATGAGTACAGGAGAGATAGCTAGCAGTAATAGGGTCATGCTTTTTTATTTGCGATTTTGTGTTCAATGGCTTTGATAACATCAAGGTAATAGGACGTGTTGCTCGCCACAAAATGGTTGTTGTTTTTGGTGTTTCGCAAAAGATTTAAAAATTCAGGAATCGTTACAAATTTTACTTGTCCTACTTCTTCAAGATCTAAAGTAAGATCCTCTAAAGTGCGCTCAATTTTAGCAATAAATGTATGGTGGAATTCATTATCAACTATGCCGTTAGGATAACTTTGAAAACAAGGGTACACACCAATTTTTTCAAGTTGATGTTCTGCAATTTCAAGACCTATTTCTTCTCGAGTTTCCCTGATAGCCGCTTGAGCAATGGTTTCGCCTGCATCAACATGACCAGCTACAGAAATATCCCATAGCAAAGGGTAAATCATTTTGGAAGCGGCGCGTTGTGCCAATAGAATTTCAGCATTGGCATTGTAGTACCATACATGTGCTGTGTTGTGGTAATATCCTTTTTGGTGAATTTCAGATTTAAGGCAGGTTCTGCCGGTAAGAGAGCCGTCTATATTTAAGATAGCGATATATTCTTCAGGTTCCATTTAAGTCAGAACAGATTTTAAACAGGTTATAAATCTTTGGAAATCACGCTCTGTATTGAATATATGACACGACAACCGTACATAAGCACCTCTAAAAGACACAAAAATATTCTGATCAGATAATGCTTTTTTAAACGCTTTGAGGTCTACCGAATCTGGCAATTCGAGTCCGAAAAGATGATGACTTCTATAGGCATCGTCTTCAATATAACAGCCCAAATTTCTTAATTCCAATACAGCTTTAACTGAAAGTTCCCTACAGTGGGCTTGGACGGCTTCAGGCGTCCACAATAGTACTTGCTTTAAGGCTTCCAGCTGCATTTTTACGTGAATAAAACTGCCGCTTTCGCCCATAACATATCGGTTGGCAAAAGGCTTGTATGTGTCTTGGTATTGGGTTAAGTCCGGTAATTTATGACTGTCCAACCGGTTGGTCCAATTTTCTTCCAAGGGTTCACCGTTATCAAAATACGGTCCATAATAGGCATAAGCGCAACCATAGGGTCCAAAAAGCCATTTATAACCGGCGCAAATCAAGGCATCTGGCTGAATATCCTTAACTGAGAAGGGGAGTGCTCCAACAGATTGGCTCCCGTCAATAATCAACAGCGCATTGTGTTGACGGGTTTTTTTTCGAATCGCTTTCAGATCGAATAAAGCGCCACTAGACCAATGAATGTGACCCATGGCCACAACAGCAGTGCTATCATCAATAGCGTCCAAAATGGCTTCGTTCCATAATCGACAACGATTTGTTCTGGTTTTTGGAGCCTGAACTATTTTTAAATGGGCTTGATGGGTGTCGGTTAATTTCTTCCAGGAATAATAATTACTTGGGAATTGCTCCTGCATGAGCACTATGGTATCTCCGGGATTTAATTTGATATTATTGGCTACCGTAGCAATACCGTAAGATGCTGACGGTATTGTAGCAATACGTTCATATTCATCTAGTTCAATAAGTTTAGCGAACCTTTTCTTTAACTCTATAACGGGGTCGAAAAAATCAGATGATGGTATCAGATATGGTCTGCTTTTTTGCAATACTGCATCAATTCCTGCTTTTTCTACTGCTCTAAACGACGGGGATAAACTCGCCGTGTTTAAGTAACAGATTTCCTCAGGGATATCAAATAAATCTTTTTGTTTTGAAATGTCCATTAGTCTTCAAAATAACTGAACGTATCGTTTTCTTTAATATTCAATAACGTTTCGTAAATTAGTTTAATCACGTTTTCCACATCCTCTCTATGCACCATTTCTACCGTAGTGTGCATATAGCGCAATGGTAGTGAAATCAAGGCACTGGCAACGCCCATGCCGCTATAGGCAAACGCATCCGTATCTGTACCAGTAGCTCTTGAACATGCGGAACGTTGGAATGGGATCTTCTTGTGTTCTGCCGTTTCTGTAATTAAGTCACGCAATTTTTGTTGAACGGCAGGCGCGTAAGCTACTACAGGGCCTAAACCGAGCTCCAAATGGCCTTCTTTTTTCTTGTCGATCATTGGCGTGGTGGTGTCATGTGTCACGTCCGTAATAATAGCAACGTTAGGTTTGATACGTTCTGCAATCATCTCAGCACCGCGCAATCCAATTTCTTCCTGAACGGAGTTGGTGATGTAAAGTCCAAACGGCAAGGTCTTTTTATTTTCGTGCAGTAAACGTGCCACTTGCGCAATCATAAATCCGCCAATACGATTATCAATAGCGCGACAAACAAATTTATCGTTGTTCAAAATATGGAAGGTGTCTGGGTAGGTAATAACACATCCTACATGGACACCCATTTTTTCAACTTCTTCCTTGTTTTTTGCACCAACATCTATCGTAATATTGTCTGGTTTAGGTGCTTCTTCCTTGGTTTTATCTCTGGTGTGTATTGCCGGCCATCCAAAAACACCTTTAACAATGCCGTTTTTGGTATGGATGTTTACAATCTTACTTGGTGCAATTTGATGGTCACTACCACCATTTCTGATCACATAAATAAGCCCGTTGTCTGATATATAATTGACATACCATGAGATTTCATCAGCGTGGCCTTCAATAACTACTTTGTATTTTGCTTTAGGATTGATAACGCCCACAGCGGTTCCGTAGGTGTCAGTAATAAATTCATCAACATAAGGTTTCAGGTAATCCATCCATAATTTTTGGCCGCTCCATTCATAACCTGTCGGTGAGGCATTGTTTAAATAATTCTCTAAAAATTCTAATGATTTGTTGTCTAAAATGTTCTTATTGGGCATGAGTTATTATTTTTTATAAAATTAGTAATATTAATAGTATTTTAAGGTTATTGCAGGTGTAAATTCTTAATTTTGGAATGATTTTAGCGCTATTGTACCTGATGAAGTTATTGACCTACATTTTTATATTTTTTCCAGTCCTGCTCTTTGCTCAATCAAATCCTGTTGAGCAAGATTCTACCGCAGTAGAGTATTATTATATTGATGGCGATTCGATACCCGTGGCCACCATTGACTTGGACGCGGTAGTGGTATTGAACCGATTGAAATTTGATGATAAGGCAGCCAGAATACGCTATCTGATTTTAAAGCGAAAGACCATCAAAGTATATCCATATGCTAAATTGGCAGCAGAACGCCTGGTAGAGCTGACCAATCGGTTGGAAACTTTAGAACGCAACAGTCAGAAGCGTAAATATGCGAAAATTATCCAAAAATATATTGAAGAAGAGTTTTCGGCTGAATTGAAAAAATTGACCCGTACTGAAGGGCAGATTTTGGTGAAATTGATCCATCGACAAACAGGAAAAACAACCTTTCAATTAATTAAGGAGCTACGCAGTGGCTGGCGTGCTTTTTGGTTTAATAGTACAGCTAAAATGTTTGACATATCGTTAAAGGAAGAATTTAATCCATTAGCGGTCAGTGAAGATTATTTGATAGAAGATATTTTGGAGCGCGCTTTTCAAAATGGGCAATTAGAACGTCAAAAATCGGCATTTCCTATTGATTATTTTGAGCTTAAAGCTAAATGGGCTGCCAAAACTGTAAAAAATTGATGCGGATACAATCTAATTTTGAAGAAAAACTAAACGCTTGGACGCATGGCTTTGGAGCACTTCTAGGCATTGCAGGCTTAGTTTTGCTTGTTAGTTTTAAAGAGCACAATACGGACTGGAGCTTATTTAGTGTCATAATTTATGGCATTTCCATTATTGTTCTCTTTTCAGCTTCTGCTATTTATCATTCAGTTTCTGACGAAAGACGCAAACACTATTTCAGGATTATTGACCACATCAGCATTTATCTATTAATTGCCGGAACGTATACGCCGGTAACTTTAATTGCGTTGAACAATAGTTTAGGCTGGCCGTTATTTTGGAGTGTCTGGGCCATAGCAGGTTTTGGACTGATTCTAAAATTGTTTTTTACCGGAAGATTTGAAATTGTGTCCACCTTACTCTATTTAGTTATGGGATGGTTGATTATTTTTGATTATAGCAATTTATCGGGATTGATTGGTCCTAACGGTGTCAGTCTGTTTATTGCTGGGGGTGCCTTCTATACCATTGGTATTATTTTTTATGCTGTACACAAAATACCGTATAATCATGTTATTTGGCATTTGTTTGTACTAGGAGGCGCGATTTGCCACTACCTTATGATCTTTCTATATGTGTTGTAATCCTGTTATTTAAGCTTGCTCACATCAATCTTAAAGAGATCCGCAGCATTTTTCCACAGAATCAATTCCTTTTTGTCATCCGCCAAATCCAATTGGTCCATAAATTTAAGATAGGACTTCATATTACTGATAGGCCAATCGGTGCCGTATAATAAATACTTAGGATCTCCCGCGTAGGTTATCATTTCTTCGATTTCCTTTTTCATATAACGCTCAAACTTCTCGTTAAAATCGCCTAAAACCAAGCCGGAAATATCAGCATGCACATTCTGATTTTTATAAACCACCTCCATGCAATCCTTAATCCACGGATTACCGACATGGCAAATTACAATTTTTAAGTCGGGATAATCTACCGCCAAATCATCAATATGAATAGGGTGGGAAAATTTTATTTTTCCAGTAGGAGCGTAAGTATCACCGGAATGGAACATGACCGGAACATCAAATTCAATGGCCATATCATACATGATCTTAAACCGAATATCGTTAGGATAAAACGGTTCATAACCTGGGTAAAACTTGAGGCCTTTTATGAGTCCGGCGTCTAGAAATTCGCTGAGCTCACGTAAATCTTTATAGTCATAATTTAAGTAGCTCACGCCTGCCACAACGCCAAGATTATCTCTATGACTAATGGCTTCAACAACTTTTTTAGTACTTGGGCGGTGTTCATTAACTTTATAGGACGACAACACCAGCGAATAATCCACGTTATTTTCCGCCATGGTATCTGTCAGCTTGTTAAGGCTGTCTTCTAGAGATACGACTCGGTCTTCATGGTAATTGTTAATGTGGGTGTGTACGTCTATGATCATAATATTTTTTTGTTTTTTGCTAAGCTAACAATATCGAACTATTTGATGAAAGCGCCAAGGTTTCTTCAGTTTTCAGTATTCAGTCCTCAATCCTCAGTCCTCAGTCCTCAGTCTTCAGTCCTCAGTGTTCAGTGTTCAGTGTTCAGTGTTCAGTATTCAGTAGTCCCCCTTCCTTCGAATAGTAAAATATTGAATAAGACTGCCTACTGCCAACTGCATACTGATTACTGCCAACTGCCAACTATCAAGCGTCAATAAAATCCTTATAATCTTCAAAGAAAGTTTCAAATAAACTCATTTTTTCAATAAAAAACTCCATGACGGCTCTCCAAGTGTTTTTGTTGTGAATGGATACTTTCTGATTTAAAGGAACATAAATTCTGGAAATTTCCTTGCCATTTTCTAAAAAATAGGTTTCTTCAAAAATCGCTTGGGGTAGAAAATCCTCTGTTAAAATGGCTTTTAGAGATTGTAGTTTATCCCAATACTTGATTCGATTTTCCAGATCGTCTTCAAGGTCTAGACTTACAAATGCGGATTTGGTGTCAAAATGAAATTTAAAAGAGAAACCTTTCAATTTGGTATCATAAAGAATCCATTTTCTTGGGAATGATTTCCCGAAACTGATCCAGAATTCTTCTCTTAATTTTCTTGATTCTTCTTTGCTAAACATACTATGTCCCTCGAAAGCGGGAATCTTTTTAAATAAAATTTACATTTCTCTACTCTCTACTCTCTACTCTCTACTCTCTACTCTCTATTCTCAAACCTCAATCCCTTCAAATTACATAAGCTACCAAAATCCCGAGTACAATCACTACCAATTTAGAAAGGTTGAATTTATGCCCTTCACTGCTTTCAAACAAGATGACGGTTGAGATATGGAAGAAAATACCAATTACAATGGCATTAATATAAAACACATAGTCTTCAACTAAACTGACCGTGTTGGAAATGAGTGTTCCAATAGGCGTCATTGCTGCAAAAACCACCAAAAACCCTACAACCTGAAGTTTTGTAAAATTAGATTGCACCAAATACGTTGTAATCAATGCTGCAATGGGGATTTTATGAATAAGTACGCCATATACCATGTCATTATGCTGATGTATAGGAAATCCTTCCAGAAAACTATGGATACTTAAACTGATAAACAATACCCATGGGAAGTTCGTGTCCCCCTCATGTACATGCACATGTCCGTGTTCTGCACCTTTGGAGAAAAATTCCAATAGAATTTGGATGAGAATTCCAAACATGATAAACAATCCGGTTGTTTTGGCATCTAAATGGTCATAAACTTCAGGGAGTAATTCAAAAAGTGTCAGGGCTAATAAAAAAGCGCCGCTGAATGATAACAGCAACTTTGTGTAATTAGACTTCTTATGCTTGAAAATAAAGACTAACAAAACACCTAAAACAACAGCCAAAATTGGTAATAAATAGTGCATCATTTAAAGATCATTATTAAACGCTCTGAGGTATCTTTATGGAATTTACGCAATTTATAATCGCCAAAAATATCCAATAAATACACACCTGCTTCTTCAAAAAGAGCTTCAAAGTCAGCTAAAGTCTTTGCTTTTACACGTTCTTGGTAGTGATAATCCTCACCCTTATCTGTAAAACTAATGTCTTTAATGATATAACCGTCTTTCACATATCTTTTCTGATAAAAATCAATACCTCCTGCCGATTTTACATCTTCAGCTACCAAATTATCTATCACAAAATCACTGTTCATAAAATCAATTACTCCAAATCCTGATTCGTTGAGATCGTCTCTGATAGCTTTAATTGTGTTCAGATTGTCTTCTGTTCTGTCAAAATATCCAAAACTAGTAAACAAATTAAACACGGCGTCAAATTTATCATTGAAGGGTCTGCACATATCGTGCACCTCAAAATGAAGTTTATCGTTTTCGTGAGTTTTGGCATAGGCAATGCTATTTACTGAAAGGTCAACCCCGGTAACATCATAACCTAAAGAGCTGAGATATATGGAATGACGACCTTTACCGCAAGCAAGATCGAGTATTTTTCCATCTTCTGGCAAATTCAAATACTTGGTCAAATTATCCATAAAGTGGTGTGCCTCGGCGTAATCTCTACCTTCATAAAGAATGTGATAATATGGTGTGTCAAACCAAGAAGCGTACCACTGTGTTGTGTCTTTTGTCATTATAAATTCGTCTGACTGCAAAAATACTTTATTTTTGTAATCTATAGGATGAGAATAATGGATAATAATTTTAGTATGGTTGCCAAAACCTTATTTGGTTTTGAAGAATTACTTGCAAAAGAATTGACCCAGTTAGGTGCCCGAGAGGTAAAGGTAGGGGTTCGAAACGTGGGTTTTGTGGGCGACCAAGGGTTTATGTATAAAGCTAATTTGGCACTGAGAACTGCCATTAAGATCCTGAAGCCCATAAATAGTTTTAGAGTAAATAATGAAAAGGATTTGTATGATCAAATCTATAAAATGGATTGGTCTCAATATGTGAAGCCTACGGGGACAATTGCGGTTGATGCTACCGTACATTCGCATTTGTTTACCCATTCCTTATATATAGCACAAAAAACGAAAGATGCCATTGTGGATAAATTTAGAGATACCGTTGGCGAACGCCCGAACGTCGATCTAAAATTTCCTGATCTTAAAATAAACGTGCATATTGATCGTAACATGTGCAATATTTCTTTGGACTCTTCTGGAGATTCTCTTCACAAACGTGGGTATAAAACCGCAACGAATATTGCACCAATTAACGAAGTATTGGCTGCGGGCTTGATTATGTTATCAGGCTGGGACGGACAGACTGATTTTATGGATCCTATGTGTGGCAGTGGTACTATTTTAGCTGAAGCTGCTATGATAGCCTGTAATATTCCTCCAAATTTAATGCGTAAGGAATTCGCTTTTGAGCGCTGGCAAGATTGGGATGTAGATTTATTTGAGAAAATAGAAGAATCGCTTTTGAGCAAGACTAGAGATTTTCATCATAAAATTATTGGTTATGACAAATCGCCCAGTGCTGTTACCAAAGCGATAGAAAATATTAAAAATGCAAAGTTGGAAGACTTTGTAGAAGTGCGTCACGAAGATTTCTTCAAGACTCAAAAGGCAGGAAACGAAAAACTTCATATGGTATTCAATCCACCATATGGCGAGCGGTTGGATATTGATATGGAATCTTTTTACAAGAGTATTGGAGATACCTTGAAACAGAACTATCCGGGTACGGATGCATGGTTTATCACCTCAAATCTTGATGCCTTGAAACATGTAGGATTAAGACCTTCTAGAAAAATTCATTTGGTAAATGCTAAATTGGAAGCGAGGTTGGTAAAATATGTGATGTACGAAGGCAGTAAAAAAGGAAAGTATATGGACTAGAATTCAATTTGAAACAGGTTCTGTTTTCAATATTGAAATCTTAAATACATTTATTAACAACGTTAATACATCTTTTGAAGCTGTTTGGTGTGATGCTCTGCATGGTAGGCTGTCCACATTAAAAGTTCCCGTATTGGCATTTTTCCCATTATCGGGTGGGGAAGGACCAAGGTGTCTAAATTTTTATCAGATATCCGTCGGGTCTTATATTGCAACTTTTTACTCTCAACCTGCAGTCGCGTTAAGATATATTTCTTGTCCTTAATTTTCGGAACTTTTAATTTTTTGGATGCTTTCGCGGGGTTTTTTTTAAATTCTTCCAATCGTTCGAGATAACGTTGAACAATCATATCATAATCCCGTAAGTCGCGATTGTTTATCCCAAAAGCGTATTTAAACCAAAATCTGGGCATGCTTAAAACATCATTTAATGGCTTTATACTTTGTAGTAAGTGCAAGGCCTGCTGACCCGTAGTCCATTTTCCTTCCGGTCCTTGGAGCCATTTGTCTTCATCTTGAACTTCCAGCCAATTAAGAAGATTGTGATATTTCTCCTCCAATAAATCGGCAATCTCATCTTTATGCATACGTTGGGGTTTGTATGCAGAAGTTAAACAAAATCTCTAAATAAATGGAGTAAAAATTTAAAGTATTTACAAGACCTTAATCCTCAATAGCGATCTTTTTATTTTTCTTATAAATAGGAATCAAATACGATACGTTATACCCAAATCCGAAGCCAAATCGGCCACTATCAAACGTTCTATTGAATCCTGGTACATATAAGTTCTCAAAATTGGTAGGCTGATCCTGTGTCACCATTCCTTTAACTTGTGCATTGACACCTACAAAAAGATTGGTCAACAATTCAGCTTTTACGCCTATGACTGCTTCCACCCAAATTGCGGACAGACCCTTGTATTCCTGTAAATCTGACGACGTAAATGGAGTGTCATAATATTGGTCCGTTGTATAAACAGTGTAGCTGTTTAAACTTTGACTAAAGGTGCTGGCACCAACTCTTAATCCTGTATAGATTAGGTTTTCCATATCCAACCAATTTCGGTAGAGATTGTAATCTATTCCGGCTTTAAAGTAGCTTCCTTTACCAGTCACATTTAAATACTCATTTTTTATAGTATTCTCTTCTGACCCCAATTCTCCAGCGAGATATAGGTTTTGCGTAAGTCTGTAATCGCCACTGATTTCAAATCCAGTATAATCCTCATCAATAAAAGACCTTGCCAATTTTCCAATATCGCCACCTAAACGCAAACCATATTTCTGTTTCACAACAATGGTATCGTTAGTGTTTTGTTCTTCCTGAGCAAATGATGTTAGTGGCAACACCATCAAAATAATCAGACTAGTGATAAATGTTGATATGCGCTGCATCTTCATTGTTTATGGTGTTGTTTATAACTTGAACATCAAGAATCCAGTTGTTCTCGTCTGAAGCTCGACTCGCTACAAGATTGTTGAATATACTTTTATAGCCGCAGGCACGCGACACATAAATTAGTTCAGGTGTGTAGCTCACTTCAAGGGTATCGATGTTGGAAACTGTGTTGTCATCTTCGTCTGTATCGTAATCACCATCTCTTTCTATAATAAAGCGTGTCGTATTGGTGGTGTCTAAAGCATCAATTCTTAATGGTAATATAATAGAATCTAAAGTTTTATCTAAGAGAATATATTTTGAACTATTTTCTTCAAATACATTCATCCGTCTTACCGTTTTAGTCTCCGATCTCTCATTAATATTATAAAAACGAATTATTAAGTGAGGTGTTGTAGGCGTTGCGGATGCGCAAATATCATCACGTTCGCAGCTCCAAAGACTTGCAATCAAGATGAACGAAAGTATGATCTTTGTGTACTTATGGAAGGTGTTCTGTTTCAAGTTTCTGTTGTTTCTGATTTAAAATTTGTGTTAGTCTAATTAATTGTCAATCGTTAATCGTTAATCGTCAATCGAGAATCAGCAATCAACAATCGTCAATCCCGTTATCTTTTTTCCAAAAGTACAACATTTTCTACGTGATGGGTTTGTGGAAACATATCAACTGGTTGCACTTTTGTGACTTTGTACATGGCATCCATAAGTTCCAGATCTCGGGCCTGTGTTGCACTGTTACAACTAACATACACTACTTTTGATGGTGCAATGTTCAATATTTGTTGCACGACATCCTTATGCATCCCATCTCTTGGAGGGTCCGTAATAATCACATCTGGATGACCATGTTGATTAATGAAATCAGTATTAAACACATTTTTCATATCGCCCACATAAAAAGCAACGTTGTCAATTCCGTTTAATTGTGCGTTTTCTTTGGCAGCGGTAATGGCATCAGCAACAGCTTCAACACCGATTACTTTTTTTGCGTTTTTAGCCACAAATTGCGCAATGGTTCCAGTACCTGTGTACAAATCGTAAACAAGTTCATCACCTTTTAAATCGGCAAAATTACGTGTAATTTTATAAAGTTCATAGGCCTGATCAGAATTGGTCTGATAAAAGGATTTAGCGTTGATCTTAAATTTTAAGCCCTCCATTTCCTCAAAAATATGATCTTCACCTTTGTAACATATGACTTCCTGATCATAAATGGTGTCATTCGCTTTACCATTGATGACATATTGTAAAGAGGTAATTTCTGGGAATTTATCGCCTATATAATCCAATAGTAATACACGGTTGGCCTCGTCTTCTTTATAGAACTGAAAAAGCACCATAATATCACCCGTAGAGGAGGTGCGCAGCATCATGGTTCTTAAAAATCCGGTTTGGTTGCGCGCATTAAAGAATTCCATGTCGTGCTTTACAGTAAATTCTTTTACAGAATTTCTAATGGCGTTAGAAGGATCGTCTTGTAGCCAACACTTTTCAATATCTAAAATTTTATCCCACATTCCAGGAATATGGAAGCCGAGCGCGTTTTTATCTCCAAAATTCTCATCAGATTTAATTTCTTCCAAGGTTAACCATCGGCTATCGCTAAAAGAAAACTCCATTTTGTTTCTGTAAAAATAATCTTTGGCCGATCCTAAAATTGGTGTAATAGGAGGAAGTTCTAAATGACCAATGCGCTTTAAATTTTCTTCCACTTCCTTTTGCTTGTAGAATAATTGGTATTCATAGGCCATATCCTGCCACTTGCAACCGCCACAAACCCCAAAATGCTGACATCTTGGTTCTGTCCGTTTATCAGAATATTCGTGAAATTTTATAGCTTTTCCTTCGTAGTATGATTTGCGCTTCTTAAAGGTTTCTACATCCACCACATCACCTGGAACCACATTTTGCATAAAAATGACCGCGCCATCTGGCGATTTTGCAACAGATTTTCCTTTTGCACCAGCATCAACAACTAGGACATTCTCAAAGATTTGTTTTTTATTTCTTCTTCCCATGCCGCAAAAATAGTGAAACCAATTGCGATTTGCGAATTACAAATTGTCATTTTATTAGTGAAATTCTGATTTACATGTGAAGGGCCATTGGCTGTTGTTCTGGATACTTGAATTATTAGGGCTTTTTTGAGTGATTCAGTGACTTTAAGAGCGCTTAATATTATGAGAATTAGGGAAGATGTCCTATTAAGAAAGTTATATTCAAAAATAGAAATCATCTTTTAATACTAACTTTGCTAAATATGTAGACCTAAAACAACCCTAAAATTTTTTAGAGGCTTAATTATTTCATAATTTGCAGGCCCTAGGGGTGATTTCTCTCCCACGCTGCTTTTTCGTCCCCGATAGCTATCGGGATATCGAAAGAATAAAGGTACAGTAGGAATGGTTATTTTTCTCGCTAAGCGAGATGTAATTATTAATGTTTGCCGCCTCAAAAGTGGTCAAACTATGTCTTTTAGACATAAAACCTTAAATTCTTATAATATGGCTGTTTTAGACCAATTAACTTCGCAACAAGCGATCAATTTAGAAAACAAGTATGGTGCACACAATTACCATCCGTTACCTGTAGTACTGAGTAAAGGAGAAGGGGTGTATGTTTGGGATGTTGAAGGAAAAAAATATTATGATTTTCTTTCTGCCTATTCCGCCGTTAACCAAGGCCATTGTCATCCAAAAATTATCGATGCTATGGTGGATCAAGCCAGAACATTAACCTTAACGTCTCGTGCGTTTCACAATGATATGTTAGGCAAATTTGAAGCCTATGCGGCTCAATATTTTGGCTTTGACAAGATTTTACCAATGAATACAGGTGCAGAAGCCGTAGAAACTGCGCTTAAGATTTGTAGAAAATGGGCCTATGAGGTCAAAGGTATTGAAAACCACAAAGCAGAAATTGTGGTTTGTAAAAACAATTTCCATGGCCGTACCACCACTATCATATCATTTTCCAATGATCCTGTGGCGCGTGAACATTTTGGACCTTTTACGGACGGATTTATAAAGATTGAATACGATAATCTAGCCGAATTGGAAGCCACTCTAAAAAGTAATCCAAACGTTGCAGGATTTTTGGTAGAACCTATACAAGGGGAAGCTGGCGTTTATGTGCCAAGCGAAAACTATCTTTCTAAAGCCAAAGCCTTATGTGAACAGTATAATGTATTGTTTATGGCAGATGAAGTTCAGACGGGGATTGCAAGAACAGGAAAACTATTGGCGGTAGATCATGAAAATGTGAAACCAGATATTTTAATTTTAGGAAAAGCCTTAAGTGGTGGCGCTTACCCAGTAAGTGCGGTATTAGCAAATGATCCTATAATGAATGTCATCCAACCAGGAAATCACGGCAGTACATTTGGCGGAAATCCTGTTGCTGCGGCTGTAGCTATGGCTGCTTTAGAAGTTGTTAAAGATGAACACTTGGCTAAAAACGCTGAGAAGTTAGGGCAACTTTTTAGAAGTGAGCTAAATACATTTATCGAAACGAGTTCGATTACAAAACTGGTAAGAGGAAAAGGGTTGCTTAACGCTATTGTTATAAATGATAGTGAAGACAGTGAGACAGCTTGGAACATTTGCTTGGCATTGCGAGACAACGGACTGTTAGCAAAGCCAACCCATGGCAACATTATCCGTTTTGCGCCGCCTTTAGTCATCAATGAAGAACAATTGTTAGATTGTGTGGGTATTATTGTTAAAACATTAAAACAATTTGAACCCAAATTATAATGACAGAAGAAAAATCTGCTTTCGACACGTTTGAACTGAATCTGTCACCAGCAATAGTAGGCTTTTTAAAAGAAACTTCCAGTTGGACTTATTTTCTTTCCATTTTAGGATTTATAGGTATCGGACTCATGCTTCTTTTTGGTGTGTTCTTTAGTGTGGCCATGGGCTTTATGCCGGGTGGCAACCCTTATGAAGCTATGGGCATGGATATGAATATGTCTTATTTTGGAATTGTTTATGTGGTTATGGCATTATTCTACTTTTTCCCGGTGCTTTATCTTTTTAATTTTTCCCGAAAAATGAAAAGTGCACTAAGTGCTAAAAATAATGACGATTTAACGGCAGCATTTTCAAACTTAAAATCGCATTATAAGTTTTTAGGCATCTTTACAATTGCCATTATGAGTCTATATATATTGATTTTTGTGGGCGCGTTATTTACAGGGTTAATGTAACCCAAACCCCCAGAGGTAAAGCTATCTCGGAATGTTATGATATAAAAAAGCGGCCTTTTAAGCCGCTTTTTGAGTGTTTAAAAATATGAGTGTCCAATAAAAAAGATAGAAGGGTTGCCAATTCCATTAAAACGAGATGTGGTACGCGATTTTAAAAAGGCACCTTGCTTTTTGAAACCACTATTGCTTAGAGTGATTGAACAAATTTAATTTGGAATAACGTAGTTTCTCAGTCAGTTATAATCAAATGTTGGTTCCCCGCCTGACGGCAAGGGCAGGTTTATTCTATAAGCGCAGCGGTCTAAATTCTTTATTGGATAATACTGTTTTAAAATAGAAATTATTATTGTTCCATACCATCATTCATGCCTCTCATCAAGTCTTCAGACATCTGTTGAATGCCATCGCTGCCAAGGGTTGCAAACATCCATATCACATAAATTAAGAAAATAGCATTTAAGACAATTCCAATAATAGCAAGTATTTTACCTGTTTTTACATTTTGAAATCCTGTATACAGTTCCGGGTCTGCTGCATACACAGTGGTTGCTTTATTGGCCATGACCAAGGCGATAATACCTAATGGCAGCCCGATAACCCCGTAACAGCAGCAGGTAATAATAGAAATGATGCCGAATACTAAAATGAGTGTTGAATTTGGTAATTGTTGTCTTTCCATGCGATTGGTTTTAGTTGATTATTTTAATTAGAAAACTGACTACAATGATGATGACGTTAAGACTGATTAAGCCGATTTTGATTCCGTAATCATATTTAAATTTGATGATCAGGTTAAATATAAGAAAAAGTGCCAATAAAATAAGCGTATATATAGCAGGATAGGTTTTAAACGCCAACACAAAGTCGCCCCTAAACATTAAAAGCGTAGCGCGTTGAATGCCACAGCCCAAGCACTCCAAGCCAAACAACTGCTTGTTTAAACAAGGGAGCATAAAATCTTCAGGCTTGATAAGGTTGATCAAAGTCATACGCAAATGTATAAAAAGATACCAAGTGATGCGCTGATTTTTTCAGCTTAGATTTGTCTATAACTGCTGTTTTTTTTAGTTCTAAATTTGTAATTTCGTCGTTCTTTAAATAATTAACCTACGTATACTATGTCACGGATTATAAATATTTTACTCATCATTATTGGCGGATTTGTTGCCATTTACGCCAGGGCTGGAGTGGACCAAAATGAATATGTCCTTATTGGTGGCATTGTGATTTTGATGATTGGTGTGTATCGCATTTCAAAAAACATTCCCAGCAAAAACGATCCAGAAACACCTTCTGATAATACTGACAAGCCATGAACTTAAAAGTAGGCGATAAGGTAACGGTATTGGATGAGGCCATTTCTGGAAGGGTTTCAAAAATTGAGGGGCAGACCGTTTTTATGGAGACGGAGGATGGTTTTCTTATGGATTTTAAAGAATCTGAATTGCTTAAAATGGAAGACAAGGATACCTTGAAATCCAGCATTTTTTCTGAACACTCATTTCAGGAAGTGCTGTCGGAAAAAGAACAAAATGTAAAGCGAAAGTCTATAAGGGTAAAACCGAAAGAACGCAACCAACCTACCATGGAAGTGGATTTACACATCCACAATCTGACGGAAAACCAACGTCATTTATCCAATTACGACATGTTGACCTTGCAGTTGGATACCGCACAACGAAAGCTAGAATTCGCCATTGGTAAACGCATTCAAAAAATAGTCTTTATTCATGGTGTAGGAGAAGGTGTGCTAAAAATGGAGTTGGAAACGCTTTTTAGACGCTATGACAATGTTAAGTTTTACGAGGCCGATTTTCAAAAATACGGTTTGGGAGCCACTGAAGTTTATATTTATCAGAATAGTTAAATAGCACCAGGTTGCAATTTATTTGTCAGCAAAAAACATACTGCTTTTAGTTATAAATAGCTTATAGATGAAAAACATTATTCATTTTCATTAGCTATTTCAATGGTAGTAGTGTTAGTATAAGTCCCAAAATCAATATCCGTTAAACTAATAATATCTAAGTTGACATTTTTAATTTGGAATTTGACGGTAGTAATCCGTTGGTAGGTGTTTTTGTTGAACAACTGATAATCATAAACATCTGTGGCCACTTTGTTTAAATACCTCGGAACTGCTGGTGTCAGGGTAGCCTCATCACGATCGTTCATCGGATTTCCATCCTGGTTTTCATCCTCAAAACGCGTTAAAACATCATCACCGTCGTCGTCATTGTCTAAATAATCAGGTGTCCCGTCTCCGTCAGTATCTTGCGCCTTAGACAAACCATCAACTTCTGTATAGTTGTGACCTTCATTTTTAGTCAACACATTATCATTATCATCATCATCGTCAAGATAATCTGGGATGCCATCGCCATCAGAATCTGTAGGATTGGTTGCTGGATCGTTATCGCCATCTAAATTATCATCTTCAAAATCAGAAGGAATGCCATCATCATCATCATCAATAAAAGTGGTCAATGTTGTAACCGTACCAGATGTTGCAGCATAATCTTTGAGAATGTTAGTATTGGCATCAGGTAATAAATTACAGATTACCTTTTTTGGATCGCCATCATACGTCCTATAATTGAACTTAGTACCGGAGCCGTTAATCTCAAAAGTACTTGTATAATTGTTGGTCTCCGGATTGAATATCAGCTTTGTCGTGGTGTTGTTTGGAAAAATTAAACTCAACGATTCAGAGGGATCAGTTTTGATATCGTATAAAAAATAAGATTCAGGATTTAGTTCGCATCTAAACAGCTGCTTGTCAAACGCCAATTCTACTTCCATAATATCGCCATCGTCACAAGCGGTAAGTGCTACGCATAAACTTAAGAGGTAAACTATTTTTTGCATTTCCATTGATTAAGCAACAAAAATAAGGCATTCTCTAATTTATAACGCCCCATCTCTCAAATAATTTTATTTGGAGTATTTTTGCTTTCAGGAAGTGCTTTTCTTTAAAATTTATTCCGAAGTTCTGAGCAATTGAATGATGACTTTATTGAGGTGACTATTACAGTAGATTCCAAATTCCATAAAAATTCCGACATGTTATCAATTCTATTTTGACTCCTAAGTCATTATAATTTATAAAACACAGCTATGAAACAAGTTTATTTTGACAATGCAGCAACAACCCCAATACGAGACGCGGTCATAGAACGGATGACTGAAGTGATGCGCCTACAGTATGGCAACGCCTCTTCTACCCACGGAATGGGACGTTCAGCAAAATCATTGATGGAAACCTCTAGAAAAACGATTGCTTCATTTTTAAATGTCTATGCGTCAGAAATTGTTTTTACCGCGGGAGGTACGGAGGCTGATAATTTAGTGTTGCGCAGTGCTGTAAGAGATTTGGGGGTAACAGAAATCATCACCAGCAAACTGGAGCACCATGCCGTGTTGCATACGGTTGAACAGCTTCAAAAAGAATATGGCATTACCGTGAGTTATGTGAAGTTATCGGACAATGGGGTGGTTGACATAAATGATCTAGAGCGATTATTACAATCTTCAAATAAGAGTTTGGTCAGTTTGATGCACATCAATAATGAAATTGGAAACAAACTCGATCTTGCAAAAGTAGCAGCCCTTTGTAAAGCACATCATGCCTTATTCCACAGTGATACCGTACAATCTATAGGGCATTACAATTTGGATTTACAAACGATTCCTATCGATTTTCTAGCGGCAAGCGCCCATAAATTCCATGGGCCCAAAGGGGTAGGTTTTGCGTTTATCAGAAAAGGATCCGGTATTAAAGCTTCCTTGCTTGGAGGCGAACAGGAGCGTGGGTATCGCGCAGGTACTGAAGCTATCCACAACATTGTAGGGATGGAAACGGCATTGAAACTGAGTTATGCCAATCTTGAAGCTGAGCGAAAACAGATCTCAGAACTTAAAACATATTTTATTGACCAATTGAAACGTTTGTCTCCTGACATCACTTTTAATGGCAATTGTGAAGATTCAGAAAACAGCACCTATACATTAATTAATGTGTGTTTACCAATTGCGCCAGAAAAAGGAGGGATGCTTCATTTTCAATTGGATTTGAAAGGCATTGCCTGTTCTAAAGGATCAGCGTGCCAAAGTGGAAGCAATCAAAACTCACACGTTCTGTCTGAAATTTTGAGCCCAGATTACTTATTAAAACCTTCTGTCAGGTTCTCGTTCTCAAGCTTTAATACGAAGGAGGAAGTTGATTATGTGATTGGTGTGCTGAAAGATTTTATTTGAAAGTAGAATTAAGAGAACAGAGAGAAGAGAGAAGAGAGAAGAGAATAGAGAAAAGACTGAAACAGAGGTAAAATATAATTAAAACTCATTGTTGTCCGGTAAAGAGTCAAGACCGTGCCTAAAGAAACGGCTGGCAGGGAACAAAACAATGAAAATAACTGACTGATAATCAGGTGTGATTTAGAAGTGAAGCGTCTGCTCCTTCTCCATAACATTTTTTGGAAAAAGATAAGTTTAAATGAACAACCTCGACCCAAGGGTACGAGGTATCAAGTAGAAGTTCCTTTTTTATTTCGACGCAGAGCGTCGGGGAATAAAACCCAA
>NZ_JAEHJZ010000247.1 GCF_016469035.1 Gelidibacter salicanalis | reverse complement strand
TGTTAAATCAGCGGGCATTTTTGCCTCAGATGCTGGGAAGGCTTCTCCTCAAGCGGTCGAAGCACTATTTGAGAAAAGCATTCCACTGAATCACTCTTCAGCAAAACTGACAGAGGATCTTCTGCGAGAAGCTGATTACGTCTTCACCATGACCATGCAGCATAAACAGTTGATTGTGGAGCAATATGCACATGCAAAAGACAAGATCTTCACTCTAAAGGAATTCGCGACAGGGACAGAAGGCGATGTTTCCGATCCATTTGGAGGAAGCCTGTCTGTTTATCAGGAAACACGTGATGAACTTGAAGCATTGCTCCAGCAGCTGGCTGAG
>NZ_JAEHJZ010000246.1 GCF_016469035.1 Gelidibacter salicanalis | reverse complement strand
TGGGCACCAGGCTCCCCACCCTGGCATAGCTCTGATCTCTTCCCACTGTTGTGTTGCCAGCTTCCCTCCAGGGTAGATTCTTCTTCTTGAACTGTACCAGGTAGTGCAGCACTGGGCTGTTCCCGTCAAAGGTTTTGATTAAAAAAATTATTCCTGGATACCAGCTGAGGGTCAGACTGCGGGAGCTTAGGTCAGTTATAT
>NZ_JAEHJZ010000245.1 GCF_016469035.1 Gelidibacter salicanalis | reverse complement strand
CATATTTTCCACAAGCTACAGTCCTCAAATTTCTCCTACATTGCGTACTTTTACGGTTTTCCAGTGTTTTGAGAGTGTGTTATCGCACCTTCCGGTGGTTTCGCGTTTGCAACATAGAGCACCCATGGGAACCCAGGGCCCACTTGATGTTATTAGCTTTTTGAGCTAGTCAGCGTGCAGCCCCGTACAATCCAGCTCTTTAATTTGTGGGGAACCAGAAGGGACCTTTCCTCAAGATGTGGCCGCACCTGTTTTTCCTGACCTTGAACGACTAAGGTTACAGGGAGTCGTCATTCACTCCCCTCAGTAGAAGAAAGTCTGGAGTGGCGAAAATTTCTTTTTCCGCCGGGCCCGGGAATCGATCTGCGACCTTTC
>NZ_JAEHJZ010000244.1 GCF_016469035.1 Gelidibacter salicanalis | reverse complement strand
ACAGTCCCTGAAGACATAGCGGTAGATCTAAGAAAATGGAGAAAGGATATAATGATAGCGGCTAAAATTACTGTTCCGAGGTGGATCAGGCAGCCAAAACTTGTAAACACAGAGCTTATTGGGTTTTCTGATGCATCCATTAATGCTTGCGGTGCTGTTGTCTATTATCGCACTGAGGACGAAGGAGGCAATGTAGCCATCCACTTTGTTGCGTCAAA
>NZ_JAEHJZ010000243.1 GCF_016469035.1 Gelidibacter salicanalis | reverse complement strand
GTCAGTTGCGCTCCCCCGAAACCCAGTATATTGCTTTTGACAAAGAACTCCTCGCTGTCTATCTTTCCATCCGCAGTTTCAGGTCATCATTGGAAGGCCGGAATTTTGTGATTTTCACTGACCACAAACCTTTGACCTAGTGCATGGCTAAAGTTTCAGAACCTTGGTCATCCCGTCAACAGCGTCACCTTTCATATATCTCGGAATTTACGACGGACATCAGGCACATAGCTGGCCG
>NZ_JAEHJZ010000242.1 GCF_016469035.1 Gelidibacter salicanalis | reverse complement strand
CTCTGTGCTCATCAACAGTCAGTGCAGCAACATCGGGGGATTCGGCCACCTGTTCTGGCTGATCGCTGCTCTGCCAGAGCACACCAGCCACCAACACAGCAACAGCTGCGACACCTAGTCCTGCACGTACCTTGAACACATCTGCCATCTTCATTTCCCGATTTAACGCTACTGATTGCTTTTGCATGCAAAAGCCGCAGGAAAAACCCCTGCTCGTTTGCAGATATATCGGACCATTGAAGAAAGACTGGAATGCACGGGCAAATACGTGCGTGAAAACACGTAGGATTACTGCATATCTAACTGATTATCAAAGATATATTTTCATGTCTGAA
>NZ_JAEHJZ010000240.1 GCF_016469035.1 Gelidibacter salicanalis | reverse complement strand
ATATTTTTCAAGTGCTCGGGTTGCTTTGGATGGAATGTGAGGCTTGAAATCGTGGGTGGCAAAAACTTGAGAATGAGGCTGATTAATTGAATTCCCATGTCTGGGATATTATTGATGTGAAAACGGTGCCCTAAAAAGAAAGCCAATCCAAGAGGGCTGGGAAAAGGATTAATTCCGAGTTGTGTGCGCTCTCTTGCGTGGATTCAATTTAGTAAATGGCCTTGGCTCGTAATGGATTGTCAAACAGACTGTTATTTATTAATAGCAACTAAA
>NZ_JAEHJZ010000239.1 GCF_016469035.1 Gelidibacter salicanalis | reverse complement strand
GATCTATGTCTACGTTCAATCCATGCTGGGCCGCTTCAACCGCGTGGAACAAAGGGCTTTCTTGGGTGCCATGGGCATTACGAGTTCCGGACTGTCCATTCTGGTCTCCATGGGACTTTGCTCGCTCATGGGTTTGGATTACGGCCCCATGCATTCCCTCATTCCTTGCCTTCTCTTGGGACTTGGCGTCGACGACATGTTTGTGATT
>NZ_JAEHJZ010000238.1 GCF_016469035.1 Gelidibacter salicanalis | reverse complement strand
TCAGCGTCCAAAGGTCTTGAGGCTTAATCACATCGAACTTAACGCCCCGACATTTAAGGGTTTACGAGTAAAAGCATGATGAACCTTTGGACACCAATTGCGAGTTGTTGAACATGTGCCCATGTATGTATACCGTGGTGTATGTAGCATGTGGAGTCGAGCACCATCGAGGCCAGGTTGTGGCTTCTCGGCAAAGTCTCCGAGTTGACGGCTTCTGGAGCAAACAAGGATTACCCGTCCCCTTTGGCCTGAAAGCAAAAGAGAGAGAGAGAAGCCTTCGCACCCTCA
>NZ_JAEHJZ010000024.1 GCF_016469035.1 Gelidibacter salicanalis | reverse complement strand
TTTACGACCAAGCACTAATTACATTTTAAACAATCTAAGGAACTGGAAAGAAGATACATTTCACAAATAAATACATATCTTGGAACTATGAAAAAAATTTTACTTATGTTACTGGTCTTACCGCTGCAATTGTTAGCGCAGGAGCCCCCTGGATCCGTTCAATTTTGGGATACCTTAAAGAATCACTGTGGAAAATCTTATCTAGGCGAAATCATTGCCGGCGGAAAAGAGGGCGATGGTTTTACTGGCGAGAAGCTAGTCATGCATATACGTGCTTGTGATGCCAATGAGATTAGAATTCCATTTTTTGTTGGGGAGGACAAATCTAGAACATGGGTGCTGACTAAGGGCGCAAATAATTTGATTCTTTTAAAGCACGATCATAGAAAACCTGACGACTCTGATGATGACGTTACGCAATACGGCGGACTCAGCCCAAATACAGGAAGAGCGGATATTCAGTTTTTTCCTGCGGATCAATTTACCGCTGATTTGTTAGCCCATGCCGCGAATAATGTATGGTGGATTACTGTGGATGACACCTCATTTACCTACAACCTACGCCGCATAGGCACTGACCGATTGTTTTCTGTGAAATTCGACCTGACTAAGGAAGTGGAAACGCCTAGTGCACCTTGGGGAACGGAAGACTAAGCTGAAATCACATGTTTGACTTTTAAAACTGCCGATCTAAACTAACCACTTCCCTACCAGAAGTGGTTTTTTAAATCTGATATTCTTAAATTGCATAACATTAAAATAATCTTAGTTTATAAGGAGCGCATCAATTAGTATACCTTTGTACTACTAAAAACCAACTTTGAAAGCATATCTTAAAACCATAGAAATATTTTTAAAAAGCTCTCATTTTTATAGAGGTGTCCGCTTAACGTTTGCTGTGGTCACACCATTGATCCTATTCTATTTTATTGGAAATTTTGATTACGCTCTACCAATTGTTATGGGTGCTTTTTTGAATGCGCCAGGAGATATTCCCGGAAGTTTAAAGCGGAAAGTCAACGCTATTTTAATCAGTACGGTATTGACCATGCTGATATTTACCATCATTCTATTTTGTAAACCCTACCTCCCACTTCTCATTGTGGTATTGGCAGCCATTTCATTTTTCATATCCTTGATATCCGTTTATGGGTTTAGAGCATCGTTAGTATCCTTTTCAGGATTATTAGCTATGGTACTGGCTTTTGCTGTCCAAAAAGAAACAGCATCGGAGATTTTTAGTCATGTGCTTTTGTTGGGATGCGGTGGACTTTGGTATCTGCTGATATCTTATGTGTTTCGAAAGTTGGCGCCTAAAAAAGATGAAGTTCAGTTTTTATCTGAAACGCTCACCCTTACTGGAGAATACCTTCAGTTGCGCGCACGTTTGCTGACCAAGAAAACAAAACGCCAAGAGCTGATGCAGAAAGCCTTTGTGCTGCAAAGTCAGATTAATGAAAAGCATGAAATTTTAAGAGAATTGCTCTTTTTGGAACGGAAACGTTCAGGGCGTTCACATTATGATGAAAAGCACCTGCTAATCTTTATTTCATCAGTCAATATTTTTGAACTTATTGAGGCCAAAAATTTAGATTACAATGATATGGACCGCCTGTTTAAGGATCGGAAATATCTGAGAGCGTCCAAAAACCTGAATAAAGTCATGGGCAGCCAATTGATGACTTTATCAGACTTGCTGATCAAAAATGATAAAGTGTCCGATAAGGATATTCTATTGAATACGCTGTCTAAAGTAAAGGATAATATCAGACAATATATTGATGATGTTCAGCTTCCCAAAGCACGTGAAGGGGCCTTGGTGCTTCGGAACCTATATGATTATCAAGAACATATTGCGCAAGAAGTGAGAGCCATCCGTCGGGTGATGGCGAATGTTAAAGACTCTTCCAAAGTGTCTTTAAAACGTCAGGATACCAGTCAGTTTTTAACCCTTCAAGAGTACCGTTTAAACGTGATTCTTCAAAATTTCAGTCTAAATTCTACTTTGTTCAGACATGCCCTTCGGTTTACCGTTGCTATGGTGTTCGCCTTTATATTAGGCACGCTGTTGGATATTCGAAACACCTATTGGATTCTGCTCACCATCATCGTCATTATGCGCCCCAATTATGGGTTGACCAAAGAACGTTCTAAAGACCGGATTGTCGGCACCCTAATTGGAGCTGCTATTGCAGTCGGCATTGTATTACTCACCCAAAACGTCATAATCTATGCTGTTTTGGCTATCATATCGCTCACCTTAGCCTTTTCTTTAGTACAGCAGAATTATAAATCGTCAGCCGTCTTTATTACCATCAATATTGTGTTTGTCTATTCGCTTATTAATCCGGATGCTTTCCAAGTCATCCAATATCGAGTAATTGATACCATACTCGGTGCAAGTATTGCGGTGATTGCCAATTATATGTTATGGCCTAGTTGGGAAGCTTTAAATTTAAAGAATGTGCTTGTAGATGCCCTTAACAAGAACCAAAAGTATCTTATAGCAACCCAAAATTTATATCATGACAAAACCGAGAATGAACTCGCTTATAAACTCGCCCGTAAGGAAGCTTTTTTAGCGATTGGTAATTTAAATTCGGCGTTTCAACGATTGACACAAGATCCAAAATCAAAACAAAAGGAATTCCAGCTTATTTATGGGATGGTGACCTTAAATCAGACGATGGTTTCTGCAATTGCCTCTATTGGTAGTTTTATAATCAATCATCAAACCACCCCGGCTTCAAAAGAATTTGATGCCCTTATTTTAAGGATTGCTAACACGCTCCAATCCTCCTGCTCAATTTTAAATGATACGCCAATTGACTGTGAAACCACAACTATTGATATAGAAAAAGCCCAGGACAAACTTATGGAATCCTATCACAGCTTATCGAAAACAAGAGATGCCAACATACTGAAAGGGGAAACAGAATTGGATACAGAAACACTTCATAACCTCCAAGAGGCGTATTTAATTGCCAACCAATTGGTATGGTTAAAAACACTTTCTGAGAACTTAGAAAAAGCGACTTTAAAATATCATGAGGCTATATAAAGCCAAACCTTAGAAAGCAAAAAAATCCACTTCATTTATCTGAAGTGGATTTTTTTTATAATTCTTGACCAGTAAGATTACTCTTTGAATGCCCCAACACCTTCTTTCATCCATTCTAAATACTCCTGAGCATTTGGCGTATACCCTACAGGGTCATTAAGATTTTCTTCATCATGACCAATAAGCACATAAAAAGGTTGCGTATTGGTTTTATAGCGTATGGTTTGGAATTCACTCCATTTTTGCCCGATATACTTTAGTTGCTTACCTGGTCGTAATTTAGATTCTATGACCTCATCCTCTTCAAGTCTACGCTTATCGTCCACATATAAGGAGATCAACACCACTTCATTCTTTAGCATGTTCAACACCTGATCATCAGGCCAAACATTCTGTTCCATCTTTCTGCAATTCACACAGGCCCAACCGGTAAAATCTAACATGATAGGTTTGCCGACTTTTTTAGCATAGGCCAAGCCTTTGTCATAATCATTAAAGGCCAATATTTGATGCGGTGCTAATAGATGTGCCCCATCAGGCAGTTCTTGAGCCTCGCCTAAAACAGCACCTCCTCCAGTTTTAGAATTACCAACACCATACGGCGACTCCGCATAATCTAATGGTGGTGGGAACGCACTAATTAGGTTAAGTGGCGCACCCCAAAGTCCTGGAATCATATAAATGGTAAAACTCAATACTATCAATCCGAGGCTTAAACGCCCCACAGAAATATGGGTGAGTGGTGAATCATGTGGCAATTTGATTTTTCCGAAGAGGTAGAACGCCAAGGCACCAAAAATAGCGATCCAAATTGCGATGAATACTTCACGTTCCAAGAAATGCAGTTGCAACACTAAATCTGCTTGTGAAAGGAACTTGAAGGCAAAGGCCAATTCTAAAAATCCTAAGACCACTTTAACAGTATTCAACCATCCGCCCGATTTTGGAAGGGAGTTCAACCACCCTGGGAATGCAGCAAATAAAGCGAAAGGTAGCGCCAGTGCCAATGAAAAACCTAGCATCCCAATCATTGGGGCAAGTCCGCCTTTAGTAGCTGAAAGCACGATAATGTTTCCTACAAATGGACCTGTACAGGAGAAGGATACAATAGCCAGTGCAAGCGCCATAAAAAAGATGCCCGTATACCCACCTCTATCGGCCTTGCTATCAATTTTATTTGCCCACGATTGTGGCAACATGATTTCAAAAGCCCCTAAAAAGGATACGGCGAAAATTACAAGGATAATAAAAAACAATAGGTTAAAAGTGACACTGGTAGAGAACTCATTAATGGCACTTGCCCCAAAAATAGCTACCACCCCTGTTCCTAAAATAACATAAATAATGATGATGCATAGCCCGTAAATGATGGCGTTCTTAACCCCCTGAGATTTGTTTTTGCTTTGTTTGGTAAAGAAACTCACCGTCATCGGAATCAATGGAAACACACATGGTGTAAACAAGGCGATAAACCCGGCACCTATACCTAAGATAAAAATGGTCCAAAGTCCTGTATTATCAGACTCTTTTTCTTGTTTGTCTGTAACGATAATGTCCTTATCAGCATCTGTTTTTACTGGGTTTTGAAAATCAATAATGCCTCCAGTTTCAGAAGCACTAGTATTATCTTCAGAAATTTGTTTGGCTTTGGTTAAATCAAAATTTAGGTCGATGTAAGACGGTGGCAAGCAACGCATATCATCACAAACCATAAACTCAACTTCACCTTTTACGATGGACAGTTCATTGTTCAATACTTTAATACGTTGTCTAAATTCCGCAGCGTCATCAAAATACTTGATCCGCATATTAAAAATAGGATCATCAACGGTGCGCCCTTCTTCTTCACTGGTGTTTCCGACAAGTTCAGCATCCTTTGTAAGATCGTAAGTAAAAGCAGTTGCTATTGGTCCGTTTTCTGGAACGCTTTGAGAGTACAAATGCCAACCTCGGTCAATTTTGGCGGTTGAAATCAAATCATACTCTGTATCAGAAATCTTTTCAACGGAAGTAGACCATTTAACAGGTTCCAGTACTTGTGCTTGTGTGGTAAAAAATAAGGTGAAAAAGAAAAAATAAAGAAAACTATTTTTCATTACGGTGGGGTTACTTAGGGAATTTATCACTATTTAAACTAATAATATCGTCTGTTTATCAGGTGCTTTATCTATAAGACGCTATAAATAGGGAAAGCACTTGTTTTAAAATGCCAAAACTATTTGTTTTTATATAAATGTCAAGCCGCAAAGGTAATTAAAAGAAACTTCAAGACCATCTTGATAGCAGGATCTCCACATCTTTTAATAAGAAATTAACACCTCAAGATTACAAATACCATACATCAAAATCATCAGTGTCCAGTAAAACAGGTAAAAAGTTTATAAACCCCCTTAAAGCATGATCTGGTTCGAGAACTTAAAAATGACACCTTGTTTTTGGAACCAATTTCACTTAAAGTGATTGGCAAATTTAATTTAGAATAACCACTGTTTATCAGTCAGTTACAAATCAAATCTTTGTTCTTTGTTCTTTATTCTTTATTCTTTATCGGACATAATACATCAAAATATATTATTGCAATGATAAGTTACCTGCCAATTGTTTTAGTGTAATCTCTGAAAGCTTTGCTTGATAAATAGCATTGCTCAACCGTAAGCTGGCGTTAATATAATTAAGTTGCGCCGTCCTAAATTCGATGGTTGGGATGGTTCCTATTTTATATTTTGCCAAAGTGATGTCAAGGTTTTCTTTGGCAATATCTTCGTTGCTTGTTTCCAATTCAATCAAACTCAAATTGGTCAGATAAGTTTGATAGGCGGTGTGTAATTGCGATGTTATGGTTTGCGTTTGCTGTTTGATGCCGATATCAGCATTTTCAATTTGAAGCTTGGCTATTTTTTCAGTCCGATTTTGATTGGAGCCGTTAAAAACATCAATACTCGCTGCAAATCCGTAGTTCCAACCTTGTGCATTATTTTTTGTGGCAAATCCTAAACTCGATTCGGAATCGCTAAAATTATAGCTTGTATTCGCAGAAATTCTTGGATACCGATTGCCTCTAATCTGTTTTAATTCTAATTCAGAAATGCGCTTATTGATGAGCTGTGCTTGTAGTTCGGGATTTTGAGTCGTCGCTAATTGTTCCAATTCTGCCAATTGCAAATCCGTAGCAATGATCACCTCATCCTTCACATTAAAATCAATATCAGTGTCACGACCAAGAATCTCATTCAACCTGATTTTAGTATTTTCATAAAGCTCAAGCTGTTTAATTTGAAGGGTCCTATCGGTATTGAGATCCACCGTGGCGTTGAGCACTTCTAATTTAGAGGACTTCCCGATGCTGAATCGGTTATCAGCCAATTCTACGCGCTGTTTAGAAATAACCAAGGTACTATCCAATGCGGTGAGCTGTTGCTGTTGATGCACCAAATCATGATAAGTGATCATCACATCACTTACCCTGTCCAACAATGTGGTTTGCAGTTGAGCTTTCCCTAATTTTTCAAGTTCCTTCAATTGATCGTAGCGCGCAAACATTCCTAAACCATCAAAAATGGTCCAATCTAAACCTACACCATAACTGAGGTTATTATTTTTGGCATTATCCAATTGAATTACATTGCCATCAGAACGGGTTTGGGAAATATTTTGGGCGCTATTGTTGGTGCTGGCCTGCGCAAAGACTCTGGGCAACATTCCAGCAAAACCTGGACTCACGCCTAAAGAATCTGCTTCCAGATCATTTTTTGCCAAACGAATCTCGTAATTGTTTTCTAGAGCAATTTCTACCGCTTTTTCAAGCGTCAACACGTCTTGGGCATAGATTTGGACGGACAACATCCCCAAACATATACTAAGACCTAATGACCATAGTTTATTCGGTTTCATAACTATCAATTTTATCAAATTCTGGATGGTGTTTTTTCTCTCGAGACCACATCATATATATTGATGGTATAACAAATAAGGTCAAAATAAGCGAAAACATAGTCCCACCAATAATCACAACCCCCATACCTATTCTACTTGTTGAAGCGGCACCAATAGACAACGCAATTGGCAAGGCACCTAAAGCGATGGTTAAACTGGTCATTAAAATAGGGCGTAATCTCGATTCTGACGCTTTCATAATGGCTTCGTATTTATCCATACCTTCCTCCCGGAGCTGGTTGGCAAACTCCACAATTAGGATCCCGTTTTTGGTGACGAGACCAATTAACATAATGGTACCAATTTGGCTAAAAATATTCCAAGTTTGTCCAAATAGCCATAACGAAAATAAGGCACCGGCAACGGCCATAGGTACGGTTAGAATAATGACGAAGGGATCTATAAAACTTTCAAATTGTGCTGCCAAAATCAGGAAAATGAGCAGTAATGCCAAGCCGAAAGCAAATAAGGTGTTGGAACTACTTTCAACAAAATCTCGAGACTCTCCTCCTAAATCTGTCGTAAAGGAATCATCCAAAACTTGGGCTTTTATACTTTCCATGGCTTCAATGCCATCATTGATACTCATGCCCGGCGCTAAACTTGCAGACACTGTGGCGGACATATAACGGTTGTTGTGGTAGAGTTGCGGCGGACTACTTTGCTCTTCTGTAGTGACCAAATTATCCATTTGAATGAGTTGTCCTTTATTATTTTTAACAAACATGGATTTCAGGTCCATTGGAGCATTTCGATCTTTTTTATCAAATTGACCAATCACTTGATACTGCTTCCCATTCATCATAAAATACCCAAAACGCTGGCCACTTAAGGATAATTGCAGCGTTTGTGCCACATCCAACACGGAGACCCCTAAACTCTTTGCCTTATCACGATCTATAGTCACATAAATTTCAGGTTTATTGAATTTTAAATCGACGTCGGTATTTGCAAACACTGGATTACTTTCCGCCGCTTCCATAAACTCAGGAATCTTTTCCTTTAACTTTTCAAAATTAGGGGCTTGAATGATATATTGAATCGGCATCCCTCCTCTTCTATTGACGGCAATGGTTGGCGTTTCAGACACACTTGAACGTGCATTTTCGAAGGTTTTAGTCCAACGGGTTAAATCTTCAGCAATCTCTTTCTGCGACCGATCACGATCACTTGGATCTACCAAAGAAATGATGGCACGACCGCTATTTACAGAAGATGATCCAAAACCTGGCGAAGTAATAATTAAACTCACTTTCTTTTCAGGAATGGAATCGTTGATCAAATCAGTCATTTCATTCATAAACCGATCCATATAGTCATAGGATGCGCCTTCTGGAGCCGTCACACTCACACGAATATAACTTCTGTCATCGTAAGGTGCGGTTTCCTTTTGAAGTAAACTATAAAACAACCCTATCATGATAAAACAAATTACTAAAATTGGAAAACTCCACCATTTTTTCTGCATAAAATTCCCCAGAGAGCTCGCATAGGCAGTGTTCATTTTTACAAAATACCGCTCCGTAAACTGGTAAAATTTTGAGCGTTTCTGTTTACCTGGTTTGATCAAATAAGCATTCAGCATCGGGGTTAATGACAACGACACAAATGCCGAAATCAGCACGGCGGCACCTATCACCACGCCAAATTCCCTAAAGAGTCGTCCCACAAACCCTTCCAAGAAAATCACCGGTAAGAACACCGCCGCCAAGGTTACAGAAATAGAAATAACCGCAAAGAAAATCTCGTTGGACCCTTTAATGGCCGCTTCAATAGGCGACATGCCTTCTTCCACTTTTTTGTAGATATTTTCAGTAACCACAATCCCATCATCAACCACCAAACCGGTGGCCAATACAATAGCCAAGAGCGTCAATACATTGATGGAAAACCCGAACATCCACATGATAAAGAACGTCGCGATTAAAGACACGGGAATATCAATGAGGGGACGCAAGGCCATGGACCAGTTTCTAAAAAAGAAGTAGATAACTAAAATCACTAATACAATAGTAATGGCGAGGGTTTCTACCACTTCAATGATGGAGCGTTTTACAAAAAGTGTGTCGTCTATAACCACGTTTAATTTGAAATCTTCTGGTAAATCCTCCTTTAGCCTTTCAAATTCCTCATAAAAACCATCGGCAATTGCTATGTAATTAGCACCAGGTTGCGGCACGATGGCCAGTGCTACCATAGGTTGCCCAGAATCGCTCAATTTGGTTTCCATATTTTCGGCTTCCAAGGTTGCGTTTCCAACATCACTGAAACGGACCACTTTGCCGCCTTCTGACGAAATAATAATGTCGTTGAATTCTTCCTCTGTAGTAAGGTTTCCGATGGTTTTTACGGTCAGCTCTGTATTTGCTCCCGTGAGTTTTCCTGATGGCAATTCGACATTTTGAGATAATAAAGCTTGTCTCACTTCTGAAACTGTCACACCATAAGATGCCAGTTTAATAGGGTCAATCCACATGCGCATGGCGTACCTGCGTTGCCCCCATATTTGCACACTACTTACTCCAGGAATGGTTTGCAGACGTTGTGCAAGCACATTATCAGCATAGTCCGTAAGTTCTAATATATTTTTATTATCACTTTGTACCGTCATGGAAATAATTGCCCGAGAATCGGCATCGGCCTTTGAAACTACTGGTGGGGCGTCAATATCCTGAGGCAAACTTCTTACGGCCTGAGAGACTTTGTCGCGCACATCATTAGCCGCTTCCTCAAGATTTTTATCGAGATTGAATTCAATACTAATTCTGCTAGAACCTTGGTTACTGGAAGACGTTATATTTCTGATGCCATCAATACCATTGATGGATTTTTCAAGAGGCTCAGTAATTTGCGACTCAATAATATCAGCATTTGCACCAGAATAACTCGTACTGACGGATATTTGCGCAGGATCAATAGAAGGAAATTCCCTGACCCCAAGATAGGTATAGCCAATAATCCCGAAGAGCATGATGGCCAAGTTCATCACAATGGCTAATACAGGACGTTTAATACTTAAGGTGGATAAACTCATTAGCTTTATTAATTCTTAAGGTTCACTTTTACTGGCGTTCCATTTTTGAGTGACATCACACCTGAAGTCAGTATGGTATCTCCTACTTTAATTCCAGAAAGCACCCGCACCATACTGTCAGTTCTGGCACCGGTTTCTACCACTACTTCTTTTGCTTTCCCGCCATCTAAAACAAATATTTTTTTACCATTTTGAATGGGAATTAATGCTTCTGTAGGTACTAACAAGGCATCATCAACAGTTTCTAGAGGCAACGTGACGTTTGCGAAGGTTCCTGGGTAGAGTTTTCCTTCTTTATTTTCGGCAAGGGCACGCATCTTTAAGGTCCGCGTGGCAATGTCCACTTGCGGTTCAATAGCGTAGATTTTGGCGCCGTGCTCTTCTTTTGAATTGGAAGTCGTAAAGGTAAGGGCACTCCCAACATTCATGCGCGAAACATATTTTTCGGGAATGGCAAACGTAAGTTTCAGCTGACTTGTATTGACCAAATTGGCAATTGGCGTGGCCGGCGTGACGTACGTCCCTTTGGAAATGGACCGTAGCCCAATTGTGCCCGAAAATGGCGCACGAACGGTAGTTTTTGATAATTGAGCGGCTATGAGCTGTGATTCTGCTTTCGCCGATTCAAAATCGGCATTGGCCATGTCATATTCTTCTACACTGATAGCTTGTTTGTCTAATAACAACTTCGCCCTGCGTTGGTTTTCTGAAGCCAGTTGTTGTGCTGTTTTTACTTTAGATAATTGTGCTCGGAGTTCAATATCATTCACCTGAAACAGTACTTGTCCTTTAGATACTTTTGCACCTTCTTTAAAGTTGATACGCTCTACAATCCCAGAAATTTCGCTTCGCAATTCAATCTCTTCATTTGGTTCTAACGTCCCAGAAAGGGTTAAATTATCGGCAAATTTTTCCGCTTTAAGCACCTGTCCTTGTACACCCATGATGCTGGGTGTCTTTTGTGCATCTTTCGGACTGTTAATTTTTGAATTAGTACTTATTCTATAGGCAATGAGTGCAATTATGCCGAAGACCAGAAGCGTGAAAAAGATGTATCTTTTTTTCATTTAAAGAGTTGTCTAGTAGTTAAGGATACTTCCTGTATAGACAAATCTAATTTTTTAATGTGAAAGACGCTGAGTGTTCGATTTTTTTTAACAGTAATTAACAAATTATCCCTACGGAATCAACCTCGATTCTAAATAATTAAATATCAAGTCCGTCCGTTCTTAGAAGAATCAAATCTGCTAGCTTTTACTATTAAACAACATTTCTAAGCAATTATAAAATTAGTCAAATGGTATTATAGTGAATGTATAGTTATAGTTCTTATCTGCCGGAATGGTATACTCTGGATGCACTAGTCTACCCCACGAGGTATCCCCCCCAACTCCCATTTGCAGATAATCAATGTTCCACTGCACCGTTTCTCCTATTTTAATATCTGCACCATGTTTTTTCGTCACGGGCACTAAACCAGAAGCCGATGCGCTGGCATCTTCACTATTAAAATCGATTTCGGTCATATCAAATGGCCAAACACTGGTGTTGAGTAAAATTGAGCTTGTGGCTTTTAAAGACAGCTGTGGCGATGAAACGATAACCCAGCGAACATCTGTTTTATTTCCAGTTTCTTGAGGACGAAGGTATCTTTCAAACTGATCTACAATTTTCCCGGAATACACACCCGTTTTAACCCCTGTTTTTCTGTCCCAATAGCTTTCTGTTGCGCCTTTTCCATACCAGGACACTTCTGAAAAACCTTTTGGTAAGGTCATGTACAACCCTAAACGCGGAATGTTTGGCAGATCTTTTTGGTTAGGAGAAAAATTATAATTGACATTCATACTCCCATCTGTTTTTAAAGTGTAATCCACTTCTACTTTTGCCTCATCATTTGGCAAGATATAATCGACTTTATACGAAACACCCGCTTTTGACATCACAGGACTTCCTACTAACTTGGAACTATAATTATAAGTGGCGTCTTGCCAGATTTTAGCCCATTGATGCATATTGTTCCCTAAATCATTATCAGTTGGTGCTCTCCAGAAATTTGGACGGATGGCTTCGTTGGTGATGCGCTTACCTTGGTAGATCCACGATTGAATTTCTCCGGAATTTGCATTAATTTGAAGGGCGACCAGCTCATTTTTAATCGTAACAACGTCCCTATCTTCGATGATTTCGAGAGCTTGTCCTTCAGATGGCATCAATTGATCAACTTTCCCCTTTTGAAGTAAAAACTCATCCCATGCCACCTCATGCCCTTTCGGGATTAAATTTTTCGATTCTTCTTGAATCAAACTGACTTGAAGTAAAAACTCATTTTGGGCAGCCAATGAACTTGGAAACTTTTGAAGCTTCAATTGAGTGATTGCTTGAGGTTTTACATCGACTAAAATAGTATCATCCTGAACCACTTCTTTTCCATCTTTAAATAGCTTCCAGGAAATGGTTTGATCGGAAAAATCACTAAAGAAATTCTTGTTTTCAATCTCTATGATACCATTGCCCAAATAGTTGAACTGTACGGGTTCATAAACTTTTTTTACTTCGGTTAAATGTGGATGCGGCACACGATGAGGATCTACCAAACCATTATTTAAAAAGTTTCCGTCTGTTGGTAAATCTGGATGATAATCGTGCCCATAGGCAAAATACGGGTTGCCATTTACATCTTTATATTCTAAGGCCTGATCTACCCAGTCCCAAATGTAACCGCCTTGAAGATTAGGGTAGGTTTCAATAATATCCCAGTAATCCTGCAAGTTGCCCACCGAATTGCCCATGGCATGGGCATACTCAATCATTATGGAAGGTTTGTCAGAATCAGACTGTCCGTGATTGATCAGATATTCTGGCTTGGGATACATCGGGCAGTACAAATCTGTATAATCTTCCTTTCCTGCAGGTTCGTATTGTACAATCCGATTATCATCTTGTGCTTTAAGCCATTGGTATGTGGTTCTAAAAATCTCACCCTTTCCAGCTTCATTTCCTAAGGACCATGAATAAATTGATGCATGATTTCTATCGCGGTAATACATGCGTTGTGTACGCATTTCATGCGCTGGCAACCAGCTCATTTCATTACCTATTTGGGTTTTTTTATCAATGGCTAACGGATGGCTTTCAATATTTGCTTCGTCTACAACATACAATCCATAAGTATCACAGAGTTCTAACCAGTACGGATCATTGGGATAATGCGAAGAACGCACCGCATTAATGTTATTTTGTTTCATCAGCTGGATGTCCTTTTCCATTGATTCTCGTGATACAATGTGCCCCGTTAAAGGATCAGTTTCGTGCCTGTTGACCCCACGAATATAAACGGCCTTTCCGTTGATCAAAACTTGAGAGTTTTTAATCTCTACGCTTTTAAAACCTACATTTCTTGTGATAAATTGATCGTTTTTCGAATTTGTTTCATCTTCTAAAACTATTTTTAAGGTGTACAAATTTGGCTGTTCGGCAGACCATTGTTTTACATTTTCAAAGCTGTTTTCTGAAAAAAATTGTACAGTTTCATTCGCTGGAATATCTAAAATTTTAGAATCTGTGAATTTTGATGTTACCCCGTCATAAACTTCTACAGACACTTTTCTTTTAACCGGTTTTTGTGAATGATTGGCTATTGACACCGTATTTTTAAAAATCCCGTTGGTGTAGCTTTCATCTAAATTGGTGTAGGCATGATAATCAGCAATAGTTACTTTTGGTTGCGTATATAAATAGACGTCGCGCTCAATACCACTCATTCGTAAAAAATCCTGGCTTTCCAAATAACTGGCATCGCTCCAACGGAACATTTGCAAAGCCAACATGTTTTTTCCCGCTGTTAGATATTTGGTGATATTAAATTCGGCGGGCAATTTACTGCCTTGGGAATAGCCTACATAGTGGCCGTTGAGATACACATATATTGCCGATTTGGCACCGGCGAAATGCAAGATGACATCTTCAGATAAAAACTCTTTATTTAAGGTAATCTCTTTTCTATAGGTACCTACAGGATTATAATCTGTTGGTGCATCTGGCCATTTTGTAGTAAACGGATACCGCTCGTCTAAATAAATTGGGTAGTCGTACCCCTCCAATTCCCAATTGGCCGGAACGGGAATTGTGGCCCACTCGGAGTCATCATAATTGACATTTTGAAATGTGGTGGGCCTTATTTTTGGGTCTTTTACCCAATTAAATTTCCACAGTCCGTTTAAACTCAAGAAGCGTTTTGAGCTTTCCTTTTCTATAAGATCAGCCGATTCAAACCCGAAATAGGTTGCTCTGGGTGGAAGCTTATGGTCTTCAAATACTTTATGATTAAAATGAGAGATTTGTTGTGGTACTTCTAAAAGAGATGCTGTTTTACAACCCATCAGTATAAATAAAACAAGGGCACTGAATAATTTTAATTTCATGTGTTTACTTTAATTGCCTGCCATGACAGCAAGAGTGGTTTTTTTAATATTTGCCAAAGGGTATGCTCGTGCACAAACTAGCATTCCGTTGGACGATTATACTGTTGACGTGCGCGTTCCTTTTTGAATAAATTTAAAATCGTATGAGGTCTTCCGCTAATATCTTTCTTAGATAAAGGAGTAATTCTTCGGCGTTTTCTTTGGTAAAAATAATTGGGGGCTTAATTTTCAATACATTATGGTCGGGACCATCGGTACTCATTAAAATACCATGGTCTTTCATTCTATTTGCTAAATAATCGGTTTGGGCTGCTAATGGAGTCATTTGACCGTCCACCAATTCAATCCCAAGAAACAAACCTTGTCCTCGTACATCACCGATAATTGGAAATTCTTGAGCCAGCTTATGGAGTTCTTCTTTTAAGAATGTTCCAACTTGTAGCGCATTTTCCTGTAAGTTCTCACGTTTTACGGTACGTAACACTTCAGTAGCAATAGCACAGGATACGGGATTACCTCCAAAAGTGTTAAAATACTCCATTCCATTCGCAAACTTATTCGCAACTTCAGGTGTACACGCCACTGCTGCAATGGGATGTCCATTACCTAATGGCTTGCCAATAGTGACAATATCTGGAACGACATCATGTAATTGAAAGCCCCAGAATGTTTTTCCCATTCTGCCACACCCTGTTTGTACTTCATCAGAAATACAAATGCCGCCTGCGGCTCTTACCTTTTCATAGGCTTTTGCCAAAAAGCCCTCGGGCAATTCAATTTGTCCGCCAC
Source organism: Gelidibacter salicanalis (assembly GCF_016469035.1). GTDB lineage: Bacteria > Bacteroidota > Bacteroidia > Flavobacteriales > Flavobacteriaceae > Gelidibacter > Gelidibacter salicanalis_A. Next base: position 11,217 of record NZ_JAEHJZ010000024.1, on the reverse strand, counting down.
AGCTGATAATAGGTTCTATGATGAATGCACCAACACCGCGAGCTTTTTTATGAATCGCATCGATTTGCTTTTGGACTTCGTCCGCGTATTTTTCTGCGCTGTCCTCACCTCTAAATTTTCCTCTAAACGCATCAGGTAATGGAAAAATATGAGTGTGTTCTGGTACACCGCTTCCACCCTTTCCATCAAACTTATAAGAACTGATGTCAATGCACATATTACTATTGCCGTGGTAACCTACTTCACTCGCAATAATGTCACGTTCTCCTGTTGCCGCTTTAACCATTCTAATGGCCAACTCGTTGGCTTCACTGCCCGAATTGACAAAATGCAACACGCTTAATTCGGGTGGTAAGGTTTCAATAAGCTCTTGGGCCAAGGCGTTGATATTGTCGTGCAAATAGCGCGAATTGGTATTGATCAAAGCCATTTGTTCTTGACCCACCTTGACCACGTTATAATTTTCATGGCCTACATGTGCCACGTTATTAACGGTATCCAAATATTTGCGTCCGTACTGATCCATTAGATATTGACCCGCACCACGGACCATTTTGACGGGCTCTTTATATTGCAGACTTAAACTTTTACCTAAATGTTGTTTTCTATAGTGGATTAATTCGTCATTGGAAGTGCTAACAGTTTTTTGAAGCGCTTCGGATTTAAATAATACATTCGGATTGGGACAAATGTTTTTCCATACAGCTATTTGATTATAATAAGCAACACCGGGGAAATCATTTTTATAATCTAAAAGTGACAACATCACCTGAAAATGAAGATGGGGCACCCAATTGCCGTTTTCATCTGAAGTTCCCAATTCGCCAATTTTATCGCCTCTCTTTATAAGGTCTCCCGCCTGATGTTTTGTAGCGCCCGTTACTGATAAATGTCCATAAAGCGTATAGAATTCCAAAGTGCCGGTATGGTGTTTTAAAATCACCAATCCACCATATTCTTTATTACCAGCATCGTTTACGGCAATCACCACTTCGCCATCTAACAAAGCATGAACAGGCGTACCATGAGGCAACCAGAAATCGACACCTAAATGGATGGTTCTATTTTCTTTTCCCGAATTCCCTATATTACTAAAAGCATCCGAAGTGTATAAAGCCCGTGGCTCCAAATAACCACCAGCGATAATTTCTTTTGGATGTTTCTTTTGAAGTTGATTGATTTTAAACTCAAAAAGATCCAAATCATTAAAATCTTCTTGGTGACCAATCCATTTGCTCGACACGCTTAAATCGAGATGATGCGTTTCTTTTTTGTGAATAGTAGGAAACAGATGGTTAAGTTTAAATCTTTGTTTTTTAGCCCACTTCTTAAACAACTTTGCATTAGGAAGCGCCTCATACCCACAGGCATTTCTAAAACTAAAATGGGCAAAATCCGGACTGATATTACGCCATTTTCCAAGAACTTCCCACGCTGGTTTTTCACTGATTAATAAGTAGACGTTATCAGGTTCTTCTATCTTATTGAGGGCCGATTTTGTCACTGAAATCACCAGCCGCATGGCAATGGCATTATATAAATGAATTAACTCCTCCTCTTCTAAGGCAAAAGTTGAATGATACCCTTTAACAATAGGCAAAGCCGCTTCCAACGGATCGTTATGATGCATTATGGCATAGGCACAAGCCACGGCAAGATCATTAATTATCTGGGTATGAACAGCATCACCATAATCTATGATGGCTTCAACTTTAGGCTCCATTAAATCTGATGAGACGATAATATTATTATCGTTGGCATCGTTATGAACCACTGCTTTTCTTAATTTTGAATAGGTGTCTTGGGCCTTTTCAAATTGATTTTGAAAATATTCAAGAATTTCTCTTTCTTCATCCTGAAACAATTCCACATGTGCTTTTGTCCAAAGAGATTGCGCCACATCCCAATCAAAAGTGCGATGTGCTTGCTTATGGTCAAACCCTTGTAACGCTTGAGTCAATAACCCGCATTGCCGGCCCAAACTATAACGCAAATCGTCTAATTGCGGATTTACGCCACTCCAAACACGTCCAGAAACCCAGCTTAACAAGCGTACATGACGTTTGTTTCCGAAATTATCAGTGATTTTGGAAATGGAATTTTCTTCGACATCAGAAATCACTTTGGGTGCTATAACATGTTGCCCATTGTCTGCAACAAACTGCAATAGTTGTTGTTGAAAATCGAGATAGTCTTCATTTTCGTTGGGGCGCGAAATTTTCAGAATGTAACCCTGGGCAGGATCCTCCTTAATTCTAAAGTTAAAATCCAATTCGCCAGGAAGTTCTGTTGCATTGCCCTGTATACGGTAAAGCTTAAGGAGGATGTCTTCCGCTTGCTGGTTTGATATTTTTAAGTTGTTGTATTTCATTTAGTCATTTTGTAATAGCATTATAAGATGCGCTGCGCTCCAACTGAAATTTTGGGCATTTAAACCTTCTCCCGTTATCGGATGGTAATTTTCACGAATTGCCGGTCCTTTTCCTAAAACACCATTGGCACCGTCAATAATTTGTGTTGTAGCTTGATTTGCCTCCGTATAAAAGCCGTAATTGCGCAAGCCTTCAACTCCAAAATAAGCCTGATCCAACCAATTTGGCCCTCTCCAATAGCCTTTTAGCGGATTGAATTTTTCGTGATCTGCACTCATGGTTTGAAACGGAACTTTGGTATAGAACTTCTCAGGATCCATCATTTTAAGTTTTACGGCATTAGCTTGCTCTTGCGTGGCTGCATTTGCCCACAGTGCAGTCCAGCCTTCACTGCCTTCACCTTTAATAAATGTTTTACCATCAATAGTGGTATCGTAAAACCAACCGTCTTCTGGGTCATAAAATTGCTGTTGGATTTTATCTTTTAGTATTTCAGCCTCATTTTTATAGAATTTCGCATCTTCTAACTTATTGATGACCTCTGCCAATTCACTTAAATATAGTTTTTCAGCGTACAAATAGGCGTTTAGATCAACACTTTCCTGATCTAAGGAATACGCACCTTCTCCGTTTTTGAGAATTTTGGAATGATCAAAACGAATGGCATTATCCATTCCGCTTTCCCATTTTGCAGCAATTACAGTTCCATCAGTAGAACCATATTCACACAATCCGTCTTGATCGTGGTCGCGTTTGGCGTACCACCATTGGTGATACTTCTTTAGTTTTGGATACAACTCTTTTACAAATTCGACATCCTTATCTTTTTCGTAAATTTTAGCCACCGCCCACGCCGAAAGTGGCGGTTTGGTATCTCGGTAATTATGAGCTTCAATTGTGGTATCTCGGAAGACACAATCGACTATAAATCCATCATCACTTTGAAAATCGAACATGGCCCGCATTTGATTCTTTGCCAGATCTAGGTCATAATACGACAATCCTACAGCATGTTTCCAAGAGTCCCAAGCCCAAAATCCGTGGAATCCTATATAATGATAACTGGGAAATAAACCTTCTTGAGTAAGCTCCCCAGCAGGAATACGCCAATTATTTTGCAAGGTTAAATGTGATTTGGCCAAAACCTCAGCATATTTATCATCCATAAACTCCGGTTTCCTGTTTTCAATTATTGATTTTAACTGACCGTTCTTTTCGCTTTTTCGAGCACTAAAAACCGAATCAAAACTCACATTGGCTATGCCTTGTTTTTCTTCGTCCCAAGAATATTCAGGAAAAATAAAGGTCTGCGCCACTATTATTTCTTTAGATTCGTTGGGCTTCAGGGTTAAAACGTTTTTTGCTTTATACTGTAAGCTATCAACCAACTCTATCTTTATGTCTTTTGGAAAAGTAAGATAACCTTTGGCATTGGTTTTTGTAGAATTAACCGTGATAGTGTGATCTTTTTGTGATAAGGAAATGCCATCAATTAAAATTGGAGTATTTTCCCAAAGCAGTTCTACATGGATAGTTTTATCACCCGTGTTTTTTATTTTGGTCTGTACTAAAGCCGTGTGCCCATTTTTAAAAACTAATAGGTCTTGTATAGATAATCTTTTACTAGAATAGTAATTTTCCAGATGACTGGCATAACTATGGGATGATTCGGTCGTTAACGGCTCAAAGGTATCGTCCACCTTAATGGTAGCCCCCATAAAAGAAACACTTAACCAAACACCGTTTTGCTGGGTCATTAAAAAAGGCCCTGAAAAGCCAATGGATGCCTTCGATTCCTTTGGCTGTCCATAGGCAAACCAAGCGCCTTGATCAGAGAACATTAATCCCGATCTATCTTTAGCATCTTTTGGTGTGCTGTGATAATCTAAACTATTTTTACTAAAATTTAAGAAACTAGCTGTATCCTCCGTTTTTTGCGACTCTTTTGAAGTATTGCAACCCAAATTAAGCATCAACCCGAAGACAAATAAGTGTTTAATCATTTTTATTAGATACATCTTTATTACCATTTGAAACTATTAAATTCTAAGCAAACAAATTTCGGATTTTTATTGGAATTTATTCAAAACTCACCTTTACTTGACCTTACAAATGTAGGTTTTAGAAAAATATATAAATTAATAATGACGATATTTGATATCATGCAAATCTTTCTGACGATAGAGCATAACCTTGTTGCTTATAAATTCCGACTCATGACGAAATTGACATATGTTATTCTATTTACCTTTATGTGCCTCTGTTTTGCAACTCAGGCTCAAACGAATATCTGGGATGAAAATCCAGCAGACTCACAACTTGAGCTGGATAGTTTATTAACCGTCTTACCTACGGTAACACGCGCCGATAAAATCGGCTTGCTCAATAGGATTGCAGAGATCTATTGGTCCATCAATCCCGACAAAACCATAGAATATGCCTCTGAAGCATTACAACTCTCTAAGGAATTCAATCAAAAAGAGCAAGAAGGTTTAGCACTCATAAATCTCTGCCAAGGTTATTTGTTTAATGCTATTTTCGATAAAGCGCTGCAATACGGTTTACAGTCTTTAGAAATCCGTAAAGAAATTGGTAATGACTATGATTTGGCCTTTACATTACGCACGCTCGGCTGGTTGTATTATGACATCGGGTATTTTGACAAAGCGTTGGAATATCATACCGAAGTATTGAAAATACACGAGAAAATAGGCTCCAAACAGCGCATTGCCTACAGTTACAACAGTATAGGGCTAATTCATGAAGGGAAAGGCGATTGCAATTTAGCATTATCGTTTTTTAAGAAATCCTTAGAACTTATTGAAACACTTAATAATAAGGACAGGATTGCCGAGGCCATGACTAATATGGGCATTTGTTATCGTAAAATCAATGACCTTGGCTTAGCCATAAAGTTCTTAGAGTCGGCGCTGGAGATTACGAATGAAATTAAATTTGAACACAAAAAAGTATATATCCTCCATGAACTATCTATTGTTCATTTAATGCTCGAAAACTTTGACAAAGCGTATGCATTGCTGGAAGAATCCAGAATGATTATTCAAACCATAACTAATAACAAGGAATTAATTTTAGAGAACAATAAAATTATGTCTGATTATTATTTAGCCATACACAACTACAAGGAGTCCTTTAGCTACTACAAGAAATACATAGAAGAATCCTCCAAGATTTTCTCGAGTACTGAAAGCGAAAGACTCGCCGAAATGAGAATTTTGTACGAGGCAGAACGACGCGAAAACGAAATTAAATTATTGGAGCAAGAACGACATTTAGAAGCACAAAAAAGAAACTTCCTATTGATTGGTGCTCTATTGTTGGCAATTATTGCCATGCTTATAATTGGAGGGCTCTGGAACAACATAAAAAAGAAGAAAGCAATTTACTTGCAAAGCCACAAACTATCCAAAGAGAAATTAAAAACACAATATTTAGAACGCGAGAATCTTGAACATAAATTAGAATTTCGCCAAAAGGAGCTTACAAATCTGGCCTTGTTTATTTCACAGCGCACCTCAATCTATAAGGATTTCACCAAGTCTTTAAAAAATCTAAAATTTACCGATTTAAAAGAACTCAAAAAAAATATTGACAGTCTTATTAAAGAATACACTTTTAAATTTGACTTTAATGAAGACATTCAACGGTTTCATGCCAATATAGAAAATTTACAAAGCGATTTCTTATTTAAAATCAAAGAAGAATTTCCGCACCTAACAGACAAAGATGTTCAACTTGCCGTACAGGTAAAACTCAAACTCAGCTCCAAAGAAATTGCCAACATCAATAACATCTCTTTAAATTCTGTAGAAATTGGAAGGCATAGATTAAGAAAAAAACTAGGTTTGGATCAAAAAGACAACCTGGTTAATTTTCTGGAAAATATTTAAGTTTTAAGGTTGGTTCCGATGCATATTCATTCTTGTTTATTTTACAACACGATCAAATAATCCACTTATCCCTATAAAATCAAGGGTTTACAACACTTTAGTCATCCTTAAAAAAAGCTTCATCAATTAAATTTTTCAAAGATTGTAAAGGTCAAGTAAAGGTGCTTTCTAATGATTTGTCTCTAATTAATTTCATATTTGGTATTCTTAAACTTAAGTTAAAATAAAGTTTAAGCTAACTAACAAAGAATTTCTTAATATGAAACAAAAACAATCAAAAAATCCAAGGCACACTTTTAAAGGTCTGTTGTTAGCACTTTTTGCAGTGGTATCTTTTGGATTTATGACCAACTCCTATTCTCAAGGCATTTTGATAAAAGGAACGATTACAGATAGTGCTGGAAATCCTGTTCCAGGAGCAACGGTGGTCATTAAAAGTACGCCAACCGTTGGGACACAATCTGACTTTGACGGCAATTATTTCCTTGAAGTACCAAACAGTCAAACCATATTAATATATAGCTACCTAGGATATTCAACTAAGGAAATTACGGTAGGCAACCAATCTATCATTAATATATCTCTACAAGAGAGTGCTGAAGATCTGGACGAAGTCGTCATTGTTGGCTATGGTACCCAAAAGAAAAGTGATGTCACTGGAGCCATAAGTTCCGTTAAAAGTGAAGATCTGACTAAAGTGGTGACCACAAATCCGGTAGACGCACTTCAAGGGAGAGTTTCAGGTGTTACGGTAACATCTTCATCTGGAAGCCCCGGCGCTACGTCAGATATTACCATTAGGGGCATTGGGAGTTTTGGAAATAATCAACCGCTCTATATTGTTGATGGCGTGCAAGCTGATCCTTATTTTCTAAATACAAATGATATTGCGTCCATAGAAGTATTAAAAGATGCTGCTTCTGGCGCTATTTATGGCACCAGAGCTGCCAATGGAGTTATTATCATAACCACAAAAAAAGGTAAAGTAGGTAAAACAAAAATTGAGATAGAAAGTTCCCTAAGCACCAATACAACAAGAGAAGACATGAAGTTGTTAGATGCCGACGGCTACGTTTCCGTACATAAGCAGATGTATGAGAATGCAGGTGCCAATCTGCCCCAGTATGTCCAAAATCCGCCCAATGTAAATACCAATTGGGTTGATGAAACTCACAGAACTGGTCAATTAAATTTGTTGAATGTTCGGGTAAGTGGGGCCTCTGACAATATTAACTATAGCGTTGCAGGCAGTTATGCTGACGAAAAAGGAATCTTAATAGGATCTGGATTTTCCAAAAAAGGCATCAATGCGAACATTGCCTCTACGAAGGGAAAATTAAAAATTAATACCAGTTTAAATTACAGTGAAACAAAACAAGAAGATTATAAATTTTCACTTAGAGAAACGTATTTTATATCGCCTTTAATACCTGTTTTAGATGCCTCCAAACCTTCAGGATATGGCTATAGAAGTGGCGATTTACCTGACCATAGAAATCCAGTGGGAGAAGATGCCATCATTGATGGGTACACCAAGATGAAATATTTTTTAGGGAATGTCGGTTTTAATTATGAAATAATTGAAGGGCTACACGCCAACGCAAACTTTTCTCTATCCAACAGAGACAATTATACCTATGCTTTTCATCCTCCATTTCAAGTAAGGGATATTGACGATAATCCTCAAAATGAATATGCGTTTGTTTCAGAGTACAACAGTCAATTTAGAAGGATAAATCAAGAGTATACGCTCAATTACCAATTTGAAGTAGCTAAGCATTCTATTAATTTATTGGCAGGTTACCAAAGGATTTCCGAACCATTTAAGGAAACCTATGTACAAGCAGAAGGTTTTAAATTTGATGAGAACGGCGATAAAATACCAGCTACAATATTAGATCCGAGTTTCAACACTTTGAATGCATTTGGCGACGGCACATATTCTGCCGAAGGCACAAACACCGAATATGCATTGGTATCACAATTTGGAAGAGTTAATTATGCTTACAATGATCGCTACTTATTTCAAGCGAGTGTCCGTAGGGATGGCAGTTCAAGATTTGGCAAGAACAATCAATACGGAGTTTTTCCTTCTTTAGCGGCTGGTTGGAAGATAACGGATGAAGATTTTATGAAGGATCAAACCATTTTTAACTTTTTAAAACTAAGATACAGCTGGGGACAGGCTGGAAATGATAGTGCTTTAGGATACTTTGATTATATCGCGCTGATCTCCCAAGGAAAAGACAGAAGCAATGGCGGTTACGTATTCGGCAATCCACAAACCTCATATTTAGGAAGTATCGCCCGCGATTTACAAAATGACGATCTACAATGGGAAACCAACACCTCATCAAACTTCGGAATCGACTTTGCCTCATTGGGCAATAAGTTAAAAGGTGCTATTAACTACTATAAAACGACAACCCAAGATTTGCTTATTACAAAGGAGGTTTCCCCATCGAGCGGTGTTAGCAATCCTACTGTAAACGTTGGTGAATTTGAAAATAACGGGCTGGAATTAGAATTGGGCTATGTCAATAAGGAAGGTGAATTTGGTTATTCGGTTTTTGGAACCTTTACCACCATTAATAGTGAGGTCACCAAACTAAGTAACGCCGATCAAAAATTATATGGGATAGGTCTATTGTTTGGATCAGATCATTTTGTGAACCAAACGCAAGTAGGTTATGAACCTGGAGCCTATTTTTTACCTGTGGCCGATGGAATTTTCCAAACACAAGCAGAAATAGATTCTCACGGTGCACAACCAGATGCCGCTCCTGGAGATATTAGATTTGTAGATCAAAATGGTGATGGTAAAATAGATGCTAAAGATGAAACCTACCAAGGTACCGCAATTCCTAAATATGAATATAGCATGAGCCTTTCTGCAGATTATAAAAATTTTGATTTTAATATATTTTTCCAAGGTGTAGGTGGCAACAAAATATATAACGGTAATGATTTCAGATTATTAAGTTTAGACACTGGAAGGAATTTTAGAGCTGAAGCTGCGAACGCTTGGACAACTTCCAATACGAATACTAACATTCCAAGAGCCGTATTGGGCGACCCTAACAGAAACAGTAGAGCCTCGACCCGGTTTTTGGAAGATGGCGATTATTTAAGAATCAAGACCATACAAATTGGGTATTCATTGTCTAGTAACGTGCTTGAATCTTTAGAATTGGATAAATTCAGGGTTTACCTTACTGGTCAGGACCTGTTTACATTTACCAATTATAGCGGCTTAGACCCAGAAGTTGGTGGAAATGTACTCTCAAGAGGGATTGATAATAATCTATATCCGAAATATAAATCGATAATTTTTGGAGTACAATTAGCATTTTAAAAATTACTAAATATAACAACATGAAAAACGTATATAAAATAGTTTTAGTTGCATTAATAGTAACAACTATAACATCATGCAGTGATGACGAGTTTTTGGAACAAAACTCTGCAGATCAATTAACCTCTGTCAGTTTTTGGAGAAATGCAGAAGATGCGCAGTCGGGTTTAGTAGCAGCCTATTCTGAATTGGAATCCAGAAGTAATTTTTGGGATGGATGGCAGGAAGGACGGCCAGTGATTGAGTATTTCAGATCTGATTATGCTTTACCTGGACCAGATGCGAGTAATTATGCGCATTGGATGTCTATATTCAATTTTAATTATACCAATGGTCATACTTTTCTAGATGTAATATGGACCACGAATTACAAAGGATTAAATTTTGCCAATCAAGTCATTGCTAAAGTTGGAGCAATGTCCTCTGACAAGATTTCAGATGCGGAGAAAAAGCAAATCATAGGAGAAGCGACTTTTTTAAGAGGCTATTACCACTTCAAGTTGTTAACACTTTATGAGCAAATAATTGTAAGGACTGAATTGATATCCAATGAAACCTTAGATAAGCCCCTATCCTCTCGACCGGAAGCTTGGGAAGTGATTATTAGCGACTTCAAACAGGCTGCCGAGATGTTACAAACAGTAGACAATACAGAACCTGGCCGAGCCACCAAAGGAGCTGCCCTAGCCTATTTAGGAAAAGCGTATCTCTATAAGGCTGGAGATGCTACCTCATCTGAAGCCTCTGATTTTGAAAATGCGGCACTGGCATTTAAGCCAATTGTTGAAGGCGCAGCAGGTACTTATACGTTAGAACCTGATTTTTCAAGTTTATTTAATGGTGAAAATGAAAACAATAAGGAATCCATTTTTGAACTGCAATTTAAAACCGCAGATGCCACATCAAACAATTCAACACGATTGCACGCTTTTGTAGGAGATTGGTCCATTGGTGGATGGGGCGGTATTGCAGCTACCCAGGATGTTGTAAACGAAATGAAAAGCGAAGGCATGGTTGCCAGCAATGGACTATATGACAATAGACTATATGGCTCGCTCTACTTTAGAGATCCTTATTACAATAACTCCAACACCAATCAAATGCAGGGCAGCACATGGGATGCCTTAATGATGGAAACTTATACAAACACAAATGATGATGCCGTTTATTTTAGAAAATGGTTACCCAACTATGTTCGGGATAATAGTTATGTTGGTGTTAATGTGGTATTAATGCGCTATGCTGATGTTTTACTAATGTATGCCGAAGCTTTGAATGAAACGGGCGCTACACCTCAAGCCATTACAATCATAAATAACGTGAGAGCAGTTCATGGCCACATGCCTCCAATAACTGCGACCTCTCAAGCAGATGTTAAAACGCAAATTATGCATGAACGAACCATGGAGTTGACATTAGAATCTGTTCGGTTTTTTGATTTGCGAAGATGGAATATGTTAGACCAAGCAATGCAAGCTGCAGGAAGACAAAATTTCAGTGCCGCTTCTCATGCCTATTTGCCAATACCATTGTCAGAGATTCAAACAAACTCTGCCATAAATTAAATTAGTGAAACTCA
>NZ_JAEHJZ010000237.1 GCF_016469035.1 Gelidibacter salicanalis | reverse complement strand
CATACAGAGAACCATGCAAAAGCAAATGTGAACAAAGACACAATGAAGCTAGTGAAACAAAGAGCCCAAGAGGTGACCAAGGCAAGGACTAAGTGTCGCTGTACCATGCATAAGAGATGAAAGTGGGATTCTTGGATAAAAGGACAAGCATAGAATCCACAAAAGCTCACCTCTCACCCTGTTGGCGTTGACAGCTCGACTCTGACC
>NZ_JAEHJZ010000236.1 GCF_016469035.1 Gelidibacter salicanalis | reverse complement strand
GATCGACAACTTTGACATTGTCAAAGACGAAATGCATGAACTTGAATCTGAATTTATCCAGCTGAGCCGTGATGGACAATCATTAGGAATTTACTTCTTAATTACAGCGACTCGGGTAAACGCAGTCCGTCAATCTCTTATGAACAACTTGAAAACAAAGGTCGTCCATTACTTAATGGATCAAGGAGAGGCGTTGTACAT
>NZ_JAEHJZ010000235.1 GCF_016469035.1 Gelidibacter salicanalis | reverse complement strand
ATAATGTTTGGAAAAATGTATGATGTGGAGAGAGTTAATCTGAATCGGAGCTTTTCTCGTTCATATACCAGTAATTGAACAACCCCAAGTACGAGGGTCTGTAATGTATGCTTTTCTTAGAGTCGTTACAGAAAACGTCATGTACCTACGCAAAACGTCAAATATGTCCCCTTGATTGAAGCAGTGTAGTCCATGGATGTCAACATATCAG
>NZ_JAEHJZ010000234.1 GCF_016469035.1 Gelidibacter salicanalis | reverse complement strand
GCTATGATTGGACTGAGCTATTCTTTGTGTTCTATGTGTATTCAGGACATCAGATGACAGATCACGGAAATGGCTCATAATTGCTCTGTCGGCCGCTTCAGGGTGGCTCCCCTGGGCAGAACTGTTAATGGACATGACAGGCTCATGCCGCTGAGAGGGATTGGTGAGCATAACGATGCCAACTACACACAAGACCTCATCGAAG
>NZ_JAEHJZ010000233.1 GCF_016469035.1 Gelidibacter salicanalis | reverse complement strand
CACGTGTTGTTTCTTTATCTTTCATTTCTTCATGCCAGTCTTCTAGTCGTTCGAGGGCAAATTCGCTGGCAGACATCGCCTCTGAAAAATACATCGCAGCAGCCAGTTCAAATGGCGACATATACCAAGTTTGCTCTGCCCGCTCTATGAATCGTTCATACATGTCTTTCTCTGTTTCCCATTTGGTCTTGATTTGTGTGTAGTGCGCTTCGATCTCTTGCTCTGTGATATCCATCATCACTTCAGTCCGCTTATGAAGTC
>NZ_JAEHJZ010000232.1 GCF_016469035.1 Gelidibacter salicanalis | reverse complement strand
AATCCTCTCCGCTCACTTTTTCAAGCGCTAAACGAAGGTCATTTACCTCTACATTTTCAAATGCATGCTCCGTCAAATAGTATCTCAATCCTTCGTAAAACGCATCCACACCTAAATATTCTCTGAGCATGTGCATAATAGCCCCACCTTTGGAATAACTGTGTGAATCAAACATGTCTTCAGCATTTTCATACTCAAATCGAATCAGGTCAACCTGAGTAATTGCTGCTTCTGAAAAGTAATTCTCTGTCTCTGCAATCAGCTTCAGCTTAGCTTCATCTACACC
>NZ_JAEHJZ010000231.1 GCF_016469035.1 Gelidibacter salicanalis | reverse complement strand
AACGCGAGTTTGGCCCCACCGAGAGAAGACTTTTCAACCCTGATTGTGATGAAATATCTAACCTAGAGTACTCTAATCTCACCTAGTGACCCTTACTGTAAGGGTCACTAATCTCACCTAACCCGGCAGGAGGTTGTGAAGAGTTCGTTTTGAACCCAAACTGCTAACCAAGCAGAACTAGAGTCACAACTTGGCAGGCTCTCCTTTAGAACTTTGTAGGGATGGGTTGACTCGCGACTTT
>NZ_JAEHJZ010000230.1 GCF_016469035.1 Gelidibacter salicanalis | reverse complement strand
TTCCGATGAAACTAACTTATCTTTAGTTTGCGATGAAAACTTCGGATCTGGAACTTTTACGGACAAGATTGCGGTTAAGCCTTCTCTTGAATCATCACCTGTTGCGCTAATTTTATGCTTCTTAGCCAAACCAATTTCTTCAATATAGCTATTCATGGTACGTGTCAATGCACCACGTAAGCCGGCTAAATGGCTACCACCATCTCTTTG
>NZ_JAEHJZ010000229.1 GCF_016469035.1 Gelidibacter salicanalis | reverse complement strand
CCACACGCGCTCGGCCAGAAGCCGCTCACCTTCCCCCGCCAGGTTGTGGCGCTGTGCCAGGCCCCCTTCCTGCTCGATGATCCCAACGTCGGCCTTATCTTCCCCGCCGACGCCATCGCGCGGGCCAAGCACTACCTCGCCATGGCACCCGGTGGACTAGGTGCTTACAGTGATTCCCGAGGTATCCCTGGTATTAGGAAGGAAGTCGCCGAGTTCATCGAGAGGCGTGATGGTTATCCAAGTGATCCAGAACTTATTTACCTCACAGATGGTG
>NZ_JAEHJZ010000228.1 GCF_016469035.1 Gelidibacter salicanalis | reverse complement strand
GCTTGGTCCACTTGCGCGGCAGTAGCTTGTGCAAAGTGACCTATGGTTTCAGAAATATCAGAAGGGTTAATGTTGGCAACGGTAGACTCGCCTTGTTGCCATTGGCCATTAATATAGAGTGATTTTTCTGGGTTGATGTTTTCAATAGATGTCATAGTGTTTTCCTTAAATTTTAAATGGGTGCGTGATTTTATTAATCGTAATGTCTGTTTT
>NZ_JAEHJZ010000023.1 GCF_016469035.1 Gelidibacter salicanalis | reverse complement strand
GTTGTTCCTTTAAGGTGGGGGAAAGAAAATTCAGCTGTCCGGTAGGTCTCTTTTTTGAACGCATTTGACAAGGTTTTATATAGAAAGATACAAAATCCTTGTCTTTTAGGCAAGAATTATTAGTGATATTTTTAATATAAATGACTGATATTTAGGTCGTTGCCGTGTAGTTAAGGTTCGACTAATTCAGAAGATTTAAAAGCATATCCGTTTTGAATATCTGCTACCGTTCCAAGCTTATATGTTTTCCAATTTTTCGGCATTATACTCTGTTTTGATTGATACCCGCAAGGAGGTAGGTTAAAATATTTTTAGCTTTTTCAATGCTGATATCCAAATTTTGGGCCACGGCCAACTCTGGATTTTTGGCTTTGCCATCGTCTTTTATTGCTTCAGTAAGAATTGTGGAAATGGTTTGATTTAAAATTTCATTTTCAGCTAATATAAGCCCCATTTTTTTGCCAATTATTTTTGCCGCTGCGGTTTGTGTATTAAATTGATTATCGTCAAAAACTTCCAAATGTTCGGTATATGCTTCTTCTTCATAGATATCCCAAGCGTGTTTCAATAAAAAAGACAAATCATCAAGATCTTTTGTCCTAAAACTTGGTTTATCATTCCAAGCCAATAATTTTAAAATAAACATCCCTTCAATAGGTGTGACTGGTAATGAATAGCCTTCTTCGGGGATGTCAATATGTTGGATATGCTCCCCTACTTCTTTAAAGCCCAAAACCGATAGAGACACCGCTCTTTCCGTGAAATTAACAGTATAGGCCTCTTCAATTTCGCCATAAGGCATTAAATCCAATATGGTGTTTGTTTTATCATAAACGATCCGGTAAGGCTCAGCTACGCGGCTAAACCCCATCGTACACAATTCTGTTATCAAGGCATTGTAACTAACAAAATCCGGTACCATGATTGCGAAATCTATATCCGCCGTAGCGCGTATAGGTTTGATGCCGCTTTTATACAAATGTACATCCCTGGCGTTGGCACCAATGAGATAATACGTGATACCGTAATTGGAGAATATCTGCTTTAGAGGTTTATAGACTTCACTATGGTTTTGAAAGGAATAGTCCTTGTAAGTTGGGTTGGATGTACTCATTAAATAGTAGTTGTGCTGTTTCTATATTTCTGTTATTACCGCTGTATACTAATTGGGCATATATAATCAATGGATGGACCACGTTTTCGTGACTCATATAATTTTTAGATTGCCCCATCATTTCATCGTCCACCCAAAAAGGTTTATAAACATTTATATCGCCGTTGGCATCGGGAAGCAACCTCAAGTCCTTTGTAATATTATGTTTTCTGGTGTTAGTGAATAATGAAAACATTTCAGGATTCAGATAGTTGGTCAATAATGCTGCAGCAGGTTCTCCTGCCCAAAGCACGCCGCTATTTATAAACTGTTCATTCCAACGTTCTGCATGGCTTTTAGAAAACTTATAGGTTCCGATTTTGTGAGCTGGAAGAATTTTTTCGTTCAATAGAATGATCCATTTGTCCAATAATTCCTCTTTTCTTACCAACTGATATTTTTGATCTTCACTCCACTTTGCCACATAGCCTTCATCAATCAGACCTTGCAAACATTTGCTGACACTACCTAAGGACACATTGCTGACATGAGACAAATGCCTTTGGGTGGCATTGATCTGTTCTGGGTTTTTAAGAAGCTGAAAAATGACTTGTCCTGCAGTGGGCGTAAATACATTGGAGTGCTCACTGTTAATAGGTCTTGCATTATCTTTTTCAATATATACTTTAAGATGGGTTAAGTCGATATATGCATTGCCGAAACTATCAATATAATTGATTTTCTTAGCTTTTAAATGTGTTTTGGCATTGGGCGTAATATAATCGGCAGCGACCAAAAAAGGCGTTCTCTGCTCGGCCATTCCTTCGAAAATGGCAAGGTGCTGTGGCCGCACTTCCCTTTTCAATTCAGCATATACCTTTTCGTCATTAAGGCTTATCACTAAGTCCACAACGCCGTCATGCGATTGAATCTTTTTGATGGCCACCTCAAAATCCAAATTCTGAAACCAATCTTTTAACTTAACAAACTCCATTTTGTTCAATTTTTAATTTTGTTCATGTTACATGAACAATCAAATATAATGAACATATATTGATTTTTACTGAATTATCGCACTTTTGTTCAACTCTAACGACTGTCCAGTTTCCATGAACATCAATTTATAATGAACAGATTTTAAAATTTTTCAAAATTTTCTATTATTTTTTTCTGCAATGTGTTGCCTTTTTCAAATTGTGCTTTCAATTGGATTTTTAAATCGGCCATTTTATCTTCAAAAGGAATCCCATCGTCTTCAACTGCTTCGGTGCCCACGTAGATCCCCGGCGTTAATTTGTAATCCTGTTTTATAACCTCGTCAATAGTGGCATTGTAGCAAAAGCCATCAACATTTTCATAGGAAGCGTTTATGTTCCGCCAACTATGGTAGACTTCGGTAACTTTATCAATATCATCATCAGTAAACACTCTCAGTTTACGGCTTTCCATAGTGCCCATCTTTGAGGTGTCAATGAAAAGGATTTCATTAGTCCGTTCTCTGTGGGTGCCATCTTTTCCATCTCTGTTTTTGCTCAAGATGAAAATGCATGCTGGAATGCCCGTGGTCAAAAACAATTTATCCGGCAACCTCACAATACAATCAATCATGCTATGATCCACCATAAACTGGCGCACATTCTTTTCGCCTCTATTATTGGAAGTCATCGCACCATTTGCCATAACTACACTGGCTGTACCCCTATCACTCAAATGGCTCCAAAAAGTCTGCATCCACATATAGTTGGCATTGCCATCCGTAGTAAACTCTTCTTTAGGACCAAAAAGTCGTGGATCATTTTCTGGCAGATCCTCGGGATGCCATTGGCTCACGTTGAAGGGCGGATTAACAATAATGAAATCCGCTTTCAAGTCAGGGAATTTATCCTGCAATAATGAATCGCCCAAGCGCACATCAAAAGACAGATCACGTAAGGCCAAATTCATTTTACATAAACGCAAGGTGCCATCATAACGTTCCTGCCCGTAAATGGAAATATTGCGCTTGTCGCCACCATGTGCCTGCAAGAATTTTAAAGATTGTACAAACATGCCACCAGAACCACAAGCAGCATCAAAAATTTTACCTTCAAAAGGCTCAATCATTTCTACCATCAACCTTACAATACTGCCAGGCGTAAAAAACTGTCCCGCACCAGAGCCTTCAGCTATGGCGAATTTGCCAATATAATATTCATAAACCCGTCCAAGAATATCACTCTCTGGATTTTCTTTAACTGATAGTTTAGGATTTGCCAACAAATTAATAAGGCCGCCCACCTGTCTTGAGGTCAATTGGCTTTTTACGAAAATTCGTGGTAAGATTCCTTTTAAATCGGGTCTGAAATTAGCAACAGTCTGGTCTAACAAATCAAAGGCATCATCTACCAGGACTTTTATATTATCCTGTTCTGCATTATCCTGTAAAAATTGCCATGTCGCCTCTTTTGGAATGATATAGGTATTCTTTGAAAGATATTCATCCGGATCTTCCAATACGTAAAGTTGCTCTTCTTTATCTAAGGTGTAATAATCAGATTTTTTATCGTTCAAAAGATCCAACAAGTGATCATGCCGTATCTCGTAGCGTTCAGAAATGTGTTTTAGAAATATAAGAGGAAGTACGAAATCTTTATATTGATTTTCTGCAACAGCACCGCGGAGCTCATTGGCAGCTTTCCATAATTCCTGTTCAAAATTGATATCCGCTTTTGAAGTGTTTTGGGTCATAAATAGTTTGGTCATTGTATAAGAAGTTAAAACTAAGAAAATATGTGATAATAAAAGGGCTACAGGGAATTATTATAAGCTCAAATTAATAATGGAAGTGAATTTTAGGAAGGTCGAACATTTATGGAATTCAGGAAGACGATAATTTATCAATTTCAAACCGTAAACCATAGTAAACCAAAAATTTATCATCTTGTAATTCGTATATTTATAAATCGAGACGTATCAAAATGAGTAATTATTGGAATATATTGGGTGTTCCACATAAGGGATGGATTTTAGAAGAGGTTTATGACATCAGAGCTGAGGGACAATCTGCGGATGATACCCAATATGAAACGTGCATGATGTGTAACAACGAGCGCATACGGTATGTACACGTTGTAAGCCACAGGGATTTTGGAGAGGAATTTAAAGTTGGATGTGTCTGTGCTGAGAAAATGACCAATGATTATGTAAATCCCAAAAAGCGCGAAAACCAATTAAGAAATAAATCTCACAGGCGCATCAACTGGCTAAAAAAAAGAATGGAAGGTTAGCAAGAAAGGCAATTCATACTTAAAAATAACGAATCATTTAATTGTCATTTATCAAGACAGATTCACAAAAAAGTTCAAAGTTAATATTTCCGACGTTTTAGGTACAAAACAATTTGAGAATATCGACCAAGCAAAGATGGCCGCATTCAACGGTGTTGAATATATGAAAGAGAAAAACAAATGGTAATTACCGGCCTAACCTGTAAACCACTGAAGTATCAATCACAAATGCCTATCAGCAAACATTTCCTTATTCGCCATATTTACCAAGCTGTATTCAGGGCATTCTATTTTAACCTCATACAAATTAAAATGCTGAGGCTGAACTAAATATCCTACTATTAATTGTCCGTCAAGAAAACAGAAAAATTAGAAATACCACATCATTTCTAATCCGATTTTTCGTTCATTATTTTGTTCAATTTCTTAAGTAGTTCTTCTTTCGTCATATGGGAATAGTTTTTCTTTTCGGCCGCAATAATCTTTTCCCGTAAATGCATAAGTTCTTTTTCCTCTTCAAGTTTTCTCGCCTTTTCATTGAGCCTTTCTTGAACGGCATCCATGTCTGACTTAATTTTGTGATCCATGACACGAGCATAAATTTGAGTGGTTGTAATTTTCGAATGTCCTAATATTTTGGAAACGGTTTCAATAGGCATTCCATTGCTTAGAGCGACCGTTGTTGCAAAAGTGTGACGTGCCATGTGAAAGGTCAGATTTTTTTCAATACCAACCTCAGTAGCAATTTCTTTAAGATAAAGATTTGCCTTCTCATTTGTTATAGAGGGCAAAAGGGTACCAGATATTTCAGTGACTGGATGGGTTTCATATTTATTCAGGATCTGTTCAGCACGAAACAATAACGGAATCTTGATTTTAGTATTCGTCTTTTGCCTAAAAGTGGTAATCCATTTATTGCCCTCATCATCGCCAATCCAAACATTCTTTTTAGTTAAATTTCTGATATCAACATATGAAATGCCCGTGTAACAACTGAAAACAAAAAGATCCCGTACACGGTCCAGTCGGTCAACCTGGAAATGATGTGTTGCCAGTTTAGAAAGTTCGCTATCGGACAAAAACTCTCGGTCCACTTTGTCAAATGTCGATTTCCATCTACGGAAGGGATCATCCTTTATCCATTCAAGATTGTATGCAAGCGTTACTATTTTTCGGAAGCGTTGAATGTGTTTAGTTACGGTATTATGACTCATTGCTTTTGGATGGCCTTTTGGATAGTAGGCATTGAGAAAGTTTTCAAAATCACACAAAAACTCAAAATTCAAACCTGATAGAGAAATATCCACAAGTCGTTTCTTCTTTAAAAACCGCTCAATATAACCTTCAGTAACTTTGAAATTTCTAATTGACCCAATAGCATGGGTATTCTCAATTTTCTTTGAATGATAATCTATAAGATCCTGAAGAGTGTGGCCATTCGAATTTTCATTTAAAAAGAGATTCTTGATGGCTTTGCTGGTCACTTCCTCGCCGTTATCACGCAGCTCTTGATAACACCTAAAAAGTTTCGATTTGGATAAATCCAAATAACGGTTAAATTCCTTAGCGGTCAGTGAGGCACCTTGATGTTTCTGGGTTTTGAAATCCCATTGTTCCATGGCTAACTTTCTTTTGAGACTAATGCTCAATCTTTTTTGATCTACATTAATTCTGGCATAAATGAGACCCTCTCCATTCTTGGATTTCTTTGTATCCATCCAAAATTGAATGGAAAATGTTTTTGAAGTACGCATAACTTTGGCTTTAAATTAAACTTGAATCATCGCGAAAGTCAAATCAAACCTAAAATAATAACCAATATTCAACCTTATGTTGAATCCCTTCGTGGTAGCTAAAGCTACCATTTATAATCTGAACTTACCGAATAGCTACCATAAGCTACCATAAAACATCAAATTATATGAATTCCCAAAAAACAAGAAACCGCGCAAATTCTAGGATTTGCGCGGTTTTGGTGCTTTTTGATAAAGCCTTGAGTGACCTCGACTGGATTCAAACCAGTAACCTCTTGAGCCGTAATCAAGTGCGCTATTCAGTTGCGCCACGAGGCCTTTTAAAGTGGCTGCAAATATAATACTTTTATTAAAATACTACCAAACATTTTAATCCAAAATTGTAAATGTTTCTCTTTTAAAGCCTGCAGCCCCAGAATTCTGAACTTTTCTAATAGGTTAAACGCAAAACTAGAACTTTTAAAAAACACTTAAAACACTAAATCAAAACGTCTTAGAGGGAATCACATGTCAAATATCATCATTATTAGCACTCTTTAAATCATCAGGTCATATTTAAAATACATTTCCTGGATTCTAAAAATAGTAGTAAGCAGCTATCAAAAAGGCTTTTTTTAGCCTACAAAATTTATAAATCATCTTTAGTACCCTTACATTTGCATTAAATTTAAAATTTTAATGAACCACATTTTACAACCTTGGCCTTGGTATGTTGCCGGCCCAATGATGGCACTTATTATGTTTACTCTTATTTATTTTGGGAAAACATTTGGCATGTCTTCAAATTTAAAAACCTTTTGCACCATTGCAGGAGCCGGTAAAAAAACAAAATTCTTTGACTTCGATTGGAAAGCTCAGAAATGGAATCTCACAGTGGTTTTAGGAGCAGTAATCGGCGGATTTATCGCTCATTTTTTACTCTCTGTACCAACTGATATGGATTTAAATCCTGTAACTGTTGAAAGCCTATCACAATTAGGGTTTGAAAATGCTGGAAAATCACTGTTGCCAGCAGAGCTTTTTAGTTGGGAGTCGGCCTTAAGCTTAAAAGGATTGTCTATTTTAATTATTGGTGGTTTCTTGGTTGGTTTTGGAACACGTTACGCAGCAGGTTGTACTTCTGGTCACGCCATCACAGGACTCAGCACTTTACAATTGCCGTCATTAATTGCCGTTATCGGTTTTTTCTTAGGTGGATTAATCATGATTCATTTAGTATTCCCATTAATTTTCGGTTAACATGACATGTCAATTTGCAAGCCCTAGATTACTCAAAAAGTTGACACGGAAATTGCTTCTGACCTTTGCACCACATAAAAAACACACAAATGAAATTTATAAAATTCTTACTCGTTGGAATTGTCTTTGGGATTGTTCTGGTAAAATCCGAAGCCGTATCTTGGTATCGCATTTATGAAATGTTCCGTTTTGAATCATTTCACATGTATGGTATTATTGGGTCGGCTGTGGTCATAGGAATACTGTTGATGCTCATTACAAAAAAATTCAAGTTCAAAAACATAGAGGGTGGCTTAATGAGCGTACCCAATAAAGAAAAAGGTCTGACCCGCTATATTGTTGGCGGCACGCTATTCGGATTGGGCTGGGCTTTGTCCGGCGCTTGTCCAGGCCCGATGTACATTCTGGTTGGCACTGGCTTTTTTACAATAATCATCGTTATTTTAGCTGCTATATTAGGCACTTATGCCTATGGCGTTTTTAGAGATAAACTACCGCAGTAATTATGGATACACTGCACATTTTTGGTTTTATTGGAGCGTTGTTAGTTGGCTTCGTGCTAGGGCTAATTGGTGGCGGCGGTTCCATATTAACAGTGCCTATTTTAGTGTATCTATTAGGGTTTAATCCTATTATTGCTACGGCGTATTCCTTATTTATTGTGGGATCATCGTCTTTGGTTGGAACGTTCCAAAAACACAAGAAAAAACTGGTCGATTTTAAAATAGGCTTAATTTTTTCGTTTCCATCATTTGTGGCCGTCTATTTAACCCGACGCTATTTGGTACCTGGACTCCCCGATACATTTTTCCAATGGAATGACTTCACACTGACCAAAGAAGTGGCCATCATGTTGTTTTTTGCAATTATCATGTTGTTATCTTCAATTTCAATGATCAGAAAGAAAAAAGAAGTTGAAGGACCTCACAAAAATCAACCTTACCACCTCACGTTTATCCAAGGCCTCATTATCGGAACCATTACTGGACTGATCGGTGCGGGTGGCGGATTTTTATACGTACCAGCTTTGGTGCTTTGGGCAAACCTTCCAATGAAAAAAGCGGTAGGCACATCATTGGTGATCATCACGTTAAATTCGCTTATCGGATTTACGGGCGACATTCAAAACATTGCTATAGGATGGACCTTCCTACTCACTTTTTCAGGATTGACCATAATTGGCATAATTTTAGGAGGATACGCTTCCAAATACGTTTCCAATCAAAGTTTAAAACGAGGGTTTGGTTATTTCACCTTAATCATGGCGTGCTACATCATGTATATGGAATTGACCTGATAAAGGGTAACCAACGTTACAATAGCACCGCGATGGATGTTGCAGCTTTGAGCCCGGAAGTGTCTTTAAAAATTAAGCTTCTCTTTTGAGGGAATTCAAAAATAAAAATTTATGAAAATAGAACAAATATATACAGGTTGTTTGGCCCATGGGGCATATTATATTGAATCTGATGGTGAAGTGGCCATTATAGATCCGTTGCGAGAAATCCAACCTTATATGGATAAAGCCAATGCTGAAAATGCCATCATCAAATATGTTTTTGAAACGCATTTTCATGCCGATTTTGTCTCTGGACACGTTGATTTAGCTAATACAACCGGCGCGACTATTGTTTACGGCCCTGGAGCTGAGACAAGCTACGACATTCATTCTGCTACAGATGACGAAGAATTCAAAATTGGAAAAATCAAGATCAAAGCCTTACATACCCCTGGACATACTCTAGAATCGACTACCTTTCTGTTGATAGATGAAAATGGAAACAATCATGCTATTTTCTCAGGTGACACCCTGTTTTTAGGCGATGTGGGACGACCAGATCTAGCCATTAAATCTGATTTAACCAAGGAAGATTTAGCAGGAATGCTCTACGATTCACTTCGTACAAAAATTATGACCTTGGCTGATGACGTTATTGTGTATCCCGCACATGGTGCTGGTTCTGCATGTGGAAAAAATTTAAGCAAAGAAACCGTGGGCACTATTGGCGATCAGAAAAAAACCAACTATGCCCTTCGTGCTGATATGACTAGAGACGAATTTGTAAAAGAAGTGTTGGACGGTATGCCTCCACCACCCCAGTATTTTGCAAAAAATGCGATGCTGAACAAAACGGGCTACGACGCTTTTGAGCAGGTTTTAGAAACCGGAAATGTGCCGTTAAGTCCAGAGGATTTTGAAACCATGGCCAACCATGAAGATGCTTTGGTCCTGGATGTCAGAACTCAAGAAGATTTTATTTCAGGCCATGTACCTAATTCTATATTTATAGGCTTGAACGGACAATTTGCTCCGTGGGTTGGGGCTTTGATAACCGACTTGAAGCAACCGTTGATTCTGGTGGTTCCTGAAGGTAAAAGCGAAGAAGCTGTGACCCGTTTATCCCGTGTGGGCTACGACAACACATTGGGTTATTTAGAAGGTGGAATTAAGGCTTGGAGAGCTGCTGGTAAAGATGTGGGGACTTTGGAATCCATTTCTGTGGAAGCATTTGTTAATAAAGCAAAATCGCAAGACATTAATATTCTTGATGTGAGAAAAGATGGCGAATACAATTCGTCCCATTTAGAAGATGCACAACATTTTGCTCTCGATTTCATCAATGAGAATATGAATCAAATAGATGCTAAGAAAACTTATTTCCTTCATTGCGCTGGTGGTTACCGTTCTGTTATTGCGGCGTCTATCTTAAAAGCACGAGGATTTGATAACTTGGTGGATGTAGCCGGCGGATTTGCAGCCATTAAGGAAACTGATTTAATAACTACAGAGTTTGTCTGTCCTTCAACTTTATAAAAAGAGTCAGTTTTAAGAACTGAAATCATATATAATTGCAAAAGACCTCACAGATTTAAAACATGTGAGGTCTTTTAGTTTTGTAAAAGTATGTCATTGTCTAAACTATCTCGGCACTCAACCCTGCTTGCAAAAGCTTGGAACAACGTGGCTCAAGATCGTCATACGAACCCGTTTTTACAGTACATTTTCCTTTGTAATGTACTAATATGGAACATTGCTCCGCTTGTTCTGGCGTATGATCGCAGGCGTAGATTAAGGTGTCTATAACATAGTCAAACGTATTGACCTCATCATTGTACAGCACAATCTCGTTTAGTTTGTCTTCTTGGGTATCAACGAGAAGGTCTTCTTGAATTTTCTCTTTAGTACTCATTTTTTAGTCTTCATTATACAGATATTAGCCTGCAGTTGATAATTATACGCTATTGGGTGTAACTAATTTACGAATTTTAGAGCAACCCATTTGTTTTTTTCTAATCTTTCAACGTAGGATAATCCGTGTTTATTGCATTCTTCTTTAATGGCAGGAATGTCGTCAACATAAAAGCCACTTAGAAACATTGTTCCATTCGGATTCATACATTTTGCGTAGGCTCCCAAATCATTTAAAAGAATGTTTCGGTTGATGTTGGCAATCACCACGTCATATTTTTGATTTTTTAACAGGCTTGCATCGCCTTCCAATACCGTAATGTGTTCGCAATTATTACGCTCCACATTTTCCATACTGTTTAAATAACACCAGTTGTCATAATCAATGGCATCAATAGGTTTTGCGCCTTTCATTTCAGCAAGAATAGCTAAAACGCCTGTCCCACAGCCCATATCTAAAACAGATTTATCCTTGAAATCGTTCTTAAGAATATGCTGAATCATCATGTGTGTAGTTTCATGATGCCCTGTTCCAAAACTCATTTTTGGCTCAATAATAATATCGTACGCAGTATCTGGTTTTTCGTGAAAAGGTGCTCGTACTGAACACACACCATCCACCACAATAGGATTAAAATTCTTTTCCCATTCTTCATTCCAATTGGTGGGTTCTATATCTTCAAAGGTATATGTGATTTCAAATTCATCAGAATCTAAAATCTGGATCTCTTCAAGAATATTGGCATTCCATTCGTCCTTCTGAATGTAGGCTGTAACGCCTTCTTCAGTTTCCACAAAACTTTCAAAGCCTGCATAGCCCAATTCTGCAATTAGAATCTCTGTTCCGGGTTGCAAAGGCGCCACTTTAAACTGATAACCGATATAGATGGTATTTGACATTTATGATACACAATTTGATGATGATCCACCGAGTTGAAAACATCAACCCGCCACAACATGATTTTATTAAAAATTAGAACGCATTCGCAATGGCAAAAAAGTCTTCAGCATTTAACGCTGCACCGCCAATCAATCCACCATCTACATCCGGTTTAGAGAAAATCTCTTTGGCGTTGCTTGGCTTAACACTACCCCCGTATAAAATAGAGACTTCATTTGCAAAATCATTGCCGTATTTGGCAGCTAATGTTTTTCTAATAAAAGCATGCATATCTTGAGCTTGCTCTGGGCTTGCTGTTTCTCCCGTCCCAATTGCCCAAACAGGCTCATAGGCCAATACAATACTGTTAAGTGCCGAGGCATCTAAATGAAATAAGGCGTTTTTAATTTGATTGCCAACGACAGTTTCGTGGTTGTCAGATTTTCTGTCTTTTAATTCTTCTCCAAAACAGAAAATAATCCGCAATTCATTTTTTAGAGCGGCATCAACCTTTTTTGCTAAAATGGCATCTGTTTCATTAAAATAGGCACGGCGCTCACTATGTCCTAAAATAACCGTTTTAATGCCGAGACTTTTGAGCATTGGGGCACTAACCTCACCCGTGTAAGCTCCAGAATCAGCAAAATGCATATTTTGTGCAATCACTTCAATAGGATGCTCTTTTAGGGTGTTGAACGCTTGCCAAAGATTTGTAAAGGATGGCGCAATCATGACTTCAACATCAGACGGGTTGTTTTGCAATTTCAATTCTCTGATCAATGTTTCGGTTTCCGATAAATCATTGTTCATTTTCCAATTTCCTGCTACTATATTTTTTCTCATATCCTAATTTAAATCCATTTCAATTGAACGGACTTCTGTATTTAATTAATATTATGGTTTATAATTTTAAATCTTCAATATCGTTCCAATGTTTTTTCTGCATCACGGTCCCTTTATTTAAAATGACCACACCAGGATTTGCACGTACAATGGTTTTTAGTACCTTTTCATCGCACAGATAAAAATCAAAATCGAAGTCATACTTCGCCTTGATCTCCTGTTTGGTGGCTTCGTCAGAAGTGGTCATGCCAATAACGGTATATCCTTTTTTAAGCGCTTCATCTGACAGCGCCTTCAATTTTGCCATTCCTTCTTTTTCTGATGATTTCAGATTGTAAGCCACAATCATCATCAACTTATCCTTTTCCAGGAAATAGGACGTCAAATCTTCATCTTCTGATTCTATAGAGAAATCTTGGATTTTAGGAATATCAGCGGCTTGAATTTCTTTGGTTTCTACGTTGATAATATCATCGTATTCAGCTGGCCCTTGTCCGCGGTCTGTCAATACTTTTTCTTCACCATTGAGCGTATAGGTCCACTCATAATCAATAATCGCTCTCTTGGCATCAGGTGCAAGTTGCATGTTTTCTTGAAGGTTATCACCAATTTTATAAGCTCTAAAATCAATAGCAGGCAAATGCATAAGCACATAATACGCAAATGAAAGTGACACCAAAAAGCTAAGGAGCGCGACAACGGTTGTCCCTAATTTACTAAAAATAGGCTTAATATGTTTAACGCCCAAAAAGAGAATGAGTATAAAGAACAATAAGATGATGTCTTTGGTAAAACTCTGCCACGGCGTCAGCGGCATGGCGTCCCCAAAGCATCCACAGTCTTTCACTTTATCAAAATATGCCGAATAAAAGGTAAGAAACGTGAAAAAGATGATCATCAACAACAAACTCCATACTGTAAATCTGGGCTTATAGCCCATGAGTAGAAAGATGCCCAAAACAACCTCAAAGACCACAACAATAATCGCAATGCCTAAAGCATACGGTTCCAAAAACGGAATGTTTAAAACCGCTGTACTGAAATATTCTTGAAGCTTATAAGCAAAACCCAAAGGATCATTCAGCTTGACAAAACCCGAAATGACAAACAGAAGGCCAACTACTATTCTACTGATGGTAACTAGATATTTCATAAAAACTCAAAATTTTAAATTCAAAAATCCGATACAAGATTTGAAAAACTACTCTACTTTATTAATTATTGCTGATAACATCCCTTTTAATTCTTCCGATTCAATGATCAATGTTTCAATTTCTACGGATTGTTCTTGATTAAAAGGCTCTAACATCCGTAACCAATACCCACATTCTTTTGCCTCTACATGAGCTGTTTTACATCTCAATAAAAAATCCTTATCTCCCACTTTCTTATTTGCTTCTATATAGTTTGCGACAATAGCTTCTGAAGATCTGATCAATTGTTTGCAATCTTCAGCGTTTGAGACTGTAGTAGTCAACGTTTTAGCGAGATCCCTACAATCATTTGCAAACTTAAAAGCTCGTTTTTCAAGATGATGTGATCGCTGCTCCATGCCGTATTGGAATTTGGTTTTTTACTTCTTCAGTTTACTTAACCTTGTTTAAGCAAGATTAAGGCAAACACAGCATAATTAATCATATCCTGATAATTGGCATCAATCCCTTCACTCACCAGCGTTTTGCCAGCGTTATTTTCAATTTGTTTTACTCGCAATAATTTCTGCAAAATAAGATCGGTCAAACTGCTCACTCTCATCTCGCGCCACGCTTCACCATAATCGTGATTTTTATTCATCATCAGCGCTTTAGACACAGCTACCTTTTCGTCATAAAGCTCGCTAGCTTCATCAAGAGAAATATCCGGTTTTTCTACAACACCCCGATCTAACTGTATCAGTGCCATTAAACAATAATTGATGATGCCCATAAATTCACTCTCCTCCCCTTCATCCACCTTGCGTTCTGCATTTTGCTGCAACCCTCTGATGCGTTGTGCCTTTATGAAAATTTGATCAGTAAGTGATGGAAGCCTCAAAATGCGCCATGCACTGCCATAATCGGACATTTTATTAACAAAGAGATTTCTGCATTTTTCAATAACGGCATCATATTGTTTTGAGGTATCTTGCATAGAAACTGGTAATTTTGCGTAAATTTCGCCTAAATAGTTCAGAGTTCAAAGTTCAGAGTTCAAAGTTTTGTAGATATAGAACAAAATTTTAGTTAAAATCTATAAATTTGAATTTTGACCATATCAAGCTCTAATTTTAACCTTTAAAATCGGAAAAAACATCATGACCATAAATTGCAAGGGAGCGCTTATTGATTTAACAGTTCCGAAAGTCATGGGTATTTTGAACCTTACTCCCGATTCTTTTTATGATGGCGGTGTTTATAAAAGCGAATCTACTATTTTAAAGAAGGTTGAAAAAATGTTAAACGAAGGCGCTACTTTTATTGACTTAGGCGCTTACAGTTCTCGACCAAATGCCAAACACATTAGTGAAAATGAAGAGTTAAAGCGTTTACTTCCGGTGTTAAAGTTGTTGACCTCTACATTTTCTGATATTCTGATCTCTATTGACACCTTCCGGAGTGAGGTTGCCAAACAATCTATTTATGCCGGCGCTTGTATGATCAATGATATTTCTGCAGGTAAAATGGACGACAAGATGATGGAAACTGTAGCAAACCTTAATGTACCCTATGTGATGATGCACATGAAAGGCACGCCACAGGACATGCAACAACACGTGGACTACGAGTACATCCTAAAGGACATTCTGTTTTATTTCTCTGAACGCATTGCTGCCGCAAAAGCTGTAGGCATTATTGATGTAATTGTAGATCCAGGCTTTGGGTTTTCGAAAACAACCGCTCAAAATTATGACGTATTAAAACACTTGAATTCTTTTAAAATACTTGAAAAACCAATTTTGGTTGGTTTTTCAAGAAAATCCATGATCTATAAAGTGCTAAACGCCTCAGCCACTGAAGCTCTAAACGGCACCACAGTTTTAAATACTATTGGTCTGCAACAAGGCGCTTCAATATTGCGCGTCCATGACGTTAAAGAAGCCATGGAATGCATTCATCTTACCCAACAACTAACAGCATAAGCCATGAAGCATATACTATTCTTTTTTATTCTTTTGACCTTTTCCTGTTCCAAGGAAAAATCGGTCCTATTACCTGAAATAACCAATGCAACCATCACACAAGTCACGGATGTTTCACCGGCGTATCTCTTTTATGATGAAACAAAAACAGACAGTATTGAGATGAACAGAGGCAACTTGATCAGCACCACCAATTGGCTTGTTAATGTTGACAAACGGCTCACTTTAGATCAGGTTATTCCCAGAATCATCATGTTACAGAATAAGAAGCGGGATGCTGAAGTCCATAAAAACGAAAACGCCAAAAACTTTTATACCTGTAACGACACTAGTATTAAAAACCTCGGATTTTTGGAGTTTACAAACGTAATTTATAAAACCGATTATGTATCCCCTAATGTTGCTTCAGATTATGAAAACCCCAGGGAACATAGAATTATTCTTGATTTTAGCAGTTCACAGGACATAAAATTAGTAACGATTTTAAAAGATTCAATCCTCAAAAAATCGACACTACAAACATTAAAAGACGATATTGAAAATTTACCACAGGAAGGATCATATGAACTCATTCTAAATATCAACGACAAGTTGACTTTTCAAGATTATATTTCATTTAAATCGATTTTATCCAAGATAGATTCATCCAAAATTACCCTCAACGAAAACGAATTCATTTATTAAGCATATTTTTTTAATTTTACAAAAAACAATTCAGCATTGGACCAGCTTAAATTTTGGGATTTCGGCATCATAGATTTTATAGATGTTTTTCTCGTTGCCATCCTTCTATATTATGTTTACAAACTCGTAAAGGGTACCGTTGCCATAAATATCTTTATTGGCATCATTATCATTTATTTTGTCTGGAAACTGACCACTTTTCTCAAAATGGGACTGTTGAGTACCATTTTTAGTGGTTTTATGGATGTAGGGATTATTGCGCTGATTGTGGTCTTTCAACCTGAAATACGGAAGTTTTTACTGATGGTGGGTTCTACAAATTTTGGAAATAAGCGCAAATTTTTAAGACACCTTAATTTTTTGAAGACAGAAGAACAGGTCCAGACAGATGTGGAAGTTATCATATCTGCATGCCATAAAATGGCTTCTACCAGAACAGGCGCGCTAATTGTATTGGAACGCAGTAATAATCTCGATTTTTTGACCAGCTCTGGTGATGAAATGAATATTAAGGTTACCCAACCCATCATTGAAAGTATATTTTTCAAAAACAGCCCGTTACATGATGGCGCCATTGTGATTGCCAATAACACAGTTAAGGCCACTCGCGTGATTCTTCCGGTGAGTAATGAACGTAACATTCCGCAACGTTTTGGGCTACGCCATAGAGCTGCCGTTGGAATTACTGAGAAAACAGATGCTTTGGCAATTGCCGTAAGTGAAGAAACAGGACAAATCAGCTATATAAAAAATGGTGAATTTGTGATGTTTAAAGACAATGCCGAACTCATAGATATAATTAGAAAAGACTTGGCATAAATTACTAATAGCCATCAACGACAGGACTAATTGGAGTGGTGCTCTCTAAAGTCTTGCCTGAAGTAATTCAGACTGTTTCCGTCTTCAAAAACTGCACCTCGTAAAGATTTTTATAATATCCATCTTTATTTTGAAGTAACTGATGGTGTGTTCCTTGTTCCACAATACGTCCAGAATCCATAACAATAATACTATCCGCTTTTTGAATTGTGGCCAAACGATGCGCAATAACAATAGAGGTTCTCCCTTTTGTTATTTTATCTGTGGCAACTTGCATCAATTGCTCAGAATAGGAATCTACAGAAGAAGTGGCCTCATCTAAAATTAAAATACTCGGATTGGTCACGTAGGCTCTCAGAAACGAAATCAACTGTCTTTGGCCGGAAGACAACATCACCCCACGCTCTTTAACGTTATAATCGTAACCGTTTGGCAAACTCATAATAAACTCATCAATGCCAATATCCTTTGCGGCCTGCTTTACCCGCTCTTCAGTAATGCCAGGATTATTGAGCGTGATATTATTCATAATAGTATCAGCAAAAAGAAACACATCTTGAAGCACCACCGCAATCTGCGCTCTTAAGGAGTGCAAGGTCATCTCTTTGATATTCACGTCATCAACGTAAATAGTTCCCTTTTGAATATCGTAAAAACGGTTCAGCAGATTAATAATAGTCGATTTTCCTGCACCCGTGGCACCAACTATAGCAATGGTTTGGCCTGAATTTACGTCAAATGAAATCCCTTTTAAAACTTCTTCATCATCAATGTAAGAGAAATGTACATTTTCAAATTTGATGTTGCCTTTAAAGTGGGCGGCTTCAATGGTACCTACATCGTCAATTTGAGATGTGGTATCCAACACATCAAAAACACGGTTGGCGGCTACAATGCCCATTTGCAACGTATTAAATCTATTAGCGATTTGGTTTAAGGGTCTAAACAACATTGGGATCATCATAATAAAAGCGAACAAATCGCCTTGAGAGGCCAAATCATCAGAAATAATATTCAGTCCGCCATACCACACCACAAGACCTAAAGTCAAGGACGATAAAAATTCGGCAATTGGAAAAAACACAGAGTTATACCATACTGTTTTTAACCATCCTTTTTTATGGCGTGCATTGATTTCCTTAAACTTTCTATACTCGGTGTCTTCTCTTGTAAACAACTGTAATATTTTCATTCCCGTAACACGTTCCTGCACAAAAGAATTGAGATTGGAAACTTCATTACGGACATCTTCAAAGGCAACCTTCATGTAGCGTTGGAAGATTTTGGTTGCAAAAAGCACAATTGGTAAGGTTGTAAAGACCAATAGACCGAGCTTCCAATTCATAAATAACATGACGCCACCTACAACCAACATTTTGAGAATATCACTAAAAATCATAAAAAGTCCTTCACCAAAAATATCGGAGATTCGCTCCATGTCGGTCACCGTTCTGGTAATTAAGACCCCTACAGAAGAGTTATCAAAATATTTCATTTTAAAACTCATGATGTGCTTAAACAGCTTCACTCTAATATCTCTAACGACAGATTGCCCCAACCAACTGGAATTGTAGATAAACAGCAACTGACACACCACCTCAAGCATCAACAGTACAATCATGATGATGATGTAGTACATAAACCCATCATATTGTTGAAGTTCAATATGATTATCAATTGCCTGTTGCAATACATAAGGTCTCAACGCTCCAAAAACAGCCAAACCCGTAACAAACAGTAAAGTAAATGTAAACACGAGTTTATAGGGCTTGATGTATTGCATCAAGCGCTTGAAGAGGTTCACGTCATAAACTTTGGTTTTCTTTTTGGCACTCATATTATATAGCGTTAAAAATGGTATCAGGATATTGAATATCCGTTAAATATAAGCCTTGAGCCGGAACCGAAAAGCCGGCTTCTCCCCTACTTTTAGATTTGATAATGTCATGCAATTGCGCCACCTCCAGTTTTCCCAAACCAATATTGACCATGGTACCCACAATGGCGCGTACCATATTTCTTAAAAAACGATCGGCAGTTATGGTAAAGGTCAATTCTGTATCTTGCAATACCCAAGCTGCTTCTTTAATATCACAATAATACGTTTTTACGTCAGTATTGCTTTTAGAAAAGCATTGAAAATCTTTATACTGCAATAATATTTTGCAGGCTTCATTCATTTTATCAAGATCTAATGGCAGATGGATTTTATATGCAAAATCGTGGGTAAACACATTTTTGGTATTAGAAATACGATACTTATAGGTTCTGCTCAGCGCATGAAATCTGGCATGTGCTTTATCTCTTACCTCAAAAATGCGGTGGATGGCAATATCATGCGGTAAAAACCAATTGATCTTAAAAATCAGCGTGTCAATATCAAATGGGTCTTCCATATCAAAATGCGCAAACATTTGTGAAGCATGAACCCCGGCATCCGTACGTCCTGCACCCATAATTTTTATAGGAGCCCTCAATAAGGTGATCAATGCATGTTCTAAAACTTGTTGTACAGAAATAGCATTTGGCTGATTTTGCCAACCATGATAGGCTTTTCCGTTATATGACAATTCGATAAAATATCTCAACGTGACTGTGGTAGATTTGAAAGTTACATCAGACATACGTCCGATACACTTATCTCTGAAAGAACGAAGCTCTGACACGGGATAAAACGCTACTTACGGATAAATTAATGCCTTTATCACTATTTTTGTGATTTGCAAAGATAACTAGATTTACGTTTTAAAATCGTACAGGTCTTATAAACCTCAGCGGTTTCATAATAAATTTAAAGTAAAATACACCAACTTGAAAAAAATACTTCTACTTTCAGATACTCATAGCTATATTGATGACGCTATTTTAAAGCATGTTAAACACGCAGATGAAGTGTGGCATGCGGGCGATATTGGCAACTTAGATGTTACAGACACCATAAAAAAACTAAAACCACTGAGGGCTGTTTACGGAAATATTGATGACACACAAGCCCGTATGGAATTCCCTGAAAACAACCGATTTATGTGCGAAGGTGTTGATGTTCTCATGACTCATATTGGTGGTTATCCCGGAAAGTATAACCAGCGGGTTCGGGAATTACTATATCAAAATCCTCCGAAACTTTTTATCTGCGGACACTCGCACATTCTTAAAGTGATGCCGGACAAACAATTAAACTTGTTGCATATGAATCCGGGTGCTGCAGGGAAGCATGGGTTTCAAAACGTAAGGACCATGCTTCGTTTTACCATTGATGGGAGTAAGATTGATAATTTGGAAGTGATAGAGTTTAAGAAGTAAGGATTGATTTTTTATGAACAATTCAGGTGATGAATTCATTCTGTTTTTAATTTTCATGTATCATAAACATGAAAGTTATTGGGTATTAATAAGATCAGTCAGCTGATAGACTATGATAATTCAATAAACCACTATGGATTGGAAATCCATAGTTTTAAACAAAAGAATGAAATTCTTTTCTGATACTAGTTTGTCATTCCGAATGAGGCACGAAGAGGAATTATATTATTATAAGATTTCTCGTCACTCGTTCCTCGCTCTGTCGAAATGACAACATGCTCTTAAAAGTTTATATAAACTAAAGTAACTGCAATGAATCCCGATAGCTATCGGGAGCAGGGTTTTAACCTTTAACTAGATACTAAAAGCTGCTTTATAGCGGGGACGATTTCATTCTGGATTTTTCAATGCATCTTCGGCTTTTTAAACCACTGAATTATTGAAGAGATCCCGCTTTGCGGCGGGATTAGTTCAACCAGCAAAACCCAATGCGCCTTCGACTTTTGGAATCATAGAACTAATTGAAGAGATCCCGCTTTGCAGCGGGATTAGTTCAACCAGCAAAACCCAATGCGCCTTCGGCTTTTGGAATCATAGAACTAATTGAAGAGATCCCGCTTTGCAGCGGGATTAGTTCAACCAACAAAACCCAATGCGCCTTCGGCTTTTGGAATCATAGAACTAATTGAAGAGATCCCGCTTTGCAGCGGGATTAGTTCAACCAGCAAAACCCAATGCGCCTTCGGCTTTTGGGTTTTGGGTTTCACTAAAAAAACCCGAGATCTTCACCTCGGGTTTACGCACTAACAAAATTAAGATATAAGGGTTATCGTAATCTATCGACAGATTTTACAAGATCTTCATCCTTTTTTATGGCCTTGTTGGCTAACACCAAAAACACGATAGTTAAAATAGGAATAAAAATCCCAACGCCTTTCTCTGAAATTTGACTTTCTCCAGGCGCCATTAGCAATTGATACACAAATAATCCTAATAAAATAAAGTTTAATATGATATTAAGTCGTCCCAATACAAATTGGAACTTCCTGTTTTGATAGTTAAATATTGAAATCAAAGATAATGCAGCTGAACCAAAAAACATAGCTAAATATAACATTTCGTCCTTAGCATACACAAGCACCTCGTGAGTATTGGTCCACAAATGGAATACAAATATCAAGCCGCAAGAACAGATGGCTGCTATAAGTAAGTATACGGTTTGAATGCGCTGTAACATGAGTTATTCTAAAAAATTAAAGCTCAAAATTAATAGTTTCTTTTTAAAACATACCGTAATTTTTAAAATAAAATTGTATTATTGCAATAACATTGTGTTACTCGCAGAGTGATAGGCTGTTAAATCTTCAAAAAATTACATTCGATTTTTCCTCTTCTTAATTCTAAATAAGCATCGGAACAAGTCCAATTTCAATTTTATAATAATATTCATAAACATACATGTTTGAAATTTCGCAATTAAAAGAAAAGAAGCTTTCTGATTTACAGGAAATAGCTCAAAAATTAAATGTACCCAAATACCGTACGCTCAAAAAACTAGACTTAGTATATCAAATTCTTGATGTGCAGGCCGCTAATCCGGATGTAGTAAAAACAGAAATCGCCGCAACCACTGATGTTAAGGCTGAAACGCCAAAAACATCAAAAACACCTCCAAAGAAAAAAAGAGAGCGTGTTGAGAAAAAACCAGCATCAGATCAGCCTCAACAAAAAATGGAGCTGCCTGACCTTAAAGCTGAAGACACAAAACCTCAGGCTCAGCCATCAGAAACTAAGAAACCAGAACCAAAGGCTGCTGCTCCCGTAGCTGCACCAACTCCGGTTGCCCATACGGATAAGAAAGAAACGCCTCGTGTAAAAAAAGCTGAGCATCGCGAGAAAAAACAACATACCCCAAAAGACAAGGACGCTACCAACAAACCTCAAGCTAAAGACAACAGGCAACAGCGCTCTAATGACACTAATGGGAACAAATCAAACCCTAGAGACAACAATAATCGTGATAATAGTGCGCATGCATCTTCAAAAGTAAACAACGGGAATAAAGATACCCGGAACCGTTACAGAGAACCGGATTTTGAATTTGATGCTATTATTGAAAGTGAAGGCGTGTTAGACATCATGCAAGATGGCTACGGGTTTTTACGCTCTTCAGATTACAACTACCTCTCTTCTCCTGACGATATTTATGTATCACAGTCACAAATA
Source organism: Gelidibacter salicanalis (assembly GCF_016469035.1). GTDB lineage: Bacteria > Bacteroidota > Bacteroidia > Flavobacteriales > Flavobacteriaceae > Gelidibacter > Gelidibacter salicanalis_A. The sequence goes on along the minus strand of NZ_JAEHJZ010000023.1, from coordinate 17,938 downwards.
AGATTATTTGGTTTGAAAACTGGAGACACTGTTCTTGGGCATGTGAGACCCCCTAAAGAAGGTGAAAAGTATTTCCCTTTAATTAAAGTAAGCAGAATTAATGGTCAAAAACCGGAAGTTGTTAGAGATCGCGTATCTTTTGAGCACCTAACCCCTTTATTCCCTCAAGAAAAATTCAATCTTGCGGAAAGACAGAGTACCATTTCTACCCGAATTATGGATTTGTTCTCTCCAATTGGTAAAGGACAGCGTGGTATGATTGTATCACAACCAAAAACAGGTAAAACAATGCTATTAAAGGATGTAGCGAATGCAATTGCAGCCAACCATCCTGAAGTATATCAAATGATCCTATTGATTGATGAACGTCCTGAAGAGGTTACAGACATGCAACGTAATGTACGAGGTGAAGTTATTGCCTCTACCTTTGATAAAGAAGCCCATGAGCACGTTAAAATTGCCAACATTGTTTTAGAAAAAGCAAAACGTTTGGTAGAGTGTGGACACGATGTGGTGATATTATTGGATTCAATTACCCGTTTAGCAAGAGCATACAATACCGTTCAACCTGCCTCTGGTAAAATATTAAGTGGTGGTGTTGATGCCAATGCCTTACACAAACCAAAACGTTTCTTCGGTGCTGCCCGTAATATTGAAAATGGTGGATCATTAACCATTATTGCAACTGCATTAACTGAAACAGGTTCTAAAATGGACGAAGTGATCTTTGAAGAATTTAAAGGAACTGGTAACATGGAATTGCAATTGGATAGAAAAATATCTAACCGTCGTATTTTCCCTGCTATTGATTTGACGTCGTCAAGCACTCGTAGAGATGATCTATTGTTGGATGAAAATACCATCCAAAGAATGTGGGTGATGCGCAAATATCTTGCAGATATGAATCCTGTGGAAGCTATGGAATTCATTAACGACCGATTCAAAAAAACCAGAAATAATGAAGAGTTTTTATTATCTATGAATGGATAAGTAAGAGTTATAATATAGTTAAAAGCCCCAGAACCGTAAGGTTCTGGGGCTTTTGTTTTATAGACCACGGACATACTTCATTCTGATTAACCTCTACATAATTCTAATATAGAGCTGTTGGAGATTTACAGAAAAAAAGATAAGACTCCTTTTAAATAACTAAATTCCCTGTCAATCTTGCGCTAGTGCCAATGCACAAAAAAAATATTGTTTTTTAAAGTTTGTCTGTCCTAATTCTCAACATACATCAAGTTTAGTAAAACGGATAGCAAAAAAAATGGGAGTAGACAATTTATTTGCTACTCCCATTTATATTGGATTTTAATATCACATTAATTCTGCACTACCAGCTCCACTAAGAGTTTCCTGTTATAACTCAACATTAAGGTCAGGTAATATACACCATTTTGTAAAGTGTGTACAGGAACCGCGTAATAGTCAGCAACCACTTGGGGATTTGATATAGTTTCAATGAATTTCCCTGCGGTATCATGAAGATAAATTTTCTCAACACCATCTTTACTGGTGGCATTTAACACATATACCCTAGCAATACCTTTGGCTGGATTTGGTGCGATAATAGCCTTTAATGGTTCAAACTTGTTCACAGTAATTATTATAGACTCAGTATCGGTTAGCAATCCATCGGAAACGGTAAGCTCTACCGTATAAGTACCAGGTTCGTCAAAAATATGTATAGGATTACTGTCCTCACTTGTGCTTCCGTCTTTAAAGTCCCAAAAATAACTAATTATTCCTATATCATCAGTAGAATTACTTCCTGTAAATGATACTGCAAAAGGTGTTGTTCCCACAATTTCATCCGCAGTAATAATAGCTACAGGCGCTTGGTTGCCCCCAGCAGTCGTTACATTCCAAATAAAAGTGACCATTGTAGATTGTTGGGGCGTACCGTCATCCACTACCGTTACTTCTACTGTGTACGGACTGTTAGACGAAGCTCCTATGGAGATTGTTCCACTGATAAGTCCTGTAGTTGCATCTATAGATAATCCGTTTGGAAGCCCCGTAGCAGCATATGAGATACTACCCGCTTCAGGATCAGTAGCACTTATTTGCAATGTGATGACATCTCCCTCAACACTGGTCTGAGTATTTGGATTGGTGACCGCGGGAGGCATATTTGTTGAGTCTGAGACTACCGTAATAGTTACTTGGTCACTACTAGAATTATTTTCATCATCAGTAGCCATTAAATTGAACACATATGTTCCTAAAATCAAATTGTTGGCAGTGAGATTTGGAGTGTCAGCTCCTATCAATGATGCTGTATTTGGACCACTGATTTGTGTCCATAAAAAGGTCACCGCACCCCCATCAGGATCGCTCCCTGATCCATTTTGAGTAATTGTATTTACAGGCAAAACAATGGTTTGATCTAACCCCGCGTTAACAGAGGGAGAACGAGATTCAACAATTTCCAATCCTGAGATTTTAGGGAATTGTTTTACTGGTATCAGTTTAACCGTTAAGTTTCCGTCTGTTACCAATATATTTAAAAAGGTTTCAACAACTGCTGTAGCAGCGCCTCCTGCCGCAATGACAATATCATAATTATCTATACGCTGAGTGCCGTTCTCTATATCTATATGGAACACTCTCGATCCCACTCCTCCAGCAGAAGCGGGTACCGCTACGGCAAAATAAATCTCAGCAAAATGTAAACTTATATTATGTAATCCATTCTCAACAGGGATTTCATAGATTAAACCATCTGTACTTGTGCTAAATCGTTCCGTTTGATATAAGGCATCGTTCTCAGTATTTGCAATAGCAGCGGTTGGATTTTGGCTTACTGTACCTCCTAAAAAGTACTGATCCGCATTCCAAATCTCTCCATTAAAATTTAAATCTGGACCTCCGGAATTTATACGTACCGCTGATTTTGCTCTGGTGACCCTTAATACCATATCATTTGATGCAGATTGGTTATCATCATCTTTAACTGTTAGTCGAAAAACATAGTCACCTTCAATCAGATTAGAGACTGAAAGGTCGTCTGTTTTTTCATTTGTAATGATTGCGGTATTTGGTCCGCTAATTTGGCTCCATTGATAGCTGGTTATAAAACCACCATCTGGATCATAGGCAGACCCGTCCAATACCACAGAAGTGCTCGGTAGTGAAATAGTTCTATTGCCTCCCGCATCAACAATAGGTGGAAGCGAACTACCACCACTAAGCATAACTTCTATTCCTGATACTTTTGGAAAGTCCACAACTGAAGTAAACGTTATGGTTAAAAATCCATCATCTACAGTAATACCCGTAAAATGTTCAATTACTGCCGTTGCACTTCCTCCTGCAGCCACTATTATATCATAGTTACTAAGTTGTTTTTGTCCATTTTCTATATTCACGTTAAACACTCTTGACCCTTCTCCTCCAGTTGATCCCGGACCAGATATTCCAAAATAGATCTCCGCAAAATGAAGGTTGATATCATAAATACCCGATGCAACAGGAATATTATAAACCATATTACCCTTAGTAAGATATCTTTCTGTTTGATACAATTGATCGTTGGCCGTATTGGCTATTCTAATTGGTTGCATAAATGTACTCCCGCTACTGAAATACTGATCTTCAGACCATTCAATAGCTTCAAATGTATATTCAGGTCCTCCAGAATTAATCCTAATCGCCAATACTTCCGCTAATACGCTTACTGTAACCTCGTCAAAGGTTGTAACGCCTTCATCGTTGGTAACTGTCAGCCTAAATACATAATCTCCTGCAATAAGGTTACTAGCCGTAAGCTCTTTAGTATCGCTTCCACTTAATGTGGCCGTATCAGGGCCGCTAGTCTGCGTCCACATGAAAGTTACAATTCCTCCATCGACATCACTTCCCGTGCCATTCAATACAATACTGTTGGCAGGCAGTGCTAGGGTTTGGTCCTCTCCCGCATTTGCCACAGGTTCTCGATTCTCTGAAGAAAGTGTGGTATTCTCATAGATTCGTGGCACTTTGTTTTTGAGCCATCCGTTGGAGATCACGTCCAAATCGCCGTCATTATCTATATCCGTTACCATGGCACCATCATGGTGTTCGAGGTTTAAAGTGCCGTCATCAAGTATACGGGTTATCCAGGTTCCAGAATTACAAAGGTCGTTCTCAAAAGCAATCAGGCGCTTACTTCCCAGCCATTCTCCCACCACAATGTCCATGTCTCCATCAAAATCAATATCTATCGCAAACACACTAAGACTCCCCTTAACCGAATCACTCAATTTATGTTTTATCCAAGGTTTGGTCGGATCTGCAGGTGCTTCAAACCAAGCGAATTCGGAGCGATTGGGATTGCTTCCAAGCCCTAATTGACCTACCACTCCGTCTAATCTTCCATCACCGTTAAAATCAGCCAATTGTACCCTATCCGGAGTAGTTACATATGTAATACCAGTAGAAAAGGTGGTCCAGATGCCGTTGCCCTCATTTCTTAGCCAGTTTATTCCTTGGAAAAGATCTAAGTCGCCATCCCCATCTATATCTCCCGCCTTGATATCCTCTCCTGAGGAATCGTTACTGATGTCTACCAAAGTCCAGGTGCCAGTGGAGGGGTCATTAGAAGGCGTCAGCAATTGTACTGGCGATTTTGTTGATTCCGCACCATTCCAATTGATAGCCATCTGATAAGGAACACCTTGACCATAATTGCCACCGGCAATACCTGCTAAAAACGGTTCATTATAAGTTGTTTTTCCAGCTGGAATATTATTGTACACCGTAAAATTCCCTGAGCCATCATTCTTGGCCCATAGCAATTGGGCACTCTTATACTCATTACCTGCACCTGATCCTAAGGCTGTTCCCAAGAGGTCCATATGGCCGTCGCCATCAAAATCATATACATGTACCACATTGCCAAAACCATTACCAATCGTACTTTTTACCCAATTGCCAGATGCTGAACCAGGGTTTTTGTACCACCAACCTCCGGTTACAATGTCCTTTAAGCCGTCTCCGTTTAGATCATAATCTGGAATAGTATAAACTGCCGTATAAGAATTTGCTTCTAATTGATGGACTACCCAAGAATCAGGAAATAACGTGGTATTACAAGTCCCTTGATCAGTAACCGCTATCATAATCTCTTCATATATACCTGTTGGAATGTGATTCTCCGTATAAAGTTCTAAGCGGATTATATGGCTGCCCAACTTCTGATTCTCAATAGTAATAGGCCCATAATTATAGTGAGGTCCTACCACTACCCCGTCTATGGAATAGTGCATATGGGTATCCCCTTCAGCAATTGTCCAATTCTCAACAGAAAAACTAACCTCAAAAGTCTCATTTATATTCCAACCGTCCTGAGGGCTTAAAATGCTTATTTTAGGTTCAACCTTAAATGCATCCGGAGAGAGAATTTCTATTCCAGATAATTTAGCACTATTTACAGAGGACGTAAATTGAATATTAGCTACTCCATCTGTCACAGAAATATTATTAAATTCTTTCTTAAGTGCGGTGGCTGGATCAGTCTCCGCCAAAATATCGAACTTATTCAAAACAGTTACACCTTCAATACTTACACTAAAAATTCTATCTCCAGCGGCCCCTGAATTACTCCCTACTCCAAAATATAACTCAGCAAAATGCAGCCGTATGTCATATTCACCAGCAACAGGCACAGGGATAGCGTAAGAGAAACTCCCGTAACGTTCTGTTTGATACAAAGCATCGTCATCAGTTCCTGCAATCGGGGTTATATTGGCATATAGTTTACCACCTAAAAAATGTTTGTCTTCACTAAATATCTCAGAATCCAATGTGGTTTCAGGACCACCAACATTAATCCGTATGGAACCCATGGTGGAAAAAGTATAATTTCCTGTAACGACAGCCATTCCTGAAAGATTTTGGACATTACTGATTTTAAGATTATAGACTACACCCGAACGTAAAGGAGATACATTTAAAATGACCGTACGACCATCTGATTGAAGAACAGCGGAAGTGATACTGATTCCATTGTCTAGCATATAATTTTTAAGTTGCTCTGCAGTAGTTTTTGTTACATATTCCGTAAAAACAACCTTGACTTGTGATGTACCAATGGGCTCTACACTACCTATAAGGGGTGGTGAATTATCTTTAGATACTCCTTCACCCATAAACTCCACATAATTCAAGTGGAATATATTTTGGTTAGCAGTAGCGTGTTTAAAAACGAAGAAAAGATCGTTCTTTCCTCCTGGATCAATAATCTCTGATTCTACCGCAACCCAAGAGTCTAAACCACCAGTGGATGGAACACGTGTAGCCGCTAATAATAAGCCGTTTGGACCGCCCACTCTAAGTTCTATAGTGCCACCACTCATGGCTGATGCCACTTTATATTTTACTGCCTTAATATTATGTAGATTTCTACCGGAAAATGATATATATCCATTTTTATTAACCTGAACAGCCTCAGCCCCTCCTTCTAAAGGATCGGTATTAGCAATAATGGTTGTTCCATTTTGGGTGTCAAAAAACTCCGCTTCCTTTCTTTTTGGGTGCAATTGAATTTGATCAAATGCTGTCAATCCACCAGAATCCGTATAATTGGCGTTTAAGACGTAGAAAATATCCATTTCTCCATCAGCGCCATGTGTATTATCAGCATCCAAAGTCAAGATGGTTGGGCAGCCGGTGAGTGTAAGTTCATCGTGAAAGTGATTTAAGTGTCCTAAGGAAGGAACTAGTTTCACATCCTCACAATCAATAGCACCATCTTCATCATCGGTAACTTTGAGCTCTACGTCAATATCATCTTGCCAATTCATCAATCCACCATCTGGAGGATAAATGAAGGTAAAATTGGTGGCATTATTTCCTGCATGAATTGTAATATTATTCACACCAACACCACCTTTCCCATCTCTTACCCTCAATTGTACTTCATAGGTTCCCGCAACAGTATAGGTATGTGTAGGGTTGGCTTCTATATAGTCAATAGTTCCGTTACCGTCAACATCCCATTCATAGAACAAAGGCATATCTCCGTTAGGATCAGTGGTTCCTTCACTAGAAAATTGCACAGTTAGATCCAAAGATCCGTTAGTTTTGTCTGCGGCAATTTTCACATTTGGCGGTGCATTGGTGGTTATACCAGTATAATCTACCCTAATTAACCGTCCTGTACCCACATTTTGAGGACAGCATCCAGCACCATACGCCAAGATATACATTTTGCCATCAGGGCCTATTGCCATATCTATAAACCCATTGAACGCTGTTGAATTACCAGGAAAAACACCAGGAGCAAATCTTTCATTTGTAATAATATTACCTTGAGCATCCATTTTTACAGCCCATATTTTACTAGTATTAAAATCGTAATAAAAAAAAGCGCTATCAAATTCTATTGGAAGTCTTTGCGCATCAGTTAAACTTGAATCATAATGATATCTTGGACCTGCAAAAAAGCTTTTATGGAAGATTTCAATCCAAGCCGGTTTTGCAGGAGGCAACACCTTGGCACCAGTATTCCATTTCGATTTATTTTCTGGAGCAGCCGGAGAGCTTTTGGCCGGAGTTCTATAAGGAATGCCATACGCATCATTATCCTGGCCCGCAAAATAGGGCCATCCATAATTGCCTGCCGTCTGGGTCAAATTAATCTCATCCAACCCTTCTGGCCCCAGGTTTGGGTCCTCTTTACTGGCATCGGGCCCCACGTCTCCCCAAAAAAGCCAATCTGTGTCCTCTTTATCTACAAATATCCTATAAGGATTACGAGCGCCCATGACATAAATTTCTGGTTTAGTCAATGGAGTTCCCGGAGGAAAAAGATTACCTGTTGGGATGGTGAATCCACCATCTGCCGTTGGTTTAATTCGCAAAATTTTCCCTCTTAAATCATTGGTATTAGAGGAAGATTTTTCCGCGCTATAATCTGAGTTGTCTTCATTCCATGCCGCATATAAGTTGTCATACCCTGCATTGTCTCCCGTTGCGATATAAAGATTACCTTGAGAATCAAAGTCCATACCACCTCCAGAATGAAATTTTGCTGTACGTGATGTTACCCATTCCAACAGTATACTTTCCGACCCCAAATTAAGGTCGTCGCCATCCATCTTAAATCGAGAGACCCGATTAACACTTTTTGCAGCTGGAGAATAGGTTAAGTAAATAAAAGAATTGTTCTGAAAATTTGGATCAAAGGCAATCCCAAGTAAGCCGTCCTCCAATTCATGAAAAACTGATAGTGAACCAGCGGATATAGAGGTTTGGGTGTCCGTTTTATAAATTAATAGTTCACCATATCTATCAAGAATAAAAATTCTCCCATCAGGAGCAAATTTCATAGTGGTTGAATTTCTTAAACCAGTGAGCAAATCTACTTGCTGAAATTTATTCTGATTGACAATTGGAAGCTGAGCATTCACTCCCGCCACCACTGTAATGAATAGACAAATAAAAATAAAAGAGAGTCGTGGTTTTAAAATACCCAAGTCATTTACCTTACGATTATATTTACTTATTAAAATAAATTTAAAAAAATGGGTTATTAAAAAATTAAGGTTCTGGAATAATGTTGTTTTCATAATCAAGGAGGTTAAGTAATGGTCTAATTTTATGGGGTTTATTTATAATGGCGTAATAAATATAACCTTTAAAAAAAAAGCTCGAATAAATCTGATATTTATTCGTTGAAAACAAAACGTTTAACGTTCAAATACAAATTATGAACACATAAAAATCTGGGAGTTAGATGAAGGTGTTTTCACTTAAATCAGAATACAAAGAAACTTTAGAGCGGATTGTGAACCCTAAGAATAACTATATTCTTTTTTATAAAGAATGATCCACCAAAGGTATTTATAGCCTATTAATTTACTGTTTACAGATAGAAACTCCAAAGAAATTGTTTAACCAACCTATGATAATCTGAAATTTTACAGGGTTAAAATTCACTCTTCCTTGTAATCTACAAATTATGATCAGGAGATGGAAGATACCTATAACTCCGATTTTCAGAGCCCATGCTCGCTCAACGCTGATATGGGAACGCAATTTACCAAAGGCTTTCTCCCATTGTAGTTTTTAAACCGCACATTTAGCTTTAATTGTGGGCGTGTCTTAATACTATTGAAATCCAGTACCCATATCATTTTTTGATCCATTCAATTAATCCTCTTGTACTTATAATGCAATTTCCTACACACATTTACGCGTGCTTGCGTAAAAAAATATCAAATGACAGACTGAAACATATCATGACAGTAAGCTAAAATTATAAGATGTTAAGGACTAACGCTGATGTCTCTTAAAATATTTAACACTCATTTTGTATAACATTAACATCAATTCATACGTTTTTGATAGAATTATCAGATCATATTTATTAACTTTGAAACCTAGAAATCAAGAGCTAAAAGACTGATTGTCTTGCGTATTAAGTTTCGATTTAAAACGTAACAAATAAAATGAATTTGCTACGACTTTCGCATTTGGAGTACATAATCAGCGTCTCCGTTTTCACAAGTTTAATATTTGTAGTTTATAATAAAATAAAAAAACATGCTACAGTCGATTAAGAAAAAGATTTTTTGGTCATTGGACGCCTTAAAAGGGGGAAGGATAAGAATACATTATAATGACATCAATCTTATTCTCACAGATATAGATTCTGATGAATCAAAAAATAGAAGAGCCGAAAGTTTAGACCAACTTTTGAAGCATGCAGTCACTACCACTCCTTTTTATAAAAATTTTTATAACTATAAGGGGTTGGATGATTTTACGGTGATTGACAAAAATATCATCCGGGATTATTATGAGGATTTTAAGTCTTCAGCATATAAAAATAAAAAAAAATATTCTGTTTATACCAGTGGCTCTACCGGTACGCCGTTTACATTGTTGCACGATAAAAATAAGCGCAACAGAAATTCTGCAGACGTTATTTACTTTGCTCAGCAAGCAGGATTTGAGATTGGTCATAAGTTATATTATGTAAGACACTGGGATCAATATAACAGCCCTAAACTTTGGATGGCAAGAATTAAGAATATATATATGCACCCCGTTTCAAAATTATCCAAAACCGATTTGGAGATTTTATTGCGGGATATGTCTGAAGACAATTCTCCTAAAGGAATTATGTGCTATGCCTCTGTTCTGGATGAATTAAAAACTTATCTCGAAGGCCCACATCCTAAACCCGTGGTTAAAAATGTAAAATCTATAATCGCCATTTCTGAATCTTTAAAAGAAGACGCCAAATTGAGTACGGAACACTATTTTGGAGTACCTGTGGTCTCACGCTACTCTAATGTGGAAAACGGAATTTTGGCACAAAAGAACGCAGCGTCTGGAGAGTATCAAATTAATTGGGCCAGTTATTTATTAGAAATATTGGATATGCATACCAATGCTCCTGTCAAGCCTGGAGTTTTTGGTCGTATTGTAATCACGGATTTATATAATTATTGCATGCCAATGATTAGATATGATACTGGAGATATAGGACAGTTGTCCATTTCTCATAAGAATGGCGCAAAGCATAGGATTCTGGAAAGAGTGGAAGGCCGGAAAATGGATATGATCTATAAAACCAATGGAGAAATGACGTCTCCTTTTATGGTCTATCATATATTAAAATATCCACATATCAGACAGTACCAATTTATTCAAGAAAATAAGACCCAATACAAATTAAAACTTAATGTTCTACCTGAATTCCGAAGTGCTGATAATATTGTGACTGAATTTAAAAAGCACTTGGGTAGTGACGCCGAAATTTCTTTAGACTATGTAGATGACATTCCTTTACTTTCTTCTGGAAAACGAAAATTTGTGATTAATAAATTCAGAGGGGGTAAAGAAAAAGAGCACGTGTAATGTCATGAAATTTTTATTGATCCATATGCACATTTCCCATAAATATCCTTAATTCTAAAGATGTAATTACAAGGAAGAATTTGAAGCACTTTCAAAATGAATAAAAAATCCGTTAGGTGCTTCTAAAGCTAATTTATGCAAATAACTGATTTAGTTTGAGACCTTTTAAGAAGAATAAGTATATTTAAGAATTATATTTTATTCAAGACGATGGGTAAAACGAGATTAATCCAAATGAAATGAAACGAAAAATTGTAATAATAGGAGCATCTGGTCACGGAGGGATGTTATTAGATTGTATTGAGAAAGAAGCCAAGTATTCTGTTTTAGGGTTCTTAGACTCGTACAAGGAAAAAGATTCTTATTATAGTGGATTGCAAATATTGGGCAACGAACAGGACATTCCTAAACTAATAGAAGAACATGATCTTTATGGTGTAATAGTAGCTATAGGGAATAATTGGACAAGAAAGAAGATGGTGGATAAATTAATTGAAATAACCCCCGATTTAAATTTTGTTTCAACAATTCACCCGAGTGCGGTAATAAGTAGGAATGTTCAAATTGGTAAGGGCACCGTTATTATGCCTAGTGCCATAGTGAACTCCAACTCTAAAATTGGCGATTTTTGCATACTGAACACCAATTCGTCATTGGGCCATGACGGCACAATGGAAGACTATTCCAGTATTTCTTCAGGGGTATGTACAGGAGGAAATTTAATGCTGGGTGGGTTTTCAGCCATATCTCTAGGCGCTAATGTTATAGAAAACATTAACATAGGGACACATAGCGTTGTTGGCGCTGGTGCTATGGTAGTCAAGGATGTGGAGGAAAAAACCGTAGTATATGGCGCCCCTGCACGTTTTATAAGACATAGAGATATGGAGGATCCTTATTTAAAAGGAGATCGTTGTCCACCTCAATTGAATGGGCAACTCAATATAAAACGCCTCCCCTAACTCATTGTGATAAAAAGCATTTTCTTAAAACTCTACATGCTTAGGGTGATTCAATTTTTCAATATAAAGCATAAAAAATCCATTCTATATGAATGGATTAGTTTGTATAGGATTTAAACGCTGTTCCTTTATTATAAAGAAGCAATGTGTAGTGCCAAACCTGATTTCAAATTAGCCGCTTTCTTAGAATGAATAATATTCTTCTTAGCTAATTTATCAATCATTGCAGACACTGCAGGTAACATTTCTTGAGCTGCCTTTGCATCTTCCAATTCACGTAATTTTTTGATAGCATTACGAGTTGTTCTGTGTTTATACCTATTGGTTAAACGCTTAGCTTCACTACTTCTGATTCTTTTTAATGCTGACTTATGATTTGCCATTTTCTTTCTTTCTTATTAAAAAATTGTAGCCCGTAGGGGAATCGAACCCCTCTTACCAGGATGAAAACCTGGCGTCCTAACCGATAGACGAACGGGCCATTTAATTTATTTCAAGTGCAAATTAATAACTTTTTTTATCAATATGCAACCATTTCAAATGAACTCACACTATTTATTGTGAACTGTCTAACATGACTATTGACTATTCATGTCTTTCAGCGGGTGCAAAAATACAACTATTTTTAAATGTTGCAACACCTAAATCAACTTTTTTTGAAAAATTTTAATAAGCCTTGGCAAACAACACTCTACCAACAGAAGGTTTTCCAGTAAACACGCAGGCTCCTGCTTCTTTTTCTTGGTCTAAAGGCACACATCTAATGGTGGCTTTTGTTAGCTCTTTAATCTTATCTTCTGTTTCAGGAGAACCATCCCAATGTGCTGAGATAAAACCTGTTTTAGAGTTTAAAACAGTTTTAAACTCCTCAAAAGTATCGACCTTTGTAAGGTGCGAATTTCTAAAATCAAGTGCTTTTTTAAATAAAGTATCTTGAATTTCTTTAAGCAAACCGTCAATCTTGTCCGCCAAACCATCAAGTGCCACATTTTCTTTTGACAAGGTGTCTCTGCGCGCTAGTTCAACAGTTTTGTTTTCGAGATCTTTTGGTCCTATTGCAATTCTTAAAGGCACGCCTTGCAGCTCATACTGCGCAAATTTAGCTCCTGGACGCTGTGTTGTACGATCGTCATATTTACAACTGATTCCTTTTGATTTGAATTCGGTAATCAAGTTTTTAGCCACATCTCCTATTTGCTTTAACTGCTCATCCGTTTTATGGATGGGCACAATGACCACCTGAATTGGTGCTAAATTAGGAGGCAGCACTAATCCTTTATCATCACTATGCGTCATTATCAAAGCACCTACCAGACGTGTCGAAACACCCCACGAGGTGGCCCACACATAATCCAGCTTCCCTTCATTGTTTGTGAATTTCACATCAAAAGCTTTGGCAAAGTTTTGCCCTAAAAAATGCGATGTTCCAGCTTGCAGCGCTTTACCATCTTGCATTAACGCTTCAATACAATAGGTTTCTTCAGCACCAGCAAATCGTTCGCTTTCTGTTTTCACCCCTTGAATGACCGGAATAGCCATAAAATTTTCAGCAAAATCAGCATAGACCTGATTCATCAATTGCGCCTCGGCCAAAGCTTCTGAACGAGTTTCATGAGCCGTATGCCCCTCTTGCCATAAGAACTCAGCGGTTCTTAAAAACAAACGTGTGCGCATTTCCCATCGCACCACGTTGGCCCATTGGTTAATTAAGATCGGTAAATCCCTATAACTTTGAATCCAACCTTTATAAGTGCTCCATATAATAGCCTCACTGGTGGGTCTTACCACAAGCTCTTCTTCTAATTTTGCTTCCGGATCCACACGCAATTTTCCCGGATTATCAGGGTCATTTTGCAACCTGTAATGTGTGACCACTGCACATTCCTTTGCAAAGCCTTCGGCATTTTTCTCTTCTGCCTCAAACAGACTTTTAGGAACAAAAAGTGGAAAATAGGCATTTTGATGACCAGTTTCCTTGAACATTCTATCTAGCTCAGCTTGCATTTTTTCCCATATTGCGTAGCCATATGGTTTGATCACCATACACCCTCTAACTGCCGAGTTTTCAGCCAAATCAGCCTTCACTACGAGTTCATTGTACCATTTGGAATAATCTTCCGCTCTGCTTGTAAGATTTTTACTCATTGCCTGTCTTTTGGCACAAAAATTGTGCTTATGTTAAATAAATAATTAGTTCGACAAAACTAACTATTTTTGTAATGTTCAACAATAAAAACAAATAGATATGCAATTTAAAACTTACTTATATAAAAAATTGCCATTTTTTGTTGCACTAAGCTCTATTTTCATTTTAGCTTCTTGTGGTTCATACCAATACGCTGGTTATGACAATGATGGCATATATAGATCAGAAGCTCCTCAAGAACAACGCTATGAAGAAGCCCCTCGAGGCTATTATGACGATGTAAAAGCCAACAATAACAGCTATTATAAAGACTATTTCGGTCAGAAATCTCAAGAGTTTCAAAATCTTGCCCAAGACGACAACGTGATCTTCACGGATATTGACGCCTATCAAGGTGATTATACTGACGACCAAGGTGATATTGTTTATGAAGAGGGTTATGCTGGATGGGGACAAGACAGTCAGGATGTAGACATTAATATCCATTTCAACACGAACAGCTGGTACCCATATAGCAGATACGGCTATTACAGTCCTTACCGTACTTGGGGCTATGCAGGTTGGGGCTACTCAGGGTTTTATGACCCATATATGCCTTATGGGTATTATGGTGGTTTCTATCCTTATTATGGTTATGGTTATGGCTACGGTCACAATTATGGCTACGGTCATTATCCGTATTACGGTTATAACTATAATAACCAATATTACAACAATAACAGAAATGTGTCTTATAGTAATAGCAGACGCGGAAGCGCCTATACAAACACCTCTCGCTCTACTTTAAGCAGAAATGCGTCCTCTACAATAAATCGACGTTCTTCAACTTTAAATAGAAGCAATTCTAGCATTAACAGAACCAACTCTAATGTTGGTAGGCGTAGCTCCGTGAATTCTACTGAATCGAGATCGCGAGTAAATTCGACTAACACGTATAGAAGAAGCAATACTACCCCATCTCGTACCAATACCACCAATAGGGTAAGAAGTACTTCTCCTAACAGGTCAGTTCAGCCCGCGACAAGAACGAGAACTCAAAATAGAGCGCAGCCTACTACAAGATCTAGAAGCAATAGCTCGGGCACCAGAAGTGGTAGCTCAAGCAGAAGAAGCGGTAACAATGTTTCAACACCAGTAAGGTCTAATAACAATTCAAACTATTCGCCTTCACGTTCTAGTTCTAGTTCCTCCCCATCGGCAAGAAGCTCAAGTAGTACTCCTTCAAGATCATCAGCGCCAGCAAGAAGTTCTGGTGGAACTTCAAGACGTGGCAGTAGATAATAATCACAATTATAAAAAAATTAAACATATGAAAAAGTTAAATTTACTATTCATAGCAGCCCTATCTATGTCTAGTATGATGGGTCAGGACATCGCTGATGCCGTAAGATATTCACAAGATGAAGTTCAGGGAACTGCACGATTTAGAAGTATGGGAGGCGCTTTTGGGGCTCTCGGGGGCGACATGTCGGCGGTGAGTATCAATCCTGCTGGGTCATCAATTTTTATGAATAGCCATGCCTCTATTTCCATATCCAATTTGGATACCAACAATACTATCAATTATTTTAACGGGGCTAACTCATCATCAGACTCTAAGTTTGATTTGAACCAAACGGGTGCAGCGTTCGTATTTAATAACACAAATATAAATTCTCCTTGGAGAAAATTCACGTTAGGGGTTGCCTATGATAAAATTTCAAATTTTGAGAATGCTTGGAATGTTAGAGGCGTCAACACCAATGCGCAATCTATTGGCGATTATTTTCTCGGCTATGCACAAGGGTTGAGATTAGATCAAATATCAGCTTTTGAAGATGAAAGTCTGTCTTCCGCTTATGCTGATATCAATAGCACTTATGGATTTGGCAATCAACAAGGTTTTTTAGGTTTTGAATCTTATATAGTTGAGCCAAACTCGAATGATGACGCCAACACCTTATATTATTCAAATATTGTTGGGAATAATTTTGATCAAGAATACACCTATGCTTCCACAGGCTACAACGGTAAATTTAGTTTTAATGCCTCCACACAATACGGCGACAATTTTTATTTTGGATTGAATCTAAATTCACATTTTATCAATTACGAAAAATTTACAGATTTATACGAAACCAATACCAACGCCGGTTCTTTAGTCAAAGAGGTACGTTTTCAAAATGGACTTTCTACTAATGGAAGTGGGTTTTCGTTTCAAGTAGGTGCTATTGCAAAAATAAACGAAGCTTTACGTGTGGGACTCTCTTATAACTCTCCTACATGGTACACCATCTCTGATGAAACCACACAATATCTTGGTACCGTAAGAAATGAAAATGGCTCTAACCTAACTCAAATCATTGATCCGCTTGTGGTGAATGTTTTCCCAGATTATAAATTACAAACCCCAGGAAAAATCACAGGAAGTTTGGCCTATATTTTTAGCGATAAAGGCTTGATCAGTTTTGATTATTCGAGAAAAGATTACGGCAATACAAAATTCAAACCGACATCTGACACCTATTTTTCTACTCAAAATGGAATTATGAATGACGTTTTGAAGAACGCTTCTACCTACAGAATTGGTGGTGAATATAGAATTAAGCAAATCAGTTTAAGAGGTGGTTACAGACTGGAAGAAAGTCCTTATGAAAAGGATTCTTTTTATGGAGATCTAAATGGTTACTCTCTAGGTTTCGGATATAATTTTGGGAATCTTAATTTAGATTTAGCTTATGAGCATTCTCAAAGAGAATATAATCAGCAACTATATACCGTAGGTCTTACGGATGCTGCGCAAATTGACACAAAAGTCAACAACGTAACCTTAACTTTAGGGTTTACTCTGTAAGTCTCTTATTTAATATACAGCATTAAAAAGCACTCTTTATTGGAGTGTTTTTTTTGTTCTAGTGCCGCTTAAATAACACAAATGTATGTCGTGACGACAGCATCAAATTTCACAAAAGACCCTGGCCAGTCATCACGACAACAGTATAGAACTTAAATGAACAACCTCGACCCAAGGGTATGAGGTATCAAGTAGAAGTTCCTTTTNNAATTCATTGCTTCGCAACTTTTAAAAATTGAGTTTCACTAATTTGAAACAAGAACTGAATTTAAGAGATTTCCTGGTTGCCTAGCAATAAAATATCTAAGCTAATGCTATGATTTTATATTTGTTTATCTTTGCAACTTATTTCAATTAAACACACCATTGACAACGTTGAGGCTACTGATGGATTTACAAAAATGACTATGAATACACATAAAAATATACAAGATATTGATGCGTTTGGTGATGATCACGTAGGCACATCTGCAGACACACCTATGCGAAGCGATGCCTTTAAGCTTTCTTCTGATGAAAAAATAGACATCATTAAGGATGATGTAAGGCATATTATGGAAACTTTAGGGCTCGATCTTACTGATGACAGTCTTCAGGGTACGCCATTGCGTGTGGCAAAAATGTTTGTCAAAGAAATTTTCGGCGGTTTAAGTCCTGACAGAAAACCAAACGCTTCTACTTTTGAAAACAAATATAAGTATGGTGAAATGTTGGTGGAAAAAAATATCACCCTCTATTCTACTTGCGAACATCATTTGTTACCAATAGTTGGTAAGGCTCATGTAGCTTATATTAGCAAAGGTACTGTTGTTGGACTTTCAAAAATGAACCGTATTGTAGATTATTATGCCAAAAGACCTCAAGTACAGGAACGTTTGACCATTCAAATTGTTCAAGAATTGCAGAGAGTATTAGGCACTGATGATGTTGCCTGTGTTATTGACGCCAAACATTTATGCGTCAATTCTCGTGGAATTAGAGATATTGAAAGTAGTACGGTAACTTCAGAATTTGGTGGTGCTTTTAAAAACCAGGATACACGTCGTGAATTTTTAGACTATATTAAATTAGACACCCATTTTTAAATGAACAACCTCGACCCAAGGATACGAGGTATCCAGTAGAAGTTCCTTTTTTATTTCGACG
>NZ_JAEHJZ010000227.1 GCF_016469035.1 Gelidibacter salicanalis | reverse complement strand
AAGGCCCACTCAACTCCAGGTGAAAACGTGGCTCGGATCTGTGTCCTTAGCCATGACCAAAGTTGGGCTGCCCCAAATTCCGCTCGTGATCTTTTGCTCCATTACAGTCGTGGCTTGATCCCATAGGGTGGCTGTTTGATGTTCAAACACCCTTGATTTGGCAAAGACGGAACGTGAGGATTATTGTAAAGTAGTGGCACCATTCTGGAAAATAGCACGCACATCTCCCTCCCAGCTCTGCGTCAACGTACAGTGCCTTTGATCTTTAGGTTATAGTATGA
>NZ_JAEHJZ010000226.1 GCF_016469035.1 Gelidibacter salicanalis | reverse complement strand
CCTGATCCTGATTAATGGCAAATTTCATACCGTTGACCGGGAGAAACCCCTGGCGAACGCCGTGGCGATTAAAGACGGCAAATTTCTTGCTGTCGGCACTGAAAATGAAGTGATGCAGTTCGCGGATGCGTCTACTCAGGTGGTGGATCTGCACGGTCACACGGCGATCCCCGGTCTGAACGATTCCCACCTGCATCTCATCC
>NZ_JAEHJZ010000225.1 GCF_016469035.1 Gelidibacter salicanalis | reverse complement strand
TCCCTGAGACGATAACTACGGTCACAATCGAGAACAGCAGGAAGTTAAACGGCAGACCCCAGCGGTTACCGCGACGGATTTCGCTCATGCTTTTACCGTAGCGGGAGAAGTCGCCAAAGTTCAGCAGCGGACCGGAGAAATAAGACACCACCAGCGCCGTGGCGGTCAGCATTTCCCAGCCTTGCTGACCGACCGTCAGGGTTTTGGTGGATAACGTAAACGAG
>NZ_JAEHJZ010000224.1 GCF_016469035.1 Gelidibacter salicanalis | reverse complement strand
CTGAAGCATGTCCAACCGTCGCGTCTTGGTCACATCCTCCCAATCTTTCAACGCTAACCATTCTTTTGCAACGGCCTCGAAAGTATTAGCGGAATCCATCTCACGCCTAATTTTTTCAAACTGTCGATTTTGAACAGGACTGACTCCCAGCCTTACCAACTTACGCGCGTCTTCGCATTTTTCGCGGGCATCGGCGAGGCCAACGCTGGGGTAGTCGCCAAGCGCAAAAAGC
>NZ_JAEHJZ010000223.1 GCF_016469035.1 Gelidibacter salicanalis | reverse complement strand
TTCTCGTAAAAAGGCAAATCTAGCTTTTTTGCTATGTAAATCATCTTTTGCAGCTTCTTCCGTCCAACGATTTCCCCGGATTCAGAGAATACCTTCATCAACTTTGCATGCTCTTTCAACAAATTCCCGACATCTCCTTTTTCAGTACTTCCTTATCCCAATCCAAGCAGCTTCATGATCGCCTTCTTTTCTTCAGCTTTTTCCGACATATCTACAATTAAGTCCATCGGGAAATAAAGTTTATGATCGGTTCTTCGTTTACCGGAAATGGCATCAACGATATCTGACTGTCTCGACAGCTCTTTAATATGACCGCTTTGCGTCAAAAGGTGGATCGGCAGTCTCTCTTCTTCCTCCCCTGGTCTGTA
>NZ_JAEHJZ010000222.1 GCF_016469035.1 Gelidibacter salicanalis | reverse complement strand
TTCCAGACAAGTGACTTACCTACAAGTTCAAAATCAGAATGCTCTGCAATAGAATAGATATGCTGGTCATCCGCTGGATCGATAGTAATTAGATCACCAATTAGATTACCGCCTTGGACATTTCTATACAGAATAGAATTGCTCAATTTGATATCTGTAGGCAGAGGCTTATCAGATACAAGTACAGTTACGCTAATCGGCTCATCTAGATCAATCCATTCGTTCGCTTGCACATTAACTTTCATTTCATAGAAACCTGCTGCAAGAGGATTGTAGGATTCAGCATTGATATTCAGCTTAA
>NZ_JAEHJZ010000221.1 GCF_016469035.1 Gelidibacter salicanalis | reverse complement strand
CTCAAAACATCCGGGTGACCAAAGTGTTAGGCGTCGATAGAACCCTGTTCCCTGACTACAGTAATGTCCATTTTGATCACATGAAGAGCACGGAAGAGATCGGAAAACACGTTGCCCGGCTCAACAACGTGCCCTTCGAGATGATCTGACTCAACGGCCGGCATCAATGCTCGCTAAAGCCCAGCGAATTAGGTGCCGGAACCGGTTGTTCGCAGTCTGCCGGATTATCAGCTTTCGCCGGATCACACATCACCGCCTGCGGCGGCAGGAAAATAT
>NZ_JAEHJZ010000220.1 GCF_016469035.1 Gelidibacter salicanalis | reverse complement strand
CTCCTTGTACAAAATAGCGAAAACCGACTCCCTGCACCCGTCCTGTGACAATGGCATGATAATGAATCAATGTCATCTCTCCTTTTTTCTCATCGTACCATAGCATGTAACTGACCTTCACGCATCGACTATGATTTCATTGTCTAACGATGTAAAATAATAGCCATGAGACAATCAAAGGAGATGGTCATCGTGGGACAGAAGAGATA
>NZ_JAEHJZ010000219.1 GCF_016469035.1 Gelidibacter salicanalis | reverse complement strand
AAGCTCAAGGACTTCTGCTTTTTCTACCATTTCTCCCTGTCTCATGACAACAACCTGATCTGCCATTTCTGCAATGACGCCAAGGTCATGAGTAATGAGCAAGATGGCAGTTCCATAGTCATGACGAATTTGGTTCAGATGCTCAAGCACCAGCTTCTGCGTGTGTACATCTAAAGCAGTTGTTGGTTCATCTGCTATGAGGAGAGGCGGGTGCATACAG